>NZ_CP049109.1:1085000-2472237 GCF_011057975.1 Sphingosinithalassobacter tenebrarum | reverse complement strand
GGATCGTGCGACCGGGCGGCGACGTGACGCTCGTCTCCTATTCGATCGGCGTCGGTGTCGCGCTGGAGGCTGCCGAGACACTGGCGGGCGAGGGGATCGAGGCGGAAGTCGTCGACTTGCGCACGCTGCGTCCGCTCGACAAGGAGACAGTGCTCGCGAGCCTGAAGAAGACCAACCGCATGGTCGTGGTCGAGGAAGGCTGGCCGACCTGCTCGATCGCCAGCGAGATCACGACGATCGCGATGGAAGAAGGCTTTGACGATCTCGATGCGCCGGTGCTTCGCGTAACCAATGCCGATGTGCCGCTGCCCTATGCCGCCAATCTGGAGAAGATGGCGCTGGTCGACGCCGAAAGCGTCGTCAAGGCAGTGAAGAAGGTGACCTACACCGGCTAGCAGTCGGCGTCGAAGCCGGTTTGCGCAAGTGCGCGGCGAGACAGGGCCGGAAACGGACCAAAACCTCGCCGCGCGACTTGGGCTCGCAGGCTCAGTCGGCCATCGCCAGTGTTTCGGTCTTTCCGGCGTCGGTCAGGCTCACGGTGAAGCCCTGCGCGCGAACCTGGCCCGTACGGCCGCCAATGCCTTGCGACCATGTCAGGATGACCGCGTCCGGCTTCAGCATGGTTCCCCGGGGCAGGATTGCGTGCCCCTTGACCAGCACCTGCTGCAGGATCGCGAACGAGTTGTCGGATGACACCAGCGCCACGGTCATTCCCGTCCTGGTTTCCGGCGGAGCGATTTCGGCGGTCCAGGTGAGCATATAGGCCCCGTTGCCGACATCGGTAATCGATGCGCCGTCGTAAACCGCGGTATTGCCGGAATCCGTCGCTATCGTCGAACCCACGACCTTTCCGTTCTTGTCATATTTTGCGGCGGAAATGGTGAAGGTGTCCCACCAGTCGGTACCTTCGGTATGACGGTTGCTGCACCAGCTGACCGCGAGATTCTGATCGGAGAGGCAGGCGATGTTGGGGGCGTAGCAGCCGTTGCCGGATGGCGTGATCGCCGTGCCCTTATCGAGCGACTGCGACGACGAAATGATGCGCAGTTGAATCTCGTTCCCGTCATCGCCGGGCTGTTCCCAGGCCAGAACCGCGGTTCCGTCAGTGAAGCTGTCGATCTGCGGGCGAGACCCGGAAACGACATTTTCTGCTACGCGGGTCGCATCGCTGCACTGGCCCGTCGTCGCGGAATAGCGGCAGGCATAGACGGAGCTTTCCGATTCGAGCCGCTGCAGCCAGCAGAACACAATGTCGCCGTTGGCGCCGGCGGCCACTCCGGGGTACGCGGCAGTGCCCTCGGGGATCGGCAGGGTGAAGGTGTCGACATTGACCTCGCCGTTCTCGAGGATGATGCAGGCTTGGATCTTGTCCGCAGCAGACCAGGCGGCTGCCAACCGTCCGTCGCTCAGGCGCGCGAGGACGGGAAATCCGAAATTTCCCGTATCAGTGAGGAAGGCGATGTCACCGGCCGGGGCGCCTTGATCGTCGCACAGGCGAAATCCGATCTTGCTCAGTTCCGGCTCCGGGCCGGATCGCCAGATGATCGCAGCGCCTTTTCCTCTTGCTGCTACGCGCGACCAGTTGTCGCCGATCCCCGGCGTGGTTCCCGACGAAATTGTCGATGATTGCGAAATGGGTTTGATCTCTGCGGACATGATTCCTCCTTTTCCGAACAGTGTTCAGAAAAAAATGTGTTCAACGTTCGGAATAATTACGAATGCGCGCCGCTACCCGCTAAAGCACTTCGACTTTTTCTGATCGCGCATTTGAGGAGGCTATATAGAATTCTGAAAACCACAACTATACGACCGTACAGTCCGGGGGCTGTCGTTTGGGTGCCGCAATCAGCGCGGCTCAGAAGATTCCAAGATCCGCCGGACCAAAGGCGTGCGGAAGCAGTTCCGACAGGCGATAGGTCGCAACAGCATCGCCCTCTGCCGCTGCGCAGTGGATCGGCAGGTCGAGTCCGGCGAGCTGCGCCACTTCGTTGAGCACCTGGCGGCACCGCCCGCAGGGGCTGACAACGGCATCGCCGCGCATCCTACCGGCTTCGTCCATCGCGCCGCCCGTAACCGCCACCGCAACGATTTCGCGCAGCCGGCCCTGCGCATTGGCTGCCGCCACCGCGACCGTTTCGGCGCAGAGCGACAGGCCGTAGCTGGCATTTTCGAAATTGGTGCCAGTCAGCACGCTGCCGTCCCGCATCAACAGCGCCGCGCCTACCGCGAAACGCGAATAGGGGGCGTGCGCGTTAACGGCGGCCGCACGCGCGGCGGCGATGAGTTCGGCGGTATCGGGCGTTTCGGTCATGGCGCGGGGGCTATCACATTCCAGTTGATCGTGCCGCCCGCCCCTTTGACGCGGCGGATCGTTGTCGCCTGCCACAGCGTCCAGCGTCGCGCCAGATAGTCGGGTGGAAAAAAGCTCTGTACGGCCCATAGCCGGTTCGGAAAGGCCCGGCTGACGCCGTAGCGCTCTTCGAAACGCCGCGAGACGCGCAGCACCGGGGACTTGCCGAGATGGCGCTCGATGGCGGCCAGCAGCAGGTGCAGCTCGGTGAGGACCACGCGTCGATCCGGGTGGGCAGGGCAATCGTCGCGGAAATCCAGATCGACGGCGGCGGGAAGCTGGTCGCCGTGGCGCGGTACCGTGGTGACGAAATTCGACGCCTGATCGGAGGAAAGCTGGCAAAGCGAGAAGACGTGGATCGCGCCACGAGCGATGCCCGCCTCGTACATGCCCTGCCAATGCGTTTCGAAACGCGAGTCGTGCCGGTCCGCCCCGATCGTTGCGCGGGCATAGCCGAAACGGGCTCCGGCGGCTTTGAGTGCGAACCAGTGTGTCGATCCCTGGGTCTCGTCGATATCGACTCCCTGGACGGGGAAATCGCGTATGTCGGGCCGCCAGGTGATCGCGAAGAGCGAGGCGAGCAGGCCGATCAGCGCCAGCGCGAGCGCCACGCCCGCCATGATCCGAAACCGCCGGGCGAGGATGCGCGGCGCGATCAACGGCTCAGCCCTTGATGTGAAGCACGCAGATCAGCGTGAACAGCCGCCGGGCCGTGTCGAAATCGACATCGATCTTGCTCTCCAGCCGCTCCTTGAGCATTTCCGAGGCTTCGTTGTGAACGCCCCTCCGTGCCATGTCGACGGTCTCGATCTGCTGCGGCGTGGCATCGCGCAGCGCGCGATAATAGGAATCGCAGATCGCGAAATATTCGCGAATCGGCCTGCGAAAGCGCGCAAGGCCGAGAACATGCGTTTCGAGATGGCTGCCGTCGTCGCGCAGGATATCGATCACCAGCCGGCCTTCCTCGACCCGCAGATGGATGCGGTAGGGGCCCTTGTAGCCGTCGGCATGATCGCGCTGCGGGGCGAAGTGATTATGCTCGAGCAGGTCGCGAATGGCCACGCGCCGCTCCTGCTCGATATCGTCGGAGCGGCGTATGATGCTCCCTTCGTCGAGCGAGACTTCGATGATGCGCGTATCGGCCATGTCCAGCGCAGCTATCGGGGTAATCATCGCTTTCCACAAGCCCGGAGGATTGATGCCGGGCAATGATTGCGCGAGACTGGCGCAATGGCACAACCCATCCCACTGCCCACGGCGGATGCCGAGGACGGCACGACGCTGCCCCAGAATGTCGAGGCGGAAGCCGCGCTGCTGGGCGCGATGATGATCGATAACCGAGTCGCAGAGGATGTGATGCAGCGCATCCGGCCCGAGCATTTCTACGAGCCGCTGCACGGGCGGATTTTCGAGCAGATCGTGATGCTGGTGGGTGACAACCGGCTCGCCAATCCGGTGACGCTGCGCCCGTTATTCGCTGCGGACGAGGGGCTGAAACAGGTCGGCGGCACCGCCTATCTGGCGCAGCTTACCGCCAATCCGGCGAGCCTGATCGGTGCCAAGGCATTCGCCGACCAGATTTATGATCTCGCCATGCTTCGCGCGCTGGTGACGGTGGGGCGCGATATGGTCGAATCGGCGCTCGACACCAGCGAGGACATCAATCCGTCCAAGCAGATCGAAGACGCCGAATTGCGGCTTTATGAAGTCGCCGAAAAGGGCGAGACCGAGGGCGGGGCGAAGAGCTTTACGCGCTCGGCCGCGATGGCGGTGCGCAACACCGAACGCGCAATGAATTCGGGCGGCAGCGTTTCCGGGATCACCACGGGTTTTGCCGATCTCAACGCGATGATGGGCGGGTTCAACCGGTCGGACCTGATCATCCTCGCTGCCCGCCCGGCGATGGGGAAGAGCTCGCTTGCTTCGAACATCGCATTCAACGCGGCCAAGCGCTGGATGGACGACATGGAAGCCGGGATTGCCGAGGACAAGACGATCGGCGCGCCGACGGCGTTCTTCAGCCTCGAAATGTCGGCCGACCAGCTCGCCGGCCGTATCCTTTCCGAACAGTCGCAGATCCCTTCGGACAAGCTGCGTACGGGCAACATCAACCCCAGCGAGTTTCAGCGCTTCGCGCGCGCCGCCGCGGATCTCGAAAAACTGCCCTATTTCATCGATGATACGCCGGGCCTCACCATCGCGGCGTTGCGTACCCGCGCGCGGCGGATGAAACGCCAGCACAAGATCGGCATGATCATCGTCGACTATCTGCAGCTTCTGCAGGGCAGCGGCCGCCATTCGGGTGAGAACCGCGTTCAGGAAATCTCCGAAATCAGCCGCGGGCTCAAGACGCTTGCCAAGGAACTCGACGTGCCGGTGGTGGCGCTCTCGCAGCTCAGCCGTGCGGTGGAAAGCCGCGAGGACAAGCGCCCGCAGCTGGCCGACCTTCGCGAATCGGGATCGATCGAGCAGGACGCTGACATCGTCCTCTTCATCTATCGCGAGGAATATTATCACGATTTCAAGATGCCGCGCGCGCCCGACGGCAATTCGAGCGCGGACGAAATCACCAAATATCAGGCATGGCAGGACGAACAGCTGCGCGTCGCCAACAAGGCGACGGTGATCGTGGCCAAGCAACGCCACGGCGCGACCGGCGCAGTCGATCTGCGTTTCGACCGTCAGTACACCAAGTTCAGCGATATGGTGCCCGACGGCTATTGAGCCCGATCAGCCGCCGATCCGTTCGAGGATGATGTCGAGATTTTCCTCCCGCGTGCGATATTGCTCTGCCGCGCTGGTGCCGATCAGCGCGCGTGCCTGCCCCATGCCCAGCGAGGAAAACAGCGCGGCGTCGAGCGGGGAGACCGGGCGTTCCAGTTTCGCCGCCAGGACCCGTCCGCTCGTCTGGCCGCGCAAATAGCGTAGCTGGCTGGCGAAGATGGCCAGGTTCGAATCGCGCGCCGCCGCGACGATCATGTCATCAATCGCGCGCAGCATCGGTTCGGGGGCCTCACCATCATGCGGCTGGTCGGACCAGAGGCCGGCCTGGTGAGGCTGCCAGGCAGTTGAAGATTCAGGCGGCACAACGCGGCGGTAAATGGCATCGAAGGCGGCGCGGAGCAGCGCATCGCGCGTGCGAAACTTGTAGGAGACGAACCCGAGCGTCACATCGGCGCGCGCGGCCACGGCGCGGTGCGTCAGATTGCCAAGTCCGCCTTCGGCCACCAGGTCCGCCGCGGCGTATGCGATTGCTTCGCCGGCTGCGTCGAGAGGCTGCGTTTGGGGGCGGGTGCGCTCGGCCTCCTCGCGTGCGAAACGCCGCCAGGGGCCTTCGGCGGCAAGCGAGCCGTGCATCCAGCGAACCCAGCCTTCGCAGCTTTCGGTCAGACAGGCGCGATCGATCGCGCGCCGCCAGCGGATGAGGTGTAACAGGCTCTCACCCTCGCAATATTGCGCAGTCAGCGTGCCGGCATCCGCCATCCCGCACCGCGCGCAGATATCCCTCCAGAAATGCGACCAGAGCTCGGTCCATTCGCGGCAGTAGATCAGATAGGCCGGATTGCGTCCGGCGAGCAGCTGGCATTCGCGCCAGCCAAAGGCGAGTGCGCGCTGGTCGGTGCACCAATCGTCGATCACGGCGGCCATCACCGGGGCCAGCGCGCGCGGATCGGCGTTCTTGATCGGAAGCTGCGTCAGCTGATCCTGCATCCAGCGGGCGGTGCGCGCGAGAATTTCACGGAACGTGGCGTGCGACAACTGTTCCAGATTTCCGAAGTGATAGTAGATGCTCGAGACGGGGGTTCCCGCCGTCAGTGCAAGCGAGCGTGCGGAAACGGCGGCATGGCCTTCCGTTTCCAGCGAGTCGATCATCGCCCCGACCAGGCGATCATTTTTTGCCAGCGCGTCTTCATTGGCCAGTTGCATGCAGCGCAATCCTTCAGGCGTCATCGGCTCCCGCTGTCCGGCTATGTCTCGGCCGCTGGCGGGTTTTCCCGATCCTCTCCACTCGAGGACTCATGGCGCAGCGCCGATCCGGGGGCAACAGTCACAATTTCGACCTTGATACGACGCGCCGATGCAATACAACTGTTCTTCAGCTGACATACAATCGTTCTAATTGGCCGCCGACTCATTGTCGGGGGAAGATTGTGAACACCTATTGCAGCAAGCGTAGTCGCCAGTGGTTGCTGGCTGGAAGTGCCCTGTTCCTCGCCATCGCCGCACAGCCGGCATCGGCGCAGCAGAGTGAGGCGGAACCGATCGAGGGAGAGGAAATCACTGTCTTCGCACCGATCCTCGATGCCCAGGAAGCCGCGCTCGAGCAGCAGCGCAATGCCGACAATCTCGTGAACATCATCGCGTCGGACACGGTCGGCCGTTTCCCGGACCAGAATTCGGCGGCGGCGCTGGCGCGGCTTCCCGCCGTGGCGGTGCAGCGCGACCAGGGGCAGGAACGCTATATCCAGGTCCGCGGCGCGCCCAATCGCTGGACCAGCGTGTCGTTCGACGGTGTGCCGGTGATCGGCGTCGACGAAGGCGGCAATACGCGCGCCTTCCGGTTCGATGCGGTGCCGGCGGTCATTCTCGATTCGATCGCGGTGAACAAGTCGCTCACCCCGGATCTTCCCGCTGAAGCGGTTGTCGCGCAGATCGACCTGCGGACCTATTCGCCGTTCGAACAGAGCGGCCTCGCCGTGCAGGCGGACCTCGGCTATGGCTGGATGGAACTGGGCGGCGGCGAGCAGCGTCAGGGATCGGCGCGGCTCTCCTGGTCGAACGACAGCATCGGCTTCGTGATCGGCGGCTCGCACTATCGCCGCCATCAGACCACCGACAATCGCGAATTCGGCTATACTGGCGATCTGCTCGATAGCTATGACGTGCGCAGCTACAAGCTGGTGCGCGAGAATAACGGCGCGACCGCGGGTGTGGAGTGGCACCCGGATACGCAGTCGCGGGTGTTCGCCAACTTCGTCTATTCCGATTTCAGCGACGACGAAGAGCGCAACATGTACACCTTCCAGCTCGCCAATGCGCTGGGCGGAACACGCACGCCGACCGGCGGCGACCTGATCGGCGTTCCGGTTCGCTCGACGGCCGAATATGGTGAGTATCGCACGCGCAACTATATCGCGACGATCGGCGGCGACGTCGAAGGCGATGACTGGCGGGCGAAGCTGCGCCTCAACTATACGCGCACCGAGAACACCACCTATCTGCCGCTGATCCTCGAAAACCAGCAGTTCAATCCGCTGCTGCGCCCGTCGATGACCTATGACCTGTCCGATCCGAATTTCCCGATCGCCCAGCTTTACACGACGGTCCCGGGCGCCACGCCGGGCAGCTATGCGCGCGGAACGGCACTGACCGCGCTCGATCAAAGCGCATTCGATTTCGTCATCGGCCTGCCGATCGTGAGCGATACCTTTTCGGACAGCTATGTCGCCAAGGCAGACTTCGTCCGCGAGTTCGAAGCCGTCACGGTGAAGGCCGGTGTCCAGTATGACGACCGGGCGATCAGCGGCAACACGATCGCGCAGAGCAATGCCGTGCTTCTGACGGCCTATCTCCCGGCGGTCGGCATGACGATCAACCCGGCCGACTATGTCACCGGCGAAGCCTGGGAATCGAATTTTCCGCGCGGCTTCGACCTGACCTATCTCGACAACAAGGGATTCCGCACCGATTTCGAGAACGGCCTTGTCGCGCTTGAGGCCGCCGGCCTGTACGATCCGGCGGATAACGTGCCTGCGGTCAATCTCTATGACATCGAAGAGCAATTGCTTGCCGGCTATGCGATGGCGAAGTGGGAATTCGGCACCGGACAGGTCGTCGCGGGTGCACGGGTCGAGCATTACGCCCGCACCAGCCACGGCTTCATCGTCGACGACAGCGGCGTACCGGCGCCGCTCTCGGTGGATTTCACCGCGACTGACATCTTCCCGTCGGTTAATGCCAAATTCGATCTGACGCAGGATCTGGTGTTCCGCATTTCGGGTCAGCGCGGCACGGCGCGCCCGAGTTTCGGCCAGATCCGCACCGGCGCCTCGATCAGCGACGTGACCACGCCGGGTACGGTGAGCGGCGGCAATCCGCTGCTTCGCCCGGAATATACCTGGGGCACCGACGCGTCGCTCGAATATTATCTCTCCGGCGCGGGCGTGATCTCGATCAGCGGCTTTTATCGCTGGGTCGACAATGTCCTGTACGACAGCCAGGACGTGATCACCGACGATACGTATGACAGCCCCGGGATCGATCGCACCGGCTATCGTTTCGTGTCGAGCTTCAACGGCAGTAACGGCAAGCTCTACGGCGTCGAGCTTTCCTATCTCCAGCAATGGGATTTCCTTCCCGGCGCGCTTTCGGGCTTCGGTTTCCAGGGCAATATCGCGCTTCTCGACGGCAGCTTCGATACGCCCTCGCGTCAGGACGTGCCGTTCCCGGGCACGTCGAAGACGGTGGTCAATGCATCGCTCTTCTATGAGAAGTACGGCATCTCGGCGCGCGTCAGCTATCAGTGGCGCGACGACTGGCCCGATACGCTCGGCGGGCTCGGCCTGGGTTCGGGCGGCGACGAATATCGCAAGGGCTACGGCAATCTCGACGTCGCGCTGCGTTACGCACTGACGCCGAACTTCACGCTGTTCGCCGATCTCAACAATCTGACGGACGAAACCTACGTCGCTTACGAAGGCAGTGTCGATCGGCCCAGCGAAGTGGAACAGATCGGCCGCCGCTTCCTGTTCGGCGTGCGCGTGAATTATTGAGGAGAGGCAGAATATGAAATTTGGAAACCCGATCGCCAGGGCGCTTGTCGCTCTGGCACTCGCGGCGCCGGCGACCGGCCTGATCGCCACCACGCCGGTCGCGATGGCGCAGGATGCGCCGGCGCAGCATCAACGCGTCGTTCCGCTGGAGGGCGGCCAGAATTTCCGCGACCTTGGCGGCTATGAAACGCAGGACGGGCGGACAGTGAAGTGGGGTATGCTCTATCGCTCGGGGGCGATGGACAAGCTCACTTCGTCCGACTTCGCTGAGCTGCGCCGTCGCGGCATCGTCGTTGTCAGCGATTTCCGCGACAATCGCGAGCGGACCAAGGCGCCGGTCGCCTGGCCGGAAGAGGGTGCGCCGCGCGTCCACAGCAAGGACTATGCGATGGATATGGGGCCGATCGTCGGCATGCTGACCGGCCCCGACGTGACCGGCGAGAAGGCGCGCGAAGCCTTCGCCGAAACCTATGCCGAACTGCCCTATCAGTTTGCCGACCAGTATAAGCTGATGTTCGCCGAACTGCTGGCGGGCAATGCGCCGCTGGCGTTCAACTGTTCGGCGGGCAAGGACCGTACGGGTGTCGCGGCGGCGCTGCTGCTGACGGCGCTGGGCGTCCCGCGCGAGACGGTGTTCGAGGATTATCTGCTGTCGAATCAGTATTTCAAACCCGCGGACCTGTCCGGTCAGGACGGCCCCGAAGCGGCATTTTATCGCAGCCTGCCGGAGGAAGTGATTCAGGCGCTGATGGGTGTCGAACGCGACTATCTCGAAGCGAGCTTCGCGGGAATCGAGGCGCGTTCGGGTAGTGTCGAGGGCTATTTCGAGCAGGAGCTGGGCCTGACCCCGACAGACATTCAGAAGCTGCGCGACCTCTATACAGAATAGGCGAAAGTCCGGGCGGGTTCGAAGGGCCCGCCCGTGATCGGCGCTATTGCGCGGACAGGATCATGGCCGCCGCCTTTTCGGCGATCATGATCACCGGTGCATTGGTGTTGCCGGACGTGATGGTGGGCATGATCGACGCGTCGACGACGCGCAGGCCGCCGATGCCATGCACGCGCAGCTCGGGATCGACCACCGCACGCGCTCCCGTGCCCATCGCGGCGGTGCCGACCGGATGGAAGATGGTGGTCGAGATATCGCCGACGCTTGCGGCGATCTCTTCGTCCGTCTGCATCGCCGGGCCGGGGCGGAATTCCTCCGGGCGGTAACGGGCGAGAGCGGGCTGTGCGGCGATCGCGCGCGTTACCTTCACGGCTTCGACCGCCACGCGGACGTCTTCGGCTTCGGAGAGATAATTGGGTCGGATGCGCGGCGGCAGCAACGGGTCGGCGCTGTCGATGGTGATGGTGCCCCGGCTTTGCGGGCGCAGATTGCACACGCTGGCGGTGAAGGCGGGGAAGGGGTCGAGCGCGCCGCCGAACGCCGCGAGGCTGAGCGGCTGAACGTGATACTCCAGATTGGGCGTCGCGAACCGTCCGTGCGAGCGGACGAACATGCCGAGCTGGCTCGGCGCCATCGCCATCGGTCCCGTGCGGCGCGCGAGATATTCGAGGCCGATCAGTCCCTTGCCGACCCAGTTCGCCGCGCGGCCGTTGAGCGTCGGCACGCCGTGTACCTTGTAGGCGCAGCGTATCTGGAGATGATCCTGGAGATTCTCGCCAACGCCCGGCAAGTGATGGACCGAGCCGATGCCGAGGCTCGCGAGCCGTTCGCTATCGCCGATGCCCGAACGTTGCAGGATGGCGGGGGAGTTGACCGCACCCGCCGCGAGGATCGTCTCGCCCTTCGCGCGCGCTTCCCACAGCCGCTTGCCGACGCGCAGCCGCACGCCCGTTGCGCGCTTGCCGTCGAAAGTGACGGCTTCGACCACGCCGTTGGTCTGGACGCGCAGATTGGATCGGCGGAGGGCAGGGCGGAGGAAGGCGTCGACGGTGCTCCAGCGAAATCCCTTGCGCTGCGTCACGTCGAAGAAGGATGAGCCTTCATTGTCGCCGGTGTTGAAGTCTGCGATTTTGGGGACGCCATATTGTTCGGCGGCGGCGCGGAACGCTTCGAGGATCTGCCAGCGCAGCCGCTGCTGCTCGATCCGCAACTCACCGCCCGCGCCATGATGCTCGTCGGCGCCGCGATAATGATCCTCGGACTTGCGGAAAAAGGGGAGGACGTCGTTCCAGCTCCAGCCGCTGTTTCCGGCCTGCGCCCAGCCGTCATAATCGGCAGCCTGTCCGCGCATGTAGATCATGCCGTTGATCGACGAACAGCCGCCAAGCACCCGCCCGCGGGGATAGTTGAGCGCGCGGCCGTTGAGCCCCGCATCGGGCTCGGTCTTCATGCACCAGTCGGTGCGCGGATTGCCCATGCAATAGAGATAGCCGACCGGGATGCGGATCCAGTGATAATTGTCGCGCCCGCCCGCTTCGATCAGCAGCACGCGGTTGCGCGGGTCCTCGCTCAGCCGGTTGGCGAGCACGCAGCCGGCGCTGCCGCCCCCGACGACGATATAGTCATAGCTGCCGAAATCCCCGGCCGGTTCGCTCATGGTCCTGCACCCGCTCCGTTTTCCCCTCTGCCGGGTTCGCGACGCGAATGCCAGTCTTGCGGACGGGTATCGCGGGTGCGTGCTATTCGAGTCCGGTGAAGACGAAGCGCTGGATGCGCCGCCCGGTGCCGACTTCGCTGGTATAGACATTGCCTTCGCTGTCGACATCGACGCTGTGCAGCCAGAAGAACTGGCCCGGATAGCGGCCAACCCGTCCGAAGCTGCCGATCACTTCATGCGTTTCGCGCAGCAGGATCCAGACCTTCGCGTTCATCATGTCGGCGACATAGAGATAGGCGCCGTCGGGCGAGAAGGCGACGTCCGAAGCGGTACGCAGGCCGCCGGTCTCGGGGGCGATCACCACGTCGCGGACAAATTCGATGCCGTCGCCGGTTTCGCGGAAGAGCTGGAGCCGATTGTTGCGGCGATCGCAGACATAGATTTCATCGTCCGGCCCGCGCACCACGCAATGGACGATGTCACCGAAGCTGGTCGATTCGGGATTGGCGCCGCCGTCGCCGGTGCTGGTCGCTTGGCTCTGATCGAACGTTCCTTCGCGCACCGGCGCGTCGGGCGTCCCGCCATAGGCGCCCCAGGCGCGCAGATAGTCGAGCGTTTCGGCGTCGAACGCCGCGATGCGCTTGTTGATATAGCCGTCCGCCACCAGCACGCTTGCGCCGTTGTCGGCGATATCCGCGGGGTTCCCGAGCAGCGCTTCGCTGTCATTGCCGCCGGTCGCTTCGCGGCGGCCGATCTGGCGGAGGAATGTGCCGTCGCTGGTGAAATTGAGCGCGACATGGTCGCCATCGCCATTGCCGGCGATCCAGACGGTCATGTCGTTATCGATATAGATGCCGTGGACATTGGCGGGCCATTGATTGATGCCGTCGATCGTCGGTGCGTGTTCGGGTCCGCCCCAGCTCGCCACCAGATTGCCCGTCGCATCGAACCGCAGGACATGCGCCGCCGGGCGGCAGCAGGATACGGCGGTCGGCGGCTCCTGCGCCAGTCCGGCTTCGAGCGGAGTCAGCGAATTGGGGCGGTGGATCACCCAGATATGGTCCTCGCGATCTACCGCGATGCCGGGCATCTGACCCAGGATCACGTCATCGGGCAGCTTCGGCCAGCCGACATCCGCGCGAAAGGTCGGGATCGGCACATCCTCACGGAATCGCTCGCTGACAACCGGGATTTCGGGGTCGGCCGAGGCGGCGGGGGCGAAGATCGCGGTGCTTGCCGCGACCAGCATGGCGAACAGGCGCATTGCGGTCTCCGTCTGCTGTCGTTGTCTGCACTGTCCGGCAGGAAAGCTTCCGGCGCAAGCCCGGGCGCCTTCAGAAGACCGGCAGATCGGGGTCGTTGTCGTCGACCGGCGTATGGATGCCGCACTCGGTCTTGTCCCAGCCGCGCCAGCGGCCCGCACGCGGGTCTTCGCCCGGCTTCACCTTGCTGGTGCACGGCGCGCAGCCGATCGAGGGATAGCCCTGCGCCACCAGCGGATGGCGTGGCAGGTCATGCGCCTCGAAATAGGCTTCGAGATCGTCCCTGGTCCAGGTCGCGAGTGGATTGACCTTCAGGCGGTCGCCATCGAGCTCAAAGCGCGGCAGCGCGTTGCGCGTCGATGCCTGAAACGCCTTGCGCCCGGTGAAGCTCGCGTCGAACGGCGCGAGCCCCTTTTCGAGCGGAACCACCTTGCGGATTTCGCAGCAGCCGTCGGGATCATAGGACCAGCGCAGCCCGGTCTCGTCCTTCTTGGTGAGTACGTCGGCATCGGGCTCGAGATTGCGGAAGTCGGTGAGGCCCAGTCGTGCGACCAGCGTGTCGCGATAGGCGAGTGTTTCGGGGAAATGCTTGCCGGTATCCAGGAACAGCACCGGCACCGACGGATCGACCGATGCGATCAGATGCAGCAGCACCGCCGATTCCGCGCCGAAGGACGATACGACCGCAGCGTCGCCGAGCATCGCATCGCCGATCACCGCGCGCAGCATCTCTTCGGTATCGCGGCCGCGGAACATGTTGTTGAGGCGCACCGCGTCGCTCTCGGTCCAGCGAGGGCCGGGATCGATACGGTCGATGACGCGGCGAGCGGATTCAGCCATGACGCAATTCCCAGACGGGCATCCGGCCATCGGCCGCGCCCTGATAGACGTGATCGTAGCGGTCGAGCGCGCGCGTCAGCACGGCTTCGTCCACCGGCCTGTCGGGCGCGAAACTGTCGAAGCCGCAGCGGCGCATATATGGGATCTGGTCGACCAGCACGTCGCCCTGTGCACGCAATTCGCCGGTATAACCTTCTTCCCGCAGGATACGCGCCGCCGAATAGCCGCGGCCATCACGGAATTTGGGGAAGCTCACTTCGACGAGCTGGAGACGGTCGAGATAGGGGAGTAGCGCGCGCGCATCCTCGCCGGTTTCGAGCCGGACCGCCGTTGCGTTGCTCTGATCGAGAAATGCGTCGAGAGTCACCGCTGGTTCTTCGTGCGGCTCATCGTTGCGAAAGCGCAGCGCGTTGTCGACCACGCCTTCGGTGGTGAATGCGTCAACCATAAAGCGCCTCCTTGAACGGATCCATGCCGACGCGGCGGTAAGTGTCGACGAAGCGTTCGCCTTCGCTGCGCTGGGCGAGATAGACGTCGGTGACTTTCTCCACTGCGTTGACGATCCCGTCCTCATCGAAACCGGGGCCGGTGATCTTTGCGAGGCTGACATCCTCCGCACCCGATCCGCCGAGCAGCAGCTGATAATTCTCGGTGCCTTTCCGATCGACGCCCAGAATACCGATATGGCCGGCATGGTGATGCCCGCAGGCATTGATGCATCCAGAAATCTTGAGCTTGAGTTCGCCCAGTTCGCGCTGACGGCCGATATCGGCGAAGCGGGTCGCGATCTTCTGCGCCACCGGGATCGATCGGGCATTGGCAAGGCTGCAATAATCGAGGCCAGGGCAGGCGATGATATCGCTGATCATGTCGAGATTGGCTTCGCCGAGCCCCGCTTCATGCAGCTTTTGCCACAGCGCGTAGAGATCGGCCTTCCTGACATGCGGCAGCACGATATTCTGGCTGTGCGTGACGCGCAGTTCGTCGAAGCTATATTGCTCGGCAAGGTCGGCCATCAGGTCGATCTGGTCGGCCGAAGCATCACCCGGAATACCGCCGATCGGCTTGAGGCTGATCGTAACCGAGGCATAGCCGGGCTGCTTGTGCGCCTTCACATTGGCGTCGACCCACAGTGCGAAATCGGGATCGCTGCGGTCAATTTCCTCGGGAGCGTTCGCATCGAACGCCGGATCGGCGAAATAGGCCGCGATGCGTTCCAGCTCGGCGCGCGGCGGATCCATGCCGAGCGTCTTCACATGCGCGAATTCCTCGTCGACCTGGCGGCGATATTCGTCGGCGCCGATCTCGTGGACGAGGATCTTGATCCGCGCCTTGTACATATTGTCGCGCCGGCCATAGCGGTTGTAGACGCGCAGGCACGCCTCGAGATAGCTCAGCAGGTCTTCATAGGGCACGAAGTCCTTGATTTCGGGCGCGATCATCGGCGTGCGGCCCATGCCGCCGCCGACGAAGATACGCGCGCCGACAACGCCGTCTTTCTCGACCAGCTGGATGCCGATATCGTGCAGCCGCATCGCCGCGCGGTCTTCCTCGCTGGCGATCACCGCGATCTTGAACTTGCGCGGCAAGTAGCTGAATTCGGGGTGGAAGCTCGACCATTGCCGGAGCAGCTCCGCCCAGGGGCGCGGATCGGCGATTTCGTCGGCGGCGGCGCCGGCGAACTGGTCCGAACTGATGTTGCGGATGCAATTGCCGCTGGTCTGGATGGCATGCATTTCGACCGTCGCGAGATCGGCGAGAATGTCTCCGCAATCCTCCAGCTTGATCCAGTTATACTGGATGTTCTGGCGCGTGGTGAAATGGCCGTATCCGCGATCATATTTGCGCGCGATATGGCCGAGCATCCGCATCTGGCGCCCGTCGAGCGTGCCATAGGGAATGGCGACGCGCAGCATATAGGCGTGAAGCTGGAGATAGAGGCCGTTCATCAGCCGCAGCGGCTTGAACTGATCCTCTGTGATCTCGCCCTTCAGCCGCCGTTCGCACTGGTCGCGGAATTCGGCGACGCGCGCTTCGACGAGTGATTGGTCATATTGGTCGTATTTGTACATGCATCAAATTCCGTTTGCTTCGAGCGCAGGTTCGAGCTTGTCGAGAACCGAAGTCGAGACGTCCGGTATCGAGGGTTCTCGACGGACGCTTCTCGGCCGGGCTCGAAGCTGCTCGAACCGAACGGAGGGGAGGGCGCGACTCATATCACCCAGCTTCCGGCATTGGGGTCGGCAGGTTTGAGCGAGAGATCGAGCCGCACCGTGGGGCCGAGCGCGCGGACGCGCTCCTTGATATGTGCGGGGCGGGGGCCGGTGTCGGATGCTACTGCGTCGATCACATAGGGGCCGTTCACCCGGCGCGCGGCTTCCTCGGTCGCGGCAAGCGTCTCGCCCTTGTCGCCGACATCTACGGCGTCCTCGACATGGCGCGACCAGTCGCCGCCTGCCCACCAGATCACGTCGCCGGTTTTCAAGTCGTTTCCGGTGAGAAGCTTCATGCAAATGTCTCCGCCGCGGCCGCCCAGGCCGCAAGTTTATCCTGTGCGTTCGCCAGCTGCGCGACTTCGCCGACGACGATAACGGCGGGGCTCCGTACGCCCTCGCGCGCCATCATGTCGCCGAGATCGGTGAGCAGCGTCCGCAGTGCGCGCGATCCGGGCAGCGTGCCGCGTTCGAGCACCGCCACCGGCATTTCCGGTGCAACGCCGTCGCCGATCAGCTTTTCCGCGATCGCCGCGCCGGTGGCTACGCCCATATAGATGACGAGCGTGCGCCCCTTGCCCGCGAGGCCCGACCAGTCCTGATCGGACAGCCCCTTGCACTGGCCCGCGACGAAGCTGACCGCGCTTGACCAGTCGCGATGGGTGAGGGGAAGCTGTACCTCGGCCGCACAGCCGATCGCGGCGGACACGCCGGGGATGACTTCGACGGCAATACCTGCGGCGCGCAGTGCTTCGACTTCCTCGCCGCCGCGCCCGAAGACAAACGGATCGCCGCCCTTCACGCGGACGACGGTGGCGCCGGTGCGCGCCTGTTCGACCAGCAGCGCGTTGATGCCTTCCTGCGGCAGCGTATGCCGTGCGCGCTTCTTGGCAACCGAGATGCGCGTGGCGGTATCAGGAGCCATGTCGAGCACGCGGGGGTCGACCAGCCCGTCATGGACGAGCACATCGGCCGCCGCGAGCGCCTTTGCCGCACGCAGGGTCAGCAGCTCGGGATCGCCCGGCCCGGCGCCCACCAATACTACTCGGCCGGCGGCCTGTTCATCATGAGCTTCGCGCGCATTTTTCATGGCGCCGACATGACGTCGCGAGCCCCGGGCTGCAATCGACGGTTGCTTGGGGCGTTGCTAGCGCAGCTATCGGCCGGCGCAGCGAGCGCGCTTTACCGCGAACATCGCGATGTCGGCCGCGTCGATCAGCTGGCTGTCCGAACGGGGATCGTCGGGCCTTACGGTGACGAACCCGAAGCTTCCGCCCATCTGCCATCCCGGCGAAACCTGGATCGATTCAATCGCGGCTTCGAAATGCGCGACGCGCTGTACGGCGGCGTCGGGGCCGCAGTCCTGCAGGATGAGCAGGAACTCGTCGCCGCCGATCCGGGCGAACAGATCACCTGCCCGCAAAAGGCCGCCCAAGGCCTCGGTCGCCGCCTTCAGGCATGCGTCGCCGCGGGCGTGTCCCAGCGCGTCGTTGACTTGTTTGAAACGGTCCAGGTCGAGATAGACCAGGGCGAACGGCGCTTCGTCCCGAAAGGCGCCGAGGCGCGTTTCGCGCAGGCGATCCGCCAGCCCACGCCGGTTGAGCAGGCCGGTGAGCGGATCGCGGGTCGCTTCGGTTCGAGCCCGGCGAACTTCCGAGATATCCTCGATCACCGAGATGAAATAATCGGGCTGGCCTTCCTCGTCGCGCATCAGCGCGACGGTAAGGTTCACCCAGACGACATCGCCGTCTGGGCGCACATAGCGTTTGGCCATGCAATAGCGATCGCGTTCGCCCGTCAACAGCGCCTCGACATTGTCGAGATCGGTCCCCAGGTCGTCGGGGTGGGTGATCTGCGGGAAGCCGTGCTTCAACAACGCTTCGCGGCTGTGCCCCGTGATTTTCGCGAACTGGTCGTTCACCGCCAGAAAATCGCCGTTGGGCGCAACATGGGCGATCCCGATCGGCGCGTTGTGGAAAGTAGCTTCGAAGCGACATTCGGCGCTGGAGCGAACCGTCGCCAGTGTTCGTACGGGCGTAGGTTGGGGAACAGCGGGTTCGTACATGCGGATTTTGCTAAATGCGATGGGTAAACACCGTGCTAACCCGGAGGTTGATCCTGGTTAGGCGTCGCGCAGTCCGAGGCCGATCGAGGCCCGCGCCTGCTCGCTCTCCGAACTCACCACCGGATAGGCGCAATAGTCGGCGGCATAGAATGCAGTCGGCCGATGATTGCCCGACCAGCCGATCCCGCCGAACGGCGCTGCCGAGGACGCGCCGTTGGTCGGCCGGTTCCAGTTCACGATTCCGGCGCGGATATTCGCCCAGAACTGATCGTAGAGTTTCGGGTCCTGGCTCACCAGGCTGGCCGAAAGGCCGTAGCGGGTGTTGTTGGCTTCGGCGATCGCGTCGGAGAATTGCTCGGCGCGATAGACCTGCAGGATCGGACCGAACAGCTCGACATCGGGTTTGTCGTTCGCTTCGGTCATATCGATCAGCCCGGGCGTGAGGAACGGGCGACCCTCGATCGGCCGTTCCATATGGCGGAGCGGGCGGCCGCCGCGCGTCGACAGCGCCAGAAAGCTCTCGGTCAGCATGTCGGCGGTGTCGTTGTCGATCACCGGACCCATGAAGGGCGCCGGGTCGGCATGCGGCTCGGCAATGATCAGCCGGCCGATCAGCTTGTTGACTTCACCGATCAGCGGTTCGAACAGCTTCTGCTCCACGATCAGCCGTCGCGCCGAAGTGCAGCGCTGCCCTGCGGTGGTGAACGCGCTTTGCACCACCAGCACCGCCGCCGAATAGAGGTCGGGAGTCGACCAGACGATGATTGGGTTGTTGCCACCCATTTCGAGCGCGAGGATCTTTTCGGGGCGCGTCGCGAACTGGCGGTTGAGCGAGATGCCGGTATTCGCCGATCCGGTGAAGAGCAGTCCATCGATATCGGGGTGTGCCGCCAGCGCCTTGCCCTGTTCGCCGGCGCCCACGAGCAGGCGGACGCAGCCTTCCGGCACTCCGGCGGCATGATAGCATTCCACCAGAAACGCGCCCGAGGCCGGAGTCTTTTCCGATGGCTTGAAGACGATTGCATTGCCCGCCAGCAACGCCGGAACGATGTGACCGTTGGGCAGATGCACCGGCAGGTTGAAGGGCCCCAGCACCGCCAGCACGCCGTGCGGTTTGTGCCGCAGCGCCAACCGCGTGTTCATCGGCGCTTCGATCCGCCGCTGGCCGGTTCGTTCCGAATAGGCCGTGACCGAAAGATCGACCTTGTTGATGACGCTTTCGACTTCGTTGCGCGCTTCCCAGAGCGGCTTGCCGGTTTCGCGTGCGATCAGATCGGTAAGCGCGTCCGATTTGGCACGAACAACATTGGCGAAGCGGCGCAGGGTTTCGATGCGATAGGCAAGCGGGCGCGCGGCCCATTCGGCCCAGCTTTCGCGGGCGCGCGCCACTTCCGCATCGACATCTCCGATGCTGTGGCGCCACAGCACGGCGCCGGTGGCGGGCTCGGTGGAGACAATTTCGGTTCCGGCCATTCGCGTTCTTTGTCTTGGGCTCCCGAAGGTCGCCCGCTCTTGCACGAAAAATTTCGCCCGCGCCACTCCCCGGGGATCGGGAACTTACCGGATGGCTTCACCCATCCGGCGGATCGCGGCGACCTTCGCTTCGAATGGCCGCCAGTCGTCGTCGGCGTCGATCGCCGACCAGATCGCCTCGACTTCGTCGATCAGCATCGCGCAGGGCTCGGTGTCGTTCCAATAGGGGTGGTCGCGCGGCTTTCGCGCCACATAGGGCGCGATCAATTCGCGCAATTCGGCAAAGGAATCGCCGTAGCCAGCAGGCGGTGTGCCGCCGAACCAGTCGAAGAAAAAGCGGTCGACCGGCGTATCGCTGGCACGAAGCGCCCGTTCCATAGCGGCGACCAATGCCGCATCCTCCTCCCCGTTCCTGGGAATGATCCCGAGCCGCCAGAACAGTGCCTCCGCCACTGCCGCCTGGTATCGCTCGCCGAAGGTTTCGAGGACGGCGATCAACGGCTCGGCTTCGCTTACCAGTCGCAGCGAGACTGCAAGCTGCATCGTGTCCCAGTGAATGGCTTCGGGCTGGCGACCAAAGGCATAGAGGCCGGTGCGGTCGAAATAGGCGGCAGTGAAATCCGGGTCCCAGGTCGGATTGAACCGCCAGGGCCCATAGTCGAAGCTTTCGCCCGTCACGTTGATATTGTCGCTGTTGAGCACCCCATGCACGAAGCCGGCTGCCATATAGCCGGCGGCCAATCGCGCCGTGCGGGTTACGACATGGTCGAGCAGCCGGGCAGCGCCGTCCTCGCTTGGCGTGTCGCCGTAGAGATGTTCGAGGACATAGGCGATCAGCCGCCGGATCGCGTCCTCCTCGCGAAAATAGGCGAGCCGTTGAAAGGCGCCGATGCGGATATGGCTGTGGCTCAGCCGCACGAGAACCGCCGAGCGGGTGGGGGAGGGTTCGTCGTTGCGCTGAAGCTGTTCGCCGGTTTCGATCAGCGAGAAGCTCTTCGAGGTATCGACGCCCAGCGCCTCCAGCATCTCGGTCGCAAGCACTTCGCGGACGCCGCCTTTCAGCGTGAGCCGCCCGTCGCCGAACCGGCTCCAGGGCGTCTGGCCCGAGCCTTTCGTTCCGAGATCGAGCAAACGGCCGTCGCCGTCGCGCAGCTGCGCGAACAGAAAGCCGCGACCATCGCCGATTTCGGGATTGTACACGCGGAACTGATGCCCGTGATAGCGCAAGGCAAGCGGGTCGGGCAGATTGTCGGGGAGCGGCTTGAAACGCCCGAAATGCGCAAGCCATTGGTCATCGGTAAGCTGGTCCAGGCCGACGCTCGCCGCCCAGCGCTGGTTGCGGAACCGCAATTTCGTCTCGGGAAAATCGGCGGCCGCCACGCTGTCGTAAAAGGGGTCGCCGAGCGAAAGGATCGCCGTGGCGGGGCGATAGCCGGAGGGGGCGGGAGACGCTTGCGGGAAAAAGGCCATGCGGCGATATGGGGAGCGATGTCCGATCGACGCAACCCGACACCGTATGAGGATGGCTTCTGGTGGTCCAAGGATGGATTGCGGTTGCATTACCGCGATTATCCCGGCGACGCCGCGCGGCCGCCCTTGCTGTGCATTCCGGGACTGACCCGCAATGTGCGCGATTATGTGAATTTTGCCGAGCGTTTCGCCGGCGACTGGCGGGTGATCGTCGTCGAGCTGCGCGGGCGCGGCGACAGCGCCTATGCCAAAGACCCGATGAACTATGTTCCGCTGACCTATCTCCAGGATATCGAAGCGTTGATCGACGCGTTGAAGCTCGATCGCTTCGTCGTCATCGGGACGTCGCTGGGGGGCATATTGGGCATGTTGCTTGCCGCGACCGGGCCGCAGCGGATCGTCGGGGCCTTGCTCAACGATGTCGGACCCGAGCTGAATCCGGCCGGACTGGCGCGAATTCGCGATTATGTCGGCAAGCCGATGTGGCACGACACCTGGGTTCACGCGGCGCGGTCGGTGGCCGAGGGTAACGGTGACGTCTATCCTGACTATGACATCCAGGACTGGCTGGCGATGGCGAAGCGGCTCTACAAGCTGACACCCGGCGGACGCATCGTTCTCGATTATGACATGCGCATCGCGGAGCCGTTCCGCGTGCCGGGTAACGAGGCGGGGCCCGATATGTGGAAGGCCTTTGACGCGCTGGCCGGAAAACCGGTGGCGGCGGTGCGCGGAGAACGGTCCGACATTCTCGGCGCGGAGGCGGCGGAGAAGATGGCCGATCGCCTAACCGAATGCGAACTGACCACGGTTCCGCGTGTCGGCCATGCGCCGACGCTGGACGAACCCGAATCGATCGCCGCGACCGAGCGCCTGCTCGCGCGCGTCGAACAGGCTGCGGAGGCGGTGTGATGTCGCCCTGGGTCGGCCTGGCAGTATTCGTGTTGGGCTGGGGCGGAATCTTCTGGTGGTGGCGCAGGTCGCGCAGGCGGCCCGATCCGTTTCCCGGTGCCAGCGCGATCGATGTCTGGCGCGCCGATTTCGAGCGCGAAAATCCCGTTTCAACGCCGTTCACCGATGGTGAAATCAGCGATTTCCTCGCCTGGAGCGAAACGTTGAAGCTGCCCGCGATCCGACTGACCCCTGTGGAGCGCCCGGTGCGTGCCGGCGGCACTCGTATCGGTGGCCCGGCATGGCTGGCCGAATGCGAGGAGTGGCCGCGCGACTCCTCGGGCACCCCGCTTGAATTTCTAGCGCAGCTCGATTTCGGTGACTTGCCGCAGCTGCCCGACTTTCCCGATGCCGGGTTGCTGCAGTTCTTTATAGGTCGCGACGATATGTTCGGCGTCGATCACGAGACGCCCGAGCGGGGCAAGGCGAAGCTGATCTGGCGACCCGTCCTCCCGGGCAACGGCGCACTGCTGTCGCCGCCGCCCATCGCCGGTGACGAATGCCTGAGCGACTTCACGCCCTATCACGACGAGGTAGTGCGCGCCATCGGTATGACTCTCTCCGGCCAGATCCGTGAAAGCTGGCCCGAAAGCCATGACTGGCGGATTCGCGAACGGCTGGAAGGGCAGCTTCGCCGCCCCGGAATCGACCGGATCGAGGATATGCTCGTCGCCGAAGCGCGGCTGCCGGACCTGGCGCATCATGTCGGCGGTAACACGGCGTTCGTACAAGGCGATTTCCGCACCGCGGGACGTTTCGCCGACTATCGCGTGCTGCTGCGGCTTTCGTCTGAAACCGGCCTGATGTGGGGCGATGTCGGCGAGGCGGCGTTCCTGATTTCGCAGCGGGACCTGCTCGCGCGCCGGTTCGATCGCGTGATCTTCTATTGGGACTGTGGCTGACGAAGCGCGCAAATGACGCTAAGCGCCCCGGTCATGGCGACGATCCACATCCTCCATCTCCATTCGACCTTTGCGCCCGGCGGCAAGGAACTGCGCGCGGTGCAGCTGATGAATGCGTTCGGCGACAAGGCGCGGCACACCATTGCCTCCGCCATGCCGGACCAGCTTGGCGCGCGCGAGCGGATCGCGTCCGGCGTGAAATACGAGATCGCCCAGAATCCGCCGCCGCTGACCGGCAAACCTTCGATCCGGCGCTATGAAGCGATCGCCAATTATATGCGGCGATTCGATCTGGTGCTTACCTACAACTGGGGCGCGATCGACGGCGTGATGGCGGCGCGGGTTTTCGGCAGGGGGCTGCCGCCCGTTGTCCATCACGAGGACGGATTCAACGCCGATGAAGCGGCGCGACTCAATCCCGTTCGCAACATGTATCGCCGGATCGCGCTTCCTGCGGCCAATGCGCTCGTAGTGCCCTCGAAGCGGCTCGAGAAGATCGCGCAAACTGCCTGGAAACAGCCTGCCGAGCGAATCGTGCGTATTCCCAACGGGATCGAAACGGCTCGTTTCGCCGGCCAGCCCAACCCGGAGGCGCTTCCGGGATTCGAGAGAAAGCCCGGCGAGACAGTGATCGGTACGGTTGCGGGGCTGCGCGAAGTGAAGGACCTGCCGATGCTGGTCCGCGCTGTGGGCGGCCTTTCGCAGCGTGTTCGGCTGGTGATCGTCGGCGAAGGCCCCGAACGGCAGGCCATTCTCGACGCGGCGGAGGCAATGGGGCTCGAAAACAAGCTGCTGCTGCCGGGATTCGTGCCTGATCCCTGGCGCTATATGGGCCTTTTCGACATTTTCGCGCTGTCTTCGAAGAGCGAGCAATTCCCGATCTCTGTGGTTGAGGCAATGGCGGCCGGTCTGCCGATCTGCGCGCCGCCCGCGGGCGACGTCCCGCTGATGGTGGCGCCTGAAAACGCCAATTATATTGGCCCCGACTGGTCCGAAGTCGATTTGCGCAACCGGCTTGAAGTGCTGGTCAAGCATCCGCACGAGCGCGAGCGGGTGGGCGCGGCGAACCGTGCGAAGGCGCGGAGCGAATATGACGACAAGCGAATGATCCGCGCCTATGCCGAACTGTATGAATCGGCGATGGGTCGCAAGGGTCTGCTGAGCGCCTGACGACGCAACAGGCCGGACAGGCACAGGTGCCCGAGAGGAGAGAAGCGTGACCGATCATATCGAGGCGAAAGTTACCGACAGCGTGCTGACGCTGGTACTCAATCGGCCGGACAAGAAGAATGCACTGACCGACGCGATGTACGGCACATTGGCCAACGAGCTGTTCGCCGCGCAGGAGGACGCGGATATTCGCGTGATCGTGATCCGCGGCGAAGGCGACATGTTCTGTTCGGGCAACGACATCGCCGATTTCGTCGCGGCGGGTGGCGGCGATATCGGGGAGCGTGGTGTCGGGCGGTTTCTCCATGCGCTGGCCGACAATATGAAGCCGCTGATCGCGGCGGTGCACGGCAAGGCGGTCGGCGTCGGCCTGACCATGCTGCTTCATTGCGATCAGGTGGTGCTTTCCGAGGATGCCGAGCTGGTCGCGCCTTTCGTAAATCTCGCGCTGGTACCCGAAGCGGGGTCGAGCCTGTTGTTGCCCGAGCGGATCGGTCATGCCCGCGCCTATCGCGTCTTTGCGCTGGGCGAGCCGATCGGAGCCGCCGATGCGCTGGCATGGGGGCTCGCCAACGAAATCGTCGCGCGCGACAGGCTGACGGACGCCGCGAACGCACTGGCGCAGCGACTTGCGAAGCAGCCGCTCGGCGCGCTGATCGCTACGAAGCGGCTGATGCGCGATCCCGACGCGATCCGGCAGCGCGTGGACATCGAGAGCCGCGTGTTCGGCGAGCGGCTGAAAACGCCCGAGGCGCAGGAGGCCTTTGCGGCCTTTTCGCAGCGGCGCGCCCCGGATTTCACCAGTTTCGGCTGATCGGGCGTGGATGCCGTTATCGCAAAGCGCGCATTGCTGCCCTTTCCGGGGCAATCGGTGCCGAATATCCAGATCGCAGCAAAGCTGTCCCGCACGCTTACCGATCTGCTCGAGATCGAATATTCGGTGACCGGAAAGGTGGAAGCGCTGCGTGTCGCGGAACTGGCGGTTCCCGAACGGCGTGACGCGTTGTGGCGCACGACATGCTTCGAAGCGTTCGTCCGGCCCGGGCGCGCAAAGCACTATCGCGAATATAATTTCGCGCCGAGCCGCAACTACGCCATCTATGATTTCGAACGGTATCGCGAGGGAATGGCTGTCGCCGATTCGGCAGTGCCTCCGCGCATTTTCGTCGACAGCGACAGCGATCGCCTGTCGGTGACCGCTATGGTCGACCCGGGCGACTGGTGGGTGGCGGGAAGCCGCTGGGGACTCAGCGCCGTGATAGAGGATCGCGACGGCGGCATTTCGCACTGGGCGCTCGCCCATCCGAGCGAAAAGCCCGATTTTCACGATCCGAGTTGCTTTGCGCTGCAACTCCCGGCACCCAAGCGTTCATGAAATTCGGCATCGACCGGCTGCTCGCCGACCCGCAACTTCGCAAACCGCTCGAGGGCAAACGCGTCGCGCTGCTCGCGCATCCCGCCTCCGTCACGGAAAATCTGACGCACAGCCTTGATGCGCTGGTGGCGACCGGGCTCAACGTCTCGGCGGTGTTCGGCCCGCAGCACGGCGTACGCGGCGACCTTCAGGACAATATGATGGAGTCGCCCGACTTCACCGACCCGATCTACGGGATGCCGGTCTTCAGCCTGTACGGCGAAGTGCGCCGCCCGACCGGACAATCGATGCACACGTTCGACACGGTCCTGATCGATCTGCAGGATCTGGGCTGCCGCATCTACACTTATGTCACGACATTGCTCTATATGATCGAGGCAGCGGCGCAGCACGGCAAGTCGGTCTGGGTGCTCGATCGCCCAAATCCGGCGGGGCGTCCGGTGGAGGGACTGACGCTGCTGCCGGGCTGGGAAAGCTTCGTCGGCGCCGGGCCGATGCCGATGCGGCACGGCATGACGCTCGGCGAGCTCGGAGCCTGGTTTATCGATCACTATGGGCTCGACCTCGACTATCAGGTGATCGAAATGGAAGGTTGGGAGCCCGATGTCGCGCCCGGTTGCGGATGGCCGCCCGAGCGCATCTGGATCAATCCCAGCCCCAACGCTCCCAACGTCAACATGGCGCGCGCCTATGCCGGTACGGTGATGCTGGAAGGGACGATGCTGTCGGAGGGGCGGGGGACGACCCGGCCGCTCGAACTGTTCGGCGCGCCGGACATCGACGCGCGGGCAGTGATCGCGGAAATGCGGCGAATCGCGCCGGAATGGCTGGCGGGATGCACGTTGCGCGACATGTGGTTTCAACCGACCTTCCACAAGCATGAAGGCAAATTGTGCAGCGGCGTCTTCATCCACGCCGAAGGCGCCGGATACGGCCATGAAGTTTTCCGCCCGTGGCGGCTGCAGGCGGCCGGGTTCCGCGCGGTGCGCACGCTCTATCCCGATTTCGAACTGTGGCGCGATTTTCCCTATGAATATGTCTTCGACAAGCTGGCGATCGACGTGATTAACGGTGGGCCGGGATTGCGCGAATGGGTTGACGATTCCGGCGCCGCGCCGGGCGAGCTCGATGCGCTGGCCAGCACCGATGAAGCTGCATGGATCGCCGCGCGGCAGCCGTTTCTGCGCTATTGAGCGGAGCGCGACCGCGCGGATTGCGTGGCGCGTCCGAACCTCCTAGAGCCCCGGACATGCTGGCGGGCCTGATTTTCGCCACCGAGGATGCAGAAGACCGGTCGGGTACGCTCGCCGCGACGCTGCCGTTCGGCGGCATGACGCTTCTCGAATATCAAGTGCGGCTGCTGATCGGTGCCGGCGCCGGCCAGATCATGGTGGCCGTCGCGCGCGTGACGCCTGCGCTGCTCGGCGCGGTGGCACGCGCGGGCAAGCGCGGCGTTCCGGTCGATATCGTCCGATCGGCCGAGGAGGCCGCGCTCAAGGCGCATCCGCTTTCGCGCGTGCTGGTGCTTGCCGACAGCCTGGTCACGACCGATCCGGTAATGGACCGTATGGCCGCGGAAGGGGCGGAGGCGCTGCTGGTGACCACCGACCCCAATTCGCCCGCGGCGATCGAGCGGCTCGACATGCGCGATTGCTGGGCCGGTATCGCGCGCGTTCCTGCGCATCATCTGGGCGCCATCGCACGGATGCCCGACGATTGGGATTTCCAGTCGGCGCTGCTGCGTGCCGCGGTCGAGGCACGGGCGGAGCATGTTCAACTGACGCAGACGTGGGAACGCGGCGGCCATATGGTCGATCGCAGCGCCGAGCGACTCGCCTCGCGCAGCAATGCGGTGCTGGCCGCGCTGACCGAGCGGCGCACGACCTGGGCCGATCGCTGGATTTTCACGCGCCTCGCCCGGCTGGTGCTGCCGAAACTCGTCGAGCGGAACATCCCCGCGATCGCTCTTGCTGCGCTGGGCAGCCTGTTCGGTATCGGCGGGCTCGCCGCGATGGCATTCGATGTCGACGGGGGAGGCCTGGTCGCCGCCCTGCTGGCGACTGCGCTGTTCGCCACCGGCGGCGCGATGGCGGCGCTGCGCGGCGAGGACAGGCGAGCCGATCTGTTCGAGGGACTGATCGGGTTTCTGGCCGCTGCCGCCGTGCTGATCGCCGGGTGGCGCGAATCGGTGAGCGAATGGACCGCGACGGGGGCCGTTCTGGCCGTCGCCGCGGTATTGCTCCATGCCCTGTCCGAACGCAGCGGCGCGCGCCATCGGCGATGGTGGGGCAGCCCTTCGGCCTATCTTCTGATCCTCACGCCCTTCGCCTTTGCCGACTGGCTTGCGACCGGCCTTGGCGTAATCGCGACATATTCCTTCGTGACGCTCGTTGCCGCAGTTGAGACGACTCGAGAAAAGGCTTAGTCTCCTTTTAAGGACACTTCCGCTATTCGAGGAACATGTCGGACAACCCCGTCGACATGCGCGATGGCGCCACCATCGGCGCCAACAAGCTGCTCGCGCGTGCGGCGGCTGAGGAAATGCGCGCTTTTCGAACATTGATGGTGGCGGTGGACGATTTTTTCCTTCCCGAGGAATCGCGACTCGACGAACGCACCCGTTCGGCGCTCACGGTGTTGTTGCGCGGGCTTGTCGAAACGGTTGAAAGTGAAGTGCGCGCGCACGCGGTTCGCCTGCTTTCCAGCCGGAATCAGCCGGATATTGCCGGCGCGCTCGGCGCCGAGGCACCGCCGGTCATGGCGCGGCTGATGGCTTCCGGGCTGCTCCGCGATTCGGAGCTGATGGCGGAACTCATGGCGCGGGTGCGGCAGGAGTTGCTGGGTGCGGCACTGCCGATGCAGGCCCCCGACGACCCCGAGCGCCCGAGTCTGATCAATCGTTATGTCCAGCATCCCGATCGCGTGCTCGCGGCGGGCGCAATGGATGTGATGATTGCCGAAAGTCGTCGTCGGGGCAGTCCCGAAACGGGACAATTGTCGCAGACCGATTTGCCGGCCGAGCTCCATCACAAGCTGGTCTGGTGGGTCGCCGCAGCGCTGCGTGAGCGCACAGTGAAAACGGCCAACGGCGCGATCGTCGCACTCGACCAGGCGCTTACCGAGGCAGCGCAGCGCAGTCTCGCCGCCTATGACGAAGGCGACCGGCTCGAGGCGGCCGCGCTGCGCTTTGCCTCTGCGGTCGACGCCCAGCCCGCGGAATTGCCGCAATTGCTGGTGGAATCGCTTGGGGATCGGCGGATCGTCTTGTTCACTGCCTTTCTCGGTCACGCGCTCGGCATCGGCTATTCGCCCGCCCGCGAAATGGTGCTCGATCCGGGTGGCGAGCGGCTATGGGTGGCGTTGCGCGCGCTTGATTGTTCGCGCGATGCGATTGCGCAGATCGGCTATGCGTTCTGCGAAAGCGACCCGCGGCGCGACCTCGAGGCACTCGCTGACCGTCTCGACGAAATCTGTACCATCCCTCCGGCGGAGGCGCGCGAAGCGCTTGCGCCGTTGCGTCTGCATCCCGATTATCGTGCTGCGCTTTTGGCGCTGGAACGCTCGGGAGGGGAGGGATGAACGCGATCGATCCATCGCTCCCGGTAGCGATCGGCAGGGTCGACAAGGACGGCCGCCTGATCGACGCCGAAGCGCGGCTCGCCGAACTTAACGAACGCGCCGGCGGCGGCCCCGGTTCGGCGCTCGCCGTACCGCAGGTCGCGACGATTGCGCGGCTGGCGCAGCGGCTCGGGATCGCGATTTCACGCAACATCATCGCCGCCGATGGCGAGGATGATCTCGAACTCTGGGTGCGCGCCGAACCCGAAGAGAATGGCGTGCGTCTGGAAGTCAGCGGCTGGCGGCCGCGGGCGGCTTGGCGTGCACCCGCACCGGAGCCCGAGCGTGCGCGCGATTTCTTCCGCTCGGCGGCCGACTGGCTGTGGGAAACCGATGCGTCGCTCCGCATTACCTATCTCTCGATCGAGGCAGGCGCCCGCTACGGGTTTGAATCGAGTACGATGCTGGGCCAACCGCTTACCCGGTTGTTTGCGCTGGCCGAGGATGACGCGGGCGAGCTTCCCATTTTGGGCGCAGTGGCGGCACAGCGCCGTTTCGACGGCCAGAAAGCGGAGCTGCGGGGCACCGGTCGCATGGTGCGGCTCGATGCCACGCCGCGTACTGATCCGGCGGGGCGTTTCGCGGGGTTTGTCGGCGCGGCGCATATGCTCGAATCGCCTCCGGTGGCGCCCAAGGTCGATGCTCCGGTGCCCGTCGCGCCTTCGTTCGGCGGGTTCCCCGATAGCTTCAGCCAGCGGCTCGACCGCGCATTGCGGGGGCCGCTGGGCAAGATCATCGCCAATGCCGATTCTATCAGCGCCCGAACCGAAGGCGAGTTGAAGGACGACTATGCCGAATATGCCAGCGATATCGCTAATGCCGGGCGGCATCTGCTTGGCCTGATTGACGATCTGGTCGATCTGCAGGCGATCGAACGCGACGATTTCAGCACGGAAGCCGAACCGCTCGATCTGGCCGATGCCGCACGGCGCGCGGCGGGGCTGCTCGCGGTGCGCGCATCACAGGCCGACGTGCGGATCGACAAGCCCGCCCCCGACGAGCATGTGCCGGTGACCGGCGAGTATCGCCGTGCGCTGCAGGTACTGGTCAATCTGATCGGCAATGCGGTTCGCTATTCGCCGCCCGGATCGATGGTGTGGATCCGAATGGAACGCGAAGGCGATATGGGCTGCGTGATCGTCGCCGATCAGGGCAAGGGAATTGCCGAGGAAGACCAAGCGAAGATCTTCGAGAAGTTCGGTCGCGTCGATCCCAGCGAACCGGGCGGCAGCGGGCTCGGCCTTTATATCGCGCGCCGGCTCGCACGGGCGATGGGCGGGGACCTGACCGTGGACAGCGCGCCGGGAATGGGCGCGCGGTTCGTGTTCACGCTGCCGTGGCGGGATAGCTGAGCGGCTGCGTCTGCGATTCCAAACACAGCCTAAACCAAACTGTTAGAGCCAACAAAGAGCCAAAACCGTTGGTGCTGAGCTTGTCGAAGCACCGCTCTGGCCTTCTTCCAATGTAGCAAAGAAGAAGGACGGCCCTTCGACAAGCCCAGGGTCAACGGAAGTGATTTGGGCAAATGGCGCCCCAACGTAGGCGCGGGACTATTCGGCGTCGGTCGCCCGCGCTTCCTTCTCGGCCTTTTTCCGCGCCTTTTCCTCGGCCCTTGTCGGAACCAGGCGCGCGCCACCGATTAGGATCAGGCTAAGCACGGCAAGGATCGCGCCATTGGTGATCCATTGGCCGTCGTCGATCATGAAGCTGTCGGCAGGCGCGCGGAGGATACCCGCGCCCTGCAGCATGAATACCACGCCTGCCAACACACCGATGATCCCGGCAAAGATCAGAATATTCTGTCGCATGACGAACTCCTCGCTTCGCCGGGCAGGGTTCAGCGGATCAGCGCTGGCTAACCGGAATATAGTCGCGCTGCGTCGGCCCGGTATAGAGCTGCCGCGGGCGGCCGATTTTCTGGGCGGGGTCCGAAATCATCTCGTTCCACTGCGCGACCCAGCCGACGGTGCGGGCGAGCGCGAAGAGCACCGTGAACATCTCGGTCGGGAAACCAATCGCCGACAGGATGACGCCCGAATAGAAGTCGACGTTCGGGAACAGCTTCTTCTCGACGAAATAATCGTCGTTCAGGGCGATTTCCTCCAGCTTCAGCGCCGTTTCGAACACCGGATCGGTGACGTTGAGCGCTTCGAACACTTCGCGCACCGTTTGCTGCATCACCGTCGCGCGGGGATCGTAATTCTTGTAGACGCGGTGGCCGAAGCCCATCAGGCGGAACGGATCGTCTTTGTTCTTGGCGCGGGCGATATATTCGGGGATGCGCTCCGGGCGGCCGATTTCGCGCAGCATGTTGAGCGCGGCTTCGTTCGCGCCGCCATGCGCCGGGCCCCACAGACAGGCGATGCCGGCCGCGATGCACGCGAACGGATTGGCGCCTGACGAACCGGCCAGACGCACGGTCGAGGTCGACGCGTTCTGTTCATGGTCGGCATGGAGGATGAAGATCCGGTCCATCGCCTTTTCGACCGCCGGATTCACTTCATAGGGCTCTGCCGGCACGCCGAAGGTCATGCGCAGGAAATTGCCCGTATAGCTCAGCGAATTGTCCGGGTAGAGGAACGGCTGTCCAATCGCGTATTTATACGCCATCGCCGCGATCGTCGGCATCTTGGCGATCAGCCGGTGGCTGGCAACCATGCGCTGATACGGATCGGTGATGTCGGTCGAATCATGATAGAATGCCGAAAGCGCGCCGACCGCGCCGCACATGATCGCCATCGGATGTGCGTCGCGACGGAAACCGCGGAAGAAGGTCGCGAGCTGCTCGTGCAGCATGGTGTGGCGGCTGATCGTCCAGGTGAATTTGCCCAGCTCGTCCTGCGAAGGCAGTTCGCCGTTGAGCAGCAGATAGGCGACTTCCATGAAGCTCGACTGTTCGGCGAGCTGGCCGATCGGATAGCCGCGGTGAAGCAGCACGCCTTCATCGCCGTCGATATAGGTGAGGCCGCTTTCGCAGCTCGCCGTTGACGTGAAGCCGGGGTCGTAGGTGAACATGCCCGTGCTTGCGTAGAGCTTGCGGATGTCGACCACATCGGGGCCGACGCTGCCGTTCAGCACCGGATATTCGGTTTCATTCCCACCCGCAGAGAGCTTCGCGGTCTCGGTCATGCATACATCCTTTCGTTCAACCTTCGGCCGGGGCGGACATCTGATCAGCGAGTCGTCCCAGGCTTTCCTCACGGCCAAGCAGTACTAGGACATCGAAGATGCCGGGCGATGTACGCCGCCCGGTAAGCGCGGCGCGCAGCGGCTGAGCAACCGCGCCCAGCTTCACTCCGGCATCTTCGGCGACCTGACGTACCGCCGTTTCGAGAACCTCCGTATCCCAGGAAGCAGCGGCGTCAAGCGCCGCGTGTACCCGGGCCAGCAAAGTAGGCGCATCGCCCTTTAGCAGAGCCGTCGCCGCTTCGTCCAATTCCAGTGGGCGCTTGCGAAAAAGGAACATGGCGCCTTCAGCAAGTTCCAGCAGATTGGCTGCCCGCACCTTGAGCACCGCCATGCCGCGCCGCAGCAAATCCAGGTCCGAATCCGAGGGCGCGAAGGGGAGCCGCTCCGCCACCAGATCCGCGAGGCGGGAATCATCGGCCTCGCGAATATAATGACCGTTCAGGTTCTCCAGCTTCTTCAAATCGAACCGTGCTGGTGATCTGCCGACGCCTTCGAGCGTGAACCATTCGACTGCCTGCTCGCGACTGATGATCTCCGCGTCGCCATGACCCCAGCCGAGGCGGAGCAGATAGTTGGAGACTGCTTCAGGCAGCAGCCCGAGTTCGTCGCGATACGCATCGACCCCGAGCGCACCGTGGCGTTTCGACAGCTTCGCACCGTCCGCGCCGTGGATCAGCGGCACATGGGCATAGACCGGATCGGTCCAGCCGCCTTCGATCGCCCGCATCGCCCGATAGATGGGAAGCTGGCGAAAGGCATTGTTCAGATGATCGTCGCCGCGAATAACGTGCGTCACACCCATATCATTGTCGTCAACCACCACCGCAAGCATGTAGGTCGGCGTGCCGTCCGAACGGAGCAGCACGAAATCGTCGATTTCGCTGTTCTGCACGGTGACGTCGCCCTGCACCTGATCGGCGATGGTGACGGCGCCTTCGCGCGGCGCCTTAAGCCGGACCACGAACGGCTTGTCGCCGCCTTCGGCCGGATCGCGGTCGCGCCAGCGGCCGTCATAGCGGATGGGCTTGCCCGCCGCGCGCTGGCTTTCGCGCAGCTCGGCAAGCTCTTCGGCGGTCGCGAAGCATTTATAGGCGTGACCGGCGGCGAGCAGCTTATGCGCCACTTCGGCGTGGCGGGCCTGGCGCGAGAACTGGAACACGGGTTCCTCGTCGCTTTCGAGCCCAAGCCAGCGCAGCCCGTCGAAAATCGCTTCGATCGCCGCATCGGTCGAGCGGGCGCGATCGGTGTCTTCGATACGCAGCAGGAATTTGCCGCCGTGATGGCGGGCAAAGAGATAATTGAACAGCGCGGTACGCGCGCCGCCGATATGCAGGAACCCGGTGGGCGAAGGGGCAAATCGAGTCACCACCTCGCCCGGCGTCCCGCCGGTTTCAGACCTTGCGCCCAACCGCGCTTGCTCCCAGACAGAAAAATTGATGGCCAGTTCAGCCGGGCACGCCCCTAGCACGGGCTTTCCGCCGCTTCAAATCGCGGCGCGATCGGCATTGCGATGGATTCATAGCGGCATCGAGCGATGGCTCGAGGCCGAGCGCGACCAGCTTCCGCTGTGGATTCCCGTGCTGCTGGGCAGCGGCATCGCCGCCTGGTTCGCGCTGGCGCGCCCGGAGCAATGGTGGGCATTGATCTTCGCCGCGATCGCGACGGCGCTGTTCGCCACTGCGCTCGCCGGCCCGGGGAGGGCGGTGCGCGGGCTGGCGGTCGGAGCGGCGCTGGTTGCACTGGGGTGCGGGCTGATCTGGTGGCGCGCCGAGCGCGTGGCCGCGCCGGTGCTGACCTGGCCGGGTGTGTTCACGCTGACCGGCGAAATCGTCGAAGTCGAACCGCTGCCGGCTCGCGAACTCCTCCGCGTCACGCTCGCCACCGATCCGCAGCCGCGCCTGCCGCCCAAGGTGCGCGTCAACATCGCCGAGAAGGATCTGCCCGACGGCACGGTACGCGGTGCCAGCCTCAAGCTGCGTAGCTGGTTGATGCCGCCGCCGCCCGCGATGGTTCCGGGCGCTTATGATTTCTCCCGCGTCGCCTGGTTCGAAGGACTGGGCGCCACCGGACGTGCCTTCGACCCGGTCGAAGTGATCGCGCGCGGGCCGAACCGGGGCGAGATGCGACATCGCCTTGCGGATCATGTGCGCAGTCGACTCGACGGCGGGGCGGGGGCGATCGCCGCAACGCTCGCGACCGGAGATCGCGGCGGGATTTCGGATGGCGATGCCGAAGCGATGCGGCGATCGGGCCTGGCGCATCTGCTGTCGATCAGCGGGCTCCACGTCACCGCGGTTACCGGCGCGACGATGCTGCTGGTGCTCAGGGCGCTGGCGCTCAGCCCCTGGCTTGCGCTGCGGGTGCGCCTGCCGCTGGTGGCCGCCGGCGCCGGGGCGCTTGCCGCGATCGGCTATACGATACTCACTGGAGCACAGGTACCGACCGTGCGGAGCTGCGCGGCCGCGCTGCTTGTGCTGCTGGCGATGGCGCTGGGGCGGGAGGCGATCACGCTGCGGCTGATCGCGGCGGGTGCGCTGATCGTGCTCCTGCTGTGGCCCGAATCGCTTGCCGGACCCAGTTTTCAGCTGAGTTTCGCCGCGGTCACGGCAATCGTGGCGCTGCATGAAAGCGCGCTGGTGCGGCGCTGGATCGCCCGACGAGAAGAGGCCTGGTGGCGACGGGCGGCACGAATCCTCGCATCGCTGCTGCTGACGGGGCTGGTGGTCGAAGTGGCGCTGATGCCGATTGCGCTGTTTCATTTCCACAAAGCCGGAATCTACGGCGCGCTTGCCAATGTCGTTGCGATCCCGCTGACCACTTTCGTCGTCATGCCGCTCGAAGCGCTCGCGCTTCTGTTCGATGTCGTCGGCCTCGGCGCCCCGTTCTGGTGGCTGACCGGGCTGGCGCTCGACGCGTTGCTCGCGCTGGCGCACGCCACCGCGAACGCGCCCGGCTCGGTCGCGAGCCTGCCGACAATGGCCAGAGGTGCCTTTGTCGCAATGGTCGCAGGCGGCCTCTGGCTGGCGCTGTGGCGGACGCGGGTACGGTTCGCCGGGCTGATCGCCATTGCCGGCGGGGTAGCGTGGGCAGTGGCGACACCGGCGCCCGACATCATCATCGGCGGCCAAGGCAAGCATATGGCACTCCGGCTGCCCGATGGCCGCTTCGCGCTGCTGCGCGGGCGAGCGGGCGACTATACCCGGGCGATGTTCGGCGAGACCGCCGGAAGCGAGCAGGAACTCGCGACGCTTGCCGACCAGCCGGGCGCGCGGTGCAGCAAGGATATCTGCGTCACCGACATCGCCAGCGGCGGGCGCGACTGGCGCGTGGCGGCGACACGCACCGATCATTTCGTGCCCTATCCCGAGCTGATCGCATTGTGCAGCTCGGTCGACATCTTCGTTTCCGACCGGCGCCTGCCCGAAGCCTGTGCGCCACGCTGGCTAAAAGCCGACCCGGCGCTGCTCCGCCAGACCGGCGGCCTGGCGCTCACGCTGCGCAACCCACCGACCAGGCGCACCGTTTTGCTGCCCGGCGACGCGCATCCCTGGGTCGTCGCGGCGCGACCAAAGCCGCGCCGAACGTCGCCGTCGGGCGGCGCGTCACCCCCGCCTCAATAGCGGCGCAGCAGCCCGGCGAGACGCCCCTGCACGCGCACCTGATCGGGGCGATAGCGCTGGGGATCATAGCTGCGATTGGCCGGATCGAGGCGGACCATGCCGCCTTCGCGCCGGAAATATTTGAGCGTCGCTTCGGCATCGTCGATCAGCGCCACGACGATCTCGCCGTCGCGGGCATCCTCGGCACGGCGGATCAGCGCATAGTCACCGTCGAAAATCCCGGCCTCGACCATCGAATCGCCGGCCACTTCGAGCGCGTAATGATCGCCCGGACCGAGCAGCGCGGCGGGGACGGGCAGGATCTCGGTCCCTTCAAGTGCCTCGATCGGCGTACCCGCGGCGATGCGGCCGTGCAGCGGCACTTCGATCACGTCGTTGGCGGGCTGGGGCAGCGACCGCGCGGGCGCCGCCGCGCCGAGCGCCTTGCCGCCGATGGTGGGGGCCGCGACCGGCTTCTTCGCCGTCTCCGCGCGTTCGGGCATGCGCAGCACCTCCAGCGCACGCGCGCGATTGGGAAGGCGGCGGAGAAAGCCGCGCTCTTCCAGCGCGGAAATCAGCCGGTGGACGCCGGACTTCGACTTCAGGTCGAGCGCATCCTTCATTTCCTCGAACGAAGGCGAAACGCCGCTTTCCTCAAGCCGGTCGGCGATGAAACAGATGAGTTCGTGCTGCTTCTTGGTAAGCATTTCCGCGGCCCTCATTGGGAACAGACGCGGAACGTTTATGCAATGTTCCGCATGCTGTCAAGCAAGGCCGAGGATCGTCACTGTCTCGCCTTCCGCCGCCTCGGGCGCATGCGGCGGCCGCACGACAAGGCAGTCGGCGCGCGCGAGGGTGCGCAGCATCGAGCTGTCCTGAGTGTCGGCGACGTGAACGCGGCCGTCGACAAGCTGCGCGCGCATATAGTCGGTACGCGGCCCGTTGGCGGCCAGCGGTTCGCCGAGGACCGCCGGGCGCGTGGGCGGTTGCGGATCGGCCGCGCCGGCCATCGCGCAGACCGCCGGCCGGACGAACAGCATTGTCGTGACGAAGGCGGATACCGGATTGCCCGGAAGGCCGATAACGACCGCGTCGCCCAGCGTGCCCGCCATCATCGGCTTGCCCGGCCGAAGCGCAATGCGCCAGAAGTCCATTCGCGCCCCGACTGCCTCCAGCGCCGGCCGTACCAGATCATGATCGCCGACCGATGCGCCGCCCGACGTGACGAGCAGATCGGCGTCAAGCGCGGAAAACGCGGATTCGAGCCGCGCCGGATCGTCGGGCAGGATGCCCAGATCGACGATCTCCACGGGTAACCCGGCCAGCTGCGCGGCGATCATCAGCCGGTTGGTTTCGGGCAACTGATCGGCGCGGACCGGCATCCCGGGCGCAACCAGTTCGTCGCCGGTCGCGGCGATGGCGACGCGCACGCGGCGGCGCACCGGCACGTCGCCGAGCCCCGCGACGCCCGCCAGCGCGAGCCGCGCCGGCGTCAGCCGCTCGCCCGCGGCGATCAGTGTTTCCCCTTCGGCAAAATCGAGCCCGCGCCTGCGAACGTTGCGCCCGACATGGCCGGGGCCTTCGCCGGCGAGCCGCAGCCAAGCGTCGTCGCGCAGCGCCTCTTCCTGGACCAATACGCAATCGGCGCCCGGCGGCATCGCGGCACCGGTGAAGATCCGCACCGCCTGGCCCGCGGCGACGTCGCCGACGAAGCGGCTTCCCGCCGCGCTTTCGCCGATCACTTCCCAGGGGCCGGGCAGGTCGGCAAAGCGGATCGCATAGCCGTCCATCGCCGACAGATCGGTGACGGGCTGGGTACGCCGCGCCGCGATGTCTTCGGCCGCCCACCGGCCGGCGGCCTGTGCCAGCGCAACGGTTTCGCCGGGAAGCGGTCGGGCGAGCGCGATGAGGCGGGCAAAGGCATCTTCGACCGGGAGAAGCGGTTGTACTGTCATTGCGGCGAAACTCGCGGAAACGCGTCGGAAGGTCGCACTGAGTCGTGACGTAACATGCGCGCGCACGCTCCCGCGCGAGCGCGCGCGAGAGCGTGGGGACGGGATATGCCGGATGCGGAGTGGTGCGGTGTCATGCCGGCGGTCCTGCCATAGGGGGCGGGGTGTAGGACAGCGGAAACTTGCCGGGTCGATTGTTGGAGACCCGGGATTGTGTTCCTGATATGTTCGACAGCGTTCGATTCGGTTCCGAGGGCGAAATGACAGGCGATGTAGTGCGATGCCGCTGGGCGGAAGGCGATGCCTTGATGACGACCTATCATGACCGCGAATGGGGCGTTCCCGTGCGCGATTCGCGGCTGCTCTGGGAAATGCTGATGCTTGAGGGGTTTCAGGCGGGGCTGAGCTGGCGCACGATATTGCATCGCCGCGAAGGGTTTCGGCGGGCTTTCGCCGGGTTCGATCCGGTGAAGGTCGCGGCCTTCGGGCCGGAGGATATCGCGCGGCTGATGGCGGATGAGGGGATCATCCGTTCGCGCGCCAAGATCGAAGCGACGATCGGCGCGGCACGCATCTTGTGCGACATGGTCGGGAGCGGCGAGGACTTCGGCGTCTGGGCCTGGGAACTGGCGGGCGGCGCGCCGGTGGATAGTGGCGGGCGCGACATTCCGACGAAGACCGCGACATCCGAGGCGATGTCAAAGGCGCTCAAGGCGCGCGGGTTCAAATTCGTCGGACCGGTGATCGTCTATGCCTGGATGCAGGCGGTGGGGATGGTCAATGATCACGCGCCCGAGTGTTTCCGGCGTCAGGCGGTGGCGGCCTGACGCCGAAGTTCGGCCGGATCAGTCGACCGGGCAGTCGATTTCCTTTTCGGTGCACGCCACAGCGCCCGCGCCGGCGACACCGGCGGCTACGGCAACGCAGCCCGAGGTGGCGAAGGCCGCAAGCAGGGTGAAGGCGATGAGAGATTTTTTCATTCGAACGCTCCGCTGTCAGCGCATTATTGCGCGCGATTAACCCGTGGGGGTGGGATCGGTTTCACGCGGAATCGGGTGCGCGGCAAGGGGTGAGCTGTCGATCGGGCGCGATGCGCGGGGTTGTTGGCGTATGTCGTCGTGAATTGCGGTGCATCCGCAAGGAGTTGGCGTTGCACGATTGGCGGGATCGGAACTCTTCCTTTCGCACGACCATCCCGCCACCCCGGCCTTGAGCCGGGGGGGCAGCTTCCTTTCTGCGGCTGTTGAAAGGCAGAAGAAGCCGGAGCCCGAGACGATCCCGGGATGACGACATTGTGGGCGGCGTCATTACGCCCGAATGCCGGTAGTGTTGGGCGGAGCGCGATGCCCGGCGCTTATCTGGCCGGCTCTGAGCCAATTCTTCCGTCGCCCCTGCGCAGGCAGGGGCCCATGCCTGTACCGTTTCACAGAACATATGACACGCAACGCGAACTGAATGTGTCAGCCGGTAACTTATAGCGATAGGCCCCGGCCTGCGCAGGGGCGACGGAGGTAAGCGAGCGGCTATTCCGCCGTGCGCAGGAAGGCGACGAAGCGGCCGGTGAGACTGCCGACCGGCTCGCCGTCGCAGGTGAGCCGCGCGCTTGCTTCGATCCGGGCCAGGCCGCGGCGTTCGAGCGTTTTGCGGAAGATCGGCCAGGCGGCGTCGGCGAGCGTGCCGGTGGCTTCGAAGGTTCCGCGGATCGGCTTGTCATAGGCGATTTCGTTCGACTGGATGACGATTTCGCCGGGCAAGCCCTCGGCAAGGAGCCGGAGATGGATCACCGACCAAGCCGAAAGGATCGCGAGCGCCGAGGCGCTGCCGCCGAAGACAGTGTGCTTATGGTTGATATTGGGGGCAAGGGGTGCGGCCAGGGTGACCGCTTGCGGGTTCGCCGCGTGCACCGTCACCTGCATCGCAGCCGATAGCGGGATCTGTTGGTGGAGATAGGTCTGGAGTGCCGCCGTATCCATCATGGGTGGTCAGTCGTCGGTCGCCGCTTTCCAGTCGCCCGATTTGCCGCCGGTCTTTTTCAGCAAATGAATATCACTTATTTTCATGGCCTTATCGATTGCCTTTGCCATGTCGTAGATGGTCAGCAGGGTTGTCGAGACGGCGGTCAGCGCTTCCATTTCGACGCCGGTCTTGCCGTCGGTCGCGGCGGTGGCGGTGGCGGTGACACCGGTTTCGTCGGGTTCGAGGTCGATCGTCACCTTGGTGAGCGGCAGCGGGTGGCAGAGCGGGATGAGCTCGGCGGTCTTCTTCGCCGCCATGATCCCGGCGACGCGCGCGACGGCGAGGACGTCGCCCTTCTTGACGCTGCCCTCGCGGATCGCGGCGGCGGCTTCGCGCGACATGGTGATACGGCCGGTGGCGATGGCGCGGCGGGCGGTGACGGGCTTGCCGGCGACGTCGACCATCTGCGCGGCGCCGGTTTCATCGAGATGGGTCAGGTTGGTCATCGTAGCGCCCACCCTATCCGTTCGTGTCGAGCGAAGTCGAGACACGTTGGTGTGGTGGCTGTTCCTCGACTTCGCTCGGGACGAACGGGGGGTACGGATCAGGCGAGCAATGCCCGCGTCGCCGCCGCGACGTCATCCTGGCGCATCAGCGATTCGCCGATCAGGAAGCAATGGACGCCGTGACCGGCCATCGCGTCGAGATCGGCGCGGCCCGAAAGGCCGCTTTCCGCAACGAAGGTGCAGCCCTGGGGCGCCTTGCCGACGAGTTCATAGGTGCGCTCAAAGGATACCGAGAAGTCTTTGAGATTGCGGTTATTTACGCCGATCAGTCGTGATTTTAGCGCCAATGCCCGGTCGAGCTCTGCCTCGTCATGGACTTCGACCAGCACGTCCATGCCCTGCGCGATCGCTTCGGCTTCGATTTCGGCCATCTGCCCGTCCTCGAGCGCGGCGACGATGATCAGGATCGCGTCGGCGCCGATCGCGCGGGCCTCCGTCACCTGCCAGGGGTCGATGTTGAAATCCTTGCGCAGCACCGGCAGCTCGCACGCGGCGCGGGCGAGCATCAGGAACTGGTCATGGCCCTGGAACCAACGCTCGTCCGTAAGCACCGAGAGGCAGGCCGCGCCGCCCGCCGCATAGGCGCGCGCATGTTCGGGCGGATTGAAAGATTCGCGGATCAACCCCTTGGACGGGCTGGCTTTCTTGACTTCGGCGATCAGGCCATAGCCGCCCGCCGCGACCTTGGCGTCGAGCGCTGCACGGAAGCCGCGCGGCGGCGTCTGCGCGGCGATGCGCTCGGCGAGTTCGGACGAGGTGGTGACGGCCTTGCGCGCGGCAACTTCCTCGCGCTTGGCTTCGAGAATCCGGTCGAGCATCGTACTCATAACGCCGCGATCCAGCAGTTGAGCAGCGCGTTTGCAAGTCCGTTGTCGAGCGCTTCGGCAGCCTGTTCAGCGCCATCGGCAAGCGCGGCGGCATGGCCCGCGACGACGAGCGCAGCGGCGGCGTTGAGGACGACGGCGTCGCGATAGGCGCCGGGCTCGCCGAGCAGCAGCTTGCGCAGCGCCGCCGCATTCTCCTCCGGCCCGCCGCCGCGAATCGCGGCCAGCGGGTGGCGCGGCAGGCCGATGTCTTCGGGCGCGATGCGATCGGGCAGGCTGACGCTGCCGGTCGGGATAATTACACTGGGGCCGGCGCAGGAAAGCTCGTCGAGCCCTTCCTCGCCGGCGACGACGGCGGCGCCCTCGAACCCCAGCTGGTCGATCGCCTGCGCATAGACGGGCGCGAAGCCGGGGCTGGCGATGCCGATCAGCTGGCGTTTGACGCGCGCGGGATTGGCGAGCGGGCCGAGCAGGTTGAAGATCGTGCGGCGCCCGATCGCCTTGCGGATCGGGCCGAGCCGGGCAAGCGCGGGGTGGTGTTTCTGCGCGAAGAGGAAGGCGATGCCGATTTGCGCAAGCGTCGCCTCGGCCTGCGCACTGGCGCGATCGAGGTTGAGGCCGAGCGCTTCGAGCGTGTCGGCCGCGCCCGATTTGGATGAGGCGGCGCGATTGCCGTGCTTGGCGACCGGCACGCCGCACGCCGCGACGACGAGCGCGACGGCAGTCGAGACGTTGAGCGTATGCTGCCCGTCGCCGCCCGTCCCGCAGACGTCGATCGCGCCTGCGGGCGCAGTGATCGGGATCAGGCGTGCACGCATCGCACGGGCGGCCTCCGCGATTTCGATGCTGGTTTCGCCGCGCTCGGAAAGCGCGACCAGGAACGCCGCGACCGCTTCGTCCGACGTCTTGCCGTCGAGAATGTCGGCGAATGCCTGCGCTGCGCTCTCGCGCGAGAGCGGGGTGGCGGGATCGGGCAGGGGCGTCAGCGTCGTCACCGGGCCTCTATTCCGGTGCGCGGGGCCCGTGTCGAGAAAATCCTGATTGGCGGGCGTGCCGCTTTGGCTTTCCGGGGAGCCGGCGCGATCCCCTTCAGTCCGCAGTGGCGCGATGCTATCGGGCGATCATTGGGGGGCGCATGCGAATTCTGGTTCTTGGCGCGGGCGGCTTTATCGGGCGGCATATCCTCGCCGATCTGCTGGGCGCGGGGCATGATGTGATCGGGGTGGCGCGGGCAACCGGCGCGCTCGGCGCGGCGTTTCCCGAGGCCCGGTTCATCTCGATCGATCTGGCGAAGGCAGTGGCGGAAGCCGACTGGGCGCCGCATCTGGCGGGTGTCGACGTGATCGTCAACGCCGCCGGGCTGTTGCGCGGGCGCGAGATGGAAGCGGTGCATGTCGCGATGCCGCGTGCGCTGCATGGCGCGGCGGCGCGGGCCGGGGTCAAGCGCGTGGTCCTGATTTCCGCGATCAGCGCGCGCGCGGATGTCGCCACCGATTATGCGCGGACCAAGCTGGCTGGCGAGGCGGCGCTGCGCGAGGCGCCGCTCGACTGGACGATCCTGCGGCCCTCTTTGGTCTATGGCGACGGCAGCTATGGCGGGACCTCGCTGATGCGCGGGATGGCGGGGCTGCCCTTTGCCATGACCCTGCCGGGCAGGGGCGATTTCGCCTTCACGCCGATCCATGCGCGTGATCTGGCGCGGACCGTGCGGATCGCGTGCGAAGGCGGTGTGCCGCCGCGCACGACGCTGGAACCGGTGGGGCCGGAAACGATGACGCTGCGCGAGTTGCTGGCGCGCTACCGGCGCTGGCTCGGCTTCGGCAGGGCGCGGTTCGTGTCGGTGCCGATGCCTCTCATGCGGCTGTTCGGCCGGATCGGCGATATGGCGGGCGACGGACCGATCGCGACCAACAGCCTGGTGCAGATGGTGGCGGGGAATGCAGGCGACAGCGCGGCCTTTGCCGATGCGATCGGCTTTGCGCCGCGCGGGCTCGATACGGCGCTGCGCGATCGGCCCGCGCAGGTGCAGGATCGCTGGCATGCGCGGCTGTTCTTCCTCGCGCCGCTGCTGCGCGCGGTGCTGGTGCTGATGTGGCTGGCTTCGGCATGGCTGGGCGTCGCTTATGGCGCGGCTCGGACGGGCGAGCTGGTGGATGCGCTGGGGCTGCCGCGGGCGCTGGCCGATCCGCTGCGCTATGGCAGCAGTCTGCTCGACATCGCTATTGCGGGCTATCTGCTGTTCGGGCGATCGGCGGCGCGCGGCGCGCTGATCCAGCTTGCGGTGGTGGCGGGCTATACGCTGGTGATCGGGTTTGCGCTGCCGCAGCTGTGGCTCGATCCGCTCGGGCCTCTCCTCAAGAACCTGCCGGTCATGGTGGCGATCGCAGTGCATGGCGTGATCGGGGACAAGAGGTGATGGAGCTCTATCTGCTCGTCAAATGGCTGCACATCGTCAGCAGCACCGTGCTGTTCGGGTTCGGCGCGGGGACGGCCTGGTATTTCTGGAACGCGCATCTGAGCGGCGATCCGGCGCTGATCGCGCGGGTCGGCCGGATGGTGGTGCGCGCGGACTGGATCTTCACCGGGACGAGCGGGCTGGTGCAGCCGGTGAGCGGCATCGCGCTCATTCACCTGACCGGATATTCGCTGTTCGAGCCGTGGCTGATCGTGACCTATGGCCTCTATGCGCTGGCGTTCCTGTGCTGGGCGCCGGTGGTGTGGCTGCAGATCAGGGCCCAGCGGCTGGCGCAGGAAGCGGCCGACAGCGGCGCGCCGCTCGGGCCGGAATATCGGCGGACGATGCGGCTGTGGTTCCTGCTCGGCTGGCCGGCGTTTCTGGGGCTGATGGGGGTTTTCTGGCTGATGGTGGCGCGGCCGATGCTGTGGTGAGAGGGGGTGGTGGGGGCGCTGGATGTGGGTGGGGGTCTGTCGACGCATATAGTCGGTATGACGGAAACTGGGCCGGTTTCGGACTGTCTGTTCTTGGTCACCGGATTGAGCGAAGCTGACATTCGGCTGTAGCAACGTCCGTGTCCATTTCCGACCCACAATGCGCCATTGCGACACGATGGTCTGAATGTCCGCTCATGCGCAAAACCGGCCCACTCGTTCGCGCCTAACGCTTGGTCAGGGTATCGTTGATGCGGACGAAGAGCTTCTCAAAGTTGTCGAGCGTGGTGCTCGAGAGCTGAGGAAGGAAGGTCGCCTTATCACGCAAGAACCTGTCGGCTGGCCGGTTGTGGTCGAACCGATCAACTTCCTCTAGGCGCGCGATCTTCCGCACCAGCGGATCAGTGCCTTTCAGGTCCCCTTCCGCGATGCTTTTACCGAATGCAGCGTTGTAAAGGAGAAGGTAGTCGGCAGCGGTGAAGAGGTCTTCAATGTCTGCCGCTTTCCGGTTCAGGAGCTCACCGACTGTAACAATCCGCGTTGCACTCAAGAAGCCGTTCTGCGCCAAGGTCGCGAGCCGCTGGTGTCCCTCCTTCCGGGCATCAACCAGCACCGTCACGTCCAGATGGATGCCCAAAAGTGCGACAAAGGTAAGGATCGTGTCGGCCCCACCGACCGGGATTATTGCCCAGCGATCGTCGAGCCCGGTTCGCCCGTTCTCCTTCAAGTGGGCCGAGATAGTTGACATGTAGGCAAGGTCGGAAGGCCCCTCCACGACAAGGTTGTCTTGGGCGATCAGGAGGTGCTGCGCGATATCGTAACCAAGGGCACCTTGCAGGGGGAACAAGGTATCGGGGTCGTTCGTCAGCACGTCTGAGGAAATGACCGAGCCCGTCTCGCGACCCTTATCTTCGACGACCCGCGCCCGCTCTAGCAGGCCGGGCTGGACCATGAAGGGGGAGTGTGTGCTGTAAATGACCTGGCATCGCTTCGCCAACCGCTCGTCAATGAAGCGGAGGAAATCCTTTTGGGCGCGCGCGTGTAGGCCAAGGCCGGGTTCATCAAGCAATATGATGACCGGCGTATCGTCATACTCGTACCGCGAAAATGCCGACAGAAACGAGAAAAACCACTGGAAGCCAGATGATCGCTCGTCAAACGGCAGGGAAAGCATGTGCCGGTTGTCGTACATTCGCACGTGCATTTCATCGAGCACTGCATGATTGCCGTTCTGCCGGGCTTCCGTCTTCTGCGTAATGTCTATGAGAACGCGAAGATCGGTATTGGTCGTCCAATAGGTCAGCACATCCTGCGTGATGGCGTTAGCGACGTTTTCCAGCTCCCGCTTCCGGGTTTCGTACTCCGGGTCGAGCAGATAGTCGTCGTCTGCGCCAGCCATACTCAGCAGCGAACGCGCCGTCGCCAGATCTACATCAAGGGTGTCTTCGTCCGCTTCCAGCAACTCCCGAATTTTGACGATGCCGGGAAGGCGGCTGTACTCGGCATAATAGAAGAACTTGGGAATGCGCGTCTTGAGGATTGCGCGCATCTTGGCTCTGAAATCGAGGCCCTTACCAAGAGCCGCTGTCACCTTGGCAGTAATCGCCTCTCCAGAAGCCTTGATTTGCTCGTCTTCTTCGTTGGCGGTGAGCTTCTCAGCAGCGGAGAGCAACGAGGCAAAAGTCGTGATGCTCTTTGTAGTTTCCGTCACGCTCTTGGGCAGGTCTAGGTCGGCAAGAAGATTGGCGACTGCCTTAGCTTCGTCCGCCTTGTAGGTGTAAAGCTGCCCGTTGTCATATTTGCGGCTTAGCGTGAATGCGTCAGAGGTGAGCACACCTTCGCCAAATACCGCGCTGACGGCGGCCTTGTCGGCATCCTGCAACTCGAAAGTCGCTTCGATGGGCTGGACTAGCTCTAGGTCTTTACCCTGGCGGCGATGAGTCTTTTCCAGCCATGCGGGGTAGTGGCGACCGATGTTGAAATCGACGTTACCTTGGGCGGGGTTCAGGCGACGAAGTGCTTCAAGAAAGGCGGTTTTACCTGACTCATTCTTGCCCACCAAACAGGTAACGTCTGGCTGAATTGCGACCTCGGTTGAATCAAGAACGTGCTTGAAGTGCTGAACATGAACCGTCTTAAGCAGCATAATGCCCCCTTGTTCCCGACCTGTTCTAGCGTCGCCAATGCGCTTTGGCTACTGCCCAATGGCCGGTGTTGGCACAAGCGGGCGTTCCTCGTTGCCGCACTGACCGGCAGGTAAGTCCCCAGATTCGGCCTATGAGACCTATCGGCAAGCATGTCCGCTTTCAGGCGAACTGTGGAGAGGCCTCGATAACCGCGATTATTCGCAAAGCAGCCGACTCCCCCCCCCAACAACCCCAAGCCCTCACCCCACAACCTCGGCCCCGATCCCCGCCGCCTTCAGGAAATTCGCCAGCATCGCATGCCCGTGCTGGGTGGCGATGCTTTCCGGGTGAAACTGGACGCCGTGGATCGGCAGGTCGCGGTGGCGGAAGCCCATGACGCTGGCGTCGTCGGCGGTGGCGTTGACGATCAGTTCCTCGGGAATGTCCTCGACGATCAGCGAGTGATAGCGGGTCGCGGTGAAGGGCGAGGGGAGGCCCGCGAACAGCCCCGTCCCGTCATGTTCGACCGGGCATGTCTTGCCGTGCATCAGCCCGCCGCGTTTCACGGTGCCGCCGAAATGCTGGCCGATCGCCTGATGGCCGAGGCACACGCCGAGCAGCGGCTTGCCCGCATCGGCGCAGGCGGCGACGAGATCGAGGCTGATGCCCGCTTCGTTCGGCGTGCATGGGCCGGGCGAGATGAGGAAGGCCTGCGCATTGCTTGCCAGCGCCTCGGCGGCGGTTAGCGCGTCGTTGCGGACGACCTTTACCTCGGTGCCCAGCTCCATCAGGTAATGGACCAGGTTCCAGGTGAAGCTATCGTAATTGTCGATGACGAGGATCATGGCGCCAGCGCTACTCCTTCTGCGTCACGACGACAATCGGGCCGATCAGCGCGCCGGGCAGGCGGCGATTGCCGGGCGGGTCCCACAGGCGCGAGACCTGACCGTCGAGGAACAATGCGTCGGGACAATCCAGCCGGTCGCGAAACAGGCGGGCGAAGCGGCCGAAGGACACCGGCGCCTCGCTGATCGCGAACCATGCGTCGCCCTTTTCGTCGACGCCGACGCCGTTGCGGATGAGCTGCGACACGCCGTTTTCGCTGAATTCTGGGTGAAGCCTGCCGTCGATCACCAGCATCGGGCCGGATTGCGTGGCGAAATCGGGAAATTCGGGGCGGTCGGCGGCGAAGGCCTCGGTTTCGGTGACGTGCCAGCCCTTGGCATTGCCCCAGAAGACGCCGTTGGGGAGCAAGTGGAAATTGCCCGGCCCTTCGCGGCGGTTGAGCGGCTTGGTCTGGTTGCCGGCCTCGACATAATAGCCGATCGGCGCGCCGTCTTCGTTGAACATGCCCGCGTTCATGGCGAAGGCGATGCGCGGCCAGTCGGCGCCGAGCCGTGCTTCGAGCGGGGGAAAGTCCCGCATCGGATTGCCATCGGCATCGCGATCGACCAGGCGGATGCGGTGCTTGTCGCGTATCGCATGGCAGACAGTGAAGGGCGTGCCTTCGAACGTCACCGGCTCGCAGGCGCGATCGATCGCGGAACCACCGGTGCGCGATGCGGAATCATCCGCATTGCAGCCGGAGAGCAGAGCCAGCAAAACCGGCATCCACAGCGTTCGTTGCCATTTGGGGGAACGGCGCATCCCGGTGGCGCGTGATGACATGGCCTTGCCCTAGCGCCGCCACAGTGCCACGCCAAGCACTCATGGCCGGCCGGGAACCGGGGCCGATTGGAGGATCGAATGAGTTTGGTATCGCTTTCGCTGGCCGCGCTGCTGCTGGCCCCCGCGCAGGATGTCCCGGGACAGGACGCCGCCGGGCAGGAAACGGTGGAGCAAGTGCCGACGCGTATCCGCAACGTCATCCTCTATGGCGACGCGGAATGCCCGCCGCCGCAATCCGAGGACGAGATCGTCGTCTGCGCGGAGAGCGCGGAGTCGCCCTATCGCATCCCCGAGCGGTTTCGCGAGCATGACCAGACCGGCGCGAGCACGAGCTGGGTTCGCCGCGTCGAAGTGATCGAGGAAGTCAATCGCGCCAGCCTGCCGGGCGGGTGTTCGACGATCGGCATGGGCGGGCAGAGCGGCTGCACGCGCGAAATGCTCCGCCAATGGGCGCAGGAACGGCTCGAAGAGGAACAGCGCCAGTCGCAGGTGCCGTAAGGGGCGCGGAGTCGATCCGAGACGCGGGAAGAGGCCGCATCCTCGTTTTCGCGGGGATTGACGCGCCGCTTCGCTCGCGGCCCTAGCGCGCCAGTTGCCAGGTGAAGGCGCCTTCAAAGCGGCCGGGCACGGCGCGGCCCTGCGCATCGCGCGCGGGCGTGAAGCGGGCGCGTTCGCGCAGGATGCGGCAGGTGGCGGTGTCGAGACGCCAGGAGCGGGTCGGGCGCGAAATCGCGCAGTTCGTGACCTTACCCTCGGCATCGACCAGCAGGACATAGCCGACCGTGCCTTCTTCGCCGGCGTCGCGGGCGCCCTGCGGATATTGCGCGGCGGTGATCCACTTCGCCTGATCGATCGGCGTGGCGGCGGCTGCGGCGTCCTGGGTGGCGAGTATCAAAAGGGAGGCGATCAGCATGACGACATTCCGAAACGGGAGAGGAGCCTGTTTCTAGACCGAGTTCACGCGGCTTGTCTGCGAAATAATGAAGCTTCGGCTTATTGCCCGAAGCCGGGCTCCGCGGCCTGACGCAGCGCCTCGCGCGCCGCGGCGAGGAGGGCGCCGGCCTTGGCTTCGCATTCGCGCTGTTCGTACGCCGCTTCGCTGTCGGCGACGATGCCGGCACCGGCCTGAACGTGCATCGTGCCGTCCTTCACCAATGCGGTGCGCAGGACGATGCAGCTGTCCATCGATCCGTCGGGCGAGAAATAGCCGACGCCGCCGGCATAGGCGCCGCGCGTTTCGGCCTCCAGTTCGGCGATGATCTGGCACGCCCGCACCTTGGGCGCGCCGGACACCGTGCCTGCGGGGAAGCCCGCGAACAGCGCGTCGAGCGCGTCCTGATCGTCGCGCAGCTGCCCGACGACATTCGACACGATGTGCATGACATGGCTGTAGAATTCGACCGTGTAGCGATCGGTGACGGTCACGCTGCCCGCGCTTGCGACACGGCCGACATCGTTGCGGCCGAGATCGAGCAGCATCAGATGCTCTGCGCATTCCTTGGGATCGGCGAGCAGGCTGGCGCGGTTCGCCGCGTCCTCGGCGGCGGTGGCGCCGCGCGGGCGCGTGCCCGCGATCGGGCGGATGGTGACTTCGCCGTCGCGGACGCGAACGAGGATTTCGGGGCTCGATCCGGTCAGCGAAAAGCCCGGCAGGTCGAGATGATAGAGGAAGGGCGAGGGGTTCACGCGGCGCAGCGCGCGATAGAGTTCGAACGGCGGCAGCGGGAAGGGCGTCGTGAAGCGCTGCGCCAGCACCACCTGAAAAATGTCGCCCGCCGCGATATATTCCTTCGCCGCGGCGACCATTTCGCCATAGCGGCCCGGCGGCAGCACCGGTTCGAGCGCGACGTCGGGCGCTTCGTCGATCCGAACGGGTGCGGGCAGCGGCGTGCTGTGAAGGCGCGCGATCGTGGCCTCGATGCGGTCATGGCCCGCCGCGATCGCGGCGTCAGGATCGCCCGAACCGGGCCAGACCGGACTGACGACGAACAGCGCGTCGGCGAGCCGGTCGATCACCAGCAGCACCGTCGGGCGCACGAACATCATGTCCGGCACGTCGATCGGATTGGCGGGCGGGCGGGGCAGCTTTTCGACCAGTCCGACGGTCTCATAGCCGAAATAGCCGACAAGGCAGGCAAGCGCGCGCGGCAATTCGGGCGGGACGTCCATCCGGCATTGCGCGACGAGTTCGCGCAGCGCGGCAAGCGCGGGCTGTTCGCACGGTACGAATGCCTCGCGATCGGTGCGCCAGTGCGCGTTGATCGCGGCATCGTTGCCGATCGCGCGGAAGACGAGATCGGGGGCGAGCCCGATAAAGCTGTGCCGCCCGCGCACCGATCCGCCCTCGACCGATTCAAGGAGGAAGTCGCCGCGCCCCGGCTCGATCAGCTTGAGCGCGGCGGCGACCGGCGTTTCGGTGTCGGCGACCAGCCGGGTCCAGAGCAGCGCCGGGCGTCCCTGGCCGAGCGCCTCGCGGGCCGCGCGGTCCCCTTCGATCATCGCGCGGTCAATTGCCCTGGTTGGTCAGGTCGCGGCGCACCCGTGCGATCGCGTCCGCATTGCGCGAAACGCCGATGTCACGCTGCAGCGCGCCGATAAGCTGACCGGCGAGTTCGTTGCCGATGCTGCGCGCGATCGAACCGTGCATGCCCTGGACCAGCTCGGGGACCTCACTCGCATCATGCGGTTCGATCGCCTCGAGATGGACGACATAATAGCCTTCGCGGCTGTTGCCTTCGATCAGGCGCGCGGTGCCCGGCTGCATGTTGAATAGCAGTTGCACCGGCGGCGGGATCTGTTCGCCCATCTGTGCGATGCGCGCGCGTGTCGTATCGATCGGGCTGGGCGGGGGCAAACGTTCGCCGGTCGCGGCCAGTGCCTCGCGCAGCGACTTGCCGCCCTTCACGGCCTCGACCACTTCCGCCGCGACTTCGCGCGCCTTGGCGACAGCCTTGTCGACGCGATAGTCGCGCGCGACGCGATCACGGATTTCGTCGAGCGGGCGCGGCGTGGCGGGGACGATTTTCGCGACGGTGATGACGGCGAAATGCGTGTCGTCGATCGCCACCAGCTGCGGCTCCGAATCGGCGCTCATCTGAAAGCCTGCGCTCAGCAGCGGCTGGAGCGCCTCGTCGGGCTCGGCCTCCGGTTCGTCCGGGTTGCGGCCATTGGCGAGCAGCGGCGCGGTGGATGTCGCTTCCAGCCCGGTATCGCCGAGCACTTCCTGGAAGGTGCCGCCATCGGCGATCGCGTCGCCGATCTCGTCGCGCATGGTGACCAGGGCCTGGACCAGTTTCTTTCCGCGCACTTCCTCGGCAAGCGTGTCGCGCACGTCCGCGATCGAACGCGCGGCGACCTGTTCGACCGAGGAGACACGCAGCACCTGCCAGCCGAGCGGGGACCGGATCGGGCCGACCGCGCTGTTCGCATCAGCGGCGAACACCGCCTGCGCCACTTCGTCGGAGGTTTCCTCGGCGAGCGCCTCGCGAGTCACCGAATCGAACGAACGCGGTTCGAGCCCTTCGGCCCGGGCCGCGGCGGCGATCGACTGGCCGCCCTTCACGGCCTCGGCAATGCGCGCGGCGCTTTCCTGATCGCCGACGATCAGCTGATCGACCGAGCGTTTCTCGGTCGCCGCGAAGCGGTCGCCCGCGGCGCGATAGGCCTGCTGGATTTCCTCATCGGTCGCCCGGGTGCGATCCTCGAGCGTTTCGGGCGAGACTTCGGCATAGCGGATCACGCGGCGCTCGGGGATGGTGTAGCGCTGCTTGTTCTGTTCGTAGAATTCGGCGACCTGTTCGTCGGTCGGTTCCTCGCCCGGGTCCATCGCCAGCATCGGGATGAAGGCGATCGCGCCCTTGCGTTCCTCGGTCATCAGCGCGGCATAGGGCGCGGCCAGCGCCATCGGCGCCTGGCCGGCATTCGACGTCGGCCCGATCAGCCAGTCGGTATAGGCGCCGGCACGCAGGTCGGCACGCAAATCGGCCTCGGAGATGCGTTCCCGCGCGAGCAGCGTCTCATAGGTCTGCTGGTCGAACTTTCCGTCCGGGCCCTGAAAGGCGGTGTTGCTGGCGATCACACCGTCGATCAGGCGACGGCTGACCTGGATGCCGTGCCGGCGCGCGAACTGCTCCGCCGCCGCCGAACTGATGATCTGGTCGAGCGCGCGTTCGAGCCCGCCCGCGGCAAGGAACTGCTCCATCGTCACCGTCTGTCCGCGACGGCGCAGATTGTCGATCGCGATCTGAACACGATCCTTCAGCTCTTTCTCGGTGATCTCGCGATCGCCCACGCGCGCGACGACGGCACCCGATCCGCGACCGATTCCACCGATTCCGGTGATGTCGGCGGCGGCGAATGCCAGCGCAATGATGCCGAGGACGATGAACACCACGATCAGGCCGATGCGCGACTTGGTGATGTTGCGGAAAACTCTGAGCATGCAAACCCGTTCGATGGAGGGGGGTGATCGCGCCGCTTTAGGGCCGTGCGCGCCGCCCTTCAAGCTTGTGCGCAGGACAGTCTTTGCTATCGCCGTCCCGAATGCAGGAAAGGGAGGTCCGCATGCGGCGCAAATTCATTGCCGGAAACTGGAAGATGAACGGGCTGAAGGCCCAGCTTGGCGAAGTCGAATCGATCGCCGGCGCCGCTTCGGACAATTCGGGAGTCGATGTCGCGCTGTGCGTGCCGTTCACGCTGATCGCACCGGCAGTCGCGGCGGCCGGATCGATGCCGGTCGGCGCGCAGGACGTGCATGCCGCGCAGAGCGGCGCGCATACCGGCTGTATCTCCGCGGCGATGCTCACGGAAACCGGCGCCGGACTGGTGATCGTCGGCCATTCGGAGCGGCGCGCGGATCAGTGCGAATCGAGCGGCGACGCCTGGGCGAAGGCGCTGGCGGCGCGCGGGGCGGGGCTGCACGTCATCCTGTGCTGCGGCGAGACCGAGGAGGAACGCGACGCGGGCCAGACCGAGGCCGTCGTCGCCGAACAGATCGCGGCGATTCCCGGCGACGCGCATGGCGACTGGCTGACCATCGCCTATGAACCGCGCTGGGCGATCGGAACAGGCAAGACGCCCACCGAGGATGAAATCGCCGCCACGCACGGCGCGATCCGCGCCAAGCTGGGCGAACTGGCGGGCAAGGAAGCCGCCGACACGATCCGTATCCTCTATGGCGGATCGATGAATCCGGCCAACGCCGCCGCGATCCTGGCGCTTTCGGATGTCGATGGCGGGTTGATCGGCGGAGCGAGCCTGACGGCGGAGAAGTTCGTACCGATCATCGAAGCGGCCGCGAAGGCGTGACCGCGCGGCAGGCACGCTGTCGTTGCGGCGCGGTGACGGTGGCCTGCACGGGCGAGCCGGTTCGCGTCTCGGTGTGCCATTGTTCGAATTGCAAGCGACGCAGCGGCAGTGCCTTTGCCGTACAGGCCCGGTTTCCCGACGATGCCGTGGAAATCATCGGCGAGACGCGCGGGTGGGAGGAAGTGGGCGAATCCGGCAGCCTGTTCCGTCATCGCTTCTGCCCGCAATGCGGCGTGGCCGTGGCCTATACGCTCGACAGCATGCCCGGCGTCACGGCGATCCCGCTCGGCCTGTTCGACGATCCGCATTTCGGGAGGCTGGAATATTCGGTCTTCGAGGAGCGCAAGCTCGCCTGGGTGGCAATCACCGGTGACGTAGCGCATTACGACTGAGCCGGTCGGTCGCGCGCCTGCGCCGCCGGTTTCGCGTGCGCTGGCCCTCCCCGAGACGCGCCCGGGGAGGCATTGAGCTCATTTGCCGTAGCGGTCCTTGAGCGCCTTCCACGTCGCGCGCAGGCTTACCGCGTCGGCGCCCTTGGGGCGGCCGGGCTTGGCCGACTGGCGCCAGCAGAAGATGTCGTGATGCGCCCATTGCACGCCCTCGGGAACGAAGCGGCGCAGGAACAGCGCGGCCGTGATCGCACCGCCGAACGGCGTGCCCTCGGCCGCGTTGACCATGTCGGCAACGTCGGATTTCAGCATCTCGTCATAGGGATCCCAGAGCGGCAGGCGCCATGCGGGATCGGATTCGCTTTCGGCGGCGCCCAGCAGATCGTTTGCAAGCGTGTCGTCATTGGCGAACAGGCCGGTGAGGTCCGCGCCGAGCGCGACGCGCGCGGCGCCGGTGAGAGTCGCGAAATCGAGCATCAGCTCGGGGTTGCCTTCGCCTGCCTTGGTGATCGCGTCGCCCAGGATCAGGCGACCCTCGGCGTCGGTATTGCTGTTCTCGACGGTCACCCCCTTGCGGGTGTTGAGCACGTCGCCGGGACGGAAGGCTTCGCCCGACACGGCGTTTTCTACCGCGGGCACGAGCATGTGCAGCCGGACCGGCAGCTTCGATGCCATCACCAGTTCGGCCAGACCCAGCGCGTGCGCCGAACCGCCCATATCCTTCTTCATCAGCCGCATGCCCGATGCCGGCTTGATGTCGAGCCCGCCCGAATCGAACACCACGCCCTTGCCGATGATCGCGACGCGCGGGTGATCGGGATTGCCCCATTCGATTTCGATCAGGCGCGGCTCGCGGCCCTTGCCCGCTGCCTTGCCGACCGCATGGATCATCGGATAGCCGCGCACCAGCTCGTCGCCGCGGGTGACAGTCAGCGTGCCGCCATAGGCCTTGGCAATGCCTTCGGCATGCGCCTCCAGATCGGCCGGGCCCATGTCCGATGCGCCGGCATTGATCAGGTCGCGGATCTTGAAGGTGACGTTCGCCAGCAGCAGCGTCTCGTCGATGCTCGCCGGTTCGTTGGTCAGCAGGACGCGCGGGCCCTGCGCCTTGTCGTCGGTCCTGTATTTCTCGAACCGGTATTGCGCGGTCAGCCAGCCATAGGTGGCCGGGCCCGGCTCGCGTCCTTCGAGGCGATAGGTGCCTTCGGGCAGCGTCTCGGCGAGCTTGGCGAGGCACCAGGGCGAAAGCTTGTCGACATTGGCGACCACGGTGACGACCGACCAGTCCTCGGGCCCATCGCCCGGCAGGATCGCATTGGCATAGCCGGTGGGCTTCAGCTTCTGCGCGGCGGCGGCGGCGCGGGCGCGCGGCGGCTGCGAAGCGAGCCAGTCGTCGAAGGTCTTGGCATCGACGATGTGAATGGAGCGGGCGGATTGGCCGCGATCGGCCTGAAGGAGCGTCGAGAGATCAGTCATGCCGCATGATCTAGGGCGCGATGTGCCGCTCGCCTAGTCCGGCGGCGCCAAAGATCGCCCATCCGGCGCGCGAAGCACAAAAAAAGCCTGACGGAGCCAGGGGGCCAGCTCCGTCAGGCAGGGTATCGGAGGGCAGGTGCGGAAGCGGTTACGAACTCCCGATACACCTCCGAATGCGTCAGGCGATCGCGGATGCGATCCGTTGCTGGTGCGGATGGCCGTCATGATCGAGTTCGATCCGCACGCCCTGTTGCTTGCGCCGCACCAGCGCATCGGAAACCAGTTCCGAAACGGTGTGGTCGGCGAATTCCAGCTTTGACAGCTTGAGCTTGATCCGGCCCTGCCGGGGCAGGCGATCGAGCAGGCCGGCGACCTTGTGGATCGACATTGCCGTGGCCTTGCCTTCGAGCTCGATCTCGTGATCGTCCTCGGCGTGGCTGCGCTCGTGGATCGCAAGCCGCATGCGGCGCCATTGCGGGACAAGCTCAAGCAGCGTCATGATCAGGCCCGCGACCACGCCGGTCAGCAGATCGACCGTGACGACCAGCACGAAAGTAACGCCCCAGATCAGCGCCGGCAAAGCGCCGTATCGCGTGAACAGGTGGCGCACATCCTTGATCTTCACCAGCTTGACGCCTGTCACAACCAGCACGCCCGCCAGCGCCGCGGTGGGCACTTCGGCAAGCACGAACGGAAGCAGCGCGACGAAGGCGAGGATCCAGATGCCGTGCAGGATGGTCGAGGCGCGGGTTTCCGCACCGGCCTGCACATTGGCCGAGCTGCGCACGATCACGCCGGTCATCGGCAGCGCGCCGACGATGCCGCACAGGAAGTTGCCGACGCCCTGCGCGGTCAGCTCCTTGTTGAACTTCGACTGGACTCGGTCCTGCATCTTGTCGACCGCGGCCGCCGAAAGCAGCGTTTCGGCGCTGGCGATGAACGCCATCGCAAGCGCGAGGCCGAGCAGCGTCGGATCGGCGAGCAGTGACATGCTCTCGGTGCTGGGCAGCGTCAGCCCGGCGGCGATATTGTCGGGCAGGGCGATCCGCTGAATGGCGAGATTGCCCGCCATCGCCAGGATCGTACCGACCACGACGCCGACCAGCGCACCGGGCACCATGCGAAGCGCGGCAGGCTTTACCTTGTCCCAGCCAATCATCGCGCCGATCGTGGCGAGCCCGACCAGCAGTGCCTGAAAGGCATCGTCCTCAAGGCCTAGGAACGCCCCCGGAATCGCGGCGAGATTGGCAAGGCCGTCGCTCAGCGGACTATCATCGATCAGCACATGCACCTGCTGCAGCACGATCATCGCGCCGATCCCGGCGAGCATGCCGTGCACCACCGCGGGGGAGACGCCGCGGAAGAACTGGCCGAGCTTCAGAAGCCCGCCCGCGAATTGCAGGATGCCCGCCAGGATCAGTACCGGACCCAGCGCGACGAGACCGTGAGTCTGCACCAGATCGAAGACGAGAACGGCGAGGCCGGCGGCGGGACCGCTGACCTGGAGCGGCGAACCGGCGATCGCGCCGACCACGATACCGCCGATGATGCCGGTGACGAGGCCCAGTTCGGGTGGAACGCCCGAGGCGATCGCGATGCCGAGACAGAGCGGCATCGCGACCAGGAAGACGACGAACGATGACGCGAAGTCCCGTCCGAACGTCGCGGGGAGCAGGGATCGGCCCTGTGTTTCAGCGGCGCTCGCCATCGTTACGCGGCCTTGCTGACTGCGGCGCCGACGCGCGGCTTGCGCGCGGGCACCGCCACCGGCAGTTCCTGGCCCGGTTCGAAGTCGACGAAATCGCCTTCGGCGTTGAGCGCCAGGATGCGGCCCGATTCGATGTCGAAGAACCAGCCGTGGAGGCTGACCTTGCCCGCCGCGAGCGCGGCCGCGACCGAGGGGTGATTCTGCAGGTGGACGAGCTGGATCGCGACGTTTTCCAGCGTCAGCGCATGGATCTGGTCCTTTTCCTCATGCTCGTGATAGCAGGTGCGCACGACTTCATAGGCCGGTTCGGCATGCGACAGCCACGCCTTGACGTTCGGCAGGCTTTCCAGCGCTTCCTGATTGAAAAATGCCTTCATTGCGCCGCAGTCCGAATGGCCGCAGACGATGATGTGGCTGACGCCCAGCACCATCACCGCATATTCGACGGTCGAGGAAACGCCGCCATTCTTCTGCGCGAAGGGTGGAACGATATTTCCCGCGTTGCGGCATACGAACAGGTCGCCCGGCTCGCTCTGGGTGATGAGTTCGGGAACAACGCGCGAATCCGCGCAGCTGACCATCAGCGTGCTCGGGCGCTGCCCTTCACGTGCCAGCGCGCGGAAAAGCTCTTGCTGCTGGGGGAATACGTCGCCCTGAAAGCGGGCGACACCGCCGACGATTTCCATGTTGCGCTCCATCTTGACTGACCCTGCGGAGAGGGCGGGAGCGCGTCTTGTGAAAGCGCCATATTGCTGCAGCGCATCAGAAACGTATCAAAACATTGCCGTTGCCGGTTTCGTCGCGCTTTTGCGGCTTCCTGCCGTCGATAGGCAGCGTCAGCTGGGCGATCAGCCCTGGCGATGCATTGCGCAAGGTGAAGCTGCCATCATGGATTTTCGCGACGCGCATTACCACGGCAAGGCCGAGCCCGAACCCCTTGGTGTCCCGCGCGCGGGCGGCGTCGCCGCGAATGAAGGGCTTTATCACCTGCGGCAGCAGGTCGGGCGCGATACCGGGGCCGTGGTCGCGCACTTCGATCCATGCCCAGCCGCCGTCGCTGCCAAATTCGATTTCGGCCTCGCCGCCATATTTGACGGCATTGTCGATCAGGTTGGAGAGGCCGCGGCGCAGCGCATTGCGGTGCGTCATGACGTCGAGCCTGTCCGGTCCCGATACGCGGATCGCGCGTGCCTGCGGGTCCACCGTGCGCATGTCCCCGGCTACCTGCGCCACGAATGTCGCCAGATCGGTGCGCACCGCCGGATCGTTCTGCGTACCGTCTCCGCCACCCAGAAAATCGAGCAGCGAATCGAGCATCGCCTGCATCTCGTCGACATCGCCGCGCAATGCCTCCAGGTCGCCCGCGCGCAACCGACCGTGGATCCGCAGCTTCATCCGCGACAGCGGCGTGCGCAGATCGTGGCTGACCGCCAGCAGCGCGCGGGTGCGGCTTTCGAGCAGTTCCGAAATACGTGTCTGCATCGCGTTGAACGCAATGGCGAGCCGGCGCAGCTCCTGCGGGCCGTCCGGTTCGACCACCACCTTGGCGGGCGTGACTCCGATCCGGTTCGTTGCCGCCGCCAGCGCACGCAGCGGCGCGGCGAGCGTGCGCACCAGCAGCGCCGAAACGAGCAGCACCGCAAAGACCAGCAGGATCAGCGACGGCAGCCAGCCTTCCGGCCCGGCCCAGCGACCGATCGGCTCGATCGAACGGAAGTGAATCCACTGGCCGTCATTGGTGCTGAGCGCGCCGATGAGGCGATCGGGGGACTCGCTGCCGCGCTCGCTAAGCCCGATTTCCAGCGTGCGATCGCGCAGCTCGGGCTCCCACAACCGGAATTCGCGTGCCGCCGCTTCCGCGGTCTGGCTGGTCGGCTGCGGGCCGAGCGGCGTATCCCGCAGGGTGATAACGACGTGGCGCGTGGAAAGGCGCGGCGCCAGGTTCGCGCGCTGGTCGGGCGGCGTCTGGCGCAGCACGCGATCGGCGACGACCAGCTGTTCGGCGACGCGGTGCGCCTGCCCGGTGCGCAGCAGCAGCTTTTCCGCCTCGCCGAAGACCAGGATCGTGCCGAAGAATTCAATCAGGATCGCCGCCAGCAGCACCAGCGTAACCCGGCCCGTAAGGCCGCGCGGCCACAGGCGGACGCGCGTCACCGCCGCTCTACATGGGGAACGAACATATAGCCCGCACCGCGCACCGTCTTGATGATCTCCCCGCCGCCATGCGCGCGCAATTTGGCGCGCAGCCGGCTGACCAGCACATCGACGGCGCGATCCGAGGCGCCCGAAACACGCTCGCGTGACTGTTCGAGCAGGAAATCGCGACTCACCACACGCTGGGCGGAATCGGTCAGCGTTATCAGCATGTCATATTCAGCGCCGGACAGCGCCACCGGCGATCCGTCGGGGGCAGTCAGTTCGCGCCGGTCGCGATCGATGATCCACCCCGCGAAGCGCAGCGTGGGCTCGCGCGGCGCGGGCGCCACCTGGCCCGTCGCGCGGCGAAGCACTGCGCGCACGCGGGCGACAAGCTCCTCGGGTCCGAACGGTTTGGAGAGATAGTCGTCGGCGCCCAGTTCCAGCCCGACGATCCGGTCGGTCTCCTGCGCGCGGGCACTGATGATGATGATCGGCACGGTCGAATGGCCGCGCAGCCAGCGGCAGATATCGAGCCCGCTGGTGCCGGGCAGCATGATGTCGAGCACTACGAGCTGGATGTCGCCATTTTCGATCAGCGGGCGCATTTCGGCGCCGTTGCTCACGCCGACGGCCTCGAATCCGTGATCGCGAAGCACACGCGCGATCAGCAGGCGAAGAGGGCCGTCATCCTCGACAATCAAAATCTTCATGGAAAAGCGGGAAACCTTGGGACTTGCTACGCGACACTCGGGATCCGCCGGCGCGGCGGAGCGCAAGGAGTGGCGGTTCGGAACGCGGGAGGCAAGTGCTGCGGTGCGGCGAAGCGGTATGATGCCGGTCCGGCAACATTTTGTAACATTAGCCACCGGTCGTGCGCTGCTCGGCTCCGCTGTGCGATGCGGCGCGGCGTTTCGCGCGTCGGACGGCTCCCTCCTCGGGGAACGGATTTTCCGAAAGTCGCGCGACGGGATGGATCGCTTCGTCGCGGGCGAAGGCGGCGGGGCCGATATAGCCAAGCCCGTTCCACGCGACATGAATGCCGACCTCTTCAAGGCAGCGATAGACATATTCGGCGCAGGTGAATTCATCGTCCGATCGCAGCATCCGGGGCAGCCGCTTGCCGAGCCGGCTGAGGACGATGCGCGCCATGATCTTGAGGATTTCGCCCGGGCTGAACGGCGCGCCAAGCCGGTCGGTGGCGAACCGCATCATGCGCTGCAGGCCGCCATTCGCGGCGTGGGTTTCGAAATCGCGGTGGCGCGCGAAGACGACGTCGCCGGGAAAGACGCGGTTGGGGGTACTGTCTTCGGTGAGGAATCGATGGAAGGGCAGCATGCGCACGCCCTTTTCCTCGCGCGCTTCGATCACCATCACCTGATCGAGCGCGTCGATGCGCAGGATCATCGCAACATGGCTCCACGCGCTGCCCGCACCCCAGCGGATGAAGCGCGAATAGAGCTGCGTGCCCGAGCACAGGATGATGTCTCCGGTGCGCAGCGTTTCGAGCAGCTCGGGATAGCTGCTCGGCGGCAGTTCGGCGCGGACAGTGTCGGGAACCGGCATCGTCCGCCCTCCGTTCAGCCCGGCAGCGGCGCGCCGAACAGGTCGTGCGCGTCGGCGTCTTCCACGGTCACGCGCACGATGTCGCCCTGCGTAAGGTGTCCGGCGTCGCGCAGATGCACTTCGCCGTCGATCTCCGGCGCGTCGGCGGAGGACCGGCCGGTGGCACCACCGCTTTCGGCGTCGACCAGATCGATGATCACGTCGATCTCTCGGCCGATCTTGGCCTGCAACTTGGCGGCACTGATCGCGGCGGTCTTTTCCATGATCCGCGCGTAGCGCTCTTCCTTGACCTCCTCGGGCACCGGATCGGGCAGCGCGTTGGCCGCCGCGCCCTCGACGGGTTCGAAGCTGAAGGCGCCGACGCGGTCGAGCTGGGCTTCGTCGAGCCAGTCGAGGAGATATTCGAAATCCTCTTCGGTCTCGCCCGGAAAGCCGACGACGAAGGTCGACCGGATGGTGATATCCGGGCAGATTTCGCGCCATGCCTTCAGCCGTTCGAGCACCTTGGCTTCGTTGGCCGGGCGCTTCATCGCCTTGAGCACATTGCGGCTGGCATGCTGGAAGGGGATGTCGAGATAGGGGAGGACCAGCCCCTCGGCCATCAGCGGGATGATCTGATCGACATGCGGATAGGGATAAACGTAATGGAGCCGCACCCAGGGAGCGATCTTCCCGAGTTCACGGGCGAGATCGGTCATGTGGGGGACGACTTCCCCGCCTTTCCACATGCGCGGCTGCTTGCGGATGTCGATGCCATAGGCGCTGGTATCCTGGCTGATCACCAGAAGTTCCTTTGTCCCTGCCTCGACCAGCTTTTCGGCTTCGCGCAGGATCGCATCGGGGCGACGGCTGACGAGATCACCGCGCAAGGACGGAATGATGCAGAAGGCGCAGCGGTGATTGCAGCCCTCCGAAATCTTCAGATAGCTGTAGTGGCGCGGGGTGAGTTTGAGCCCGCTTTCGGGCACCAGATCGACATAGGGAGAGGGCGTGGCGGGTGCGGCTTCGTGCACTGCCTCCACCACCTGCTCATATTGATGGGCGCCGGTGACGGCGAGGACATTGGGGAACCGCGCGCGGATCTTCTCGGCTTCGTCGCCCATGCAGCCGGTGACGATGACGCGGCCGTTTTCGCTGATCGCCTCCCCGATCGCCTCGAGGCTTTCCTCCTTGGCGCTGTCGAGAAAGCCGCAGGTATTGACCAGCACGACATCGGCGCCGGCATAATCGGCCGAAAGGCCATAGCCGTCGCTGCGCAGCTTGGTGAGGATACGCTCGCTATCGACCAGATTCTTGGGACAGCCGAGCGACACCATGCCCACCTTGGGGGATTCGGGGAGTTTGGTTGCCATGATTGGCGCGCGACATAGGCATTTTCGCGCGAAAAGCGAGTCATTCGGTTGCGGTTTGATGCGGCGCAATGCCCGACAGATGCGGGGAACTACGCATGCAGCGCGCGCCGGATGCTGTTATTCTGCGCCGCATCATCCGTGAGTTTCAGGAGTTGCAAGATGACCTCCCCCGATCAAAAGCCGCTGGACCATCCCACCGAGCTGACGACGCGCAGCGGACTGGTGATCGATGTCCGCCCCGCCACCGAGGCCGACGAGCCCGCGCTCGAAAAGCTGTTCGAATCGGTTTCGCCCGACGATCGCCGGTTCCGTTTTCTCAGCGCGCGCGATCATGTCGGCCATGACCAGCTTGTCGCGATGACCAAGGTCGATCACTGGCGCACCGAGAGCTTTCTGGCGTTCGACAAGCAAAGCGGCGAATTGCTCGCGACCGGAATGCTCGCCTGTGACAAGGCGATGGAAGCGGCCGAAGTCGCGATTTCGATCCGTTCGGACCGCAAGGGCCAGGGTATCGGCTGGACGCTGCTGACCTTCATCGCCGAGGAAGCGATGCGTCGCGGCGTCAAGCGGCTGATGTCGATCGAGAGCCGCGACAATCATTCGGCGATCGAACTGGAGCGCGAAATGGGCTTCACCGCCCGCGTCGACGAAGACGATCCGACGCTGGTGGTGCTCGAAGCGACCTTCTGATCGCATGGCGCCGATGCGTCCGTAAATATGCCGGGGACCGGCCGCGCAGCGACGCGACCGGCCCCGCGAGAGGAGATGTCCGTAGCGATGCCGAACCAATATCCCGCCACCTATGACAAGAGCCGCAGCGACCGCGAGGGCTTCTGGCTCGACGCTGCCGAGACAATCGAATGGGATGTCGCGCCGAGCAAGGCGTGGGACGAGAGCCGCGGCTGGTTCGGCGACGGCATGCTCAACAGCTGTTACAACGCCGTCGACCGCCATGTCGCGGCCGGGCACGGCGATCGGACCGCCGTGATCTACGACAGTCCGGTCACCGACACGATCCGGCACATCAGCTACGCCGAGCTGCAGGATCAGGTGGCGCGCACCGCCGGAATGCTGGCGGGCGAAGGTGTGGGGAAGGGCGACCGCGTCGTCATCTATATGCCGATGATTCCCGAAACGCTGTTCGCGATGCTCGCCTGCGCGCGGATCGGCGCGATCCATTCGGTGGTGTTCGGCGGGTTCGCCGCACCCGAACTGGCCAAGCGGATCGACGATGCGCAGCCGAAGGTGCTGATGACGGCATCGTGCGGCGTCGAGGGGAGCAAAACGATCCCCTACAAGCCGCTGGTCAATGCCGCGCTCGATCGCTGCAAACATGCCGTCGATCGCGTCATCCTGCTCCAGCGGCCAATGGTCGAAGCCGGGCTTTCGGCGCCGCGCGATCGCGACTGGAACGAAGCGCTGGCAGCGGCGCAGCCCGCCGAATGCGTGCCGGTGTCCGCGACCGATCCGCTCTATATTCTCTACACCTCGGGCACGACGGGGACGCCCAAGGGCGTGGTGCGCGAAAATGGTGGCCATGCCGTCGCGCTCGCCTGGTCGATGGCGAATATCTACCACATCGGCGAAGGCGACGTCTTCTGGGCGGCGTCGGATGTCGGCTGGGTCGTGGGGCACAGCTATATCGTCTATGCGCCGCTGCTGGTCGGCGCGACGACGGTGCTGTTCGAAGGCAAGCCGGTGGGCACGCCCGATGCGGGCACGTTCTGGCGGACGATCGTGCGGCATGGCGTGAAGACCTTCTTCACCGCGCCGACCGCGATCCGCGCGATCCGCAAGGAAGACCCTGAGGCGAAGCTGCTCCATCTGATCGGATTGGGCGACTTGCAGGCGATCTTCCTCGCCGGCGAACGCGCCGATCCCGACACGATCCACTGGGCCGAGGAGCATAGCCGCCTGCCGGTGATCGATCACTGGTGGCAGACAGAACTCGGCTGGCCCGCCATCGCGAGCTGCTTCGCGCTGGGCGATACGCGGCGCAAGGCGGGGAGCGCGGGCTTTCCGGTGCCGGGCTATCGCTTCGCGGTGCTCGACGATGCGGGCAAGCCGCTCGGGCCCGAGCAGACCGGGCAGATCGCGATCGAAACGCCGCTGCCGCCGGGCTGCTATCGCACCTTGTGGAACAACCCCGAACGCTATCGCCAGAGCTTCGCGGCGTTCCCCGGCTATTACGAGACCGGGGACGCGGGCCATATCGACAGCGAAGGCTTCGTCCACATCATGGGCCGCACCGATGACATCATCAACGTCGCCGGGCATCGCCTGTCGACCGGGCAGATGGAGGAAATCGTCGCGGCCCGGCCCGAAGTCGCCGAGTGCGCGGTGATCGGCGTCGACGACGCGCTGAAGGGCATGATCCCGATGGCGTTCGCGGTGGTGAAGGCGGGCGCGGAATCGGGCGACGCACTTCGCGACGCGATCGTCGGCGAAGTGCGCAGCGAATTGGGGCCGGTGGCGGCACTCAAGCAGGTGCATCTGGTTCGCGCGCTGCCCAAGACGCGATCGGGGAAGATATTGCGCGCCACGCTGCGCAAGCTTGCCAACGGAGAAACGGTGGCGACGCCGCCGACGATCGAGGACCCTAGCGTGCTCGACGAATATCGCGCACTGTTCGCGGGAAGCGATGCGGACGGCGCGGCGGCCTGAGTGTCGCAGCCGCCGCCATGCGGCGCGCCGGTGATCCGGCACGCGTTCGATACGCGGATGGGGCTGTGGTCGGCGGTCGCGTGCGCCGTGCTAAGCCTCGCCTATATCGTCGCGCAGATATTCGAATGGCTGGGCATGCTCGGTTCGCAAGGCGGACCGGACAGCGCGAGCACGCCGCTGGGGCTCGGCCTGTTGTTGCTGCCGTCGATGCTGCTGGGGCCGTGCTTCGTGGCGCTGACGGCGGCGCTGCATGCCGTGGCGCCCGAGGGTCGCAAGGCGCCGGCGCTGGCGGCGCTGGCCTTCGCGGCGATCTACGCGACGCTCACCGGGCTGGTCTATTTCGTCCAGCTGACCTTCGTATCGCCGCGCCTTGCCGCGGGCGACACCGGCGACATCGCCTTGCTGCTCTTCATTCCATATCGCTCGTTTCTGTTTGCGGTCGACCTGCTCGGCTACAGCTTCATGAGCCTGGCGACATTGGCTGCGGCCCTCGCGCTGCCGGAAGCGCATGGTGCCCGGGCGGCGAAAGTAGCGCTGATCGCCAACGGGCTGTTGCTGCCCTTTCTCGCGCTGCAAATGCAGTTTCCGGCGTTGATCGCAGGTGGCGCCCTGTGGGCCATCACTTTCCCGGCAGGGATGATCCTGCTCGCGCGGATGTTTTTCGGGGCGAGCGGGGAGGGCTAGCTCCCGGATTCCGGCGAAACCGCGTCGGGCACGGCTGTCCGCCGCGCCTTCGCCATGCCCTGCGGCACGATCTCGACGATAACGTCGCCGGTCTGGAGCGTCTGCGCCTCGTCTTCCCAATAGCTGTAGGGCTTGCCGCCGCGATAGATGCGCATCCCCATGCCGGTAGCGATCTGCGAAAGCGGCTTGCCGATTTCCTCGGGCTTCACCGTGCGCTCGCCGAGCGCGATGCGGCCGGTGATCGAGGCGAGGTCCATCATGTAATCGGCGATGTGCGGTCCGGTGCACGATCCGGCGAGCAGCAGTCCGGCGAAGCTCACCGGATTGATGACCGTCGTCGCGCCGGCGGCGCGCGCGGGGGTTTCGTTGTCGTCGGCCTTCACGGTGACGCTGATCGGCACTTTCTTCGACAAATGCCGCGCGGTGAGCGTGATCAGGATCGAGGTGTCGTCGCGACCCGCCGACACGATCAGTGCGCGGGCGCGATCGATCTTCACGTCCTCCAGCACCGAATCGCGCGTCGCGTCGCCCTGCAGGATGGTGCAGCCACAGGCCTCCGCCTTGGCGAGCGAATCGGTATTGTCGTCGATCACGACGATGTCCTGCGCCGAAACGCCGCGCGCGATCAGTTCGTCGACTGCGTCCGACCCGGTCTTGCCGAATCCGCAGACGACATAATGGTCGTGAAGATTTCGCTGGATATGCGCCATACGCCATTTGTCCCAGGTTCGCTGCAGCAGGAAATTATAGGTGGTGCCGACGAACAGCAGCACCACGAAAATGCGGATCGGAGTGACCACCAGCGCGTCGAACATGCGCGCGCGTTCGGTGACCGGAGCGATGTCGCCATAGCCGGTGGTGGTGATCGAAATCGCCGTGAAATAGATGATGTCGAGGAAACTGACATCGCCGTCATAGGTGTCGCGCAGCCCCTCGCGATCGAAATAATGCACGCCCACCGCCAGCGCCAGAAGTGCGAGGACGCCGCCGACGCGCCAGCCGATCGAAAGCCAGACCGGCATGCGCGACCTGCGGTGAAGAGTCGTGGGAATGCGCGGTTTCGACATCAGTTGCGCGGCAGTCTGGCGAGGGGATCGATGGGATCGCGGCCCTTGCGCATTTCGAAATGGAGTTGCGGGCGCGTGATGAATCCCGAATCGCCGGAGAGACCGATGGTCTGGCCGCGCTCCACCGCCTGGCCGCGCTGGACGAGAATCTGGCCGATATGGCCATAGACGGTGGTCCAGCCGTCACCATGCTTGAGGATCACGACGCCGCCGAGCTGCGGAATATCCCCGCCGACATAGGCGACGACGCCGTCGGCGGAGGCGAGTACGGGCGTGTCGAGCGGCACGCCGATCTTGATTCCGTCATTGCGTTCGCCGCTCTGGCCAGGGCCGAACCGCCCGATGATCTCGCCGTGCGCGGGCCACTGGAAACCGCCGCGCATATGCTCGGGCTCGGCAACCGCGGCGCCGGAGGGCAGGACCCGCGCCGACGAGGCGGTCGGCTGTGCCGGGCGTTCGTCGTGGGCTAGCGCGGGTTCGCCGCCGGTGACGATATCGTCGATGTCGACGTGAAAGCGCGCCGCGCGTTCCTCGAGCGTTTCGTCGCCGGATCCGCTGCCGGTGCCGGGGATGAGCAACCGCATGCCGGTGCGCAGGATATAGGGCTCATCGAGGTCGTTGAGCGCGACGATCCGGCCCCAGTCGACTCCATAGGCGCGGGCGATCGCGATGCCCGTCTCGCCTTCGTGGACGGTGTGATAGCGCCCGCCGGGTATGGTCAACCGCTGGTTGGGAAAGATGGTAAATGGCGGCCGCAGGCCGTTGGCGCGCGCGATCGCTTCGGATCCCGCGCCGGTCCTGTTCGAAATGCCGCGAAGTGTGTCGCCGCGGCGGACGATGTAGGTGGTGGCGGGTACGCTGCGCGCATCGGCGTTTACCGGCTGCGCTTCCCATGCGGGCGGCGCGGCGGGCAGGGTGCGGACCTCGCTGCCGCGGCGGGGCGGTGCCGGTTCGCTGGGACCCGGGCCGCGTGTCGTGGTCGAGGGAATACACCCCGCCAGAGCGGCGGCGACAGGCAGCAGTGGCGCCCAGTTCCTCAATCGAACCATCGTCCCCCCCTGAGCGGATGTTATCGATACGCTTCGGTAAGCATATCGAGAGAATCGCGATGCGTCAGGTCCAGATGTAACGGCGTGACTGCGATCTTGCTGTCCTGAATGGCTTCGAGATCGGTCGAATGGGCGGGCGTTTCCACTGTCGGGCCGAGCGCGAACCAGTGATATTCGAAGCCGCGCGGATCGCGATTGGTGACGATCTGCAAGCGGCCATAGTCGCGCAGTCCCTGTGTAACGACCCGGATTCCCCTGATTTCCTCGGGCGGCAGCGCGGGAAAATTGACGTTGATCAGCGTGCGCGGTGCCCAGTTCATGTCGAGCAGTGGCGCGATCACCTTTGCACCCCATTCGCGCGCGGCGGCGAAGGGAACGGTGTCGCCCATGCCCTCGCGCGAATAGACCTGGCTGAGCGCGATCGAGCGAACGCCCGCCAGCGCCCCTTCCATCGCCGCCGATACGGTGCCCGAATAGGTCACGTCCTCGGCGAGGTTGGCGCCGCGGTTGACGCCCGACAGGATCAGATCGGGCGGATTGTCCTTCATGATCTTGGCAAGCGCCATCATCACCGCATCGGTGGGCGTGCCCGATACCGCGAAGCGCTTTTCGCCGAATTGGCGGATGCGCAGCGGGCGGGTGAGGGTGAGCGAATGGCCCGCGCCCGATTGTTCGTCGGCGGGCGCGACCACCCATATATCGTCGGCGAATTGCGCGGCGATTTCCTCGAGCACCGCCAGTCCGCGCGCGTGATAGCCGTCGTCGTTGGTGAGGAGGACGCGCATCAGAACCCCGGCAACCCGAGATCGCGAAGCGTATTTTTTGCGTAAGCCTTGGCCAACTCGATTACGAACTCAAAGCTGCTATTTCCGATTTTTCGCGTGCCCTCTTTTGTTCGTTTCCAGATTTCTGGATCCCGGATCGCGTCCAAATACTCATGCCCGGCCCAAGATAAATCGAATATCTGGGTGGTGATCACTCGGTCTGGGTTCGTTGAGCTCTTGCTAGGTTCATGAACGAAGAAGCCAGCCTCAGCCATCATTACGAGATGTTTTCTGCGTTCCGATGAGTCGGGATAGTGAGGGACATCAAGTTCCTCGATCCTGAGCCCTTCGGGAGATGGCTTCGCCTCGACCGCGAGAAGAATGGCCCTAACAAGGTCCATGTCTCGTTTCACGCCACGGTCTCCAGCCGTTCGACCCCGCCCATGCGATCGCGCAGAACCTCGGGCACCGTGATCGAACCGTCCTCGTTCTGGTAATTCTCGATCACCGCGACGAGCGTGCGGCCGACCGCGAGGCCCGAGCCGTTGAGCGTGTGGACGAAGCGCGTCGCCTTTTCGCCTTCGGCGCGGAAGCGGGCGTTCATCCGGCGCGCCTGGAAATCGGTGCAGGTCGAGCAGCTCGAAATCTCGCGATAGCGGCCCTGGCCGGGGAGCCACACTTCGAGGTCGTAGGTGCGCGCGGCGGAAAAGCCCATGTCGCCGGTGCAGAGCTTCATCCGGCGGAAGGGGAGGCCGAGCGCATTGAGCAGTGCCTCGGCGCAGCCGGTCATCCGCTCATGCTCGGCTTCGGACTGATCGGGGGTGGTGATCGACACCATCTCGACCTTGTCGAACTGATGCTGGCGGATGAAGCCGCGCGTATCGCGGCCCGCCGCGCCTGCTTCGGAGCGGAAACAGGGGGTGAGCGCCGTGAAGCGCAGCGGCAGTTCCTCTTCGGCCAGAATTTCCTGCGCGACGATGTTGGTCAGGCTGACTTCGGCGGTCGGGATCAGCCAGCGCCCGTCGGTGGTCTGGAACAGATCCTCGGCGAATTTCGGAAGCTGGCCGGTGCCGAACATCGCTTCGTCGCGGACCATCAGCGGCGGCACGACCGCTTCATAGTCATGTTCGCCGGTCAACGTATCGAGCATATATTGCCCGAGCGCGCGATAGAGCCGCGCGATCGGTCCGCGCAGCAGCGTGAAGCGCGTGCCGGCGAGCTTTACCCCGGTTTCGAAATCGAGGCCCAGGTCGGGACCGATTTCGTCATGCTCCTTCGCAGCGAAGGCGAATTCGGTCGGCGTGCCGTGCGTGGCGACCAGTTCGTTCTCGTCCTCGTCCGCGCCCTGCGGAACATCGGCGAGTGGCAGGTTCGGGATGGCGGCGAGTCGCGCATCCAGATCGGCGCCAATGGTCTTTTCCTCGGTCTCGAGTTGCGGCAGCCGCGTCTTGAGCTCGGAAACCTCGGCCATCAGCGCCTGCGCCGTCTCCTCGTCCTTCTTGGCCTTGGCCGCGCCGATCGCCTTGGAGGCTTCGTTGCGGCGGGCCTGGCCGGTCTGCAGCTCGGTGATGATCGCGCGACGCTTTTCGTCGAGCGCGATCAGTTCGGCGGCAAGCGGAGCGGCGCCCCGACGCGCGAGTCCGGCGTCGAAGGCTTCGGGATTTTCGCGGATGAAGCGGATGTCGTGCATGGCGCAGCGCTATGGCCGGGCCGATGTTGCTGCGCAACCCGGTCTTCTACCGAAACCCGCGACGATGCCGCGCGTTGAACCGGCAACCGCAATAACAAGGAGAAATGTCATGCAGGTTCCGCATCAGGCCTTTGTCGTCGTCGCCGACGGACGAAAGATGCTGTTCCTCCGCAACGACGGGGACGAAGAATATCCGAACCTGCAGGTCGAGCGCGTACGCGAACAGGATAATCCGCCCGATCGCGTGCAATCGACTGATGCGCCGGGTTCGACCTTTTCGAGCGTCGGCAATGGCCGAAGCAGCTATGAGGAAACCGATTTCCATCAGCTGGAGGAGGACCGCTTCGCCGCCCAAACCGCCGAGCTTCTCAAGAAGCGGGCGTTCAACAATGATTTCGAAGCGCTGGTCGTCATTGCGCCGCCCCAGACGCTGGGCGAGCTGCGCAAGAACTACCACAAGGAAGTCGAATCGCGGTTGATCGGCGAGCTCGACAAGGACCTGACCGGCCACAGCATCGCCGACATCGAAAAGGCGCTGATGCGCGCGGATTGATCATTGGTTCGGCAAAAGAAAACGCCGCCCTGCCGATCGTGGCGGGGCGGCGCTTTTTGTCTGGTGTCTGCGGGTGCGGCTTATTCGCCCGTTGCTTCCTTGCGTTTGGCAAAGCGTTTGCGGGCGACCAGAGCGGCCGCGGCGCCGCCGAATAGCAGGACCATCGGGGGAGCCGGGACGGGGGCCGGGCCACCGCCGCCGTTGCTGCCGCCTCCGTGGCTCGATCCGTGATGACCGCTCGATCCATGCCAGCCGCTCGACCCGTGCCAGCCGCTGGAACCATGCCACCCGCTCGATCCGTGCCAGCCGCTCGACCCGTTGGAGGAGCTGGACGTCGAGCTGCTTGATCCGTTCGAGGAACTCGACGTCGAACTGCTCGATCCGTTCGAGGAACTGGAGGTCGAGGAAGAGCTCGAAACGCCGCTCGAGGTCGAGGAAGACGAGGAGACCCCGCTCGATGTCGAGGACGAGGTGGACGACGAAACATCGCCGCTGCTGCCACCCGAAGAGGTCGACGAAGACACGTCGCCCGAGCTGCCGCCCGACGATGTCGAGGTGGAGGACCCGCCCGTCGAGGTTGACGAACCGCCGGTCGAGGAGGTGCTGCTGACGCTGCCGCTCGATGTCGAGGAGGAGGACCCCCCGGTCGAGGAGGTGCTGCTGACGCTGCCGCTCGAGGTGGAGGAGCCGCCGGTCGACGTTGAAGTCGACGAGCCGCCGGAGCCGCCCGAGCTGTTGTCGATGTCGATGTCGATATCGATCCCGCTCGATGTGCTGCCGGAGCTGGTATTGTCGCCCGAACTGGTCGATCCGCTGCTGCTCGAAGTCGACGAAATGACGATTCCGCCGCCACCACCACCGCCGCCGCCGAAAAAGCCGCCGGCAAAGAAGCCGCCGGAAAATCCGCCGCCGCCGCCACCGCCGACAACCGACGAAGCAGCGCTGCTGGCCGATCCACCGGAAACGATGGGAATTTCGCCGCTCGACCCGAAGCCGCCGGCATAGCTCGCCGGAGGCAGGGGAACCGGCGTGCCCTGCGTCGTCACGGTGACGACCTGCGGCTGGGGGCAGCTTTGTTGTACCGTGCGGGTTTCCGTGCGCACCGTTTCGCGACGCGCCGGGCGTGTGACTTCACGGCGAGTCGTTCGCCGGGTGAGTTTGCCCTGCGACTGCGCTTCGGCCTGAACCGATGCGATCTGATCGTCCTGGACGCGCTCGGCGACATGCACTGCACCGCCGCCCAGAACGGCGCCGCCGCAAGCGCAAGCGCATAGTTTTGCCAAGGCCATCCGAACCGACATGGTAATCCACTTCCCCGTTACTGCCTCAGGATCACACGGTTAGCGCGACGTGAAGCTGACTGGTCATGGATCAGAAAGCCGCAACAAATAATTAAGCGCAAGTTCGTTAACCACGCTTTGCGGCGCTGTTCGCGATTTCTCGCCGTACGGGCGCATTTTGATTTGGTTAACGTTCCGTTTCGGCACGAAGCGCTCCAGTCTTTATTGCGGAATATTAAACATATTGGTTAATTTCCGTCGGATTGATTCCCGCCTCATGTTCAGGCTGCGCTAATTTCCCCTGATTTACCGGGGATTGCGGGGCGATTCGTTGAAAAGCCAGCTTGTTTCGACCGGCCGGCATCCGTATAGGCGCCCCTGGGCAATGAGCGGTCTCCCGGTCGGTAGAGCCACTGGGAAACCGGTGTGGAGTTATGGGGATGGCAACGGTAATCGATCCGCGCGAAGACCCGGAGAAAGGTCCGCCTTCCGCGGCGAATGACGGCGACGACGGCTATCGTCCCTCGGACGACGAGCCGTTCATGAATCCGCGACAGCTCGAATATTTCCGTAACAAGCTGAATGGCTGGAAGGATTCGATCTATCGGGAATCGGCCGACACGCTTTCGCAACTGCAGACCGATACGCTTCGCGAAGCCGATCTGACCGATCGCGCGTCGAGCGAGACCGACTGGTCGATCGAATTGCGGACCCGTGATCGCCAGCGCAAGCTGATCTCCAAGATCGATGCGGCGCTGCGCCGCATCGAAGATGGCGAATATGGCTATTGCGAAGTCACCGGCGAGCCGATTTCGCTCGCCCGGCTCGAGGCGCGCCCCATCGCGACGATGACCGTCGAAGCGCAGGAGCGGCACGAGCGTAACGAGAAAGTGTCGCGCGAGGACTGATCCGCGACGCGGTGTTCCAAAAGCGTGCACCGACCGTCGCGGTTGGTGCGGCTTTGCCGTTCTTTCGTCGTCGCACGAAGCACTTTGTCAGCCTGTCGGCAGTGGTTTCCCGTCCCGGCCGAATGGCGGGGCCGGGGGCAGGGGGGATGTCCTGCCGAGCGATTTGATTTCGCGCGGTTCCGGGTCGGCTCCGATTTCGAAACGCTTGCTTGCGAAACGCCGTTGTACGACCGATTTCCGCGGCGGAATCGAAACGGAAATTAACCCTTTCGATAACAGTTGCTGCTCTAATCCGACTTCGTGCATTCGTATTCGAGAAGATCGGATGGAGCAGTATTACAATGATCCCTTCGCCGCGGCCGCCGCGGCGGATGATGCGGCCAGCCAGCGGTCCGGTTCGCGGGACAGCCTGTTGCTGGGTGCTCAGCTGCGCTTTGCGGGCGGGACCGAAACGGTCCCGGTGCGCGTGCGCAATCTTTCGTCCGGCGGACTGATGGCCGAATATGCCGAGCCGGTGGCTCGCCAAACTCCGGTCGAAGTCGATGTGCGGGGTGTCGGCTGGGTTCGCGGCCAGGTCGCCTGGAGCGCCGAGGGGCGTATCGGTATCGCCTTTGATCGCGAGATCGATCCGAAGCTGGCGCGCAAGCCGGTGGGCAAGGGAACGACGACTCCGACATATGTGAAGCCGATCCTGCCGCGTCGCGGCTGATCGTCGCGCGGCAAAAGTCGGGCAGGTGTCGGAACGCAGGGCTGCACGCCACTGTTCGCGCATGTCCGGCGAAAGCGAGCCGTCCGGTATCCCGGTCCATTCCGGCGCCATCCGGGCAGCCGGATCGGCGGAGCAAGTTGCTCCGCCGCCAAATTCCCGGATTTTCTGTGGATAACCGCCGCTAGCGGCGCATCTCTTCCTTGACGCGCAACTTCTGGCGCTTCAATTCGCTGATCACGGATTGATCGGGCAGGGGCCGATGCGTTTCCTCGGCGATTCGCTGGTCGAGCAGATGGTGCTTGGCTTCGAGTGCCTCAAGATGCGCTGTATGCATGAACGCATTCCTCCTTCTGCGGTTTGGGGGAATTTAGTAGATCACTTTTTCCTGCCCCTGTCGCCCTCCGTATTCTCCGCAATCGATGATTCCGGCCTTTGACGCGATGATCCGTTGTGAAGTCCCGGGGCTTGAGGCAAGGCTTGGCCGATGGACGAAAGCGAGATTCGCCGAGAACTGGAAGCGCTGCGCGTCGAGCATCGCGATCTCGACGCGGCGATCGCCGCACTCGGCGGCACGAGCTCGGCGGACCAGTTGCAGGTTGCTCGACTCAAGAAGCGCAAATTGCTGTTGCGGGATGAGATTGCCCGGCTGGAAGATCTGCTGATTCCCGACATCATCGCCTGAGCGCGGGCCTGGCGGCTCCCGGATCGGGACGCGGCGGGGCGTATTTTAACCTTTCCGTTACCATCCGCGCTATGGCACCAACTGTGTCCATGATGGAACCGGGGGCAACGCGTATTCATCGCAAGCTGCTCGACTCGCTTTATGTCGAGGCGATGCTGCTGGCTGACGAGGCACGCGCATATTTCGATCAGGCCGGGCGCGAGGAGCGCGACACGCTGGATGCGCTGAGCCGCGTCGCCTTTTCCTGCGAATCGCTCAAAGTGACGACTCGCCTGATGCACGTCATCGCGTGGCTGCTGACGCAACGGGCAGTGGATGCCGGCGAACTTGCCGCGCGCGAGGCGATGTTGCCGTCGCGCCGCCTGGGCACGGCGCCCGATACCGACGCGCAGGCGCTGATCGCGCTGCCGGGGCAGGCGCGCGGCATCGTCGAAGCAAGCATCGACCTGTATCGCCGCGTCGCGCGGCTGGACGGAGCGCTGGAAGAGCCGGCGCCCGAAAGCCCGGCGCGATCGATGATGGACCGGCTCGCCGCGGCCTTCTGATCGCGCGTCAGCCGAACAGGCGCGATCGCGCCTCGCGATACTCCTGCTTCAGCTTCGCGACGCGCTGGCCCGCCGGTACCACCGCGTCGACCGAGCCGATTCCCTGTCCCGACCCCCAGATGTCGCGCCACGCCTTGGCGCCGCCGAAATCCATTTTGCTGGGGTCGCTTTCGGGCAGATCGTCCGGGTCGAGCCCCGAATTGACGATCGAGGCGCGCAGATAATTGCCGTGCACGCCGGTAAACAGGTTCGAATAGACGATGTCGTCGGCGCGTCCTTCGACAATCCCCTGCTTATAGGCGTCGACGGCATTGGCTTCCTCGGTCGCGATGAAGGGCGATCCGATATAGGCGAGATCCGCGCCCATCGCCTGCGCAGCAAGGATGCCGCCGCCGGTGGCGATCGATCCCGACAGCGCGACCGGCCCGTCGAACCACTGGCGCACTTCGGAAACCAGCGCGAAGGGGCTGAGGCGCCCGGCATGGCCGCCCGCGCCGGTGGCGACCAGGATCAGCCCGTCGGCGCCTTTCTCCACGGCCTTGTGCGCGAATCTGTCGTCGATCACGTCATGCAGGGTGATCCCGCCCCAGCCATGTACGGCGTCGTTCAGTTCGGGACGCGCGCCGAGCGACGTGATGACTATCGGCACCTTCCACTTGGCGCAGGTTTCGACATCCCTTTCGAGCCGCGGATTGGAGCGATGGACGATCTGGTTCACGGCGAATGGGGCTGAGGGCGTATCGGGATGCTCGCGATCCCAGGCGGCCAGCTCTTCGGTGATCTGGTGCAGCCATTCGTCCACCATCGATTCGGGGCGGGCATTGAGCGCGGGGAAGGATCCGACGATCCCCGCCTTGCACTGGGCGATGACCAGTTCCGGGCCGGAAATGATGAACATCGGCGAGCCTATGACAGGCAGGCGCAGGCGATCGAAAAGCGGTGGCAGCGACATGGGTACGTTTCATAGCGCAACGGGTTTGCCTGTCCAGCCGCTGCGTCAGCCCAGCGGGCGCTGCCAGACGACGAAGGTGTCGATATCCGTGGAGCGGATTGCGTCGCCGAAAGCATCGTCGCGGAAGCCGGGAAGGGCGCGGAGGCGTTCGATGACTTCCGTCTCCCCGGTGGCACCTTCAGGAAAAGCGAAAGCGAGGTCTTCGTCGGGACCGTAGATCAGCCACCAGAAATCCTGCCCCCAAGGGCCGCTGTCATTGGTTTCGATGGCGATGCCGTGAAGTTGCGAGAGCTGAACCTGATGGCGATCGCCCTTGGGATGGCGCATCCAGAGCAGGTCGGCTTCACATCCCACTTGCCATTGGCTTTCAGGTTGCAGCGGCGGCGGTTTGACCGGAGGCTTCGCGGCCGGATCGGCCAAGGTGTCGGAAGGGGGTCTTCGGCGGAACCAGTCGAACCAGCCCATATCGCAGCCTCAGTCGATGCGTTGCAGCTCCGCAGCGTACTCCGCCTGCTTGTGCGCGTACAGCGCGGCCGACGCCTTCAGCGCCGCCTTCGCAGCGTCATCGAGCGGGCGGACCGCCTTTGCCGGACTGCCCAGGATCAGATGGCCGGGCGGGAAGGTCTTGCCTTCGGTAACCAGCGCGCCGGCACCGACCAGGCAATCCTCGCCGATCACCGCGCCGTTGAGGATGGTCGCGCCCATGCCGACCAGCGTGCGATCGCCGATGGTGCAGCCGTGCAGGATCGCATGATGGCCGACTGTACAATCCTCGCCCACGGTGCAGGGCGAGCCGGGATCGCTGTGCAGCATCGCCCCGTCCTGGATGTTGCTGCGCGCACCGACCGTGATCGCAGTATTGTCGGCGCGGATGACGGCACCGAACCAGACGCTGGCGCCGGACGCCAGTTGCACGTCGCCGATCAGGTCCGCGCTCGGCGCAACCCAGGCGCCGTCGGCAACGACAGGGCTTTTCCCGAAAATCGAATAGTGCGGCATGGCGCCTGTTTATTGCAGCGGCACGCCGTCCGCAATCGGCAAGGGCATGCCGAGCATCGCCGCTACCGCCAGCCCGGCAAGCAGCACCGCCAGCGTCGAGGAAAGCGAGAACAGCCCCCAGCCGGCCATTGTCATCATCTGCGGACTCGGACGTTCGAGCCGCTGATTACGGCGAAGCGTCATCAGCACGAAGCCCGATGCGAGCGCATATATGAAAACCAGAAATTCCGTCATCTTGTTACCCGGCCCCGCTGAAAATCCCCGCGATATCGCTAGCACCGGGCAGGTTAATGCTTCAATTCCGGGGAACTCCGTTGGTCGTGCGTTCGGTGCGGGACGGCAGTCGCAAGGCGGTACCGAACCTATTTTTCCGCCTTTGCCGCAGCCGGGGCAGGGGAGCAGAGCAGAATCTGGCGTCCGCCGGCGACACTGGCGCCGCCACTGCATCCGCAGGTGCAAGAACATCCGTTCGAGCAGCCGCGGCACGGCTGCGGAACGGCACAGACGCAGACAAATTGCGGCTTGGCCTCTTCGGCCTTCGGTTTTTCCGCAGGTTTCTCCGGCGGCGGCGGAAAATGCAGATCGCCGCCCGAACGGACCGTGACATGTTCGTCGCGCCGTCGGCAGCACGGGCAGGTGGCGTGCTCCTCGCCATCCTCGTCGTCATGCTTGCCCTTTTTCTTGTCCTCACCGAGCACCTTGCGCGCTGCCGCGCACAAATCGAAGGCGTGGCTGCGAAGCCGATCAGCGGCGCGCGCGAAAACCATCTGCTCGTTGCCGAAATGATGGATCAGCATCTTGTCGTGATAGGCATCGTCCTTTTCCTTCACGAGCGGATAGCTGATTGCCTTCTGCAGGTCGGCAAGCTGCGATTCGAGCGATTTGATCTGCCCGCTCCATGTGGTGAAGGCGCCGAACAGCCCGTATTTGGGCCAGTCGCGTGGCGGTTGTGCCCGCATCTGATCGACGAAGCTCGCGGGGCCGGCGAGATCCTCGCGCAGCATGCGCACCAGCACGCGCAATGCGGCGACATCGCCCGGCGGCACGCGCGAACGCTGTGTGAAGAGGGTGCCGACCGTATCGGTGTGTTTCCAGACCTGGTCGCACAGCATCCGCGTGAAATCCTTTTCGGCGGGCTTTGGCGATTCGGGGAAGCGATCGCGAAAGGTGATCAGTGCACGCACCAGGCCGGCGCCGACGGCAAGGCCGAGGACGGCGAGCACCAGCGCGATCCAGCCCTGCACCGAAGCCGTCGACGGACCGGATGCAGCCGCCGTGACGCTTTCATTCGCAATGAAAAACCACATCGCCGGACTTCCCCCCAAGGAACGCGACTCGGACCGCGCCGAATATGGTTAACAAAGCAGGGATTGGCGGTAGTGCAAGCATGGTCGTAACGACTTCGGCGATATAATGCCTGCCGCCGTGGCTATTCGGCAACGCCTGCCGGCTGCTGCCGTAACTTGCTGCCTGCGGTTCAGAGCGTATCGAACAGCGCGGTCATTCGCGACCATGCGCGCTCGGCGGCCTCTTTCGAATAGGCGGGGGAATCAGGCACGGTCCAGCCGTGATCGGCGGGATAGACTTCGATCTCCGCGGGACGACCCGCCGCCTGCGCCGCCTCGCGCAGCGCGACCTTGGCGTCGGGATCCTTGGCGTCGTCATTTTGCGCGATCGCGAAGAGATAGCGCGCTTCGGTTTCCGCCAGCATGCGGTGCGGGCTGTGCGGCGCCTCGGGCAGGATCAGTCCGCCGCCGTGAAGCGACGCGGCCGCGCGCACGCGACCGGGCACTGCCGCGGCGGTGAACACCGTGAACGGTCCGCCCATGCAATAGCCGTTGGTGCCGATGCCGCGCGCGGTGTCGACATCGGCCTGATTGTCGAGCCAGCGAACGATCGCGCGGGCATCGCGCATGATGGCATCGGCGGTCAGCTGTTCGCGCCAGGGCGTTACCGTCTCGAATCCCTTGTCGGCCAGGAATTCGGCGAAGTCGGCGAATTGCGGGGCCGGACCGGAGCGGTAATAGGGATTGACGACCAGCACCGCATGGCCCTGTGCCGCCAGCCGGCGCGCCATCAGCTTGAACGCCTCGCGCAGCCCGGCAATGTCCGGCCAGGTGATGACGGCCGGATATTCGCCGCCGACGGGACGCACGTAAAATGCGTCCATCATGCCGTCGGGCGTGTGGAGCGACACCATCGCTTCGGCGAGCGTTTCTTCATCGGCGCCGGACGCGGTGCAGGCGGCGAGGGGGCCCAATGCCGCCGCCGCGGCGAACTGCCGCCGGGTGAGGGACCAGTCGTGCCGCCCGGCCTGCGCCCATCGAACGAGTTTTTCGCGATCACACAATGGCGTTTCTCCCGATGGCGCCCCGGAAGACGTTTAGCCTATCACGCTGGAACAGGGAAATACCGGTTCCAACACCTGCTCGGTGAAATGCAAGGACCTTCACCGAACAGCATGATGTGAAGGACGAGTTGGGAGGCCGCCGCGATGAAGAAGGCGGAGGACCGGTTGAGCGATGCCTTCCACGCTGTGGACGCAGAGGACAGGACCATCGTGGCGGCGCGCCCGCCTCTCTCTCTCTCCAGCATGACCGAAGAGGCACACGCCCTCGTTCGGGCACGCGCATCCGCCGAGTTCGCGCCACTCGACAGCGCTCAGCTCGACGCGACCGACGCGGTAACCCGGGAGGTCATGGGTTCAGGCAACACTCTCACGCTGCGCTTCGGTGACAGCTGGCGCTCCGGCAGCGAGCGCTGCGGACTGTCAGCTACGGGCGGCGGATATGAGTCCGTTGACTCCACACTAACAAGCAGAAACATGTTGCCATTTTTGTTCGCGGGTGGGCATTTTACCGGGTATGGCTAAGGTGATTTCGAGCCGGGAGATCCGGCACGTCAGTTAGCAAAGGGTCAAATGAAGTTCAGCGCAATTGAATCGTTTAGCGGGGCTGGCGGAATGTCGCTGGGCCTTCGGGACGCTGGCTTCGACATAAAGTTGGCATTCGACAATGTCTCGGCGCACGTTAAAACGTATAATCACAACCTAGGCCCTCACGCCAAGGTGCTGGACGCTCGCAAGGTCAGTGGTGACGAACTTTTGTCATTGGCAGGGCTAGGCAGAGGGCAACTAGATTTGTTCTCTGGTGGGCCTCCTTGCCAGGGCTTCTCTAAGCAGCGCCGTGGGGCAGCTTTTCTGCAAGACCCAAGGAACCGGCTGGTTTTGGATTTTGCGCGGTTGGTCTCCGAAATGTTGCCTCGTGCGTTCCTGTTCGAGAACGTTGCGATCTTTGGGCAGAAACGAGGGCTAGGCTTCATCGAAGAGATTGCGGAGCTCCTTTCCGAATACTCGATTACTTGCTTTCAAGTTTGCGGTTCGGATTTCGGTCTCGCCCAGACTCGCAGCCGGTTCCTTATGATAGGCATCCTTGCTGATATTTCAGCCAGATCACCCGACCTAGTAACCTCGGACGAATATGTTTCGGTTCGCGATGTGATCGGCGATTTGCCGCCGCCGCCGAATGATTGTTCGGAACATCCCGAATATTTCAACCACCAAAAATGTCGCATCACAGCGCTCAACGAGGAACGCTTTTCGCACGTACCCCAAGGTGGTGGCTGGCAGGATATTCCCTGGGACCTGCGGTTGCCGTGTCACAAAGTCACAGATGTGCGTAAGGGTGGCTGGCCTGACGTTTATGGAAGACTTGCTTGGGATAGTCAGTGTCCGACCATTACAGTCGGATTCGATAGCTTCACGCGAGGACGATACGGCCATCCAGAGCAACATCGTGCGATCACTCCGCGCGAAGCGGCTCGCCTGCAAGGTTTCCCTGACAACTTTCGATTCCTCGGCAACCGTATGGACGTGCGAACGCAAATCGGGAATGCGGTACCGCCTCCGTTGGCGAAGGCGGCTGGTACGGCAATTGCGAACATATTGTCTGGCCAACAGGCAGCGCCCGTAAGGAATAGCGTGGGCCGTCAGTTACGTGTCCAACGTGAACTCGCGCTTTAATCTGCTTTGAGGTGATCGGCGATATCTGTGAATAGAGCATGGAATGGCTTCACAGGAATGATCCGAGTGAAATCATATCGCGCATATCTGCGCGGAATGTCGCAGTAATATAGTCCTTTTATGTGCGCGAGGTGCTTCTGGAACAGAGCAACTGTTCCCGGCACACAAATTTGTTTGACTGCCGTAGTGGCATCATCGCGCTGAACTTCACTGATACATGAAACGAAGCTCGCATATTGACCGGGGTAGGCCGAGTCGAGAATCCGCTGATGCGCGAACGGTTGGACAATTCGTTCTCGCGTTGTGATTTTGAGAGGTACGACCGCGCCTTTCTCAGTTTGTGGATTGGTAATTACCAGGTCTGTTGAAACAGAATCGCCAGAAAACTCGGTTGCATCATCGCCCGCATCCCCAACCTCTGTCTTAGCAAGCGCATCGACAGGTTCGGCGGCACCGACGTCCTTGATCGGAATGTGCTTTGTTAGCGCGTAGTGTGGGAAAATGATGTGGCTGGCGGAGCCGATTACAACCTCGAAGAATGTACTTGGCGTCTTCCTGCTCCTGGGCTTCCAGAGATCATAAGACAGACTGAAAGCCGAAATTGCGGTATAAATCACTTGGTCAAGGAGGTTAGGGTCAACATCGTTGCAGTTGCCCAGTTGATCGGCCACTTCCTCCGATGCCGCCTTAAATACCTCAGGGTCGGCTATGAATAGTTCAGGGTGGAATGGTCGGCTCAGCCTCTCACCAGAATCCGCAACTGAATAAGGGAGCGAATAGCCAGCAAGCGTGAAATTTCCGAAAGTCCGCAGATTCGCATTGGTCTGAAGCGCTTCCAAACATTCAAAAGATACCTCGAAACAATGGGCGAGCGCATATTGTCCTCGGTCATATCGCCGCTTGGCCGCTTGAAAACTTTTCGCAATATCGGTCAGCAAGAATCACTCCCGCCCTCTGTTCAACAACAGGGAAGCAGGGTGAACCGATGATTGCAATTGGAAGGGAACGTTGGCCGACATTTTTAGCCCGGAGAAGAGGAGTCAGTTAATGTTCCGCATTCGGGAGAGAGACACACAAAGCCGGAGCTGGCTGTACGATCCTTTCGGCATCGTCGAGGGCTTAGGTTTCGTCTGCACCGCAAGGATCTGCCGGGATACCATCATTTTACCTTCTCGCAGAGGAGTGATTTTCGTGCATGGCTGTTTCTGGCACGGTCATGAAGGGTGCGAGCGCGCGAAGTTGCCTGAGACCCGCTCTGCCTTTGGGGCGGAGAAGACTCAAGCGAACAAAGCGCGTGACGCTCAGGCCATTGAGTTTCTGGAGCCTGACAATGTCCCTTCGAACCGCGTCAGCTCGAAGAAGCCTTGAGATTCCGCCGGAGGCTGCGAGGGCGATCGCGCGATGACGTCAGCCTTTTGCGGGAGCGGTTCGCGCGCCGCCTGCGATTGAACCGAAAAATGCGACGGAGCCATCCGACAATCCTCATGCGGCATCCAATGATTCGCGCGCGCTGTGGCAGTAGGCACAGCATGGCAACCTTCGCTGTTCAGGGCTGCGCCGGTGCGAGGGCGGCGAGATGCTCCCGGCTCTTGGCGATCAGGCCGGCAACGAAGATCGAGCTGGTTTGCAGCACGGAATCGAGATCGACCTCATCGACGCCTTCGCTCCTGATCTTGAAGCTGGCGGCGATCTGGATACCGACATTGGGAAAGGGTTCGGTCGCTTCCCAGAAGCGATAGCTGTCATTTGCGGCGAAGTGGCCCGCAGGCACTTGCTCGATATGGTGGTCCGGCGCGAACCATTGGACGGCGTGCGCGCCCGCCGTGCCGGGCCTTAGTTCCCAGTGCTTCGCCTCATTGGAGAGCGTCTTCACGGTCTTCAAATAGGCGAGATAGATCCGGTGCTTCTCGCGGGCGGCGGTGAACAGGTCGGCCCAATCATCGCCGATATAGAGGCGGGCCTGTGCAATCCGTTCGGCAAAAGCGCCGTCATCGTGGGTGATCGGGAAATAGAGCCTGCCAGTCTTGCCGGTATCGGCCTGAACCCGGGCTGCGGCCGCGACATGATCCAGCGCATGGACGAGATTGTTGGCGATGTCGGCGATAACCGGCTTCAATTCTCGCAAGATGGTGCGGTCCAGGGTGAGTTCGGCGGTGTGCGCCTTACCGTCCGCCGACGTCGATCGGCGTAAATCCCAGAGTCTTTTAGCGCCGGCGCCGTTGCGCGCGTTGAATTCGCGCCGGTGTGTCTGTGCGCGATCATAAAGCAATTGCGCGTCGTCGAGATGGTCACTCGCTCCCATTTCCAAGGCATAGCCGCATTCCCATCAGTTCGCGATTAATGAAGGTGGTTATTTGCGGTGCACCTCTTCGACCATGGCGGAGACGAGGACGCACGATTATGCATCGGTGAAACCGAAGGAGATAATTCCGTGACTTACCAGCCCTTGAGGTTCGACTTCAGCGACGACTTCACAACGACAGAGAATGGCAGCGACGCGCTCGACTACATCGTCGATCCGCCGTCCATCAGTGCCACCAATGAAAATGGCGACGGGTCGCTCGTCGCGCGGGTGTTCGCCGCTTGGGGCCAAGCATCCGCGACGATTTCCCTGCTGTCAAATCGCTACCAGCGCCAATGGCCCGGCGCGATCGCCGCGCTCAACGATCATAAGGGCACCCTCGAAGTGACGTGGCGCGACGAGCAGAGCCGGATTCTGTTCGAGGGCGCCATCATGGGCGCCTGGGAACGATCGGGCGAACATGCGGGGGCACACGCACTGGCTTAACGATTCAGGCCCCATGAGACCGCGTAGACCTCTCACCACAGCCCGCATCTCGGCCGGGCTGCGCTTTTCCGCTGGCGCGTTAAAATAAAGGGCGCCAGTCGGCAGTCTGCCATTTGGGAGCGCTCGCGTCCGCTGAGTAGAGGGCAGGTTTTAGGCAATGTTCGCGACCGTCTGAACGACCGAAATGCTGGCGGCTCCAGTTCAGCGAGCCGACCAGCGAAATTACCCGAGATAGCCCCACAGCATATTTGTTTTAGGTTCGGCATAGGCTTCGATTTCAGCGGGCGCCCGTGGTGTTTCCGAAAAGCTCGCGCCGACTTCTGCGCCGTTGCCCGGGATCATCTCGAAGTAGCCGTGCCGCGCTTAGGTTCAACTTCGCACGACGCGCTTGAAAATGAGGTGGCAAAATGCTACCCCGTAGACTGGAGGTGACCTATGGCCCAGTCCATCAAACTTGCTGACGACATCATGAAAATCGTGCGTCGTGAGTCCGAGTTACAGAGCCGCTCGATTGCTGGCCAGATCGCGCATTGGGTGCGCATAGGGCGCGCCATCGAAAAATCGGGCAATTTCGATCATGCCTGCATCACCGCCGCTCTCGCTGGCGACATCGAGACAACCGACCTCACTGATGAGGAAAAGGATGTCTGGCTCGACCACTTTGTCGAGAAAATGGGTCAGCCCGGTCCCGACGAAGATGCTTTCTTTGCCCGGCGGCGGCAGCTTGGGCTAGGTGTTGGTCTCGACGCAGCCGGCAATCTCGTGCGTGAGAAGGCCGCGCATAAGGCATGACGCCGACGATGATCGTGCTTGCCGGACCCAACGGCGCCGGTAAGTCGACCCTCTACCAGACCCGCGTAGCACCAAGCTTCGCCGGACCCTTCATCAACGCCGACCTTATCCAGCGCGACGAACTGTGCGATCCCTCTCCAGCCGCGTCTTACGAAGCGGCCAGGATCGCCTCTTCGCGCCGGGCTGACTGTCTTTCTCGAGGTCGGGATTTCGTGACCGAAACGGTCTTCTCGCACCCCTCCAAGCTTGAACTGATCGACGAAGCACGAACCAAAGGTTTCACGGTGATCGTGATGCATGTTGGCGTCGACACGCCAGACCTCTCTGTCGCGCGTGTCGGTACGCGCGTCGAGGAGGGCGGACACATCGTACCCGAGGACAAGATCCGCGCCCGTTACAAGCGCGGGGGTCCGTTGATTCACGCCGCAGTCCTTAAGGCGGATCGCGGAATGGTCTTCGACAATTCGCGCCTCAACGAACCGCCGAGCCATTGCCTGACATTCGCGAACGGGCGGCTGGTCTTCGCGTTGCCGCGCCTACCAGACTGGATCAGATCGGTTTATAAAGCAGACTTGGAGATCTGAAGCCAAGCGCTAAGGATGGCCGGCAAGCTACCCAGTGCCAGCCAGGTAATCCGAACCTACTCTTCATTGAGTGCCGTTTGCACAGCCGATCGCCTACCCTCCGTCCAAATATCGAACGTCGACTGACCTTCTGACGTGCTCCCCTGATTGTTACCTCAGAGGTAGAGTCCGGCTCCTTCATGATGGTTGTTTGAGGTGATGCCAACTCGTTGCGTTTTCGTTCGAGGGGCCGAGGGAGCGGACAATCTCTTCGTCTCTCGTCGGCTCTTCGATCTCCGGTTTTGCCACTGGTGGGGCAGGCGGGTCCGGTCGTTGAATACAGGCTTTGTGATCGGTGTATTGAATGCCCGTTGCCGCCTGCCTTCGTCGAAACGCCCGGATATCTCGGTGATAATATTGCGGTCTGGCAAGATCACTGCCGTTTCCCGGGTTGCGGCCAAAGCGGAGGGTAGCCAGCCGCCGCGGACAAGACCGATCGCCTTCGCGGTGAACGGGCTTTCGAGAGTCGCAGTGATGTGCGCATATTTTCTGGTGTCCACGCCCTCGACATCGGTGTCGACGACACGTCCATTGAACATTTCCAGCGGGATCGTGATGCCGGCGTGAAGCTTGGCTGCCGCGAGGAGATCGAGCGCGTTCTGACCATCCGGGAAGCGGCGGCGCTGCTCAAGGTGCATCCCATACCATCCGCAATCTGCTGGTCGAGGGGCGCATTCTGGCGGCCCGGGTCGCGCGCCAGTGGCGCTCTTGAGAAGGCGAACTTGTCGCCTGGATTCGCTGGGCTAGTCTGCGCCTGCACGAATGCAGTCAGGTGCCCAACGAAAGGAGGCATTATGGCACTCTGGAAACGTGCAGGAAAATACTACGTCAAGCTCACAGCACCTGACGGAACGCTCATTAGACGCTCTACTGGAACGGCCGACAGGCTGAAGGCGCTCGAATTTCACGACAAGCTGAAGGCCGAGCTGTGGGACCTTGCCAGGCTGAAGCAGAAGCCGAAACGGACCTGGGACGAGGCGGCTTTGCGGTGGCTGAAGGAGAAGGCGCACAAGAAGTCCTATCGGGACGATGTGAGCCGGATCCGGTGGTTCACCAGGCATCTGCGTGGCAAGACATTGGATCAGGTGAGCAGGGACATGATCGACCGGCTCATATCGCGCCATTTCGACCGCAAGAGCGATCGCACCAAGGATCTCTATGTCGCGCTCATCCGCGCGATCTTTCAGAAGGCGATGCGGGAATGGGAATGGATCGCGCATATGCCGGCGTTCAAGGCCTATGCGCGCAGTGGCCGGGTCAGGGTGCGGTTTCTTACCCATGATCAGGCCGCCGAGCTCATGGGTCGGCTTACTGAACACCAGCGCGAGGTGGTGCTGTTCGCTTTGTCGACCGGCCTGCGTCAGGGCAACATACTCCATCTGCGATGGGATCAGGTCGATATGACCCGGCGCATTGTCACGATCGGATATGGCGAGACCAAAAACGGGGAGGCGCTCGGCCTTCCCCTGAACGAGACGGCTCTTGGCGTGTTACGGCGACAGAAGGGCAAGCATCCGGTTCATGTCGGCACACCTGGGCGACCTGGCTCCGGCAGAAGGACGTGCCCACCTGGGTGCTTCAGGGAGCGGGGGGATGGAAATCCGAGTCGATGGTACGGCGCGATGCACTCATGTCGGTGAAGCATCTCCAGCCCTATGCCGACCAGCTGATTTTACCGGGCACAGACCCGCTGATTAACCCGGTCGGAGACCCAAAAAAGTCTAACTGCCCGGAAAGCTGGAAAGCTCAGGTCACAACAATGGTCACAGTGAGAGCCGTTCGCGGCTCAAACTTGTCGCCGGCCTCGACGTTACCTCTTGATAATGAACAAAGAAAAATGGTGGACGCACTAGGGCTCGAACCTAGGACCCGCTGATTAAGAGTCAGCTGCTCTACCAACTGAGCTATGCGTCCATACCGGGCAGGGAAGGCGGGCTTGGTGAGCCGCCACCGCGTTTCGGAGGGGCGCCGTTAGCAAAGGTGCCGGACTTTGCAAAGCCTTTTTTCGAAATGCCTGTCGAAATCCGACTGAGGCGCGTTACCAGCGCGATGTCGTCTGGCGGCTCTGGCGGTCGAGCGACATCAGGATGCCGATACAGATCATGATCGTCATCATCGAGGAACCGCCATAGCTGATCAGCGGCAACGGAATGCCGACGACCGGGGCGAGACCCATCACCATCGCCATGTTGATCGCGACGAAGAAGAAGATCGTCGTGGCAAGCCCCGCCGCGGTCAGCCGCGCGAACTTGCTTTGTGACCGGACCCCGACATTGATGCCCCAGCGGATCAGCAACAGGAAGGCGATGATCAACGCGATCCCGCCCATCAGGCCCCATTCCTCCATCATCGTCGCCAGCGCGAAGTCGGTATGGCCCTCGGGCAGATAGTCGAGATGGCTCTGTGTGCCGTTCAGAAAGCCCTTGCCGAACCAGCCGCCCGAACCGATCGCGATCTTCGACTGGCTGATATGATAGCCGGTGCCGAGCGGATCGGCCTCGGGGTCGAGGAAGGTCAGCACGCGATTGCGCTGATAATCGTGCAGCACGAAATTGACCGCGAGCGGAATCGCCACCGCCGCCGCCAGCGCGCCGCCGATGAAAAGGCGCAGCGGAATGCCCGCAAGGAACATCACCGTCGCGCCGCTCATGCAGATCATCAGCGCCGTACCCAGATCGGGTTGCAGCATGACGAGCCCGGCGGGCAGACCGATCAGCAGCGCCGCCGGCCAGATCGCCGAAAAGCGGCGTATCTCGCCGGTCGGCAATATGTCGTAGAAGCGCGCGAGCGCGAGCACGATGGTTGGCTTCATCAGTTCCGAAGGCTGGAGGCGGATGAACCCGAGATCGAGCCAGCGCTGGCTGCCCCCGCGCACCGCGCCGAGCAGCTCGACGCCGACCAGCATCAGCACCAGAAGCGCGTAGACCGGGATCGACCCCATCGACCACCAGCGTTCGGGGATGCGCGACATCACCATCGCCATCGCGAGGAACACCGCGAACCGCATGCCCTGCGGCAGGGCCCAGGGGCGCAGATTCCCGCCCGCCGCCGAATAGAGCACCAGCAGGCCGAACCCGCCGATCGCGATCACCAGCAGGATGATCTTCCAGGGAAGCTGCGCGACGGGCGCGGGAACGAAGCCCGGGCCGAGACTGCTCATTCGGTGTCTCCCGGGGGATCGCCCGCGACATTGCCCGAGGGCCGGTTATTGGCATCGGCGGCGTTGGACACGACGTCACTGGCTGCCGCGGCGGCATCCTCCGGCACGGGCGGGGCGGGAGCCTCCTGCGCGGCCCGGAACGCCGCCTCCTGCGCGGCCATGCGCGTGCGATAGTCGCCGCCCCAGGTCGGTTCGAGGTCGAGCAACGTGCGCACTGCTTTGCGGCGATCGAAGAAATAGGTCATCACGTCGCGCGCGATCACCTTGGCATCGGTCATCGGATTGATGTGGCCGTGATGCTCGAGCACCACCGATGCCGCATATTTCGGTTTGTCGGCGGGTGCGAAGCAGACATAGAGCGAATGGTCGCGCAGTTTGAAGGGAAGCTGCGCATCCTTGAGCACGCCGGTCCTGCGCTCGGCGGCAGTGATCCGGCGGACCTGCGCGGTGCCCGTCTTGCCCGCGATTTCGACGCCGTCCATGTGCAGCTGCGCATTCCAGCCGCCGGTACCGCCGCCGTTCACCACCGACCACATGCCGTGGCGGATGACCTCCAGATGCTCCTCGGCGATGTCGAGCTTGGGCGCGGGCTGATGCGGCTCGTCGATCAGCAGCCGGGGAACGACTTCGCGGCCGCCGGCGATCCGCGCGGCCATCACCGCCAGCTGCATCGGATTGGCGAGCACATAGCCCTGGCCGATCGAGGCGTTGATCGAATCGGCGACTGTCCAGTCCTCGTCATATTTCTTCTCCTTCCACGCGCTGTCGGGCACGGTGCCGTAGCGCTGGCTGGGGAAGGGGAGTTCGAAGGTCTGACCGAGGCCGAGCTTGCGGACAGTCGGTGCGAAGGCGTCATATCCCAGTTCGCGCGCCATCTGGAAGAAATAGACGTCGCAGCTCTGGGCGATGGCCGTGTTCATGTCGACCGCGCCGTGGCCGCCGCGCTTCCAGCAATGGAACCGGCCGTTGCCGACCTGGATATAGCCGCCGCAATGCACCTTGTGATCGGGAGAGACCCCGTTGCGCAGCAGCGCCAGCGCGTGCATCGGCTTGACCGTCGATCCGGGCGGATAGAGGCCCTGCAGGATCTTGTTCATCAGCGGAACATGATCGTTTTCGGACAGCATCTTCCATTCGGTCTGGCTGATGCCGTCTGAAAAGCTGTTGGGATCATATGCCGGCATCGAGACGAAGGCGAGCACGTCGCCGGTTTCGACATCGAGCACGACCATCGAGCCCGAATTGTCCGCCATGCGCCGCGCGGCATATTCCTGCAGCCCGGAATCGATCGTCAGCTTGACGGTATCCCCCGGCCGGTCCGGGCGCGTGGCGAGTTCGCGCACCAGCTTGCCGCGCGCGGTGACTTCCACGCGCTTGGCGCCCGGCGTGCCGCGCAACCGATCCTCGAGCGAACGTTCGAGGCCGTCCTTGCCCAGCTTGAACCCGGGCGTAATTAGCAGCGGATCCTTTTCCTCCAGATATTGTTCGCGCGAAGCCGAGCCGACATAGCCGATGAGGTGCCCGACCGCTTCGCCCAGCGGATAGTTGCGCGCGAAACCGCGCGTCGGCGCGACGCCGGGCAGATTGGCCTGCCGCACGCCCACCGCTGCATATTGCTCCCAGCTCAGATTCTCGGCGACCGGCACCGGCTGGAAGCCGGCATTGCGCTCGAGGTCGGTGCGCACACGCGCGATATCCTCGTCGTCGAGCGACAATATCTGGCGCAACTGGGCAAGGACGGCGTCCGTATCGGCGTCATCGATCCGGTCGGGAATGATGTCGACGCGGAAATCGGTGCGGTTGTTGGCGACCGGCTGACCGTTGCGGTCGACGATCCATCCGCGCCGGGGCGGCGTGAGCGTCAGGTTGATGCGATTGCTTTCGGCGAGCAGGCGATAATGCTCGTTCTCGAACACGGCGAGCCATGTCATGCGCCCGGCCAGCACCAGTCCGACCGCGCCCTGGCCGATCCCAAGCGCCAGCGCTCGGCGCGAAAAGCTGAACGATTGCGCCGCTTCGGTAACGATGCCGAATCCGTTGCTCACCGTCGCCGAGGCTCCCTGTCGAGCCGCGCGCAAAGTTGCGAAGCGAGCGGGAAGAGCGCGACGCTGGTGATGATCTGAACCAGCAGCGCGGTATCGACATGGGCGGAAAACGGCGTGGCGATCAAGCGCGTGGCGATCAGGACGAACGCCATTGCGCCCGCCGCGATCAGCCAGTCCTGCCAGAAATTACGCCACACAAGACGCGTGTCTAGCACGTCGATCGCCAGAAAGCACAGGGTCCAGAAGAACATTCCGCTGCCGAGCGGCTGGCCGCTGACCAGATCGTCGAACAGGCCGAGCAGGACGGGGGACCATACGCGCAACGCATCGCTGCGATGCAGCCGCCAGGCGAGCATCATCATCAACCCGAATGGCGGCAGCACCGGGATGGTCACCACAAAGGGCAGGATCGTCACCAGCGACCCCAGCATGACGGAAACGGGCGCCAGCCACGTGGTGCGCGTCCGCGGGCGCGTGCGCCCGAGCGGCAGGAATTCGGGCGACCTCACTCGGCTTCGCCGTCGGCGGGCGGTGCCGTTGTGGGGGTTGCCGGCACCTCTGGCTCCAGGAAGCTTTTCTGGACCAGGGCGAAATCAAGCGCATTGGGATTGGCCGCAGGCTGCGCGAGCGCTGTGTCGCGCGAATCGCGCACTACGCTCGCCACCGGGATATTGGGCGGATAGATGCCGCCGGTGCCGGAAGTGACGAAACGGTCCCCCGCCTTGAACGGGACATTGGTGATGCTGGCCGAGCGGATGTCGAGCCGCCCGTCGCCGCGCCCTGCGGCGATCGCGGGAAGCCCGTCGCTGGTGCGGCGCACGGGCACCAGGCTTTCTGGATCGACGATCAGCAACACGCGCGCATTATTGGGGCCGGTCGCCACGACCTGTCCGATCAGGCCGTCGGGTTCGCGGACCGGCTGCCCCACCGCCACGCCCTGCCAGGTGCCGGCATTGAGCGTCGCGAAGCGGCGCGTGCTCGACATGGAGGAATTGACCAGCCGTGCCGCGACGACTGCCTCGGGCGTCACATCGCGCAGCTTGAGCAGCGCGCGCAGGCGACGATTTTCCTGGTTCAGCGTGCGGGCCCGCTGGACCAGCGTGGCATTGTCCTCGATTTCCTTCTTCAGCCGCTGGTTTTCGCCGACGACATCGAAATGATCGGAAACATTGCCGGGAATTCCGGTGATGCCGCGCCCGGCCCAGCCGAAGAAGGTCGAGATGGGCGTGGTGATTTCGTTGAAGATTCCGCGAACCGTCCCGAAGGCGGCCGGGTTGAATGTCGAAAGCAGCAGCAGCCCGGCTCCGATCAGCGCACCGCCGACCGCCCCGACATAGGCCAGGAAGAGACCATATTGCGCCCGCCGCGAAAATCCCGGGCGCCGGTTGCGTGACGGCGCCATTCCCCCGACCCCTTCCTGCTCAGACGGTCAGCAGAACGCCGCGGAACACCGGATCTTCCAGTGCCCTGCCGGTGCCCAGCGCGACGCAGGTGAGCGGGTCTTCGGCAACAGTAACCGGCAGCCCGGTCTCGTCGCGAAGCACTTCGTCGATGCCAGAGAGCAGGGCGCCGCCGCCGGTCAGGACGATGCCCTGATCGACGATGTCGGCGGCGAGCTCGGGCGCGGTGTTTTCCAGCGCGATGCGCACGCCTTCGACGATGGTGCCGACCGGTTCGCTCAGCGCTTCGGCGATCTGGCCCTGGTTGATCTGGATTTCCTTGGGCACGCCGTTGACGAGATCGCGGCCCTTGATGTGAATCGACTGGCCGATGCCGTCGGCCGGCGGCTTGGCGACGCCGACTTCCTGCTTGATCCGCTCTGCGGTCGATTCGCCGATCAGCAGGTTGTGGTTGCGGCGGACATAGGAGACAATCGCTTCGTCCATCTTGTCGCCCCCGACGCGGACCGACGTCGAATAGGCAAGGCCGCGCAGCGAGAGCACCGCGACTTCGGTAGTGCCGCCGCCGATATCGACCACCATGCTGCCGATCGGTTCGGTAACGGGCATTTCGGCGCCGATCGCGGCGGCCATCGGTTCCTCGATCAGCCAGACCTGGCTCGCTCCGGCGTTGGAGGCGGCGTCGCGAATCGCGCGGCGTTCCACCGACGTCGAGCCCGAAGGAACGCAGATCACGATCTGCGGCCAGCGGAACGCCGATTTGCGGCCGCCATGCACCTTGCGGATGAAATGCTCGATCATCTTCTCGGCGACTTCGATTTCGGCAATCACGCCGTCGCGCAGCGGACGAATCGCTTCGATCGATCCCGGAGTCTTGCCCATCATCAGCTTGGCATCGTCGCCGACGGCCTTGACCTTCTTGACGCCGTTCAGCGTTTCGACCGCGACTACCGACGGCTCGTTGAGCACCACGCCGCGGCCGCGCAGATAGACCACCGTGTTCGCGGTTCCGAGATCGATGGCCATGTCATGGGACATGAATTTGAAGAAGCGGGAAAAAATCATCGAATGATCCGTCTATGCCGCGCCCGGCCCATGCGCGGCGTGTCGCACTTATATCTTCCCTCGACCGTCCGGTACGGATTTGATTCCGGCTTCGGATTGCTGGCGGTTGCGGGTCGCGGGATGCCGCCGCTTGGGCTAGAGCGACACCCATGTCAATACGCCGCTTACCAGAACATCTTGTCAACCGGATCGCCGCAGGTGAAGTGGTCGAAAGACCAGCCAGCGCGCTCAAGGAACTCGTCGAAAATGCCATCGATGCCGGCGCGAGTCGAATCGCGGTGCGGATCGCGGCGGGCGGCACCGACAGTATCGAAGTGACGGATGACGGTTGCGGCATGACGCCTGCCGAGATGACGCTTGCCCTGGAGCGGCATGCGACCTCGAAATTGCCTGACGACGCGATCGAATCGGTGGAGACGCTCGGCTTTCGCGGCGAGGCGCTGCCTTCGATCGCCAGTGTCGCTCGGCTCACGCTGGAAAGCCGGGTGCGCGGCGCCGACGGCTGGTCGCGAATCGTCGATAACGGCGCCCTCGAATCGGAAGGGCCCGCCGCGCTCCCACCCGGTACGCGCGTTCGTGTCGAACAGCTGTTCGGGCGGGTGCCGGCACGGCGCAAGTTCCTACGGACAGCGCGGTCCGAATATGCCGCCTGCCTCGATGCCGTCCGGCGGCTGGCGATGGCGCGGCCCGATATCGGCTTTTCGCTCGAGCATGACGGGCGGCGCGGGCTTTCGGTGCAGCCGGGGGAAACCAGGCCGCAGCGAGTCGCCGCGCTGACCGATCGCGCGCTTGCGGAAAACAGCGTGGCAATCGACTTCGAGCGCGAGGGACTGATTCTCGGCGGTGTCGCCGGACTGCCGACGTTCAATCGCGGTATCGCGGATCACCAGTATCTGTTCGTCAATGGCCGGCCGGTGAAGGATCGGTTGCTCACCGGCGCGGTGCGTGGCGCTTATGCCGAGATGCTGGCAAGGGACCGCCATCCGGTGGTCGCGCTGTTCCTCGACGTGCCGCCCGACGTTGTCGATGTGAACGTCCACCCCGCCAAGACCGAAGTGCGCTTCCGTGATCCGCAGCTGGTCCGCGGGATGATCGTCAGCGGGCTGCGCCGCGCGCTGGATGCCGCCGGGCATCGGGCCGTGCAGCGCCCTGATGATGCCGCGCTTGGCATGTGGCAGCGCGAATCCGTCGCGCCGCCGCCGCCCGACGCGACATTATGGGATCGCGATCGACCCCCCGCGGCACCGGCGCCCGCGCATGTCGGCGATCGCCGGCCGTCCTTTATCGCCCCGCCCTTGCCACAGGCGCGCGCCGAGGTGGCGGCAGAGCCGGTACCGCAAGGTGTGCAATATCCGCTCGGCGTCGCGCGGGGGCAGGTCTCGAAGACCTATATCGTCGCCGAGGCCGAGGACGGGCTGGTGATTGTCGATCAGCACGCGGCGCATGAACGCCTCGTGCTCGAACGGATGCGGCGCGCGATGGGTGATGGCGGCGTATCGAGCCAGCGGCTGTTGATGCCCGAAGTGGTCGAGCTCGACGAGACCGCGTGCGACCGGCTCGAGGAGCGGGCAGGGGAACTGGCCGCCTTCGGGCTCGAACTTGACCGGTTCGGTCCGCGCGCGGTGATCGTCCGGGCGGTGCCGGCGGTACTCGGTGGTGGTGATCCGAGCGGCCTGGTTGCCGATCTTGCCGACGAGCTTGCCGGCTTTGACGAGGCATTGAGCCTCAAGGAGCGGATCGATCATGTCGCCGCGACGATGGCGTGCCACGGATCGGTGCGCGCGGGACGGGTGCTGAGCGTGGCCGAAATGAACGCGCTGCTGCGCGAGATGGAAGTCACCCCGCATTCTGGGCAGTGCAATCACGGCCGCCCGACCTGGGTGAAGCTGGCGCATGGCGACATAGAAAAACTGTTCGGGCGGAAGTAGACCGGGCGCCGAAAGCTAACAGCGATTGTAAATTGTCGGGCCCTGTGCCGCCGCATAGCTTCCTGTTTCAGCAGATATGGCGAAACGGGGGGGATTCGATGACACCACGACGTTCGATCGCATTCGCGCTGGCAATACTGCTTCCGCTTGCCGGGTGCGCCACGCTGACCGGCGGCAAGCTGGTGCGCGAAGGCGAGGTTCCCGGAAGGCTGGTCGTGCGCAACAATGCCGGTATGCCGATCACCGCGCTTACCATCTCGCGATGCGACGCGATGAGCCACGGCCTGAGCCGGATCAGCAATCCGATTCCCAATGGTGGCGCCGTGTCGTTCAATGTCGGCCCCGGCTGCTGGGATGTGATGGCGGGAGCGGGCGGCTATTGCGGTTCGGGCGGATGCAGCTGGCAGCAGAAGAACCATCGCTTCACGATGGTTTCGCGACGCAGTCATACCGTCACCTTCACGCCCTCGCCGGATTGATCGCGGCATCCCGCAGGGCATGGTGCGCTGCTGATGCGCAACCTTTCATCCTTCCCGGTGGTTAATACCCCGAACAGGAAGGAAGGCACCTCGTTGATGAACAAGATTGCGCCCGTGGTATTCGCGCTTATCCCGCTCGTGGCGGTGGTGAGCGCCTGCGTCGCCTGCCCCTGAACCCGGAACCATTATACCAGACGAAAAGGGCCGCCCGGCGCAACCGGGCGGCCCTTTCTGTTTGGCGGTGTCGGGCGATCAGCCCTCGGTCGTCTCTTCTTCGGCAGGCGTTTCGCCTTCCGGCGATTCGCTGGCGATTTCTCCGACTTCGAGGTTCGGATCACGATCTTCGGTGAAGCCTGCTTCCTCGCGGTTTTCCTCGAACATCGCGGCCATCACGTCGACGCCCTGCGCCTGCATCTCGGCTTCTTCCGGCGAACGGGCGACGTTGGCGGTCACCGTCACCGAAACTTCCGGGTGCAGCGCGACCTTCACTTCGTGAACGCCGAGCGTCTTGATCGGGCGCGCGAGAACGACCTGCGACTTGTGGACCTTGTGGCCTTCCTCCGTCAGCGCTTCGACGATGTCGCGAACTGCGACCGAACCGTAAAGCTGGCCGGTGTTCGACGACTGACGGATCAGCGTGACCTGAACACCGTCGAGCGAACCGGCTTCCTTCTCGGCCTCGGTGCGCTTGGCGGCGTTTTCCGCCTCGATGCGCTCGCGATTGGCTTCGAAAATCTTGCGGTTGGCTTCGTTGGCGCGCAGCGCCTTCTTGTTCGGCAGCAGGAAATTGCGCGCGAAACCGTCACGGACGGTGACGACATCACCGATGGCGCCGAGCTTTTCGACGCGTTCGAGCAGAATGATTTCCATGAAATCCGCTCCTTACTTCACGATGTAGGGCAGCAGGCCCAGATGGCGCGCGCGCTTGATGGCCTGGGCCAGTTCGCGCTGCTTCTTGGCGCTCACCGAAGTGATGCGCGACGGAACGATCTTGCCGCGTTCGGAGACGAAGCCCTGAAGCAGGCGAACGTCCTTGTAATCGATCTTGGGAGCGTCCTTGCCCGAGAAGGGGCAGCTCTTGCGGCGACGGAAAAACGGTCGTGCCATGATCTGCTACTCCTCAGTTGTCGCTGTTGTTGTTGCTGTTGTCGCGATCGCGGCCCCGGCCGCCACCGCCACGACGATCGCGATCGCCCTTGCGCATCATCACCGACGGACCTTCTTCATGTTCGTCGACACGAATGGTCATGTAGCGGATGACGTCTTCGTTGATCGCGGTCTGGCGCTCCAGCTCGGCGACGAGCGTCGTCGGACCGTCGATTTCGAGCATCACGTAATGCGCCTTGCGGTTCTTCGCGATGCGATAGGCGAGGCTGCGCAGACCCCAGGTCTCCGTCTTGGTGACCTTGCCGTCATTGTCCTCGATGATCTTGGTGGCGGCTTCCGCCAGTGCGTCCACTTGCGCCTGGGCCAGATCCTGGCGCGCAAGGAACACATGCTCGTACAGAGCCATGTTCGTCTCTCTTCTGTTGGCCGATCGCTGACGCCGCCCCATGCGGTCGCCCCTCCGGCTATCGTCTCAAAATGACACAGGTCCGGCTCGCGCGATGCGAATCCGGTCGAGTGAAGGCGGGCGCTTACTGCGCCACACCCTGAAATGCAAGCGGAAGCGCCGAATCAGGCGGCGGGCTGCTGCACGGTCTCGCCCTGGCGCGGGATCAGCGAAGCGCCGCTTTCGCCGCGCGGGTCATAGGGTTCGGGAATTTCGGGCGGCACCGGACGGACGATCGGGCGGCAATAGCCGGGGATGTCCCAGAATTCGATGCAGACGATCGCGTCGTGGTCGACATCGGCGCGCGCCCAGCCGGTTCCGCCGTCGGTAAGCGCGAATTCGCCATAGATCTGATAGCGGTCGTCGCGCTCGCGACCGCGATCGACTGCGGTCAGGCTGCCGGGAATATACTCGTCATATTCCCAGCTGAGCGAATCGAGCTCGATTGCGGCCTCGAAGCGTGTTTCGATCGGGCCGTTCCCGTCGAGTTGCGATTCGAGCAGTGCGATGCGGCGGCGCATCAAAATGGCTTCGCGGCGCAGTCGCTCGCGCTCGGCATAGTCGACCGTGCGAGTACCAACCGCTTCGAATGCGAGATGAATCTGGATGGCGGCATTGGGTACGCTCTGCACGCTGCCGACAAAGGCCTCGCTGTCGCAACGCCCCGACCAGACCGAACCGTCGGTAATGTCGAACAGGCGGCATTCCGCGCCCTGACGCCGACCGACGAGGCGGCTGTCGCGCAGCCCGCCGGTGCCGCGAAATTCGCCGCGCACCACTTCGCCTTCGAACTCGAGCGTCACTTCGAGGCTGCCGCCCACGGGGTCAGGACAGCCCTGATCGGGGCGGGGGCAGTCGGTGTTTCGCCTGCGCGGTTGATCTCCGGTGCTGCGCAGCACCGAAATGTCGCCGCTGTGATTGCCGAAATAATGGACCTTGCCTTCGAAGTCCGCGGGAAGGCCCTCGCCGGGCTGGCTGACCGGCAGACCTATCGGCTGCACCTGCTGCACTTGTTGCGCCTTTGCGGCGGAGAGTGTTGCGGCCAGCGCAATCAGTCCGCAGATCGAAAGCCGGAACATCGCAATCTCCTCCCTTTACGGCCGTTAACCATAACACCGGTGTTACGATGCTCCAATAAGCGGTTTGTGTCGCATCGGTTCCCCGGCAGCTTGCATCGCGCAGTGGAACGGTTCTAAGCGCCCGGCGCTTCAAGGAGCCGAGGAGACATCATATGCGCGCGTTCATCTTTCCCGGGCAGGGCAGCCAGGCCGTCGGTATGGGGACCGCCCTGACGGCAGCCAGCGGTGCGGCGCGCGAAGTGTTCGAGGAAGTCGACGACGCGCTCGGCGAAAAGCTTTCCAGGATCATGGCAGAAGGGCCCGAGGAAACACTCACGCTCACTGCCAATGCCCAGCCCGCGATCATGGCCAATTCGATCGCGGTACTGCGCGTGATGCAGCGCGAAGGTGGCTTTTCGCTGGCCGACAAGGGCGATTTCGTCGCCGGCCACAGCCTGGGCGAATATAGCGCGCTGTGCGCGGCGGAAGCGTTCGGACTCGGCGAGGCGGCGAAGCTGCTGCGGCTGCGCGGCGAAGCGATGCAGGCCGCCGTTCCGGTGGGTGTCGGCGCGATGGCGGCGCTGCTCGGCGCCGATATCGAAAAGGCGGGCAGGATCGCGGAGGCCGCGGCCGAAGGGCAGGTCTGCACGGTCGCCAATGACAATGATCCGACCCAGGTGGTGATTTCGGGGCATCGCGAGGCGATCGAACGCGCCGTGGCTATGGCGAAGGACATGGGCGCCAAGCGCGGCGTGCTGCTGCCGGTATCGGCACCGTTCCATTGCCCGCTGATGCAGCCCGCCGCCGACGCGATGGCGGCGGCGCTGGCGGACGCGGCGATTCAGGCGCCGCTGCTCCCGGTCTATGCCAATGTCACCGCCGCGCCGGTCGCCGATGCCGACACGATCCGCGGCCTGCTGGTCGATCAGGTGACCGGCATGGTGCGCTGGCGCGAATCGGTCGCTGCGATGGCGGCGGCGGGCGTCACTGAATTCGTCGAGCTGGGCGGCAAGGTGCTGACCGGCATGGTCAAGCGCATCGCGCCTGACGCGACGGCGACGAGCGTAACCTCGATGGATGACATTGAAGCGCTGATGAAGTCGCTTTGAACAGCAATTGAAGGAGAGCGTGATGTTTGATCTCACCGGTATGACTGCCCTTGTGACCGGCGCCAGCGGCGGCATCGGTTCGGCGATCGCGAAGGCACTGGCGGCGCAGGGGGCCCGGCTCGCGCTCTCGGGTTCGAATGTCGAGAAGCTGGAGGCATTCAAGGCCGAACTGGGCGGCGATCATGTCGCGCTCCCGTGCAACCTTTCGGATCCCGCGGCGGTCGATGCGCTCGTGCCGCAGGCAGTGGAGGCGCTCGGCAAGATCGACATCCTCGTCAACAACGCCGGCGTGACGCGCGACAATCTGGCGATGCGGATGAAGGACGACGAGTGGGATCAGGTGATCCGCGTCAATCTCGAAGCCGCTTTCCGTCTGGCGCGCGCCGCCGCCAAGCCGATGATGAAGGCGCGGCATGGCCGCATCATCTCGATCACGTCGGTCGTCGGCACGACCGGAAATCCCGGCCAGGCCAATTATGCCGCGTCCAAGGCGGGCCTTGTCGGCATGTCCAAGGCGCTGGCACAGGAGCTGGCGTCGCGCGGGATCACCGTGAACTGCGTCGCGCCGGGTTTCATCCGTTCGGCGATGACCGACGTGCTGCCCGATGCGCAGAAGGAAGCGCTGCTGACCAAAATTCCCGCCGGCAAGCTGGGCGAGGGCGAGGATATCGGCGCGGCGGTCGTCTATCTCGCCAGCCGCGAAGCCGGATATGTCACCGGACAGACGCTGCACGTGAACGGCGGGATGGCAATGATCTGATTGCTGATCTAGATTTAGGTTCAGTTGTTCTCGGAGATTCGGTTTCTCATGCGCAACGCGCTTCTTTTCGCGGCGACTCTGTGCGCCTTTTCTTCTGCGCCTGCGCTCGCGCAGTCGGATACGCAGGTGCGTGAAACGATCGGCGAATCGGTTGGCGACGCGACCGGGCGTATCGGTGCGTTGACTCCGGTGTCGTGCGTTGGCGCCAGCATTCCGCCGAGTACCGATCGCGACGCGCTGTTCGCGCTCGTTCGGAAGAATTTCACGCCGGAAACAGACGAGGAGCAGCGTGCGATGCGCGCAGTCGGCGCCGCACTGCAATCCTGCCGCGGCCGGTTCGGATGGGGCGATGCGCGCCAGAACGCGGCGCTTGCCTATTTTCGGGGCGGTTTGATTCGCGAGCAGGCGGCGAGCCGTCTCGTCGATTATGGCGTTACCGTCGATCAGTTCGAAGCTGCGCTCGAGGCGCTTTCCGATGCCGATCGCCAGCGACTGATCGACGAAGCCGTTACCAGCGGATCGGCGATGACCGCCGCGGCGCGTGCGCTGGAATCGCAGGGCGCGGCCTTCGGCGCGCCGCAGGGCGAGGAGCTTCAGCGCATCGGCCAGGCGATCGGGCAGGGCCTGATCGGAGAACTCGCGACGAATCAGGCGGAACAGGCCTATCGTGGGCACTGATCGTCATGTTGCCCAATCAGGACTGAAATTCGGAGAGAGATTGTCATGCGTTTCCTCATGATCACCGCAGCGGCGCTGATGACCGCGACTTCGCCTGCATTCGCCCAGGATGCCGATACCGCCCGCCAGGCGACCGAGGCCGAGGCGCGAAAGGACGGCCCGGTCGGGTGTATCGGCGGCGCCGTGCCGCGTACCGTGGACCGCGACGTGCTGACCGCGCTGGTACTCAAGGGCTTTGAGGCCGAAAACAACGAAGAGAAAAGCGCGTATAACGCAGTCAGCCGCGCGATCGCCAATTGTCGCGGCCGCTTTGGCTGGGGCGATGCGCGGCAGGCGGTGGCGGTCAACTATTTTCGTGGCAGCACGCTGCGCGGCAACGCCGCCTACAAGCTGCGCGACTATGGCGTCGAATGGCATTATTTCATCGCTGCCGTGGAAGCGATGCCCCAGGAGGATCGCGACCTGCTGATGAACCAGGGATCGATCAGCGCGGCGGCGCTGACGGCCGCGATCGAAGCCATCGATGCCCAGGGGGCCACGCTGGGCGCGGCCGAACCGGATGCTTCGCAGGAAATCGCTTCGGCGCTTGCACAGGGGCTGGCCGGAACGATCATCGTCAATCAAGCGATTGACGCATACTGAGCAGGGTTCCTCCGGCGCCGGGAAAATGCGCGCCGGAACACTTGCCAGCGCATCGACAGCGCTCTAGGTGCGTGGATCGAAATTTTGACCCAGAGCCATAGAAGAGGAATACAGGGATCATGAGCACCGCGGATCGTGTGACCAAGATCGTCAGCGAGCATCTCGGCGTCCAGGAATCGGACGTCACGCCGGAAGCCAGCTTCATCGACGATCTGGGCGCCGACAGCCTCGACATCGTTGAACTCGTCATGGCTTTCGAAGAAGAATTCGGCGTCGAGATCCCCGATGACGCTGCAGAGAAGATCACGACCGTCAAGGACGCGATCACCTATATCGACGAACATCAGGGCTGAACCTGCGCTGCGGAGCTTTCCGCATGCCCAAGGTCGGAACAGCACGCGCGGCTTCCCGTCCCGGGGTTGAAACTACGGGGGCGGGGAGCCGTTTTGCGCTGAGTCGCATTGAATGAAGTACGGAGAAGGATCATGCGTCGCGTAGTCGTGACCGGCCTGGGACTCGTCACTCCGCTGGGGGGTGATGTCGAAACCAGCTGGAAGAATATCACCGCCGCCAAATCCGGTGCGGGGACGATCACCCGGTTCGACGCCACCGATTTTCACAGCAACTATGCCTGTGAAGTGAAGCCGGCCGACCATGAATATGGCTTCGATGCGGGCAAGCGTGTCGATCACAAGATTCAGCGTCAGGTCGATCCCTTCATCGTCTACGGCATCGATGCCGCGGGCCAGGCGATCGAGGATGCCGGCCTGCTCGACATGACCGAGGAAGAGCGTTTCCGCGCGGGCTGCTCGATCGGTTCGGGCATCGGCGGACTGCCGGGGATCGAAAGCGAGTCGCTGGTTCTCGAGCACAAGGGTCCCAAGCGGGTTTCGCCGCACTTCGTTCACGGCCGTCTGATCAACCTGATCTCGGGCCAGGTTTCGATCAAATACGGCCTGATGGGCCCCAATCATGCGGTCGTGACGGCGTGTTCGACCGGCGCCCATTCGATCGGCGACGCCGCGCGGATGATCGCGATGGACGATGCCGATGTGATGCTCGCGGGCGGGGCAGAAAGCACCATCTGCCCGATCGGCATTGCCGGTTTTGGTCAGGCGCGCGCGCTTTCCACCGGATTCCGCGATGATCCCACCAAGGCCAGCCGCCCCTGGGACGAGGGCCGCGACGGTTTCGTCATGGGCGAAGGCGCAGGCGTGGTCGTTCTCGAGGAATATGAGCGGGCCAAGGCGCGCGGCGCGACGATCTATGCCGAAGTGCTCGGCTATGGCCTGTCGGGCGATGCCTATCACGTTACCGCGCCGCATCCCGAAGGATCGGGTGCGTTCCGTTCGATGCAGATGGCGATGAAGAAGTCGGGGCTGAGCCTTTCCGACATCGACTATGTCAACGCGCACGGCACTTCGACGCCGCTCGGTGACGAGCTCGAGCTGGGCGCGGTGCGCCGGCTGTTCGGGGACGAGATTTCGGGCATGTCGATGAGTTCGACCAAGTCGGCGATCGGGCACCTTCTCGGCGGCGCGGGCGCGGTCGAGAGCATTTTCTGCATTCTCGCGATGCGCGACCAGATCGTTCCGCCGACGCTCAACCTCGACAATCCGAGCGAGAATTGCGCGGGCGTCGATCTCGTCCCGCACAAGGCGAAGGAACGCAAGGTGAAGGCGGTGCTCAACAACAGCTTCGGCTTCGGCGGCACCAATGCCTCGCTGGTGATGGCGGCGGTCTGATCACACGGGACAGGCCGGAAAGGGGCTGAATATGCGTCGGCTTTTCGGTTGTTTCGGCCTGCTGGTGATCCTCGCACTGATCGGCGGAGGCGTCTGGGTCGTACGCGACTGGGGCGCCGCCGGTCCCGCAGAGCAGAATGTCACGGTGGTCGTGCCGAACGGGGCGAGCCTTTCGACTGCCGCCGGGCAACTCGAAGAGGCAGGTGCGATCCGCAATGCCCGCTGGTTCGTCATCCTGTCGCGCATCTTCGGCGGCGATGCGCATATCAAGGCTGGCGAATATCGCTTTCCCGCGCACCTCAGCCAGTCCGACATCCTCAAGACGATGCAGGGCGGCGACACGCTGCAGCGCTTCGTCACCATTCCCGAAGGCATGCCCTCGGTGCTTGTGCATGAGGCGCTGATGAAGGCGCCCTATCTGACCGGCGAAATCGACATTCCGGTGGAGGGCACGATCCTGCCCGACAGCTATGCCTATACGCGCGGCGATACGCGGCAGAGTGTGGTCGACCGGATGCAGAAGGCGATGGCCGAGTATCTCGCCGCGGCATGGGAGCGGCGCAAACCCGGGATCGCGGTTGATACGCCACGTGACGCGCTGATCGTCGCTTCGATCGTCGAGAAGGAAACGAGCAAGCCCGAGGAACGGCGGACAGTCGCGGCGGTCTATTCGAACCGCCTCAAGCGCGGAATGATGCTGCAGGCCGATCCGACGATCATCTATCCCATCACCAAGGGCAAGCCGCTCGGCCGCCGCATCCTGCGCTCCGAGCTGGAAGCGAAGAACGATTACAACACCTATACGATGACGGGCCTCCCGGCGGGGCCGATCGCCAATCCGGGGCGCGAATCGATCGACGCTGTGCTCGACCCGGCGGATTCGAACGCACTCTATTTCGTCGCCGACGGCACCGGCGGACATGTGTTTTCCGAAACGCTCGAACAGCACAATGCCAATGTGCAGAAATGGTATGCGATCCGGCGTTCGCGGGGTGAGATGTAGGGGCGGCGTCAGAATCTTCTTCTTTGTCATGCAGAACTTGTTTCAGCATCCACGGTGCAACAAGCGAGGACTGCGCCCTTGGCACGGTGGACCCTGAAACAGGCTCAGGGTGACGAAAGCTGTGACTGTCAGCCCTTCTGCCCCGCCGCTTCCCGTGCAATCCGCTCCACATCCTCCATCGACGCGCCCTTGGGCGTCACCCAGCTGCCGCCGACGCATAGCACGCGGTCGAACGCGAGCCATTCGGGCGCGGTCGCCGCGCTGATGCCGCCGGTGGGGCAGAATTTCGCCTGATAGAAGGGGCCGGCGAGCGCCTTGAGCGCCTTCAATCCGCCGGCGGCTTCGGCCGGGAAAAATTTGAAATGTTCGAGCCCGAGTTCGAGGCCGAGCATGATGTCCGAGGCATTGGCGGTGCCCGGCAGCAGCGGCATTTCGGCTTCGAGGATCGGTTTCGCCAGGCGTTCGGTGAGCCCCGGCGAGACGATGAATTCGGCGCCGACATCCGCCACCTGCCGAAACTGCGCCTCGTTGATCACTGTGCCGGCGCCGACGATCGCACCGTCGACCTTCTTCATTTCCGCCATCGCCTCGATCGCGGCGCCGGTGCGCATCGTCACTTCGAGTACCTTGAGCCCGCCCTTCACCAGCGCCTCGGCGAGCGGGCGGGCAGCAGCTGCGTCCTCGATCACCAGCACCGGGATCACCGGGCTCGTCCGCATGATCGTTTCGATCGGTTTCATTGCGTGTGCTCCTGCGCATAGGCCGCCGCCGCGCCGTAGAGGCCCGGCTCGGGATAAGTGATCAGCTTGACCGGTATCGAGGCCATCAGCGACTGGAAGCGCCCCTTGGCAGTGAAACGCTGCGCAAAGCCCGAATTGACGAGATGGTCCTTGAGCCGCAGCCCGAGCCCGCCGGCGATCACCACGCCGGTCGGCCCGTGCGAGAGCGCAAGATCGCCCGCCACGGCGCCGAGGCTGAGGCAGAAGCGATCGAGCGCGGCGACGGCGAGGCTGTCCTTGCCTTCGAGCGCCATCGTCCACAGCGTCTTGTCGTCGCGGCTGGCGACGGCATGCCCCTCCAGATCGGCCAGCGTTTCATAGATGCCGACGATGCCCGGCCCCGACACGATCCGTTCGACCGAGACGCGCGTATAGGTCTTGCGCAGCCGCTTGACGATCGCGTCCTCGATTCCGTCGAGCGGGGCGAAATCGGTGTGACCGCCTTCGGTGGCGATGATCTCATATCCCTTGCCGTGGCGGACGACCTGCGCGACGCCGAGGCCGGTGCCGGGGCCGCATACGGTGATCGCACCTTCGGTGGGCAGCGGCGTTTCGGGGCCGCAGAGATATTCGAAATCATCGTCGGGAAGCTGGGCCACGGCATGGCCGACCGCGGCGAAATCATTGACCATCACATAGCTGTCGACTTCGAGCCGCTCCTTCACCAGCGAAGGGCGGATGATCCACGGATTGTTGGTAAGTTTGATCAGGTCGCCCTTGATCGGCGAGGCCACGGCGATTCCCGTCGCGCGGGGCAGGGGACGACCGACTGCGCGTCCGAACGCCTGCCACGCGAGCTGGAGGCTGCCATGTTCGGCGGTCTTGAGCTTCACGTTCTCGCCAAGCGAAACGACCTTGCCGTTCTCGACTTCGGCGATCGCGAAACGGGCATGGGTGCCCCCGATATCGACTGCTACGACTTCCAACGTATCCAGATCCTCTCCGAACCGTTCGCGCTGAGCCTGTCGAAGCGCCGTTCTTCCTTCCGAGGCCGAAAGAAGAAGGACAGGGCTTCGACAGGCTCAGCCCCAACGGATTATTCTACCCAATCCTACAACCCGGCTCCCGCCAGCACCGCCGAGGCGCCGCGCTCGGCTTCGTCCGCCAGGTGCCGCATCATGCCGAACAGTTCGCGGCCCGTGCCGATCGCCGGAGGCGGGGCGGGGGCGAGGTTGCGGCTTTCCCACTCGGCGGCGTCGACCAATGCTTCCAGCGTGCCTGCTTCGGCATCGAGCCGGACGATGTCGCCGTCACGCAGCTTGGCGAGCGGGCCGCCGGCGACGCCTTCGGGCGTGACATGGATCGCGGCGGGCACCTTGCCGCTCGCGCCGGACATGCGGCCGTCGGTCACCAGCGCGACCTTGTATCCGCGATTCTGGAGGACGCCGAGCGGCGGGGTGAGCTTGTGCAGTTCGGGCATGCCGTTCGCCTTGGGCCCCTGAAAGCGGCAGACGACGATCACGTCCCTGTCCAGCTCGCCGGCCTTGAACGCCGCCTGCACTTCGGCCTGGTCGGAAAAGACGCGGCACGGCGCCTCGACGATCCAGCGTTCGCGCTCGACTGCCGAGACCTTGATGCAGCCGCGCCCGAGATTGCCCGCGAGGATGCGGAAGCCGCCCTCGGGCGAAAAGGGCGCGTCGAGCGTGCGGACGATGCTGTCGTCGCCACTCTTTTCGGGCAGGTCGTTCCAGACGAGCGTGTCGTCCTCGACTGCCGGCTTGCGGCCGTAATCGGCCATGCCGCCGGGCGCGACGGTAAGGACGTCGCCATGCATCAGCCCGCCGTTCAGCAGTTCGCGGATGACAAAGGCGGGGCCGCCCGCTTCCTCGAACGCGTTCACGTCCGCCGATCCGTTGGGATAGACGCGGGTGAGCAGCGGGATAACACGCGAGAGCCGGTCGAAATCCTCCCAGTCGATCACGATCCCCGCCGCGCGCGCGATTGCGGGCAAATGGATCAGGTGATTGGTCGATCCACCGGTCGCGAGCAGCGCGATCGCGGCGTTGACGATCGCCTTTTCGTCGACGCAGCGGCCGAGCGGGCGATAATCATTGCCGTTCCAGCCCAGTTCCGCGAGCCGGTGGACGGCGGCGCGCGTCAGCTGCTGGCGCAGCTTGCCCTGCGGGTTTGCAAATGCGGAAGCGGGGATATGCAGACCCATCGCCTCCATCATCATCTGGTTCGAATTGGCCGTGCCGTAGAAAGTGCATGTCCCCTTGCCGTGATAGGCGGCGATTTCGGCGTCGAGCAGCTCCTCGCGGCTCGCCTTGCCCTCGGCATAGAGCTCGCGGACGCGCGCCTTTTCCTTGTTGGCGAGGCCCGAATGCATGGGCCCGCCGGGGATGAGCAGCATCGGCAGATGGCCGAAGCGCAGCGCGCCGATCAGCAGCCCCGGCACGATCTTGTCGCAAATGCCGAGCAGTGCCGCGCCTTCGAACGTGCGGTGGCTCAGCGCCACGGCGGTCGACATCGCGATCGTGTCGCGGCTGAACAGCGACAGCTCCATGCCCGAATAGCCCTGCGTCACGCCGTCGCACATCGCGGGGACACCGCCCGCAACCTGCGCGGTCGCGCCGACTTCCATCGCCCAGATCTTCATCTGCTCGGGGTAGCGATAGTAGGTCGCATGCGCCGAAAGCATGTCGTTATAGGCGGTGACGATGCCGATATTCATGCCGCGCCCGTCGCGCAGCTTGTCGCGCTGTTCGTCGGTGCCGGCATAGGCATGGGCAAGATTGGCGCAGCCCAGCTTGGGGCGATCGGCGCCGCTGTCGCGCTCGCGCTGGATCAGGTCGAGATAGGCCTGACGCCCGTTGCGCGAACGTTCGATCATGCGATCGGTGACGGCGGCGATTTCGGAGTGGAGGGTTGCCATTCTGACTACTTTCGTCCGTTCGCACTGAGCCTGTCGAAGTGCGGTTCTGCCTTCCCGCAACGCTCAGAAGAAAAGAGCAGGGCTTCGACAAGCTCAGCCCAAACGGAGCGAGGTGGGTGCATCACGCGCTCCAGTGGATGTCGACCGGCAGTTCGGCCTCCGCCAGCACGCGACCGATGGGGTAGGGCGAAGATACGCCCTCCGCGATCGCGGCTTCCAGAACCTCGCGTTTCTTGGCGCCGCTCACGGCGATCATCAGCGCCTTGGCCGACTTGATCGCTTCGAGCGAAAGCGTGACGCGCGGCACGGGGGCTTCGGGCGGCAGCGGATCGGGCATGACGCCCAGCGCGCGGCGTTCCTTGGGGCCGGTCAGCGCTTCTTCCAGATCGGGCCCGGGAAAGATCGAGGCAGTATGCCCGTCCGCGCCCACGCCGAGCAGGCACAGGTCGAGCGGCCAGTGCACGTCCTGAAGCCGGGCATCGGCGGCGCGCCCCGCTGCCTTGTAATCCTCGGCTGCCTCGCTGGTGATCGGGATCACGCGGGCGCCGAGCGGAATGAACTGTTTGCCGATGATCGTGACGTTGGAACGCTCATCGCCCATCGGCACCAGCCGGTCGTCGGTCGGCACGATCGTAACGCGCTTCCAGTCGATCTTCTTCTCGGCGAGCTTTTCGTAGATGGGCAGGGGAGTCTTGCCGCCGGGCAACGCGATCACGCAATTGCCGCGCGTATCGATCGCGCTTTCGATGATGAAACCGACATCGCCGGCCACTTCGCCCGCCATCTCGTCGGCATTGTCATATTCCCACCATTCGATCTCGGTCATGCAATCTCCATCGGCACGGGATCAGTGCCCATACCCTGTTGTTACCAGTGCGCGCCGCCAAGGTTCCCTGCGGCGCGGCGTCTTCATTCGTGCCAGGTCACGCCATCGCGTTCGGTCAGTGCGATCGCCGCCGACGGGCCCCAGCTTCCCGAGGAATAGGGCTTGGGTTTCACGCCGTTGGCTTTCCAGCCTTCGCGGACCGCATCGATCCAGGCCCATTGTGCTTCCACTTCGTCGCGCCGGACGAACAGTGTCGGGTCGCCTTCGATCAGGTCGAGCAGCAATCGTTCATAGGCGATGCGCCGCTGAGTCCCCGCGAATTCGGTGTCGAGCGAGAGGTTGAGCGGCACTTCGCGCAGGCGGATGCCTTCGCGATCGAGGCCGGGCTGCTTGGCCATCACCAGCAGGCGGACATATTCCTCCGGCTGCAATCGGATGACCAGTGCATTGGGCTGAAGCATACCGCCGCGTTCGGCGAAAATCGAATGCGGCACGGGCTTGAACTGGATGACGATCTCGCTGCGGCGCTCGGCCATGCGCTTGCCGGTGCGCAGATAGAAAGGCACGCCCTGCCAGCGCCAATTGTCGACATGCGCCTTGAGCGCGACGAAGGTTTCGGTGTCGGAAACCTGCTCCAGCTCTTCGTCATAGCCGCGCACGATCTTTCCCGCGACGGCCCCCGCGCCATATTGGCCGAGCACGGTGTGATGACCGACATCCTCGGCCGCGATGGTGCGCAGCGATCGCAGTACCTTCACCTTCTCGTCGCGGATCGAGGTGCCGTCGAAATGCGCGGGCGGCTCCATCGCGATCAGCGAGACGAGCTGGAGCATGTGGTTCTGCACCATGTCGCGCAGCGCGCCGACTTCGTCATAATAGCCTGCGCGGCCTTCGAGCCCGACCGTTTCCGAAATGGTGATCTGGACATTGTCGATCCCGCGCGCGTTCCAGACAGGCTCGAACAGCGAATTGCCGAAGCGCAGCGCAAGGATGTTTTGGACGGTTTCCTTGCCCAGATAATGGTCGATGCGGAAGGTCCGTTCCTCGGGAAAGGCATCGGCGACGATGTCGTTGATCTCGCAGCTGGTCTGCAAGTCCTTGCCGAGCGGTTTTTCCAGTCCGATACGGACCTTGTCGGTCGCAAGGCCCGCCCCCTGCAGCCCCTTGATGGTGGGGCCGAACAGCCAGGGCGCGGTTGAAAGGAAGATGGCGAGGCCGCCCGAAATGTCGCCAAGCCCCTCGGCGAGCGCGTCATAGCCGTGCTGCGAGGAGGCATCGAGCGCATGGTAGTGCAGCCGCTCGAGGAACGCCGCGACATTGTCTTCCGTCATACGATCGGCGGGGGCGAACTCCTCGAGCGCTTCGGCGGCGAAATCGCGAAAGCCCGCATCGTCATATTCCGAACGGGCGGTGCCGGTGATGGTCAGTTGATCGGGAAGCAGCCCGTCGGAATGAAGGCCGAAGAGCGATGGAATGAGCATGCGGCGCGAAAGGTCGCCGGTCGCGCCGAACAGCAACAGTTTCTCGACGGGCTGGGCCATGTGGCTCCTTCAGATTGGGATGGTCAGGCCGGAACGATCGCCCCTGCGATACGGATGCCAAAAGCACGAGACAAGCGCCGCCGCGCACGAACGCCGATTCTTTTCGCGTTCGCCGCGCGGGGAAGGGTCAGAGTGTCAGCCCGGCGGTGGGATCGAGTCCGGCCATGATGTTGAGATTCTGCACGGCCGCGCCGCCGGCGCCCTTGCCCAGATTGTCATAGGTCGCGACGAGCCGGGCCTGCCCGCTCTCGGCATTGGCGAAAACGCGCAGAGTCAGCCGGTCGCTGCCGGCATCCTCCTCGATCCGCACCGCGCCGGTGTCGGCGGTGGGCAGGACGCGCACGACCGGTGAATCGCGATAGGCTTCCTGGAGCGCGGCTTCGATCGCGGCCGGTGCGGGTTTGCGCGGCAGCGCCATCAGCGGCAGCGGCACTTCGGAAAGCATGCCGCGGATCACTCGGGCGACCGCTGGCTGAAAGATCGGCGGCTGCGCGATGCGCGCGTGTTTCTGCATTTCCGGCAGATGCTTGTGTGCAAGGCCGAGCCCATAGGCGCGATAGGCGGTATCGGTGTAATTCTCCGCGGATTCGTCCTCGAACTCGGCGATCATGCTGCGGCCGCCGCCCGAATAGCCCGATGCGCCCGAATAGGAGAGCGGCCAGTCATGCGGGACGAGCCCGGCGCGCACCAGCGGGCGCACGAGCGCCAGAAAACCTGTGGGCCAGCACCCCGGATTGCTGACCCGCTTCGCTTCGGCGATTGCGGCCGCCTGGCCCGGCTCGAGCTCGGCCATGCCATATGTCCAGCCGTCGGCGACGCGGTGCGCCGACGATGCGTCGATAACTCGGGTGCGATCGTTGGTGATCAGCGAAACCGCCTCGCGCGCGGCATCGTCAGGAAGGCACAGAATGACGAAATCCGCGTCGTTCAGGATTCCGGCGCGTTTGGCCGGGTCCTTGCGGTCCTTGTCGGCGAGCGTCAGCAGTTCGATCTCGCTGCGCGGGGCAAGCCGCTCGCGGATTTCGAGTCCCGTGGTGCCTGCAGCGCCGTCGATGAAGAGCCTTACTGTCATGCCGGCCGCCTGCGGGCGAGGATCTCACCATAGCCGCCCTGCGCGACGATCTGTTGCAACGGCGCCTGTTTGACTGCCTCGGCGTCGGCATGAATGGCGGTTTCGCCGTCGACCATGATCGCGACATGATCGTCGAAATACACCAGATCGCCGCGCCGAAGCGCCTCGCCTTGCGCCACGTCCCTGCCCAGGTCGCTCCGCTGGAGCCCGCAGAAGCGTGGCGCCTGAATGCCCGCCAGCGCAAGCGACAGAAAGACCAGGCCGGTGCTGTCCACTCCGGCACCAGAACGTCCGCCGGGCACGGTCGGCACGCCTATCAGGCCTTCGGCGATCGCTACGAAGTCGTTTGCCGGTTCGTCGATCGGCCGACACGCTTCAGCCAGGACATATCCTCCCGAAATCGCGCGCAACGCGCCGTCGCCGGAAGCGGCGATGCGGGAGCCCATCGGCAGTCGCGCAATCACCGGCGCATGCGGATCGGCCTCGCCGCGAACCTCGGCCACCGGCACCACGACGATATGATCGGAATCGATCGGTTCGCCCAGGGCTTCGGCCGTTACATAGCCGACGACTCCATCGACGGTGCTGACGCCCCACGCATAGTCGCTGGCAAGCTCGAGAATCTCGAAGGTTTCGCCAGCGAGAACTTCGGAAAGCACCGGCGCGTTGTCGGCGCGTCCCGCACGGATCGGCGCGGCGTGGCGTGCGCTGCCTTGTTGCGCGCGTGCGTAGTGGGGCGCGAAAATGCGCCCCGCCAGACGGATGTCGGCAAGGTCCCGGCGAACGGCGTCTATACGAGGATCGGCTTGCCAGGAACGGCCCTGGAGCGCGAAACGACTACGCGGTGCCTCTTCCGGCAACGGCATCGTCGAGCGCGTCGCCAGCGAGGAAATGCCCGAATTCTGCAAGAAAATCTGCCCCTTCAGCGGTACGCGCGACGAAGATGTTGCGTTTGTCGGTGTCGTCGCGCTGTCGGCGGAGATAGCCGAGCGCGCCCAGCCTGTTCAAGGCGCGCGTAACGACCGGTTTGGAAACGTTGAGCGACCGTGCCAGACCGCGCACCGTATGGGGCCCTTGTTCGAGATAGACAAGCAGCAACAACGCCATCTGGCGATTGGTGAGATCGGGTTCGCCGGATCGGACATAGCCGACCAGTGTGTTCTTCCAGCTGGATAGCGATTGCTCTGATAAGGCGTTCACGGCTCATACTCTATGATGGTTACGGGACCCGTCACGATGCGAGTCGATTGGGCCTACAACGCTCCCGGACGCGGTAGGTTTCAGTGCGGCGGCGGAATGTTCCGCATCCGTGTCTTTCGAACGGTTGATCGACGCGGCGCGCTCGCCTATGTCGCGCCTTTCCTTCCAAGGGTCCGTCTTCCGTTATGCTGTTCACTTTCCTGCTCGTGGTTCAGGCCATCATCGGCGCATTGCTCGTCACGGTGATTCTCATGCAGCGCTCGGAAGGTGGCGGACTCACCTCGGGTGGCGGCAGCCCGGGAGGACTGATGTCGGCCCGCGGCGCTTCGGACTTTCTGACGCGCTCGACCGCTGTGCTCGCGACGCTCTTCATCGCGATGAGCATCCTGCTCGCCGTGCTGGCCGCCACGCGCAGCAGTTCGACGATCGACACCAGCTTGGCCCGCGATCCCGCACCGGTGCAGGCGCCCGCGACGCAGCCCGACCAAGCCGCGCCGCCCGTGGTGGATCAGGCACCGGCCAATGCCGGCGAGGAAGCGGATATTCCGCTCGCGCAGTAACGCGCTACCCACAGCTTTTTTTGGCGGCGCCCTGATTCGGGCGCTTGCCGTTCATGTCTATCTGGGGCTAGGCCGTTCTTCCCATGGCGCGGTATATATTCATCACCGGCGGCGTGGTCTCCTCGCTCGGCAAGGGTCTTATGGCGGCAAGCCTCGCGGCGCTGCTGCAGGCGCGCGGCTATCGCGTGCGCATTCGCAAGTTCGACCCCTATCTGAACGTCGATCCCGGGACCATGTCGCCCTATCAGCACGGCGAAGTCTACGTCACCGATGACGGGGCGGAGACCGACCTTGATCTTGGCCATTACGAGCGGTTCACCGGCGTGGCTTCGCGCCAGTCGGACAACATCACCTCGGGACGGATCTACAAGACGATCATCGAGCGCGAGCGGCGCGGCGACTATCTGGGCGCCACCGTCCAGGTGATTCCGCACGTCACGGACGCGATCAAGGCATTCGCGACGGCCGATACCGAGGATCTCGATTTCGTGCTGTGCGAGATCGGCGGCACGGTGGGCGACATCGAGTCGCTGCCGTTCATCGAGGCGATCCGTCAGTTGCGCAACGAACTGGGCCGCGGCCAGTCGATCAGCGTGCACGTGACTCTGGTCCCCTATATCGCGGCTGCCGGCGAGCTGAAGACCAAGCCGACCCAGCATTCGGTGCGCGAACTCGCGTCGCTCGGCGTGCAGCCCGATGTGCTCGTCTGCCGCTGCGAACAGCCCTTGCCCGACAGCGAACGCGCCAAGATCGCGCTGTTCTGCAACGTGCGCAAGGAAGCGGTGATCCCGGCGCTCGATGCGTCGAGCATCTATGCCGTGCCGCTTCAGTATCATGGTGAAGGGCTAGACGGCGAAGTGCTCAATGCCTTCGGCATGGCGCATGAAGGTTCGCCGCGGCTCAACCGCTGGACTGAAATCGTCGAACGGCTCGAAAATCCCGAAGGCGAAGTGACGATCGGTGTCGTCGGCAAATATGTCGGCCTGCCCGATGCGTATAAATCGCTGCACGAGGCGCTGGTGCACGGCGGCATCGCCAATCGCGTCAAGGTAAATGTCCGCTGGCTCGACGCCGAATTGTTCGAGAAGGACGAGGCGGAAATCGCTGCGCAGCTCGAGCCGATGCACGGCATTCTCGTGCCGGGCGGCTTCGGCGAGCGCGGCAGCGAGGGCAAGATCAAGAGTGTGGGCTTTGCGCGCGAGCGTGGCGTGCCCTTTTTCGGCATCTGCCTGGGCATGCAGATGGCCTGTATCGAAGCCGCGCGCGGGCAGGGGCTCGATGCCGCCTCCACCACGGAGTTCGGCCCCACCGACGAACCGATCGTCGGCCTGATCACCGAATGGATGACATCCGAAGGCCTTCAGAAGCGTGAGGAGGGCGGCGACCTGGGCGGCACGATGCGGCTCGGCGCCTATCCCGCCAGCCTGGCCGGCAATAGCGTGGTCGGTTCGATCTATGGCAGCGATGCGATCAGCGAACGTCATCGCCACCGCTATGAAGTGAACACCGGCTATCGCGAGACGCTGGAAAAGAACGGCCTCGTTTTCTCCGGTATGTCGCCTGATGGCGCGCTGCCCGAAATCGTGGAGCGCCCCGACCATCCCTGGTTTATCGGGGTCCAGTTCCACCCGGAGCTGAAATCCAAACCCTTCGATCCCCATCCGCTGTTCGCCAGCTTTATCGAGGCGGCCGTGAAGCAAAGCCGTCTGGTCTGATCGAACATCCCGGGCTTTCGCGGTTCGGGTATGGCGTTTTTGCAGCGCTGACTGACCAAGCAAAAGGCGCCCGGACAATGGTCCGGGCGCCCCTGCTGCGACGCCCAAAGGGAGAAAGACGTCGCAAGCCGTAGTTTGCGAATTCAGGCGGCGTTCGCTGCCTTGTGCTCGATCGAGGGCTGCGAGTCGCCGGAATTCACTGCGATCTTCTTCGGTTTCATAGTCTCCGGCACTTCGCGAACCAGGTCAATGGTCAGTAGACCGTCGGCCAGATCGGCGCTTTCCACCCGCACGAAATCGGCGAGTTCGAAGCGGCGTTCGAAGCTTCGGTTTGCGATGCCGACATGCAGGAAGGCGCTGTCATTTGCTTCCCTCGGCTCACTTTCCTGCTTCTTGCCGGCGACTGTCAGCAAGTTCTGCTGCGCGGTGATGTCGATCTCGTCGCTCTTGAATCCGGCAACGGCGATCGTGATGCGATAGTGATCCTCGGCGAGCCGTTCGAGATTGAACGGCGGATAATTCTCGTTGTTCGCCTGGCGCGCGCTTGCTTCGAGCATGTCGAAGAGGCGATCGAAGCCGATTGCAGAACGACGGAAGGGGGTAAAATCGAACTGACGCATGTTTCAAATCCTCCAATGAGCAAAATGCTTACGTCTTTCGGCACCCGGAACGCCGCGATGCCGATATCTGCACGGCCCCGCAGGCGCCGTACAAAATGGATTTGTGTGGTCCCGCCGGTAATTCAAGAGGTTCGGTATGGCCCCGATGCGGAAATTCGACGCTTCCGGCCCGGCAAATCGCCGCGTTCTCGCGGAGCGGGCTTGCGATTCGGATCGCAGCGTCGGACAACTATGCCCTTCAACGGCCGGAAACGCGAAACGCCCGGGCCGTTTCCAGCCCGGGCGCCTGCGTGACGATCGCTCGTCAGCCCCCTTTGTCGGCTCTGGCCCGCACGCTCGTCCTCCGACAAGCGGGGCCTGAAGCCTCCCCGAACCACGGCCTTTTCGCCTGCGCTTCGATGCCTGTTTGCTACGGCGCTCGACGGCCTTTGTCACCGGATATGCGCATGTGTGGCGCAAATTGGAGTCCGGCTGTGGCGTGAACGCAACAGCTTTGCCATTTGCCAGCGGGGCCGAACCTGCCCTAGAGCAGCCGCCTGTCCACGGTTTCGGGATCTCTCCGCATGCTTTTGTCGCGCTACGAGCGAATGGTCGCCCGTCGCTATCTCCTGCCGGGTCGCGGCGAGGCCTTTATCGCTGTGGTGGCCGGAATCAGCCTCGGCGCAGTCATGCTCGGGGTCGCCGCGTTGATCGTGGTGATGAGCGTGATGAACGGTTTTCGCGCCGAGCTCTTCGACAAGATCACCGGCCTCAACGGCCACGCGGTAATCCAGGGCTATGGCGGCCAGTTGCGCGACTGGCGCGAAATCGTCGAGGAAGTCCGTGCGACGCCCGGCGTGACAAGTGCCACGCCGCTGATCGAACAGCCGCTGTTCGCGACCTTCAACGGGCGTGCCGAAGCCGTGCTGGTGCGCGGAATGCAGATCGAGGACATTCGCAACAATCCGGTACTCGACGGCAAGGAAGTGATCGGAACGCTCGGTTCGCTGACGCCCGGCTGCGAATGCGTCGGTATCGGATCGCGGCTAGCCGATCAGCTCGGCGCCACCGTGGGCAGCAGCATTTCGATCATGAACCCACTCGGATCGAGCACGCCCTTCGGCACCGTTCCGCGCATCGTGAAGTATCGCGTGGCCACGATCTTCGAAGTCGGCATCTACGATTACGACAAGGCGTTCGTCGTCATGCCGATGTCCGATGCGCAGACGCTGTTGCTGCTGGGCGACGCGGTGGGGATGGTCGAAATCGATACCGAGGACCCCGACCGGGTGGACCAGATCCTTGCGCCGCTCAACGACAAGGTGGGCGAACAGGGGCAGCTGATCGACTGGCGGATGATGAATTCGGAGCTTTTCGAAGCGCTTTCGGTCGATCGTGTCGTTACTTCGACCGTGCTGTCGCTGATCATCGTCGTTGCGGCGTTCAACATCCTCTCCTCGCTGATCATGCTGGTGCGCGCCAAGACCCGCGACATCGCGATTCTGCGCACGATGGGCGCTTCGCGTTCGAGCATGCTGAGAATTTTCATCACGGTCGGCACGACCATCGGAACGCTCGGTATCGGCGCGGGGCTGGTGCTCGCGGCGATCTTCATCACCTTCCGCCAGCAGGTCGTTTCGTTCATCGGGCTCGTTACCGGACAAAATATCTGGGACCCGCAGATGCGCTTCCTCAGCGAGCTGCCCGCCAAGACCGATCCCTGGGAAGTGTTCGGCGTGGTGGTGACGGCTTTCATTCTCACCTTCCTTGCCACGCTGATCCCGGCGTTCCGCGCGGCGGGAACCGATCCGGTCGAGGTGCTTCGCTATGAATGAGGCTGTCGTGGAAATTCGCGACCTGCGGCGCAGCTTCACCCAGGGCGGCGTTACGATCGACGTGCTGCGCGGCGTGGATCTGAGGATCGGCAAGGGCGAAATCGTCGCGCTTCTGGGCCCCTCGGGTTCGGGCAAGTCGACGATGTTGCAGGCCGTCGGCCTGCTCGAAGGCGGCTTTGAGGGATCGATTCGGATCGGCGGCAAGGAAGCTGCGCAGCTCGACGCCAGGGGGCGCACCGAGATGCGGCGGGAGATGCTGGGCTTCGTTTACCAATTCCACCATCTTCTGCCCGATTTCAACGCGCAGGAGAATGTCGTCCTGCCACAGCTGATCCACGGCGCCACGCGGGCCGATGCCGATGCGCGTGCGGAGAAGCTGCTCGGCGCGCTGGGCCTTTCGCAGCGGTTGGCGCATCGGCCGAGCCAGCTTTCGGGCGGCGAGCAGCAGCGAGTCGCGGTGGCGCGCGCGCTGGCGACGCAACCGGCGCTTGTGCTTGCCGACGAACCCACGGGCAATCTCGACGAAGCCACTGCCGATGTCGTGCTTGCCGAATTCCTGCGGCTGGTGCGCGAAGAGGGCTCATCCGCGCTGGTCGCGACGCATAACGAACGGCTGGCAAAGCAGATGGATCGGATCGTACGGTTGCACGAAGGGCATCTGGAATAGGCGCGAGGGGGGCTGGAGATGATCCACGACATACCGGTGAAGACGGCCGATGGTGGGGAAACCACGCTGGCCGACCATGCCGGAAAGGTGCTGCTGATCGTCAACACCGCGTCCAAATGCGGTTTCACCCCGCAATATGAAGGGCTGGAGGCGCTTCACCGCCGCTATGCCGGGCGCGGGTTCAGCGTGCTGGCCTTTCCCTGCAACCAGTTCGGTGCACAGGAGCCTGGCGACGCGGCCGAGATCGCGAATTTCTGCACCACCAGATATGACGTGACCTTTCCCGTCCTTGGCAAGATCGACGTCAACGGCAACAACACCGCGCCGCTCTACAAGGCACTCAAACAGGCCGCGCCGGGCGTACTCGGCACAAAGGCGATCAAATGGAACTTCACCAAGTTCCTGATCGACCGGGCGGGTAAGGTGGTGGGGCGCCACGGCCCCACCACCGCCCCCCAGGCGCTCGCGGAGGAAATCGAGCGCCTGTTGTAGGTCAGCGTCCGTTGCCCGCCTGGGGCAGCAGGATCACATACTGACCGTTGGCATCGACATTCTCGACATCTGCGGGTGCGTCGCTGGTGCGCAGCAGCTTGCCGAGCTGAGTCAGCGCGCCGAACATGTTGATCGCTCCGGCAAGCGGGCGACCGCGCGGATCGCGGCGTGATTTGGACGGCGCGTTGCGCGGTGCCCGACGCGGCGGTACAGGCGCGTTGCGCTGCATCCTCGCCGCGACCGACGCGGCATCGCCGCTACGGCCGAATTCCCGCCACACCACGCGAAAGCCGCGCGGCACTTCGGTCCATTCGCCTTCATGGGCACGGATCAGATCGCAGCCGCACTGATGACAGCTGGAAAAATCCAGCCCCTGATTGTGGTGATGCACCGAATCGGCCGTATGGCCCATAAGCTTGCAAAGACCAGTCATTTCAATGACCTCCATTTGCCATGTCCGCGCCACTGGCCTGGATTTGCCAGGCGGTGATTTCGCGGAGCGTTTCGTCCTCGCTTTCCAGCGCGAGGTCCGGGTTCCAGATTTCGAAATTGTCTCCCGCGCCGACGAACAGCGCACGCGCGCCGATCCGGCCGAGATGCCGCATCGCGGCGGGAAGTTGCGCCCTGTCCGACTGGCGAGCCAGCGGTTCGACCAGGCCGAAGCTGCGACGCACGCGGCGATGATGTCCGCGTGGGTCTCGACCCACGCGTTCGTCGGCGATCCGCCGCCGCTCGGTCCGCCGGCGAAGGGTGCGAAGATGATTCTGGCCATAGCCGACCAGACAAGGATCGGTTTCGTGCCGGGCGACGATCAACTGGCCGCTGTCGGGCGATCCGCGGAGCGCCTCGGCGACGAAGCCGGGAAGCGCGACATTGCCGTCGCCATCCACTTCGCAAAGCGCGCTACCGTGAAACATGGTTAACATTCCAACCCTCGATAAGCCGTTCAAAACATTCACAGGAAGTTCAGTGCGAATCGCCTAACCACCTGTGTTGTCGAGCGAAAATCCTTCGCTCCACATTCGCCATAATATCGCCTCAATCTGATCCTGCGATGAACCGTTCATTTTGATCGACGAAATGTTAACGATGTTCTCGCCCGAAAATGGTTGCGGCACCACTCAGGAGGAATCCAAACGCGGGCTCGCACGCTAGGGATTTTTCCCGGTGGTCGCGTCGATGCTCGCGTTCTAGTCGATGAGAAAGCTGTGGATTTCTTCCCGATCCGGCTTGGCAAGACGGCGCCGGGCAAACTAGGCTCGGATATGGCGCATTCTGGTTTCGTTCCGCTTCGGGTTTTTTCGTCCTACACCATGCTGGAAGGGGCGATTGATCCGAAAAAGATCGCCAAACGGGCTCGTGAGCTGGGATTCCCGGCGGTAGCGGTGGCCGACCGCAACGGTCTTTACGCGGCGATGGCCTTTTCCGACGCCTGCATGAACGCCGGCGTGCAACCGATCATCGGCACGCTGCTTGCCGTCGCGCGGCCGGGCACGCCCGAGGGCAAGCCGCCGATCATCGACTGGCTGGCGCTCTATGCGCAGGACGAGGTCGGCTATGAGAATCTGTGCGCGCTGGTGTCGATGGCGCATCTCGACCGGCCGATCGAGGATGACGCACATGTCCCATTCGAAGCGCTGGAGCGCCGCACCGACGGACTGATCGCGCTGACGGCGGGCGGCGAGGGCGCATTGGCGCGGCTTTATGCCGAAGGGCTTGATTCGGTCGCAGAAGGCTATGCAGACCGGCTGCAGGCATTGTTCGGCGACCGGCTCTATATCGAATTGTCGCGGCGACTCGACGAAATCGAAGGTGCCGCCGAGCCCAGGCTGCTCGACCTTGCCTATGCGCGCGGCCTGCCGATCGTCGCGACCAATCCGTGCTGTTTCGCCGAAGAGGATTTTCACCAGGCGCATGATGCGATGCTGTGCATCGCGAATTCGAGCTATGTCGCCAGCGATGACCGCCCGCGCAGCTCGCCCGACGCATGGATGAAACCCGCCGGCGAAATGCGCGCCGCGTTCGACGATCTGCCCGAAGCGATCGCCAATACGCTGGTCGTCGCGCAGCGCTGCGCGGTTTCGGCACCCAAGCGTAAGCCGATTCTTCCCAGCCTTGCCGGCGACCGTGAAGGTGAAGCCGCCAGGCTGCGGGCGGATGCGCATGCCGGGCTGCTCGCGCGGTTGCGCAAGATCGTCGCGTTCGAGGAAGGCATTGCCCGCGCCGAAGCCAGCGGTGGCGAGGAACTGGCTAATTCCGCCGATGACTGGAGCGAGGAAGCACTGCGCGAGCGCTTTCCCGAATATTTCCGGCGGCTTGACTATGAACTCGACATCATCGTCGACATGGGCTTCCCGGGCTATTTCCTGATCGTTGCCGATTTCATCAAATGGGCAAAGGATCACGATATCCCGGTCGGGCCGGGCCGTGGTTCGGGCGCGGGTTCGGCAGTGGCATGGGCGCTGACCATCACCGATCTCGATCCGCTCGATCTGGGGCTGCTGTTCGAACGTTTCCTCAATCCCGAGCGTGTGTCGATGCCTGACTTCGACATCGACTTCTGCGAAACGCGGCGCGGCGAAGTCATCCGCTACGTCCAGCAGAAATACGGCCGCGATACCGTGGCGCAGATCATCACCTTCGGAACGATGAAAGCGCGCGCGGTGCTCAAGGATACCGGGCGTGTGCTGCAGATGAGCTACGGTCAGGTCGATCGCCTCGCCAAGCTCGTCCCCAATCATCCCACCGATCCCTGGACGCTCGACCGCGCGCTCAATGGCGTCAGCGAGCTTCACAGCGAATATCAGAACGATTCGGACGTGCGCCTGCTCTGGGATCTCGCCGCCAAGCTCGAAGGGTTGCCGCGCCACAGCTCGACGCACGCCGCCGGCGTGGTGATCGGCGACCGGCCCCTGTCAGAGCTGATCCCGCTTTATCGCGATCCGCGTTCGGACATGCCGGTTACGCAGTTCGACATGAAGTTTGTCGAAGGCGCCGGGCTGGTGAAGTTCGACTTTCTCGGTCTCAAGACGCTTTCGGTGCTGCAGAAGGCAGTGCAGTTGCTCGCCAAACGCGGGATCGAAGTCGATCTTTCGGCGCTCAGCTGGGACGACGAGGGCGTTTACGAACTGCTCCAGCGCGGCGACACCGTCGGCGTGTTCCAGCTTGAATCAGAGGGGATGCGGCGGACGCTGGCGGCAGTGCGCCCGTCGAACTTCGGCGACATCATCGCGCTGGTCTCGCTCTATCGGCCGGGGCCGATGGACAACATCCCGCTGTTCGGCGCGCGCAAGAACGGGCGCGAGACGATCGAATATCCGCACCCGCTGCTGGAGCCGGTGCTCAAGGAAACCTACGGAATCTTCGTCTATCAGGAACAGGTGATGCAGGCCGCGCAGATCCTGGCCGGCTACAGCCTTGGCGGCGCGGACATGCTTCGCCGCGCGATGGGCAAGAAGAAGCAGGAAGAGATGGACAAGCAGCGCGCCATCTTCGTCGCCGGTTGCGCCGAAAAGAACGGGATCGACGAGGCCAAGGCCAATGAGTTGTTCGACATCATCGACAAGTTTGCCGGCTATGGCTTCAACAAGTCGCACGCCGCCGCCTATGCGCTGCTCGCCTATCAGACAGCATGGCTGAAGGCGCATCACCCGCAGGAATTCTTTGCGGCATCGATGTGTTACGACATCGACCAGACCGACAAGCTGGCGGTGTTCGTCGACGATATGAAGCGCGCCGAGATTCCGTGTCTGGCGCCGGACATCAATGCCAGCGAAGCGGAGTTTTCGGTGGAGGAAGACGCCGAACAGGGGCTCGCGGTGCGCTATGCGCTGGCGGGGCTGAAGGGCGTTGGCGAGCGTGCGATGGAACAGCTTGTAGCCGAGCGGGAAGAGCAGGGCCGCTTTGCATCGCTCGACGAGTTCGCCAATCGCGTCGATCCGCGGCTGATCAACAAGCGTCAACTGGAAACGCTGGCGAATGCGGGCGCGTTCGATTCGATCAACCCCGACCGGGCGTCGGTGCATGCCGCGGCGGAAACACTGCTCGCCGTGGCGCAGAGCACGCATGCCAATCGCACGAGCGGGCAGGGCGGGCTGTTCGGCGACACTGCTTCCGAAGTCAACGCCATCCAGCTGCCGACCAATGCCCATTGGTCGCTGGCGCAGCGGATCCAGGCGGAGAAGGACGCGTTCGGCTTCTATTTCTCGGCCCATCCGCTCGATCGCTACGCGCATCTGGCAAAGGTGCACGGCGCGCGTTCGCTCGCCAGCCTGTCCGAAATCGCGATCCCCGAGGGCGCGCGGATCGGCGCGACGGTCGCGGCACTGATCGAGGATGCGCGCTGGCGTACCTCGGCGCGTGGCAATCGCTATCTGATGGCGGGGATTTCCGACGCGACAGGTCAGTTCGTCACGACCTGTTTCGACGAAGAGGCATCGAACGCGCTTGAGGATTGCGCCCGCGACGGTGGTTGCGCGGTCCTGACGGTCGAACTCGATCGCAGGGCAGGTGAAGAGACGCCCCGAGTGACCGTGCGGCGTGTCCAGCCCTTCGAAAGCCTGGCGAATGCCGCCCGGCTGGTGCTGGATCTCACCATCGAAAGCGCCGAGGTTCTCGCGAGTCTTGCCGATCTGGTCGGTGATCAGCGGGGTGGGCGTGGCGAATTGCGCATACGCGGCCCGCTTGGCGAGGATGGGGAAGTCGAGCTTGTGCTCGGCCGCGATTTCCGGCTGGACGGAGAGCTTGCCGAACGGATCGAGGCATTGCCGGGCGTGGCTTCAGCGGAGTTGCGCGACGCCGAGCCACGGCTCGCCTCGGTCGCCTGACCGTCGCCCCGCACGCCTCTCGACATCCCGACCCGTGCCACTAGGCTGACCGAAAACAATATTCGGAGAGGCTGCGATGTTTGGTGGGATGCAGGAGCACGAGCTGCGCGTCATGCGCTTGCTCGACCATGCGGAAAAGGAACATTGGAATCGCGAACTCGTCAGCCATTGGGCTGACGGCAGCGAGACGCGTACCAACTGGGCCGGCGTCGCGCGCGATGCACGCAAGCTTGCCGCGGCGCTCGAGCGGATGGGCGTGAAGCCGGGCGACCGCGTGGCGACGATGGGCATGAACCATCACCGCCACCTAATCGCCTGGTATGGCGCGATCGGAATGGGTGGCATCATCCACACTATCAATCCGCGCCTGTTCGAGGAGCAACTCGCCTTCATCGGCAATCATGCAGAGGACAAGGTACTGATCTACGATCGCGCCTTTGCGCCGATCGTCGAAAAGCTGAAGCCGCAATGGGAAACGATCGAGCATTATATCGTGTTCGACGGCGACGGCCCCGACAGTTTCGAAGCCGTGCTCGCACAGGAAGACGGCAATTACGACTGGGTCGACGGGTCGGAGCGCGATCCGTGCATGCTCTGCTATACCAGCGGGACGACGGGCAACCCCAAGGGCGTGCTCTATACCCATCGCTCAACGGTGATCCATGCGATCACCGAGCTACAGCCGGATGTATTCGGCCTCGGGCAGAAATCCGTGTGCATGCCGATCGTGCCGCTGTTCCACGCGGTCGGCTGGGGGTTGCCTTTCGCCGCGCCTGCCTGCGGCTGCAAGGTGGTGATGTCGGCGGTCAATGATCCGGCGGTCCTTTGCGACCTGATGAACCGCGAAAAGGTGACGCACAGCGCCGGCGTTCCCACCGTGTGGTTCGCGCTGTTCGGCCATATCGATGCCGCCGGTGAGGCACCCGAACATCTGGAAGTCGTCACCATCGGCGGTTCGGCCGCGCCGCGGGCGATGATCGAACGGATCATGAAGATGGGCGCGCGGGTCAACCACGCCTGGGGCATGACCGAAACCTCCCCCATCGGCACAATCGGCGCCCCGCCGCCCGACTGGGACGCGATGCCCCTCGAGGAGCAGCTCGATCTGGCGGTGAAGCAGGGAAAGGTGCCGTTCGGCATCGAAATGCGCGTGACCGGCGAAGACGGCATGGCCCTGCCGCGCGATGGCGAAAGCTCCGGCCACCTTCAGGTGCGCGGTCCCTGGGTGATCGACACCTATTTCAAGGAGGATAGCGGCCCGTGCCTGACCGCCGACGGCTGGTTCGACACCGGTGACGTGGCGGTCATTCACTCCGACGGCACGATGCAGATCACCGATCGCGCCAAGGATGTCATCAAGTCGGGCGGCGAATGGATCAGCTCGGTCGAGCTGGAAAACGCCGCCGTGGGCACGGAAGGGGTCGCCGAAGCCGCAGCGATCGGGGTGCATCATCCCAAATGGGAGGAGCGCCCGATCCTGCTTGTCGTCCGCAAGCCGGGCAGCGATGTGAGCGCGGAGGATATTCGGGCCTATCTGGCGCGGCACGTCGCGAAATGGTGGCTGCCCGACGAAATCCATTTCGTCGAGGACCTGCCGCACACTGCGACCGGCAAGCTCCTCAAGACTGAACTTCGCGCCAAGTATCGCGATTACAGCATCGCCGAAGCGTGACCCGCGCATGAACGGATAACCGGCCGGCGGCGTTTCTGCCTGCCGGCCGGTTTTGCCGTTACTCGGCGATCGAGAGAAACGCCTCGCTCACGCTCTCTGCCTTGGCCCCACGGAACGCCACGCAGTTGCGGATCCGTTCGACCGAACGGCGCAGACTGAGCGTGCCGCCGGCACCTTCGACCGCGGGAATCATCGTGTTCTCCAGCGTATCGGCGGCTTCGGCGGTGCAGAGCTGGCCGAATGCTCCGCCTCCCCGCGCGAAGAAGATGCCGCCGCCATTGCCCGCCAACTCACCGAAATTTTCGGAGAGATAGGCGAAGGCCGCATCGCGAGCTCCCGGGCTGCCCAGCAATTCATAGAGCGCCGAGAGACGATATTGGGCCGGGAAGCTGTCACTGGTCAGCGTGGTCATCAGGAACTGCCCGATTTCCGGGTTGTCGCTCTGAGTCAGGGCGCCCAGCATGTTCTGCTGCAGCGCCTGAGCGGCAAAGGCCGCACCGCGTTCGTTGGCGGCAATGCGCGCGGCCGTTCCGACAAAGGCCGGGTCGAGCGCATCGTGATCGCCCGCAAGATATGCGTCCAGCGCCGTGAGCAGCCGCGTGCGCAATTCCGCGTCTGCGCCTGCGCCGGCGACCAGATCGATCAGGTCGGCGCGCAATTTACGGCGATCCGAATCATCTTCGGCATAGGTGCCGCTGGCCAGGTCGCTGCCCAGGCCCTGCAGCGCGGGGCGATAGATATCGGCGATGGTTGCGCGCCATGCCGGCTCGGCAGCTTCCGAAATCAGTCCCTGATCCTTCAGCCGGGCCAGACCCTGGCCGATTTCGACCGACACTTCATGGTCGGGGTGGCTGGCGAATACGTGCGCCGCGGCGACGAGCGACTCGACCGGCAGCCGGCCCGACCGGAAGCCGGCCCAGAGACTGTCGGCCACGGCGATGGCTTCGCCCGCGGGAAGCGTGTCGGCGGTTGCAATCAGTGCGTTCCAGTCCGCCGAGGGCAGGTCGAAACGATAATAGCCCTGGCCGCCGGCATTGGGGATCAGCGGCCCGTCGCCCGGAACGGCCGGCAACGCCATGCGGGGCTGGTCGAGCAAGGTGCAAACGCGCTCGGCATCGCCGCGGCGCACGCAGAGTGGGACGATCCACTGCCGGGGCTCGGGCGTGGTGCCCAGATGCGCATAGGGCTGCTGCGTGGCGACATAGCCGTCGCCTTCGCGCCGCAGCGTGATCAGCGGTACACCCTGCTGATCGACGAAGCTGCGAAGCGCATCGAGGACGCGCGGATCGTCCGCGGCAGTGGCAAGCGAAGCGAAGAAATCGTCGGTCGCGGCAGTGCCATAGGAATGGCGCTTCATGTGGAGCCGCACGCCGTCGCGAAACTTCTCGTCGCCAAGATACTCGGCGATCATCGCCACAACCTGGCCGCCCTTGCCGTAGGTGATCTGATCGAACGCCGAATCGACGTTGGAATCGTCGGTGATCCGTTCGTGGATCGGCCGGCCGACCGTCAGCGAGTCGAGGTCCATCGCATCGAATCCTTCGCGTACGGCGCCATTGTCGATGTCGAGATCGGGGCGCCATTCGCTGCCGATGCGATAGCCCATCCAGTTGGCGAAGCTTTCGTTGAGCCAGATGTCGTCCCACCAGGCAGGCGTGGCATAGTCTCCGAACCACTGGTGGGCCAGTTCGTGCGCGATCACCATGCCGAAGAGGCGTTTGTCATCGCGCGTGGCATCCTCTGCCAGCAGCAGGATGTCGTCTCCGTAGATATCGGCGCCTGCATTCTCCATCGCGCCCGGCATGATCGGCGATCCGATCTGATCGAGCTTGGGGAAGGGGAAGGCCTGATCGAAATAGGATTCGAGCAGCGCCACGATCGGGCCGCTTTCCTCCAGCGCGAATTGCATGCGCTCGGCATTGGGCTGGGTTGCCACGATGCGCAGCGGGATCGGTTCGGAACGCTGTGGCGTCGCCGGAATGGTCGTTTCAGCCGTCACGAACGGGCCCGTTACCAGCGCGACCAGATAGGTCGGCAGCGGTGGCGACTTGGCGAAATAATGTCGCACCAGATTGCCTTCGGTCTCCTCGCGCAGCTGCGGCATGTTCGACAGGGCGACATTGCCCGGCGCTGTGGCTATGCTGACGGTGAAGGGCGTCTTGTAGCCGGGCTCGTCGAAGCCGGGAAAAGCGGCACGCGCGTCGATCGACTGGAACTGCGTCCAGCTGTACCACTGGTCTTCGACATTGACGCGATAGAGGCCCGAAGGCTGGTCTTCGGTCAGCGACCCTTCATAGTCGAACTTCAGCGTGATCCGCCCCGCAGGCAATTCGCGGCCGAAATCGATCCGGGCCAGCCCGAACGGATTGACCTGTTCGAAGGTGATCGGAAAGCTGCGTCCGCCGGCTTCGACCGTCGCTTCACTGACGTCCAGATCGCGGCCGTGGATATAGATTTTCGTCGCGCTTTCGTTGAGCGTCGCGTCGATCTCCGTATGACCCGAAAAGGTCGGGCTTTCGGGCAGGATTGTGAAATCGATCCGATAGGCGGTCGGCGTGGCGGTGTCGGGAAGCTTGCCGGTCGGAACCGTCGTTTCCTGACTGGTGGCCTGGGAAGGCGGTGTCTGGGCGGTCGCCGTGCCGATGCTGAATGCAACGCAGGCGATCGAGAAAAGCCGACGCATCAAGGATCCTTTCGTTTCGCAAGCGCGAACAGTGGGTACGACTCGCGACGTAGAGCCAATGTTACAGTGTCTCAATCGAATAATTCGCCCTGCGGGCCGCGCGGCGGCCGAAACAGATCGGTGCGGACGCGCGGAGCCTCCCGATCGAGCCCGTAGCGTCTTGCCGCGATGCGAAAGCGCTTGCGCATCAGATCGGCCCATACGCCCTGACCCTGCATGCGGGAGAAGAATTGCGGATCATTGTCGCGATCGCCGCCGCGTACCGAACGGATCGTCGCCATCACCTTGCCGGCACGATCGGGAAAATGGGCTTCCAGCCAGTCGCGAAACAGCGGCGCCACTTCGTGCGGCAGGCGGACCGGAATGAAGGACGCCGCCCACGCACCCGATTCGGCTGCGCGTTCCAGGATGTGCTCGATTTCATAGTCGGTGATCATCGGCACCACCGGGGCAATCGACACGAAGACGGGAATTCCGGCATCGGCAAGACGGCGCACTGCCGTCAGCCGCCGTTCGGGGTGCGGCGCGCGCGGTTCGAGCGTCATCGCGACAGCGGGATCGAGCGAAGTGATCGAGATCATCGCGGAGGCGAGTCCCTGTTCGGCCATCGGCGCGAGCAGATCGATATCGCGCGTGATCCGATCCGACTTGGTGGTGATCGTCACCGGATGCCGCGTTTCGGCCAGAACCTCCAGGCAACCGCGCATGATGCGCCACTCGCGCTCGATCGGCTGATAGGGATCGGTATTCGTCCCGAACGCAATGGCGCGGCAGGCATAGCCTGGTCGCGCCAGCGCTTCGCGCAGCAGGGCAGGGGCATCGGGCTTGGCGAACAGCCGCGTTTCGAAATCGAGCCCGGGCGACAGATCGTGATAGGCATGGGTCGGCCGCGCAAAACAGTAGATGCAGCCATGCTCACAGCCGCGATAGGGATTGATCGAGCGGTCAAATGGGATGTCGGGCGAGCTGTTTCGCGTGATGATGGTCCGCGGCGTTTCAACAGTCACGGTGGTCCGCAGCGGCGGCGGCGCGCCGTCTATCGTCTCGCGCGTATCGAGCCAGTCGCCATCCGCCTCGCGTTCGGGCAGCCCGAAACGCCCGCTTTGGCGGTTGCCTGTCGCGCCGCGTACCGCTCGTCGTTTCGCCATTGCGCTAGGATAGTCGGCAGAGTAGAACATATCAAGAACAATGGAGGTCGTGATGGCGCGTCTGAATTATCTCGAACTGCCGGTGGGCGACGTTCCCCGGCTCAAGCAATTTTATGGCAGTGCCTTTGGATGGCAGTTTGCCGATTTCGGCCCGACCTATGCCGCCACGACCACAGGCGACGTCGACCTCGGTCTGGAAGGGGATGCGGAGAACGGCGTTGCGAAGATGCTGCCGGTTATCGAAGTCGAAAGTCTCGAGGAAGCGCGCGACAGGGTCGTGGCCGCGGGAGGAACCGTTACTGTTCCGATTTTCGGTTTTCCGGGTGGCCGACGTTTCCACTTCCGTGACCCGCAGGGACATGAACTCGGCGTGTGGACCCCGGAACGGGACTGACCGGCCCGCAAGCCCCATTGCCGGGACGCGCGGCGGCTGGCAGGATTGCGGGGAAGGGGGCTACACCTATGATGCGCATGTCTCTGCTGATCGGCGGGGTGTGGCTGTTGCTTTTTGCCGGCACAGCAAGCGCGCAGGATCGCGATCCATGCGCTGCGGACATGGTCTGCGCGAGTGCGCCGCAATCGGTATTCGCTGCGATGGAAGCCGCCGAACTGGATCCGGTCATGGCCACGGACGGCATCGGCGATCCGATGATCGAAAGCGATGCCGAGGCCTTCCATTTCGACGTCTATTTCTACGGCTGCGAGGAGCATCGCAATTGCGATTCGCTACGGTTCGAAGTCGCGTTTTCACCCGGTGACTTCAACACGATCGAGCTCGCCAATGACTGGAATGCCAGCAAGCGTTTCTTGCAGGCTTCGGTGAAGGAGGATGGTCGATTTGCCCTGGCCTATGATGTCGGCACCATCGGCGGCCTCAACCAGCGCAACTTCGCCGATGTGCTCGACTGGTGGCACTCGATGCTCGAGGAGTTCCAGGAGTTCGTCCAACAGCGCGTGTCGGTATCGCAGACGGAACCCGAAACCGTCGCGGTCCCGGGAAAGTGACGCTCAGCGCTCGGTAAGGCGCGGCATCAGCTCGACGAAGTTGCAGGGGCGGTGCCGGATGTCGAGCTGGTCCCTGAGGATTCCGTCCCAGCCGTCCTTCACGGCGCCGGTCGAACCGGGCAGTGCGAAGAGATAGGTGCCGCGCGCCACGCCCGCTGTCGCGCGCGACTGGACGGTCGAGGTCCCGATCGTCTGATAGCTGAGCCATCGGAACAGCTCGCCGAAGCCTGGAATTTCCTTTTCCCATACCCGGGCGAAGGCTTCGGGAGTCACGTCGCGCCCGGTAACCCCGGTACCGCCGGTGGAAATGACGGCATCGATCCCGGGATCGTCGATCCAGAGGGTCAGTTGTTCCGCGATCCGATCGGCATCGTCGGGCAGTATGATGCGCGCGGCCAGTTCATGACCGGCGTCGCGTAGCCGCGCGACCAGCGTGTCGCCCGAACGATCGTCCTCCGGCCCGCGCGTATCAGAAACCGTCAGGACGGCGACGCGAATCGGACGGAAGGGGATGTTTTCGTCAATTGGCACCGCTGGCCGCCGAAAAGCCGGGAGCCGCGCTCATTCGTACCGCCGATTCGCCCGGCATGCCGGGGAAACGCGGCCAGAGGCCCTGTGCCAGCGCCGCGCGGCTCGCCGATGCTTTGCCCTCCTGCCGCTCGTACATCCAGTAATTGCGCAGCACGATCATCACATAGCCGCGGGTTTCCCAATAAGGGATGCTTTCGATGTAGAGCAGCGGATCGCCATTGTCGCGAACCGTGGCGTTCCATTCGGAAACCGGCGTCGGACCCGCATTATATGCCGCGATTACCTTGGGCAGTAGTCCGCCGGTGAAGGAGGAACTGCGCAACTGCTCAAGATAGCTCTGGCCGACTTCCATGTTCACCGAAGGGTCGGTGAGATCGGCATTGGCATAGTTGACGCCGCGATCGCGGCTGATGTCGATTGCCGCGCCCTGCTTGACCTGCATCAGCCCCATAGCGCCGGCAGCGCTACGCACATCCGCGCGGAAGCGCGATTCCTGCAGCGTATGCGCGTAGACGAGCGCGCGATCGACGCGCCAGCCGCCGTCGGGCGTCCAGTTGGGCGCGGGATAGCGCGCGAGCTCCGCCGCGGGTGTGCCGCTCGGCGCGTTGTGCGAAAGCCAGAGCTGCGTTTCCGGGAGGTTGAGCCGCCCGGCGAGACGAACCAGCGCAGGGTGGTCCTCGGCGGTTTCCAGTCGGGCCTGATGCCGCAGCACTTCGTCGGCCAGGCCGTTTTCGCCGATCTCGATCAGCGCGGCGGCGACACGGATATTGGGATAGCGTTCCAGCGACCGCCAGTCCTGAACGACATAGGCTTCACCGCCAGCGGCGCGATCCGAAATGCCCAGCGATTCCTGGGCGAGCATGCCGTAAAAGGTCTCGCCATATTGCGCCGCCGCCTTCAGGCTGGGCGCCACGCGTTCGGGATGGCCGCACGCCATGTCAGCGCGCGAGAGCCAGTAAAGGCCGGCCGAGCGCATTTCGCCGTCGCCCGCGCGCACGCTAACGGCGTTGAAGGCCTCGGCGGCGCCTTCGCAATCGCCCTGGCGCCAGGCTGCCAGGCCCTGCACCCAGTCGCCCAGCGCGGCGAAATCGCCGACGCCCTGCTGCGCCTGTGCCGCCATGCGACGGGCATTGGCGTCGTCATTGGCCGCATAATAGATCCATGCGACTTTCTGCTGCCATTCCGTGAGCGCGTCCGCGGGAAGGTCCGGCGCGAACTGGCCGAGCAGCGCTTCGGCCCCGGCGCCGTCATCGGCCTTGATATAGGGCTGCATCGCCAGGATGACTTCGGTCGTCGTGCTGTTCGTGCTGATCGAGCGCAGCCGCTGGCGCACCGGCGCGCCGTTGAACCAGCGAAGCGACTGTTCGCGGGGGAGCGACGGCGTGGTCGTTGCGCCGCGCAGATCGGCGAGGCGCGAAAGCTGTCCGGCCTGGGGCAGTTCGGGCGCCTGTTCGAGCAGTGCGAGCAATGGCTGCAATTCGACGCGTGGCGAGCCGGCCGCGGTGTAGAGTTCGGCGCGGGCAATCGGATGCAGGATGCCCGGGCGCATCGCGTCGAGCAGTTGCTGCGCGTCTTCCCAGCGCTGGCCGCGAATCGCGGCGAACACCTCGGCGTACTGGCGCCGCTGGTCGGCATTCAGCTGGTCGGGAATCCCGTCTCCGTCGCGCACGGCGCTTGCCGTGGGCGTGGGGTCGGCGGCGAGCGCGAGCACCGATTCGGGCAGTTCGAGGCGGCCGCTTTCGGCGTGGGCGGCTGCAGGCATCGAAAGCGCGGCCGCGGCAATGAATATACGCATGGTCACAGGCTGTTCCCCCGGATCAGCAACATTTGAAGGTTTTTCCAGGCCAGTGCCTTCCTGCCGGGATGATCCAACAGATGGCGGGGATGAAGGCAAGCCACGGCTTCTATTTTCCCCCGGAAATGGTTGACGTATCCTAAACCATCTTCCGCGTCTTCGGCATCGGTCGCAAACAGGAGGCGTTCCGTCGTGCGCCCGACCAGCAGAAGCTGTTTCGGGGCGACGAGCCCGATGTGATGACGGGTCAGATCGGCCAGTCGGGTTTCGAAATCGGCGGGCAGTTGCCGCGCGACCGGTGGCGCCCACGCCAGCGACGTCAGATAGATGTCGGCGCGCGTTCGACCGATGGCGGTAAGCATGCGATCGAACAGCCGCCCGGGGGCGCCGCCCATGAGGCCGTCCGATTCGGGCATGTCGGTCACGACCATCAGCGGCGCGTCGCTATTGCCCTCGGGGACGAAGCGCGATCCGATCCAGGAGGCTTCGGGCGCCGATTCGCCCATCCGCCAGGCGATGAATGCGTCAAGCGTTTCAGGCAGTGTTTCGGTGGGTGCGGATAGCGGCGCGGCGGCTTCCGCATGCGACATTGTCGCTACGGCGGCGGGCTCCGCCAGCCGCGCAAGCCAGTCGCGCGCGTTGTCCTGCATAAGCGTGTCGACGCCCGCCTCGTGCCACCATTCGAGCACGCTTGCGGCGACGGCTTGCCATGATTCGGTTGGTTCTGCCCCCATAAGCCCTATAGAATCGCGGGTTGACGCCGCGGTCAATCTGCCTTCATCCGGGTGGAGACAAGACGTTGCGGACGCACGACGACAGGCATTTCGAGCGTCCCGAAAGGAGATGAGCATGAGCGAACGGGAGTCGATGCCCTATGACGTGGTGATCGTCGGTGCCGGTCCGGCAGGGCTTTCGGCGGCGATCCGACTGAAGCAGCTCGCCAATGAGGCGGGCAACGAGCTGTCGGTCTGTATCCTGGAAAAGGGCTCCGAGGTGGGCGCCCATATCCTGTCGGGCGCAGTGATCGATCCCAAGGCGCTGGACGAACTTCTCCCGAACTGGCGCGATGACGGCTGCCCGCTCGCCCAGACTCCGGTGACCGACAATCAGCACTGGCACCTGTCGGCCAATCACAAGTCGGTGATGCCGAACATCATGATACCGCCCTTCATGAACAACAAGGGCACCTATACCGGCTCGCTCGGCAACCTGTGCCGTTGGCTCGCCGGCAAGGCGGAGGAACTGGGTGTCGAGATCTTCCCCGGCTTCGCCGCCGCGGAATTGCTGTTCAACGAGGACGGTTCGGTCAAGGGCGTCGCCACCGGCGACATGGGCGTTGCGCGCGACGGCGAACACAAGGGCGATTATCAGCCCGGGCTCGAACTCCATGCCCGATACACGCTGTTCGGCGAAGGGTGTCGCGGCCACCTGTCGAAGGAGCTGATGCGGCTGTTCGACCTGCGCAAGGATTGCGATCCGCAGATCTACGGCCTCGGCATCAAGGAGCTGTGGGATATCGATCCGGCCAAGCATGTGCCGGGGCGCGTGATCCATACCCAGGGCTGGCCGCTGACCGAAGGCGCCAATGGCGGCGGCTTCCTGTACCATCAGGCCGATGGACAGGTGGCGCTGGGTTTCGTCACCTGGCTGAGCTATTCGAATCCCTATCTCTCGCCGTTCGAGGAAATGCAGCGCTGGAAGACGCATCCCGCGGTTGCGGAGATCCTCGAAGGCGGCAAGCGCGTTTCCTATGGCGCGCGCGCGATCAGCGATGGCGGGTTCCAGTCGGTTCCCAAGCTTGTCTTCCCGGGCGGCGCGCTGATCGGCGACAGCGCCGGCTTCCTCAACGTGCCGCGCATCAAGGGTACCCATACCTCGATGAAGAGCGGGATGATGGCCGCCGAGGCTGCGTTCGAAGCGGTCAAGGCCGATCGCCGCAGCGACGAACTGACCGCCTATCCCGACGCCTATGAATCGAGTTGGGTGTACAAGGAATTGAAGCTGGTGCGGAACACCGCGCCGCTGGTCAAGAAATTCGGCGACGACTGGGGAACGGCCTTTGCGGGCGCGACGATGTGGGCCGAGTATCTCGGCATTCGCATGCCCTTCACCATGCACCACAAACATGCCGATCACGAGACGCTGGTGCATGCCAGCGAGGTCAAGCCGATCGACTATCCCAAGCCCGATGGCAAGCTGACCTTCGACCGGCTCTCGTCGGTGTTCCTCTCGAACACCAATCACGAAGAGGATCAGCCCTGCCACCTGACGCTGAAGGATCCCGACGTCCCGATCGACTATAATCTTCCCGTATACGCCGAGCCCGCGCAACGCTATTGCCCCGCCGGTGTATATGAAGTTGTCGGCCTGGACGAAGGGACTCCGCGGTTCCAGATCAACGCGCAGAATTGCGTCCACTGCAAGACCTGCGACATCAAGGACCCCACCCAGAACATCAACTGGGTCGTCCCGGAAGGCGGCGGAGGCCCCAATTATCCGAACATGTAAGCGGCTGGCAGCGGCATTCGGGCTGACGGCGATGTGCGTCGGCGGCCCGGCGCTGGCCCAGCAGGCCGATGGCCATGCCTATGTCCGCGCGATGGCCGCCGATGCCGAAGGCGATGTTCAGGCCGCGGTCGTGGCCTATACCCGGGCACTGGAAAACGCGCCAGACGATGAAATGGTCTCGCTGCGCGCCTATCGCGCCGGGCTTGCCGCCGGCGATGAAGCGCTTGCGACGCGGGCCGCGCAGGCGCTGCGGGCAGGCCTGGCGCCGCCTCCCGACGCTGTTGTCTATCTCCTGGCCGTCGCGGTGCGCGACGGAGATGAGGGCGACATCAAGCTGCTGATGGGGGAGATCGAGGGCGGCCCCTTCGACTTCATGCTCCCCACGCTGCGGGCATGGCAGGCCTATACGCGCGGCAAGGATCCGTTCCCGCCGCTCGACGCGCCGGCCGACACTGGCCTCACGCGGCGGTTCAACATCGAAAATCGCGCGTTGCTGTCGCTCCTGACCGGCCGGATCGATGCGGGCAGCCGCACCATCCGGGCGCTGGTAGGCGGCGGCCGGGCGAGCGAGGACCTGCAGCTCGACGGGGCGGTGCTGCTGGTTGCAGCCGGGCATCGGGCCGAGGCGCGGGCGCTGGTTGTCGGCGAGGATTCGGAGATGGCTGCCTATCTCCAGCGGATGGGCAGGAAGAAGCCGGATCTGTCATTCGGATTCTCTCGCATGCTCCTGCGGGTGGCGGGCGATCTTGCGCAGGAGGATGCCGTACCGCTCTCGATCATGCTGACGCGCACCGGGCTGTTGCTCGACCCGCGCGACGATCGGTTGCGGTTGCTGCTGGCCGACGCGCTTTCGCGCGACGGCGCCGATCCCGTGGCGCTGGAAACGCTGGAGGCAATTCCGGCGAACAGCCCCTATGCCGATCAGGCGCGGATCGTCTCCGTCGATGTGCTGGCACGCGCGGGGCGGACCGAGGAAGCGCTCGAACATGCGCGCGAAATCGCAAATCGACGCAATGCGTCGAGCGGTGACGCGCGAAGCTATGCCGATCTGCTCGCGGCCAATGGCCGGTATGACGCGGCCGCCCTGGCCTATGCGCTTGCGCTTTCCCGTCCGGGCGGGCGCGATGACTGGGCGCTCCATGTCGCCCGCGGGATGGCGCTCGATGCCGCGGGGCGCTGGGACGCGGCCGTGACCGCGCTGAGGCGGGCCGTTGCGCTGGCGCCCAATCAGCCGGTGGCGCTCGATGCGCTCGGGCGTGCGCAGATCGAGCGCGGAGTCGACATGGCCGCAGCCACCGCGATGATCGAGCGCGCGCATGAATTGCAGCCCGACAATCCGGCGATCACCGATTCGCTGGGCTGGGCCTATTATCAGCAGGGCGAGTTTGCCCGGGCGCTGCCGCTGCTCGAAGCGGCCGCCAAAGGCGCGCCGGGCAGTACGGAGATAAACGAACACCTTGGCGACGCCTATTGGCGGATGGGGCGCCGTTTCGAAGCGCGCTATGCCTGGCGCGCAGCTGCGGTCTATGCCGAGGGCTCGGACAAGGCTCGGATCGAGGCGAAACTGCGTCATGGCCTTGACGGTTCGGACGACTGACGCCGCCATGATCGCGGAAACGGCGCGTGCGAAACTCAACCTCGCACTTCACGTCCGCGCGCGCCGGGCGGACGGCTATCACGATCTCGAAACGCTCTTCGCGTTCGTCGATCATGGCGACACCGTGAACGTGGCGATTTCCGAGACGCCCGAATTTTCGGTAAGCGGGCCGTTCGCCGGGGCGCTTGCGGACGAGGGAGACAATCTGGTGACGCGCGCGGAACGCGCGTTTTGCGAGACATTCGGCATATCGGCGGGCCACAGGCTGCATCTCGAAAAGCATCTGCCGGTCGCTTCGGGGATCGGTGGCGGATCGGCGGATGCCGCCGCGACGTTGCGCGCGCTGGCGCGGCTCCACGAATTCGATCTGAAGGATCCGCGTTTGTTCGCGATCGCGGACTCGCTGGGAGCCGATGTTCCTGCCTGTCTTTTCAGTGTTACCGCAATTGGCAAGGGGCGCGGCGAGCGACTCCAGCCCATAGCCGGTGCGCCGGGAACGCCGGTACTGCTGGTGAATCCAGGCGTTGCGGTGTCGACGGCCGCGATTTTCGCGCGCTGGAGCGGCGATGACGGCGGCGCGCTGCCGTCGGGGCCGCTGCTCGATGTTGCGGCGACGTCGCGCAACGATCTCTATCCGCCGGCGCGCGACATCGCTCCCGAAATCGGCGGCGTCATCGACTGGCTGGAATCGCAGCCCGGGGCTGGGCTGGTGCGCATGTCCGGGTCCGGGGCCACCTGCTTCGCGCTGTTCGAAAGCGCCGCAGCGTGCGCGGCGGCATGTAAGGCCGCGCCGCCGCATTGGTGGGGGGTGGCGACCGCGCTGGTTTGAGCCTTAACCATTGCGCCTAACCCCCTGTTGACCTGCCTGGCATAGTCTCTCCGCCAACGGATCGAGCGCCGGGAGCGCAACGTCCGCCGGTGGTCCCCGCTTCGGCGGGCGCCATCCGCCGGTGACAAACGGGGCGACTTGCGGCACATGCGGCCGCGATGATTCAGTACACACGCGAAGATCATGTGGCGCTGCTGACGCTCGATCGTCCGCAGGCGCGCAACGCCATTTCGATGACCGGATGGGAAGCGATGGCGCAGGCCGTAGCCGATATTGCCGCGAGCGATGCGCGCGCGGTGATCCTGCGCTCGGCGACGCCCGGCATCTTCAGCGCCGGCGCCGATATCGGCGAGTTCGAAACGCTACGCGCCGATCCGGGGGCGCGAACCCGTTTCCGCCTCGCCATGCGCAAAGTGATGGAGCCGCTTGCGGCGTTGCCGATGCCGGTGATCGCCGCGATCGACGGTGGTTGCTACGGCGCTGCGGTGGCGCTTGTGCTTGCCTGCGACCTGCGGATCGCGGGCGGTGCTGCCGAATTCGCGGTGACACCCGCCAAGCTCGGCATCGGCTATCCGCGCGAGGATGTCGCCCGGCTTGCCGCACAAGTGGGGAAGGGGCAGGCTGCCCGCATGCTCTATACCTGCGAGATCATCGACGGAATCGATGCCGAAAGGATTGGGCTGGTCGAATTGCGCGCCGACGAGGCGTTGTCGCTGGCCCGCGCCTTTGCCGATCGGATCGCCGCCAATGCCCCCGGCGCGGTGCGGCTGCTCAAGCGGACGCTCGCCGATCCGTCGCAACGTGCGCGTGACGATGATTTCGAAGCGAGCTTCGGCGGCGAGGAATTCGGCGAGGGACTGACGGCGTTCCGTGAAAGGCGGAGGCCGAGCTACTGATGGCACCGGAAATCCATGAAGGCGGCGATGACCGGTTGCTGATCATCTGTGATCACGCATCATCGCATGTGCCCGAAGACATCGATCTTGGCCTCGAGTCGGACGACCTCGACGCGATGCATATCGCCGTCGATGTCGGCGCCCGGGATGTCGCCAGACTGGTGGCGCAAGCATTCGACGCGCCCGCGATCCTCGCGACCGTCTCCCGGCTCGTTATCGATCTCCACCGCGAGCCCGATCACCCCAAACTGGTCCCGACCGAAAGCGACGGGCATGCGATCCCGGGCAATGTCGGCGTCGACAAAGCCGCGCGGATCAGGCGCTTCTACGATCCCTATCACGGAGCCATTGCCGACCAGGTCGCGGCGCATCGGCCCGATCTGATCGTCTCGATCCACAGCTTCACGCCGCAGCTTGCGACCAGCGACGAGGTGCGTCCCTGGACGGTCGGCATACTCTACAATCGGGACGATCGCGCCGCGCGATTCGCGATCGATTGGCTGCGCGGGCAAGGGATCGAGACCGGAGACAACGAACCCTATTCGGGCAAGTTGCTCAACGCGACGCTCAATCGCCATGCCGAGGCGCACGGCATTCCCTATCTGGCGGTCGAGATCGTCAACGACGCGATTTCCGACCCCGGCGGCATCCACCATTGGGCGACGAAAATGGAACAAATGATCGTGCAGGTACGCAATAGCCTTGCGTCAACGGGGTCTCCCGCGACATAGGCGTTCGCGCCATGACCAATCGTTTCGACAAGAGCCGGCTTCCGAGCCGTCACGTAACCGTCGGCCCCGAACGGGCGCCGCACCGCAGCTATTATTACGCGATGGGCCTTTCCGAAGAGGAGATCGCCCGCCCGTTCGTCGCGCTCGCCAGCGCGGGGAATGACAGCGCACCGTGCAACACCACACTCAACGTGCAGGCCGACGCCGCGCGTGAGGGCGTGGTGCAGAATGGCGGTACGCCTCGGCGATTCAACACCATCACCGTCACCGACGGCATCGCGATGGGCCATCAGGGGATGCACAGCTCGCTGGCGAGCCGCGATCTGATTGCCGATTCGGTTGAACTCAGCGTGCGCGGCCATTGCTATGACGCGCTGGTCGGCTTTGCCGGGTGCGACAAGTCGCTGCCGGGCATGATGATGTCGATGCTGCGGCTCAATATCCCGTCGATCTTCGTCTATGGCGGGTCGATCCTGCCGGGCCGCTATCACGACAAGGACGTGACCGTCGTCGACGTGTTCGAGGTTGTCGGCAAGTTCGCTGCGGGGACGTGCCCGATTTCGGAAGTCCATGCGCTGGAAAAGGTCGCATGCCCCGGGCACGGTGCCTGCGGTGGGCAGTTTACCGCCAACACGATGGCGTGCGTGGGCGAGGCGATCGGCCTGTCGCTGCCCAATTCGAACATGGTGCCGGCTCCCTATTCTACGCGCGAGCAGATTGCCGTTGCCGCCGGACATCAGGTGATGGAACTGATCGAGCGCAATCTGCGCCCGCGCGACATCTGCACGCGTGAGGCCTTCATCAACGCCGCGCGCGTGGTGGCGGCGACGGGCGGGTCGACCAACGCCGCGCTGCATTTGCCTGCAATGGCCAATGAAGCGGGAATCGAATTCGATCTGCACGACGTAGCAGAGGCTTTTAAATCAACGCCTTATATCGCGGACTTGAAGCCCGGCGGCAACTATGTCGCCAAGGATATGTATGAGGCAGGCGGCGTCTACATGCTGATGAAGACGATGCTTGAAGGCGGCTATCTCGACGGCAATTGCATGACCGTCACCGGCAAGACGCTCGGCGAGAATATCGACGAGGTCAGCTGGAATCCCGACCAGAAGGTGATCTACGACATCAAGACGCCGATCCGGCCCACCGGCGGTGTCGTCGGCCTCACCGGTACGCTGGCGCCCGAAGGTGCGATCGTGAAGGTCGCGGGCATGGCACGGCTCCAGTTCGAAGGCCCGGCGCGCTGCTTCGATCGCGAGGAAGAGGCCTTCGCCGCGGTCGAGAAGCGCGAGATCAATGAAGGCGAGGTCATCATCATCCGCTATGAAGGGCCCAAGGGCGGCCCCGGCATGCGCGAGATGCTGTCGACCACCGCCGCGCTCTATGGCCTCGGCATGGGCGAGAAGGTGGCGCTGATCACCGACGGGCGGTTCTCGGGCGGCACGCGCGGCTTCTGTATCGGCCATGTCGGCCCTGAAGCTGCCGAAGGCGGCCCGATCGCGCTGGTAGAGGATGGCGACACGATCCGAATCGACGCCGAAGCGGGGACGATCGACCTGGTCGTGCCCGACGACGTCCTGGCCGATCGTCGCGCCAAGTGGCAGCCGCGGCAGAACGACTATCAGGCTGGCGCGCTGTGGCGCTATGTTCAGACGGTCGGCCCGGCGTATAAGGGTGCAGTGACGCATCCGGGAGCCCGCGCCGAAACGCATGTCTACGCGGATATCTGAATCAGTCGGTTTTTGCGGTCTGGCGGTGCTGCTGCTGGGCGGCTGTGACTCGGGCCTGCGTGACAAAGGGGCCGAACTCGCCGAGGCGGCCAATCGCGAGGCGATGGCGAATGCCGAAGGCGGGATCCTCTGCGCGCCCCGCGGAGCCACGGATTTCGCGCGTGTCTGTTCGATCGACCGGACGCCGACCCAGGACGGCCTGTTCCTGACGATCCGCCAGCCCGATGGCGGATTTCGCCGCCTGCTGGTCACCACCGACGGGCGCGGAGTCGTCGCGGCTGACGGCGCCGAGAAAGCCGTTGTTACCCCGCTCAGCGGAACCGAGATCGAAGTCGAAGTGGGTGGCGATCGCTATCGCCTCCCCGCGACGGTGAAATCGGGAGATGATGCGTGATTCCGCCGGGGGTGCCCGTGGTGTCGGCCGCCGCTATGGTTGCCGCCGAGCAGGCGGTCTTTGCCGCCGGTGCCTCGCAGATAGAGCTGATGGAGCGCGCGGGCACGGCAGTCGCGCGGGAGGCGCTGCGCTTCGCCAATCAGCGACCCGTTCTGGTGCTTGCCGGCCCGGGCAACAATGGCGGTGACGGCTATGTCGCCGCGCGGTTGCTTGAGGAGGCCGGACTCGACGTCACGGTTGCGACGATGGGCGATGCCAAGGCGGGCGCGGCCGCGCATATGCGTAGTCGATGGGAGGGCCGAACCGTCGCGCTGGAAGACGCAGCCCCCCGCGCATTCCTGGTCGATGGGTTGCTCGGCATCGGCAAGGCCCGGCCCTTCACGCCCGACCTGGGGGATCGGTTGCGAACGCTGGTGGAAGGTGCGCAGTTCGTGTTGTCGATCGACATTCCCAGCGGGTTCGATACCGATAGCGGCGACGATCTCGGCTCCCCCGTCACCGCGGATCGCACAGTGGCGCTCGGCGCACTGAAGCCGGTCCATTGCATCGGCGACGGGCTGGCCGGATGCGGGGCGGTGATGCTGGCCGATATCGGCATTCCTGTGGAAAGCGCGTGGCATAGCCTGGCGCGTCCGGCGCTTGCCCGCCCGTCGGCCAGGGCCAACAAATATAGTCGCGGCCTGGTGGTTGTGATCGAAGGCGAGATGCCCGGCGCGGCGCGGTTAAGCGCCTGCGCCGCGGCAAGCGGAGCGGGCTATGTCATCCTTGCCGGCGACACGGCGAGCGATGGACAACCCCATGCGATCGTGCGTCGGCGAGTGACGACGCCGGAAACGATGACGGAATTGCTGGACGATAGCCGCATCGGGGCGGTGGTTGTCGGACCCGGGCTCGGTCGCGGGCAGAATGCGCGTCGTATGCTCGATCTGGCATTGTCCTCTTCGCACGCGCTGATACTCGATGGCGACGCGCTTTCGCTGCTTGGAACCGACGCCGGAGCGCGGCTGTCGGATCGACGCGCGCCGAAGGTGCTGACCCCGCACAGCGGCGAGTTCGACAGGATGTTCGGTCCGGGAGGCGGCAGCAAGATCGAGCGGACGATCGCGGGAGCGAAGGAGAGCGGCGCGCATATCATTCACAAGGGCGGTGATACCGTGATTGCCGCGCCATCGGGCGAGGTCATTCTGGGCGCCAATGGATCGCCCTGGCTTTCCACGGCCGGGACCGGCGACGTTCTGGCCGGAACGCTGGCCACGCAGCTTGCCGGCGGCGCGCTTTCGCATCTGGAGGCGTGCGAAGCTGCGGTGTGGCTTCATGGCCGCGCCGCGCAGCTTTGCGGTCCCGCCTTCCACGCCGACGACTTGATCGCGAATCTGCCGCGCGCCATAGCCGAATGTCTGTGAGCGAAGCCGATACCATCCTCCATGTCGCGTCGCGCGGCGACGGCGTCACCGGAACCGGACGCCATGTGCCGCTTGCGGCGCCGGGCGATATGGTGAAGGCGGACGGGACCGTCATTCCCGGCCCGCATCACCACGAGCCGCCATGCCGTCACTTCCCGGAATGCGGCGGGTGTCAGCTCCAGCATCTCGACGACGAGAGCTGGTCCGGCTTCATCGTCCAGCGCGTTGCCGGCGCGCTTGCCGCGCATAGCCTGGAGACCGAGATTCGCGCGCCGATCCTTTCGCCGCCGCGCACCCGGCGGCGCGCGACCTTCCACGCGGAGCGGCGCGGACGGCAGGTGCATCTCGGCTTTACGAAGCAGACGAGCCATCACCTGATCGATCTGTCCGAATGCTGGGTGTTGGCGCCCGAACTCTTCGCGCTGCTCGCGCCGTTGCGCGGACTGCTTTCGACGATGCTCGGCAATGCACGATCGGACGTGCAGCTTTCGATGACCGACCAGGGAGTTGATGTGTCCATCTCGGCAGTGAAGGCCGAAGGGCTGGCCAATGCCGAGGCGCTCACTGCCTTTGCCGGCCGCCACAGGCTCGCCCGGCTGGCGATCGACGACGGCTACGGACCACAGCCGCGCTGGGAACCCGAACCGGTTACGATCACGCTGGGCGGCGTCCCGGTGCCGCTGCCCATCGGCGGCTTTCTCCAGGCGACGGCCGAGGGGGAAGCGGCGCTGGTCGCGGCGGTGCGCGAAATCGTCGGCGATGCCGGAGCGATCGCCGATCTGTTCGCCGGGCTCGGCACGTTCGCGCTCTCATTCCCCAAGGCGAAGGTCTATGCGGCCGAAGGCGCGCGCGACGCGCTGCTGTCGCTCAAGACCGCCGGCGGACGGGCGCAGCGCATGCTGCTGGCCGAGCATCGCGATCTCTTCCGCCGTCCGGTCCCTTCCTCCGATCTCAGCCGGTTCGATGCGGTTATCCTTGATCCACCGCGCGCGGGCGCGAAGGAACAGGCCCCCGAACTGGCCGGATCATCGGCACCGGTTGTTGCTTATGTTTCGTGCAATCCCAGTACCTTCGCACGTGATGCCGAGACGATTTGCAAGGGCGGGTATCGGCTCGAATGGGTCCAGCCGGTGGGGCAGTTTCGCTGGTCGACGCATGTCGAACTGGCGGCGAAATTCGTCAGGACTGACGCAGCAGCGTGATCTTTGCCTTGCCGTATTTGCGCTCGGCATTGATTGCGAACCCGGCGACGTCGATTGTCTCGTCCTTGGCAGTTTCGATGCTCACCCAGGTCGCGGGCCCGGTCCATCCGAGTCGCGACAGCTTGTCGAGCGCGACGGCACCCGCACCGCTGCCATAGGGCGGATCCATCATGATGAGGTCGAGCGGCGCGGGGGCGGGACCGAGCGCCAGCACCGAGGTCGCGCGGATATCGGGCCGCACGCCGAGCTTTTCGGCATTGGCGCGCAACGCGTCGAGCGCGGCGCGATCCTGTTCGACGAACAGGCACGACGCCGCGCCTCGGGACAAGGCTTCGAAGCCCAGCGCGCCAGATCCCGCGAAGAAGTCCCCCACAGCGAGCCCTTCGAAATCGCCGATCCGGCTCGTCAGCATTGAGAACAGCGCTTCGCGAGTGCGATCGGCGGTCGGCCGCGTCGCGCCGCCCTTCGGCGCTGCCAGCGGTCGTCCGCGCCATTGGCCGGCAATGACTCGCATCAGCGCTTCGGCCCACGCGAGCGCGGCGGGCGATTGCCCGCCGCGGAGGGGCGGCGACGGCCGCCATCGGGCGCGCTCGCTTTGCCGGGCCGCTCGGACGTCTTGCGATCGGTGGGCTTGCGGCCGCGATCGCCGCGTCCGGCCTCGTCGCGCCCTTCGGGTTTGCGCGACGGGCGGGGGCCGAGCTTGCCCTGCGGGCGATCCTCGGCAAATTCCGGGCGCGGCTTGCGTTCGGGCCGCGCTTTCGGCTTCGCCTTGGTCGCCGCGCCGGAACGCGTCTTGCGGCGCGGGTCGGTATCCGTCCTGCTCGGCTTCGTCGGTTCGGCTGCCTCGGGAACCGGTGGCGCATAGGGCTTGTGGGCAAGCTGCAGGTTGGACGCCGCCTTGCCGCCGCCGGATCCTTCCAGTGTCTTGCGGAACAGCACCAGATCATGCTGTCGGATCTCATCCACCGCGCCAGTGGGAAGGTCGGCGAGATGGAAAGGGCCATAGCGCGTGCGGATCAGGCGGGAGACCTGCAGCCCGAGATATTCCAGGACTCGCCGGACTTCGCGATTCTTGCCTTCGGTCAACGTCAGTTCGATCCAGACATTCGCGCCGGTGCGCCGTTCCAGATTGGCGTCGATCTGACCATAGCGGACGCCATCGATCTCGACGCCTTCGATTAGTTCCTCGAGTTGCGCCTGCGTGACGTCACCATAAGCGCGTGCGCGATAGCTGCGTTCGACACCGCTGGCGGGCAGTTCAAGCTGGCGCTTCAACCCGCCGTCGGTGGTCATCAGCAGCAGCCCCTCCGTGTTGAGGTCGAGCCGACCGACGGGCATCAGCCGGGGCAGCCCCTTCGGCAATCGATCGTAGATCGTCGCGCGGCCCTTGGGGTCGCTCGCGGCGGTCAGCACGCCGGCGGGCTTGTGAAAGCGGAAAAGGCGCGCCGGATCGGGCGCCTTCACCGGCTTGCCGTCGACCGTCACGCCACGAAGCGACGTGATCAGAGTCGCCGGGGTATCGAGCGGCACCCCGTCGATGGCGATGCGCCCCTCGGCGATCATGCGTTCGATCTCACGGCGCGACGCAATTCCGGCACGGGCCAGCAGCTTCGCGATTCGTTGCGGTTCTCGGGACTTGGATAGCGACACGGTGCGAGCCTATAGCGGCTTTGTCGCCACCAGCCAAAGCAATCGAACCGGGCGATCGGGCGCTGCGCGGAAAATGATCGAAATCGCCTTCGGTGCGTTGCGACAGGGAAAGGGTGGTAGTTCACAGGATGTTGTTCGGAAAGAAGAAGCGCCACCTCGCGCGGCTGCTGGTCGTCGAGGACGAGCCGCTGGTCGCGTTCGAAAACGAGCATTTCCTGAGCGATGAAGGCTATGAAGTCATGGCGACGGTCGATTCGGTCGCGCATGCCGTTCGCGTCATCGCATCCCGGACTCCGCTCGATCTGGTGCTTGCCGATATTCACCTGGCCGACGGGAGTGGTATCGATGTGGCCCGAGCAGCGGCGGACCGCGGTATCCCGGTGCTGTTCGTTACCGGCCAGTCGCCCGGCGAAGCGGCGGCATTCGCTGCCGGCTGCCTTTCCAAACCCTATCATCAGCGCGACCTTCTGCTGGCGATCGAAGCCATCGAAGCGGTGGTGCGCGGCGAAACGCCGCGCCGTCTGCCCCCGCAATTCCGACTGTTCGACAAAGCCGCGTGACGGGAGCCGATCGGCATAGCCCTCGTTCCGGGACGATCTTTCCTTTGCTTCGCCGCGTTTCGCGTTAGGGTCGCCCCGACATCGCGGGAGGGATCATGAGCGACGCGCAAACCGGCGACGAACGGCAAAAGCCCAGGGGGCTGGCGCTGCTTGGCGCTGCATTCACCAATCGCAAGATCGGCGTCATGCTGGCATTCGGCTTTGCCGCCGGGCTGCCCTACGCCTTGCTGCTCGGCACGCTCTACGCCTGGCTCAGCGATGCCCAGGTGGACCTCGAGACGATGGGCGTCTTCTCGCTGATCGGGCTTGCTTATGCGTTCAAGTTTCTCTGGTCGCCGGTAATCGACCGGACCGCGATTCCCGGACTCGAGCGTCTCGGGCGACGCAAGAGCTGGCTGATCCCCGCGCAGTTCCTGCTCGGCATGATCCTCATTGTGCTTTCGCTGCTCAACCCGCAGACGTCGCTGGGCTGGTTCTCGCTGCTCGCCGGAGTCGGCGCCTTTGCTTCGGCAAGTCAGGACATTACGATCGACGCCTGGCGCGTCGATGTCGCGGACGAGATCGCGACGCTCGACATTCTCTCGACCGTTTATCAGCTCGGATACCGTATCGCCGCGCTGGCGGGCGGGGCGCTCGCGCTGATCATCGCCGAGCGCACCGGCTGGCCCGCCGTCTATTTCGGCATGGGCGTGGCGATGCTGGTGATCCTGTGCATCACGTTCTTCGCGCCCGATACGCCGCGTCCGGCCGAAGCCGACGGCATGACCGATCACGGCCTGCGCGCACCGGGCGAGCTCAAGCCCAGGGTTCGCGCGACCGCGCTGATCGTGGTCGGCCTGCTGTGGAGCTGGGCGCTGGTGACGGTGATCGTCTTCATGGTCCGCTCGCTTGGCGCGGCGCCCGAGGACCGTCCCAATCCGACCGAGTTCATACAATTCTATGGCCCGCTGATCGTCGCCGCGACGGTGATCGTCCCATCAATCATCGCTGCCGTGCTCGAACATTGGCGCAAGACAGGCAAGCATGTGCTCGATGCCGCCGAGCCCGCCCGAACCGGGATCGATCGTGTACTCGATCATGGCTATGGCGCGCTTGTCCTGCCGCTTGCCGAGCTGGTCGGGCGGCTGAAATGGGCCGCAATCCTCGTACTGGCGCTGATCCTCAGCTACCGCTTCACCGACGCGGTGTGGGGAACCTTCGCCTATCCCTTCTATCTGGGTGAACTTCAGTACACGCACGACGAAGTCGCCATCGCGTCCAAATTCTTCGGCGTGGGCATGACGATGCTCGGTATCACGCTGTCGGCGGTGCTGTTCAGCTGGATCGGGCGTATGGCAACCGTGGTGCTGGGGGCAGTCATCGCGGCGGCGAGCAACATTCTCTACGCCGATCTTGCGCAGGGGGGCGGCGGCCTCGATGCCTTCGGTCATTTCACCGGCATCTATCGGATTTTCGAAGTGTTCGGTTCGGACGACCGCTTTTCACGGCTGCTGCTGGCCATTTCGGGCGAGAATATCTCGGGCGGCATCGCCGGCGCCGCGTTCGTCGCCTATCTCTCGTCGATCGCGTCGAAGCGGTACAGCGCGGTACAATATGCGCTGCTTTCCTCGCTGACTTTCCTCGTCGGTTCGCTCGGGCGCAGCGCGCTGGGCAAGGCGATCGAGGACAATGGCTATGCCTGGGTCTTCTATCTTACCGCCGCGATCGGAATGATCGCCGTGGTGCTCGCGGCGCTGGAATGGATGCGCGAACGCGCCAACGCCTATCGCGACGTCGCGCCGCCGACCAACGCGGAGGCGGAGCCGGCGCGATGATCTTCTACATCGCGACGTTGCTGATCCAAATCTTCTGCATCGTCCATGTTATCCGCACCGGGCGCAACGGGCTGTGGGTGCTGGCGCTGATCTTCCTGCCGATGATCAGCGCGATCGCCTATTTTCTCGTTGAAATCCTGCCGGGCAGCGGCAGCAATCGCCATGTCCGCGCGGCGCGAGCGACGGCGATCCGCACCTTCGATCCGCAGCGCGAATTGCGCGAAGCGCGCGACCAGCTCGATCTGGCCGATACCGTCGCCAATCGCATGCGAGTCGCCGACGCGCTGGTGGCGCTGGAGCAATATGGCGAGGCCGTACCGCTCTATCGCGAGGCGATCGCGCGCAGCGCTGGCGGGGATGCGCGGATACAGGTGAAACTCGCCCGGGCATTGTTCGAAACAGGCGACACCGGGGCGGCGCTTGCCGAACTCGATTCGCTCGAACCCGCTACCGTCCAGAGCGATCGCGATCAGCGACAGCTGCTGCGCGCGCGCATCCTCGAGGATATGGGGCGCAAGGAAGAGGCATTGCCGCTCTTTGCGGATGTCGCCTCACGCTATCCGGGTGAAGAGGCGCGGTGCCGCTACGCCGCGCTGCTGCTCGAACTCGGGCACCAGCGCGAGGCGCTCGAGGTGCTTGAGGAAGTCGAGAGCCGGATGAAGCGGCTCGACCGTCGCCAGCGTGCGGCGGATGCCAACATGTATCGCTGGGCGATGGACGAACTGCGCAAGCTGCGCGCGTCAGGGTTCTAGCGGCAGCGCGAGATCGGCAAAGGCCTGGGAGAGTGCATGCGCGGTTGCGAGCACGCCTTCGGCCTCGCGTACGCCGAGCAGATCGGAAAGCAGCAGCGCAGCCGCCTCGCGGTTGCCGCGGACCCTGCCGAGCACCGCCAGCACAGTCGCTTCGTTCGCGGTCATGCGCGGGCAGCACCAGGGCGCGATCTGGATCGGCCGTTCCGAGGATTCGGACATTTCCTGCATCAGCGCGCGCAGCAGGATCAGCGGGCGGCGGAAATCCTTGCCGAACGCCATGACGAATGCATGCGCGGCGCAGGCATCGCCCAGTCCATGCGCGCCCATCTGCCGCATGCCGAAGATGAGCAGGCGGGCGCCGGGATCATCCGATTGTTTGACGGGCAGCGCGGCGGCGAGCGTGTCTGTGGTGGTGGTCACGAATCTGGTCTCCTCTCGCATCGACGGAGCCAGTGTCTCTAACTCGCTATTGCAAGTCAATCGCAATAAAGGTCATTGTGGAAATTGCCTATTCGCCTCCAGCACAAGCCCCGCGAGATAGAGCGAACCCGCGATCAGAATAATTGGCGGTAACTTGCTGGAATCACGATGCACTTTCGCAATATGGAGCGCGGAGGAAACATCGGGGGCTGTGGCGGCGAATCCGATTCCTGCCTGACCGGCCTTGCGGGCGAGCGCCTCGGGCGCATGGTGGGCATGGCCGGGAACGGGCACGCCGATCAGACCGGAGGCGAGCGGCGCCAGGGGTTCGAGCAGCCCCGAAACGTCCTTGTTCGCGAGCATGCCGAGAATGAGCAGGACGGGGCGCCGTCCTTCAGGCGTTTCGGCAATTCCGCGCAGCGAGTTGGCGATCGCCGACCCGGCAGCCTGATTATGCCCGCCATCGAGCCAGACGGGCATTTCGTCAGGCAGTGGCGCGGTAAGCGGTCCTCGGTCCAGCAATTGCATGCGCGCGGGCCAGAGTGCCTCCCGGGCGCCGCGCGCCAGCGATTCCAGTGACATCGCGAGCGCCGTCTGGTGACGCAGCATTGCAGTGGCGAGCGCCAGATTGCCTGCCTGATGCGGCCCGGCAAGGGCGGGAAGGGGAAGGTTCATGCTCCCCTTGGCGTCGGAATAGGTTACGCCATTATCATGCGCTGCATAGCGCCAGTTCGTGCCCTCCGCATACAACGGCGCTCCCTTCTCGGCGCAAACCTCGGCCACACGCGCGGCGACGGTGGCATTGTACGCCATCGTGACCATCGGCACGCCCTGCCTGGCAATTCCCGCCTTTTCCGCGCCGATGCCCTCGGGCAAATTTCCCAGAAACGCTTCATGGTCGACGCCGAGCTGCGCGATGCCGGTCACTGCCGGGCCGGGGATCACGTTGGTGGCATCGAGGCGTCCGCCGAGCCCCACTTCGATCACGCAGGCATCCGCCGGCACGCGCGAGAAGGCGAGGAGGGCGGCCGCCGTGGTCACTTCGAAGAAGCTCGCGCCGATATTGCCGTCCCGTTCAGCGGCATCGAGTACTTCGGCGAGCAGCGTTGCCAGCGCGTCGTCGGCGATCAGAGTCCCCGCGAGCCGGATCCGTTCGTTGAAGCGAACCAGATGCGGGCTCGAATAGACATGAACGCGGTAGCCTTCAGCCTCCAGCGCCGCACGGAGGAACGCGCAGGTCGACCCCTTGCCGTTGGTACCCGCAACGTGGAAGACCGGCGGCAGGCGGTCCTGCGGATTGCCGAGCCGGTCGAGTAATTGGCTGATCCGCTCGAGTCCGAGAATGTCCGCGCCCGGCGAGAGCGCCATCAGCCTGTCGAGCTGGCGCTGCACTTCGGGATCGGACGAAACGGCGTGGTCGGGCATGGCTTCCTTCCCGCTTGCGGGAGGGGAGGAAGGGTCAGGCGGCCTGTTTCTGCGCGCCGAGCAGGTCGATCAGCTGGCCGAGCGTGTCGCGCAATTCCTTGCGGTGGACGACCATGTCGACCAGCCCGTGCTCGCGATAATATTCGCTGGTCTGGAAGTCGTCGGGCAGCTTTTCGCGGATCGTGTTCTCGATAACGCGGCGCCCGGTAAAGGCCAGCGTCGCGCGGGGCTCGGCGATCTGCACGTCGCCGAGCATCGCATAGGCCGCCATGACGCCGCCCGAAGTCGGGTCGGTGAGCACGACGATATAGGGCAGGCCCGCGTCGTGCAGCATCTGGATCGCGACAGTCGTGCGCGGCATTTGCATCAGGCTCAAAATGCCTTCCTGCATGCGCGCGCCGCCCGACGCGGTGAAGATGATATAGGGCGAGCGCGCCGCGATCGCGGCTTCGGCGCCCGCAACAAACGCTTCGCCGACCGCGAGACCCATCGATCCGCCCATGAAGGCGAAGTCCTGCACGCCCACGACAGCCGGATTGCCGAGGATGAAGCCCTTGGCATTGATCAGCGCGTCCTGTTCCTCGGTGCTGGTCCGTGCCGCGCGCAGGCGATCCATATAGCGTTTCGAATCGCGGAACTTGAGCGGGTCTTCGGACACGTCCGGCGTATCGAGCTGGTGGTAGTCGCCATTGTCGAACAGCATCGCGAAGCGTTCCGCCGGGCCGATCCGGTCATGGTGTTCGCAATGCGGGCAGACATGGAGGTTTTCCTCCAGCTCCTTGGTGAACACCATCGATCCGCATCCCTTGCACTTGTGCCAGAGATTGTCGGCGGTTTCCTTCTTGGTGACATAGGCGAGCGCGTTGCGGACGCGGCCGAGCCAGGTCGGGCTGCTGCTGCTGCTCATACGGGTTCCTTTCGGGCGGCCGAAATGGCCGACTTGAGCGAATCGATATAGGCGCGGACGGGCTCTGCCGCGTCGGCGCCGTGCTTGGCGACAAGATCGACGATTGCCGAGCCGACGACAACCCCGTCGGCGACCTTGGCGACGTTGGCTGCCTGTTCCGGTGTGCGGATGCCGAAGCCGACCGCGACGGGCAGGTCGGTGGCGGCCTTGAGCTTGCCTACCGCCTCGCTGATCGTTGTCTGCGCCGCCTGCTGCATGCCGGTGATGCCAGCGACCGAGACGTAGTAGACAAAGCCCGACGCGCCATCGAGCACGGCGGGCAGGCGCGCGGCGTCGGTGGTCGGCGTAGCGAGGCGGATGACGTCGATCCCATGCGTGCGGAACGGGGCAAGTTCGTCGGCCTCCTCGGGCGGGATGTCGACGATGATGACGCCGTCGACGCCCGCGTCCGCTGCCGATCTCGCAAAATCCTCTGGCGTCGGCCGCGTCATCGTGTTGGCATAGCCCATCAGCACCAGCGGGAAGTCCGGTTGCCGCTGGCGAAACGCCGCCGCGATGGCGAGCACGTCTTTCGTTTTCGTGCCCGCGCCGAGGCTGCGCAGATTCGCTGCCTGAATGGCCGGGCCGTCCGCCATCGGATCGGTGAACGGCATGCCAAGTTCGATCACATCCGCGCCGCCCGCGACGAGCGCATCGAGGATCGCGCCAGTGGCGTCGGGCGTGGGATCGCCGGCGGTGACAAAGGTGACGAGAGCGGGGCTGTTTGGACGGAAGGCGGAAGAAAGACGCGACATCACATCTCTACTCCCAACGCCTCGGCGACGGTGAAGATGTCCTTGTCGCCGCGGCCCGAAACATTGACCACGATGATTTGATCTTCGTTCATTTTCATGCACTTGGCGGGCAAGGCTGCCAGCGCGTGCGAGCTTTCGAGCGCGGGGATGATCCCTTCGAGCTTGCAGCATTGCTGGAATGCATCGAGCGCCTGGGTATCGGTGATCGGCACATATTCGACGCGGCCGCTTTCGTGCAGCCAGCTATGTTCGGGGCCGATCCCGGGATAATCGAGCCCTGCCGAGATCGAATGCGCCTCGGTGATCTGGCCGTCCTCGTCCTGGAGCAGATAGGTACGGTTGCCGTGGAGGATGCCCGGCGCGCCGCCCATCAGGCTGGCGGCATGCTTGCCGGTTTCAATCCCGTGGCCCGCCGCTTCGATGCCGAGCATGTTGACGTCGACATCGTCGAGAAAGGGGTGGAACAGGCCGATCGCATTCGATCCACCGCCCACGGCAGCAACGAGCAGGTCGGGCAGGCGGCCCTCGCGTTTCAGGATCTGCTCGCGCGCTTCCTTGCCGATCACGCTCTGAAAATCGCGGACCAGTTCGGGATAGGGATGGGGGCCGGCGGCGGTGCCGATGATGTAAAAGGTGTCGTGGACGTTGGCGACCCAGTCGCGCAGCGCCTCGTTCATGGCATCCTTGAGCGTCTGCGCGCCGCTCGTCACCGGCTGCACTTCGGCACCGAGCAGCTTCATGCGGAAGACGTTCGGCTTCTGCCGCTCGACATCGGTCGCGCCCATGAAGATGGTGCAGGGCAGGCCGAAGCGTGCCGCGACGGTCGCCGTCGCGACGCCATGCTGGCCTGCACCCGTCTCCGCGATGATCCGCGTCTTGCCCATCCGCTTGGCGAGCAGGATCTGGCCGATGCAATTGTTGATCTTGTGCGCGCCGGTGTGATTCAGCTCTTCGCGCTTGAAATAGATTTTGGGGCCTTTGCCCGCCGGCGCCTGCTGCCGCAGATGCTCGGTCAGCCGTTCGGCATAGTAAAGCGGGCTGGGGCGGCCGACGAAATGTTCGAGCAAATCGTCGAATTCGGCCTGGAATGCCGGATCGGCCTTCGCAGCGCGATATTCCTTTTCGAGGTCGAGGATCAGCGGCATCAGCGTTTCGGCAACGAAACGGCCGCCGAACTTTCCGAAATGGCCGCGTTCGTCAGGATAGGATCGCAGGGAATTGGGCAGGGCGGTGGTGTCGGTCATGCTGGCTTCCGGGGAGATGTGAGGCGTTGGGGTCGCTTGCGGTACACAGCGATCAGGGCCATCGAATCCCGTGGCGGGCCGTAGGGGCAGTCAGCGTCAACATTGCGCCACCGCTTTGCAGAAGGCCGCGATCTTGTCCACATCCTTGACGCCCGGCGCGCTTTCGACGCCGGACGAGACGTCGACCATGCGCGCGCCGGCGGTGCCGACCGCGTCGGCGACGTTGGCAGCATCGAGTCCGCCCGAGAGCAGCCAGGGTAGCGGGTGCGGAAAACCGTCGAGCAGCTTCCAGTCGAAGCGCATGCCCATGCCGCCGGGCAATTTGGCCCCCTCGGGCGTCTTGGCGTCGTAGAGAATGCGATCGGCGGCGCCACGAAAACGCTGTGCCGCGTCCAGATCCTCGCGTCGTTTCACTGCCACGGCGCCCCAGAGCTCGCATTTGGTGCGCGAACGGATCGCCGCGGCGCGGGCGGGCGCTGTCTTGTGCAGTTGCAACGCGTCGAGCCTTCCGGCCGACACGGTGCTTTCGACCAGCGCGTCATCGGGATCGACGAATACGCCCACTTTCCGCACATGGCTCGGCACGCGATCGGCCAGCGCTGCCGCCTGTTCGAAGCCCACATGCCGGGGCGAAGGCGGAAAGAAGACGAAGCCGATATGGCTTGCGCCGCCCGCCACCGCCGCGTCAATCGCTTCGGGCGTCGAAACGCCGCATATCTTGATCGAGACTCGCATGAAGCTGCGCATATAGGGCGCGCTTTCCGTTCAGGCGAGCGACAGCCGGCCTCTGGCAACCTTTCCACTATCGACACGTTGAGCAAGACGAGCCCCGAACGGGTCGCGCGGAGGGAAAATGTCCAGTCTCGAAACCTTTATTTCAGACCGCACCAATGGCGAGATGACGCTGATCTTCATCGCGCTGGGCATATTGGTGTTCGCGCTCGGTATCGGTTTCGGCGGCGCGCTTCAGCACGTGATCGAATTGCTCAGCGCCGCGTGAACATCGCCACCGCCCCTGCGTTCTTGCCGTCTTTTTCGTAAACCGCAAAACAGACGATCATCAGGCCGTTGCCGGGCGTGCCGTAAAAGCGGCAACGCCCCTTGGTCGCGGCATATTCGGCACCGTCGCCGATCGCGACGCCATCCATTTCGATGTCGCCGTCGCCGTCCCGATGGCCGCGAAACCGGAGCGCAACGCGGTCGCCGCGATAGAATGTCACGCCTTCACCCGGTTCGACCAAGGCGCGATCGCATCGCGGCACCGCCACGTCGCGGGCATGGTCTAGATTGCGCAACATGTCGGCGAGCGGCGGCTTCTCGACGCAATCGCCCGAAATGGGGCCGGGTGCGCCAGTGGAATCCTGGGCCCGGGCAGCGGCGGGCATAGCCGCGATCACGGCAGCCATGAGGAAGGCGGCGTATCGCATCCTCTTCTTCCTATCAGAGCGTCGCTTCGATCGCGCGCGCGGCCTGGTCGGGGTCTTTCGCCTGGGTGATCGGGCGGCCGACCACCAGGATCGAAGCACCTGCGTCGAGTGCCTGACGCGGCGTGACGACGCGCTTCTGGTCGCCCACATGCGCGTCGGCGGGCCGAACGCCGGGAACGACGAAAAAGCCCTGCGGCCATGCCTTGTGCGCGGCCTTCACTTCGTTGCCCGAGCAGACGACGCCGTCCAGGCCGGCCTCACGGGCGAGCTGGGTGAGCCGCACCACCTGTTCATGCGGATCGGGGCCGAGCCCGATCGACTGCATATCCTGCGAATCGAGGCTGGTGAGCATCGTTACGCCGACGACCTTGGTGCCTGCCGGGGCGGCCGCCTTGGCGTCTTCCATCATCGCCCGGCCACCTGCCGCATGTACGGTGAGGATCGCCGGTTCGAGCGGGCGCAGCGCCTGAATCGCCTTGGCGACGGTGTTGGGAATGTCGTGCAGCTTGAGATCGAGAAAGATCGGCAGGTCGAGCTTCGCCATTTCGTGAACGCCATGCGCTCCGTTGGCCGTGAAGAATTCGAGCCCCAGCTTGATCCCGCCGACATGCGCCTTGACGCGCTCGGCAATGGATCTGGCGCGGTCGAGATCGGGCGTGTCGAGTGCAACGAAGAGGCGGGAACGCATTTTCTATCTTTCCTCGGTCTGATTCGATTCGTCGGCCGGCAGCGGCAATTCCCCGGAGGGTGCCGGCAGCGCCGGTTCGTCGGATATTTCGGAAGGGGGGTGGGGTGCCGCATTGACAGCGCGCAAATCGGCAAGCGCGCGTTCGAGCCCGGCCAGCCGCGCGCGCATGCGCCACCGCATCGCGTGATAGGCGACGAGCATCGGCAGGAAGCCGAGAAGAAACACGAGGATCAGGAGAAACGGCAGGCTGAAATCGGCGATCAGTCCGCCCCAGAGATGGAGCGCGATCCGTTCGTCACCATTATAGATCACGAATGCCGCGACCAGCCCGCCCAGCAACAACCAGAACAATATCTTGAGGAAGCGCATGCTTCTCCTTCCCTGCCGAACGACACCGGTTCGCGCGCCGTTCTATGCGCGGCGGGCGCGCTTTGCCAGTGTCACCCGATTTCGCTTCGCAATTCGGCGAACAGGCCCGGAACCGCCGTCAGCCGCGCTTCCTCCTCATCGAGAATGGCGAGAAACAACGATCGCTTGATCTCCGATACGCGCGCGGGCGGCAGGCGGTTTCCGTGCGGCAAGGTCGACAGAACGATGTCGATCATCCGCTCGGCACCGTGCAGCCGCCCCCACAGATAGTCGTTCTCGCGATAGGCACGGCTGAAAAAGGCGCCGAAACTGTTGAACTGAATGCCCTTCAACGTCGCTTCAGCGCCGCCTGCACGGATCGATCCGGCGTCCTCCGGCGCGATCCGGTCGACGCGGATCGGGTCATACTCGTTCATGTTCTCGCCGTGGAGCATCGGCAGCGTAGCGATGTCGAAGAATGGAAAGCCGAGATATTCGAGCAGGATCGGCCGCCGGGCTTCGCGCGACAAGGCGCTGAATCCCTCAGATAGACGTTGATCCGTCTCCGCGTCGAGGCGCGCCAGGTCCATGATCAGTCCCATGTCGTCGACCAGCTCGCCCGCGTCGTCGCCGGCGCGCAGCCGCCGCACCATTTCGCGCAGACCCGAGAAATGATCGGCGCGACGGCATTCGAGATAGACGGCCAGCGAATCATAGATCGCATCGCGCATCGGAGTCAGTTCGGCGCGCTGATATTCCGAGTCGAGTTCGGTCAGTCGCCGTGCGAGCAGCCGCATGCGGCGGATGCGGAATCCGAGATCATGCGCCCGCAGAAAATCGAGCGTCGCCGGGCTGGCGCCGTTGGACAGATTCGCGCCGAATTCGCTCGCCCCGCGTTTGCGTATCGTACCCCTCAACGCTTCGCGGATGAGGCGCAGCCGGTCGCCGCCGGCCTGGTCGCCGACATTGTGGAGCAGGCTCGCCATGCGATCGATCGCTCCATCGATCTTGAGCAGGCCGTAAGCGGTATGACCATAGCCCGCGCGCGATGCTGCCGCGACCTGCGAGCGACGACGCCACGCCGCCAGCCGCTTCGGCGTGGGATAGTCGAGGAACAGCGTGTAGCCGAACAGCGCCTCGACCTGGGTTTCGACTTCGGCGCGGATCTGCGACACGATCGTCAGCATCCGCTCGATGCGGTCCGAGCGTTCGGCAATCGCCTCCAGATTGTCGCGGATCGGTTGTTCGCGCGGCAGTTCCGAAAGCGCCCCCAGGATCGTCTGGAAAAAGCCCGGGCTCTCGGGCGTGTTCGAATAGAAGTCGAACCGCGTATTCGGCGTGGGGTCGATATAGACGAAACGCCGGTCCACCTGGCGCCGGGCGGGGCGTTCGCGCAATGCTTCAACCGCCGGACCGAAAGGGGCGTTGGCCAGCACCGAACCGTCGATCAGCACGGCCTTTTCGGCGGCATGATCGGCCCATTGGCGCGGCAGCACATGTTCGAGGAACCGGTCGCGCTCGGGCCAGTGCAGCTTGCGGTCGGCGACCATCGCGTCGACTTCGCCGATCGTGGCGGGCGGAAAAGCGCCCGGAAAGCTCGATGTCGCGCGCGCGGCGAAGGAAAGCTCGACGGGATCGGCAAGCACATTCTCGCCATGTCCCTGATCGGTGAAACCGAATACTAGACGGTGTTCGGTTTCAATAACTTCCGGTGGGGAATTGAGACGCAGTCTTTCCGGGTGTCCGCGAAAGTCGGTGACCGTGACGAACAGGTCGAGCGGCTGCCCGGGGGGCAATAGCCGCTTGCCCTGCGGTCCGGTCTCCATCGCCTGGAAGGCATCGACCAGCATATCGAGCAAGCGCCGCCCGCCGAAGGGAGGTTCGAACCAGCGCGAGCGCACGAAATGCTCCATCTTGCGCCGAACTTCCTCCTGGGCTCCCGGCTCGACGGTCTTCTGGATGCTCTTGCCCCGGCCCATCGCCATCCAGGCGATCGGGATCGCCCAGAATTTGGACAGCCGGTGCGTGGGCGCCTGTTTCGGGTCGAGCAGCTGGACGACATCGGCATTGTGCAGCCAGAGGTCGGTCAGCGGCTCGAGCGACTGGCCGCGCGAAATCGCCTGCGCCAGATAGACGGCGTTGATTCCGCCCGCACTGGCCCCCGACAGGATATCGACCAGGACACGGAGCTGAATGCCGCTGGTCTCGCGGATTTCATCGAGCAGCGCCCGATAGACCCCCTGGCTGCCGTCTGCGGGTGGCTCCGCGTCGCGTGCGGCCTGGCTGGCACAGGAAAGCCGCCAGATTTCCTTGGTGATCCCGTGCATGTAGACCGCCAGGCTGATCCCGCCATAGCAGACGAGCGCGAGCCGTAGCTCCTTGTCGCGGGCAACGCTCATTTCGCGCTCTTGAGCTCGGCCCAGACAGGCAGATGATCCGATGCCGTCCGCGCCGCGGCACTGTGATGCACGCCGCAATCGGCGATCCGCAGCTCGTCGGAAACCATGATCCTGTCGAGGCGCCCGATCGGCCGGCGCGCGTGATAGCTCGGTCCGATCTCGGCATAGCAATAGTCACGCCCGAAATCGCGCAGGCAGCCGGACGCGCTGCTCCATTCGTTGAGGTCTCCCATCAGCACCGTTGGATATTGTTTCGTGCTGGCGGCGACATGGGCGATGATCGCATGCGCCTGACGTCGTCGCCACAGGCCCGACAGGTCGAGATGCATGCCGACAACGCGGATGATGGTGCCACGCACGCGGACATCGGCCATCACGGCACCACGCGGTTCGAGTGCGGGCAGGTGAATCGCTTCGCAATCCACGATCTGCGCGTCCTTCGGGACCAGCAGGGCATTGCCGTGCCAACCCATGCTGGCGGCGCGAATGCCCAGCGGAACCGGCTTCCAGTCGCTGTGTTCCTCGAGCAAGTGCGGCGTTATCACGGCATCGCGTGTGCCGAAGCGACGGTCGGCTTCCTGCAGCGCAACGATATCGGCGCCGATTTCGGAAAGCACATGCAGGGTCCGTTCGGGACGGCGGCGGCGATCGGTGCCGATTGCCTTGCGCATGTTATAGCTGGCGACCTTGATCATCGCCCCCTTATCGCGGGCGCAGGGTCACCGGGGCAAGAGGGTGTCGCGCTTTTAGCCGTCCTGCGCCTGCGATCGTGCAGCATGTGCCGCGACGATGAGACTCTTGGCCGTTTCTTCCGCTGCTTCGGGGGTCAGGGAAATCGCGACGCCGTCCGGTCCGTCGAGCAGCACCAGCCCTTGTTCGGCACTGGCGACTCCAGAGGAATGCATCACGCCGCTGGGGGCATTGTCTTGTGGCACGAGTCGCGCTCCTGATTGGGTGCGCCTCGCTGCCGGCGGGAACCGTATTGCCCGATGCGGCAGAGGCGTATCCGGGAAACGGATCGCGCCCCGCAAGGTTTCGCGCGATTCATAATATTTGCGGTCTTTTGCAGATTATGCCGCGGAAACCGGTTTTCGGCGGTTCAGCCAGGCGGAAAGCGTGCGGGGATACAGCTTGTGCTCTTCGGCGAGCACGCGTTCGGCGAGCGCATCGACGGTGTCGCCCGGCAGGATCGGCACCTGCGCCTGGCCGAGCACTTCGCCACCGTCCAGTTCCTCGGTAACGAGATGAACCGAGCAGCCTGCAACCGCATCGCCCGCCGCGATCGCCCGGGCATGGGTGTCGAGCCCCTTGTATTTGGGCAGCAGCGAAGGATGGATGTTGATCACTCGTCCGCGCCATTTGCCGACGAAATCGTCTGACAGGAGCCGCATATAGCCTGCCAGCGCGATCGCCTCGACACCCGCCTCGCGCAGCGCCGCGTCGATCGCCGCCTCATACTCGGCCTTGGGTATCCCTTTGGGTGATTTCGCGAAGGTCGCTACGCCCCGTTCCGCGGCCCAGGCGAGCCCGGGGGCTTCGGGTTTGTCGCTCGCCACCAGCACGATTTGATAGGGGCACTGCGGCTCGCGCGATGCCTCGACCAAGGCCGCCATGTTCGACCCGCGCCCAGAAATGAGGACGCCGACGCGATGCCTAGTCATGGTGAGTCGCGGTCCAGGCGCTGCGTGCACTCCAGCTTCCCGCCGGCCCGGACACGGTGCAGCCCCGCGTATCGGCGGTGACTTCACCGATGACGTGAACCGTTTCGCCCGCGGCCTGGAGCGCCCGGGTTACGCTGTCGGCATCCTCGGGGGCAACGATCACTGCCATGCCGATTCCGCAATTGAAGGTTCGTGCCATTTCCTCGGGCTCGATATTTCCCTGCGCCTGCAGGAACGCCATCAGCCGGGACTGTTCCCAGCGACCGGCATCGACTGTCGCATGGCAGTCCTTCGGCAGCACACGCGGTATGTTTTCGAGTAGACCGCCGCCGGTGATGTGGGCGAGCCCGTGAACCCGGCCCTCGCGCAGGAGCGGCAACAGGCTTTTGACGTAGATCCGGGTCGGTGCCATCAGCGCGTCGATCAGCAGCCTGTCCTGATCGAACAGGGCAGGGCGGTCGAGCTTCCAGCCCTTGTCGGCGGCAAGACGGCGCACCAGCGAAAACCCGTTCGAATGGATGCCCGAAGATGCGAGTCCCAATATCGTGTCGCCCGGACGCACCTGCGATCCGTCGAGCAGCCGGTCACGTTCGACCGCCCCGACGCAGAAGCCGGCGAGATCATAGTCGCCATCGGCGTACATGCCCGGCATTTCCGCCGTTTCGCCGCCGATCAGCGCGCAGCCGGCCTGGCGGCAACCATCGGCGATACTCGCGATCACGCGCTCGGCAACCCCACTCTCCAGCTTGCCGCTGGCATAATAGTCGAGAAAGAACAGGGGTTCCGCGCCCTGCACGATCAGGTCGTTCGCGCACATGGCGACGAGGTCGATTCCCACCCCGTCATGCCGGTCCTGCTCGATCGCGAGCTTGAGCTTGGTTCCGACACCGTCGTTGGCCGCGACCAGCAGCGGATCGGTGAAGCCGGCGGCCTTCAGGTCGAAAAGTCCGCCGAATCCGCCGAGATCAGCATCCGCGCCTGGCCTTCTCGTCGACCGCGCAAGCGGTGCGATCGCCCGGACAAGGGCGTTTCCGGCGGCAATGGAGACGCCTGCATCGGCATAGGTGTAGGGGCCTTCGCCCCGATCGGGTTCGCTCATGATGACGGCGCGTAGCGATATCGCGCTTGGATTTCCACGTCCGCTTCGCCAAAAGGGCCACAGCATGATGGTACGTCGCTTTTTTCCTGCCTTGCTCGTCGTCGTTGCGCTGACCCTGATCGGCGTGGCGGGCATGGGTGTTGCGCAGAATACGCCCAATAACGGCTTTGACAGCTCGGGCAGTTTCGAGGTCGGCGGTATCGAAGTCGACGTGCGCGGCGATGACGCCGAAAGCGCGCGGCAGGCGGGGTGGCGACTCGCCCAGCGAAAGGGCTGGACCAAGCTGGCGCAGCAGCTTGCAGGCAGCAGCAATGCCAGATTGTCCGATTCGACGCTCGATTCGATCGTTACCGGCATCATCGTCGAGCGCGAGAATATCGGGCCGGATCGCTACATCGCCCGTCTGGGCGTGCTCTTTGACCGGGCCAAGGCCGGCGCGCTGCTGGGCGTTTCGGTTCAGGTCACGCGCTCGCCGCCGATGATGCTGCTGCCGCTCGAATGGTCCGGCGGAGCCGGGCGCATGTACGAACGGAACAATGCCTGGCAGGAGGCATGGGGCCGGTTTCGCTCCGGCAACAGCAATATCGACTATGTTCGCCCGCGCGGCACCGGGCCGGACGCGCTGCTGATGAACGCCGGGCAGACGTTGCGACGGGGGCGCGGTTGGTGGCGCGAGGTGCTCGATACCTATGGCGCCGCCGACGTGCTGATCGCCGAAGTCGATCTGCGCCGCGAATATCCCGGCGGTCCGGTTACCGGGGTTTTCACTGCCAGCCACGGGCCTGACCGGGCCCCGCTCGGCCGATTCGCGCTGCGCGTGAACAACGGGAGTTCGCTCGACGCATTGCTCGATGCCGGCGTGCGCAGGATCGATCAAATCTATCAGGACGCGCTCAATTCGGGCAAGCTTAAGACCGACCGGCTGCTCGCTTTCCGCCCTCCTGAACCGAAAACCGAGGAGGAAGCCCCCGAGGAAGCGCCCGAGGAAGTGCGTCCGGCGCCGGCCGATACACCGGCCGTTGCGGCCGGGACGGCGGTCTCGGTGCAAGTCGACACGCCCGATTCGACGGCGTTCCTCGCCTCCGAAGGTGCGCTTCGCGGAATCCCCGGCGTGCGTTCGGTGACGACCAGCAGCACTGCGCTGGGCGGGGTATCGGTGATGCGCGTCACCTATGACGGGAGCATCGGATCGTTGCGCTCCCAGCTGGAGGGCAGGGGCTGGACCGTGCAGCAGGGCCCGGGTGTGCTGCGGATCAGCAAGGCGAGCCAGAGTCCGCCACCCCCGCCGCAACCTTCTCCGACGGACGGCACGGGCGAGGAATGACCCAACTGCGCCTGCCGCTCGGAATGCCCGAGGCGCGCGACGCGGAGTTTCTGGTGAGTGAAGCCAATGCCCGCGCCGTGCATCAGCTGGATCACTGGGGAGCCTGGCCGGTAATGGCGGCGCTGCTGACGGGGCCGCGTAAATCCGGGCGCAGCCTGCTCGCGCGGGTATTTGCCGAAAAGGCCGGCGGCGAAATCATCGACAATGCCGAACTCTGGGCGGAAGCGGACATATTCCACGCCTGGAACCGGGCCCAGGCGACGCGCCACCCGCTGCTGATCGTCGCCGATGTACCGCCGCCGCAATGGGAAATCCGGTTGCCCGATCTGCGTTCGCGGCTGATGGCGACACCGACCCTGGCCATCGATCCGCCCGACGACGCACTGATGGGCCAATTGCTGTGGCGTTTTTTCGATCGGCGCAGGCTTATTCCGGCCCCTGATCTCGTTCCCTGGCTCGTCAGTCGAGTCGAACGAAGCTATGTGGCTCTGGTCCGGGTGGCGGACGCACTGGAGGACGAAGCGGGATCGCGCGGCCCGGCGCGGCTTTCGATCCAGATGGCGAAGCCCACCTTGGAAATGGCCGGGCTGTTGCCCAGATCGGAACCGGAAGCCGTTAGCGAGACCCCATGAACCGACCTGCCGATGTCCGCTTCGAAGACGAGGATCCTTTCGCGGTCGATCGCGGCGAGGGACGCTATTTCAATCGCGAGCTTTCCTGGCTCGCGTTCAACGGCCGGGTGATGGAGGAAGCGTCCAATTCCGCGCATCCGTTGCTCGAGCGGCTTCGCTTCCTGTCGATTTCGGGCTCGAATCTCGACGAATTCTTCATGGTCCGCGTCGCCGGGCTCAAGGGGCAGCAGCTTCAGGATGTCGAACAGCGCTCGGCAGACGGCCTGACGCCGGGACAGCAGCTTGCCGCGATCATCACCGAAGGGACGGAGCTTGTCGCCAACCAGCAGGCGACCTGGCAAAGCCTGCGCCCGGAGCTCGCCGAGGCGGGGATTACCGTGCTCGAGGCCGACGAGATCGAAGGCGAGACCGCGGCATGGCTCGAACGCCATTTCCGCGAGCAGATCTTTCCGATTCTGACGCCGCAGGCACTCGATCCCGCGCATCCCTTTCCGTTCATCCCGAATCGCGGGTCGAGCATCATCTTCGACCTGATCCGAAGTTCGGACCGCGAGCCCATCCGCGAACTGGTGCTGCTGCCGACCACCATGTCGCGGTTCATTCGCCTTCCCGGGGACACCGCGCGCTACGTGATGGTCGAAACGCTGCTGCTGCGTTTCTCGAACCTGCTGTTTCCCGGCTACGCGGTGAAGGAACACGCCTCGTTCCGCGTGCTGCGCGACAGTGACATCGAGTTGGAGGAAGAGGCCGAGGATCTGGTCCTCTATTTCCGCAGCGCGATCAAACGGCGGCGGCGCGGTCGCGTCATCCGCCTGGAGATGGAAAACGGGATATCCTCCGAACTGGAGGCGACGCTGAAGGAGGAACTGGGCGGCAGCGACACGATCCTGACCGAGAAAGGGCAGTTTCTGGGTATCGGCGACCTTTCGGCGCTGGTCGAAGAGGACCGGCCCGACCTGAAGTTCACGCCCTACAGTCCTCGTTTTCCCGAGCGTATCCGTGAATATGGCGGCGATTGCTTCGCGGCGATTCGTGCCAAGGACATCGTCGTCCACCACCCTTATGAAACGTTCGACGTCGTCCTCGCATTCTTGCGACAGGCGGCGCAGGATCCCGATGTCGTCGCGATCAAGCAGACGCTCTATCGCGCGGGCAAGCAATCGGCGGTAATCAACGCGCTGATCGCCGCCGCCGAAGCCGGCAAATCGGTGACGGCAGTGGTCGAACTCAAGGCACGGTTCGACGAGGAGCAGAACCTGCTCTGGGCCGCGGCGCTGGAACGGGCGGGCGTGCAGGTGGTCTACGGCTTCATCGACTGGAAGACGCACGCGAAGATTTCGATGGTCGTGCGCCGCGAAGGCAATGGCTATCGCACCTACTGCCATTTCGGCACCGGCAATTATCACCCGATCACTGCACGCATCTACACCGATCTGAGCTTCTTCACCGCCGATGCCCGGATCGGAAGGGATGCAGCGCAGATCTTCAATTACGTCACCGGCTATGTTGAGCCGCAAGGGCTCGAACTGATCGACATCAGCCCACGCACGCTGCGCACTCGGCTGATGGAGCTGATCGACGGCGAAATCGCGAATGCGAGTGCCGGGAAGCCCGGGGCGGTGTGGGCGAAAATGAACTCGCTCGTCGACCCGGCGATCATCGACAAGCTGTACGACGCCAGCAATGCCGGCGTTCAGGTTGATCTCGTCATTCGCGGCATTTGCTGCCTGCGCCCGGGAGTCGAGGGCATGTCGGAGAATATCCGAGTCAAATCGATCGTCGGGCGCTTCCTGGAGCACAGCCGAATCTGGGTGTTCGGCAACGGGAAGACTCTGCCGAGCGATGCGGCCAAGGTATTCATTTCCTCGGCGGACTGGATGCCGCGCAATCTCGATCGGCGCGTCGAATATATGCTGCCGATTCTCAACAAGACCGTGCACGACCAGATCGTCGATCAGGTGATGGTGGCCAATCTGCTCGACAATGAGCAGAGCTGGGAGCTTCAGGCCGACGGCAGCTATGTCCGCATCCACCCCGATGGCGCGCGGCCGTTCAATTTGCATCGCTATTTCATGACGAACCCGTCGCTTTCCGGGCGCGGGGCGGCGCTGGAGGCGGGTGGCGAGACCGTACCGAAACTGACGATCCGTCGCCGGCGCGCCCCGGCGCGAGGGCACTGAACGGTGGCGACCCTGCTCTTCCGCAAGCCGCGCGCCGATACCGATCCGGTCGATACGCGTCGCGCGATCATCGACATCGGTTCAAATTCGATCCGGCTGGTTGTCTATGACGGCCCCCCGCGGCTTCCGGCGGTGTTGTTCAATGAAAAGGTGATGGCCGGCCTGGGCAAGTCGCTCGGCGAAACCGGTGCCATCGAGGAATCCTCGCTGGCACTCGCACGTGGTGCATTGGCACGATTCGCAATGCTGGCGCGCGAAATGGGCGTGCACGATCTGCGCACCGTGGCGACGGCGGCGGTGCGCGATGCCAGCAACGGAAAGGATCTGATCAAGGCCGCCAAGGCGGTGGGGCTGCAGGTCGAGACGCTGTCCGGCCTGGAAGAGGCAATGGCGTCGGGCATGGGCGTCCTTTCGGGTATCCCCGACGCGGACGGGATCGTCGGAGACCTGGGCGGCGGCAGTCTGGAGCTGGTGCGCGTCGTGGCCGGTGCCGTCACTGATCGCATCTCCTTTCCGCTGGGCGTGCTGCGAATCCAGGCGATCCGCGCAAAGGGGCATGGCGCGCTCGATCGCAAGGTGGCGAAGATGCTGCGCGAGTCGGGTTGGCTCGGGCGCGGGGAGGGGCTTCCATTCTATCTGGTCGGCGGCTCCTGGCGCGCGGTCGCGCGGCTCGACATGCATCTGTCGAAATTCCCGCTGCCGATCGTCCACCAATATGTCATGGAGCCGGAGCGGATTGCACGGCTGGGGCGCACCGTCAGTCATGTCTCGAAAGCCAAGCTGAAATCGGTCGCCGGTCTTTCCAGCGGACGTATCGCGACGCTGGGCGATGCGCAGGCTTTGCTGACATCGGTGCTGAAGCACTTGAAGAGCACGCGTAGCGTCGTTTCCGCCTATGGCCTGCGCGAGGGGCTGTTGTTTTCGACATTATCGCCCGAGGCACGGCGCGAAGACCCGCTGATCGCCGCCGCGCGCGAGGAAGGCGACCGGCTCGGACGCTTTCCCGGTCACGGCGACTTGCTCAACCAGTGGGTCGAACCGCTGTTCGACGACGAGACGCCCGATCTGCGGCGGCTGCGCCATGTGTCGTGCCTGCTGGCGGATGTCGGCTGGCGCGCCAATCCCGAATTCCGTGCCGAGCGCGGGCTCGACACCGCGCTGCACGGCAACTGGGTTGCGATCGATTCGACCGGACGTGCGGTACTCGCCCAGGCGTTGTTCACCGCGCTGGGTGGGGGGCAGCAATCTCCCGAACCGCTGCCGCAGCTGGCTTCGCCGGATCTGCTTCGCCGGGCGCAGCTATGGGGACTCGCGATTCGCCTTGGCCAACGCATCAGCGGCGGTGCCGAAAGCGCGCTTCGCCGCTGCTCGCTAAAGCTCGGCAATGCACGGCTGGCAGTGAAGGTCGCGCCGGAAGATGCCGCATTATATGGCGACAGCGTCGAACGGCGGCACAAGACACTGGCCGAAGCGCTGGGCGTGGAACCCGAATTGCGTCAATGACGGCCGGTCAGGGCGCGCACGTCACTCGCTTGAGCCAATAGCGCCGTTCGATTTGCTCGCTGCGGCTCACGACCGAGTTTTCATAGCCGAGATTCTCGCAGATCTGCCGGGCATTGAACCGGCAGCTTGCACTGGTGAAGCCGCATTGTTCATCGACACGGATCGTCACGGTCTGCCGACGCGAACCGTGTGCCTGGGAAGCTTCAAGTCGGGCCACGCGTGCCTCGAGCGCCGCCACGCGCGCTTCCAGTGCCGGATCGCTCATGCCACGGGGCGCATCAGCCGATGCGCCCTGACTGAATATTCCCGCGGCCAGCAGTACAACCGCTGCTGCGGCAATTGTCGATCCGCGCATTGTCTTACCCCTAGGCTAGTTCCTCACCCACATTTCACGGTTACGATAACGCCTGCGTCATCGGTGACCAGATTCAGCCGTGCCGGGCGGTAATCCATCGTCACCGGATCCCCCTCGGCATAGACACGCAGGATTTCCGCGCCGCTTTCCGCGATCGCTTGAGCGCGCACAGCGTCGACTTGCTTGCCGACATAGTTCTGGACGCGCTCTGCGCCGCAAGCGGTAGAGGCGGGGGGAGGCGATTCGCCCGGATCCGCCGGGGCGCAACCAGCGGCAAGCATCAGGACGGCGAGCGGCAGATGCGGCTTCATGCGGTCTCCTCTGTTTCCTCGGTACGGGTCATCTTGAGCTTGCCGTTGCGCACGGTGAAGCCCAGCTGGCCTTCAACCAGTGCGAGCGCGTCGCGTCCGAATTGCTCGTATCGCCAACCGCGTAGGATCGCGAGGTCTTCCCGTTGTCCCGCCGCAAGCGCTTCGAGATCGTCCGAGCGCGCGAGCAGGCGGGCAGCGACGCTGATTTCCTTGGCGCGAATCTTGAGCAGCAGCTTGAGCAGGTCGGCAACCAGCGCGCCGTCCTTGCCCAGGGCCGGCTTGCGCGAATCGCGCGACGGCATTTCCTCGCTCGACAGCGGCTTGGCATCGGCCAGCGCGGCGACCAGCCGGCCGCCGATATCGTTTGACGACCAGGCGCTCGAAAGCCCGCGCACGCGGCCGAGATCGGCCTGTTTGCGCGGAGGATTGCCCGCCAGATCGGCCAGCGTCTCGTCCTTGACGATGCGGCCGCGCGGAAGATCCTTGTTCTGCGCCTCAAGCTCGCGCCAGCGCGCCAGCGCCTTCAGCCGACCGAGCACATCGGCCTTGCGGCTGGGAATGCGCACGCGCTGCCATGCGGCGTCGGGATCGTTGCGATAGTTTTCCGGGTTGGAAAGCCGCTCCATCTCCTCGTCGAGCCACGCGCCGCGGCCGGTCTTCATCAGTTTGTCGAGCATCTTGGGAAAGATCTTCGAGAGATGCGTGACGTCGGCGATCGCATAGTCGATCTGGCGCTTGTCGAGCGGGCGCCGGCTCCAGTCGGTGAAACGCGCGCCCTTGTCGATCGAAATGCCGAGATAGCTGTCGACAAGGTTCGAATAGCCGATCTGTTCGCCTTGCCCCAGCGCCATCGCCGCAACCTGGGTGTCGAACAGCGGGTGCGGAGTCTTGCCGGTGAGATTGTAGACGATCTCGATATCCTGACCGCCGGCATGGAACACCTTGAGCACGTCCTGATTCTCGGTGAGCAGATGGAGCAACGGTGTCAGATCGAGCCCGTCCGCCATCGGATCGACGGCGGCCGCCTCTTCGTCATCAGCGATCTGGATGAGGCACAGCTCGGGCCAGTAGCTGTTCTCACGCATGAATTCGGTGTCGACCGCGACGAAGGGTTTGTTGGCGAAGCGGTTACAAAGATTGGCGAGGGCGGCAGAGTCCTCGATCAGGCCATGAATGTGCATCGGGGCCCTTTAGACCGCTCTGCGCGGGTTGACAAAGGACGATGCGACGCGGATTCGCGCCGCTCGTATCAAATTGAGCGTCAGTATGGCCGGCACCGGCTTCCGCCACCGTTATTTTTGCGCGGTGAATTCGGGGTTCGGGCCACCAAAATGGCGGAAAAAGCAGAGTTCGAGGATATGCATCCCTATCGTACGCACAATTGCGGGGCGCTGACCGCCGCCAATGTCGGTGAAGAAGTCCGCGTTTCGGGCTGGGTTCATCGCAAGCGCGATCATGGCGATCTGGTCTTTATCGATCTGCGCGACCACTACGGACTGACCCAGATCGTCACCGAAGTCGACGGCCCCGCCTTTGCGGTGATCGAGTCGCTGCGCAGCGAATCGGTGGTAACGGTGACCGGCAAAGTCGTCGCGCGCGACGCCGAAGCGGTCAATCCGAACCTGCCGACAGGCGAGATCGAAGTGCGCGCGGCCGAAGTGGCAGTCCAGTCGGCGGCACAGGACCTGCCGATGCCGGTGTTCGGCGACTCGGAATACCCCGAGGATATCCGCCTGCGCTATCGCTATCTCGATCTGCGCCGCGAGAAGGTGCACAAGAACATCAAGCTGCGTTCAGACGTGATTTCGTCGCTGCGCCGCCGGATGATCGATCAGGGCTTCACCGAGTTCCAGACACCGATCCTCACCGCATCGAGCCCCGAGGGCGCGCGCGACTATCTGGTGCCCAGCCGCGTCCATCCCGGTAAATTCTATGCGCTTCCGCAGGCGCCGCAGATGTTCAAGCAGCTGCTGATGGTCGCCGGTTTCGACAAGTATTTCCAGATCGCGCCCTGTTTCCGCGACGAGGATGCGCGCGCCGATCGTTCGCCGGGTGAATTCTACCAGCTCGATTTCGAAATGAGCTATGTCACGCAGGAAGACGTGTTCGCGGCGATCGAGCCCGTGTTGCACGGCGTGTTCGAGGAATTCGCCGATTGGGAAGGCAAGAACCGCACCGTCTCGGCGCTGCCGTTCAAGCGCATTCCCTACAAGGAATCGATGCTGAAATACGGCAACGACAAGCCCGATCTGCGCAACCCGATCCTGATCACCGATGTGTCGAGCCATTTCGACGGCTCGGGCTTCGGCCGCTTCGCCAGCATCGTCGAGGGTGGCGATGTCGTCCGCGCGATCCCGGCACCAGGCACGGCGGAAAAGAGCCGCAAGTTCTTCGACGACATGAACAGCTGGGCACAGAGCGAGGGCTTTCCGGGTCTCGGCTATGCCACGCGCAAGAGCGGCGAATGGGGCGGTCCGATCGCCAAGAATCACGGCCCGGACAAGATGGACAAGCTTGCCGACGAACTCGGCCTCGGTCCCGATGACGGCCTGTTCTTCGCGGCGGGCAAGGAGGCACAGGCGGCCAAGCTCGCCGGCCTCGCGCGCACCCGCGTCGCCGAGCAGCTGGAACTGATCGACGAAAGCCGGTTCGAATTCTGCTGGATCGTCGATTTCCCGATGTTCGAATATGACGAGGACGCCAAGAAGGTCGATTTCAGCCACAATCCCTTCTCGATGCCGCAAGGCGAGATGGAGGCGCTTGAGACCAAGGACCCGCTCGATATCCTCGCCTGGCAGTACGATATCGTCTGCAACGGCGTGGAACTGAGCTCGGGTGCGATCCGAAACCATCGCCCGGACATCATGTACAAGGCGTTCGAAATCGCCGGCTACAGCCAGGCCGATGTCGACACTAATTTCGCGGGCATGATCAACGCCTTCAAATATGGCGCGCCGCCCCACGGCGGGTCTGCACCGGGTGTCGACCGCATCGTCATGCTGCTTGCCGACGAGCCCAATATCCGTGAAGTGATCGCCTTCCCGATGACCCAGCGCGCCGAGGACCTGATGATGGGTGCGCCGAGCGAGGTTTCGGACAAGCAGCTCAAGGAACTGCATATACGGCTTGCTCCGGCCGTGGCGGCCGAGAAGGCGAAGAAGGATACCGCCGAAGTGGTTTCGCCGGACGCCGGGTGAGCCGCGCGATGATCGATCTCTCCGAATATGAAGCCGGCAGGAAATATGACGGCGACTATTCGGAGGATCTCGCCAGGCTGCAAAAGCGGCTCGCGCATATCCAATATGCGCATATCGTCCACCGGCGGCGCGCGATCATCGCCATCGAAGGCTGGGACGCGGCGGGGAAGGGCGGCATTATTCGTCGCCTGACCGCGCAATGGGACCCGCGCTATTTCGAAGTTTGGCCGATTTCCGCGCCGACGCCGGAGGAAAAGGCGCATCATTTCCTCTGGCGCTTCTGGCAGCGGCTGCCGCCGCTCCACAATATCTCGATCTTCGACCGCACCTGGTATGGTCGCGTCGCGGTGGAGCGCGTCGAAGGCTATGCCAGCGAGGCCGAATGGCGCCGCGGCTATACCGAAATCAACGCATTCGAGGCCCAACAGATCGATACCGGCACGACGCTGGTAAAACTGTTCGTTCATGTCACGCAGGACGAACAGGACGATCGTCTGCGCGACCGGCTGTCGCATCCGTGGAAGCGCTGGAAAACCGGGCTCGACGATTTTCGCAATCGCGCGCGCCGGGCGGATTATTGGGACGCCTATGCCGAAATGTTCGCGCGCACCGATACGCAGAAGGCGCCGTGGACCGTGATCGACGGCAATAACAAGAAAGCGGCACGGATCGCAGCGCTTACCGCAATCGCCGACCGGCTCGAAGCCTGTGTGCCGATGCAGCCGCCCGAATTGAGCGATGAGGTGATCAAGGTGGCTCGGGAAGCCCTGGGCGACTGGGACTAGGGTGTCGCTTCGCCTCGGCCAGGTTCGGGAGGATCGCCATAACGGTTCGACTGCGGCTGGCCTTTCATCGCGAGCAACAGGCCCAGCCCGAGCAGCAGCCCGAGATAGAGCAGGTTGCAGAAGAAGGCGGCTACGAAAGCGGTCGGTGGCGACCCATCAGCAAGCGCGAATTGGTGAAAGATTCGGGGCATGAAATAGAAGGCGCTGGCCGAAAACGGGATAAGCGGCAGGATGCCGAGAATGCCCGGCAATCCGCGATCATGCAGGCGTCGCGTGACAGCGGCGGCCAGGAGAAGCAGGAAAAGCCCGCCGACGATGCCGAGTTCGGTAAGGGGGATGTCGATGTTGCGAAACAGGTCGGGCGGCGGATCCTTCACTTCGATCGAATACCCGCCAGGACCGACGGTTTCGACCACTTGTTCGGGATGCTCGCGGGCATAGGTCTCGCTCATTCGGAACATCGCCGGCGCCATGACCAGAATAGTTGCCGCCACCGTCACGCCCAACAGCGTCAGCGCATAGGGCCAGAAGAACTCACGCGAGCTGCGCCCCGAGAATCGCAATATGCCACCCAGATTATGGCGAAGCGAAGCGAGGTACATCCGGCGTCCTCCGGCTAGCTGACGTTTTGGGGCAGGACAGGCGGCTGTCAGGCAGGCGCGAACGCGCCATCGTCTCCCATGACATGCAATATGCCGTCGGCGATCGCGAAATAGGCCCCCTGGAGTTTGAGCTTCCCGGCCTTTTCGCGTTCGGGGATGAACGGAAAGGTCCTCAGATTCTCGATCGAAACGCGGACTGTCTCCATTTCGAGCGCGCGAGTCGCTTCGGGTCCGTCGCCATATTCGGCAACGATCCGCTCGCGCGCGTCATCAAGCAAGTCCACCCAGTGATCGATGAAACCGCCCGCGCCGGGATCGGCGCCGTCAAACGCCTGGGTGAGCGCGGCATGGACGCCGCCGCACTTGCCATGCCCCATGATCACGATCTCGCTCACTTCGAGCTGTGTCACCGCGAATTCCAGCGCCGCCGAGACGCCGTGGCGCCCACCGCCCATTTCGAACGGCGGGACCAGATTTGCGACATTGCGGACAACAAAGATTTCGCCGGCGGTGGTATCGAAGATCTGTGCCGGATCGACTCGGCTGTCCGAACAGGCGATCACCATGACCTTGGGGCTCTGTCCGCCGACCAGATCTTCCCAGCGCGAGCGTTCGCGTTTCCAGCCGGTTTCGCGGAAGCGATGATAGCCTGCGATCAGATCGGCGAAATCGGTCATTTTGTTCCCCTCTGTTCCTCGATGCCTACCTAGCGCGTGTTGTCTCTGGGGCAAGCCATCGCTATCTCGCGGACATGAACGAAATGACGCAGCTGCCCCGGCCCGAACGTCAGCGCAAACCCGACTGGATCCGGGTAAAAGCGCCGACCTCGAAAATGGTTGCCGAAACCCGCGCGCTGATGCGTGCCAAGAACCTCGCCACGGTGTGCGAAGAGGCCGCCTGCCCGAACATGGGCGAATGCTGGTCGAAGAAGCACGCTACGGTGATGATCCTCGGCGACACCTGCACGCGGGCTTGTGCCTTCTGCAACGTCAAAACGGGCATGCCCCGCGCGCTCGACCCGATGGAGCCGCAGCATGTTGCCGATGTCGCGATCCAGATGGGGCTCGAACATATCGTCATCACCTCGGTCGATCGCGACGATCTGCCGGACGGCGGCGCCGAGCAGTTCGTCAAGGTGATCCGCGCGCTGCGCGATCAGGCGCCGAACACCACGATCGAGATCCTGACGCCCGATTTCCGCAACAAGCACGAGCGGGCGATCGAAATGATCGTCGATGCCCGGCCGGACGTGTTCAACCACAATCTGGAAACCGTTCCGCGCAACTATCCCACGATCCGCCCGGGCGCGCGCTATTATGCCTCGCTGCGCCTGCTGGAGACGGTCAAGAAGCTCGACCCTTCGATCTTCACCAAGTCCGGGATCATGCTCGGGCTGGGCGAGGAGCGGCTCGAAGTCCATCAGGTGATGGACGACATGCGATCGGCCGACATCGATTTCCTGACGATGGGCCAGTATCTGCAGCCGACGCCCAAGCACGCCAAGGTGCAGGAATTCGTGACGCCGCAGGGCTTCGATGCCTATGCCGCCGTCGCGCGCGCCAAGGGCTTCCTTATGGTGGCGTCCTCGCCGCTCACCCGGTCGAGCTATCACGCGGGCGACGATTTCGCCAAGATGAAGGCCGCGCGTGAAGAGAAGCTGGCGCGTGCCGGAAAGCTGAAGGGCTGAACGCGCAGACAGCATGCCCAAACATACCGAGCAGCGCCACTTGCCCTATACGCCCGAGCAGATGTTCGATCTGGTCGCGGACGTTCCGTCCTATCCCGAATTCCTGCCCTGGGTTTCGGCGATTCGGGTGCGTTCGAACAGCGAAACGATGATGACCGCCGACATGGTCGTCGGCTTCAAGAGCCTGCGCGAGACTTTCACGTCGAAGGTCGAGAAGCACCGGCCGGAATCGATCCATGTCGATTATGTCGATGGCCCACTCAAATATCTCCGCAACGACTGGAAGTTCCAGTCGGATGGAGAGGGCGGTTGCATCGTCGATTTCTGCGTCGATTTCGCATTCAAGAACCGCGTCTTCGAAATGCTGGCAGGGCAGGTGTTCGACCGTGCCCTGCGCAGGATGATCTCCGCGTTCGAGGATCGCGCCGCGGAGCTCTATTCGGGCGGCATCAGCAGTTCGAGCGCGCACAACGCGGCCTGAAGCCGCACCGACCCGCGTCCTTCATCGTCGAAATGCCGCGAGTCGGCGACGACATCGGTCGGATCGGCGCCGCGTTCTGCTCGCGCGAAGACGACGGTTCCCACAGGTTTCTTGTCCGTGCCGCCACCGGGACCGGCGATGCCGGTGATAGCGACCGCGACATTGGCATGGCTCTTTTCCAGCGCGCCCTGCGCCATGCTCCAGGCGACCGCGATCGATACCGCGCCGAAGGTTTCAAGGACATCCTGACTGACCTTCAGAAGGTCCATCTTGGCTTCGTTCGAATAGCTGACGAACGCGCATTCCAGTACGTCGGAAGAGCCGGGAATTTCTGTCAGCGCGGCTGCCACCAGTCCTCCGGTGCAGCTTTCGGCGACGGCGATCGTGCGGCCCCGCATGCGGTTTGCTTCGACCACCTTGCGAGCGGCTTCGACGAGTTCCGGGGGAAGGATGGTATCCATTACCGGGAAACCAGCTCCGAGCTGCAGATTTCGAATGGAATCGTGTCGTTCTTGGCAGCTTCCACCAATGCTTCGGCGGCCGCGATCTCGTCCGGCGTTTCGGCTTCCGCAAGGGCCTGGGCTGCTTCCGCGGCTGCCGCTTCTGCCTTTTTGCGCTTGGCGGCGAGCGCGCCTTCCGCGACGATGGCGACGAAGCCGGTCAGGTTTTCAGGAGGCAGCGGTGCGAGTTGCTCCAGTGCGCGATCGGCATAGCCGCAGGTGCCGGCATCGAGTTCCTTGGCCAGGATCGGCCCCAGCAGGGAGCCGACGAGCACGCTGACCATCGCCGGGTCGAACTCTTCGGGAATGTTGAAATCGTCCGATTCGCTACTCAATCGCTGGATGGCTGCGATCGCGACCGGAGCGGCGGTCTCGCCCGCCACATTGTAATAGGCGACCATCGCTTCGCCGCCATTGGCGAAAAACGAATCGTCGTCCAGTTTGGGAAGGCATGCGTCGCGCACCGCGCTCAGCACGCCGGGTAGCAGCGTGAGCAGGCCGGCGCGGATTTCGCTGGTGGTGACGCATGGCTTGGCCGCGGCCGTCACTGCCTGCGCATGCGCCGCAGTACCCAGCAGCGCGAGCCAGGTCGCGCCTGCCGTCATCAACGCTTTCATCTTCATGCGCCGTTCCCTTTCAGCCTGACGGTCGCGATAGCCTGCGCCGCCATTCCTTCGCCGCGGCCGGTAAAGCCCAGCCGTTCGGTTGTCGTTGCCTTGATGCTAATCGCCTCCACTGGCAGCCGCAACAGCGCCGCGACGCTTTGGCGGATCGCTTCGCGGTGCGGTCCGATCTTCGGCCGTTCGCAGATTATGGTGGCGTCGACGAAATCGATAAAGCCGCCGCGGGCGCGGATCAGCGACGCGGCGTGTTCCAGGAACCGCGACGAAGCCGCGCCCGCCCATTGCGGATCGCTGGGCGGGAAATGCAACCCGATATCGCCTTCGCCGATAGTGCCGAGCAGGGCATCGGTAATGGCATGCAGGAGCACGTCGGCGTCGCTGTGACCGGAAAGCCCGACGGGGGAGGGGATTTCGATGCCGCCGAGCCAGAGCGGTTTGCCCTCGGCATAGCGGTGCACGTCGAAGCCGGTGGCGCTGCGGCTGATCATCCCCGCGCCCAGACGCAGCTCCGCGAGTGCGAGATCATCCGGGTGCGTCAGCTTTTCCAATGCCGTATCTCCTGGAACCAGCGCGATTTCTTCGCCCGAGCGGCGGAGCATCTGGGCGTCGTCGGTCGCTTCGCGGTCCGCGGGCCAGTTGCGATGTGCGGCGAGGATCGCATCGAAGTGGAATGCCTGGGGCGTCTGGATGCGGACCAGTGTGCTGCGATCGACAATGTCGCCGAGCGTCCCCAGCGTATCGGGCACCCAACCGCGGGACGATCCCCTGGCGATGGTGTCTGCAACCGGCAGGGCGGGAGTTGCTCCGGCTTTGCTCTGCAGGGCGATCAGCAGCGAATCGATCACCGATGCGGGGATGATCGGTCGCGCCGCGTCGTGGATCAACACGCTGTCCGCGCTACCCTGCGCGGCGATGGCCTCCAGACCGTTGCGGACCGATTCCCGCCTGCTGGCGCCGCCCACCACGAACGGGACATCGCCGATCGCCTTGGCCAGCATGGCTTCCTGTCCGCGCCCGATCACCACCAGCACGGCATCGATGCCGGGGTGGCGCGCCAGCGCCGCATGGCTGTGCGCGATCACCGGACGCCCCGAAAGCAGCCGATACTGCTTCGGATCGCCGCCCATGCGCGACCCCGTACCGGCGGCAACGATGATCGCAACGGTGCGTCCCATGCCGATGCGCCCTAGCCGCGCCGGCACGGCTTGCCAATCGTCGCTTGTGCCGATAGCGGCAACTGCCTATTTTTCAGGCAGACATGACGAAACTCGCTCCCATCCAGATCGGCGATGTCCGTATCGATGCGCCCGTGTTGCTCGCGCCCATGACGGGCGTGACCGACCTGCCGTTCCGCCGCGCCGTGCGCCGTTTCGGCTCCGGGCTTAACGTCACCGAGATGATTGCGAGCGCCGCGGCGATCCGCGAGACGCGCCAGTCGGTGATCAAGGCAGCGTGGGACCCGATCGAAGAGCCGGTATCGATGCAGCTCGTCGGCTGCACACCGCACGAAATGGGAGAGGCTGCCAAGCTGAACGAGGATCGCGGAGCGGCGATCATCGACATCAACATGGGTTGTCCGGTTCGCAAGGTGACAAACGGCGACGCGGGTTCGGCGCTGATGCGCGACCTCGATCACGCCGCTGCCATCGTCAAGGCGACCGTCGATGCGGTCTCGACGCCGGTCACGCTCAAGATGCGGATGGGCTGGTGTCATGACAGCCTCAATGCGCCCGAACTGGCGAAAATCGCCGAACAGCTGGGCGTCAAGATGGTGACCGTCCACGGCCGCACCCGCAACCAGATGTACAAGGGAAGCGCCGACTGGGCCTTTGTCCGCAAGGTGAAGGATGTCGTCTCGATCCCGGTGATCGTCAATGGCGATATCTGTTCGGTCGAGGATGCGCGCGAAGCGCTGGCACAGTCCGGTGCGGACGGCGTGATGATCGGGCGCGGCGCCTATGGCCGGCCCTGGCTGCTGCGTCAGGTGATGCGCGCGCTGTGCGAAGGCGTGGAAACGCCGGATCCCCCGATCGAGGAGCAGTATCAGACGATCCTGCGCCACTATACCGAAACGCTCTCCCATTATGGCGAGCAGGTGGGCGTCAACATGATGCGCAAGCATATCGGCTGGTATACGCGCGGGCTGCACGGCTCGGCCGAGTTCCGTAACAAGGTTAATCAGGAACCGGACGCGACACGCGTGCTGGCGATGCTCGACGAATATTACGCGCCGTGGCGTTCGCGCGCGGCGGCCTGAGGGCCGGAAGGGAGGAAGCGCCAGTGGCCGGTCCTTCCTTTGCCGAGATGTTCGGTGCGATGCCGGTGGCGGTGATGATCCTCGATCCCGAGGAACGAGTCGCGCATGCCAATGCGGCCTGCGAATTGCTGCTCAATCACTCCGAACGCTCGATGGTTGGTCAGACATTGCGCGATATCCTGGTGCCGCCCGCCGACGATGCCGCGCGGCGCAGCGGACATGGTTTCGCCGCGTTCGATGCTGATGTGAAAGTGGTGCGCGGTCCGCGGCTGCGCGTCGACTATCTCGAATCGATGATCGCCGATCATCCCGGGTGGCGCATTCTGACGTTGCATCATGCACCCACCGCCCGGCGCGCGCACGGCGTCGAGCGAACCGCGGGCGCGCGCGCGGCGATGGGCGCAGCCGCGATGCTGGCGCATGAAATCAAGAACCCGCTGTCGGGGATCCGCGGCGCGGCGCAGCTGCTCGACCCCGGTGTCGAAGAGGGGTCGGAACTGACCCGGCTGATCACCACCGAGGTCGACCGGATCGCCGCGCTGATCGACTTGATGCAGGACTTCACCGACACCCGGCCGATGAAGCTGGAATCGACCAATGTCTATCCGCTGCTCGAACATGCCGGACGGCTTGCCCGGACCGGCTTCGCGCGCGATATCGCGATCGAGGAGCGGTTCGATCCGTCGCTGCCGCCGGTGATGGTCGATCGCGACGCATTTCTGCAGGTGCTGGTGAACCTGCTCAAGAACGCCGCCGAAGCGCTGGCGCAAACGCCGGAGCCGAAGATCACCTTGTCCACGGCATATCGGCACGGCATGTCGGTAAGTATCGGCCCGCGTCAGTCGCGACGCCCGCTCCCGATCGAGATCGTGATAGCCGACAACGGGCCCGGCGCGCCCGAGGACATTGCCGACCATCTCTTCGAACCCTTTGTTTCGGGCAAACCGGAAGGAAAGGGGCTGGGCCTGCCGCTGGTGGACAAGCTGATGCGCGACATGGGTGGCATGGTGCAATATTCGCGCGAGGACGGGGTGACCAGCTTCCGCCTCCTGCTGGCAAGGGCAATGCCGTGACCGGAAGCATTTTGATCGTCGATGACGACAACGCCATTCGTACCGTGGTGGTGCAGGCGCTCAAGCGCGAGGGGCATAACGTCCGCTCCGCCGCGACGCTGGCCGAGATGCGCCGCGAACTGGAACGCGCCGTTCCCGACGTGCTGGTGACCGATGTCGTCCTGCCCGATGGCAACGGGCTCGATATCGTCGAGCCGCTGATGGAACGCCTTCCCGATCTGCCCGTGATTGTCTTTTCGGCGCGAAACACGCTGACCACCGCGGTGCGCGCGACCGAAGTCGGCGCATTCGACTATCTTCCCAAGCCCTTCGATCTCAATGCACTGGCTCAGGCCGTCGCAGGGGCGCTCGAACGGCGACGTCGGGCACCGGCGGAGCTTCCCGATGCCGATGAGGCCACCGCGTCGCCGCTGATCGGGCGCTCGCCGGCGATGCAGGAAGTCTATCGGGTGATCGCGCGAGTCGTTTCAAACGACCTCACGGTGCTGATCTCGGGAGAGTCCGGCACCGGCAAGGAACTTGTCGCGCGCGCGATCCATGACCTCGGCACGCGTCGCCGGGCGCCGTTCGTCGCGCTGAACATGGCGGCGATCCCGCGCGAGCTGATCGAAGCAGAGCTTTTCGGGCATGAACGCGGCGCCTTTACCGGCGCGCAGGCGCGGGTGGCGGGCAAGTTCGAACAGGCCGAGGGCGGCACTCTGTTCCTCGACGAGATCGGCGATATGCCGATGGAGGCGCAGACGCGCCTGTTGCGCGTGCTGCAATCGGGCGAGTTCACGACGGTCGGCGGCGCGCGAACCATTCGCGCCGATGTCCGTATCGTCGCGGCGACCAACAAGGATCTGGCGCAGCTCGTCACGGCGAACCAGTTTCGCGAGGACCTGTTCTACCGACTGAACGTCGTTCCCGTCTCGCTTCCTTCGCTGCGCGAGCGCCGGCAGGATATCGCGCTGCTCGCGCATCATTTCCTCGAACGTGCCGCCGAGGACGGATTGCCGCGCAAGCAGCTGAGCGACGAAGCGATTGCGGTGCTCGAATCCTACGACTGGCCGGGCAATGTCCGCGAGCTTGAAAACCTGATGCGCCGTATCGCAGCGCTGAGCCGCGATTCGCTGATCGGCGCGGCCGAATTGCGCGGTACGCTTGGCGAAGGCGGGCTGGCAACGGCCCAGGTGCGCGACGAGGGAATCGAAGCAGCGATCCGTGCGCGGCTTGCGCGGATGGCGATCGAGGAACCCGATTCGCTGACCGACGGCTCGCTGTACGATCGCATCATCGGCGAAGTCGAACGCCCGCTGATCGAAGCGATGCTCGAGCAATATGGCGGCAACCAGCTGCGCGCCGCCCAGGCACTCGGCATCAACCGCAATACGCTGCGCAAGCGGCTCGATCATCTCGACATCAAGGCATGAAGTCGTTTCACGCCGGGTCGGGCGTACCAAAATAGCGACGAGCCGACGTCAGTTATGTGTTTTCGGAGCAACGCCTCCGTTGTATTGATGCAACGATGACGGGCGTACCCGATCCAGAACTGCAAGCGGAAGGCGGGAAGGCAGAACGGTCGATTGTCGCACCGGCGATCGAAATCGGCGTGGTGGCCGTTGCGATCGGCATGGCGACGATCACTTTCCTGATCATCAATCAGGCAAATGTCGAAGGCAAGCTTGTCAGCCCGCTGACCGGTGCTGCGCTGTTGCTGGGCAACCTCCTGCCGTTCGCGGCGCTGATCGTGCTCGCGGGGCGGCGTATCGCCAAGTTCCGCGTCGCGCGTTCGGAGATGGGCGGCGGCGGACGGCTGCACATCCGGCTCGTCGCGCTGTTTTCGCTGATCGCCAGCGTGCCGATCGTGCTCACCGTCATCGCGGCATCGGTGATGTTCCAGTCGGGCACCCAGTTCTGGCTGTCGGACCGTGCCCGGACAGCATTCAATGCCTCGATCAAGCTTGCCGAGGAGGGGCGCAATCTCGTTGCGCAGCGCTGGGCGGGGGAAGCCGCCGCGATCACCGAAGACCTTGCCGCGAAATATCCCGAAATTCCCCGAGAATCTCAGGAATTTCAGGAGTTTCTCGAGCTCCAGCTCTATCTGCGCAATCTTTCCGAAGCGGCGGTCTTCACGCATCGCGAGGGTGAGCCGGTGAAAGTGCTCTACACGGTTCTCCCGCCAGATACCGACGTGCTGGCGAAACGCATAGGCGACGGGCTCAACCCCAATGTCTTTCCCTATGTCGACCGCGATACCGAAACGATCTGGGTAGTCATCAACATCCGGCAGATTCCCGACACCTATCTCTATGTCGGGACACGCGCGAACGTGGAGTTCATGAACAAGCAGGTCGTTTCGGCCGATGCGATCAACCGGGAATATGACTCGCTCCAGCAGCGCGCCCAGTCGCTGCACCTCAAATTCAACATCGCGCTGTTTGTCGTTGCGCTGCTGATCATCGGCCTTGCCATGCTGATCGCGCTGGCGGTTGCCGATCGCCTCGTGCGGCCGATCGACAAGCTGGTGGGCGCGGCGCGGCAGGTCGCGCAGGGCGATCTTTCGGTGCGGGTCGAAGACCCCAACAGCCGCGACGAGGTCGGGACGCTCGGCCTCGCGTTCAACATCATGACCGAGCGGCTGCAGGAGCAGACCGGCGAATTGGTCGACGCCAATCGCCAGCTCGAAAGCCGCCGCGCGCTTATCGAGGCCGTCATGTCGGGAGTCACGGCGGGGGTGATCTCGATCGACGCGGAGCGCCGCGCGCAGCTGATCAACGAATCGGCCCGGCTGCTGCTGCACCTGCAGGAAGCGGATGCCGTTGGACGCCGGCTTGCCGAAATCGCACCCGAGCTCGACGCGCTGCTCGACAATGGTGAACGCGAGGCGATCGTACAGATGACGACTGGCGGGGAGCCTCGGACGCTGGCGGTGAAGGTAACGCGCGACGAAAGCGGTCAGGTGCTGACCTTCGACGACATCACGCAGCAACTGCTCGACCAGCGCCGCGCCGCCTGGTCGGATGTTGCACGGCGGATCGCCCATGAAATCAAGAATCCGCTGACGCCGATCCAGCTTGCCGCAGAGCGACTGCAACGCCGTTATGGGCGCAAGATGGAAGAGGCCGACGGTACTTTCACGCGTTTGACCGATACTATCGTGCGCCAGGTTGGCGACTTGCGGCGGATGGTCGATGAATTCTCATCCTTCGCGCGGATGCCCAAGCCGGTTTTCCGCGAGGAATCGCTGCTCGATATCGCCCGCCAGGCGGTTTTCCTTCACGAAGTCGCGCATCCCGCCATCGGTTTCCGCATCACCGCCGACGATGATCTGCCGCCCTTCGTCTGCGATCGCCGCCAGATCGGGCAGGCGCTGACCAATGTCGTGAAGAATGCCGTCGAAGCCGTCGAGGCGCGTGAGGAAACGGGTGTTCCGGGAGAAATCAGCGTATATGTGAGCCGCAACGGCGAAGGGGCGCTGTGCGTGGAAGTGGCCGATAACGGGGTCGGCCTGCCAATCGAACGCGACCGGATCGTGGAACCGTATATGACGACGCGCAGCCGCGGCACCGGCCTCGGCCTCGCGATCGTGAAAAAGATTGTCGAAGAGCATTTCGGTACCGTCAGTTTCTCCGACCGACCGGGAGGAGGCACATTGGTGCGCATGGTCTTCGATACGACGCTTCTGTCCCATCTCGCCGCAGAAGCCGGAGACGAGAGCGGGGAAGGGGAAGATTCCCGTCTCGCCGCACTCACTCGTAATGAAAGTGGACGCTCATGACACTCGACATCCTCGTCGTTGACGACGAACGCGACATTCGGGAGCTGGTTTCCGGCGTCCTAGAGGACGAAGGCTATGAAACCCGCGGCGCGGCCGACAGTACCGGTGCGCTGGAAGCGATCGCCGACCGCCGGCCGTCGCTGGTGCTGCTCGACGTCTGGCTCCAGGGATCGAAGCTCGACGGACTTGATCTGCTCGACGAGATCAAGCGTCGCGACAGCTCGATTCCGGTGCTTGTCATTTCGGGCCACGGCAATCTCGATACGGCGGTCGCGGCGATCCGGCGCGGCGCCGCCGACTTCATCGAAAAGCCCTTCGAGGCCGAGCGGCTGTTACTGATGGTGGAACGCGCGACCGAGACCGAGCGGTTGCGGCGCGAAGTCGCATCGCTGCGCGCGACCGTGGGTTTCGATACCGATCTCACGGGCAATTCCAGCGCGATCAACGCCGTCCGCGCGACGCTGAAGCGAGTCGCCGCGACCGGAAGCCGCGTCCTGATCACCGGCGGAGCGGGAACCGGCAAAGAAGTCGCGGCGCGCTTGCTGCACAGCTGGAGCCAGCGCGGAGGCGCCCCCTTCGTCATTGCCAGCGCGGCACGAATGACTCCCGAGCGTGTTGAAGAGGAATTGTTCGGCGTGGAAGAGGCGGGCGACCTGGTGCGTCCCGGGCTGCTCGAACAGGCGCATGGCGGCACGCTGTTCCTCGACGAGATCGCCGACATGCCTGTCGCCACGCAGGCACGCATTCTGCGCGTGCTTACCGATCAGAGCTTTACGCGGATCGGTGGCCAGCGAACGGTGAAGGTCGACGTCCGCGTCGTTTCGGCGACGTCGCGCGACCTGATGGCCGAAATCGCCCAAGGGAATTTTCGCGAAGATCTGTATTACCGGCTCAACGTCGTACCCGTCAGCATTCCGCCGCTTTCCGAACGGCGCGAGGATATTCCCGTGCTGGTCGAGTATTTCGTTGCGCATTACGCTCGCGAACGCCGGGTCCCCACGCCCGAAGTCGCCGCGGACGCGATGGTAGCGCTGCAAAGCTACGAATGGCCTGGCAATGTCCGCCAGCTGCGCAATGTCGTCGAGCGCACCGTCATTCTGGCGCCGGGTGACCGTATCGGCCGTATCGACCTCGATCTGTTGCCGCCCGAAGTGCTGGGAACGAGCGGTCCGGCCGACAGCGCGATGGGGACCAACGCGATCATGGGCGCGCCGCTGAAGGAAGCGCGAGAAACATTCGAGCGCGAATATCTGCGCATCCAAATCCGGCGCTTTTCCGGTAATATCTCGCGCACCGCGAATTTCATCGGGATGGAGCGTTCGGCGCTGCACCGCAAGCTGAAGCTGCTCGGCATCACCGAGACGCGCGACGAGCGCGGCTGAACCTTGCGCAGACGATATCCCGGCGTGCCGCTGGACGGCGGGGCACGGGCTCCCTAGATTGGCACGCTGTTCCGCCACGGACAGCGTGGCGATCCGACGTCGGGAAACGACGCACAGCGGGACAAATCCCGCCAATAACAGAAGGAAACGGCATGGCAGACAAGCAGACCTCGCTTCAGGACCTGTTTCTCAACTCTCTGCGCCGATCGAAAACGCCGGTGACCATGTTTCTGGTCAAGGGCGTCAAGCTGCAGGGTATCGTCACCTGGTTCGACAATTTTTCGGTCCTGCTGCGCCGCGACGGGCAGTCGCAGCTGATCTATAAACATGCGATTTCCACGATCATGCCTTCCGGCCCGATGGATTTGCCCGCGCTGCTTGAGGCGGTGGGCGACCACCAGTCGAAGAATCCGGTACTTCAGGAGATATTTCTCAACGCGATCCGCAAGGCCGAGGAAAATGTCACCATGTTCCTGGTCAACGGCGTCATGCTGCAGGGCCAGATTGCCGGTTTCGATCTGTTCTGCATGCTGCTTCAGCGCGAGGGCATGGCACAGCTGGTCTACAAGCATGCCGTTTCGACAATTCAGCCGGCCCGTCCGCTCAATCTCGCCGAAGAAACGGCACCGGACGACGATTGAGTACCGGATTCGACCGCGAACAGGGTGAGTTCGCCCGCGGTGCGCGAGCTGCTGTCGTCTATCCCGATCTGGGCGGATCCAGTCGCGATGCCGACGCGCGGCTGGAGGAAACCGCCGGGCTTGCGCTCGCGATCGGGATACAGGTGGAGGATCGCCTTGCCTTTCGCCTACGCCAGCCCAAGCCAGGTACGCTGATCGGATCGGGCCAGGTCGAAACGCTCGCCGAGGCAGTGCGCGACCAGGAGCTGCAGCTTGTCGTGTTCGACGCCTCGCTGTCGGCGGTCCAGCAGCGCAACCTGGAAGGTGCGCTCGGCTGCAAGGTCATCGATCGTACCGGATTGATCCTGGAGATTTTCGGCGAACGCGCGCGCACTGCCGAGGGGCGGCTGCAGGTCGAACTCGCGCATCTCGATTATCAGGCGGGCCGGTTGGTGCGCAGCTGGACGCATCTCGAGCGGCAGCGGGGTGGTTTCGGTTTTCTGGGTGGTCCGGGGGAGACGCAGATCGAGGCTGACCGCCGGCTTATCCGCGACCGGATGGCACGGCTGCGAAAGGACCTCGAGCAGGTCAGCCGCACGCGCTCGCTCCATCGCGAACGGCGCCAGCGCGCGCCTTGGCCGGTAATTGCCCTGGTCGGCTATACCAACGCCGGAAAATCGACGCTTTTCAATCGCCTGACGGGGAGTGACGTCATGGCGGAAAACCTGCTCTTCGCCACGCTCGACCCGACTTTGCGCCAGATCGCACTGCCCGGAATCGACAAGGCCATATTGTCCGACACGGTCGGTTTCGTGTCCGAACTGCCGACGCAGCTCGTCGCCGCGTTCAAGGCGACGCTCGAGGAAGTTATCACCGCCGACCTGCTTATCCACGTGCGCGACGTGTCGCATCCTGACAGCGAGGCACAGCGCGACGATGTCGAGGCGGTTCTCGCCGATATCGGCGTGGCCGAAACGACGCCGCGCATCGAAGCCTGGAACAAGATAGACTTGCTCGACGAGGAGCGTCGCGCGGCGCTGTCGGCGGAAACTGCACAGCGGGACGGCGTGATGGCGGTATCGGCAGCGACGGGGCAGGGCATTGAGGCGCTCCGCACGATGATGGCGCAGCGGCTGACCGCCGGGCATCGCCGTTTCGTGGTCCGGCTCGATCCGAGTGACGGCGCCGGCGCCGCATGGCTGCATCAACATGGCGAAGTGCTCGATCACTGGGTCGAGGACGACGCGGCCTTTTACGAGATCCGAATGGCTGCGCAGGACCATGACAGGTTCCTCGCGCGCCAGGACCGCTGAGACGGAGGCTCGCGTTGCGTTATTTCCTCGATACCGAGTTCAACGGCTTCCTGGGTGATCTGATATCGATCGCGCTGGTTCCCGAAGACCCAGACGCGCCGATCTTCTACGAAGCCGTTGCCTGCAACGCCCCGAATGACTGGGTGCGCGAGAATGTGCTTCCCGTGCTCGAAAAGGAGCCGGTATCGCGCGAGGAAATATCCGATCGTCTCGGCGTCTATCTGGCGACTGATCCCGAACCGGTGTTGGTCGCGGATTGGCCCGAGGATCTGGCGCATGTGCTGTGTCTGACCGTTACCGGCCCGGGGCATCGTCTCAAGACTCCGCCGTTACGCTTTGAATTGCTTACTGATATTCAGTTCAACTCGGCCGCGGCCAGCCGCGTGCCGCACAATGCCCGCCACGATGCGATCGCACTGCGGCAGCATGTCTTGCTGCGCGAGCGGTAGTTGGTGGATCAATCCCGCGCGCGGGCCTTGGCTTCGCGCCACAGCTGTTCCTTGCCCTCCAGATCGAGCGCTTCGAACTCGGCGCCGGCGCTGCTTTCCATCGAACGAAACCGAGCCTCGAACTTGGCATTCGCCGCGCGCAGCGCCGCTTCGGGTTCTATCCCGTGCTTGCGCGCCCAGTTGACTACCGCGAACAACAGGTCACCGATTTCCTCTTCGCGTTCAGAATCACTGGTCGCGGCATCGACCTCCGCGATCTCCTCGATCACCTTTGCGCGCGCGCCGCACGCGTCTGGCCAGTCAAATCCGACGCGCGATGCACGTTTCTGTAACTTTTCCGCGCGTAACAAGGCAGGGAGGGAAAGCGCGACTCCGGCGAGGGCGCTGTCGTCCCCCTTTTTCCCGCGTTCCTCGGCCTTGATTTCTTCCCACAGGTGATGGCCGCCGGTTTCGGCGTCGCCAAAGATGTGCGGATGACGGCGTTCCATCTTGTCGCTGATCGCGGCGATGACGTCGGGCAACGCGAATTCGCCGGCTTCCTCGGCCATGCGCGCATGGAAGATCACCTGGAGCAGCAGGTCGCCAAGCTCGTCGCGCAGTTCGGCCATGTCAGCGCGCGCGATGGCATCGGCGACTTCATAGGCTTCCTCGATCGTATAGGGCGCAATCGTGTCGAACGTCTGGACCGTATCCCATTCGCAGCCATCCACGGGATCGCGCAGCCGCGCCATGATCGCCACGAGCCGCGCCAGATCGCTGCGTCCGTTGGCAGGGGGCGTCGAACCATCACTCATCGCGCGCCATCCATAAGAACGATAATATACATTATGTAAAATTGGTCTCGGCGGTCACGGTGCTGTCCGGTTCCAGGATAAGAGTCTTCCCTTCCACACGCCAGGAGCCCAGCCGCGACAGGAAATTCATCCCCAATACGTCAAGATCGCCGAAATTCTCCGACACGACGACTGAAAGATCGCGGGTCCGCAACGGCCCCAGCGCGAGTGCTTCGATCTTGCCACGCCTCGCCATCACCGTGCCGTTGGCCGTGTCGATCATGATGGGAAAACTGCTGTTGGTCGTAATGCCTGCCGCCGTGGCGGTCGCCTCCGAAATTGCCGTGATTGTTGCGCCGCTGTCGACCAGCATGGTGCGGCTGACGCCGTTGAGCGATACGCGCGCCCAGAAATGCCCGTCGGGCGACATGCGGATCCGCACGGTTTCGCCCGATACCTGCTGGCTGGAAATACCGAGCTGACCGGCCAGATTGGTGAAGACCCCGCCGATTTCGTGCCGATGCGCGACGATCAGCACAATGACGAACGCGATTGCGGCCCAACCGAATACACCGCGAACGATCGTACCGAGCGAGGGACGGCGTGCGACAAGGCCGGCGGCGAGCGCGACCAGTACTACGATCCACCACACGGTATTGGGCTGTAACCCGGTCAAACCTCGATCTCCTGGCCGTCATAGCCTGGCTCCACCCCGGCCGGCAGTTCGACGGCGAGGCTAGCATAGTCCATCGAGTTATCCATGTGGATCAGCGTCGCCCGCGGAACACGGCATTGCGCGATCCAGCCGAGCGTCGCATCGAGATGTGGATGTGTGGGGTGCGGCCGCCTGCGCAGCGCATCGACGACCCACCAGTCCATATTTTCATACAGACTCTTCATATCATCTGTCAACTCATTGAAATCAGTTGAATATCCAATGGACTTCGCAGCCGAATCAAAGCGCATGCCGGCCGACGTGATGCCGCCATGCGGCTGATCGACCACGCGCACCTCGATGTCGCCGATCCGTATCGCATCGGGCAGTTCTTCCCCTGCCACTACTGGAGGATAGCCGCCGCGGCCGTGAAAGACATAGCCGAAGCGCCGTTGCAGCCGTTCGAGCGTCTGCGGACGCGCCAGGCCGCGAACGGGCCTGCCGTTTCGTGCGTGCATCACCTGCCGCAAGTCATCGATGCCGTGGCAATGATCGGCATGGTCATGTGTCCAGATCACCGCATCGACATCGTCCACCTCGGCGGCGAGCAACTGGGCGCGCATGTCGGGGCTGGTATCGACCAAAATGCGCGTCGTGTCGGTCGAAACCAGAACCGAGGCGCGGGTGCGACGGTTACGCGGCTCGTTGGGATCGCACGCGCCCCAGTCGTTCCCGATCCGCGGCACGCCCGAGGACGTTCCCGAGCCGAGGATGCGGATCTTCACGCGCGCGTCTTGGCGAACAGCCGGTGGAAATTCTCGCGCGTTACGTCCGCCAGTTCGTCGGCATCCTCGCCGCGCAACTCCGCCAGGAAGCGACAGGTATCGGCGACGAAGGCCGGCTCGCCGGTCTTGCCGCGATGCGGGACGGGCGCAAGAAACGGAGCATCGGTTTCCACCAGCAGCCGTTCGCGCGGCAACCACGCGGCGGTTTCCTGAAGCGCCTTTGCGTTCTTGAACGTCACGATGCCGGAGATCGAGATATAGAATCCGAGACTGAGCGCGATATCCGCGAATCCGCCGCTGGCGGTGAAACAGTGGATGACGCCGGGAAATGCCCCCTTCCCCATTTCGTCGCGCAGGATTTCGGCGGTGTCCTCCTCGGCGTCGCGGGTGTGAACGACGATCGGCAACTGCGTCTCGCGACTCGCGGCGAGATGCGCGCGGAAGCTGGCCCGCTGGCGGTCGCGGTCGCTGTGATCGTAGTAATAATCCAGCCCGCTTTCGCCGATGCCGACAACGCGCGGGTGCGATGCACGCTCCACAAGCTTGACCGTATCGACATCGGGATGCGTGTCGGCTTCGTGGGGGTGAATGCCCACGGTCGCCCAGACGTCGTTTTCGCGCTCGGCCACGGCGATAACGTCACTCCATTCGCTTTCGCGCGTCGAGATGTTGAGCATCGCAGCGACGCCGCGCTCGCGCGCTCGGCTCAGGACATCCGCCTGATGCTCGACCAGTCCCTTGTAGTTCAGATGGCAGTGGCTGTCGGCCAGCTTCATGCCGTTTCACCCTCGGCTGTCTTGAGTTCCAGTCTGGGGAAGATGGGAGTGGGGGGCGAGATCCGAAACCCCTTGGCGGCAAGCGCTTCATACCAGCCGCTGTCTTCAAGCGCGGCATGGTCGCGGTCCTTGGCGCCGAGGAAATCGAGCAGCTTGTTCGCCGAAGCCGGCACTACCGGCAGGATCGCGATGGCAAGATCTCGGATCGCGCGGATCAGCGTGCCGAGCACGGCATGCATCCGCTCGGGATCGGTCTTGCGCAGCGCCCAGGGCGCCTGTGTGTCGATATAGGCATTGCACGCGAACACTGCCTGCATCCACGCCTCGAGCGCCTGGCTGAGCGCCAGCTTTTCGAACTGCGCACGGAATTCGGCCGTGCCCTGTCGCACCGCCGCCAGCAGCTCCGCGTCGGCGGGATCGCCCTTCCCTGCTTCGGGCAGGGCGCCTTCCAGATTTTTGGCGATGAACGCCAGCGTGCGTTGCGCGAGATTGCCGAAGCTGTTGGAAAGATCGGCATTGGCGCGCGTCACGATCGCTTCGTCGCTGAACGTCCCGTCCTGTCCGAAGCTGACGTCGCGCAGCAGGAAATAGCGCAGCGTATCGACGCCATAGAGCTCGGCGAGCGCCATCGGATCGACGACATTGCCGACCGATTTCGACATCTTCTCCCCGCGGTTGAGCAGGAAACCGTGGCCGAACACTTGTTTGGGCAGCGGCAGTTGCGCCGACATCAGGAAAGCGGGCCAATAGACGGTGTGGAAACGGACGATGTCTTTGCCGATCAGGTGCAGATCAGCAGGCCAGAATTTCTCGAACATCGCCTTGTCGTCGGGATAGCCGACGCCGGTGATGTAATTGGTCAGCGCGTCGACCCAGACATACATGACATGACCGGGACTACCCGGCACCGGCACACCCCAGTCGAAGCTGGTGCGGCTGACCGACAGATCGGCGAGCCCGCCCTCGACGAAGCGCAGAATCTCGTTGCGGCGGCTTTCCGGGCGGATGAAGTCGGGATTGGCGGCGTAGAAATCGAGCAGGGGCTGCTGATATTTCGAAAGGCGGAAGAACCAGGTCTCCTCGGCGGTCCATTCCACCGGCGTTCCCTGGGGCGAGAGCTTCTGCCCCCCTTCCCCTTCGGTCAGCTCCTTTTCCTCGTAAAAGGCTTCGTCGCGGACCGAATACCAGCCTTCATAGCGGTCGAGATACAGGTCGCCTGCGTCCGCCATCGCCTGCCAGATTGCCTGGCTGGCGGCATAATGATCGGATTCGACCGTGCGGATGAAGCGATCGCACGAAATATCCAGTTTCTCCGCCATATCGCGGAAATATCCCGACATTTCGTCAGCGAGCGCGCGCACTTCCATGTCACGGCCGCGCGCGGTCTGGACCATTTTCAGGCCGTGCTCGTCGGTGCCGGTCTGAAAGCGCACGTCGCGCCCGGCCTGTCGCTGGAACCGCGCGATCGTGTCGGCGGCGATCATCTCATAGGCGTGGCCGATGTGCGGCCGGCCATTGGGATAGTGAATCGCGGTGGTGATGTAGTAGGGCTTGGGCATGGCCCGCGACTTAGTGGCATTTCCCGGCATCGGGAAGAGCGCGATGCGCCTTGCCGCTAGTCGTGGCGTTCCTGCGCCAGTCTGGCAACCATGCCCGCCATCTCGAAAACGGTGGCGGAGGCATCAAGCGACAGGCCGACTGCCATCCCGCCCAGGTCCCGCGCGGCGGCATAGCTGTCGAGTGCCCGACGCAGCGCCGCGCCGTTGCGCGATTTCGCATGTTCGGCGATGAAGCTTGGTGTGCGCTCTAGAAACGCTTCGTAGCGCGCCTGTGCGGCCTTGGTGCCGAGCATCCTGGCGAGCCGCGAGCGCACCGCGTTGGTCGGGTCCCCTTGCATTGCCAGCGTTTCCAGCTCTCTTTCGAGAGCCGCCATATCCAGTCCGGCAAAGCCCAGCGCCCGGCCCGGCGACCCGTCTCCGGCCCGGACCAGCGCAGCCAGTTCGTCGTCGGACGCGTCGGGAAGCGCGGGCCGTAGCGCCGATTGCACCTGCGCATCCTCAAGCGGCTCGAAGCGCAGTGTGCGGCAGCGCGAACGGATGGTAGGCAGCAGTCGCCCCGGGGCATGGCTGACGAGCAGGAAGACCGTACCTTCGGGCGGTTCTTCCAGCACCTTGAGCAGCGCATTTGCGGCGCCCGGACGTTCGACATCGTCGATACTGTCGATCACCACCACGCGGCGCTGCGAGAGCGAGGGCTTGGTGCTGAAACTGGCGATCAGCTGGCGCACCTGATCGATCTTGATGCTGCGTGCGATATTCTCGCCGGGCTTGTCCGCGTCCTTGGGCAGCCGCACGAGTTCGCGGTAATCGGGATGCGAACGGGCGGCGAACAATCTGGCGATGCGATTTTCTTCCGGCACGTCGATACCCGGCGGCAGCCCTTCGGCGCCGTCCGCCGCGACCGCAAGCATCCGCAGCGCGGCGTCACGCGCGAACCGCCCCTTCCCCACCCCTTCGGGGCCGGTCAGCAGCCAGGCGTGATGCAGTGCGCGCGAACCGATGGCCCGTGCCAGCGTGTCGCGCGCGGATTCGTTTCCGATCAGCGGAATCATGGAGCCAGCTTAGCCATTGCGGCGGCGAGGCATAGGGCCTCGCTCGCCGAAACCATCACGCCATGCCGACCAGCGACAGCAGCCCCAGCCATGCGCGCCGGAAGAAACCAGCTTCTCCGACATCGCTTTCGGCGACCAGCGGCAAGGTCTGCGGCTCCATACCGGGCGTCGTGATGACGAGATCGGCGATGTGATCGCCGGCCGCGAAAGGTGCCTTGACCGGCCCCTGATAAACGACGCGAGCCTGGATATCGGCGCCGGTGCCGGCGGGAATCGTGACTGACAGATCGCGGGGCGCGACCAGCCCGACACTCCCGGCCGAACCGCCCTGCACTTCGGCTTCGGACACATGGCGCCCCTTGGCCACGATCTTCTTCGCGTTCCAGGCACGAAAGCCCCAGTCCATGAAGCGCACCGACTCCTCGGCGCGGCCGCGATAGCTGTCGAGCCCGGCAAGCACCATCACCAGCCGGCGTCCATTCTGTTCGGCCGAACCGGTGAAGCCATATCCCGCTTCTTCGGTATGGCCCGTCTTCAGCCCGTCGGCGCCTTCTACGCGGCCCAGCAGCGGATCGCGGTTCTGCTGCGTGATTTCCTGCCCGTTGCTAAGCGTACGGGTATAATCGTGCCGGCTGTAGAAGGTGTTGTAGAGATCCGGGTAGTTCTGGATCGTCGCGGCGGCGAGCGTCGCCAGATCGCGCGCCGAAACATAGGTACGGCCTTCATCGGGCCAGCCATTCGAATTGCCGAAATGGCTGTTGGCCAGATTCAGTTTCTGCGCCTGCTGGTTCATCAGGTTGGTGAAGGACTCCTCGGTTCCCGCAATCCCTTCGGCCAGGACCACGCACGCATCGTTCCCCGACAGCGTCACGATGCCGTAGAGCAGCTCCCGCACCGAAACCCGCTCGCCAGTCTCGAGGAACATGGTCGAGCCGGCCTGCGGGCCGTGCCACCGGCGCCACGTTTCCGGGCGAACCTGAAATTCGGTGTCGAGCGAAAGCTCGCCGCGCTTGATCAGGTCGAACGCAACATACACCGTCATCATCTTCGCCATCGACGCAGGCGGGATGCGCCGATCGGGATCGCGTGCGAACAGCACCGCGCCCGAGGACAGGTCCTTCATGAACGCGATCGGCGCCGGAGTGTCGAAAGTCGGCGTTTGTGCGGTTGCGGGTGCGACGAGCAACAGCGCGAGCGCGGCGGCGATCAGCTTTTTCATGTGGCCATATCCGAGTGGCTAGAGGTTACGGAGTTACGATCCTCGCATCGCCAAAGCCACGACGGACCGCGATGGCCCGCCCGCCCTCGGCGGCGGTACGGCTTGGATAAGGCCCCATGCGCACGCGGTAAAGCCCGCGTGTCGGTTCGACAAACCCGCCCAGGCTTTGCGCGAGCTCCTGCGCCCGCGCGGCATTGGAAAGCGCGGCGACCTGAACGAAGAATCCTCCACCCGATGGCGGCGAGGCGCTCGGCGTCGGGCGATACGGAGGCTGGTAGGCCGCTCCCGGCTGGCTGGATTCAGACGCCGGGGGCTGCTGTGCGTAGGGCGACGGGCCGGCGACCGTGGCTGGGGGCGCCGCGCCGAGCTGCTTGCGCAGCGGAACCAGCAGCGATTCGGGCGCGTCGATTCGCGCCGGCGCGGCGCCACCCGCACGCAGTGCAGCTTCGTCCTGGGCCGGCGGCGTGACGCTGCGCACCCGGACACCCGCTACGCTGGAAATCCCGAGCTGCTGCGCCGCGCCGGGCGACAGTGCGATTATGCTGCGCCCGCCCTGCATTCGGCCGGTGATCATCACCAGAATCGTGCGACCGCTGTCGAGCGCGGTAACCTCCACGAAGGACCCCGGCGCCAGCCTGGGATGCACTGCGACCACCTGTCGCGCGGCGCTCGGATCGCCGCTGGCGACGCCGCGCAGTTCGGCATAGCCGACTTCATCGTAACGGACCTCGTCGGCCTGCGGCCGCGAGCTTCCCTGTGGCCCCGCCGAAGGCGGCGGTCCGCCCTGACCATAATCCTGCTGCGTCGGATATTGCTGCCGGGCATAGGGCTGGCCACTCGCTCCGGGTGGCGCATAGCTGGCACCGGCGCCCTGCCCCGCCGCCGGATAGCGCGGCTGGATATCGGCATCGACTCCGCTCGATTGCGGTCGTGCGCCGTAAGGCTGTGAATATCGGTCCGGCTGGGCAGTATCCGAGCCGGGCTGCGAATAGGGCTGCTGGGGCACCTGATCCTGCGAATAGCGATTCGCCGGATATTGGCCGGGCGTATAGGCCCAGCTTTCGCCGCCACGGGAGGTCCCACAGCCGGCGAGCAGGAGTGCGCTCAGCGCCGCAAGGCTAGCGTTCCACTTCATCGGCAAGCAGGCCTACCGACAAAGCGTAAAAATTTGAGCAATTATAATCGAGGATGACGCGATAATTTCCGGTCAGGAGGTAAGCGGTCTTCCCCTGCCCGTCCGGTTCCAGCAGCGTCGCGAGCACATTGTCGCCCGGCCACGGCTTTTCGAGCGGCACGAGCCCGAGCGAACGCCACTCGGCCATCGTCTTCCATTCGCTGTGCCGTTCATGCACCCGCGGGCAGCGCGGCGAGGTGGTGTGATTGGCGATGGCATCGCGGTTCAGGCTCGCCGGAACCGACACGGCGATGCCCCAGGGCTGGCCCGGGCGCCAGCCGGCATTGACGAAATAATTGGCGATCGAAGCCAGCGTATCGGCATCCGACCCCCAGATATCGGCGAGGCCGTCGCCGTCGCCATCGCGTGCGAGACGCAGATAGACCGAGGGGAGGAATTGCGGCCCGCCCAGCGCACCTGCCCAGCTTCCGATGAGCTTGTCGCGTGGCACACCCATGTCGATCATCTTGAGCGTGGCGATGAATTCGGAGGAGAAGAGTTCGCGGCGACGTCCCTCATAGGCAAGCGTCGCCAGCGCGCTCGGCGCATCGAAACCGCCGGTAATCGCCCCGTAATTGGTTTCATGCCCCCAGATCGCGACCATGATCGATTCGGGCACGCCCGTTTCCGCTTCGATTCCCGCGAGCTTGCTGCGCATGCGCTGCCACGCCTCACGGCCGCGGCGGATGCGGACGGGATTGACGTGACGCACGCGATACGGCTCGAAATCGGGGATCGGCGCATTGGGATTGCCGCCGCCGCCAGGCTGATCGCGATCGAGTTCGATCGAGCGTTCCTTGAATTCGAGCGTCGGCATCACCGACTCGACCGTTTGGCGGCTTACGCCTTCGGCACGAGCCTGGGCGGCCAGTTCAGGAAGATAGCGCTGAAAGCCCGCCGCATCCTGCGCATGTGCGCCGGAGGAGAGTGAAAACATCAATCCGATAGCCGTTGCGGCACAGGAGATGGGACGCAGCGCAAGCCGAATTCTTTGCATGGTGCGAACCTTGCCACAGCCGCCCTTCGGGCTGAACCCCCAAAGCAATGCTTGCGCAAACAATATCGCACGCGATAGCGGGGAAAGATCGCGGAGAGGTGGCCGAGTGGTTTAAGGCAGCGGTCTTGAAAACCGCCGTGGGTTCACGCTCACCGTGGGTTCGAATCCCACCCTCTCCGCCATTTATGATGGCCTACCGCTTCGCTGTTTGAGGCCGTTGGCTTTGAATTCGAACTATGTCGCGAATTCCGGCGACGCGCGAAGGCATGCGCCGGAGTGGCGCCCCCGGCCCCGTTCAATCGGGAACGATGGATTCGAACTGGTCGTCGCTCAGCGGATTGAGAAACTCCAGCCCCGCTTCGAAATCGTCGGCCCAGACCACCTTCGCACCGAAATGTCCGATCAACGGCAGCGTCAGCCATACCGTGGTGCTCGGCCGCAGCGACGAATAGGTCTGCAGCCGGGCCCCGTGTCGCGACAGATCGACGACGCGACAAAGCGCGCGTTCAAGCCCGCCCCTGCCGAGCTTGGCATCGAGCGACACGGGCTTGCGCGCGCTGCGCCGACGGCCGAGCCCGATAGCAGGCTCGACTTCGGCTGCGAACATGACTGATTTTCCCTGTTCCATCACAGGGAGATGCTAGGGCCGCGACGGCTAATGGCGCGTTAACGCCGTTGCCGCCCGCGAATCCTTACTTCTTGCCGAGCGAAATTCCGCCGAAACGCTTGTTGAAGCGCGCGACCTGGCCGCCCTGATCGAGCAGGCGCTGGTTGCCGCCGGTCCATGCCGGGTGCGAAGTCGGGTCGATGTCGAGCTGCAGCGTGTCGCCTTCGCTGCCCCAGGTGGAGCGCGTTTCGAACACGGTGCCGTCGGTCATCTGCACCTTGATCATGTGATAGTCGGGGTGCGTGTCGTTCTTCATGAGTCCAGATCCTTCAGGAAACCGCCGGTTTCCGACCGGCAGCGAAGGCGGCGCCGTACACGGGCACGGCGCCGGATGCAAGTCGCGGAAAAGGCGGCTCAGGCCTTGGGCGGATCGGCGATCATCGCAGTGAAATTCGCCTGCGCGGCGACCTGACCGTCGATCAGCGCCTTGCCGGCGAATTTGCATACGCTCGCGCGCTTCTGGACGAATTCGACTTCGAGCCGAAGCAGCACGCCCGGTTCCACAGGCTTGCGGAACTTGGCGTCGTCGATCGCCATGAAATAGACGAGCTTGCCCGAGCCGGAAAGGCCGAGCGATTCAACAGCGAGCACGCCCGCGGCCTGTGCCAGCGCCTCGACGATCAGCACGCCGGGCATGATCGGGCGTCCGGGGAAATGCCCCTGGAAAAAGCCTTCGTTGATCGTGACGGCCTTGATCGCGGCGATCGACTGATCGGGAACCAGTTCTTCCACGCGATCGACGAGCAGCATCGGATAGCGGTGCGGAAGCGCCGCCATCACCTTGCTGATGTCGAGGGGGCCGGTCGTGCCCCCTCCCTGTTCGACCTCGCTCACCGTCCTTCGGTGGGCGCCGCCGGCGCGGCCTGCTGCTGCTGCTGACCTTGCTGACCGGGCTGCCAGTCTGCCGGCGGCGTGATCGACACCGACGGTACAAGCGTATTGAGCTGCGTGGTGACATCGGCGGTCAGATTGGCCGACGGGGCGACCTGAATCACCGCCTCGGGACGCAGCACCACTGCAATTCCGCGCTGCTGGATCACCGTGCGAAGCGCCGCCGGCAGCTGCGCAGCGATCTGTTCTTCGACATAAGCCCGGGCACGCGCGACCGGCATCATCAGCTGCTGGAGTTCCTGTTCGGCCTGCTGGCGGCGGGTTTCGATCTGCTGATACTGCGTCGCCAGGGCGTTGCGGTCCGCATTGGGATCCTGGCGCGCCTGCTGAAACGCCTGAACCTGCGGCGCCATTTCCTGCTGGAACGCGGTGCTGCGGTCATTCGCCTGCTGGATCACAGCGGCATGGGCGGTCTGGATCTGCTGAATCGCGGTCTGATAGGCCTGCGAATTCTGCACCGCCCCCTCCGGGTCGAGCACACCGATGCCGGGTGCCGCCTGCGCATAAGCCGCAGGAGCGATCGCGGCCGAGGCGGCCGTTACCAACAGGGCGGAAGCCGCTGCCGAAAAAATCGTTTTCATTAGAACTGAGTCCCTACGTTGAATGTAACCAGCTTGGGGTCATCCCCCGGCTGAGTCAGAATGGCCTTTGCGATGTCGAGCCGCAGCGGGCCAAAGGGCGAATTCCAGTTTACGCCGATGCCGACCGTGATGCGTGGCCGCGCCGTATCGCCGACGTACCGTTCGAAGAAGGGCTGCGTCGTATTGAGATAGGCGGTGTTGCTGGCAGAACCGACACAGGGGTCGCCGGGATCCGCCGCATAGCCGACCGAGCAGGTGGTCAGCCGAACCGCTTCGGCGCCCTCGCTGTTGGTATAGGTATTGTAGTAAAGCTCATTGCCGTTGGCGTCGGTAACCGGTGTCGAATAGGGCAGCAAGGTGGGCGAGCCGTCGTCATTGTACAGCAGTTCGCCGCCCGGCCCGGTCGCCTGTTCAAAGGTGAAGGTCGGCCGCGGCCGCGTCATGTTGAACAGCGCACCCGCCTGAACGAAGATCGACGGGCGCAGCCCCATCTCGCGGGCACCGGCGCCGAGCGGGATCTCGAGTTCCGCCTTGGTTAGATAATAGGCCTTGCCGCCCAGCGCGTCGTCGACGATCCGGTCCTGATCGGTGATCAGGGCCTGCGAACCGTCGCTCGGGTCGCCGCTGTAATAGAGGCGCTGGACGCGCGGGCCGACGCCGCGGATGTCGAAACCGCGGAACTGCGGCTCGCCGAGCCAGAAGCGGTCGGTAATGCGGACCGGATCGATGCCTTCACCCCGGCTGTCTTCCAGCGAATGGATATAGCCGCCTTCGGCGCTGGTCGAGAAGATGAAGCCGCTGCCCAGCGACCAGTATTTGTCGAAATCGACCTTGCCGCGCACATAACGGACATCGCCGCCCAGGCCGGCGAAATCGAGCCCGAGCACGAGCCGATGGCCCGCCGACGGCCGGATACGGCTGTTGAGGCTGTCGAAGATCAGCGACAGGCCGATCAGCGACGTGATACGTTCGCCGATCGCATCGCAATAATAGCGGCCGGCCTTGAGCGGGTCGCACTCGCCGTCCGTGTAGAATGTCGCCTCGTCGAGCGTGACGTCGTCGAGCTGGAAGTTGTAGCGGCCCGAGAGCGTCCAATATTCGGTGAGCGGAATACCCGATACGATCTGAAAGCCGGTCGAGACCTGGCTGTAGGTCGTGTTACGGTCCGATCCGATATAGTTGAACGCATTGAGGTCGCGCCGATACAGCGTGCCGCCCAGCGCGATATTGTGATCGAACAGATAGGGTTCGGTAAAGCCGAGCTCGACCGATTTGGAATAGCTGGAATAATCGACCGAGGCAGACAGCGTCTGCCCCATGCCGCGGAAATTACGCTGGCGGATCGATGCGGAGACGAGGAAACGCTCAAGGCTCGAAAAGCCCGCGGAAAGGGTCAGCTCGCCGGTAGGCCGCTCCTCGACATTCGCGCCCAGCACGATGCGATCGGGCGAGGAGCCCGGCTTCTGCTCGATCTCGAAGCCTTCCTGGAAATATCCCAGCGAATTGATGCGGTCCTGCGAGCGTCGCACCATGAAGCTGTTGAACGCGTCCCCTTCCGCCACGCGGAATTCGCGCCGGATCACTTCATCGCGGGTCTGCGTGTTGCCGGTGATCTCGATCCGCTCGATATAGGTGCGATTGGCTTCGGCAATATGGAAATTCAACGACATAGTGCGCGTTTCGGCGTCCCGGCTGAACTCCGGCTGCACGTCGGCGAAGGCATAGCCATAAGCGCCGGCCAGTTCGCTCAACTGCTCGACGGCGTCCTCGACCTGCTGGGCATTGTACCAGTCGCCTTCGCCGAACGGCAGCGACGCCGCGACGCGATCTTCGTCGAAATCGCGGACCGCGCTGTCCACCGTGACCGGACCGAACTTGTAGCGCTCGCCCTCTTCCACGACATAGGTGATGATGAAGTCGCGCTTGTCCGGCGTCAGTTCGGCGATCGCTGACACGACGCGGAAATCGGCATAGCCTTCCGTCAGGTAGAATTGGCGCAGCTTCTGCTGGTCATAGGCGAGGCGATCCTGGTCATAGCTCGTATTTGAGCTCAGGATCGTCCAGAAACGCGCCTGCTTGGTGGCCATTTCCCCGCGCAGTTCGCCATCGGAAAACTCTTCGTTGCCGATGATGTTGATCTGGCGAACCTTCGATTTCGGGCCTTCGGTGATTTCGAAGACGACATCGACGCGGTTCTGGTCGAGCTGAACCATCTGCGGTTCGACCACCGCCGCGAACCGGCCCTGGCGGCGATAGAGCTCGACGATGCGGGCGACATCGGCGCGCACCGCGGCGCGCGTGAAGATCTGTCGCGGCGCCAGATGGATTTCCGGCGTGATCTTGTCTTCCTTGAGGTGTTTGTTGCCCTCGAGCAAGACGCGGTTGATGATCGGATTTTCACGAATGTGAATGACGATATGCCCCGATTCCGCACCCGAAATCGATTCGACCGTCATCAGGTCGCTGGCGTGGAGATCCTTGATCGCCTGGTCGAGCGACGCATTGTCATAGGGCTGTCCGACGCGCAGCCGCGTGTAGGACAGGACCGTCGCTGCCTCCAGGCGCTGGGTGCCTTCGATCGTAAGCGACTTGATCACCGGCTGCTGTGTCTGCTGCTGCGCCGGCGCGGTCTGCTGCGCTTCCGTCGCGGGAGGGGTGACCTCCTGCGCCTGGGCAGTGCCGCAGACGATGCCCGAAAGCATCGTGCCGGTCAGGAGCGCCGCGGTCGCGCGCGCGCCGAAATTCTTAGCCGTGATTGCTGTCACCGTCCCACTCAAGTCGGAAATCCTTGTCTGTTCGGCAGGTCATGCGCCCCTGCGCGCCCTGCACTAACCCCCTCAGCCAATCAACCCGGCCAAATTCTTCCATACGCCATATGATCCGAGATCATTCACCGTAACCATCAGCATCAACGCCAGAATCGCAGCCAGCCCGCCGCGGAACGCCCATTCGACCACCTGCGGCTCCACCGGCTTACGGCGCACGGCCTCGACCGCATAAAGCAACAGATGGCCCCCATCGAGCACTGGAATTGGCAACAGGTTGATGAACCCCAGATTGATGGAGATCAACGCGATGAGAAAGACAAATTCTGTCGGCCCCATCATCAGCCGCTGGCCCGAAATGCCGGCCATGCGGATCGGCCCCGCCATTTCGGAAACGGGGCGGCGCCCGGTGATGATCTGGCCCAGTCCATCGACCATCGACTGCATGATGCTCGCCGTCGTCGTGATTCCCACCCAGGGCGCTTCGAGCACCCCGACCTTTTCGAGAACCGGCTCGCCCGGGCCGATGCCGAGCTGGCCGATACGATATTCGTTGCCGAAACGATCCCGCTCGACCAGCGTGCCGATCACCGCGTCCACCTTGCGCGCCTCGCCGTCGCGTTCAAACGCCACCGTCACCCGTTCGCCCGGGCGAAGCTGCGTATATCGCGCCATATCGCCAAAGGTATCGACCGAGCGGCCGCCGAGCGCGGTGATCCGGTCGCCTGCCTGCAGGCCCGCTGTCGCCGCGGGGCTTCCCTCCACGACTGTTCCCGCCACGGTAGGGGTCCGGTTCTGGCCGTAGATCAGGGCAAAGGCGCCCAGGATCAGGATCGCAATAATGAAATTGGTGACCGGCCCGGCGGCAACGATGATCGCGCGCTGCCACAGCTTCTTGGCCTGGAACGTTTTTTCGCGCTCGGCGGCGGGCAGTTGCAGCCATTCGGCGGTCGGCTCGCTCGCCGGGTTCATGTCCCCGGCGAAGCGCACGAAACCGCCCAGCGGGATCCAGGAAAAGCGCCAGCGCGTCCCGCGCTTGTCGGTAAAGCCGGCGACTTCGCGACCGAAGCCGATCGAGAATTCCTCCGCCTTCACGCCGAACAGCCGCCCGGCGAGATAGTGGCCGCCTTCGTGCAGGAACACGAGCGGTCCGATCACCAGGACAAAGGCAAGGAGGGCCAGCAAGATTGCAGGAATTTCTGTCACGCGACGCAGTCCTTCACACGCTCGCCCGCGATGCGACGGGCTTCGGCGTCAATTGCCAGCACGGCATCGAGCGTTTCCGGGGCGGCCGGGTCATAGCGATCCAGCGTATCGGCAACGATTGCGGCAATTTCAAGAAAGCCGACGCGTCGCGCAAGGAAAGCCGCCACTGCGACTTCATTTGCTGCGTTGAGGATGGCGGGCCGTGCGCCGTCTGCGACGAGCGCCTCCTTGGCCAGGCGTAGCGCAGGAAAGCGATCATGGTCCGGCGCCTCGAAATCGAGCGAGCCGATCGTCGCCAGATCGAGTCGTTCGCAGGGCGTGTTCATCCTGTCGGGCCAGGCGAGCGCATATGCGATTGGCGTCCGCATGTCAGGCGTCCCCAGCTGGGCGAGGACCGATCCGTCGACATATTCGACCATCGAATGCACCACGGACTGGCGATGCACGATCACGTCGAGTTGTTCAGGCGCTACGGGGAACAGGTGGCGCGCCTCGATCAGTTCGAGCCCCTTGTTCATCATCGTCGCCGAATCGACGGAAATCTTGGCGCCCATCGACCAGTTAGGGTGCGCCACCGCCTGTTCTGGCGTGATCGCGCGCATCGCCTCGATCGGCGTCGTGCGAAACGGCCCTCCGCTCGCAGTCAGGATAATGCGGCTGACACTGCGCGGCGCGGTGCGGTCGAGACACTGGAAAACGGCGTTGTGCTCGGAATCGACGGGCAGCAGCGTCGCGCCGTAGCGCTGCGCCGCAGCCATCATGATCGTGCCGGACGAAACCAGCGATTCCTTGTTCGCCAGCGCCACGGTGCGTCCCTGTTCCAGCGCCGCCATCGCCGGCTTCAGCCCGGCGCAGCCGACGATGGCAGCCATCGTCCAGTCACAATCGAGCCGCGCGGCATCGCATACCGCATCGTCGCCCCCGGCAACGGCGATCCCCGTACCCGCAAGCGCATCGCGCAGTTCGGGCAGCTTGCGGGCGTCCGCGACGACCGCAAGCCTGGCGTTGGTTCGGATCGCGGCGGCGGCCAGCCGGGCCGCGTCGCTGCCTGCGGTGAGCGCGATCACTTCGAATCGGTCGGGGTCGCGTTCGACGAGATCGAGCGTCGAACTGCCGATCGATCCGGTCGCGCCCAGGATGGATATTCGCATCACGTCAGCCATTGCGGCACCATTACCAGCAACGCGGCGGTGGGAGCCACCGGGACCAGCCCGTCGAGCCGGTCCATCATGCCGCCATGCCCGGGAAGGATGTTGTCCGAATCCTTCACGCCCGCGACGCGCTTGATATGGCTTTCGAACAAGTCGCCGAGCTGCGCCACCACCGCCAGAAACGGAGTTGCGGCCGCCAGGTACGACGGCAGCCCGAAATAGGTCATCAACACACCGAACAGACCGGCCAGCAACACCCCACCCGCAAGTCCCGACCAGGTCTTTGCCGGACTGACCTTCGGCGCGAGCAGCGGTCCGCCGAACGTGCGCCCTGCGAAATAAGCCCCGATGTCACAGGCCCAGACCAGCGCCATCGTCCAGACCGCAAGAACCAGCCCGTTCTCCTGCTCGCGCAGCGCGAGCAGCGCGAGCACCGGCAGCCCCACATAAAGCGCGCCGCCGCCCAGTTGCGGGTTCCGTTTGACGATCACCAGAAAGAAGGCCGCGGCGACGATCAGGCCGAGTGCGAAGAAGCCGGGCCCCGCGGCCCAGGGGCACAGGATCGCCAGCGGGATGGAAAGCGCATATTGCGCGAGCCGCTTGCCTGGCAGCCGCTCGCCCGACAACACTGCCCATTCGCCGATCATCAGCACGCCGACAACAACCGTGACCAGCCAGAAGGCTAGTCCGCCAAGCCACAGGATCGTGGCGGCAAGCGCGATCAGAATGCCGCCGACCGCGGCGCGAGTCGCCAGTTCCTTCGGACTCCAGCTCACAGGCCCCCGAAGCGACGTTCGCGCATGCCATATTGCTCCAGTGCCGCCGCCAGCGTTCCTGCATCGAAATCCGGCCAAAGCGTGTCGACGAACAGCAGCTCCGCATAAGCGGCCTGCCACAGCAGAAAATTGGAAAGCCGCTGCTCGCCCGAAGTGCGGATCATCAGATCGAGCGGTGGAAGGTCGCGAGTCGAAAGCGCATCGGCGAACCGGGCTTCGTCAATCGCATCGACGGTCAGCTTGCCGGCCGCGACATCGCTCGCCAGCGCCTGCGCCGCCGCAACGATTTCCGCCTGTGCGCCATAGTTCAGTGCGATCACCAACGCCGGCCCGGTGTGCCCCGCGGTCCGCGCAACGGCGTCGTCGATCATCCGCACCAGATCGGGCGCCATCTTGCGATAGTCGCCGATGACGCGCAGCCGCACCCCTTCGGAAATCAGTTCATCCAGCTCGCTCGCCAGAAAGTGCCGGAGCAGGCCCATCAGGTCGCGGACCTCGGACTCGGGGCGGCGCCAGTTTTCCGAGGAAAAGGCGTAGAGCGTCAGTGCCTCGATCCCGAATTCGCGTGCGGCGCGCGTGACGCGCCGCACCGCCTCGACACCCTGTTTGTGTCCGGCGATGCGCGGCAGCCGACGCGCCTTCGCCCAGCGTCCATTGCCGTCCATGATGATGGCGACATGCCGGGGCAGATTGGTGAAGCCGGACGGAGGCGCTGGCCGTGCTGCCACGTTCATCCGTCCGTCCGTTTCTGCGGGATTGCTGCGTGCACGGCAATATCTTTCGAAGAGCGTGCGACAATAGAACCACAAGCCGGAGGCTGCGCAATCGGGAAGTTCGCGATGCTCGCCAACATCACTTGCCCAGAATTTCCTTCTCCTTGGCAGCCGTGACCGAATCGATCTCACCGATCGTGCTGTCCGTCAGCTTCTGAACTTCGCCTTCGAGGCGCTTGCGCTCGTCCTCGCTGAGCTCGCCCTTCTTCTCATCGGTCTTGAGACTGTCATTGCCGTCCCGACGCACGTTACGCACGGCGATCCGTGCCTTTTCGGCATATTGACCGGCAAGCTTCGCCAGTTCCTTGCGGCGCTCCTCCGTGAGGTCCGGGATCGGCAGGCGCAGGGTGGTGCCGTCGACGACGGGGTTGAGGCCGAGCCCGGCCGACCGGATCGCCTTGTCCACCGGCCCGACATTCGACTTGTCCCACACCTGGACCGAAAGCAGGCGCGGTTCCGGTGCGGATACCGTGGCGACCTGATTGAGCGGCATCTGCGCGCCATAGACTTCGACCGTGACCGGGTCGAGCAGCGTAACCGTCGCACGCCCTGTGCGCAGGCCGGCGAGATCATGTTTCAGCGCCTCGACCGCCCCGTTCATGCGACGCTCGAGATCGGCCTTGTCGTAAGCGGCCATTTTCAGTTCCTCTTGTCCTATGCGTTCGTCAGTTCGGCCTGGTTTTGAACAATGGTGGAAACCCCTTCCCCGTTGAGCACCGCCACCAGATTGCCGACTTCGCGAATATTGAAAACCACGATCGGAATATTGTTGTCGCGGCACAATGCCACCGCGCTGGCGTCCATCACCCGCAGATTGTCCGCCAGCACGCGATCGAAGCTGAGCGTTTCATAGCGTTCTGCGGTCGGCACCTTCTTGGGATCGGCGTCATAGACACCATCGACGCTCGTTCCCTTGAACAACGCGTCGCAGTTCATCTCGGCGGCGCGCAGCGCTGCGGTCGTGTCGGTCGTGAAGAAGGGAAGCCCGGTGCCCGCGGCGAACAGGACCACCCGCCCCTTTTCCATGTGGCGCTCGGCGCGGCGGCGGATATAGGGCTCGCATACGCTGGCCATCGGGATCGCCGACTGAACCCGCGTCTGCACCCCGATCTTTTCGAGGGCGTTCTGCATCGCAAGTGCGTTCATCACCGTCGCCAGCATGCCCATATAATCGGCCGAGGCCCGGTCGAAACCCTGCGCTGCGCCGGCAAGCCCGCGAAAGATATTGCCGCCGCCCACGACCATGCAGATTTCAAGGCCGCTGTCCTTCGCCTGCTTCACTTCCTGCGCGACGCGATCGCATGTTTCGGGATCGATGCCATATTGCCCCGGGCCCATCAGGACTTCGCCCGACAATTTGAGCAGGATGCGTTTCATGCGGGAAAGAGTCATGGGGTGCCGTTGCGCTGGTTGGATTGAGCCGGGTGAGCGGCCGGGACCTTAGAGGGGCGGCATTGCGATGCCAAGCGCAGAAACCCGGTTGCACCGGAACAAGTTATGATTGCCATCGCATCTGCGCATCCGGTAGCATCGGTGCCGAGGGGCAGCGCAGACAGAAAGGACCGCATATGCGTGTGATTGCCGTTGCCCTGCTCATCGCCGGAATTTCCGCTACTCCCGCCGCCGCGCAATATTACGGCGGCGGCACGGCACCGAGCGCTCGGAGCAATCCCATCTGGAGCAAACCGGCCGCAGAGATGCCACCGCCTGCCTATCAACCCGGAGTCGGCCGTGACCTTGTCGAGATCGAGAACGACATCCGCGATGGGCGCGCGGCCGGGCAATTGACTCGGCGCGAGGCACGCGCGCTCAGGCGCCAGGGATATGGCATCGCCCGGCTGGAGGGCCGGCTTCGCCACGCAGGGCTCACAGCCTCCGAACGCGCTGAACTGGAAACCCGCGCGGCGCTGCTGCGGGACGACGTGATCGCCGCGCGCACCGGCAGCCGCGACTGAGCGGCGCGCTTCGGACCAAAAAGAAAAGCGCAGCCGCCGGACGGCGACCGCGCTTCCCTGTTTCCAAGCCGAAAAGGCTTACTTCTTGATGCCCGCGGTCGCAGCGACTTCGGCAGCGAAATCGCTTTCTTCCTTCTCGATGCCTTCGCCGAGCTGGAAGCGGACATAGTCCTTGAGCACGATCGTCGTGCCGGCGTCCTTGCCCGCCTTGGCAACGACGTCGGCGACCGGCGTCTTGTTGTCCATCACGAAGAGCTGGCTGAGCAGCGCGTTTTCCTTGGCGAACTTCTTGACGGCGCCGTCGACCATCTTTTCGACGATTTCCGCCGGCTTGCCGCTTTCGGCTGCCTTTTCGTGCGCCACCTGGCGTTCACGCTCGATCACGTCCTGATCGAGGTCATCGGCATTGAGCGCCAGCGGGAAGGCCGCCGCGATGTGCATCGCCAACTGCTTGCCGAGCGGTTCGAGCACGTCGACGCCCGCATCCGACTCGAGCGCCACAAGAACGCCGATCTTGCCCAGACCCGGCGAAACCGCGTTATGGACATAGGGGATGACCGCGCCCTGCGACACCTGCAGGCGCTTGGCACGACGGATCGACTGGTTCTCACCGATCGTAGCGATGTTGTTGGTCAGCGCTTCCTCGACGGTTTTGCCCGACGACAGCTTGGCAGCCTTGATCGCGTCGACATCATCGCCTGCTTCGAGCGCGACTTCGGTCACATCCCCGACGAACGCCTGGAACTGGTCGTTCTTGGCGACGAAGTCGGTTTCCGAATTGACTTCGACAGCCGCGCCCTTGGTGCCGGCAACGGCAACGCCGACCAGACCTTCGGCAGCGGTGCGGCTCGACTTCTTGGCGGCGGCGGCAAGCCCCTTGGTCCGCAGCCAGTCGACGGCAGCTTCCAGATCGCCGCCATTTTCCGTCAGCGCCTTCTTGCAGTCCATCATGCCCGCGCCGGAGCGTTCCCGCAGCTCCTTGACGGCGGCAGCAGTGATCTCGGCCATTTTCAGTTCCTTCAGCTATATAAATCGGGCGGGGAAGAGCGTTCGCCCTGCCCCGCCCCGATGACAATAAAGTGACGTGGCGGGTCAGGCGTCGATCTGACGCTCGCCTTCCTGAGCGGTTTCGGCTTCGGTCGATGCAGCCGGAGCTTCCGGTTCGCTCACCGCTTCCTCGACGGGCGGGGTTTCCATCGCGCCCATGTCGGCGCCGCTGGCCGCGGCCGCGTCCTGGCCTCCGCGCGTCGCGGCGATCGCCACTGCTTCGCAGTAGAGGCGGATCGCGCGGCTGGCGTCGTCATTGGCGGGGATCGGGAATGCGATACCGTCCGGCGACACGTTCGAATCGAGGATTGCAACCACCGGGATACCCAGCGTGTTGGCTTCCTTGATCGCCAGCTCTTCCTTGTTCGCGTCGATCACGAACATGATGTCGGGAATGCCACCCATGTCGCGGATGCCGCCCAGGCTGAGTTCCAGCTTGTCGCGTTCGCGCGTCAGGTTGAGGATTTCCTTCTTCGTCAGGCCGTGGGTGTCCCCCGACAGCGTTTCCTCGAGGCTTTTGAGGCGACGGATCGACTGGCTGATCGTCTTCCAGTTGGTGAGCATGCCGCCCAGCCAGCGATGGTTGACGAAATGCTGGCCCGACTTGCGCGCGGCTTCGGCGATCGGCTCCTGCGCCTGGCGCTTGGTGCCGACGAACAGCACCTTGCCGCCGCCCGCCACGCTGGCGTTGATGAAGTCGAGCGCGCGCGCCATCAGCGGCACGGTCTGGCTCAGGTCGATGATGTGGATACCGTTGCGATCGCCGAAGATGTAAGGCTTCATCTTCGGGTTCCAACGATGGGTCTGGTGGCCGAAATGGGCGCCAGATTCGAGCAGTTGCTGCATCGTGACGACAGGTGCCGCCATAGGATAGTCTCCTTCCGGTTGATCCTCTGGGAAGCGATGACTCCGTGCGCCCTGGGGCGCCGGCGGAGCACCGGGTTATGTGCTTCCCATGCGGGTTGAAGGCGCGCGCCTAGCGGAAACCCCGCGCGATATCAAGAATAATTCACAGCTTGACGGCGGAACGTCATGGGAACATAACAGGTCCGTAAGGCGGACGAGAGAACGGTTCGCGAACACGGATGCCGCAATTCTTCGCGATTGTCGGCATCACGATTGGGGGATCGAACGATGAGCGCCATTGTCGCCTACGCCTTTTTCGCAAGCGTTTTCGGATTCAGCATCTGGGCGATCGCCGCCAGCGTGGCGCCGAAGATGCAGCGCATCCGGTTTCTCCTGTCGCATGGCCCGATTCAGACTGAGGCCCTGCCCCGGCATCCGCGCGGGTCGCGCCGCTCGCGTGAAGTGCGGGTCAGCGCCTCGCATGCGGCATTTCGCAACGCCGCCTGAGCGCTGGCGCAGCGCGCCGGCAGCTCCTCCCTATTGCGCCACACCCGTAACCGGGGAGCCGCCGCGCCGGGCGATGATCGTCTCTCCGGCGACGCAGCGCTGACCGGGCGCCAGCTGGCAGACATGATCGTCCGGCAGATAGATGTCGACCCGGCTGCCAAAGCGGATCAGACCCACCCGCTGTCCCGAAACGACGATATCGCCCGATTTCACGAAGGATACGACCCGGCGTGACACGAGCCCGGCGATCTGGGTCATGCCGATCCGGGTGCCGTCGCGATGCTCGATAATCAGGTGCTGCCGCTCATTCTCTTCGCTTGCCTTGTCGCGCTCGGTGTTGAGGAACTTGCCCGAAACATAGATGACATGCCGCACGGTGCCGCCGATCGGCGCGCGGTTCAAATGGACATCGAAGATCGTCATCGTGATCGATACCCGGACCAGCGGCGCCTCGCCCAGGGCGGCATCGCCGGCCAGGTCGGGCGGTGGCGGCACGCGTTCGACCAGCGTCACCAGTCCGTCGGCCGGGGAAACTAGAACACCCCCCGCTTGCGGCACGACGCGCACTGGGTCGCGGAAGAACGCCGCGACACCGATCGTCAGGAACAGCATCGGCCACACCCAGAAATCCCAGATCCAAAGCGACACGAAGGTCAGCACGCCCGCGATCAGGACATATTTGCGCCCTTCGGGGTGCACTTCGGGAAACCGCCACTTGATGGGCGCCGCGCTGATATCTGAATGATCCGAACCGGCCATGTGCGCCGGTCTAGCTGCACGCACCCGGCTCTACAATCACCCGTCAGCCGCCCCGTGGCCGGCCCGCGTGACACATATGTCTCCGATTCAGCTTCGATTAGGCATCTTTGCCCGGACCGGCGCTCGGCGACATTCGTTGACGAACGGTGATTGCAAGGAGATTCCCCCATGTCCGCCAACACCGACATCGCGAAGCTCGACGACCTCATCGTCACCACGATCGACAGCATTCGCGGCTATGAATATTCGTCGGAACATTCCGATGCCGGCCGATATGCGACATTTTTCGCGCAAATGGCGCAGGATCGGCTCGAAATGCTCGATCGGCTGCAGCAGGGAAGCCGCGCACTAGGCGGAACGCCCGCCGAATATGGGTCCTTTGCAGCGACGGTGCACCGCCGTATCGAAGCCTTTCGTCGCGTCCTTGGCGGCGGCGACGAAGCGATGGTTTCCGAAATCGAGCGCGGCGAGGATTATCTCAAGGAGGAATTCGAGCGCGCGATGCGGGACGAACATGTCTCCGCAGAAACGCGGGCGCTGATCGAATCCTGCTATATGTCGGTCCGCGCAGGGCATGACCGCGTGGCCGAGATCAAGCACATGCTGGAAGCCGCCGACTGAAGAAGATCATACCCACGGCCGAAACGAAAAGGGGCGCGGAAGCCGATACTTCCGCGCCCCTTTGCAAACCCCTTACGGGAAACCCGGCTTATTCGGCCGCTTCGGTTTCCTGCGGGCGGTTGTCGCGACGCTCGGCGATACGCGCCGACTTGCCGCGGCGACCGCGCAGATAATAGAGCTTGGCGCGACGCACGACGCCGCGACGGATGACTTCGATGCTGTCGACGTTGGGCGAATAGAGCGGGAAGACGCGCTCGACGCCCTCACCGAACGAAATCTTGCGCACGGTGAAGCTCGAGCCCATGCCCTTGTTCGAACGCGCGATGCACACGCCTTCGAAATTCTGGATTCGGGTGCGTTCGCCTTCGACCACCTTCACGCCGACCTTCAGCGTGTCGCCGGCGCGGAAATCCGGTATCTTCTTCGCCTCGTTGAACTTGGCGATCTGCTCGGCTTCGAGCGTCTGAATGAGGTTCATCTCAATCGTCCCTAGTCTTTTCGCCGCGCGCCAGAGGGAGACTGAACCCGAGCGCCCTCGTGGCGCTCCCAAAGGTCCGGCCTCCTTAGCCGTGTATCTCGCTCTGCCATCGACTTGCGCCAGGCCGCGATTTTCGCATGATCCCCCGATCGCAGCACTTCGGGGATCGCGCGTCCTTCCCATTCGACAGGTCGGGTATATTGCGGATATTCGAGCAGCCCCGTCTCGAAGCTCTCGTCATCTCCGCTTGAAGCCGCGCCCATTACGCCGGGAAGCAGCCGAATGCAAGCGTCGAGTAGCACGAACGCGCCGATTTCGCCGCCCGAAAGCACATAGTCGCCGATCGACACCGGTTCGATGTCGCGCGCCTCGAACAAACGCTCGTCAAAGCCTTCGAAACGCCCGCACAAAATCGTCACGCCCGGCCCTGCCGAAAGTTGCCGAACCCGTTCCTGCGTCAGCGGTCTGCCACGCGGGCTCATCGCCAGCACCGGGCGATCGTCGGCGACGCTGTCGACCGCCGCCGCAAGCACATCGGCGCGCAGCACCATGCCCGCGCCGCCCCCCGCCGGGGTGTCGTCCACCGAACGATGCTTGTCGGTCGCGAAATCGCGGATCTGCACGGCATCGAGCGACCAGCTTCCCTCGCGTAGCGCCCTGCCCGCCAGCGAAATCCCGAGCGGCCCGGGGAACATCTCCGGGTAGAGCGTCAATATCGTCGCGGCAAAGGGCACGTCAGATCGTCCAGTCCTCGATACGCAGCCCGGGCACGTCCCGGAAATCGCGCGTGTTGGCGGTGACGAGGCAACAGTCAAGCGTCAGCGCATGCGCGGCGATCATCCGGTCCATCCGTCCCTTTGCCTTTTGCGCCCTCGGCAAGGCACGCGCGGCGGTATCGTCAAAGGGCAGAACCGGGATGGTTTCGAGCAGCCCCTCTAGCCGGGTAACGGCCTCAGCACCGTGTCGCCCTATACCCTGCATCAACTCGGCGTGGCTGATCGCCGACAGCGCGACGGCGCCCTGCCCCAAGCTGGCAATACGATGTTCGATGCGCGAACTGCCGCCGCGCATCAGGCGAATGGCGATATTGGTGTCGATCAGATAGCGCGGCGCGGTCATGGTGCCGTGTCGCAGCTTCGCGGGCGCCGCGCACCCGATAAATCGCGCCCCGGCCGCGCGCATGGCACCGGCCGGGGCGCTGAAACGCCGATCAGCGCTTGCGGAAGTGCATGATGCCCCAGGCGAGCTTGCCCGCCCGGCCGCCTTCCACCCAATAAGACAGGCCCTTGAGCATCCGGTCGACGAACGCGTCGCTTGCCTTCACATCGGCGCGGCGCGCGTCAAGTTCCTCGGCGACGCGGCCATAGTGATTGGCCAGCTGCGGCGTGTGATCCTCGATCTCGACCACATCGAAACCGCGGTTGCCCAGTTCCTCACGGTAAAAACCGAAGGACGCCAGATCGGGCAGGTGGATGCGATCATAGATCGGCTGCAGGTCCGAGGTATCGGTCAGCCCGTCCGCCTGCATCGGATCGGTCAGGATGAACTGGCCGCCCGGCTTGAGCACGCGCGCGACTTCGTCGAGCACTGCCTTGCGATCGGGCGCGTGCAGGATCGCGTCCTGGCTCCAGATGATGTCGAAGCTGTCGGCATCGAACGGGATGTCGTCGAACGAGCCGTCGACCACGTCGATCCGGTCATTCAGGCCCGCCGCCTTGGTCAGTTCGCGGTTCCGGTCATTCTCGCGCGGGGCGATGTTGAGGCAGGTGACGTGCCCCGCCCCATGCTCGGTTACCAGCCGCCGCGCGCCGCCACCGTAACCGGCGCCGATATCGAGGATCTTCTTCCCCGACAGGTCGCCGAGGCGGGCCGCCATGTGATCCACGGTCTTGCGGCTCGCGGTGCGAATATCCTGCGTCTCGCCGTAGAGGCCGACATGAATGTCCTCGCCACCCCAGATGGTGTGGTAGAAATCGTCGGCATCGGCGCTGTCGTAATAATCGCGGGCAGTGGCTACGCCGGCATCAACCGTCATAGCTTTTCTCCGCGACATGGATGAAGAAGTCGGGGGATTTTTCCTCGCCTTCCTCCTGGAAGTCGCCGTAGCTGTGGATCTGCTGGAAACCGACGTCACGCAGCAGGCCACGGATGTAGTCCTTACGGATCGGACACATGTTCAGATAGTAATGCGACCCGTCCGGGAAGCTGTATTTGAAGCGCGTCAGTGAATCGTCGACATGCTCGGGTTCGGCAGTGACCTTGTCCCCGCAATAATAATATTTGTGCTTCGTATCGAATCCCTCGTCGAGAATCCGGTCGTAGTTGCGCTGATCGAGAATCAGGATGCCGTCATGCTTGAGCGCGGCATAAAATTCGGCGAGCGCGCGGCGACGATCATTCTCGTCGAACAGATGCGTGAAGCTGTTGCCGAGACAGATGATCGCGTCATACTTGCCGTGGACATCGCGATTGAGCCAGCGCCAGTCGGCATGAACGGTCTTGAGCATCAAGCCCTGGTCCATTGCATTCTTGAACGCCTTTGCGAGCATTTCCGCTGAGCCGTCGGCCGACGTCACGTCGAATCCCGCCTTGAGCAGCTGCACCGAGTGGAAGCCCGTGCCGGTCGAAACGTCGAGCACGCTCTTCTTGCCGCGCGCTTTCAGCACGTCGATGAAAAACTGGCCCTCGCTCTTGGCGCGGGCGTCCCAATCGATCAGCTCGTCCCACTTGTCGACGAACCCGCGGACATATTCTCCGGTATAGGTGTCGGTATCGCGGACGGCGACCGGATCGTCCCCGTAATCCTGCGTCGTTTCAGGCGCAAAGACGCCGTTCTGGCTCTGCATCCACATCGCTCCTCTGTTGTGCGCGGGCCGAATGCGCGAGGCACCCCGAAAAGGGGGCGTGCGCTGTCGAGAGACAATCAGGCCGCTTGGAATAGCGAATGTATTAGAACAGGAACCGCCGGCGAACGCAACGAAAGCTTCCCATAAACGCAAATTTATCGCGGTATGAAAAATACAAAATAACGTTCGTTACAGAACAATGACAGAGGCACGACATCACTAAATAAAGTGCAATACACTTTTCACTATCCCGAAGGTCCTGCAGTATTATTTTATATATTGTTATAGAGTATCGATATTTTCTTGTTCATATATAAAATTTATTTCCTTCGCGCACCATAGAAGAGTCCGCTCGGATAGAATATCTCGGCTAGATACTATGGCATGTCGCGGCCCGGCGCGCGGCCCGGATGCCGGAACCGCAAGGCAAATCAGCCTTGGGCAAACGCTTGCGCGATAATGATTCGGTTGTCGTCGAACTCGGGAACGGCGTCCGGCTGCATCGGCACCATGAAGCGCTTGCCGTCGGGCCGTTCGACTTCGAGCACGTCCCCGGCGCCGTAATTGTCGACAGCGATCACGCGTCCCAACGTCTCCCCGTTTTCGGAGACGGCAGCGAGATCGAGCAGGTCGACATGATAATATTCGCCCTCGCCCAGCGGGGGCAGCGCGGTTCGCGGCACGGTGAGCTCGGTGCCGCGCATCGCCTCGGCCGCGTTTCGGTCCTTCACTTCGGCGAAGCGTGCGATGGCGCCGTTCGGGCCCTCACGCAGCGATTTGAGCGTGAGGCGGCCCGAATTGAACGCCTTGTAGGCGTCGAGATCCTCGGCAAAGATCTTGAGGCGAACCTCGCCCGTCACGCCATGTGCGCCGATGACGACGGCGAGCGTGACGGGCTTGTCGGTTGGCAAGGCTCAGGCCTCGGCCGGGGGCGTCTCTTCGCTGGTCGCTTCGGCGACCTGCTCGGCTTCCGGCGTCGGCGTTTCGGTCGCCGCTTCGACTTCCGCCGCGACAACCGCTTCAGCTTCGGCTTCCTGCGCCGCCTTCAGCTTCTCTTCACGCTCCTCGGCGCGTTCCTTGGCCTTTTCGCCCGGTTCCGCCTTCTTGGGATTGTTGCGAGCGGCGCGTTCCTTCAGACCAGCGGCATCGAGGAAGCGGGCAACGCGATCGGTCGGCTGTGCACCCACGCTCAGCCAATGCTTGGCGCGCTCGGCGTCGAGCGTGACGCGCTTCTCGTCATCCTTGGCGAGCAGCGGGTTGTAGGTGCCGATCTTCTCGATGAAGCTGCCGTCGCGCGGGCTGCGCGCGTCGGCGATCACGATCCGGTAATAGGGGCGCTTCTTCGAACCGCCGCGCGACAGACGCATGCTAACTGCCATTGTTCAGTCTCTTTCCTTCATCGCCCCTTCGGAGGCAGGGGCCGTTTCACGTTCCAAAAAACCGTCGCCCCTCATGATGGAGAGACTTGGGCTCCCGCCTCCACAGGAGCGACGGAAACTCACTTTTTCTTGATCAGATTCTCGAAGCCGGGCGGAAGTTTGGGCTGGCCGCCGCCACCGCCCGGAAGCCCGGGAAGGCCGCCGCCGGGCCCGCCCATCTTGCCCATCATGTCACCCAGTTCAGGACCGCCCAGCGCATTGCCGACGCCGCCCATGCCGCCGCCGGGCCCGCCCTTGCCGAGCATCGCCATCAACCCCTTGATGCCGCCCATTTTCTTGAGCTTCTTCATCGCGGTCTGCATCTCCTGATGCATCTTGAGCAGCTTGTTGACGTCCTGAACGGTCGTCCCCGAGCCCTTGGCGATACGGATCTTGCGTTTGGCGTTGAGCAGCTCGGGCTTGGCGCGCTCCTTTGGCGTCATCGAGGTGATCATTGCATCCATGCGCAGCAGCACGCGCTCGTCGACCGCGCCGTTCGCCATCGCCTGCTGCGCCTTTTTCATGCCGGGCATCATCCCGGCCAGCGCACCGAGCCCGCCCATGTTGCGCATTTGCGCAAGCTGCGAGCGCAGGTCGTTCATGTCGAACTTTCCCTTGGCCAGCCGCTGCGCCATGCGCTCGGCATCTTCCTGCTCGATCGACTGGGCGGCCTTTTCGACCAGCGACACGACGTCGCCCATGCCGAGGATACGGCCCGCAACGCGCTTGGGATGGAAGGGCTCGATGGCGTCCAGCTTTTCGCCGACGCCCGCGAACTTGATCGGCTTGCCCGTGACCGAGCGCATCGACAGCGCCGCGCCGCCGCGCGCATCGCCGTCCATGCGCGTCAGAATGACACCGGTCAGCGGCACCTGTTCGGAAAAGCTCTGCGCGACATTGACGGCGTCCTGGCCAGTCAGCGAGTCGACGACGAGCAGGATTTCCTGCGGCTTCGAAATGTCGGCGACTGCCTTCATCTCGTCCATCAGCGCCTGATCGACGTGCAAACGGCCCGCCGTATCGAGCATCAGCACGTCATAGCCCTGCAGCTTCGCCGACTGCAGCGCGCGTTTGGCGATCTCGACCGGCTGCTGCCCCTTTACGATCGGCAGCGTGTTGACCTCGGTCTGCGTGCCGAGCACTTCAAGCTGTTCCTGCGCGGCGGGCCGATTGACGTCGAGCGACGCCATCATCGCCTTCTTGCCCTGCTTCTTGAGCAGCTTGGCGAGCTTGGCGGTGGTGGTGGTCTTGCCCGAGCCCTGAAGACCCACCAGCATGACCACGGCGGGCGGCGTGACGTCGATTTCGAGCTCGGCGGTGTCGGGGCCGAGCATCTCCACGAGTGCGTCGTGGACGATCTTCACCACCTGCTGGCCCGGCGTCACCGAGCGCAGGACATTCTGGCCGATCGCCGCTTCGGTAACCTGGTCGACGAACTTTCGCGCGACCGGCAGCGCCACGTCCGCTTCGAGCAGCGCGACCCGCACTTCGCGCATCGCGGTGCGGACATCGGCCTCGGTCAGCGCGCCACGGCTGCGCAGGCGATCAAATACGCCGCCAAGCCGTTCGCTCAGACTATCGAACATGACACAATCACTCCAAATTCAGCGCCGTATGGCGAAAACGCACAAAACGCCGGCGGACGAAACCTCGTCGGCCAGCGTAGCCCGGATAGGGGCCTGTCGGTACGCGTTCGTCAGGAACGACTGCGCGGCGCAATAGCCGAACCGGCTGCACGGCGCAAGCGGAACGGGGTTTAACCCGATCTATACTTCCGTGGAGGAATAACCGCACGATCTATAGGGGTCCAATCGGGATGGCATCGCAAAAAGCGGATACTGAGGCGGAGACGCGAAACGCCGGGAGCAGCGACCTGCTGATCGGCGCGTTCAGCATCGCGGCCATCCTGATGTTCGTCGGCATCGGCAGCTCCGTGCTGTCGACCAGCATCGGATATTATTTCGAAGGCGGCGCGCCGGCGGATCGATCGCTTGTCATCGCACTATTGCTCAACGTCGCCCTGATTCTGTTCGGCTGGCGTCGCCATGCCGCGCTTCGCGACGAAGTCAAAGTTCGCGCGGCTGCCGAGGAACGCGCCTATATGCTGGCCTCTCGCGATCCGCTGACCGGTTTTCTCAATCGCCGCAGCATCGCCGAGGAAGGTGCTTCACTGTTCGTGCGCGCGGGACGGCGCCACAAAGCGATGGCGCTGATGGTGCTCGATCTCGATCATTTCAAGACGATCAACGACATGCACGGCCATGCGGTGGGAGATGCGCTTTTGCGTGCGGTTGCCGCCGAAATCGCCGATGCCATGCCGCCCGCGGCGCTGACCGCACGACTGGGTGGCGACGAATTTGCCTGCGCGTTCAAGTTCGATCCTGCCGACCCATCGACCGTGGAGCGTATCGCCGAGCGGCTGGTCAGCCGCATGGCGCAACCGTTCGAAGCCGAGGGCCTGCGGCTGCACATCAGCTGTTCGCTGGGCATCGCGCGATCGGATTTCGATTGCCGGTCGATCGACACGCTGATGCGATCCGCGGACATTGCCATGTATGCGGCCAAGAAGTCGGGGCGCAATCGCTTCGCGTGCTTCGATCATTCGATGGAGCGCGAGCTTCAGACCCGGAACGACCTGGAAAACGGCCTGCGCCACGCGATTCCCAACCACGAAATCGTTCCCTATTTCGAACAGCAGATCGATCTCGCCAGCGAACGGCTGCACGGTTTCGAGGTGCTGGCGCGCTGGGAGCATCCCCAGCGCGGCACGATCAGTCCCGAGATATTCATTCCGATCGCCGAGGAAACCGGCATGATCGGCGATCTCTCGCTTTCGATCATGAAGCAGGCCTTCTCTGCCGCGCGCGACTGGGATCCCTCGCTCTCGCTTTCGGTCAATATCTCGCCCTGGCAGCTCCGCGACGCATGGCTGGCGCAGAAGATCATCAAGGTGCTCGCCGAAACCGGCTTTCCGCCTACCCGGCTCGAGGTGGAGATCACGGAAAGCTCCCTGTTCGAGAATCTGGCGCTGGCCCAGTCGATCGTCGGAAGCCTCAAGAACCAGGGCGTTCGCATCGCACTCGACGATTTTGGCACCGGTTATTCTTCGCTCGCGCACCTGCGCGCCTTGCCGTTCGACCGGATCAAGATCGACAAGAGCTTCGTTCAGTCGATCAATGAAAGCGCCGATTCAGCGGCGATCGTCAATGCGATTGCACGGCTCGGCGAAAGCCTTAACCTACCCGTCACTGCGGAGGGGATCGAAACCGCGGCGATCGCGGAACGGCTCCGCGCGATCGGCTGCGCCAAGGCGCAGGGCTGGTATTACGGCAAGCCGCTATCGGTCACCGCCGCACGGCGCCTGCTTGCCGAGCGGCGCCTGCTGCGGGGCCAGTCGACGCCGCGCGAATCCGATGTCCAGTCCTCGGGCGATGTCCCACCGCGCCCCGCTACCAGCCAGCGTCTGGCCGGCTGAGATAGGCCTGCTCCTCGGCCGTCGAGATTCGGCCCAAGGCAGCATTGCGCGACGGAAAACGACCGAATTGCGCGATCACTTCGGCATGTTCGCGCGCGAACTTCAACACATAGGCGTCGCCCAGCGATTCGAACAATGCGATTGACCGCCGCTGCAGCTCGGCATCCTCGGCATGCATGAATGGCATGTAGAGAAACTGCCGTTGCGCGGTCGTCATGCCGCGATCCCATTCGCGCGCGATCGCCAGTTGCGAAAGCTCCAGGGCAAGCCCATCGCCGGCAAAGGCGTCTGCCGTGCCGCGATGCATGTTGCGCGAGAACTGGTCGAGCAGGATTACCGCGGCGAGCAATGTGTCGCGATCCGCACGCCAGCCCTTGGCACGCGTTGCGAGAACCTGGTCGCGTAAGGCGCCGAACCGTTCCGAGATCGTCGCGTCGAGCGCCTCCGACTTCGAGAAATGCTGTTCGGGCATCAGCCATTCGAACCAGAAGACCAATATCTCACGCGCCTTCGCGTGGACTTCGCCGTCCGCCGCAACTAGATCGTCCGCCATGACGGCTCCTTCCCTCCAGGCCTCTCATGCACCCGATGTCGTTTCGCTGGGCTGCAGGCTCAACCTAGCCGAAAGCGAAACGATACGCACGCTGCTCGGCGAAGCCGACACGGTGGTGGTGAACAGCTGTGCCGTGACCAACGAGGCAGTAAAGCAAACACGCCAGGCAATTCGGCGGGCCCGACGCGCTCGCCCCGGTGCGCAGCTGATCGTAACCGGCTGCGCGGCACAACTCGACCCCCAGACCTTTGCCGCCATGCCCGAAGTCGACCGGGTGATCGGAAACGCCGAGAAGCTGTCGCCGTCGGCCTGGAAGAGCGCGGAGCCGGTGATCGTCAGCGACGTGATGGCGCTGGCGGAAACGGCGCAGCATCTCTCCGCGAGCTTTTCCGCCCATGCCAAGGCGTTTGTCGAGGTGCAGAACGGATGCGATCACCGCTGCACCTTTTGCGCGATTCCGTTCGGACGCGGGAACAGCCGTTCCGCGCCCGCGGGGGCAGTGGTCGAGCGGATCGCCGCACTGGTCGATGCCGGTCATCACGAAATCGTGCTCACGGGCGTAGATTTAACCAGCTACGGCGCCGACCTGCCCGGAACGCAGACGCTGGGCACACTGGTCGAGCGCATTATGAAGCACGTCCCTGCCCTGCCCCGGCTGCGGCTATCCTCGCTCGATTCGATTGAAATCGACGACCGGCTCTTCACGCTGATGACGCAGGAGCCGCGGGTTATGCCGCACGTCCATCTTTCGCTGCAGGCTGGCGACGATATGATCCTCAAGCGGATGAAGCGCCGCCACAATCGCGCGGAAGCCGTTCGCATCGTCGAACGGCTCAAGGCTGCGCGGCCCGAAATCGCGATCGGCGCCGACCTCATCGCCGGCTTCCCGACCGAGGACGAGGCGATGGCCGCCAATACGCTGGCGCTGATCGACGATTGCGACATCGTGCACGGCCATATTTTCCCATACAGCCCGCGCGAAGGCACGCCGGCGGCGCGCATGCCCCAGCTTCCGCGCGAAACGGTCAAGGCGCGCGCTGCGGCGTTGCGGGCAACCTCTGCCGCACGCCGTGATCGCTGGCTGGAAAGCCTGGTCGGCACGCGGCAGAATGTGCTGGTCGAACGCAGCGGAACGCGCGGGCATGGCGAATCCTACGCCGAAATCCATTTCGAACCGGCACCGGGACTGTCCCCGGTGATCGGCATTTCCATCACCGGCATCGAAGGAGATCATCTGTTGGGAGAGCCGGCATGAGCACACGTCCCGGTTGGCATCAGAAGCTGCTCGGCGGCTTTCGCAAGACATCGGACCGGCTGCTCGGCAATCTGGCGGGCCTCACCGGCGCGCGCCTCGACGACGACACGCTCGACGAAATCGAGGAAGCGCTGATCGCATCCGATCTCGGCCCCGGTGTCGCCGCGCGGATTCGCGAGCGGCTTGCCGAAGGCCAGTTCGAACGCGGTATGGAGGAACTCGGCATCCGGCTGGTCGTCGCCGAGGAAATCGCCAAGTCGCTCGAACCGGCGGCAAAGCGGCTGGAGATCGATGCGTTTCCGCGCCCGCAAGTGATCCTGGTCATCGGCGTCAATGGATCGGGCAAGACCACGACCATCGCCAAGCTCGCCAATCTGTTCCTCGAACAGGATTATCAGGTGATGCTTGCCGCCGGCGACACATTCCGTGCCGCCGCGATCGGGCAGCTGCGCACCTGGGCCGATCGCATCGGCGTGCCGATCGTGTCCGGCCCGGAGGGCGGCGATGCTGCGGGCATCGTGTTCGAAGCAGTCAAGAAGGCCACCGAGATCGGCACCGACGTCCTGATCGTCGACACGGCGGGGCGCCTGCAGAACAAGCGCGAACTGATGGACGAGCTGGCCAAGATCCGTCGGGTGCTCGGGCGCCTCAATCCTGCGGCGCCGCACGACGTGGTGCTGGTGCTCGATGCGACGACCGGACAGAATGCGCTGAGCCAGATCGAGGTCTTCAAGGAAGTTGCCGGCGTCACCGGCCTGGTAATGACCAAGCTCGATGGCACCGCGCGCGGCGGCGTGCTTGTGGCGGCGGCCGAAAAATACGGTCTGCCGATCCATGCGATCGGCGTCGGCGAAAAGGTGGACGACCTGCGCCCCTTCGACGCGCAGGAAGTCGCCCGCATCATCGCCGGGGTTGAGGAACTGACCGGCGACTAGCGTAGCAATTCCTCGCACGCCATGCCTTCGCAACGATGCTAACGGGCCTCCAGAGGCGCGGCCCCAACAGGAATTTCAAGATGAACGGCTCTTCCACGAAACCACCGCTTTCGCCGGGCATGCGGATGTTGATCGATTTCGGTCCGCTGATCGTCTTCTTCGCGGTCAACGCGCTGTACCCCGCCGAATCCGAGCTCCAGAAGGCGCTAGCGGCGACTGCGGCCTTCATGGTCACGATGGCCGCGGCGATGGCGCTTTCCTTCTGGAAGGCCGGGCGGATCTCGCCGATGCTGTGGATCTCTGGCGGGCTGGTTCTGGTTTTCGGCAGCCTCACAATCTATTTCCACGACGAGGTCTTCATCCAGATCAAGCCGACGCTGGTCTATGCGATGTTCGCCGCGATCCTGTTTTACGGGCTGGTTGCGAAAAAGCCCTTGCTGCAGATGCTGCTCGAAAGCGCCTATCCCGGGCTGACCGCCAGAGGCTGGCGACTGTTAACGGTCAACTGGGCGGTCTTTTTCGTCGCGATGGCAGTGCTCAACGAAGTCGCCCGCTATTTTCTGAGCTGGGACGGCTGGGTCGCATACAAGACATGGGGCGTCATCCCGATGACGTTCGTGTTCGCGTTGGCGAACATCCCGATGCTGATGAAGCACGGGCTGCAAACCGAAAAGGACGCGCCGCTACCGCCGGAAGGGTGAGCGGAACCGCGGTTCGGCGCGCAACCTGAGCGGCGTGCCGTTCAACAGCAGCGCGAGAAGGTGGCTTCGCTGGGTCAGATGATGCACCGCCAGCACGCTCAGCAGTGAAGCACCGGAAATCAGTGCGATCTCCAGCATCGGCGGCAGTGTCACATGAAGGAACATCCCGCCGTACAGCAACACGAACAGCATATGGGACAGGTAGATGCCCAGTGCGCCGTCGACGACATAGCGGACGCGTTGGCTGGGCGCGGCGAACCGGTTTCGCGCCCATGCAAGGAATAACCTGGTAACGGCAAATCCCGTCGCGACGGCAGTGAAATCGCGCACGATGCCGATTCCCAGCGCGACATAGGGGTGAGCCGCTACGAAGTCAGGGCCGTAGAAGCCGCGATAACTGGCTACATAGCAAAGCAGCAGGATTGCCGTGATCCAGATCTGGCGACGGGTGACGTTGAGGAAGTGTACGAGCAATCGCCCGTGAAGCTGGCACGCGGCGCCCGCAAAGAAGAACGGCGCGAAGTAGAGGAACTTGCGGCCATATTCGGCGAAAAGCGGCCACCCCAGCGCCTGCGCCGCGACATCGAAAAGCCCCGCTGCGACCGAAGCGAGGCACAGCGCCGCCAGCGGGAGCCAGATCAGCCCGCGCACCTGAAGCCGCCGGACGAAAACAGCGGCCGCGGAGCGATAGTGCTGCGCAAGTGGCAATACTCCCAAAAGCGCGAGCGAGAGCAGCAGCAGTACGATCAGGAACCAGCGATGGAACAGGAAATCGGGCCGCGACGCCATGTCCGCCAGCACTTCCGCCGGATTCATGTCGCCCTGCGCCATCGACAACAGGAAATGCTCGGCAAACCCGAACAGCAACAGGCTACCGACAATTGGAACACCGATGCGCAGCAGCCGCTGGCGCAACCATGCGCTCGCGCCGCGCCGGTGCAGCAACATCGCCCCGAAATATCCCGAAAGGATGAAGAAGGCGGGCATGCGAAAGCTGTGGATCAACGCCACGATCAGCGTTGCAGTGACGCTCCTGTCGGGGGAAACCAGAATCCAGTCGCCGGAAAGGCGATAGAGCAAGGCGGCGTGATAGGGGATCCCCATCAGCAACATGATCGCGTGCGCGGCGTCGAAATGGTGGAGACGCGCACCGTCTCCCCCGGCGATTTGTGCCAAGCCCAGCCCCCAGTTGCCCCGGGAGCAACCTAAGCTTGGCAGGCTTAGAAAGGCAAGTGCAGAGGATTCGGGACCCGCGAAGGGGCGCAAACGGAAACGGGCGCCGGTTTCCCGACGCCCGTTCTTCCTGCAACTGTCGTGTGGCTTATCCCTGATCAGCCGCGGCGATGCCGCTGCCGTCGAGGTTCTTCGCGACAAAGTCCCAGTTGATCAGCTTGCTCGTAACCGCATCCAGATAGCCCGGACGCGAATTGCGATAATCGACATAATAGGCGTGTTCCCACACGTCGATCGTCAGCAGCGGCACCATGCCTTCATAGGCGACCGGCGTATCCGCGTCGTGCAGCGACGTTACCTTCAGGCTGCCGCCGTCGAGGACCAGCCAGCCCCAGCCGCTGCCGAAATGACCGGCACTTTCGGCCTTGATCTTGTCGACCAGCGCGTCGGTCGAACCGAAGCCTTCGCTGATCAGTTCGGCAAGCTTGCCGGTCGGCGCGGTCGTTTCCGGCGTCAGGCACTGCCAGAAGAAGCTGTGGTTCCAGACCTGGGCGCTGTTGTTGAACAGGCCCTTGTCACCATCGGCCTTGGCCTTCTTGATGATTTCCGACAGCTTCATGCCGCCCAAGCCTTTTTCATCGACGAAGCCGTTGGTCTTGTCGACATAGGCCTTGTGATGCTTGCCATGATGAAAATCGAGCGTTTCGGCCGACATGTGCGGCGCCAGCGCGTCCTTCGCATAGGGGAGCGCGGGGAGTTCGAAAGCCATGTAGTTTTCCTCCTTTTGGTATCCAGCCATCACCGCGCCTAACGCATAGGTCGCGATATGGCCCCATCAAAATTTCTTGTGTCGTGATCGAAACGACCGATTGCCTTTCTTGCGCGCTCAGCCGGGACTGCCGCCGAGCAGATCGTGACGCTTCAACGCATGGCGAAGCTGGTCATAGCTCAGGCCCAGCGCCTCGGCGGTCGCGCGCTGGTTGTAGCGCTGCTCGGCAAGTGCCTGCGCGAGCAGGCTCCGCTCGAACTGCGCCACCTGTTCCTTGAAATCGCCCGACGGATCGAATGCGGGCGTGGCCGGAGCCGCGGCCTGTCCGGCGGTCTCGGAACTTTCGCTTGTGGGCGGCTGCGCCCTGGCGCGCGGACGGTACGGCGAATCGAACGGATCGATCTGGATGGCGTCGACCGGCCCATCCTGGTCCCAACGATACACGGCGCGTTCCACGACATTGCGTAGCTCGCGGACGTTCCCAGGCCAGTCATACCCACGCAGTGCGGCCTCGGCCGCCGGGCCGAACCCGGGCCAGTCGAGCCAGCCGATTTCAGCGGCCATGCGCCGCCCGTAGAAATCGGCGAGCACCATCACGTCCCCGGCCCGCGCACGCAGCGGCGGCAAGGTGACGACCTCGAAGCTCAACCTGTCGAGCAGGTCGGCGCGGAACGTGCCCTTCTCGACCCGATCGGGAAGATGCTCGTTTGTCGCCGCGACGATGCGAACATCGACCTCGATCGGACGCGAGGCGCCGATCCGGGTGATCTCGCCATACTCAACCGCGCGCAGCAGACGATCCTGAGCCGCCATCGAAAGCGTGCCGAGTTCATCGAGAAACAAGGTTCCGCCGTCGGCTTCCTCGAAGCGGCCCGCGCGCGCCTTTGCGGCGCCGGTAAAGGCCCCTGCCTCGTGCCCGAAAAGTTCAGCCTCGATCAGCGTTTCCGGTAGCGCCGCGCAGTTCATGACCACGAGCGGCTGATCCCAGCGACGCGAAAGGCGGTGGAGGCGTTCCGCGACAAGTTCCTTGCCGGTGCCGCGCTCGCCGATAACAAGCACGGGCCGGTCTAGCTCCGCCGCACGGCTCGCCTTTTCCAGAGCGTCGAGGAACGCGCCCGATTGCCCGATAACCTGTGTAATGCGCTCCATGCCCAATATTTGGTGTACTTCACCAATGTTTGGCAAGTTGCAAATTTTCCGGGTCGCGGAAAAATATCCTAACCTATTGATATAACGCAGTTTTAAAAACTGGCACGGTTGCTGCAATGCATTGGGCAAGCCCGGCAACACGGGCAAAACGACAACCAAGGTTCAGGATACAGACAATGACTTATCAGGGCACCAACTATCGCACGGCTTTCGCAGCGGTTGCCTGCTCGATCGTTTTCAGCGCGATTTTCATGCTGAGCTCGGTCGGCCCCGCCATCGCCTGAAGCCGGGCAAACCAATTCCGCTCACTTGCCCCGGTGAGCGGTTCGCGCCGGGACGGGGCCCCCTAGCCGTCCCGGCGCCACCCACCACGAAGGAGTAGCGTTGCAATGGGCATCTTTTCACGAACCCGCGATATCATCGCCGCCAATGTCACCGACTTGCTCGACAAGGCCGAGGACCCCGCGAAGATGATCCGCATGATCATTCTGGAGATGGAAGAAACGCTGGTCGAGGTTCGCGCCTCCGCCGCTCGCACCATCGCCGACCAGAAGGAAATGCGTCGCCACATCACCAAGCTGGAAAAGCTCCAGGAAAGCTGGACCGAAAAGGCCGAGCTGGCGCTTTCCAAGGATCGTGAGGATCTTGCCAAGGCAGCGCTGATCGAACGCCAGAAGGCCGCCGACATGTGCGAACAGCTCGAAAGCGAGATTTCGGTGCTCGACGAAGCGCTCAAGGCTTCGGAAGAGGATATCGCGAAGCTGCAGAACAAGCTGCGCGAAGCACGCACCCGCCAGAATTCGATCATGACGCGCCTCGAAACGGCGAACAACCGTTACCGGATGCGCGAAATGACCAACGGCAGCCGCATGAGCGAAGCCTTTTCGCGCTTCGACATGCTCGAACGCCGGGTCGATTTCGCCGAGGGGCGCGCGGACGCCGCCGGCATGGGCGATCAGCCCAAGACGCTCGACGAGGAAATCAACGAGCTGCGTTCGTCGGAGAAGGTCGAAGCCGAACTGGAAGCTCTGAAGAAGCGCGTCAACAAGGAGGGTTGATCGATGGAAGACATTTTCATGCCGATCATCGTCCTCGGCATTCTCTTCATCGGACTTCCCTGGGTGATCCTTCACTATGTCACCAAGTGGAAACAGTCCGCCTCGATCACCAACGAGGATGAGAAGCTGCTCGACGAGCTTCACTATACGGCCCGGCGCCTGGAGGACCGGCTGCAGACGATCGAACGGATCATCGCCGCCGACAATCCCGATTTCCGCCCTGCCCCGCCGGCTTCGGAAGAGGCCGACCCCTATGACTATAGCCGGAGGAATTGAGATGTCCGCCAGCCGCACCAAATTCTATCTCGACAAGCAGAACGGCAAATGGTCCGGGGTCTGCGCGGGCATCGCCGACTATACCGGCGTGGAAGTGATCTGGGTCCGCCTTGGCGCGGTCCTGCTGACCATCGCCGGGGGCTTTCCCTGGACGCTGATCGCCTATTTCGCAGTCGCATGGATGGCCAGCCCCAAGCCCCTCGGGCTCTATGACAACCCGGAGGATGCCAAGTTCTGGCAGGGCGTTCGGACCAATCCGCGTCGCTCGACTTCGGAAGTCCGGTCGAAATTCCGCGATATCGACCGTCGCCTGTCGGATATCGAGGTTTTCTACACCAGCCGCAACACGCGCCTGGCTGATGAAATCGAAAATCTGCGCTGAACGCAGAGCAATAACGAACAGGGAGCAGTGAGATGAGTTGGAGTGGTCCGGGTTTCATATTGGCGATCATCGCGATCTCTACGATCGGATGGGTGATCACCACCGCGATCCGCGCCCGCCACGGATATCCGCTGGAAAATGAATGGGGCGGCAGCGCGCAGCGCACCGACCCCGAGGCGGATCGCAAGATCGCGCTGCTCTCGAACGAGAATGAACGGCTGACCGGCCAGATTTCGCGGCTCGAGGAACGGATTGCCGTTCTCGAACGGATCGCCACCGATCCCGGTGAGCGCACCCGCCGCGAAATCGACGCACTTCGCGACGCCGACTGAGGAGAATTGTCATGGACGCAACACTGATCTTCTTCTTCGTGATCGTCGTCGGCCTGCCGGTCGTGATGGGCATCGGATATGCCGGGTTCGAACGCTGGCTGAAGCACAAGGAAGCGATGTCCGAAGCCATCACCGCCCAGACCGCCGAAAAGGCCGCGCAATATGCGGCGCATACCGAACGGCTCGAACGACGGGTGCGCGTCCTCGAGCGGATCGCCACCGACCGCGGCGTCGATGTCGCCGAAGAAATCGAAAATCTGCGCGACCAGTCGATGAACTGAGCGCGCCAGGGAGCGAGTATAAGAAAATGACCGTCGTATTTGGAGTTATCGCCACCTTCTGCGCCCTCGGCGTCTGGGCCGCCGAAAGCCGGGACCGCCCCCGCCGCCGGGCAGAGCGCGAAGCAGCGCTGACGCCCGCCGAATAACCACCACACAAAGGAGACAGACCCATGAACCCCTTTGAAATGGTCGTCGCCATCATCGTGGTGGTCACGATCGGCAGGGTGCTTCAGGCCCGCTACGGCATTCGCAAGGACTGGCGCGGCAACGAATATCAGGTCGATCGCAACGATGGCGCTTCGGCCGCAGAGAACGCCCGGCTCCGCGAGGAAGTCCGCACGCTGAAGGACCGGGTACAGGTTCTCGAACGCGTGATCACCGACAATGACAGCAGCCTGCGGCTCGACCGCGAGATCGAAAAGCTGCGCGACAAGAACGAAGCCTGACAGGAGGACGATGTGGCAACCGACCCCAACATCTATCTCACCGTCGCCGCCGCCGGCCTGATCGGCCTGGCAATGATGATCACCGCGGGACTTTCCGGCTGGCGCGGCTGGCTCGCGCTCAAGCAGGAAGAGCTCAGCAATCGTCGCCCGGTGCGCGATCGCGAAGGCCCGGCCGAAGACAATGGGACGGTCGGATCGCGGATCGAGATCGCCGATCTCAAGGAACGCATCCGCAAGCTTGAGGCGATCGCCGCCGGCGTCGACCTCTGACCGGATCGGAAGCCGCCCGTCCCCCATCGAGGCGGCTTTCGTACCCACCGACGGGCTCCCCCGACCCTGGCAAAGGGTTCACAGGGAGCCCGTCTTCGCTATAGCGCGCCCATGCCGACGCTCAGCGAAATCCACGACGAATATGACTTCCTCGAAGCCGATGACCGCTATCGGCTGCTGATCGATCTGGGGCGCCAGCTCGAACCCATGCCCGAGGCGCTCAAGACCGACGCGACGCTGGTGCGCGGTTGTTCGGCGAAGGTCTGGGTCTATCCCACCGTCCGCGACGATGGCCGGCTCCATTTTCTGGCGGATTCCAACGCCGCGATCACCAAAGGCATCATAGCGCTGGTGCTGGTCGCGGTTCAGGACCGTAGGCCGGAGGAAATCGTTGCGATCGACATTACGGCCGAGCTTGAGCCGTTCGACCTGCGCAATCAGCTCAGTTCGAACCGGACACAGGGCATTCCCAACATGATTGCCCTGATCCAGGAGACTGCGCGGCGATACGCCGGCTGAACGGAACGATCCGGGCGCTCGGGCGCTCCCCTTGCCTTGAAAGGCAAGGAGAAATCCCATTCCCGCAACGTTTGCAGACGTCGGCCGCTGGACGCAGCGCCACTGGCGCTATCTCCTGGCCGGCCTGCTGGCGTTGCTGGTTCTCGCCACGCTGGCGCTCGCCGCCTTTCCGTGGGGGATGCTTGACGACACCATACGGCGCGAACTCAGCCGGTCGTTGGACCGGCCGGTTTCGATCGGTTCGGTTGCTCGCGTCGACGGCGTGTCGCTTCACCCGGTTATCGAAATACGGAATCTTTCCATTCCGCAGCCCGACTGGGCCGAGACCGACCAGCCCATGCTGCAGGCCGAGCGCATAGAGCTGGGCTTTTCGGCGCTCTCGCTGCTCTGGGGCTCAGTGCGGATCGAACAAATCGGACTCGAAGGGGTTGAGGCGCGGCTGATCCGGCGCGCGGACAAGCGCACCAACTGGTCCGGCGAACCCGAGGGTAGCGGCTCCGGCGGGGCACCGCTGGCCGGGCTTTCCCGCTTAACGTTGCGCAATGTCGCGATAGACTATCGCGATGCCGTGAAGGATCGCAGCTTTCGCGTGACGCTCGCGGGCAGCTCCGACAAGGGATTGCGGCTGAACGGCAACGGCACGGTGCGCGGCGCTTCGGTAACCGTGCGTGCGCAGGGCGCGGGTTTCGCAGTTCGCGAATCCGGTCGCTGGCCCTTTGGCCTGCAAATTGACGGAAGCGCGGTGGGCCTGACGCTGCAAGGCACAATGGGTGCCCCGCTGGCCTTCACCGATCTCGATGCGCTGGTGAGCGCCCACGGCAGCGATCTCGCCAATGTCGATGCGTTGATCGAAGCCGGTCTGCCGAGCACGCAGCCGGTGCGGATGGCGGCACAGTTGTACCGTGACGGCGAGACGTGGCGGATTGAGGACCTCACAGGCAGGGTCGGCCGTTCCGATTTCTCCGGCCGCGCCACGCTGCTCAAAAAGGATGGGCACACTCGCATCGACGGCGAACTTCACGCCGATCAATTCGATTTCGCCGATCTCGCATCCGACGCCGGTCGCGCCGAGGCAGCCGCAAAGACCGCCCGCATCGGCGAGCGCGTCGTGCCCGATACCGCGATCGACCTGGACAATCTCGGCAATACCGACGGCGTGCTGCGGATCACCGCCGATCAATTGCTCTGGCCGGGATCCAAGCCGTTCCGTAGCCTCGACGCGGTGCTCGAGCTGGAAGGTGACACGCTGACGATCGCGCCACTGACATTCGGCATGCCGAACGGCACCCTGGCCGGCGAAGCCACGGTAACGCAGAAGGATGCCGGTCCCGAACTCCATCTGCAGCTCCAACTATCCGAGGGCCAGTTGGCCGATCTGTTTCCGTCCGCCGGCATTTCCGCGCCGGCGCACGGCAGAATCGCGCTGACCGGAACCGGCGACACTGTCCGGGCTGCGATCGGCGCGGCCGACGGCCGGGTCGCGCTCACCGCCGCCGGGGGAAGCATTCCCGAAGAGACGGCGCTGCTCCTCGGCCAGGACGTCGGCGGAGGACTGTTCCCCGATGATGCGGAACAGGCACGGCTGCGCTGCCTGGTCGCGGGCTTCGATTTCGCAAACGGAACCGCGACACTGCGCAACGTGCGGATCGACACCAGCCGGGCGCTGACCCGCGCGGGCGGCACCATCGCCTTCCCCGACGAAAGGCTGGCGATAGCGCTCAACGGCATACCCAAGCAGGACGTGACGTTGCGAGTAGAAGGCGCGGTTCCCGTGCGCGGCACGATCAAATCGCCGTCGATCGACGAACCGGAATCGGCGGATTCGATCGGTGATTTCATCGGGCAGCTCGCCGAAGCGATCTTCGGCGAGGACAGCCCGCGCGCAGCCGATCTCGATTGCGAACGCGCCGCGGCGGAAGCGCTGAATTTCTGAAGCGGTCAGTCGTCCGAAAGCGCCAGCGCCGCGGCCACTTGATCGAGATCGGCGCCCGGCTCCACCAGCTGCCATTCGCCGGGCATATCGGTGTTGACGACCGTTACGGCGTTTTTGGGACAGATGCCGAGGCATTTCACCTCGACGATCCCGACGGCACTCTTGCGTCCCTTCTTCAACCCCAGATGTTTGCGCAGAGCCTTGGCGAGCGACTGTTTGCCGTTGGGGCCGAAGCCGCCGCCGACCTTTTTCGAACATTTCGAACAGACGAGAATGGCGTTCGACCAGTTGGACCGGACGCGAGTCTTCAATCGGCCCGCCACTGCCGCCGGTCCTCGGCGGATTTCAGGACGTCCCATGCCGCCTGAATCGCGTGGAAGCGTTTCGCGGCTTCGGCATCGTCAGGCCGTACATCGGGATGGTTTTCCTTGGCGAGCCGGCGCCAGGCGGCGCGCGCGGATTCGAAATCGGCATCCGATTCAAGTTCCAGCACTTCCAGTGCGCGCATTTCGTCACGGGATCGCGTGCCGTCGCCGGGCCCTGCCCAGCTGTAATGGCTGGTCTCGGCAAATCCGCTGGCATCGCGCCTTTCCTCGGCCTCCCGCTTGGCCGCTTCCTCGGCGGTCAGCCCTTCGAAATAGTTCCAGTTACGGTTATATTCCGCCGCGTGCCGCTCGCAGAAATACCAGCGTTCGCGGCTGTTGGGCGACTTGGGCGCGGGACGATCGCCGGGCTCTTCGCACCCGGCGCGGTCGCAAAGCTTGACCTGCGTTGCTTCGCGGCTCGCGCCATAGCTGCGCCACCGCGGAAAGCCCCAGTCATTGGATCGTGTCGAACGGCTCACACGCGCAAGATAGGCATCCAGACCGCCGCTGGCCAGAGTTGCAGCGAAGTCGCGGTCCAACAAATTTCCGGTCGGAATCGGTGACGCCGACTCGACATGAGGACGTTGATATCGCTATCGCGCCGCGCGGTTCTTTTCCGCAAGAGTGCATAAATGAGTAATCTTCTGAGGCGCCTCGGCTGCATGGTGGGGAAACACCACCGTTCGCGCCGGCTTGCCAGACTGGACCCGCGCGACGGCCAGATTTTCAGCCAGTGCACGCATTGCGGCGTTCAGATGAAGCGTGTTTCGAAAGGAAACTGGACCGTCGCCCGCTGACGCCACGCGGGTTTCTTTCGCCGGCGGCGCAAGCGCCGGAGCTTTGCGGCGGCTGCCGCGAAACAGCACGAAGGTAGCGGCCAGAGGGCCTGTAAGCCGGGTTCTGTCCACGCGCGAACGCGATGGGCGACCATTCCTCTAGGACGACGCTCGCGCGCCGCCTCAAGCAACCAACCCGGGCGACGGGCCGGAACCAGGCCCATATGCCGCCCCTATTCGGTCTTGCTCCCGGTGGGGTTTGCCTTGCCGCTTCCGTTGCCGGTCGCGCGGTGCGCTCTTGCCGCACCCTTTCACCCTTGCCTGCGTCCCGAAGGGCACATTGGCGGTCTGCTCTCTGTGGCACTTTCCCTGGGGTTGCCCCCGCCGGGCGTTACCCGGCACCGTGGTTCCGCGGAGCCCGGACTTTCCTCGCGGCATCCGAAACGGATGCCCCGCGGCCGCCCGGCCCTCTGGTTGGGCCCGACTTAGTCGTCGCCCTGCGGTTTGGGAAGTAGCAGCGCGAGCAGGATCATGCGGCACTCGGCGTCAATCTCGCCGTCGATTAGCTCGGGGCGGAAGCGGCGCTGAAAGGCCGTGACGGCGGCCTCGGGCTGCTCGACGTCATAGCCAAAGCGTTCGAGCGCCATCAGGAAGCCGCCATCGGTCCATCCCGGATCCATCAGATTCTTCGTCGGGCGCGGGAGCGCGAGCCGCAGCCGCGCCAGCTTGCCCCAAGGAAACAGCTCGCCTGGATCCTGCTTGCGCGCCGGCGCGATATCCGAATGGCCCACGACGTTGCCGCGCGTGATGCCGTGCCGCCGTTCGATATCGTGCACCAGAGGAACGAGTGCGCCGATCTGTTCGTCGGGAAATGGGCGATAACCGAATTCATGCCCGGGATTGACGATCTCGATACCGATCGAGGCGCTGTTCACATTGGTGATACCCCGCCAGTACGAGCGGCCCGCATGCCAGGCGCGCTTGTCCTCGTCGACCAATCGCAGAATCGTGCCGTCCTCGGCCACGAGGTAATGCGCGGAAACCTTCGCCTCGGGGTCGCGCAGGCGGGCGATCGCGGATGCCGCATCGACCATGCCGGTATAATGCAGCACCAGCATCGTGATCGGCAGCGTGCGCTCGTCGAAATTCGGCGACGGCGCTTCGATGATGTTCAGCCCATCCTGCACGGACTACCCCCTTGGGACCGAGATAGCCTGCGTTAGAGAATGGCAAGCCGGTTGGGCAAGCGCAGTGTTATCCGGCCTCGTGCGTCCCGCCGGACGGGGCGGCTTCGCTGTCCAGTCGCGCATAGAATCCGCGATACCGCTGCGACGGAACGAATGCATCGGTTTGACCGATCACAGTTTCTCCGGCGCCGAGCACGAGCAGACCGCCCGGACGCAGGGCCTCGGCGAGCGTTTCGAACACGCGACGGCGCAGCGACAACGAGAAATACAGCATCACGTTGCGGCAGAGGATCATATCGAATCTGCCCGGCGGCGGCGGGTCGATCGAGAGGTTATGTTGTCGAAAACGGATGCGGCGGACCAGCTCGGGCCGCGCGGTCCAGCCGCTGTCCTTGCCTTCGAACCATTGCATCATGCGGCGAACCGGCAGGCCGCGCTGGATCTCGAACTGGGAATACCGGCCCGTTCGCGCGCGTTCGAGCGCGGAAACGGATATATCCGTCGCGACAATCTCTGGAATATTCCAGTTTCCTGCGGCCTCCTGTTCGGAAAGGAGCATCGCGAGGGAGAGCGGCTCCTGTCCGGTCGCGCATCCAGCCGACCAGATCCGCAGCCGGCGCTGGGGCGCCTCCTGCTGAAGGTCGGCAAGCGCCGCTATCGCCGTGTCGAGCACGGCGGCGTCCCGGAAAAACGATGTTTCCTGATTCAGCAGCGCATCGACGAGCCGGTCGGCGATCTGCGAGTCGCGCGCCGTGATCAGCATCGACACCAGTTGATCCAGGGTCTCGAGGTTCAGTTCGCGCAGGATCGGCTTCACCGCCGTTTCGATCCGCCAGGCGCGGTTGGCCGCGATCTGCTGGCCCGTGCGCTGTTCCAGCAGCGCCGCGATCATGTTCATTGCGCCGCTCGATGCGGCGGCGACAGGCTGCGCGTGCATCATGACGGCCGCTTGCGGCTGGCGATCAACCTGCCGATATCGCTCGGGGACAGTGCCGCGCTCGCCTGGCCGGCATTGAACACGCTGCCGGGCATGCCCCACACGACCGAGCTTTCGCGATCCTGCACGACGACGCTTCCGCCCGCCTGCACGATCGCACGCGCGCCTTCGCTGCCGTCGCGTCCCATGCCGCTCAGCACAATGGCCAGCGCCCGCGCGCCATAGGTCTGCGCCACCGATGCCAGCATCGGATCGACTGACGGCATGCAGCCATTGGCGACCCTGTCATGGCTCAACCGGATCGCGGTGCCGTCGGACATGCGCACGCAGCGCAGATGCGCGTCCCCCGGCGCCACGATCAGTCGCCCGGGGCGGATCCGCATGCAATCCGTCGCCACTTCGCAAGGCCGCCCCGCGAGGACCGCGAGCTGCGTGGCGAAGTAGCTCATGAACGAGCCGGGAAGATGCTGCGTGATCAGAATCGGCACCTGAAAATCAGGCGGAACTTCTCGCAGCAACTGGCTGAGCGCGTGGATGCCGCCCGTCGAGGCGCCGATCGCCACGACATCGAAATCGTCCGCAACCTTGCAGGCGGCAAGGTTGCCCCGCATCGCCCCCGAAGCTTCGGCGGGCGCGTCGAGCAGGCGCTTCACCTTCTCGTGCAGTACTTCCGAAAATTTGCCGGCGAATGCGCCGATGCCGGGTTTGACCAGCGTATCGGCAGCGCCGAGTGCCAGGGCCTGGATCGTCGCGGCGGCACCATCATCGCAGGTGGAGGAAACGATCAACACCTTTGCGCCGCCGCTGGCCGCGAGCACATCCGGCAGCGCCGTCAATCCATCGACACCGGGCATTTCGATGTCGAGCAACACGATATCGACCTGTTGGGTCTCGAGAAATCCCAGCGCGGCCTGCACATTGCCAACCGCATTTGCCACGACGAACTTCCCGCTCGATTCGAGCATCCGCGCGAGAACGGTCCGCGCGACCACCGAATCGTCAACGATCAGTACGCGCGCGGCTGCGGGCAGCGCCGTCGCGTCGTCGGTCCTAATTTTGAAGGCACGCGCCACGGCCGCTTCTCCGTGCGGCTCAGGCGACGCCGACGATCTGCAGCTTGCTCTCGAGCGTTTCGCGGTCAAAGGGTTTCATCACATATTCGTCCGCACCCGCTTCGATCGCGGCACGAATATAGGCCATGCCGTTCTCGGTGGTGCAGAAGACGACCTTGGGCTTTTGCGAAAGCCCCGAATCCTTCAGCGCGCGCAGAAAATCCATCCCGCTCATCACCGGCATGTTCCAGTCGAGTAGAATCACGTCGGGCGCCGCGGTCATGCAGCTGTCGAGCGCTTCGCGACCGTCGCCAGCCTCGCGCACTTCGAAATGGAGGGTTTCGAGGATGTGACGCGCAACCTTGCGGATCACCTTCGAATCATCGACGACCAGACACGTCTTCATAAACCCCGTTCTCCACTCCAGTACCAAGCCGCGCCTTGTGCCCCAAATGCTTTAGCGCAGCGTTAATGTGCCGACAGGTTGGCCGGTGCGTGCCCCGGAACGAGCCGATGCAGATCGATCGCCAGAATCGGCTCGCCATCGCGCTCGATGATGCCGGTGCCCGCCGCGCGCCAGCTGGCGTCCAGCGCCGGCCCTCCCGTCAGGATTGCCTGTTTCTCGAATGGCGCCACATCTTCCAGCGCATCGACCAGCAAGGCGTAATGATGGCCGTCCAGGACCGTGATGACGGCCCGCTGCTGCGTCCCGCAGGAAGATTCGAGCCCGAGAACCGCCGGCGTGTCTACAACGGTAACGACGCGGCTGCGCAGTGCGGCAAGCCCCCGTATATGGCTGGTGGCGCGCGGCACGGCGGTTACTTCGCCGATATCCACCACCGATTCCACCTGGTCGGATTCGATTGCGACGGCCCGTCCGGCGACCTGGGCAATGAGATAGAGTTCCGTCATCACGCCGCTCCCCGGCTGATCAGATGGGCTTCGAGTGCCGAAAGCAGCGCGGCCCGATCGTAGCGGTAGATCGTCCGGTCGTCGGCCCCCGAGCGTGTCTTGCGCCGACGCAGCCGGACGACCGGCGCTTCGCTGTCGGCACTCGCCTCGCTGTCCTCGAAGGTGAGGACAACTGCCGGATCGACGTCCCGCTCCCCGGCCAGCGCGACGCGATATCCCGCCGATTCGAGCAACGGACGCAGGAAGGCCGCCATCCATCCCTGGCCATCGTCGTTGAGCAGGCACACAGGCTCACCGCCGCTATCGCTATCCTCGCCGAAATTGGCGAAGACCCAGAACGGGTCGAGCAGTTCGATCTGCTCGCCTTCGAACAAGGCGACGCCGGTTGCGGCGCCACCGGCGTCCGAAGCCCGGATGTCTCGCAGCATCACGATGTCGAGCGCGTCGTCGATGGCATAGGAGACCTCTCCGCTGCCGTCTTTCAGACGCAGAAGGCTGACGACGCTGCGGTCGCCCACTTCGCCTTGCGTGGCGATGGGCAGCAGCCGTTCGTCGATAGTGACGCGCAGCCGACCGGCGCTGAAACGAATCCGATCGGCAGCGATCTTCTCGACACGGTCCACCACCTCAAGCGGCACGGCCCGTACAGCACCGTCGAGATCGCGGAAAAGCAGTGATTCCAGACCGCCCTCCTCGGCGTCCTCGACTGGTTCGGCTTCGTCCGCGACCAGGACCCGATTGAACTCCAGTCCTGCAACATGCGCGATACCGGCGGGATCGAGCATCAGCATTGGCGACCCGCTATCGGGCAACGACTGCCCGGCATAGACACCCGTAGCCATGACCGCCGGCGAGGCGGGCTTGATCACCAGTTCCTCATTATCGAGCACACTGTCGACCATCAGTGCATAGCTGCCCGAACCGATCGACACGATGGCAAGCATGCGCGGCTGATCATTGACGACGGCATCGACGCCGAGCAGTTCGGCCAGGTCGATCAGCGGCAACCGCCGGTCGCGAACCGTCGCCACCCGGGCGCTGCCGACGGTGTCGATACGGATCGCCTCACCGCGATTGGCGACGATTTCCTCGATGTTGGGCCGTGCGATTGCGAAACGCTGATCGCCCACACCGAGCACGATCGCCGAAATAATCGACAAGGTCAGCGGCACGTGCAGCGCAATGCGTACGCCGCGACCGGGGCTGTTCTCCACTTCCACGCGTCCGCCGATCTGCTCGATCGCGGCGCGAACCACGTCCATGCCGACTCCGCGGCCCGAAACCTCGCTTACTTCGTCGCGCGCCGACAGACCCGGCTCGAAGATCAGCTGCATCTTCGTCGCGTCGGACAGACTGCGCAATTCGCGTTCGTCGCGGCCGCCGGCCACCAACTTGGCGATCAGCCGATCGATGTCGATACCGCGCCCGTCGTCGGCGATTTCAACGATGATCTGGTTACCCGACTGACGGGCGGCGACATAGAGGCGCCCGTTTTCGCGCTTTCCCGCCTTGCGCCGATCGGCCGGCGCTTCGATGCCGTGATCGATCGCGTTGCGCATCATGTGGACGAGCGGATCGCGCAGTACTTCGATCATCTCGCGGTCGAGTTCGACGTCGGAGCCTTCGATCTGCAGCATCACCGACTTTCCGAGCCCGGCGGCGGTATCGCGCACCATGCGCGGCAGCGCCGAAAACAGCGCGTCGATCTTCTGCATGCGCGTGCGGGTGACTGTATCGCGCATTTCAGCGACGGTATTCGAAAGCCGTTCCAGCGCCGCTTCGATCTGCGGATCTATCTGATGCGCGCGCAAATGACGCGCCAGTTCATTGCGTGCGAGCACCATGTCGGACATGCCGCTCATCATCCGGTCAAGCAGATCGACGTTCAGCCGAACACTGCGATTGGGCGCGCGGACAGCCGCGGATGCGGCAGCCGGCTGCGCGACTTCGTCCAGCCCCTCGGCCAGCGCCGAAATGAGCATATCCTCGCCGCTGTCGTCGAGGCTGCGTCCGCCATCGATTGCCTCGACGATCTCACCGATGCGGTCGACAACTGCCAGAACGGCGTTGACGAGCCCGCGATCGGGCGCACGTTCGCCGCGACGCACCTGGTCGAGCACATCCTCGGCGGCGTGGCTCAGCCGTCCCAGGCGCGGAAGGTCGAGGAACCCGCAGCTTCCCTTCACCGTATGCACGAACCGGAAAATGGCGTCGAGCCGGGCGCGATCGCCGGGAGAAGCCTCCCACGCGACAATCTCACCCGAGAGCGCTTCCAGCGTCTCGCGCGTCTCGGCGATGAATTCCTGCAGCAGGTCGTCCATGATGCCCCACGTTTAAGCCGGGCGACCATGTACGCTGGGTGGTTAAGACCTCGTTATCCCACGCGGAAAGCTGCGCCGAACAAGAGAAACTCCGCATCGGGCGGAGAAACCTGAAGCTGCCCGTTGCCCGCGGATACCAGCGCCTGCACCAGATAGGCAGCAGCGGCGCGCGGTGTCACCGGGACTTCGTCCGAGCCGCCCGACAGGGCGACGCGCAGTTCGGGGTCGAGCACGATGCGCGGTCCGTCGGCACGCACGACGATTTCGACCTGATCGCCGACCACTTCGGCACCGATATCGAGCTGACCGCCGCGAATCAGAGCATCGCCGGCGATCAACGCCAGATTGAGCAGCACCTTGATCGCCTGTTTCGGCAACACCGAATCCTCGATCATCCAGCCGATCTGGACGCGCTGATTGTCGCCGAACAGTCCTTCGATCGCGGCATGCGCCTCGCGCGTGTCGACAGTTTCGCCGAATCCGCCGGCAGCGCCGAAAGCAAGACGGAAGAATTTTAGCTTGTTGGCCGAAGCGCGCGCGCTTTCGCCGAGCAGCTCAAGGCATCGCGCGCGCATTTCGGGGTCATGTTCATCCGCGAGCAGCTCGAGCCCGTTGTTGAGCGCGCCGACCGGACTGAGCAGATCATGGCACAGGCGAGAGCAGAGAAGGCTCGCAAATTCGGTGGGACTGATGTTCAACGAAAGCCTCCGGTTTCCCCTCGAGCGCCTTTTGGACGACGCGCGTTCGCGCCGCAAGGATTGCTTGCGCCGGGCGTGATCTGTCCGGGCCGGCGTCGTCGCTTTCTGCCCTGACGCATTCGCTTGACGCATCCCCCGCTCGCTCGTAAACGCGCCGCTCCCGCAGCAGCGGCCCCTTCGTCTAGCGGTCTAGGACGTCGCCCTCTCACGGCGAAAACACGGGTTCGAGTCCCGTAGGGGTCACCAGTAATTTCAATGACTTGGCACGAAGAAACCTGCGTGGATTTGCAACTTACTGCAAATTTACTGCAAAACCGTGGTCGGAAATCAGCGAATTTTCATGGATTGTTCTGGAGTGATCCCTTCCGGTCCTGCTGCCGCGGAGCGGATTAACGACCGTCTGATTCGCGCCCGAAAATCCGATCATTCACCCCTCACCGCCGATACGCTAAAAGCGGACGGGCTGTCGCATGAACGGAATGGCCGCCGCCGCCAACGTAGCTGACATTCCCAGCTTCGAATTAGCGCGCCAAAAGCAGTCGTATATTCAGATATTCGCCGATGAAGGTAGCTTGATAGGGAGAGGAACGCTTCAACTCTTTCCAGAAGAGGCGCAGCAAAGATTTCATGGCCCAGTGCAACGGGCTATAAGCTTCTGCCCAGGGTATAGGCGGGATAAAGCACCTGAATATCAGCGACCAGAAAAACCACTTCTTCGCCCATTCGATTGAAGGCGCTCCAGATTGTGTCAATTGGGAGCCGCTCGCGGATCATCTGTCGGCGGTCGGTGCGCTGGCCGGAGAATTTGCCGGTATCTTCGGCGCTTCCGGACCGGCGGTCGCGAGCGGCCTTCTCCACGATATCGGAAAGGCCTCCACCGAGTATCAGGACTATATCGCTGGCAAGGGGCCAAGCCCGAACCACAGCACAGCGGGCGCGATAGAGGCGATACGGCTATTTCCTCATCCGCTGAGCAAGATGATCGCCTTTGCTGTGGCGGGGCACCATGCCGGGCTCGCCAACGGGGCCGGGCATAATGACTATGGCCGTTCGACGCTGGAACAGCGCCTCAGCGAAGCGGGCGAACTACCGGACTATTCAGGCTGGGAGAACCATGTTGAGGGCCTGCCTGATATGGCGGCCATGGTGCCGAAACGGCAGTTCGAGCCGAACGCCCATGGCCCGCTTTTCGAACGTGCGTTTCTTACGCGGATGCTGTTCTCCTGCCTGGTCGATGCCGATTCGATTGCCACCGAACGATTCTATGCCAGGGTCGAAGGCCGCGACCCGCCGCCACGCGGCGGGGTGCTGACGCCCGATCATCTCGCACTGGTCCGCGAAAAGACCGAAGCAAAGCGCTCTGACGATACCGCAGTGAACCGCATTCGCGCCACGGTTCTCGACCACGCTGTTGGAAAGGCGGCGCTGCCCCCCGGCCTGTTCACACTGACCGTGCCGACCGGCGGCGGAAAGACGCTGACATCGCTGCGCTTCGCGATCGAACATGCCGCACTGCACGGCCTGCGACGAATCGTCTATGTCATCCCCTATACCTCGATCATCGAACAGACCGCGGCGATATTCCGCGACGTGTTGGGCGAGGATGCGGTGCTCGAACACCATAGTGCATTCGACTGGGACGGAAGCGCGCCCGCCGATGGGGACGATGTCGAACACGAAGGCCGCGCAGGCCTCGCCAAATTACGGCGCGATTCTGAAAATTGGGATGCGCCGGTGATTGTCACCACCGCAGTGCAGTTTTTTGAAAGCCTGTTCGCGGCAAAGCGCGGCAAGGCGCGCAAGCTGCACAACCTGGCGAACAGCGTCATAGTACTGGACGAGGCGCAGAGCCTGCCCGTCCGGCTCCTCCACCCCTGCCTTGCCGCGATCGAGGAACTGGCGAACAATTACGGTGCCAGCCCGGTCCTGTGCACCGCCACCCAACCGGCGCTACGCCGCCAGGACGGCGCATTGCCAAAGGGTGTGGCGGGGCTCGACATCGACGATGAGCGCGAACTCGCCCCCGATCCGAAGGCGCTCTACGGCGTGTTGAAACGTGTGGAGATCGAGTGGCCCGTTGCGGGCGCTCAGGTGACGGACGAAGATATTGTGGCCGGCTTTGCGCAGGCGCCGCAAATGCTGTGCATCGTCAACAGCCGCGCCCATGCGAAGGCGTTATATGATGCTATCGCCGGGACGGACGGCGCCTGCCACCTGACCACGCTGATGTGTGCGAAGCATCGGCGCGCGGTGCTGGCGAAGCTTCGCAACGACCTGCGCCACGACCGTCCGGTCCGACTGGTTAGCACCAGCCTGATCGAGGCAGGCGTGGATGTGGACTTCCCCGAAGTTTGGCGCGCGATGGCAGGACTGGATTCGATTGCGCAATCAGCGGGCCGCTGCAATCGCGAAGGAAGGCTGAACGGACGGCTTGGCCGTACCGTGGTTTTCGACCATGCCGACCGCCCGACGCCCCGCGCGTTGCGACTTTTTGCCGAAGCCACCGGTTGGGTCCGGCGCCAGGGGCTGGACCCGCTCGGCCTTGTTGGGGTTCGCGAATATTTCAAGGAGCTCTATTTCCGCAAAGGCGCCGACCAACTCGATGCCGCGACGCTTCGCGGCGAGCGGTTCGCGACCCTGCCCGCGATCGCGGCGGCTGGACGCAGCTTCGACTTTCCCTTCGCCGCCATCGATGCCGCTTTTCGCCTGATTGAAGAAACGATGGAACCCGTCCTCATTCCCTGGGACGACGAAGCCCGCACGGCGATCAACATCCTGGAGCACGCTCCCCTCCCGCCCGCCGGCGTCACCCGCAAGCTGCAGCAATATACGGTGCCGGTGCCCGCAAATGTGCGCGCCGCGATGCTGGGGACCGGCGCGGTGCAGGCGGTGCGGCCCGACCTGTACGGCGACCGCTTCGTGGTACTGGAGAGCAGTTCGCTGTACGACCGGGACACCGGGCTTCGACTGGACGATCCGACGTGGCGGTCGGCGGATAGCAATTTCATTGTTTGAATTCCAAGGAGCATTTATCTTACTTCCTAGGAAGTGATTGGGCGCTTCCGCCAATTGACCATCCGTATCGTTACCGTAACGCTCACCATCGAGGCAGGTGGAGGCAAACGTGGTAAGATACAGTGAAACAGTCGGCAGCGGGGGCTTTACGCTTTACGCTTTCCGGTGAAACCGCTGCGGTACCCGAAGAACCAACATAGTCGCCCGATACGAGCGCGTGGATCGAAACCTAGGAAGTGAAGCGTCGCTTCATGTTAAAAGGCCCTCGAGCTTCTGCTCGGGGGCCAATTTATGGAAGCCTGTGAAGAGTGACCGAAACGGAGAAATTTCTTTTTGGCAATTGACGTCTTTTGACTAGGCTATGCTGGGGGGGGAAGAGATGACTATGGGCGTACGACTGCATATCTGGGGGGAGCGCGCCTGCTTTACCCGGCCGGAGATGAAGGTCGAACGCGTCAGCTATGACGTCATCACCCCATCTGCCGCACGCGGCATTCTGGAAGCGATTCACTGGAAACCCGCGATCCGCTGGCACGTCGATCGCATCCATGTGCTCAAGCCCATCCGCTTCCAGTCGTTCCGCCGCAATGAGGTCGGGGCGAAGGCAAGTGCCAGCCTCGCCTCTGGAGCGATGAAGCGCAAGGATACGAGCGGGCTCGGGATCGCGGTGGACGAAGATCGGCAGCAACGCGCCGCGATGCTGCTGGTCGATGTCGCCTATGTGATCGAAGCCCATTTCGAGATGACCGAGAAAGCCGGGCCGGGCGATACGGCGGCCAAGCATATCTCGATGTTCAACCGCCGCGCCGCTTCCGGCCAGTGCTTTCACCGCCCCTGCCTCGGCACCCGCGAGTTTCCCGCCGAATTCGCATTGGTTGCCGAAGGCGATCCGCTGCCCTCGCCCGATGCGTCCTTTACCGAGCGCGAGCGCGACCTTGGCTGGATGCTCCATGATATCGATTTCGCAAATGGCAGCGCGTCGCGCTTCTTCCACGCGCGCATGGAAGATGGCGTGATCGAGGTGCCCGCCTGGAACAGCGCGGACCTGGTGTCGTGACGATACTTCAGGCGCTCGACCGCTATTACGACCGGATGGCGGGTGCCGCAGCATCCGGCTGGACGAAAGCGGGCTTCGGATGGTGCATAGTGCTTGGCGCCGACGGATCGGTGGTCGCGGTAAACGATCTGCATGACAATAGCGGCAGGAAGCCCCGTCGGGTCGAGTTCAACGTGCCCGCCGGACCGAAGCGCACATCGGGCATCGCGCCCAATTTCCTGTGGGACAAGACGTCCTACACGCTTGGCCGTACCGCGGGCGCAGGCAAACGCGTGATGCAGGAGCATGAGGCGTTCGTCACGCTTCATCGCGAGAGGCTGGCGGGGGTTGCGGATGCGGGGCTCAAGGCGCTGCTCGCTTTCCTCGAAAACTGGCGCCCCGAACGCTTTGACGACGACTCGCCCTTCACCGATGAGATGCTGGACGCCAACATCATGTTCCGGCTGGACGGCACGACGGGCTATATCCACGAAAGCGACGAAGCGGTTCGGCTGGTCGACCACTTCGCGGCCGATGGCGCGACATCGGACACGGTGATGTGCCTCGTCACCGGTCGTCAGGGAACGCTCGAACGGCTGCATCCGGCGATCAAAGGCGTGCGCGATGCGCAAAGCTCTGGCGCGGCGCTCGTCTCCTTCAACCTCGACGCCTTCACCTCCTACGGACAGATCCAGGGCGCCAACGCCCCCACCTCCCAAGAAGCGGCGGCGCGCTATGGCGGCGCGCTGAACGCGATGCTGGCGCGGGACAGCGTGAACCGCGTCAGCCAGCCGATTGGCGACGCCACCACCGTCTTCTGGGCCGATGCTGGCGAGGCGGAGACCGAAGACAGCGCGGAAGCGGCGGCGGCGGCGGAAGCCTGGTTTGCCGGTCCCATCGAGGGGATCACCGATGCCGAGGAGGCGGAGAAGCTGCGCGTGGAGCTGGAGGCGGTCGCGGCGGGCCGTCCGATCTCGGATGTTCGGCCGGCGATAGCGAAGGGCACGAAATTCCACGTTCTCGGCCTTTCGCCCAATGCCGCGCGGCTTTCGGTACGCTTCTGGGAGGAAGGCGATTTCGAGCGCTTTGCGCGACGCCTTGCCGATCATCATCGCGACCTTACCATCAAGCCCCTGCCTTCGGGGTGGAAGGCTCCGTCGGTCTCGCTGCTGCTCGCGCGCACCACCGCGCTACAGGGCAAGTTCGAGAATATCCCCAATCAACTGGCCGGTGAGGTGATGCGCTCCGTACTCACCGGTCGCCCCTATCCGCGCAGCTGGCTGTCGGCGATCCTCATCCGGCTGCGCGCGGGCGACGATCCGTCCTTCGGCTGGCACGCAGCGGCCTGCCGCGGCGTGCTGCACCGCGAATATCGACTGGGTTTCAGGGAAAGGGAGGTGCCGATGGCGCTCGATCGAACGCATGCAAATCCGGGCTATCTGCTCGGCCGCCTGTTCGCGGTGTACGAACTGGCGCAGATCGCGGCGCTGGGGCGCGGCGTCAACGCCACGATGCGGGACAAATTTTTCGGCGGTGCCAGTGCAACGCCTGCCAGCATCTTCCCGCTGGTGATCTCGAACGGGCAGAATCACCTTGCCAAGGCCCGAAAAACCAGCCCCGGATGGGCATTCCTGATCGAACGCGAGCTGGAATCGATCATGGATACGATCGAACCCGGCCTTCCCCACACCCTGCCGCGCGCACTGCCGCTGGAGGATCAGGCCGAATTCGCCATCGGCTATTACCACCAGCGAAGCGCCAAGCTGAAAAGCGACAAGGGGGACGAGATCAGTCTCGCCGAGGCCGAGGCGAACGCCACCGACAATGAAGGGGACAGTGAATAATGAGCGACAGCCCAGCCGTGACCCACCGCCACGAATTCGTGCTGTTCTTCGACGTGCAGGACGGAAACCCCAACGGCGACCCAGACGCCGGCAATCTGCCGAGGATCGATCCCGAAACCAATCTAGGTCTGGTTTCCGATGTCGCGTTGAAGCGCAAGATCCGCAATTACGTCGCGCTGAAGGCCGAAGTCGGGGACATTCTGGCGCAAGGCCACGAAATCTACATGAGCGAGGGCGCCACGCTCAACAACCAGCACAAGCGCGCCTGGGAAGCAGTGATGCCGCCGGTCGACAAAAGCGAAGAGTATAAGAAGCTGCCCAAGGACCAGCAGAAATCGCGCGAGTTGACGCGGTGGATGTGCGCGAATTTCTGGGACATTCGCACATTCGGCGCGGTGATGACGACAGGCGTCAATGCGGGACAGGTCCGCGGCCCGGTACAGATCGCCTTCTCCCGTTCGCTCGAACGCATCCTGCCGCTCGAAATCTCGATCACTCGCATGGCGGCAACGACGGAGGCGGATGCCGAGGCCAAGGGCGGTCGCACCATGGGCCGCAAGCATATCGTACCCTATGGTGCCTATCGCGTGCACGGCTTCGTTTCCGCGCCGCTCGCTTCGCACGACACGAAGGGCACGGGTTTTTCCGAAGCCGATCTCGACCTCCTCTGGGACGCGCTTTGCAACATGTTCGAGCACGATCGCTCCGCCGCGCGCGGACAGATGGCGAGCCGTAAGCTGATCGTCTTCCGTCACGCTTCCGCGCTCGGCAATGCTCAGGCACAGGCGCTGTTTGATCGGGTGAAGGTCGACCGTGTGTATCAGGGGATTGCCCATGAGATCGGCAGCGATGCCTATCACAACAGCACCGACAACTGGCCCGCCGCGCGAAGCTGGAGCGATTATGCCGTGCGGATTGAGCGCGACGGTCTGCCCGACGGGATCGAGATACTGGAACCGTGCTGAGGTGAGCGCTGCCACAGACGATAGGTACGACGATGTCCTTATTCCCGTATCCGCGCTCCAGCATTATCTGTTCTGCCCGCGCCAATGCGCGCTAATCCATGTCGAGCGGCAATGGGCGGAGGACGGTGCCACCGCCGAAGGCCGCATTCTGCACGACAGAGTGGACAAGGGCGGTGGCGATCGAAGACGCGATGTGCGCCTCGTGCGATCGCTGCCGATCCGCGCGCCCGAGCTGGGCCTGATCGGCGTCGCCGATGTGGTGGAGTTTCACGGGCGCGGTGCGGCGGCGCGTCCCTTCCCGGTCGAATATAAGCGCGGCAAGCCCAAAGCGCACCGCGCAGACGAGGTACAGCTTTGCGCGCAGGGCCTCTGCCTCGAAGCGATGTTCGGCCACGCCGTTCCCGAAGGTGCGCTGTTTTACGGCGAGGTGCGGCGACGAAGGGCCGTTTCCTTTGACGACGACTTGCGCGCGCTGACGCTGCGCATCGTGCAAGAAACGCGCGCCATGTTCGCTGCGCGCCGCACCCCGCCGCCCGTCCCCTTCAAAGGCTGTACGCGCTGTTCGCTGGCCGATCTGTGCCGCCCTGCAACGTTTCAGCAACCGCCCAGCGTCCGTCGCTGGCTCGAACGCCAGATCGGGGCCTGATGCGCCGCCACCTCAACACCATCTATGTGACCAGCGAAGGAGGTTGGCTGCGTAAGGACGGCCAGAATGTCGTGGTGGAGGTGGACGGCGAGGAACGCGGACGCGCGCCGCTCCATATGATTGGCGGCATCGTGTGTTTCGCCCGCGCCGGGGCAAGCCCGGCCCTGATGGCCGCCTGCGCCGAAACTGGGATCGCGATGTCTTTCCTCACGCCGACTGGCCGCTTCCTCGCCCGGGTCGAAGGACCGCGCAGCGGCAATGTCCTGCTGCGCCGCACCCAGCATCGGATTGCGGACGATCCGGTGCGCTCCGCCGCGATTGTGCGCGGAATGGTAACGGCCAAGCTAGCCAATCAGCGCACCGTGCTGCGGCGGGCGCTGCGCGACCATGGCAGCGGCATGGACGAATCCGCGCGAACCGCGATAAACATGGCCGAGCGCCGCATCGATCGTATCGGCTGCCATGCGGTGATGCTGGACGATGTGGACAAGCTGCGCGGTGCCGAGGGCGAGGGTGCGCAGCAATATTTCGCCGTTTTCGATTTTCTCCGCCGCGTGCCCGCGACCGAATTCGCCTTCACCACGCGTTCACGCCGTCCCCCGCTCGATCGGATGAACGCGCTTCTCTCCTTTCTTTATGCTATGCTTGGACATGATTGCCGGTCTGCGGCGGAGGGCGTGGGTCTCGATCCTCAGATCGGCTTCCTCCATGCCGATCGTCCGGGCCGCGCCAGCCTTGCGCTTGACCTGATGGAGGAACTGCGCCCGGTGCTGGCCGATCGCCTGGCGCTAAGCCTTGTCAATCGGCGGCAAATAGAGGCGGGCGATTTCAAAGTCGACGAAGGCGGTGCCGTCTCGTTAAAGGAGGAACCGCGCAAGCGCGTGCTAACCGCGTGGCAGGAACGCAAAAAGGACGAATTGCGCCACCCCTTTCTGGGCGAAACCATGCCGCTCGGCCTTGTGCCGCACGTTCAGGCGCTGCTGCTCGCCCGGCATCTGCGTGGGGATATCGACGGCTATCCTGGCTTCATATGGAAATAGCGGATGCTGATGCTTGTCACCTATGACGTCTCGACTGAGGATGCCGCCGGTCGCCGCCGCCTGCGCCGCGTGGCCCGCGCCTGCCTCGACCATGGCCAGCGCGTGCAGAATTCGGTCTTCGAATGCGAAGTCGATCCGGCGATGTGGGCCATGCTGCGAGCCCGTCTCCTGTCAGAGATAGACGTTGAACGCGACAGCCTGCGTTTTTATCGTCTGGGTGCGGATGGAAAGCGCCGGATCGAGCATGTCGGCGCGAAACCTGCCCTCGATCTGGATGGCCCGCTCCTCTTCTGATCGTTCGGCCCGGCGCGAACCCCAAGCGGGCAGCCGGACCCCATAGGGTTCGCGCGCGAACTTTTCGGCGGATTGTCAAAGACCTCCAGAATCTTCGTCGGCACGGTCAGGCACCCATTGATGATTTTGAAGCCGCATCGCGCAATGACGTATATTTTCTGTTGTTGCTCTGGGTGTTACAGCCCACCCCGGTCGCCCCCACACGGGGGCGTGGATCGAAACTTCAATGGCGGTCGGTCGGTCATCATCGGGGTGGCGGTCGCCCCCACACGGGGGCGTGGATCGAAACTGCTTGAGGATGCGAGCGAGGAAAGCGAACCCGGGTCGCCCCCACACGGGGGCGTGGATCGAAACATCAATCCGGCCATCACGCGCTCCGACGGCCGTGGTCGCCCCCACACGGGGGCGTGGATCGAAACGTCACCACTTCGGGCGACATGCTGATCGACGGCGGTCGCCCCCACACGGGGGCGTGGATCGAAACCAGTTGCTCTCGATGATCTGAGCTGCCCCGGTAGGTCGCCCCCACACGGGGGCGTGGATCGAAACATTGCGGTCGATTTGCCGTCGCCGCCGCGCCCTGGTCGCCCCCACACGGGGGCGTGGATCGAAACCCCACCACCCCAAGACAGGACGATAGATAGAGGAGGGTCGCCCCCACACGGGGGCGTGGATCGAAACACTCATGGGTATCCCTGTCGGGCTTCCAAAAACGGTCGCCCCCACACGGGGGCGTGGATCGAAACGGGCATTGATGCCCGATGGATCGAAGATCGGCAGGGTCGCCCCCACACGGGGGCGTGGATCGAAACGGTTTGCGAGCAGCGCGAGGTATTCGGCGCCCTGGTCGCCCCCACACGGGGGCGTGGATCGAAACCCGAGTGAAGACATCGGCAGAATTGGAAACGAGGGTCGCCCCCACACGGGGGCGTGGATCGAAACCACCCCACGGCAGGCCAGCTCGATGTCTGATAGGGGTCGCCCCCACACGGGGGCGTGGATCGAAACGTTTTGAGCCGGAACTCCTTTTCGTAGACATATGGTCGCCCCCACACGGGGGCGTGGATCGAAACGCGCGATACTCGGCCGCGTTCCACGGCCCCGCCGGTCGCCCCCACACGGGGGCGTGGATCGAAACAGCGCATTTACGGCGGCGTTACCGAACGCGGCGAGGTCGCCCCCACACGGGGGCGTGGATCGAAACGCTCGGGTGATCTCGACCCCATGAAGGCGGCGGAGGTCGCCCCCACACGGGGGCGTGGATCGAAACGCGGTGCGCGCCGATAACGGCCTCGTCTATGTGGGTCGCCCCCACACGGGGGCGTGGATCGAAACCCAACGCGGCGCTGCCCGTCTCGCTCACCGGCTGGTCGCCCCCACACGGGGGCGTGGATCGAAACTCTGCCAGCAAAAGAGCGCGCTTTTGCTCCCGCGGTCGCCCCCACACGGGGGCGTGGATCGAAACGTCGTCGACGGCCAGCATCGCCTCGCCGCCGCGGGTCGCCCCCACACGGGGGCGTGGATCGAAACTCCCAGCCCGGTTAGGCGCTCGACCGCCATGAACGGTCGCCCCCACACGGGGGCGTGGATCGAAACTCTATCAGGCTGTCCTCCAGCTGGGTTTGCCGTGGTCGCCCCCACACGGGGGCGTGGATCGAAACTGGCAGTTCGCCTGGGGCTCAAAGCAGACGCTCGGGTCGCCCCCACACGGGGGCGTGGATCGAAACGATGCCGAATGGCGCCTTCGCGCCGGTAATGGCGCGGTCGCCCCCACACGGGGGCGTGGATCGAAACTCGATCCGTTCGTTTCGGCTCACGCGGTCAGCGAGGTCGCCCCCACACGGGGGCGTGGATCGAAACCTCGCTGGCGTCACGCCGCCGGTGGACGATGATGGTCGCCCCCACACGGGGGCGTGGATCGAAACCGGCAGATCGAGCGCCTCGAAGTTGAAGATGCCCTGGTCGCCCCCACACGGGGGCGTGGATCGAAACATCACGGACGGCAGCGAGGCGGCGGTGCGGCAGGCGGGTCGCCCCCACACGGGGGCGTGGATCGAAACTCGATCGTCTCGTGCAGGAAGCGGAGAGGCGTGGGTCGCCCCCACACGGGGGCGTGGATCGAAACGAGTGCAGTCAGACTACAGTATCCAGCGATACCGCGGTCGCCCCCACACGGGGGCGTGGATCGAAACCATGCCTTGATGACGCTCGCCAGCGCCTGCCCGCCGGGTCGCCCCCACACGGGGGCGTGGATCGAAACCGCCTCTCGCCCGATGTCCTCGACGCCCTGCGCGCGGTCGCCCCCACACGGGGGCGTGGATCGAAACTCTGATTGAGAAGAACGGGTCCGGGATTACAGGCGGTCGCCCCCACACGGGGGCGTGGATCGAAACGAACACCCCTTCGGTCCACCCCGAAAAAGTCTCGTGGTCGCCCCCACACGGGGGCGTGGATCGAAACTTCCCGGAGCCCCCAATAGAACTTGGCGACAGCATGGTCGCCCCCACACGGGGGCGTGGATCGAAACAAGTATAAATGCGCTCATTTGGTCGGCCTCCTATGGTCGCCCCCACACGGGGGCGTGGATCGAAACATCATCTTCCGCGAAATTCAAGCGGTCGAGGAAAGGTCGCCCCCACACGGGGGCGTGGATCGAAACCAGCGTTCCATTGCCGCGCGCGCGTAACTCGCGCGGGTCGCCCCCACACGGGGGCGTGGATCGAAACGTCGGTCGGCGGCGTATCGCGATACAGCCGGGCGGTCGCCCCCACACGGGGGCGTGGATCGAAACTTGCCCCCTGCCTGCCGATAGCGCCGCGTGCTGCCGGTCGCCCCCACACGGGGGCGTGGATCGAAACGCGCGAAGCGGCGCGGCCTTTGAGCGCGACCTAGGTCGCCCCCACACGGGGGCGTGGATCGAAACACCGTGAAGAACGCGGCCTATCTGCGTGGGCGTGGGTCGCCCCCACACGGGGGCGTGGATCGAAACATGCTGATATAGCGGTCGCCCTGGCACCAGCTGGGTCGCCCCCACACGGGGGCGTGGATCGAAACACCCCGGCCCGGCGATCGGTGCCGCGGCCAATCGGTCGCCCCCACACGGGGGCGTGGATCGAAACAGGATCGAAGGATTGGCGCGCGTCGCAGCCGCGCGGTCGCCCCCACACGGGGGCGTGGATCGAAACCTCGAATTTACGCAGCGCGGCCTCCGCCGCCGCCGGTCGCCCCCACACGGGGGCGTGGATCGAAACTCGTGATCGCCGCGCGTCAGAAAGCTCTTGAAGTGGTCGCCCCCACACGGGGGCGTGGATCGAAACAACCGCACCCTGCCCGGCACGATCAGCGGCGCCTCGGTCGCCCCCACACGGGGGCGTGGATCGAAACGGACACTGTGGCCGTCCGCAGGTGCCGCTGAAGACGGTCGCCCCCACACGGGGGCGTGGATCGAAACCGCTTTTTACGGCTGCGTATAGTTCAAGAGCCGATCGGTCGCCCCCCACACGGGGGCGTGGATCGAAACATGCCGGGCGGGCTCTTGATCATGTAGGCCGCTCGGTCGCCCCCACACGGGGGCGTGGATCGAAACATGAAGCGGTTGCGGAAGTCGTCGAAGCTCTGGCGGGGTCGCCCCCACACGGGGGCGTGGATCGAAACCCGCGCTGATTAGCACCACCAAGGACCTGACCGGGTCGCCCCCACACGGGGGCGTGGATCGAAACTTGTCGCCCGCGTAGAAGGCCTCGTCGGCGAACGGTCGCCCCCACACGGGGGCGTGGATCGAAACCACCCGAACCTTCTTGCGCTCCCGGTTGTCGCCATGGTCGCCCCCACACGGGGGCGTGGATCGAAACGCCGGTAAGCTGCAATCGCTCATCCATCCGCGTGGGTCGCCCCCACACGGGGGCGTGGATCGAAACATCGTGGCGGGGGTGATGATCTTGTCGGCGACTGGTCGCCCCCACACGGGGGCGTGGATCGAAACTCCGGTAAGCAGGCCGGCGCTCGCGACCGCTGCCGTCGCCCCCACACGGGGGCGTGGATCGAAACGCGCCACGAACGGCCATAGCCGGTATTGAACACGTCGCCCCCACACGGGGGCGTGGATCGAAACGCCAAGGGCTCGCGCTTCGGCGAGATGGGCGAGGCGGTCGCCCCCACACGGGGGCGTGGATCGAAACCGGAGGCACGACAGGGCAGGCACTGATAAAGCAGGGTCGCCCCCACACGGGGGCGTGGATCGAAACCAGAGCCGCCATGTGGCGACGATAGGCGCGGCGGTGTCGCCCCCACACGGGGGCGTGGATCGAAACGGTATTTGGCGGCGACGTGACTGTCGATGATCGAGTCGCCCCCACACGGGGGCGTGGATCGAAACGCGCTCGTCATCACAGACGAATGCACAAGCGTGCGGTCGCCCCCACACGGGGGCGTGGATCGAAACCCGCTGGCCGTGGTGGTGAAAACGCCGTTCGTATTGTCGCCCCCACACGGGGGCGTGGATCGAAACATTCAGACGCCTGTGTCCGGCGGCGGCGATGTCGTCGCCCCCACACGGGGGCGTGGATCGAAACGACGAGACGCCGGTGAAGACGACCGTGAGCGTTGTCGCCCCCACACGGGGGCGTGGATCGAAACAGGACTATGTGCGCAAAAACGGCAATGCTCGCATGTCGCCCCCACACGGGGGCGTGGATCGAAACATCACCTTCGTCATGTCGCGCGTGAAGCTGATGGGGTCGCCCCCACACGGGGGCGTGGATCGAAACAAGACTCGCGCATAAACGCGATACCGGCTGACGCGTCGCTGTCGGTGATGTTCTGGACGCGCTGGAGCGACTCGCGGAAAGCGCGGATACGGTGTCGATCGGTGATTTCCTCGCCGGGCTCGGTCAGCGCGGCTACGGTCCGATCCTGCTCGTTCCCGCGCTTCTCGAAATAACGCCTGTAGGCGGCATACCGGGTGTGCCGACCTTCCTGGCGGCGATCATCATCACCTTCGCGGTGCAGATACTGATCGGGCACACCCATCTCTGGCTGCCCGGATTCATCGAGCGGCGGCGCATTTCCTCCGGCAAGCTTTGCGATGCAACGGCGAAGCTGCGGGGAACTGCCCGGTTCCTCGATCGCTGGGTTCATGGCGGCCTGCCGACCCTGACCCGAGCGCCGATCCCGCGGATCGCCGCGGCGATCGTCATCCTGCTTGCCTGCACTGTGCCGCCGCTCGAACTGCTGCCCTTTGCCAGCACCGCTCCAATGGCTGCGATCGCCGCGTTCGGACTCGCGTTGCTCGTCCGCGACGGACTGCTGATGGCGGTCGCCGGTGTTCTCGCAATGGCGGCGCTGGGGGTGGGGTTCGGGCTTGTCGGGGTCGAGATCACGTAAAGCCGATTGCGGACAGGAACCAATGCAGTCGCCCGGCGATTGAGCAACGATGAAGCGCGCGATCGTCATCCTGTCCGCATTGGTCACCTCAACCGGATGCGAACAATTGCCGGGCGGTGCCAACCGGACGGTCGAATATCGACCGACCGAATCGGGCACCGTCGATCACGCGCTCTGCCTGCTCGGTTTCACTGCGGTTCCGATGCGCGAGGTCTCGACCGGACACCATCTGGCAGAGGCGACGATCAACGGGCAAACCGCAAGTTTCGTGATTGATACCGGCGCGAACGTAAGCGTGATCGACAATGCGTATGCGGAGCGGTTCGGGCTTGAGCCGTCCGCGGATGTTCTTTCCAGGCTCGGAGCGCGATCGATCGCCGGAGCAGGCAAGGCACAACAGGCGTCGATCGACACGTTCGTCATCGGTCCCGTCACGATCCGGCAGGAGACCATCGTCAGCGCCGACCTGGGTCAGATGCTCTCGGCGCTGGGGCAGGCAACCAATAGCGATGTCGCCGGCATCATCGGTCAGGACGTCCTGACCGAGCACCGAGCGGTTATCGATGTCAGCCGGTCGATGCTGCACCTGATCGCCGAAGACACTGACCCCGCGCCGGTGCCGGCGGTTCAATGCAGCGCGGAATCCAACGTCTGACCTGCCGGCACGGATTCCCGGCTCGCTCCGATCGAGCAGAGCCGGCCTCTAGCACAAAGCCTTGACCCTGTCCGCGAGACGACAGGCGAGCGCCTGGATAGTAAGCGACGGATTAACTCCGCCGACCGTCGGAAAGACCGATCCGTCGCACACCCACAGGTTCGGGATGTCCCAGCTGCGGCAATCGGGGTCGACCACGCTCGTCGCGGGATCATCGCCCATCCGCGCGGTGCCGCCCAGATGACAGGTATCGTCCATTTCCTTCCAGCGTTCGGCGGCGCCAGCTGCTTCGAGGCTGCGGTCCATGAAATCGGTCGCATGAGCGATCATCGCCTGCTCGTTCTCGCCGAGCGAAAAGGTGATGCGCGGGACGGGCAGGCCATATTGATCGGTCTCGTCGGAGAGCGTCACGCGGTTATGTTCATAGGGCAGCACTTCGCCGACCATCTTCAGGCCCACCGAATGATTGTTGCGCGCCATTTCGTCGATCAGCGCCTGCCCCCATAGCCCGCGCCCGCCCGCAAGGCTCTTGGCCCAGGTAATCGGCAGCGGCCCCTGGCTCATATAGGACCAGCCGCCGAAATAATCCTTGCCGCGATCCTCGTAGTTCCAGTGCTCGCTGATCGCGAGGCTGGGCGGCCCCTTGTAGCTGCGTACTTCATCCGCGACCTGCCCCCAAGCGGCCTGGTTGAGCTGAACCATCAGATTCCTGCCGAGCAGCCCCGAGCTGTTGGCGAGCCCGTCGGGAAATTCACTGTTGGCCGACATCAGCAGCAGCCGCGGCGTTTCGATGGCATATCCGGCGACGATCACATTCTTCGCCTTCTGGAAGCGCCATGCGCCCGCACGGAGATAGTGAACGCCGGTCGCTCGGCCGTTCTTCGTCTCGATCCGCCCGACCATCGCAAGATCGCGTATTTCCGCGCCTGCCTTGAGCGCGCGGGGCAGCCAGGTGACGAGCACCGATTGCTTGGCGTTGGTCGAACAGCCGGTGACACAGAAGCCGCGATAGACGCACGGATGCGCCTTGCCGCGCGGCGCCGACAGCGTCGCCAACGGCGTTTCGGTCCAGTCAATGCCAAGCGCGTCGGCGCCCTTCGCCAGATAATTTGCGGCCGCGTTCATCGGATGCGCGCGATAGGGATAGCGGCCGCGTTTCGGGCCCCAGGGATAGCTGACCGGACCAGCGATCTTCAGCGCGTCCTCGACTTCGTCGTAATAGCGCCACATCTCACGCCAATCGACCGGCCAGTCGACGCCATAGCCGAGTTTCGAGCGCGCCTTGAAATGTTCGGGTCGGAAGCGCAGCGAAACCATCGCGAAATGTACCGTCGATCCGCCGACCGACTTGCCCGAATTATTCGACCCCATCTTGAGCGGATGGCTGCCGTCGACGATGCGGCGATCGGTCCAATAGAGTTTCTGCTGCTCGGTCTCGTCCGAAGCGAAATCCTCGAGCGGGCGCCAATAGGCTCCGGCATCAAACGCGACCACCGAAAAGCCTGCCTCGGCGAGCCTGCAGGCAAGCGTCCCCCCGCCCGCGCCGGTGCCGACGATCGCGAAATCGACTTCCTCCGCCTCGCCATATTCGCGCATCGGCACCCAGCCGCCGGGCGTGAAGACATCGGGCGCGCGTCCGCCGCCGGCGCGTAACTGCTGTTCGGGTTCACTCGGCATGATGGTTGCGTGCTTCCGCCGGGGATGGCGCCTGATCGTCGCGCTCTGCAGCTTCCCAGGGATCGCGACGATTGGCCTGCAGCCGCACATAGCCGCGCGGGCTCGCGGGGCCGCCGAAGCCCATCGCGCTCCAGGCGCTGGGATGGGCGTAATAGGCCGAGACGATGTCGGGAATCAGCCGCCACGACCAGAAGAGGCCGGCGGGCAGATCCTGCCATTCGGGCGCTTCCACTTCGCCCTTCTCGACCGCGCAGAGCACTGCATCGGCCTGATCGTCGCTCAGAAACGCAAAGCCGCTGCCGTGCCGCACGCACGCCTCGGCATCGACGGCGTCGAGCCCGCGCTCCCACGCCCGCCGCGTCTCGGGGAGTTGATGATGGCGAAACCCGTCGCTGCCGTTGGCGGCGATCTTGCCCATCACCAGCGCGAGCGTGTTAACCGGCGGGCGGTGCTCGGGCTGCGGCACGATGCGGTCGATGACCCGAGCCAGCGTCTGGCGCTGGCGATCGGACAATACGCCTTCGGGCGGATCCTTCGCCAGCCGCGCGTCGACCACTGCGCCCGTCTGCGCGTTCCAGCTGGCCGTGTCGCGCTTGGCGAGGACATGATAGTCGGGAAAGCGATCAGCCACTGCGCTTCCTCCTTTTCATCAGCAGCAAGGCGCCCAGCCCCGCCACGGCGAGCCCGGTAAAGGCGGGCGGCGCCGGGATCGGCGGCCCGGCGAGCAGATTCTGCCGCCAGTTGCGCCAGCCGCCCATGTTGCGCGCCACACCAAAGGCATGGAAGCCGACTCCCGCGATCCCCATCGCCACGGTCGCGCCGAGCAGCGCCGTCGTCACCCCGCGCGGCTTGTCCTCGATGGCGTCCCGCGCCAGCGAAACCGCCGCGACCGGCGGCAGCGCGACCGGAATCCACATCGCCGGATTGTGATAGGCGCCGCGGAAGTGGAGCAGCCCGGCCTCGGCGACGGTGCCGACGATACCGGCCGACACCAGCCCGCCGATCACCCTCCCCGATTCGAGACCGACCGGACCGATCCGCATATCGTCATGCCCCAGCCGGTCCGCCGCGCCGCCCAGCATTCCCGCCAGCACCAGCGCGGCAGGTGCACCGGCCGGCGCCGCGTAGAACAGGTTGGTGAAACTCGGCCCGCCTTCCCGCTTGAGGATGTTATAGACATGAAAGCCGAACCCCACCGCGCCGATCGCGAGCGAGATGCCGTGGCTGAGCCGCGGATATACCGTCTCGCTACTGTTCGGCTCGCGCACGCGCTCGCCGTTGAACAGCAGCGATATCCCCGACGATGCGAGCGGCAGCGCCATCGCGGGGTTCGAAAACGACCCGCGATAATGCTCCATCCCGCTGTCGGCGAGCACGGACCCGGCAAGCATCGTCGCGCCGCCTGCGATCAGCCGGACGGCGTGACGCGCATCGGTGAGATCGGCGCCTGTTGCGGGTCGCATCAGTCGCCGAAGACGTTGGCAAGCAGTTGCTTGGCACTTCCCTTGATCAGCCCCGACTGGTCGGGATCGCCCTTGAACAGCGTCGCACTGAAGGCCTTGGCCTGATCGAGCGTGATGTGTGGCGGCAGCGGCGGCACTTCGGGATCGGTCTTGACCTCGAGCAGCACCGGCTTGCCCGCCGAAAGCGCGCGATCCCAGGCGCTGCCAAGATCCTCGGGATCATCGACATAAATGCCTTCGAGCCCGATCATCTGCGCGAAGCGGTGATAGGGAACGCTCGGGATTTTCTGCGTCGCCTCGAACTTGGGATTGCCTTCCATCACCCGCTGTTCCCAGGTGACCTGATTGAGATCCTCGTTGTTGAGCACACAGACAACGAAGGTCTGGTTGGGCCAGCGATCGTGATATTTGGCGATGGTGATCAGCTCGGCCATGTTGTTCATCTGCATCGCGCCGTCGCCGACGCTGGCGATTACCGGCCGGTCGGGATGCGCGAACTTCGCAGCGATCGCATAGGGTACGCCCGCCCCCATCGAGGCGAGACCACCCGAAAGAGAGCCCATCATCCCGCGGCGGAACTGCAGGTCGCGCGCATACCAGTTGGCGCAGCTGCCGCTGTCGCTGGTCACGATCGCGCCGTCGGGCAGGCGCGGCGAAAGCTCGGTGAAAATGCGCTGCGGATTGACCGGATCGGCCGAGACCATCGCGCGGTCCTTGAGTGTTTCGTCCCAGTCGCGCTTCCACCCCGCGATCTCGTCGCGCCACGCGCCATCCTTCTGATCGAGCATCGGCAGCAGCGCGTCGAGCGTCGCCTTGATGTCGCCGGTCAGATTGACGTCCATCGGATAGCGCAGCGAGAGCATGCCCGGATCGATATCGACCTGCACGCCCTTTGCCTGACCCTCCTCGGGAAGGAATTCCGAATAGGGGAAGCCCGATCCGAGCATCAGGAAGGTGTCGCATTGCTGCATCAGATCCCAGCTCGGCTTGGTTCCGAGCAGCCCGATCGAACCCGTTACCCAGGGCAGGTCGTCGGGGAGCACGTCCTTGCCGAGCAGCGCCTTGGCGCTGCCCGCGCCCAACCGATCGGCAAGCGCGATCACCTCGTCAGTCGCCCCCTTGCAGCCCGCCCCGACCAGCATGCCGACCTTCTCGCCCGAATTGAGCAGTTCGGCGGCGCGGCGCAGATCCTCGTCATGCGGCACCACCCTGGGCTCGCTGTAGCCGACGCCCGAAAAGACCGCGCCGTGGCTGCGCGGCGGCTGCTCCATTTCCATTTCCTGCAGGTCGTTGGGGAAGATCAGCGCGGTGACGCGCCGCTGCCCCAGGGCGATCCGCACCGCGCGATCGACCAGATGGCGCACTTGCGCGGGCGCCATCGCATAGCCGGTAAAGGCGCCCGCCACGTCCTTGAACATCGCGCCGAGATCGAGCTCCTGCTGATAGTGCGCGCCGACCGCGGTCCGTGCCTGCTGCCCGACGATCGCGAGCACGGGCATATGGTCCATCCGCGCGTCGTAAAGTCCGGTCAGCACATGCGACGCGCCCGGGCCTGAGGTGGCGAGGCATACGCCAAGCTCACCGGTGAACTTGGCATGCGCAGATGCCATGAAGGCGGCCATTTCTTCATGCCGCGCCTGAATGAATTCGAACTCGTCCCCGGTGCGGTCGAGCGCGCCGAGCAATCCGTTGATGCCGTCTCCAGGATAGCCGAATATCCGTCGCACGCCCCATTGATGCAGGCGTTGCCATACGAAATCACCGACTGTCTGCGCCATGATGCGCCTCCTTGAGATAGCTCCGAAATTTTCTCCCGTTGCTTCGGTAACGGGCTGGCACGCCCGGCTGTTCCGATCGTTTCGAAACTAACTTGCGAGCGCCACCGGCAGCTTCTCGCGCCGGACCATCACCTCGGCCGAGAGAGCGTCGAGCGACGATACGCCGAGCTGTCCCATCTCGTTCAGCATCTGGCGCCGGAGCGTTTCGAGCGCGCAGGTCACGCCGTCGGCGCCCGCCGCGCATAGGCCGTAGAGCGTCGCGCGACCGGAGAGCACTGCGTCGGCGCCGAGCAAGAGCGCCTTCAATATGTCGGTGCCGTGGCGAATACCGCCCGACATGTAGAGCGCCACGCTCTCCCCGACGATTTCGCGCGCAGGCGCCAGGATATCGAGCGCGGAGGCCGCCCAGTCCATCTGCCGACCGCCATGACTGCCGAGCATAATACCGTCGACGCCGCTGTCGCGCGCGCGACGCACATCCTCGAGATTGAGCAGTCCTTTCAGGAACATCGGCTTCTTCCAGCGCGAGCGGATGCGCGCGACATCGTTCCAGCTGAGGTCACGCGGCATTTGCGATCGAATCCAGTGCGCGCTTTCGAAAAAGCCGCGCTGATCCTTGGGAATGAAGTCCAGGACATTGGCGAATCTCGGCAGCCCGTGGCGCAGCGCTGCGACCATCCAGCGCGGGTGACGTGCCGCATCGAATATGCTCGCCAGCGTCGGCCCGCCCGTGGCGGTGCGTGTGCGATCGCTCCATTCGCGGTCGCCGAAAATCTGAGAATTGGTGGTGAGCACCAGCGCCTCGCACCCCGCCGCATCGGCGCGGCGCAGCAATTCCTGCCAGATTTCCTCGCCGCCGAAGACATAGAGCTGCCACCAGTGGCGCAGTCCCGGCACCTTGCCGACCTCCTCCATCGGGTCGTTGGACATGGTGCTCTGGATGAACGGCACCCCGAACCGCGCCGCCCCCTTCGCCAGCATCGTATCGGCATGATAGCGAAACAGGCCGTTGAGGCCGGTCGGCGCGATCGCGAGCGGCATCGCCGCCGTCCTGCCGAGCAGTTCGCGCTCGGTCGAACGATGCGATTCATCGACTAGCGTATGCGGCAGGAAGCGCCATTCGGCGAACGCTTCGCGCTCGCGGTCGAGCGTCGCTTCACTGCCTGCCCCGGCCTCGAGATATTCGAGGACGAGGCGCGGCATCAGCTTGTGCGCCCGCGCGCGCAAATCCTCGACTGCCCGCACTCGATCGAGGTTGCCGCCGCGATAATATTGCCGGCGCGGCGAATGGCGGAAACGCGCGGCGCTTTCGGGGGATGTCATCGGCGTCATGCCCTACCAAGCGCGGGCGCAGCGCGAAGGTTTCCCGGCGCCGGGAAAGTTCGGAACCCGCGCGCACGCGTCACGTTGCAATCGGTATGGAACAGAAACGCACAAAGGACGAAGCGACGCACATCTCTTCACGCGATGCGCGTGGCGGCACGATCATTCTCAAGCACCGCGACGAGCGATTGCTCTTCGTCTCGGGATTGGCAGCGATGGTATTGCTCGCGGCGATCGCCACGGTGATCGGCGTCCTCTGAACCGATGGGAAGCAAGCTTGACGGAGGTGACGGCCGCCCGGTCGTCATGATCACGGGCGCGTCGGCTGGCGTGGGTCGCGCGGTGGTGCGCGAATTCGCGAAACAGGGCGCGCGGATCGGCCTGATCGCGCGCGGCAGGGATGGTCTCGAAGGCGCGGCTAACGAAGTATGGCAAGCCGGCGGCGAGGCGCTGATGTTACCGTGCGACGTCGCCGATGCCGACGCGGTCGACGCCGCCGCCGAAAAGCTCGAAACGGTATTCGGCCCGATCGACATCTGGGTCAATGCGGCGTTCGCGGGCGTCTTCTCGCGCTTCATCGACATGTCACTCGCCGATTATCACCGCGTCACCGACGTCACCTATCACGGACAGGTGCACGGCACCCATGCGGCGTTGAAGCGCATGCTGCCGCGCAACCGGGGCAGCATCGTGCTGGTTGGGTCCGCGCTCGCCTATCGCGGCATTCCGCTGCAATCCGCCTATTGCGGCGCCAAGCACGCGATCCAGGGCTTTCACGATTCGATCCGCGCCGAACTGTTCCACGCGAAGCGCGACGTGCATGTCTCGATGGTTCAGCTCCCCGGCGTCAACACACCGCAATTCGACTGGATCCGTACCAACCTGCCCAACAAGCCGCGCCCGGCGAGCCCACCCTATCAGCCCGAAATCCCGGCAAAGGCGATCGTCTTCGCCGCGCATCACAAGCGCAAGAGCATCAAGCTAGGCTGGCCGACCTGGAAAGCGATCTGGGGCGATCGCATGGCCTCGGGCCTGCTCGACCATTATCTCGCCCAAACCGCGTTCGACGGCCAGCAGGGTGCGGAACCGGTCTCGGCGGATCGCAAGGACAATCTCTACGAGCCGGTTCCAGGCGACCACGGCGCGCATGGCCGGTTCGACGACGAGGCACGCACGCATAGTTCGCAGCTCTGGATCACCACGCATCGCACATTGCTCGGTGTCGGCGCGGCCGCGCTGGCGGGGCTGGGCGTGGCCGGCGCGCTCTTCGCACGGCGAAAGGCGGCATGACCACCCACCCGCACAAGCGGATCGAGGATTATGCCCTGATCGGCGACGGCGAGACCGCCGCGCTGGTGCATCGCGGCGGGGCGATCGAGTGGTTGTGCATGCCGCGCTTCGATTCCGAGGCCTGTCTCGCCGCGATCCTGGGCGACCGCGAGAACGGCTGCTGGGAAATGGCGCCCGAGGGCGGCTTTCGCAGCGTCTCGCGTCGCTATCTGCCCGATACGCTGATCCTCGAAACGCTGTTCGAGACCGAGACGGGTACCGTCGCGGTCACCGATTTCATGCCGATCCGCGGCGAGGCGCCCGACGTGGTCCGCATCGTCGAATGCCGTAGCGGCAGCGTGACGATGCGTTCCGAACTCGCTATCCGCTTCGACTATGGCCAGCTCCACCCGCTGGTGCGCGAATGTTCGGACCGGCAGGTGCTCGCCATCGCCGGCCCCGATGCGGTTCGGCTCGACTTCGACGTCCCCGTGACCTTCGAGGATCGCTGGTTCGGCAGCTGCTTCGAAATGGCCGAAGGCGATTGCAGGAGCTTCGTTCTCACCTGGTTTCCCGGCCACGGCGACGTGCCCGAACCGATCGACCCGCGCGAGGCGTTAGACGAGACGAAGGACTATTGGACAGACTGGACGAGTGGTGCAGGATATCACGGCGCCTATCGCCATCAGGTGATCCGATCGCTGATAACGCTGAAGGCACTGACCCATCGCCCAACCGGCGGCATCATCGCCGCGCCGACCGCGTCGCTGCCCGAGCGGACCGGCGGCAAGCGTAACTGGGACTATCGCTATTGCTGGCTGCGCGACGCGACCTTTTCGCTGCTCGCGATGCTGCAGTCCGGGCTGCGCGAGGAAGCCGGTGCCTGGGTCGGCTGGCTGCGCCGCGCAGTGGCGGGCGAGCCGATCGACATCCAGCCCTTCTACACAGTCGGCGGCGATCGCCGCATCCTCGAATGGGAAGCGCCCTGGCTCGCCGGGTTCAACGGCGCGACGCCGGTCCGCTTCGGAAACGCCGCGGCCGGGCAGTGCCAGCTCGACGTCTATGGTGAAGTGCTCGACACGATCACCGCCGCGCGGCGCCACGGGCTCGAGGACAATGGCGACAGCACCGCACTCGTCCGCCTGCTCGCCGACAAACTCGAGGACCAATGGGAGCATCCCGATGCCGGGATATGGGAAAGCCGCGGCCCGCAGCGCCAGCATGTCTATTCCAAGGTAATGTGCTGGGCCGCCTTCGATCGTGCCGCCAAATGGTTCGACGGCGAGGATGACGATGCCAGCGCGCGCTATCGTGAGCTGGCCGACAAGGTGAAGGGGCTCGTCCTCGAAAAGGGCTTTCACAGGAAGCGCAACAGTTTCGTGGCCGCGTTCGGCGAGGAAGCGCTGGACGCCGCGCTGCTGCGGCTGCCCTTGGTCGGATTCCTACCGATCGACGACCCGCGCATCACCGGCACGATCGAGGCGATCGAGAACGAGCTTATCCGCGACGGCTATGTCTTGCGCTACAAGACCGAAGACAATGATGACGGCGTCGGCGGTGGCGAAGGCGCGTTCCTCGCGGCGGGCTTCTGGCTCGCCGACGTCTATGCGCTGCAGGGCCGGATGGACGATGCACGCGACCTGTTCGAGCGGCTGTGCGGCGTCGCCAACGATGTCGGGCTGCTGTCGGAGGAAGTCGGCGCCGAGGGCATGCTCGGCAACTTCCCGCAGGCGCTATCGCATCTCTCGCTGGTCGCGACGGCAATGAATCTCGGCGGCGGCGGACCCGCGCACGAACGCGGCGGCGAGGCGGAGGAAAACGGCTGAGCGTCAGCCCATTCGCGCATGCTGGTTGAACAATATCCACAGCGACCCGCCGATCATCAGCGCGACAATCAGCCCGGTGAACAGCACCAGCTGCAAATCGTCGCGATGCGATTTCCTCAAGTCGATGTCGAGAAAGAAGCGGAACTGCCAGCCGATCTGCGCGAGTGCCAGCGCCCCCAGCCCGGCGAGGATCAAGTCGCGCGAAACCGGCTTGAGTACTACCAGCAGGAAGCTCGCCGCCGTCAGCACCGCCGCGCCGGCGAGCCCGATCAGCTTGTCACGATATTCGCGGCGGCGTTCCCCTGCTTGTTCCTGCGCCATCATGCGGCTCCATAAAGAAAGACGAAGGTCAAAATCGCGATCCAGACGACGTCGAGCATGTGCCAGAACAGCGCCAGCCGCATGATCCGCAGCCGCACCAGCCTCTCCAGCCCCGGCACGCGCATCTGCACGAACAGCACCGCCATCCACACCAGCCCCGCGCTCACATGCAGCCCATGGCAGCCGAGCAGCGTGAAATGCGCCGAGAGGAAGCCGCTGCGCTGCGGCATATGCCCCTCCTCCGCGAGCTTGACGAAATCGCGCGCCTCGAACCCCAGAAAGGCGATGCCGAGCAATGCCGTCGCCACCATCCAGGCGACCATCGGCGCGCGATCGTCGCGATATTTCTGCGCGAGCGACGCCATCCCGAAGGTGAAGCTCGATGCCAGCAGCAGCGCGGTCTCGATCCCCGCGCTCTTGAGGTCGGTGACGTCCTTCGGCGTCGGCCCGCCGGCGATTCCGTGCAGGCTCATCGCCGAATAGGTAGCGAGCAACAGCGCGAACAGCACCAGATCGCTCATCAGGAACACCCAGAAGCCGAACATCACCGGCCCGGCTTCCTCGTGCGCCTCGGGATCGGTGCGGCCGATATTGACGCCCGCGTGGAGGCTCTGCTGATCGCTCATTGCCGCTCCACCGCCTTTCCACGATTGGCGGGGTCGAGTTCGGCGAAACGATCGACCGGCGTCGTCGCGCGAGCGCGCGCCAGCCAGGCCTCGTTTTCGCGTTCGATCTGCGCGGCGGGAATGACATGCTCGAAATCGCTGCGGAAACTGCGCGCGACCACCCCGCCCCACATCGCCAGCAGCCCCAGCGCGGCGGCCCACCAGATATGCCAGGTCAGCGCGAAGGCGCAGACGAACCCCGCCGCGCCGATCATCACCGGCAACCCGGTGTGTTTGGGCATGGTGATGTCCGCATAATCTTCGGGCGATTCATAGGCGCGGCCCCTGCGCTTCATCGCAGTGAACGCCTCGGTCTCCTCGATCTTGGGCAGCACGGCGAAGTTATATTCGGGGGGCGGCGAACTGGTCCACCATTCGAGGCTGTGCCCGTCCCACGGATCGCCGACCGGCACTGCAAGCGCCTCGCGGCGCCGGATGCTGACGATCAGCTGCACGATCAGCGCCCCGAGGCCGCAGACGATCAGCCCCGCACCACCCCATGCCGTCCACAGCCAGGGCGCATATTCGGCGCGGAACGTCTCCGCCGTGCGCCGCATCATGCCGAACAGCCCGAGCATGTAGAGCGGCAGGAAGGCCAACAGGAACCCCGCACTCCAGCAGCCCCAGGCGATTCGGCCCCAAGTCTCTTCCAGGCGAAAGCCGAACGCCTTGGGAAACCAGAACATATAGCCCGCAATCATCCCGAACAGCGTTCCGGGGATCAGCATGTTGTGGAAATGCGCGACCAGGAACAGCGAATTATGCACACTGAAATCAACCGGCGGATTGGCGAGGATAATCCCCGATAACCCGCCGAGCACGAAGCAGAAGAGGAAAGTGACGGCGAACAGCATCGGCGCGGTCAGCCGGAGGCGCCCGCCATACATGGTGAGCAGCCAGTCATAGACCTTCACGCCGGTGGGAATCCCGATCAGCATCGTCGCGATGCCGAACACCGCGTTGACGTTGGCGCTTTGCCCCATCGTGAAGAAGTGGTGCAGCCAGACGGTGAAGCTCAGCACCGCGATGCACATCACCGCGAAAACCATCGACTTGTACCCGTAGAGCCGCTTGCCCGAAAAGGTTGAGATGACCTCGGACCAGATGCCGAAGGCGGGCAGGATCAGAATATAGACCTCGGGATGACCGAACAGCCAAAAGAGGTTGGCATAGTTCATCATGTTGCCGCCGAGATCGTTGGTGAAGAAATGAAAGCCGGCATAGCGATCGAGCGCGAGCAGCGCGGTCGCGACGGTGAGCGGCGGCATCGCGAAGATCATCAGGATCGCCGTGCAGAGCGACGTCCAGGCGAAGAGCGGCAGGCGGAACAGGCGCATCCCCGGCGCGCGCTCCTTGTAGAGCGTCACGGCAAAATTGATTCCCGTCAGCGTCGTTCCCAGCGACGACAGGGTAACGGCCCATATCCAGTAATCTACGCCTTCGCCGGGCGAGAAGGGCAGCTCGGTAAAGGGCGGATAGCCGCTCCATCCGCCGATCGAAAATTTGCCGATGACGAGGCTGACCATCACGAGCGCCGCCCCCGCCCCGGTAAGCCACAGCCCGACCGCGTTCATGAAGGGAAAGGTCAGGTCGCGCGCGCCGATCTGCAGCGGCATGACGTAATTGATGATGCCCGAAAGGAACGGCATCGCCATAAAGAAGATCATCACCGAGCCGTGAGTGGTGAAAAGCTGCGCGAAATGCTCCGGGCTGACCACGCCGGGCGCATTGATCGCCACGGCCTGTTGGGTGCGCATCAACGCCGCCTCGACCACCGCGCGCGCCAGCATGACGAAGGCGATGACGATGTACATGATCCCGATCTTCTTGTGATCGAGGCTGGTCAGCCATTCCGACCACAGCCAGCGCCAGCGCCGCGTGACGGTGAGCAGCACCACCACGCCAAGCGCGCCGAGGATCACCAGCGATGCTGCGCCGGTGGCGATCAGGTCGCTCTTGGGCGGAAAGTCCGACCAGCGCAGATTGCCGAACAGCCAGTAGGTCAGGTCATGCGTGTTCAAGGCATCGCCTCCGCCGGGACGGGCTGCGCCGCTTTGCCGTGATCGGGCGGTGTAGGTGCAACGCCGCGCAATGCGCCATCGGGGCTTCCGGCATGATGATATTTGGCGACGATATGGTCGAACAGTCCCGGCTGCGCTCGGCCGAAGGTCATCGGCTGCGCCACCGTCGAGGGTCTGGCGAGCGCGGCATAGCGCGCGCCATCGAGCGGCGGCGCGGCCCGCGCGCCTTCCACCCAGCGGCGATAACCCGCCGCGTCGCGCACCTGCACCGCGAAATGCTGTTCGTGAAAATGGCTGCCGTTGAACTGCGTGTTGAGCCCGCGATAGCTGCCCGTTCGGTCGGCGATCAGGTGCAGCTTGGTCCGCATCCCGGCCATCGCATAGATCTGTCCGCCCAGCCGGGGGATCATGAACGCCATCATCGGCCCGTCAGCGGTAATGTCGAACGCGACTTCGCGCCCCTCGGGCAGCACGAGCCTGTTCACGCTCGCCACGCCTTCGTCGGGATAGATGAACAGGAATTTCCAGTCGAGGCCTACCACCTGAACCCGCACCGGATCGGTGCCCGGGCGCAACCGCTGATAGGGATCGATTTCGTGCAAGGTCGTCCACAGCGAGATTGCGAGCAGGGATACGATAACGATCGGAACACCCCAGATGAAATATTCAAGCCGCGCCGAGAAATGCCAGTCGGGGCGATATGCGTCTGCACCGCGCGACAGCCGATCGCGCCACAAAATCAGCGGTAGCCCGATGAATACCGGCGCGATCACCACCAGCACCAGCAGTGTGATCCGCATCAGTTGATCGCGCTGGATTTCAGCAACTTCGCCGGCTGCGGCCAGCATCCCGTCGCCATGCACGCCACAGCCCGCCACGAGCCAAAGCGGCAAGAGCGAAGCAAGCATCCGGGCGATCCATATCGTTCGCGTCGAACGGGCAGCGCGCGAAACCCTGAAGCGCAGGCAGGCGCGCTTCCGCGGCACATGTTCTTGCCATCGGTGCGAAGATGCGCAGCTCATCCATATCTCAACCGGTCAGCCCCGGACGATTTCCCGATTCGATGGAAAAATTATGGGGGAGACAATGGCGACGTTGCCGGGGCGGCGCGAAAACGCTCTGCCGGGGGGGCTGCTCGCGAGGCACCTCGCCTGCCCGGATCGAACAACAGCCCGGTCGAGCGGACTGCGGCCAACGAGCGTTTGCGCTTTTCCGTTCGCCGCCAGGTGCCCGTTCCGCGCTATTCGATAAAGGCCGCGACCTGCCGATGCCGCCCTTTCAGAAACGCATCGGCAACGATACGCAGCGGCGCCAGATCGACATCCGATTCCCCCGCCCGGATCAGTTCGGCATAATGCGCATAGAGAGCCGGATATTCCCCGTCATTCTCCGCCGGCGGTTGCCGGCCGTCAGGAAAGCTGACCTCCGCGCCTCCCTTGGCAAGGCGCAACGTGCCTGCGTCCGTCTCGATCGCGATATCCCAGCTCTGCGGGCCCTGCTGCAGGAAGTCGAGCTCCATCGCGACGTTCACGCCCGCCGAATCGCACATTGAAACCGTGCCTGCGATCGGGGCGGCGCAATTTTCCGGCACCTCCAGGTCGGCTGCGGTCACGAATAGCGGCCGCGGCAGGATATGCGTGATGATCGACAGCGCGTTGATCCCCGGATCGAACACACCAAATCCCCCGGGCTGCCATATCCATGCCTGACCGGGATGCCAGACGCGAACATCCTCGCGCCAGGCGATTCGAACGCTGCGTATCTCGCGATCGGCAAGCCAGGCCCGGGCGGGAGCGACGCCCGCCGCATGCCGCGAATGCCAACTCGCAAACAGCGTCGTCTCCCGCGCGCAGGCGAGATCGCGCAGCGCCTCGGCCTCACCCAGCGTGGCGGCGGGCGGCTTTTCGAGGAGGACGTGCCAGCCGCGCGCAAGGGCGGCCTGCGCCACTGCGCGGCGCACCTGCGGCGGCGTACAGACCGAAACTGCGTCGACGCCGATATTGCTTTCCGCCAGATCGCCGACTTCCTCGAAATGCGGAATGCCGTCGCTGCGCGCTCCGTCGCGGCTCACCGTCGCGACCAGCTCGAACGCGTCGCTCGATGCAATGGCGGGTAGATGCTGGTCGCGCGCGATCTTGCCCAGCCCGATCACCGCCAGCCGGATCGCGCCGCTCACAGCGCGCGCACCGTCACGTTATCCGCAGGCCCGACTTCGAGCCGATTGCGCAGCGGCAAGACGAAGGGCTCGGCCGAAATCTCGAATTCATCACCCGGCTGCGTCGTCACGCCATCAGCAAATGACAAGGTAGCCGTCCCGAAGAAATGGACATGAATGTCTCCGGGCCGCCGGAAACCGGCATATTTGAAATGGTGCGCCTCGAGATTGGCGATATGGTGCGACATATTGGCTTCGCCGGTCAGGAACGGCTTTTCCCAGAGCGTGGCGCCGTCGCGCAGAATGCGGCTGGTGCCGCGAATATCGGCGGGCGGCGTGCCAAGCAGCAGTTCCGCGCCGAGCGCCGCCGGGCGAAGCTTGGAATGAGCGAGCCACAGATAATTGTGCCGCTCGGTCACATGATCGCTGAATTCGTTGGCAAGCGCGACGCCAAGCCGCCAGGGCGTGCCGTCCTCACCGATCACGTAGATACCGGCAAGCTCGGGCTCTTCGCTGCCGTCCTGAGCGAAGGCGGGAGAGCGCAGCGGCGCGCCGGGGCCGACCAGGCCGCTGCCGTCGCCCTTGTAGAACCATTCCGGCTGCTGCCCCGTCTCGCCGGGAGCAGGCTTCCCGCCCGCCACACCTTCAAGGAACATGCGCATCGAATCGGTCTGATGCTCGGCCTGCGCGGCCGCCTTGTGCATCTTGTCGCGCCCCTCGGCCGAACCGAGGTGCGTCAGGCCGGTGCCGGCAAGGATCATTCGTGCCGGGTCATCGTGGTCGATGGCGGGCAACAGCCGCCCCGCCGCGAGTTCGGCTGCCAGATCGACACCACGGCTGCCGGCGCGCCTCTGCGCCTCTTCGGCAAGTGTGCGCCCTTCCCCAATCGCGGCGAGCGCCAGTGCGCGTGTCGTATCTACCTGGTCGACAAACACGGCCTGCTCGCCGTTCGCCCAGATGACCCCGCGAGTGCCGTCGTCGGCACGATGTTGGACGAGACGTTGGAAAGTCATGCAAGCTCCGAAAGGGACTGGAGGAAACGCCGCGCATCGGCGGCGACCGCAGAGGCCGGTTTTCCGGGACGATAGAGGTTGGAGCCAAGGCCGAAGCCATCGGCACCCGCTGTCCGCCATGCCGCCATCGTGTCGGGGGTGATACCGCCGACTGCCAGCACCGGTACCTCGCGCGGCAGCACGGCCCGCTGCGCCTTCAACATCGCGGGTACCGCACTGTCGGCGGGAAACAGTTTCAGCGCGTGCGCACCGGCGGCAAGCGCGGCAAAAGCCTCGGTCGCCGTGTAATAGCCGGGTGCACAAGCCATCCCGGCAGCCACGCCGGCCCGGATCACCTCGGGATCGCTGTTCGGCGACACGATCAGCTGTCCCCCCGCAGATGCGACTTGCCGCACCTGCTCGATGGTCAGCACCGTCCCGGCGCCGACCACTGCCCTGCCCGCCAGGCGCCTGGCCAGCAGGCCGATGCTTTCCAGCGGATGGGGCGAATTGAGCGGAACTTCGATGATGGTAATGCCGGCATCGACCAGCGCATCGCCCACCGCCGGCGCTTCACCGGGCGTCAGGCCGCGCAGAATCGCGACGAGCGGGCATTGCGAAAATGCGCGTTCGAACAATTCGGCGTTCATTGCAGCTTCTCCCATATCCCGTGAACTCCGGCGAGGAAGGCAGCGTCGCTGTCGATCGCGACAACGCGCATTCCGGCAGCGGCGAACGCCGCCGCATAGAGCGTCGCAAGGGTTCCCTGCGCGATCAGGTGAATCCTACCGGCCGAAGAATCGGATTGCGCGCGAACATCGGCACCGATCAGCACCCCGCTGGCATAGCTGGCGGCATCTTCGGGTGCGATCGTTTCCAGCAATACGCCAGCGCGAACGCCGAAAAGCTGCGCGGAAAGGTCCCGGCACGTCGTGCCGCGCGCCAGCCCCTCGCGAAAGGCCGGCCCGTCGCAAACGGGCGCATTGAGCATCCCGGCCAGAGTGCCCTGGGCCTTGAGCAGTGCAAACAGCTCTCCGGTCATGGTCGTGGCAAAGTCGACGATCCGGCCAGCATCGGTGACCACCCACTTATTGTGGGTGCCGGGCTGACAGAAATGCCCGTCTCCCGGTGCCATATCCGCAGCGATCGCGCCGAGAACCTGCACCTCTTCGCCGCGCATCACATCCGCCCGATCGCGTTGGCGACGCGCGACGCCGGGGATCAGGAAGACCGATTCCTCCGGGCAAACCACAGCTTCGGCCAGTGCGGCAAAGCCAGTGGGCAGGTCGACATAGGGCACATCCACCCAGCCGCGATTGGAACCTATCATGCCCGCGGCGAGGATCGGCAACGTCCCGAACCGTTCCCGGACATCGGCAATCGCAGCGGGGTAGTCCGTCGGCTCCATCGCCAATACCCCGCGATCATCGCGCTCGCTGCGCAGTGCCCGCCCGCTCGCCGCGACCAGATGGACGCGGCGATTGGTCGTGCCCCAATCGATGGCGATATAGGCGCCTTTTTCCGGCATGGCCGACCGCCGTTACGCCTGTTCGGAAACCGCCTCGGGATCGGGCAGCGGCTGCGTCACCTTCGCACCCCAAAGCGCGTAGAACAGGATGTAAAGCTCGCAGACCGCCGTCAGCAGGAACGACAGCTGAAGGCCGTACATATCGGCAATCCAGCCCTGCACCACCACAAGCGCACCGCCTGCGATCGCCATGATCAGCAGCCCCGACCCTTCCTCGGTAAGCGGACCGAGACCGCGAATGCCGAGCGTGAAGATCGTCGGGAACATGATCGAATGGAACAGCCCCACCAGGATCAGCGACCACATGGCAACCGGCCCGGTGGTGAAGACGGTTACCAGCATCACGACAAAGGCGCCGACCGAAAATGCGGCCAAAACGGTTTCGGCGGGAATCCTCTGCATGATCGCCGAGCCGGCGAACCGGCCGACCATCATTCCGCCCCACAGGAAAGTGAGATAGCGCCCCGCCTGCTCATGCGTCAGATCGGCAATGTCGGGCTGGCTGACGAAATTGACGAACAGGTTGGCGACGCCGATTTCCGCGATCAGGTAGATGAAGATCGCCGGGATGCCGAACACCAGATTGCGGTGCTTCCAGAGCGAGTGCTTCTTGCGCTCTTCCTTGGCGACACGGTTGGCAGTCGAATTCATTGCGGGAAGCGGAAAGCGCGCGATGATGATCGCAAGGACGATCAGCACCGCCGCGACCAGGATGTACGGCAGGATAACAGACCGCGCATCGGCAAGCCGTTCGGCCTCGGTCAGCACCGTACCGACGGCGGACGTCCCGCCCTTCGACTGGCCAAGGATAAGATAGGCGCCGAACAGCGGCGCGAGCATCGTGCCCGCCGAATTCATCGCCTGCACCAGATTGAGCCGCGACGACGCGGTTTCGGGCGTTCCGATCACTGCCACATAGGGGTTGGCCGCCACCTGCAGCAGCGTGATGCCGCTGGCGATGACGAACAGCATGAACAGCGTGACGCCGTAGGAGGGAATGCTCGCCGCCAGGGTCATGCCGAGCGAACCGGCGGCCATGATGCCCAGGCCGATGACCAGCGAACTCTTGTACCCGACTCGCTCGATCAGCTTGGCCGAGGGAATCGACGCGAAGAAATAGGCGATGAACCACACGCTCTCGATCAGCGTCGTCTGGGTATAGCTCAGATCGAATACGCTGCGCAGATGCGGCAGCAGCGTGTTGTTGATGACGGTGATGAAGCCCCACATGAAGAAGAGGCTTGCGAGAAGCGTGAGCGCAGGAAGGTAGGACGCGCCACCTCCGCCGCCAGTCTTGCTACCAACCGGTGTTGCCCCACCTGCCATCGAATCTCTCCTGTGAAATTTATGATAGCGCTACCGTCTTGTGCGGTCGCTGTCCAACGCGGTAGAGAGATCAAACCAACGGTCAACCAAAAAAAGCGAACAAGCGCAGGAGAGAGCGATGAAGGCAGGCAATTCAGGAATGCTGGCGCTGGCAATGCTGAGCGCTACCGGCTGGGCGACGGGCGCAAGTGCCGCCAGCGCCGAGCGCGGCACGTTCGGCACGCTCGACAACGGCACTACCATCGAGTCGGTCACGCTGCGCGGCGACAATGGCGTTTCGGTGCGAATCATCACGCTCGGTGCGACGCTGCAGGCGTTCGAGGCACCGGACCGCAACGGCGACATCGCCGACATCACGCTCGGCTATGACGATCCGCAATCCTATCTCTCCCACCCCAATTATTGGGGCCAGACGATCGGTCGCTACGCCAATCGGATTGGCGGCGGACGTTTCACGCTCGACGATGCAGTCTTTCAGCTGACGCTCAACAACGGCACCGCGTCGCTGCACGGTGGCACCGAAGGCTGGGACATCCGGGTGTGGAAAATCGAGAAGGTCGAACAGGGGCCCGTTGCCCGTGTCGTCCTGTCGCTCACCAGCCCCGACGGCGATCAGGGCTATCCCGGCACGGTCCAGGCGCGCGTCACTTATGCCCTTGACGATCAGGGCGAACTGACCATCGATTTCGATGCGACGACCGACGCGCCGACCGTCATCAACATGACGAACCACGCGCTGTTCGATCTGGGCGGCGAAGGCTCGGACATCGGAACGCTGAAGCATCGCCTCACCATTCCGGCGAGCCGCTATACCCCCGTCGACGAAGCGCTGATTCCGACCGGCGAATTACGCCCGGTTGAAGGCAGCGTGTTCGATTTCCGCGAAGGCCGCGTCCTTGCCGATGGCATCCGCGACGGCAGCGACGAACAGATCGTTCTGGGCCGCGGCTATGATCATAATTTCGTGCTCGACAAGGGCCGGACCGACGCGCCCGAACTGGTCGCCCGGCTGGAAGACCCGGCCAGCGGCCGCGTGCTCGAAGTGCTCAGTACCGAACCGGGCCTGCAATTCTATTCGGGCAATTTCCTCGACGGCACGCTGATCGGGAAGAACGGCCACCTCTATCGCATGGGCGACGGCATCGCGCTCGAACCCCAGCTTTTCCCCGACACGCCCAACCAGCCCTCCTTTGGCACGGCGCGTGTCGATCCGGGCGAAACTTATCACCACCGCATGATCTACCGCGTGTCCGTGGCACGCTGATCGGAGATTCCAATGACGACCCCCGACAAGAAGCTGCGCAGCCGCGCATGGTTCGACAACCCCGCCAATGTCGACATGACCGCGCTCTATCTCGAACGCTATCTGAACTTCGGGCTGAGCCTCGAGGAACTGCGTTCGGGCAAGCCGATCATCGGCATCGCCCAGACCGGCAGCGACCTTTCGCCGTGCAATCGCCATCACCTCGTCCTTGCCGAGCGCATCCGCGAGGGTATTCGCGAAGCGGGCGGCATCGCGCTCGAATTTCCCGTCCATCCGATTCAGGAAACCGGCAAGCGGCCGACTGCCGCGCTTGATCGAAACCTGGCCTATCTGGGGCTGGTCGAGGCGATTTACGGCTATCCGCTCGACGGCGTGGTTCTGACTACCGGCTGCGACAAGACGACCCCCGCGCTGCTGATGGCGGCCGCGACGGTGAACATTCCCGCGATCGCGCTGTCGGTCGGCCCGATGCTCAACGGCTGGTTCAAGGGCGAGCGCACAGGCTCCGGCACAATCGTCTGGCATGCGCGCCAGCTTCTGGCGGCGGGCAAGATCGACGACGAAGGCTTCATCAAGCTTGTCGCCAGCTCGGCACCCTCGACCGGCTACTGCAACACGATGGGCACGGCGACGACGATGAACAGCCTTGCCGAAGCGCTCGGCATGATGCTGCCCGGATCGGCTGCGATCCCGGCGCCCTATCGCGACCGGCAGGAAGTCGCGTGGCGCACCGGCAAGCGGATCGTCGACATGGTGCATGAGGATCTGAAGCCCTCCGACATCATGACGCTCGATGCGTTCCACAACGCGATCGTGGTCAATTCGGCGATTGGCGGATCGACCAATGCGCCGATCCACCTTGCCGCAATCGCTCGCCATGTCGGTGTCGACTTGCCGCTCAAGGACTGGGAAACCGAAGGGCATCACGTGCCGCTGCTGGTCAACCTCCAGCCTGCGGGCGAGTATCTCGGCGAGGACTATTATCGCGCCGGCGGCGTTCCCGCCGTCGTATCGCAACTGATCGAGCAGGGGTTGATCCGCGAAGGTGCGATGACCGTCAACGGCAAGACGATGGGCGACAATTGCCGCGGCGTCGAGATCGAGGACGAGAAGGTCATCCGCCGTTTCGATCAGCCGCTGGTCGAGGAAGCCGGATTCCTGGTCCTGTCGGGCAATCTCTTCGACGCCGCGATCATGAAGACCAGCGTCATCAGCGATGAGTTCCGGCAGCGCTATCTGTCCAACCCCGATGATCCCGAAGCATTCGAAGGCAAGGCGATCGTTTTCGACGGACCGGAGGATTACCATCACCGCATCGACGATCCCTCTGTCGGCATCACGCCCGATACACTGCTGTTCATGCGCGGTGCGGGGCCGATCGGCTATCCCGGCGCGGCCGAAGTCGTGAACATGCGGCCGCCGTCCTACCTCATCACCGAAGGGGTCAGCGCCCTGCCCTGCATCGGCGATGGCCGGCAGTCGGGGACGAGCGGCAGCCCGTCGATCCTCAACGCCTCGCCCGAGGCGGCGGCCAATGGCGGCCTGGCGCTGCTCAAGGATGGCGATCGGGTGCGCATGGACCTGAAAAAGGGTAAGCTCGACGTGCTGATTTCCGAAGCGGAGCTTGCCGAACGCCGCGAGGCGCTGCTTGCCGCGGGCGGGTATCAATATCCCGCCTCGCAAACGCCCTGGCAGGAGATCCAGCGCTCGATGGTCGGCCAGATGGACAGCGGCGCGATCCTTGAAGGTGCCGAGAAATATCAGCGCATCGCCCAGACCAAGGGCCTGCCGCGCGACAATCACTGATGGCTGGTCCGCCCCCTTCCCGCCGCGCGGTACTCGGCGCCGCCGCCGCCGCCCCTGCGCTGATCGCCGCGCGCGGCAGGGGAGGCGGCGTGGGTGGTCCGGTGCAGCCCAACTGGCCGTCGCTGGTGTACAATTACCGCTATCCCGACTGGTTTCGCGACGCCAAGTTCGGGATCTGGTCGCATTGGGGGCCGCAATCGGTGCCCGAGCAGGGCGACTGGTACGGGCGGTTCCTGTACATGCAGGGCCATCCGATGGCTGACTTTCATCGGCAGACCTATGGCCATCCGACCGAAGTGGGAATGAAGGATATTTTCCCGCGCTGGACTGCCGATGCATGGGAGCCCGAAGCACTGATGCGACGCTTCGTGAAGGCCGGCGCCAAGTACTTTGTCTCGCTCGCCTGCCACCACGACAATTTCGACTGTTTCGAAAGCGCTCATCACGGCTGGAACGCCACCCGCATCGGGCCGAAGCGCGACGTTGTTGGCGAATGGGAGCGCGCGGCGCGTGCCTCCGGGCTGCGCTTCGGCGTCTCGAACCATATCTCGCATGCATGGCACTGGTTCCAGCCCGCCTATGGCTATGACCCCGTCGGGCCGCACAAGGGCGAGCGCTATGATGCGTACCGCCTAAGCAAAGCCGATGGCGCGGGCACCTTCTGGGAAGGGCTCGATCCCCAGCAACTCTACACCGGCCGCCACATGGTGGCGCCCGACGGCATCGACAGCATCGATGCGATGAACGCGTGGCACGACGCGCATGACGGCCAGTGGATCGAAACCATTCCGCCGGGCGACACCGGATTCGCGCGGCAATGGCTGCTGCGCCAGCAGGATCTGGTCGCGCGCTACAAGCCCGATTTCTGCTATTTCGATAATTACGGCCTGCCCTTCGATCGCTACGGGCTCGAGGCGGCGGCGGACTATTACAACCGCTCGATCGCATGGCATGGCGAAATCGACGTTGTGTTGACTGCCAAGCAGCTGCAGCCGCACATGCGCTTCGGCGTCGTACAGGATGTCGAGCGCGGCTTTTCGGACCATCTGTCGGACGAGCCGTGGCAGACCGACACCTGCATCGGTGACTGGTTCTACAACCGCGCCCGCTACACCGACCGCAGCTACAAGAGCGCGCGAGACGTGGTGCAGCGGCTGGCGGATGTCGTGTCGAAGAACGGCAATCTGCTGCTCTCCATCCCCCAGCGCGGCGATGGCAGCATCGACAGCGAGGAAGAGAAGATCCTCGACGAACTGGCGGCGTGGATGGCGGTAAACGATGAAGCGATCTTCGGGTCGCGGCCTTTCCACATCTATGGCGAAGGTCCGACGCAGCTCACTGCGGGCATGCAGAACGAAGCCGGGTTCGAGGGGTTCGACGAGCGCGATGTGCGTTTCACCACGAAGGACGGCGCGCTCTACGTGCTGTTCCTCGGGGCGCCGTCCCGACCAATTTCGATCGCGGCGCTTGGCCGCAATCGCTGGGACGGGCGCGTGGCGCGCGCGACGCAGCTGGGCGCAGGGCCCGTCGCATATTCGCAGCGGGGCGATTCACTCACACTCACGCTCAAACCAGCAACTGGTTTCGTACCGGTGGTGAAGATCGAAGGAGCCGGGGTCGCCTGAACGCCCTCCCCGCTCCCGAAAGAAGAAGGGGATGGATTTTGAAGACCGGATGGATGGCGCGCTTCGCCGCGCTGCTGAGCGCGGGATTGCTCGCCACGGCGCCCGCCGCGGCACAGCAAGTGCCGCATATCGTGTCGCAGGACGGGCGCCACGCGCTGATCGTCGACGGCGAACCCTATCTGATGCTTGCGGCTCAGGTGAACAATTCGAGCAACTATCCCGCCGCGCTGCCGCATGTCTGGCCGGTGATGGAGGAGCTCAACCTCAACACCGTCGAAGTGCCGGTAGCGTGGGAGCAGATCGAGCCGGTCGAGGGTGCGTTCGACTTCTCCTTCCTCGACACGCTGATCGCGCAGGCGCGCGAACATGACGTGCGGCTGGTGCTGCTCTGGTTCGCGACGTGGAAAAACACCAACCCGCAATATGCGCCGCGCTGGGTCAAGCTCGACAATGATCGCTTTCCCCGCATGCGCCGCGCCGACGGCGATTTTCACTACGCGCTCTCTCCCTTCGGCGAGGAAACACTTGCGGCAGACAAGCGCGCCTTCGTCAAGCTGATGGAATATTTGCGCGACCATGACCGGCAGAACACAGTCATCATGGTGCAGGTGCAGAACGAGCCGGGCACCTATGGCCTGGCCCGCGACCATTCGTCCGAAGCGAATGCGCTGTTTGCAGGACCGGTACCCGATGCGCTGGTGCGGCAAACGGGCAAGCAGCCGGGAACATGGACCGAGCTATATGGTCGCGACGCCGAGCTCTATTTCCACAGCTGGTACGTCGCGCGCTACATCGATCAGGTGGCCGAAGCGGGCAAGGCGGTAAAGCCGCTGCCCATGTACGCCAATGCCGCACTGACCGGCAGCCCTTTCGAATGGCAGGATCCCAACAGCTATGCCAGCGGCGGCCCGGCCAATACCGTGGTCGATGTCTACAAGGCCGCGGCGCCGCATCTCGATCTGGTCGCGCCGGATATCTACACGACCGACCACAGGAAATATCTCGGTTTTCTCGATGCCTATGACCGGGCGGACAATCCGCTGATGATCCCCGAAACGGGCCATACGCCGGACTATGCGCGCTTCTTCTTCGAAGCGATGGGGCGCGGCGCGATCGGTTGGTCGCCCTTCGGCGTGGATCATCTGCGCTTCCTGCCGAGCCGCCCGATCACGCCCAAGCTCAACTTCGAGGCGATCCGCGACTTTTCCGCCAACTATGAGCTTTTCCGACCGATCGACCGGCTCTGGGCGCGGCTGGCGTTCGAAGGAAAAGTCTGGGGCGCCTCCGAACCCAACGACCCCGCCGACGAACACAAGCAGGTTATGCAGCTCGGCAGCCATGTCGCCACCGCCAGCTTCGGTACCGGCGACTGGGGGCCGACCGAAGCCAAGGGCAATGACCGGCCCAAGGGTGGCGTTGCGATCGCACGGCTCGGCCCCGACGAATATCTCGTCGCCGGCTATTTCGCGCGCGTCGAATTTTCGATGGCCGATTCCGAGGACGAAAACCTGATCTTCGATCGCGTCGAACAGGGCCATTACGACGAAGACGGCAACTGGGTGTTCGAGCGCGTATGGAACGGCGATCAGGTCGATTGGGGACTGAACTTCACTTCGGCGCCGCAAATGCTGCGGGTGAAGCTGGCCACTTATCCGAAACGCTGAGCAGCGAACGGCAAAAGAAAGGGGCGGAGCGCCGACCAGGCGCTCCGCCCCTTTTGCGTTTCGCGAAGGGATCCGCCGTTACGGCCGTGCCACTACAATCGGCTCGCCGCCATAGGTGACTTCGGCGTCATAGCCGTTGTCGTCGGTTACCGGCTTGCCTTCGCTGACCCAGCGGATGCGGACAGTGCGGCGCGTCTGCATGCCATCCCAGCCCTCGCCTTCGCGCGCGCCCAGCGTGACGTTGCCGCTGGCATCGTCATAGGCGATCGGAATGCGGCTCCACGCGCCCCGCTTGTAGCCCATGCTGCGGCCATCATCCTCGTAAAGCGAGAAACTGCCGTCCGCACCGGTATAGACCGTGATCGTCAGCGGGGCGTCCGGCTTTTCGTCGACATATTGCGTCACCGGTCCCATCGGCACGATGCTGCCGGCGCGGACGAAGAGCGGCATGCGTTCATACGGTGCGTCGACCGTGTCGGTATTGCCGCCGCGATGCAGCGCGCCGCTGTAGAAATCATACCAGAGCCCGGTTCCCGGGAAATAGACGTCGCGCGAGCGCGCTCGATATTCGGTGACCGGGGCGACCATGAATGCCTTGCCGAACATATATTGGTCGTCGAGATCGCGAGCCTCGCCGTCTTCGGGGAAGTCGGCCGCCAGCGCCCGCATGATGCTGCCATCCTTCATATAGGTGTCGGCGGCGACCGTGTAGATATAGGGCATCAGGCGATAGCGAAGCTCGTCATACCACACCATCGCATCGCGCGTGGGCGACCCTGCGGCGCCCAGCTCGTAGATTTCGCGATACGGAAACTCGCCGTGGCTGCGGAACAGCGGCGTGAATGCGCCGAACTGGAACCAGCGCACATTGAGCTCGCGCCACTCGGCCAGATCAGCCGCAGTGGGGTTTTCGCTGTTGTAGCGATTTTCGACGGAGAAGCCGCCGATATCGTGCGTCCAGTTGGGGATGCCCGACATCGACGCATTGACGCCCGCCGAAATCTGCGCGCGCAGATCATACCAGCGCGCCGCGACGTCGCCCGACCAGATGGCCGAAGCATAACGCTGAAGTCCGCCGAAACCCGACCGGGTCAGCAGGAACGGACGGACATCGGGCTTGTACGCGGTCCAGCCATCATAAAAGGCCTCGGCGTTCATCAGCGGGAAGCTGTTGAAATATTGCGCCGCCGGTCCGATCGCGGTCGGACCCATTGTGTCGATCCGTTCCTCGATCGAAAGGTTCGAATGCATGTCGGGCTCGCTGGCATCGGCCCACCAGGCGTCGAAGCCGTGCACGGCGATCTGCTCTTCGATCTGGCGCCAGAAAATCTCGCGCCCTTTGGCCGAATAGGGATCGTAGAAGGTGCTGAGATAGCCCGGGCCGACCCAATCCTTGTTCCCCTGCTCGATATTGCCCTTGTAGACCGCGCCCGCCGCTTCGAGCTCGGCATAATTGTCAGTGGTCGGATAGAATTTCGGCCAGACCGAGATCATCACATTGGTGTTCTGGTCATGCGCGGCCTGCACCATCGCACTGGGATCGGGGAAGCGACTGGGGTCGAAATTGTGGCTGCCCCATTCATCGTCACGCCAATAGCGCCAGTCGAGGACGATATTGTCGATCGGAATCTGCAGCTGCCGATAGGTATCGACGACATCGGTCAGTTCCTCGGCCGTGTCATAGCGCTGGCGCGACTGCCAGAAGCCATAGGCCCATTTGGGGAGCATTTCCGCCTTGCCGGTCAGTTCGCGATAGCCCGCGATCGCGCCGTCGATGCTGCCTCCGGGAATGAACCAGTAATCCTTGCCCTGCGCGACGTCGCTGGTGAACCAGATCGAGTTGCGATCCTCCATCGGCAGCGGATCGCTGTGTAGCAGCGCCATATAGCCTGCGTTCGGCTCCCACTCGATGCGGATGTCGGCCGGTTCGCCCGCGGTCATCGGCACTTCGAAATTGGCGTACCAGGGGTTCCAGTTCTGCCGCCAGCGATCGAGCATTTCCTCGCCGTTGACGAAAACCTTGAAATAGCTCGAGCCGTAAAGCTGGAACTTGTGCGTGCCGGTGGTTTCGGGGTGGAGCGTGCCGGTCCAGACGACGGTCTGCTTCTGCACCGCATTGCCTGCCGTGTTCTGCCCGCTCGACGCAGCTTCGGTCGCGGCGGTCGCCGCCTGCGGCCAGTTGTCCTGATCGCGGATATACTGATAGTCGATCGTCGCTTCCTGCCGCGTCACCACCAGATCGTCGTTCAGGAAATATTGCGCGGTGAAGCCCGGCTTGCCGTTCGACGTGACCTTCATTCCCTCGCCGACCGGCTGATAAGGCTGTGGATTGCCGAAGCGCGTGATCGATTCATTGTCCCACAACAGGCCGTAGCCGCGCGTGGAAACCAGGAACGGGACGCCGATATCCATGTTGTGCTGCGCGAGTTCGACATCCTCGCCCATCATGTCCATCGCGGACTGCTGATGCTGCCCAAGGCCGAACACGCCTTCGGACGTACCGCGATTGAATTGCTGCGAGACCCGGACGAACGGCTTTCCGTCGGCGCTGGTGCGCGTGAACGTCGGCGAGCCCGATTCGGCGAGCAATTCGCTGCCGTTGGGATCGAGGAAGCGGACCTGTCCCGTCGCGGTATCGATTTCGGCGGTGGCGCGCGCGGCGGTGATGCGGACATGGCCGTCGGTCGCGCTCACCTGATACTGGCCCGCGGCCGGGGGTTGCGGCGCCATCAGGCTGGGCGCCATTTCGCCGGTATCGACCTGACTCGGCGCGGCAACGACGTGGAAGATACCGTCGCCGTGCAACGTCACTTCGACACGCGAAGCCGAAGTCGCGTCCGGCGTCACGGCAACGCCGTCCGGGATGGTCTGATAGCCCTGCGCGAAAGCCGGACTGGAGATAGCGCTACCAGAAAACAGCGCGGCGACGATCAGTTTCTTCTTCATATGCATTCTCTCTACCCTCTCCTGCAGCCTAGCGATACCGGCCCATAGTCACTTTGAGAACCTGCGGACGATCGACCAGATTGATCCCGTAGTCAGTCTGGTCGCCGTTCCAGATGCGTTTGACGACCCATTGGCCGTCCTCGAAACCGCCTTCCTCGACGCGCAGGATCATGCCGTTCGGCGCAGTGCCCGGCGCGGCGTGGAAATCGACGCGAACATGATCGCCGATCAGCAGGAATTCGTTTTCCGAAAGCTGCGCGACGGCCAGCCCGCCGACCGGCTTGTCAGCCCATTCGGGCGGATCGGATTCGAGCCAGGTCCATTCCTTGAAACCGAACTGCCACTCGCCCCAATTGCCGGTGATGGTCCAGTTGCCCATGCGCGTTGAAACTTCCGCTCCGTCATCGGGCTTTGCAGCGCCCCAGGTGGGCCGCGTAGCCGCGATCCGCGCCCAGTCGCGCATCATCGAACCCACCGCCGCGTAGGGGAGCGCGAAGGCATCGAGCGTCGTTTCGTCGAGTTCCTTCGCGCCGAGCGGATAGTTGAAATAGCCGGTCTTATCGATGCCGAACGGCGCAAAGCCAATCGCGCCATGCCCGAGCGCTTCGTAGAAGAAGCGCGCGAACAGCCGTGAGTTGCCGATTTCCGGCACCATCAGCGGATTGTCGGGCCGGGCATATTGATCGAGATAGGAAGCCACATTCTCGCTCGACCGGTCATAGATATCGGGCGCGGCGAAGTCGATCGCGGGCGCCGCCGCCTTCCAGATATCGAGCACGTCCTGCTGCGGCCCGCCGCTGGCGACGCCCATCGGATCGGGAACGTTGGACGGCCCGGCCAGCGATGCATTGACGTACATGGGAAGCGGCTTCACCGCCTTCCCCGCCTTGGCGATCGCATTGATGTACGAAGCGACATACCAGGTGTTGAACGCCCGGCCCGCCTGCTCACCGAATGCCTCGCTCCAGCTGCCCGATTTGCCGGTCGCCGCCGCAAGTGCGTCGGGGATTTGCTGCGCGAACAGTCGGTCACCGGTATCGCTGTAATCGCGGGGGTTGCGATAGCTGCCGCTCTCATTCTGCACCTGCACCAGAATGACGGTGTTCTGCGGATCATGGTCGCGCAGATGCGCCATCAGCCGCACGAACGCACGACGATCGGCGGCCAGCGTCTCCGTGCCGTGTGCACTCAGGACGCCGTGATCGCTGCCGTCGGGCAGCTGCATCCGCGGAAAGCGCTCGCTGTCGAGCTTCACCCAGTCGGGCGTGTAGGCGTAGCTGGTATTCTTCCAGCTGCCGAACCACAGCAGCACCAGCCGCTTGTCATGCGCGCGCGCCTGTTCGAGCAGCGTGTCGAGGAAGGAGAAATCGAACTCCCCTTCGACCGGCTCGACCTGCTGCCAGGCGATCGGCATTTCCAGCGTGTTGGCGTGGATGCGATCGAGCAACGGCCAGACCTGATCGAGCATGGCGGGATAGTTGCTCGAATTGTTGGCCTGGGCCGCAAGCATTGTGAAAGGCGCGCCGTCAACAATGAAGGCATATTTGCCGTCATGGCGTTCGAGCCGGGGCAGCTCTGTCGCCACCCGATCCTGTGCCTGTGCGCTCGCCGCGAGCGCCAATCCCATCAGTGCCAATCCGCGGCACAAGCGCCGAACCATATCCTTACTCCTCTCGCTCGGCCGGGTCGCCATAGAAGATGCCGCGCCCGTCCGTGCCGAGATAGACTCGGCCGAAAATGCGCGGATCGCCCGTGATGACCCGGAACCGAAGACCCCATTGATGGGCATCGTCATTGATGCGGCCCCAGCTTGAGCCACCATTGATCGATCGGTAGATTCCGGTAACGCCGGAAAGCGTCGCAATCGCATAGATGGCCGGCCAGTCGCTGTTTTCGGCGGCCTTGCCGAGGCCATAGCGCTTGATCGCGATGCCGTTGCCCGCCCGTTCCCAGCTTTCCCCGTAATCCGCCGACCGATAGAGCGTGTCGCCGATCAGCAGCCAGAGGTGCCCCGCTGATCCGGGAACCGCAACCAGCGGGTTGGCCGCCTCGCGGCCGTGCGTCCGCGCACCGGAAAGATCGTCGGGCAATCCCGTGCTTCCGGCAGGGCGGAAGTGCGCGCCGCTGTCGTCGCTCCGCAGCAGCTTGTTCGCTTCGAAATCGATTGCGTAGAAACGCTGCGGATCGACCTTGTCGGCCGTGACACGGCTGCCGAAGGGCAAGCCGAGGACCGGCGCCCAGCTCTCCCCGCGATCCTCCGTAACCAGCGGATCGCGAGTTTCCACCAGGAAGGTCGAACCGTCGGCCGACACCGTGATCGCCGCATTGCCGGTGCGCTCGGGCGCGTCTGGCGACATGCTGGCTAGGTCGGGCGTATAAAGCGGCGTCCAGCTTTCTCCGCCGTCGTTCGACCAGGCAAGCGAGCTGTCGGGCACGGTCGGCTGATGGGTATTGCCGCTGCGGACCATCACTTGTGGCGCCAGACCCGCATAATCGAGCGAATTGGTGTTGGTGAGCATTGGGTTGCGATGCACATGCGGCGGCGACACCGTCAGGTCGTCGTGGCGGAAGCCGCCGAGATCGCCAAAGCCCGAAACCAGATGCGCGCCGCCGGTGGGGCTGACGAACGTGATGATCGCCGTCTGCTCGATTCCCCTGGTCCAGGGCTTCCACACCATGTCCCGGCGGGTCCCGAATTGCTGCGTTGCATAGAGCGTTGCGCCAGTGACATAGGCGGCGTGTTCAGAGTCGAACGGATCGATCGCCAGCCCGGAAATCCAGTGGCCGAAAGCGACCCTTTCGTGATCGAAGAACAGAAACGGCGTAGCGGAGACATCGCGTTCGCTGATCTTGCGCAGTTCGATCCAGCTTTCGCCCGCGTCGTGCGAACGCCACACTGTGTCGCCGGGCTGGAACCGACCGATAGTGCTGACGGCGATCGCCTCAGGGTCTTCGGCGGAAACCGCGACGCCCATATAGCCGCCCACCGGAGCGTCCGGCCCGGCTTCCGGCGTGATGTCCCGCCACGCGCCGCTAGCCGGGTCGTGGCGCCACACCGCACCGCGCGTTATGCCGTTGGGGCCGATATCGTCCGAATAGGTGATGGTCAGCACGCCGTCGCTGCCGACCGCTGCCTTGACGGGCAAGAGCGTCGCCTCCGGTCCGCCTGCCACCGCGCGCCAGCTTTCCCCGCCATCGTCGGAGCGAAACAGATGCCGCGCGCCCGGATCGGCACTGCCGACATAGACGCGCCCTGCATGTGCAGGATCGAAGATCACGAAAGACAAGCCTCCATGCGTCTGCCGAGGGCTTTCGGGAGTATCGAGTCCCGGCAACGGAAAGCTGTCCACCGTGCGCCAGTGCGCGCCTGAATCCGTGCTCCGCCACAGGCCGTCATGGCGCGACCCGAAGAACAGCCGATGATTGTGATGCGGATCGACCGCAAGCCGCTCGCCCAGTCCGCGCCCGCCTTCGTTGCCGCCCATCGGGAACGGCACCGGCGTCTTGCGCCAATGCGCGCCGCGATCCCCGGACCGGAAAATCGCCGCCGGCCCCCAGCTGCCCATACCCGCAGCGAGATAGACGATGTCGGGATCGACCGGATCGGGCGCGATGCTTTCGATCCCCATATAGCTCGATTCGGTTTCGCCATCCTGCAGCGGAATCCAGCGCGACCTGGCCGAATCCCAGCGATAGGCGCCGCCCATATCGGTGCGCAGATAAGCGAGACCGGCTTCCGCCGGACTGAAGACGATCCCGGGCGCGAAGCCGCCGCCGCCGACCGTGACATTCTGCCAGCGATATGCCGGCGCCTCCTGCGCACGGGCTTCGCATAACCACGCGTTAGCGCCAACGTTCGCAAGGAAGCCAAGGCACATCAGGAATCGCGCGCGCCATCTTCCCATCGCTGTTGCCCCTCTCCGGTTTTTCTACGCCGAGCACGGTTCCGACGAGTGCCCTTGACGCAGCATATGGCATAAACGATACCGCTAACACAACGGAGAGGAACCACATGACTGCACGCGGCCATTCGTGGCTCGAACATTTGCCCGCCGATTGGCGGCAGGGTTGTTTCGTCGGGCGTATCGCAACTGATGCCGGCCCCTCGCCCATCATGCTGCGCGGGGGGCGCGCCTATGACATGAGCTCGGTTCGTCCGACCGTGTCGATGCTGATCGCCGACCGCGCCTTCGACGGCGGCGTCGATATCGGTGATCCGGCGGCCATTGCCGATGATGCGCTGCTCAGCCCGGTCGATCTTCATGTGATCAAGGCCGCAGGCGTCACCTTTGCCGTGTCCGCGATCGAGCGCGTCATCGAGGAACAGGCTCGCGGCGACCATGCCCGCGCGGCCGAGGTGCGCAAGCGGCTGGAATCCGCGCTTGGCGGCAATCTGCGCAGTGTCGTCCCCGGCTCTCCGCAGGCCGCGCAGCTGAAGGAGGCGCTGATCGCCGACGGCATGTGGTCGCAATATATGGAAGTCGCGATCGGCCCGGACGCGGAAATCTTCACCAAGTCGCCGGTACTCTCGACCGTCGGCTGGGGGGCATCGATCGGCATCCGTTCGGATTCGACCTGGAACAACCCCGAACCGGAAATCGTGCTGATTGCCGATTCCGCTGGCGAAGCGGTCGGCGCGTGCCTCGGCAACGACGTCAATCTGCGCGATTTCGAAGGGCGTTCGGCACTGCTGCTGAGCAAGGCGAAGGACAACAACGCCTCCTGCTCGATGGGTCCGATGATCCGCCTGTTCGACGATGGCTATTCGCTCGACGATGTCCGTGCCGCCGATGTCGCGCTGACGATCGAAGGGACCGACGGCTTCGTGCTCGAAGGCGCAAGCAACATGCGCGAGATTAGCCGCGATCCGGCCGAGCTGTTGCGCCAGGCGTGCAGCGAACATCATTATCCCGACGGTTTCGTCCTGTTCTGCGGCACGCTGTTCGCCCCGACGCAGGACCGCGACGAGCCCGACCGGGGCTTCACGCACAAGATCGGAGACACCGTCACCATTGCGAGCGAGCGGCTCGGTACGCTCGTCAACCCGGTGACGACATCGCGCGACGCGCCTGCATGGCGTTTCGGCATCGCCGATCTGTTCCGCAATCTCGCCGCGCGCGGCCTGATCGCATCATGACGAACCTGGAGACAAAAGTGCTGCATCGCTCCATCCGCGCCGGAGAGCGCGCCCGCTATCCGAGCCTCGAGAGCAAACGCGTGATCGTGACGGGCGGCGCATCGGGCATCGGCGCCGGGATGGTCGAGGCTTTCGTCGACCAGGGTGCGCGCGTATCGTTTCTTGACATTCGCGACGCGGATGGCGACCGGCTCGCCGAAACGCTTGGCCAGGGCGCGAAGCACACGCCGCTCTATCGCCATTGCGACCTGACCGATCTCGGCGGTGTTTCGCGCACGCTGCTCGAGGTGATGGAAGCGATGGGCGGAGTCGACGTGCTGGTGAACAATGCCGCCAGCGACGATCGTCACAGCGTTCCCGACGTCACTCCCGAATATTGGGAAGAACGGATGAACGTGAACCTGCGCCACCAGTTCTTCGCCGCGCAGGCCGTGCTTCCCGCGATGCGCGACGCCGGTAGCGGCGTGATCCTCAATCTGGGCTCGATCAGCTGGCATCTCGGCCTGCCCGATCTGGTCCTTTATCAGACCGCGAAAGCGGCGATCGAGGGCATGACGCGCGGGCTGGCGCGCGAAGTCGGGCGCGACGGCGTTCGCGTGAACGCGATCGTGCCGGGCAATGTCCAGACTCCGCGGCAGGAACGCTGGTATACCCCCGAGGAAGGCCAGAAGATCGTCGACGCGCAATGCCTCGATGGCCGTATCCAGCCCGCCGACGTCGCTGCGCTGGCACTGTTCCTCGCGTCGGACGATGCACGCATGTGCACCGGGCACGAATATTGGGTCGACGCGGGCTGGCGCTGATGGAGGCGAGCCATCTCCTTTCGGTCGGCGCCGAGCTGGGCGAAGGTCCGGTGTGGATCGGCGACGCGCTGTGGTTCGTCGATATCAAGCGGCTGCACCTCTATCGCCACCGCCCGGAGAGCGGCACAACCGATCGCTGGGACGCTCCCGAAATGGTCGGGTGGGTCCTGCCCTCGCATCGCGGCGACATGATCGTCGGGCTGCAATCGGGTCCGCATCGCTTCGCGCCCGACACCGGCAGCTTCACGCGCATCGCGACGATCGATGCCGACTTGCCCGACAACCGGCTCAACGATGCCGCGGTCGACGCACGGGGAAGCATCTTCTTCGGCACGATGGACAATGAAGAGACGCGGCCCAATGGCTGCGTCTATCTGCTCGATCACGGCGCTGTGCGAAAAACCGTGCTCGATGCGACGATCATCACCAACGGCCCCGCCGTGGCACCCGATTGCAGCCATCTTTTCCATGTCGACACGCTCGCGCGGACGATCACGCGCCATGCGATCGCAGGCGATGGGACGCTTGGTCCCGGCGATCCGTTCCTGGCCTTCAGCGGCGACGAGGGCCATCCCGACGGCGCGATCTGCGACAGCGAAGGCGGCGTCTGGATCGGCTTTTACGGCGGCTGGGCCGCGCGGCGCTATGCGCCCGACGGCACGATGACGGATGAAGTCCGGTTTCCCGTCGCCAATGTCACCAAGGTAGCACTTGGCGGCCCCGATGGGCGCACCGCCTATGCCACAACCGCGCGGCAGGGGCTCGACGCCGCCGCGCTCGAGGCCCAGTCGCTGGCCGGGGACGTTTTCACATTTCCGGTGGCCGTTGCGGCAGCGCCGCTGGTACCAGCAAACAGCTAAAAAAAGAGGTGCGTTGCCCGGCAACGCCACCGAATGGGAGAGGCAAGTCAGGTGGTTAGCGAATTCAACAGGGCTTTGACCCTTCGTATCGTCGCGGTGGCGACGATCGGCGGCTTCATGTTCGGCTATGATTCGGGCGTGATCAACGGCACCCAAAAGGGTCTCGAAGCCGCGTTTGATCTCGGCAGGCTGGGCATTGGCATCAATGTCGGTGCGATCCTGGTCGGCTCGTCGATCGGCGCGTTCGGCGCCGGCCGCCTCTCCGACCTGATCGGGCGTCGCGCGACGATGATGGTGTCGGCGTTTCTCTTCATCGTCTCGGCCGCGATGGCTTCGGCTGCCGGTTCGTCGGAAATCTTCATCCTCGCCCGCATCATCGGCGGTCTCGGCGTCGGCGCAGCAAGCGTCACTTCGCCCGTCTACATCTCCGAAGTCGCCCCCGCGAAGATGCGCGGCAGCCTTTCGAGCGTGCAGCAGGTGATGATCATCTCTGGTCTCACCGGTGCGTTCGTCGCCAATTTCTTCCTGGCCCGGCTCGCCGGCGGTTCGACCGATCCCCTGTGGTTCGACATACCCGCCTGGCGCTGGATGTTCGGCCTGCAGGTCATCCCCGCCGCGCTCTATCTTCTCGCGCTGCTGACCATCCCGGAAAGCCCGCGCTATCTGACGATGAAAGACAAGGACGATCAGGCCGAAAGCGTTCTTACGCGCCTGTTCGGTGCCGCGCATGCCGCGCGTACCGTGCGTGACATCCGCGCCTCGCTAGCCTCCGATCATCACAAGCCCAAGCTTTCGGACCTGTTTGTCAGCGGCACCGGCAAGCTGCGCCCGATCGTCTGGGTCGGCATTGGTCTTGCCGTGTTCCAGCAGCTCGTCGGCATCAATGTCGTCTTCTACTACGGCGCGACGCTCTGGGAAGCGGTGGGCTTCACCGAAGACAATGCGTTGCAGGTCAATATCCTGTCGGGCGTTCTTTCGATCGGCGCCTGCCTTGGCGCAATCGCGCTGATCGACCGGATCGGACGCAGGCCGCTGCTGCTCATCGGCTCGGCGGGCATGACAGTGACGCTGGCAACCGTCGCCTGGGCATTCTCGACGGCTGTCTCGGACGGCGCCGGCGGCCTCACCCTGCCCGGCAATTCGGGCGTGATCGCGCTGGCCGCCGCCAATCTCTACGTCATCTTCTTCAACCTCAGCTGGGGCCCGGTGATGTGGGTGATGCTCGGCGAGATGTTCCCGAACCAGATCCGCGGTTCGGCGCTCGCCGTAGCCGGTTTCGCCCAGTGGATGGCGAATGCCGCGATCTCGGTCAGCTTCCCGACACTGGCGGCCTGGCCGGGACTTGCAATCACCTACGTCTTCTACGCCCTGGCAGCGGCGGTTTCCTTCTTCTTCGTTCGCGCGATGGTCAATGAGACGCGCGGCCGCGAACTGGAGGAAATGGAAGGGTGAAGCTCGCCTGCGGGCCCTGGGAAATGGTCGTCGCGCCGGAAGGCGCGGCGATCCTTTCGTTACGGCGGAACGGACGCGATATCCTGCGCCTGACCCCGCAAGGGGCAAGCGACCCGTTCGACCATGCCTGCTTTCCGCTCGTCCCCTATGCCAATCGCATCGCCTTCGGGACACTCGAGTGGGAAGGACGGCTGCACCACCTTCCGCGCAACCATCCGGGCCAGACGCATCCGCTTCACGGAACGGGATGGCGCGAACGCTGGGATATCGTCGAAAGCGACGCGAAGAGCGTCACGATGCAGCGCGAACGTCCCGCCGACCGGCACTGGCCCTGGAGCTTTACGGCGGTGCAGCGTCTGGAACTCGACGCCGAGGGGCTGAATGCGTGGCTGGAAATCCGCAACGATGATCGCGGCGCGATGCCGGTCAGCCTGGGATTTCATCCCTATTTCAGTCGCGACGGCGCAACAGCGCTGCAATTCGAAGCGGGGCATGTCTGGCTGGCCGATGATCAGATGCTGCCGACCAAGACGGCGCCTGCCGATCATTTCGGCGACTGGTCGGCGGCGCTGCCGCTCGAACAGCCGCAGCTGATCGACCACTGCTATGCCGATTGGAACGGTTCGGCAATCGTGACTCGGGATGATGGCGATATCCGGCTGGCGGGCAGCGGCACCCCTGCCCTGCACATTTTTCTGCCGCCCGGCGAAGCATTCTTCTGCGCGGAACCGGTCACGGCGATGCCCGACGCCGTGAACCATGATGAAGCGGCCGTGCTGGCACCGGGGAAGACGATGCAGGCCGGGATGCGGATCACATCGGCCTGAACCGCCGGATCAATCGACCTTGCGGACCGAGGGTCGCGGACGGCGTCGCGGCGCGGCATCGGACTGGCGCCGCACCAGGGTATAATCGAGCACCTGATGTTGGGGCGGCGCCGTGCCGCCGTTACGGCGACTCTGGAGCATTGTGATCAGCAATTGCATCGCTGCACGGCTCATTTCCGCGATGGGCTGATGAATCGTGGTCAGTTCAGGCCAGATCGTGGTCGCCAGCGCCGAATCGTCGAACCCGACCACGGTCAGGTCCCCCGGCACATCCATGCCGCGCCGATGCGCGACGGCGACCGTCGCCGCCGCCATATCGTCGTTGCTGGCAAAGATCGCCGACGGCGGATCGCCGATTTCGAGCAATTGCTCGGCCGCGTCGAGGCCCGAACGATAGGTGAAATAGCCCTGAGCGATCAGGGCGTCGTCTGGAACAATATCGCGCGCGCGCAACGCTTCGCGATATCCTTCGAGGCGTTCGCCGCTGGCGGCCAGATTGGGATCACCGATGATGAAGCCGATACGCTCATGCCCCAGTCTGAGCAGATGTTCGGTCATCTCCCGCGCTGCTCCGCGATCGTCGATCGAGACCGAAGCGACATGGTCGGGCTGGCTGCCCGTTGCGACGGCGATGGTCGGAACGCCGGCGGCAGCGAGCAGGTCGAGGACCTCGCGCGAATCGCACAGCGGCGGCGGCAGGATGATTCCGTCGACGCCGCTTTCGATGAAACGCCGCGCGACTTCGCTGGCATTGTGATGGGGATCGGCGTGCTGAACGACAAGCTGGATGTCCGAACGGCTCGCCTGGTCGAGACTGCCGAGCAGAAAGGCGCTCAGATAGGCCTCCGAAGGGTTGCTGTAGAAGAGACCGATGCGCAGCTGCACCGCGCCGGCGAGCCGCCGGGCCGCGCGATTGGGCGCATAGTTGAGCTTCACGATCGCGGCCTGCACCGCCTCGCGCGTCGCGTCGCGGACATTGGCCTCGGCGTTGATGACGCGTGATACCGTCATCAGCGAGACGCCGGCCAGCTTGGCGACGTCGGCGATGGTCGGCGCGCCGGTCTGCCGCGACGTCCCGGCCCTTGGTTTGCGTGTTCCCCCTGACATCCATTCTCCCTAGCACCAGCTGAAGCGGAAACGGAAGCATATCGCGCGACATATTGTGGTAGCGTTATCAGCTTTGCATCCCTATGTTCCGCGCCCAAAGCAGATAGGGAGGAGTGCGATGGGCCGATTCGGCTTTCTGATGGCAGCGGCGGCAATGGCCGTGAGCGTGGCTGCCTGCACCGCGCAGCAGGATGGCAAGACCGTAAATCCGCAGAACTGGCCCGAGGCGAAGAGCGTCGGGCTGATCGATGACGCAACGGAAGCGAAAATCGACGCGCTGATGGCGCGCATGTCGCTCGAGGAAAAAATCGGCCAGATGATCCAGGCCGATATCGGCTCGATCACGCCCGAAGACCTGCGCGAATACCCCCTGGGCTCGATCCTTGCGGGCGGCAGTTCGCCGCCGCTCGGCCATCCCGATCGCTCCCCTGCCCAACCGTGGATCGAAACGTCGCGCGCATTTAATGCCGTCGCGATGGAAGAACGCGAAGGGCATGTTCGCATTCCGCTGATGTTCGGCGTCGACGCCGTTCACGGCAACAGCAATGTGGTGGGCGCCACCATCTTCCCGCACAATGTTGGCCTGGGCGCGATGCGCGACCCCGAATTGATGCGCAGGATCGGCCAGGCGACGGCCGAGGAAACCGCAGCCGCAGGCATGGACTGGGCGTTCGGCCCGACTCTCGCCGTGCCGCAGGACGAGCGCTGGGGCCGGGCCTATGAAGGCTATTCGGAAGACCCGGACGTCGTGGCGTCCTACGCCGCGCCGATGGTCGAAGGACTGCAGGGTACGCCCGATTCCTGGGGCATTCAGGGCGGGCATGTGGCGGCGAGCGTCAAGCATTTCCTTGGTGACGGCGGCACTACCGACGGTATCGACCAGGGTGATACCCAGGTTGACGAGGAAACGCTGATCCGCGTCCACAACGCCGGCTATCCCAATGCGATCAATGCCGGAACGATGACCGTGATGGCCAGCTTCAACACCTGGAACGGGGTGAAGATGCACGGCAACCGCGAACTGCTGACCGATGTGCTCAAGGGCCGCATGGGCTTTGACGGCTTCATCGTCGGCGACTGGAACGGTCACGGCCAGATTCCGGGCTGCATAAACACCGATTGTCCGCAGACCTTCCTTGCCGGGCTCGACATGGCGATGGCGCCGGACAGCTGGAAGGGTCTGTATGACTCGACTCTGGCGGCGGCGAAGGACGGCACGATCCCGATGGAGCGGATCGACGACGCCGTGCGCCGCATCCTGCGCGTCAAGTTCAAGATGGGCCTGTTCGACACCGCCCGCCCGTTTGAAAGCCGCACGGCAGTGATCGGTTCGGCCGAGCATCGCGCCATTGCCCGCGAAGCCGTGCGCAAGAGCCTGGTGCTGCTCAAGAATGACGGCGTGCTGCCGATCAAGGCGAGCGCCAATATCCTGGTCGCCGGCGAAGCCGCCGACGATATCGGGCGCCAGTCGGGCGGCTGGACGCTTTCGTGGCAGGGCGACGGCAACACCAATGCCGACTTCCCCGGCGCGACATCCATCTACGCCGGGATCGCGCAGGCGGCGCAGGCCGGAGGCGGCACCGCCACGCTTTCGACCGACGGCAGCTTCAGTCAAAAGCCCGATGTCGCCATCGTCGTGTTCGGCGAGCTTCCCTATGCCGAAATGCGCGGCGACGTGCGCACGCTGGAATTCCAGCCGGGCGACAAACAGGCGCTGGCGCTGCTCAAGCGGCTGCGCGAACAGGGCATTCCCACCGTATCGGTCTTCCTCTCGGGGCGTCCGATGTGGGTGAACCCGGAAATGAATGCATCGAATGCCTTTGTCGCGGCCTGGTTCCCGGGTTCGGAAGGCGCCGGCATCGCCGATCTTTTGATCGGTGGTGATCACGATTTCTCGGGCACGCTGTCTTTCAGCTGGCCGAAGACCGCGGGCCAGTTCGTCCTCAATCAGGGCCAGGACGATTATGACCCGCTGTTCGCGTTCGGCTATGGCCTGACCTACGCCAAGGGCGGCGATGTTCCGCAACTCAGCGAAGTATCCGGCATCGACGCCAGCCTGGCGAACACCAGCCTGTTCTTCACCCGCGGTCGCGTGCCGGAACCGTTCACGCTTTCGCTCGCTGACGCAGTCACGCGCAGCGCAGTCGACAGCGAAACCGCTCAGGAAGGGGCAATGCGCCTCACCTGGAACGGTGCGGGATCGGTCAGCATCGACGGACCCGAACTGGCACTGGTGCGCGAAACCAATGCCGACATGAATATCCAGGTCACCTATCGCCTGGTCACGCCGCCCAGCGGCGCGGTTGAAATGAAACTCGGCGCGGCATCGGTGAACATTGCCGACGTGCTCGACGGATCGGACGGATGGCACATGCTGCGCATTCCGCTGAAGTGCCTGCGCGATGCAGGCGCGGATGTGGAAAGCGTAACGTCGCCGTTCGCGCTTTCGGCCGACGCCCCCTTTGCAATGGCAATTTCCGACGTGCGGCTCGCGACCGATCCTGCGGGCACCGTCTGCCCCAACTGAATTTACGGAGATTTTGATGATCGACGGAAGCTTCCCCATCGGCGCGCGCATGGTTTCGCGCGACCAGGGCTTCGAAGCCCATAACCCGACGACCGGCGAAACGATCGAACCGCGTTTTTCGGTCTCCACCACCGAGGACGTTGCCGAGGCATGCGCCCTCGCGGCCAAGGCGTTCGACACGTTCCGCGAAACCAGCCCCGAGGATCGCGCCGCCTTCCTTGAGGAAGTCGCGAGCCAGATCGAGGCGCTTGGCGACGAGCTGGTCGAACGCGCGATGGCCGAAAGCGGCCTGCCCCAGGCACGGCTGACCGGCGAGCGCGGCCGCACCTGCGGTCAGCTGCGCATGTTCGCGGCGCATCTGCGTCGCGGCGACTGGATGAACGTGACGTTCGACACGCCGCTGCCCGATCGCCAGCCGCTTCCCCGTCCCGACCTGCGCCAGCGCCGGATCGCGGTCGGCCCGGTCGCGGTATTCGGCGCGTCGAACTTCCCGCTCGCCTTCTCGGTTGCCGGCGGCGACACCGCTTCGGCGCTCGCCGCCGGATGCCCGGTGGTCGTCAAGGGGCATCCTGCCCATCCCGGCACCACCGAACTGGTCGCGCGCGCGATCCAGAAGGCGGTTGCCGCGAAGGGCCTGCCCGAAGGCGTGTTCTCGCTCGTCCAGGGCCCGGCCAACGAACTCGGCGCCGCGCTCGTCACTGATCCGAGGATCAAGGCGGTCGGCTTCACCGGTTCGCGCGCGGGCGGCCTCGCGCTTGTCGCACTGGCACAGGCCCGGCCCGAACCGATCCCGGTCTATGCCGAAATGTCGAGCATCAACCCCGTCGTGCTGATGCCGGCAGCGCTTGCCGCACGCGGCGAAGCGCTGGCCAAGGGTTATGCCGGATCGATGACGCTCGGCGCGGGTCAGTTCTGCACAAATCCCGGCATCGTGATCGGCATCGCCGGCGACGATCTGGACGCCTTCGCCAGGACTGCGGCCGAAGCGGTGGAGGCCGCGCAGCCGCAGGTCATGCTGACCGCTGCCATCCAGGGTGCCTATGATCAGGGTGTCGACGCGCTCGAAGGCAAGAACGGCGTGACGCTGCTCGCCAAGGGCGCCGAAGGCACTGGCTGCACGCTGGGCCGTGCCGCGCTGTTCCGCACCGATGCGCAGACTTTCCTTGGCGATCCCGAAATCAGCCAGGAAGTGTTCGGCGCCGCCTCGATCCTGATCGCCGCGAAGGACATGGACGAAGTCATCGCGTTGCTCGAGCGGCTGGAAGGTCAGCTCACCGCGACGATCCAGCTCGATGATGCCGATGTCGAAGCCGCGGAGCCGCTTCTTCCGGTGCTCGAACGCAAGGCCGGTCGCATTCTGGCCAATGGCTGGCCGACCGGAGTCGAAGTGTCGACGGCGATGGTGCATGGCGGGCCTTTCCCCGCGACGTCGGATCCGCGCACGACATCCGTCGGCACGGCGGCCATCGAGCGCTTCCTGCGTCCGGTCTGCTATCAGGATCTGCCCGACGGGCTGCTGCCCAAGGCGGTGCGATCGGCCAACCCCTTTGACCTGCCGCGCACGATCGACGGCTCGCCCGAAAACTGATCCCGGCCAAATGGGGTTGATTGCCGGAGTCGCCTCGCGTGCCCGGCAATCAACCCCCTCCGTACTGTTACGGCATTGCACTGCAGCAAAGCGCTACCAAAACGTCTGGCGACTCGTTTTTCGATACAGCGACAGGCCTTCGGAAACGCCCGAATTTGGTACAGTATGGCCCATAACCTCGTGATATAGCAGCTGCAGCAACGATTCTTACTGGACGCAATCACGTTCAGCTTTTAAGACATGGGGCAACTCGCTGCGCATAATTGTGATAGCGTTACCATAAACCTTTGGGGAGGACGGTATGAGAAAGTTTTTGTCTGATCGTCATGCGCGCCGTCGCGCCATGACCGCGAGCGGCGCGTCGCTGCTCGCCATCATCGCGATGGGCACCGCCGCCCCCGCCTGGGCGCAGGACGCCGCCGCTGACCAGGACGCCAGCGCGCAGACCGGCGACGATCTGATCATGGGCGAGGAAATCGTCGTCACGGGTCGCCGCGAAGCGCTTCAGTCGGCCGACGAGCGCAAGAAGAACGCCGATACGATCATCGATTCGGTCGTCGCCGACGATGCTGGCAAGCTGCCCGACAATTCGATCACCGAAGTGCTGCAGCGTGTCTCGGGCGTCACCATCGTTCGCTTCTCCGCTCTCAACGATCCCGACCATTTTTCGGTCGAGGGATCGGGCATTCAGGTCCGCGGGCTTTCGGGCGTCGCATCGCGTCTCAACGGTCGCGAAATCTTCAGCGCCAATGCCGGCCGTTCGCTGCTTTGGGGTGATGTCACACCCGAACTGATGCAGGCCGTCGACGTCTATAAATCGTCTTCCGCCGATCAGATCGAAGGCGGCACGGGCGGCAGCGTCGACCTGCGCACCAAATTGCCGTTCGATTTCGACATGGGCCTTCATGCCGCCGGTTCTGCCGATGTCAGTGTCGGCGACCTGGCCGACGAAGCCGATTATTCGGTTTCGGGCCTGATCGCGGGCCATTGGGACACGCCGATCGGCGAAGTCGGCCTTCTGGTCGATGGTGCATACAGCCAGCTTACGTCGCGCTCGCAATTCTTCCGTATCGAGCCCTATTTCCTCACCACGCTGCAGGGCGACGATTACTTCGTCCCCGGCGGTTTCGACTATGGTGAGCAGGCATTCCAGCGCAAGCGCGACGGTATCTACGCCGCCGCACAGTGGGCACCCAATGACGACCTGACCTTCACCGGCATCTTTTTCCAGTCGCGCTATCGCAACCGCGGCGACGAATGGGCGGAAATCGTCGCGCAGCAGACCTTCGCCGTCGACCCGACCCAGAGCCAGTTCGATTCGAACGGTGTGCTGGTTTCGACTCCGAACCTGTATCTGCGGGATCCGGCGACGTTCAATCCGACCGGTGGTGCAATCACCCAGGGTGGCACGACCGGCGTCAACAAGACCCGCACCAAGACGCAGGACATGTCGATCGCCTTTGCTTGGGCACCCGCGGATTCGCGCGTCGCCATTCGCGGCAGCTATCAGCACATCTTCTCGACCTCCGAGGCCAACAGCCTTTCGGTGTTCCGCGACTTTTCCGGTCCGACCGGATATGGCCTCGATCTGACCGGCGATCTGCCGAGCGTGACCGTGCCCGGCGGATTTGGTCAGGCGCAGTATGACGATCAGTCGCGCTATCTCTGGACGGCGGCGATGCCGCACAACGAAGACAATACCGGCAAGATGGATTCGGCCGCGCTCGACATCGAATATGATGTCGACTCCAGCTTTTTCCGCAAGGTGAAGGTCGGTGGTCGCTGGTCGAACCGTACCGAGCGCGATTTCAACAACGGCTATGCCTGGGCCGCGCTTGGTCGCGGCTGGAACGGCGATCCGCAGCTGACCTTCGTCAACTCGGCGCCGGGCGATTCCGAGCTACACCCCTATAAGGACTTCTTCCGCGGCGCGATCGCGCTGCCCGGCCAGGTCTATTATCCCAGCCTCGCGCTGGCGGGTACGCTCGACGTCGATCTGCTGCACCGCTCGCCGCCGGCCGGCTTCTGCGCCGACCCCTATTACTGCGTGCCCTCAGGCCCGCTTCCGCAGTCCGGTTACGGCGGCAGCGACTATCGCCAGTCGGGCTTCCTGCTGCCGAACGATCAGCGCGACTTCTCCACCCGCACGCTCGCCGGCTATATCATGACCACCTATGATACGCCGCTCGGGGACGGCAATTTGTCGGGCAATGTCGGCGTTCGCGTGGTCAACGTGAAAAATGAAAGCCAGGGCGTGATCCGTCAGCTTTCGAACACCTATATCCGCAACGGGCAGACCGTGACGCTGGCCGAAGTGATCACGCCGCGCGAGGGTGGGGGCAACTTCACGCGCTTCCTGCCCGCGATCAACGTGATCTATGCGCCGGATGACAAGATCCGCGTTCGTGGTGCCTATAACATCACGATGGACAACGCCTCGTTCCAGGCGCTCAGCGCCGCGGGCGAAGTCGGTGTCGCGACGACCGCAAATCCCGTGGCGGGCGATCCGGGTATCTTCAACCGGTTCACCACCACCCAGGGCGCTCCCGACCTCGAACCGACCATGTCGAACAATTTCGACCTGTCGTTCGAATGGTATCCGCGTCCCGGCACCACGTTCCACATCGCCGGCTTCTACAAGCGCCTCACCAATCTGCCGATCTACGCGATCCAGCAGCGTCCGGTGACCATCTACTACAACGACGGCACCACCGAGGACACGATGGCGACTTCAAACGCCGTCCGCAATTCCGAGGAAGCGGCGACCGTCAAGGGCGTCGAGGTCGGCGGGCGCGTGTTCCTCGACTCGCTGCCGGGATGGCTCAACGGCATCGGGCTGGAGGCGAACTATACGTTCATCGACAGCGCCAACCCGGGTGATATCTATCGCGACATCCTCGGCAATGTTCAGGACGATGCGCCGTTGCAGGGCCTTTCGCGCCACAACTTCAACGTGGCTTTCCTGTACGAGCACGACCCGATCTCGTTCCGCGTCGCCTATAGCTGGCGTTCGAAGTACCTGCAGTCGACCAATTCGAACGGCACCAACCCGCTGTTCAACTATTATCCGGCGCCGGGTGCACCGGTGGAAGAGATCCAGCTGGCGCTGCCGGTCTATGGCTCTTCCTACGGCTCGCTCGACGCCGGCGTGACCTTCCGGGTGACGGAAGCGTTCTCGTTCACCATCCAGGGGACGAACCTGACGAACGCCACCCAGAAGACGCTGATGGGCGGGTATCCGAACGGTTCGCTCTATACCCGTAGCTGGTTCCAGAGCGACCGGCGGGTGAAGGTCGGCGTTAACGTCGCCTTCTGATTGCGCTAATTCGGGGGAGGCTCGCATGTGCGGCCCTCCCCCTTTTTACACAGGCGATCGGATGACCGTGGCGCGCAATATTCTCATCGTCGGCGGCGGAACCGCCGGTTGGATCACCGCAGGCTATCTGGCGAAGATGCTAGGCGCGGAACGGCCGGGCGGTGTCTCCGTCACGCTTGTGGAGTCGCCCGATATCGGAATATTGGGCGTCGGCGAAGGTACCTTCCCGACAATCCGCAAGACGCTGGCGCGCATCGGCATCGACGAAGCCGACTTGATCCGGCGCTGTGACGCATCCTTCAAACAGGGCGCCAAGTTCGTTCACTGGCAGGCCGAGCCGGGAACTGCCGCCAGCGATCATTATCTTCACGGATTTCAGACGGCCGACGATCAGAACGGCCCCGAACTCCTCCCCTACTGGCTGCTCGGCATGGCCGGCGATGCGCGCTGGGACGAAGCCGCCACGCCGCAAAAGCGCGCGGGTGACGCATGTCGCGGCCCCAAATTGCCCAGCCACTCCGATTTCGTCGGCCCGCTCAACTACGCCTATCATTTCGACGCCAAGGCGCTTGCCGTCTTGCTGCGCGAACAGGCGATCGCGAATAGCGTGCGCCACATCGCCGACACTGTCAGCGAAGTGGCACTCTCCGACGATGGAGCGATCGCGGGCGTGCGGACAGCGGAAAACGGCGTACTGACCGCCGACCTCTATATCGACTGCACCGGCTTTCGTGCCGAGCTGATCGGCAAGGCACTGGGGCAGCCCTGGACGTCGTGCCGCGACACGTTGTTCTGCGACAGCGCCATCGCCATGCAGATCCCGTACGACAGTCCCGACGCGCCGATCGCTTCCTATACGGTTTCGACCGCCCAGCAATCAGGCTGGATCTGGGACATCGCGCTCGGCTCTCGCCGCGGCGTCGGTCACGTCTTCTCGTCCGCGCATACCGATGCCGATGCCGCCGAAGCCGCACTGCGCGCCTATGCGGGGCCGGCGGGCGAAAAGCTGGAGACGCGCAGCTTCCGTTTCGACGCAGGCTATCGCGAGACGAACTGGCACAAGAACTGTGTCGCAATCGGATTGTCGAGCGGCTTCTTCGAACCGCTCGAAGCGACCGGCATCGTCTTTTCGGAAATTGCCGCGCAGCTCGTCGCCAATCTCTTCCCCTGGGGCGGCGACTTCGAAACCTCGGCGCGGCAGTACAACGCAAATCTGCGTGCGCGGTACGAACGCGCTCGCGACTTCATCAAGATGCACTATTTCCTGAGCCAGCGGCGCGACAGCGACTTCTGGCGCGACAATGTGCGCCCTGAAACCACGCCGGACAGCCTGATGGAACTGCTCGACCGCTGGCGTTTCCGCCCGCCCAACGAACTCGATTTCGATCCGAATATCGACATTTTCGGCGCGCCGAGCTGGCAATATGTCCTCTACGGCATGGGCTGGAAGACCGACCTGTCGGCCAAGGCGCCTGTCTTCCGCCTGGGCAACGAAGCCAGGGCCGCATTCGCCACGATCCGCCAGCATGGCGACTATGCGCTGCAGCAGCTTCCGACCAACAGGGACTTGCTGCGCCATGCGCAGAACGCGCGCTTCGGTCAGGGCCGCGCGGCATGAGCGGCGCGTCTCATCCGCCGATCCGCAAGCTGGTGATCGTCGGCGGCGGCACTGCCGGCTGGATGACCGCGGCGGCCGTCTCCCGCCTCACCGGGGCGGGCGTGTCGGTCACTCTGGTCGAATCCGAAGCGATCGGCACGGTGGGTGTCGGCGAGGCGACGATCCCCTCGCTGCACGATTTCAACGCGGCGATCGGCATAGCCGAAGACGAATTCGTCGCGGCGACGCAGGGCACCTTCAAGCTCGGCATCGAATTCGTCGACTGGGGCAAGGCGGGCGACCGCTATATCCACCCGTTCGGCAAATATGGTCGTTCGATGTTCGGCATTGATTTTCACCAGATATGGCTGCGCCAGCATCTGTTGAACGATCCGGCAAACGATCCCGGGCCGATCGATGATTATGCGATCGCCATCGCGGCGGCGCGCCGCGGAAGGTTCGCGAAGCCGGCGGCCAAGGCGGACGCAGTGCTCTCCTCGCTTTCCTACGCCTATCACCTCGATGCCGGGCTCTATGCGAAATATCTGCGCAGCTACGCCGAAGCGAACGGCGTTGTTCGGATCGAAGGCAAGATCGGAACGGTCGAGCAGGCCCCCGAAAGCGGCGACATCAGCGCGGTCGTGCTCGAGGACGGGCGTCGGATCGAAGGCGAGTTCTTTGTCGACTGCAGCGGTTTTCGTTCGCTGCTTCTCGGGCAGACGCTCGGCATACCCTATCGCAGCTGGCAGCACTGGCTACCCTGCGACAGTGCGATCGCGATCCCCAGTGAACATGCCGGCCCGCCCATCCCCTATACGCGATCGAGCGCAGAAGCCTCCGGCTGGCGCTGGCGGATTCCGCTGCAGCATCGCGTCGGCAACGGCCATGTCTTCTCCTCGGCGCATGTCGACGATGAGACGGCGTTGCAGAAGCTTCTCGACGGGCTCGACGCCAAGTCGATCGCCGACCCGCGTACGCTGCGCTTCACCGCCGGGCGCCGCGAAAAGCTGTGGGAAAAGAACTGCGTCGCGATCGGCCTGTCGGGCGGGTTCATCGAACCGCTTGAATCGACCAGCATCCACCTTATCCAGTCAGGCATCTTTCGCCTGATGGCGCTCTTCCCGGACACGGGTTTCAATCCCCGCGAGATCGACGCGTACAACCACTGGCTCGTCGAGGAATATGAGCACGTCCGCGACTTCATCATCCTCCATTATCATGCCACCAACCGCAACGATTCCGACTTCTGGAATCACGTTCGGACGATGGAAATCCCGGACAGCCTCGCGGAAAAGCTGGCACTCTGGCGTGAAAAGGGGCGGTTCTTTCCGGCGCATAACTCGCTCTTCACCATTGAGAGCTGGATCGCCGTGCTGCTCGGCCAAAATGTCATTCCGCACGCCGCCGATCCCCTGGTCGCTACACTGCCGGTCGATGAAACGACGCGTTTCATGGCGCATCTGCGCGGCGTGATCGCGCAGACCGCCGAAGCCATGCCCGCCCACCAGGAGTTCGTCGCGCGCCACTGTGCCGCGCCTGAGAACCGCCATTCCATGCAAGGGGGACAATTTGCTCCAGTTTCATAGCCCGATGCGCACCCTCTCCTCCGCTTTCGCGACGCTCGCCCTGGGCGCCGCGATGGCGTCCGCCCTCCCCGCCCATGCCCAGGAAGATGGGGAGGGCGTTCGCCGCATCGCCGTCGATATGGCAACCGCAGGCGATCCGATCGACCCGATGTACACCTTCTCGGTCGGCGCCGATTATGCCGGCACCAATTTGCGGCCCGAGAATCTCGCACAGCTGCGCACGGTCGCCGACGAGATCGGCTTTCGCTACATGCGCTTCCACGCCATCTTTCACGATGATCTGGGCACGGTGAAGCTGGTCGACGGCCAGTATGTCTATGACTGGACGAAGATTGACGAGCTCTATGACGCGATGCTCGGCATGGGGATCAAGCCGTTCGTCGAACTCGGCTATACGCCCGAGGCGATGAAGACGTCCGACCAGACGATCTTCTACTGGAAGGGCAATACCTCGCATCCGCAGCATGGGCCCTGGCGCGATCTGGTCGACGCGTTCGTCCGCCATCTAATCGAGCGCTACGGACAGGAGGAAGTGCGCAGCTGGTATTTCGAGCTGTGGAACGAGCCCAATCTCGACGGCTTCTGGGAAAATGCCGATCAGCAGGCATATTTCGAGCTTTATGATGTCACCGCGCGCGCCATCAAGGCAATCGACCCGCAACTGCGCGTCGGCGGCCCGGCGACTGCAGGCGCGGCCTGGGTGCCCGAATTCACGGCCTTCGCGCACGAACGTGGTCTGCCGGTCGATTTCATCGCCACGCACACCTATGGCGTCGATGGCGGCTTTCTCGACGAAATGGGGCATGACGACAATCGCCTGTCGCGCAATCCCGACGCAGTCGTGCAGGACGTGCGCAAGGTGCGGCAGGAGATCGCGGAATCGCCTTATCCCGGTATCCCGCTGTTCATCACCGAATGGAGCACCAGCTACAACCCGCGCGACCCGGTGCACGACAGCTATATCAGCGCCGCCTATATCCTGACCAAGCTGCGCGGTGTGAGCGGGATGGCGCAGGGAATGAGCTACTGGGCCTATAGCGACCTGTTCGAAGAGCCCGGTCCGCCCCCCACGCCCTTTCACGGCGGCTTCGGCCTGATGAACCGCGAGGGCATCCGCAAGCCGGCCTATTTCGCGTTCAAATATCTCGGCGAGCTCGAAGGCGGCGAAATCGCAACCGGCGACACGCAGGCGATGGCTACGAGCGAGGACGGCGGCGCGCATGTACTCGTCTGGGACTGGCAGCGGCCCGAGCAGGAAGAGAGCAATCGCCCGTTCTACACCACGGTGCTTCCCACGGCGGACAGCAAGCCCGCGGAACTTCGTTTCACCGGCCTGATGCCGGGCGACTATCGCCTGACCATCCGTCGCGTCGGCCTGCACGCCAATGACGCGCATACCGCCTATCTCGAAATGGGGTCACCCGACGAGCTGACGCCGTCACAACTCGCGCGGCTGCAGGCTCAGGCGCAGGACGAACCCGAGCGCGAAGAGACCGTCAGCGTGGGCGAGGACGGCAGCTTTGCCGTCACCGTGCCGATGCGCGCCAACGACGTTGTATTGGCCGAACTCGTGGCCGTCGCGGCCGAATAAGCACGTACGAAACGACAGCGTAAAGGAAAGCGTATGGAACCGACCCGCCGCGAAGCCATGATCCTCGCCCTCACCGCAGCGGGCGGGATGACGCTGCCTGGCGGCGCCAATGCGGCGCCGGCAAAGGCCGCGCCGCTTGGCGGTGGCTGCGGTGCGCCCAACCTCCCCTGGCCGCGCGGTATCGAAGGCCAGCGCAAGGCGGATCTGGGCGATGGGCGCTACCTGAACCCGGTGATCGCGGGCGATCGCCCCGATCCCAATGTCCTCAAGGACGGCGACGATTATTATGCCGCCTTTTCTTCGTTCCAATATTATCCAGGCGTGCCGATTTGGCATTCGCGCGATCTGGTGAACTGGACTCCGCTCACTTCGCCGCTCAAGACCTATATCGGCATCGTCTGGGCGCTCGACATCGCCAAGCATGACGGCCGCTATTATATTTACATCCCCGCGCTCGATCCCGAGGATTCGGTGCGCGGGATCAAGACATGGGTGATTCACGCGGACAGCATGGCCGGCCCGTGGAGCGAGCCGATCGACATGCACATCGACAACATGATCGACCCTGGTCATTGCGTCGGCGAGGACGGCAAGCGCTATCTGTTCTTCAACGGCGGCAACCGCGTGAAGCTGACCGATGACGGGCTGCGTGCCGACGGTGAAGTCGAGCATGTCTATAATGGCTGGCCCATCCCCGAAGAGTGGGTGATCGAAGGCTTCGCGCTCGAAGGGCCGAAGTTGCTGCGCCACAATGGCTGGTTCTACATGGTGTCGGGTCAGGGCGGCACGGCCGGCCCGCCGACCAGCCACATGGTCGTCGTCGCGCGGTCGCGCTCGATCAACGGGCCGTGGGAAAACTGCCCGCACAATCCGATCGTCCGCACCGAAAGCCGCTACGAACCCTGGTGGTCGCGCGGCCACGCGACGTTTGTCGAAGGGCCCGGCGGCCAGTGGTGGATGGTCTATCACGGCTATGAAAACGGCTTCCGCACGCTCGGGCGCCAGATGCTGCTCGAACCGTTCGAATGGACCGCCGATGGCTGGCCGCGCGCGCTGGGCGGCGATCTCGCGCGCCCGCTCGCCAAGCCGAAGGGCGTGCCGGCAGGTCCCCACGGAATCGCGCTGTCGGGCTTCACCGACGATGCGTTCGACAAGAAGCTCTCCGTTTTCGCACCGCTGGGCGATTATCTGAGCCGCGTTCGCATCGCCGACGGCACGATGCGCGTCGACGGCCAGGGGACCGGTCCGGCGGATTGCTCGCCGATCCTCTTCGCGACCGGCGACCGTTCGTATGAAGTGACCGTCGATGTCGAGATTTCGGGCGGCGCCGAAGCCGGCCTGATCCTCTTCTACAACGACAAGCTGTTCTGCGGCATCGGTGTGGGATCGGGCGCGATCCAGGCCTATCGCATCGGCAACAAGGAACGCTGGCCCGGCGGCATCCCCACCGAGGCCAGGCGGATGCAGATGAATCTGGTCAACGAGGCCAACGTCGTCACCTTCTTTTACAAGATCGGCGACGGAGACTGGACCAAGGAGCGCTCGTTCGAAGTCGCCGGCTATAACCACAATGTCGCCGACGGCTTTCTGAGCCTGCGCCCCGGTTTCTACGCGGCCGGCGACGGGCGCGCGACATTCCGGGACCTGCAATATCGCGCACTGCCCTGCGGTCGCGACAGCGACTAAGCGAAGCGGAGAGAGACATGAACAGCCTGAAGAACCATCGGTCCGCGTTCAAGCGGATGACCCGACGCGCGTGCTTGATAGGCGCTGCAATAACGATTGCCGGAGCGACTGCGCCGGTCGCATTCGCGCAGGACGCGCCTTCGCAGGCGCCCTCTGCCGCCGATGGACGCGCTATGCTCGAGGCGATGTCGCCGGGATGGAATCTCGGCAACACGCTCGAAGCGATCGGCAACGGACCAGGCCCCTTTTCCAGTTCGCAGGAAACAGCCTGGGGCAATCCGCCGGTCACACAGGAAATGATGGACGCCGTGGCGGAAGCCGGGTTCAAGAGCGTGCGCATCCCCCTGTCCTGGGATCAATATGCCGATCGGAACGGCAATATCAGCCCGGCCTGGATGGCGCGGGTGAAGGAAGTCGTCGGGTACGCCCGAAATGCCGGGCTCTATGTGCTGATCAACGTCCATTGGGACGGCGGCTGGCTGCAGCCTGTCTATGAAGGTCGTGAAGCGGTCGATGCCAAGCTCGCCAACTATTGGACGCAGATCGCGACGGCGTTCCGCGACGCCGACGATCATGTCCTGTTCGCGGGAACCAACGAAGTGATGGTGACGGATGTCTATACCGCGCCGACCGACGAGAATTGCGAGGTGCAGAACGGCTTCAACCAGATCTTCGTCGACACCGTGCGCGCGACCGGAGGCGCGAATGCGACACGCTGGCTGGTCGTGCAGGGTTATAACACCAACATCGACTGGACCATCGCCTGCAACGCCGAGCTGCCGACCGACAGCGCCAGCGACCGGCTGATGATGGAAGTCCATTATTACGACCCCTATGACTTCACGCTCGATACCAAGAGCGACAAATGGCAATGGGGCGCGATTGCGACCGATCGCAGCGCGACAGTGCCTGGTTTCGACGAAGCCTATGCAGACGCGCAGTTCGCGAAGGTAAAACGGACGTTCATCGACAACGGTGTGCCGGTGATCCTGGGAGAATATGCCTCCAGCCTGCGCGAAGATCGCGACCGGGAACAGAAATACCGCAATTACTGGGATCTCTACATCACCTATTCGGCGGTGCGGCATGGCCTGATTCCGATGTACTGGGACAATGGCTATACCAGCAATCACAATAGCGGTCTGTTCAACCGCGGCCGCGCGCAACTCGCCTATCCGGCGACGGCGGCGGTGATCACCGAGGGGACGAAGGAGGGGCTTAAAAAGCCCGTCGAATAGGGGTTCGGCCCCTCCTCCGCCTGCGCCGGCGCCCCCTTTAACGCCGGCGCGGTATTGGCATTTCGAACGGTGTGACCGGCAGCATGTCACCGTCGTAGAGATTGGTGATCGGGCTGTCGGCCCACAGATAGCGGACACGCGTCTCGTCGGGGCGGACGTCGAAGGCCACGGTGTCCCCCGCCGCCATGCGCGCGGATACATAGCGGCACCCGTTTGCCGCGCACGCCTCGAACCCCACCGGGCGCGCGTCACCGATCACCTGAAGCGGACGATCGAAAGTCAGCCGAACGCTGTCGCCCTGTCGCGTGGCAACCGGCAACGCCGCATTGTTCGCGCCGTCCATCGCCAGAGCGAGCCGCAGTCCGACATCCTGCTTGTTGGTGGGATGAATATCACCCGGCTGCCCGATATCGATGGCGACCGCCAGCCCCGCCGCATCATCGGCGTCGACCACGCTCCGCTGCGCCTCGCGTAGTTCGGCCCAGTCGGATTCGACCGGCCCGCTCCGCATCCGCCCGAAGTCGGCAAGCTGAACGACCGCGAACCGTTCGGTCGAAAACCGCGCGCGCCAGTCTGCCATCAGCGAGGTCAGCAGCGTGCGATAGCCCTCGGCGTCGGCAACATTCGCCTCGCCCTGATACCAGGAGATACCCGCAAGCGGGATCCGTCCGATCGGCGCGATCATGCCGTTGTAAAGCGTCGTCAGGCCATTCCCGCCGATCCAGGGAACGGCAGGCGCCGGCCCCGCCTCGCCGGTCGAAAGTCCGCGGCGGAACTGCCACTCGCCTTCGAGCGACACCGTCTCGCCATTGTCTAGCGCGATCCGCAGCGGCGCGACGCCCCACATGCCGCCACCGCCGCCGGTGTCGATCGCGCGCAGTTCGATCCGGTTTTCGCCGGCATGAAGCACATCTGCCGGAAGATCATAGACACGTTGGACATTCCAACCGATCGTCGCGCCGACCGGCGTGCCGTTGACCAGCGTCTGGTCAATGTCGTCGACTGCACCGAGATAGATGGTCCGCGCATGCGCAGCCTGATCGGCGGTTAGCGTGACGCGAGTCGAATAGACACCGGTACCGTCATAGCTGTGCAGGTCCTCGCCCCATTCTTCCCAGAAATTGTGGACGTCAGCGGTCACTGGTTCCCCGAGTTCTGCCGTGGCGCGTCCGAAATAGCTTTCGGCCTGATCGGCCCATTGCCGTTGCGCGGCATCGGGATCGCGACCGCGCAATGCCAGCAGCGCCAACCCATCGGCATAGCCGCCGTTGCTCATCAGCCCGTCGCGGCTCAGCCAGTCCTGAATGATCGAGCCGCCCCAGGACGCGGCGATCAGCCCCACCGGAACATCCCGGGTTTCGCGCAGATGCGCACCCATGAAATAGCAGGTGGCTGAGAAATCGGGCGTGCTGTCCGGCCCGGAGACCTCCCAGGCGACGGGTGCCCCGAATTCGCTTTGCGGCGTTGTGCTCGTCTGGCGCGGGACGTTGAACAGCCGCAGGTCGGGGTCGGCGCTCTGTGCCACGGAGACGTTCGCATTGGTCGCGTGGCTCAGCGTGAATTCCATGTTCGACTGCCCCGAACAGAGGAAGACATCGCCGATCGCGACATTGGTAAGTTCCAGCATGCCGTCGCCCGAACGCACGGCAAGCGTCGCGCCTTCGCGCGCGCTGTGCGCCGGCAACATCGCGCGCCAAGCTCCGTTTGCATCTGCGCGGGTTACAACCGGCGTTGCGCCATCGAGCGCAACCGTCACGCGCGCACCGGGCATCGCGATGCCGGAGACCGGAAAATCGCGTCCGCGCTGCAGAACCATATTGTCGGAGAAAATCGGATCGAGCCGCAAATCCTGTGCCGAGGCCGGCACCGCGCTCAATGCAATCATGCTCGATGCCAGGGCCAATGCCGTTCGCGTCACGCCGTTCTCCTATAGGATTTTGGTTTGGATAGCGCTACCATGCTTGCCTGAAGTGCCAAAAGCAAGGACGGTGCGGATGGTCCTTGTAGGAGACGTCTACCGATCCGCATGGGATATCAGCAGGCGATCCGCGCGCCCGTCTTCGCGCTCTGCCGGGCCAAGGCGATCAGCCGCATCACCGCCAGCGCATCGGCCGGATCGACCGGCGGTTCATGGCCCTTTGTGATAGCATCGGCCATGTCGGCATAGAAGGCGGCGTAGTTGCCCCGAAAATAGCGCACTTCAATCGCGTCACCGTCGCCGGTAAACAAAGTCGCGCTCGCCTCGTGCTCGGCACGTTGCGCGAAACCTTGCGTATCGGGCTTCAGCCCGGCGCGCAGACTGGCCTCCTGCGGGTCGAGACCGTGGCTGAACAGGCTGCCTGCCGTCCCATGCAGCGCGAAGCGCGGGCGCGGCCTGGCCACGAGCGTCGAGGCCGACAGGATCGCGCGCATCGCGCCATAATGCAGCGTCAGTTCGAAATAGTCGTCCACCCGCGCTTCCGGGCGCTGGATCGCGATGTCGGCGGTCAGCGCATCGGGCATCCCGAACAGGCGCAGCGCCTGATCGATGAGATGCGGGCCGAGATCGGCAAGGAGGCCCGCACCGGGGCCCGGCTGTTCGCGCCATCCCGGCTTGATCGCCGTGCGCAGCTTGTCCCACCGCGATTCGAAAAGGCTGACTTCACCCACCCTGTCGTTGGCGAGCATATGTGCCAGCGTCAGGAAATCGTCGTCATAGCGCCGGTTCTGATAGACGCTAAGCAAACATCCTTTTTCCGCAGCAAGTGCAATGATTTGTTCGCCATCCCTGATATCGAGAACGAACGGCTTGTCGACCACGACATGCTTGCCCGCTTCCAGCGCGGCTCGCGCCAGCGAGGCGTGGCTGTCATTGGGCGTGGCAATCACCACCAAATCGATCGCCGGATCGGCGATCAATGCCTCCGGCGTGGTCACGGCAGCATCCGGCCACGCCGCCTTCACAGCATCGGCGCGCGAGGTAGCGACGGCAGAGAGATGCAATCCCTCCGCCGCCGCAATCATGGGGGCATGAAAGGCCGAGCCTGCGAGCCCGAACCCGATCAGGCCGGTATAGACGGTCACTCGAATTCGAGGATCGCCGCGTCGACCGCGAGGCTGTCGCCCGGCGCGAAATTGGCAGCCTTCACCACCGCGGACTTCTCGGCGCGCAGGATATTTTCCATCTTCATCGCCTCGACCACCGCAAGCGGCTGCCCCGCCTCCACCTTGTCGCCGACTTCAACATGCAGCGCCGTCAGCAGACCCGGCATCGGGCAGAGCAGGAACTTGCTCATGTCCGGCGGGATCTTTTCGATCATATGCTCGGAAAGCTCGGCGATGCGCGGGCTGTAGACCCTGGCGACATGGCTCGCGCCGTGCGCGGTCAACCTCCACCCCGCGCGCACCGGCTTGATCCCCACCGAAAGCGGTTCATTGTCGATCGTCGCGGCGAAGAGCGGCTGGCCGGGGTGCCAGTTACCGACAATGTCGTACGGCTGGTCGCCGCCATGTTCGATCAGCAAACCACCGTCGCTGCCCACCAGCGACAGCTCGAAACGCTCACCGTCGATCAGCACGACGCGCTCGGGCGAGAGCTTGACCGAACCTTCGGCAAGCTGGCCGGAGATCGACGCGGCGCGCTGCGCCTGCGCCAGATCGACCACCATCGCCACTGCCGCCAGCTTGCGCAGCAGTTCGGGCGAAGTCGCGGCGCCCTGAAAGCCCTCGGGATATTCCTCGGCGATGAAGCCAGTGGTCAGCGCACCGTCGCGGAAGCGCTGATGCTGCATGATCGCCGAAACGAAATCGATATTGTTGCCGCCCCCTTCGATCCGAAAGCGGTCGAGCGCCGCGATCTGAAGATCGGCGGCTTCGTCCCGCGTCGGCGCCCAGGTGACGAGCTTGGCGATCATCGGATCGTAGAACATCGAAACTTCGCCACCTTCGGTGACGCCGTCATCGACGCGGATATAACCCTTCTGGTCGGGCGTCGCTTCGAACGGATGCGAATAATCGGTCTCGGTCGCGGCGGGCGGCTGATAGCGGACGAGGCGCCCGGTCGAGGGCAGGAAGCCGCGATAGGGGTCCTCGGCATAGACACGGTTCTCGATCGCCCAGCCGTTGAGCTTCACATCGTCCTGACCGAAAGCGAGCTTCTCGCCCGCCGCGACACGGATCATCTGTTCGACCAGATCGAGCCCGGTGATGCATTCGGTGACCGGATGCTCCACCTGAAGCCGGGTGTTCATTTCGAGGAAGTAGAAGCTCTCGCCGGTCTTGTCGGCGCCCGATACGATCAGCTCGACCGTGCCCGCGCTGAAATAGCCCACCGCCTTGGACAGCGCGACGGCCTGTTCGCCCATCTTCTTGCGCATCGCTTCGTCGACGAAGGGCGACGGGGCTTCCTCGACCACCTTCTGGTGGCGGCGCTGGATCGAGCATTCGCGCTCACCCAGATACAGGACATTGCCGTGCTGGTCGCCGAGCACCTGGATCTCGATATGGCGCGGGCTTTCGATGAACTTCTCGATGAAGACGCGGTCGTCGCCGAAGCTGGCAAGGCCTTCGCGCTTGGTGGCTTCAAAGCCTTCGCGGACATCCTGTTCGGACCAGGCGAGCCGCATCCCCTTGCCGCCACCGCCGGCCGAGGCCTTCATCATCACCGGATAGCCGATGTCGTTCGAAATCTCGACGGCATGATCGGTGTCGCGGATTTCGCCGACAAAGCCGGGGACGACATTGACGCCGGCTTCCTTGGCGAGCTTCTTCGATTCGATCTTGTCGCCCATCGCGGCGATGGCCTTGGGCGGCGGGCCGACAAAAGCGATGCCGGCGTCGGCGCATGCCCTGGCGAAGCTCTCGCGCTCGGACAGAAAGCCATATCCGGGATGGATGCAGTCCGCGCCGGTCGCCTTGGCGGCTTCGAGGATCTTGTCGGCGATCAGATAGCTTTCGCTGGCCGGCGGCGGGCCGAGATGCACGGCTTCATCGGCCATCAGCACATGCGGCGCGCGCGCATCGGCGTCCGAATAGACGGCGACCGTGGCGATCCCCATCCGCTTGGCGGTCCGCATCACGCGGCATGCGATTTCGCCGCGATTGGCGATCAGGATTTTCTTGAACACTTACCCTCCTAGAACCTCTATCAATTCCCGATTGGCTGGCAATTTCCGGCGCGAGCCTGAGTGACCCGGAACAGCGCATCTCGCTCCAACACATCACGAACAGAATCTACGATCTCGTCGTGAGCTTCCCGTTTTGACTTAGCATCATCCCCCTTGGCGTTGGCTTGTGCGAAGCTCTCAATTTCGGCTTCGCACGCAGCGACCACAGCCTTTGAGACTTCCGAAGACGAACCCGGCGCGCCGGCGAGTTGATAAGCACGACGATGAACACATGGCCCCGGATTGCTCCAGTCGTTTGATTTCGGAACTTCGCAGATAGCGCCATTTTCCGACGCGCAACCAGCCAGCAGGACGCAGAGAAGTGTCATCATTCTCAACATATCTGCCAACCAGCCCTGACCCTCACACTTTCGAAAATATCCAGCGAGCAACACACGACCGCGCGGCTTTTCGAAATTACCAATACCGAGCCAAACCGGGGTGCTGGACAACAAAATTTCACTCCGCCGCGTCGACCATATCGCCGCAGCCGCACCCAGCGCGCAGCGGTTCCTCGCCCTGCAGCGGCGTAATCCCCAGCTTCGCGAACAGCGCGCCGTCGGCATCGTCGCCGGCATTGTCGGCGGTCAGCAGCTTGTCGCCGGTGAAGATCGAATTGGCGCCCGCCATGAAGCAGAGCGCCTGCGTCGCCTCGCTCATGCTTTCGCGGCCCGCCGAGAGGCGCACCATGCTCATCGGCATGGTGATGCGCGCCACCGCGACGGTGCGGACGAATTCGATATCGTCGATCTTGGCGAGCGGCGTATCGGCGAGCATGTCGCCGAGCGGCGTGCCCTTTACCGGCACCAGCGCATTGACCGGCACGCTTTCGGGATGGCGTTCGAGCGTCGCGAGCGCATGGAGGAAGCCGACGCGGTCGCTGCGGCTTTCGCCCATGCCGACGATCCCGCCCGAGCAGACGTTGATCCCAGCGTCGCGGACATTGCTCAGCGTATCGAGCCGTTCCTCGAACGTGCGCGTCGTGATCACCTCGGCATAGCGTTCGGGCGAGGTGTCGATATTGTGGTTGTAATAATCGAGCCCGGCGTCCTTGAGCTGCGCCGCCTGGTCGGGCGTCAGCATGCCGAGCGTCATGCAGGTTTCCATCCCCATCGCGCGGACGCCCTTCACGATCTCGACGATCGCGGGCATGTCGCGCTCCTTGGGATTGCGCCACGCCGCGCCCATGCAGAAGCGCTGCGACCCGGCATCCTTCGCCTGCGCCGCCGCCTGCAGCACCTGGCGCGGGTCCATCAGCTTGGTTGCCTTCACGCCGCTGTCGGCATGCGCCGATTGCGAGCAATAGCCGCAATCCTCGGGGCAGCCGCCGGTCTTGATCGACAGCAGCGTGCAGAGCTGCACCTGATCGGGCGCATGATGCTCGCGATGCACGGTCTGCGCGCGGAACAAGAGCTCGCCGAACGGCAAGTTGAACAGCTCGGCGATTTCCTCGCGGGTCCAGTCGGTACGGACACCGTAAACACCTTCATCATGCTGAACTTGTTTCAGCATCCACTCCTCCATTCGCTAAGACCGAGCATGTTGCACGGTGGCCCCTGAAACGAGTTCGGGGTGACGAGCGCAAGAGGCAAGTTCACTCCGCAGCCTCATCCAGCGGCGGCATGTTGTGGCCGAGCAGGCGCAGCACTTCCTCGGCGGCCTCGACCAGATTGGTGCCCGGTCCGAAGATCGCCTGCACGCCAGCATCGCGCAGATAATCATAGTCCTTGGCCGGGATCACGCCGCCGGCGATCACCTTGATATCGCTGCGGCCGGCATCCTCGAGCAGCTTGATCAGCTCGGGGATCAGCGTCTTGTGGCCCGCCGCGAGGCTCGACGCGCCGATCACGTCGACATCACGTTCGAGCGCGAGCTTGAGCGCTTCCTCGGGCGTCTGGAACAGCGGCCCGGCGGTGACGTCGAAGCCGAGATCGCCGAATGCCGAGGCGACCAGATTGGCGCCGCGGTCATGCCCGTCCTGCCCCATCTTGGCGACCATCATCCGCGGTTTGCGGCCGAGGCGGCGTTCGGTGGCCTCGACGCCTTCCTCCAGCGCAGCCCATTTGCGGTCGTCCTTATAGGCGCCGCCATAGATGCCCTTCACCGGCGTCGGCATGGTGTCGTAACGGCCGAACACGTCCTCCATCGCCGACGAAATCTCGCCCAGCGTCGCGCGTTCGCGTGCGGCATCGACGGCGAGCGCGAGCAGGTTACCATCGCCCTTGGCACCTTCGCGCAGCGCATCGAGCGCGGCCCGGCACTTCGCCTCGTCGCGCTCGGCCTTCATCTTCTGGATGCGCGCGATCTGCGACTGGCGGACCTTGTGGTTGTCGACGTCGAGGATCTCGATTTCCTCGTCCTGCTCCGGGCGATATTTGTTGACGCCGACGATCGTGTCGTCGCCGCGGTCGACGCGCGCGGCGCGAGCGGCCGAAGCCTCCTCGATCATCTTCTTGGGCCAGCCGGCGGCAACCGCCTTGGCCATGCCGCCTTCTTCCTCGACGCGGTCGATGATTTCTTGCGCCTTGTCGACCAGATCCCTGGTCAGCGCCTCGACATAATAGGAGCCGCCGAGCGGATCGACGACGTTCGTCATCCCCGTCTCTTCCTGCAGGATGATCTGCGTGTTGCGGGCGATGCGCGCGGAGAAATCGGTCGGCAGCGCAATCGCTTCGTCGAGCGCGTTGGTGTGGAGCGACTGGGTGCCGCCCAGCATCGCGGCCATCGCCTCAACGGTCGTGCGGATAACGTTGTTGTAAACGTCCTGCTCGGTCAGCGACACGCCCGAGGTCTGGCAGTGGGTGCGCAGCATCTTCGAACGATCGCTCTGCGCGCCCAGCTTGGTCATCGCATTGTACCAGAGCGTGCGCGCGGCGCGCAGCTTCGACACTTCCATGAAGAAGTTCATGCCGATCGCGAAGAAGAAGCTCAGGCGCCCCGCGAACTTGTCGATATCGAGGCCCGAAGCAACGCCGTATTTCACATATTCGATGCCGTCGGCGATGGTGAAGGCAAGCTCCTGCACCTGCGTCGCGCCGGCTTCCTGCATATGATAGCCGGAGATCGAAATACTGTTGAATTTCGGCATGTTGTTCGCGGTATATGCGAAAATGTCCGAAATGATCCGCATGCTCGGCTGCGGCGGATAGATATAGGTGTTGCGGACCATGAACTCCTTCAGAATGTCGTTCTGAATGGTGCCCGTCAGCTGGTCCGGCGAAACGCCCTGTTCCTCGGCGGCGACGATGTAGAAAGCGAGGCACGGGATCACCGCGCCGTTCATCGTCATCGAAACCGACATCTGGTCGAGCGGGATCTGATCGAAGAGGATCTTCATGTCCTCGACGCTGTCGATCGCGACGCCCGCCTTGCCGACATCGCCCGTCACGCGCGGATGATCGCTGTCATAGCCGCGATGGGTGGCGAGATCGAAGGCGACCGAAAGCCCCTTCTGCCCCGCCGCGAGGTTGCGGCGATAGAATGCGTTCGACTCCTCGGCAGTCGAGAAACCGGCGTACTGGCGGATCGTCCAGGGGCGCCCGGCATACATCGACGCCTTCACACCGCGCGTGTACGGCGCGAAGCCCGGCAGGCCCGGGTCCCAGCCTTCGGTATCGTCAGCCGTGTAGAGCGGATTGACGTCGATCCCCTCCGGCGTGTGCCAGGTGAGGTCGCGCCCCTTCACTTCCTTGTCGGCCAGCGCCTTCCAGTCGTCGCGCGTGGGTTTGTCGGTCATCCTGTCCAGTCCCTAAATACGCATTCCGTGAGGATCAAAATCCCGTTTGGTTCGAGCTTGTCGAGAACCGGTTCTCGACTGTCCGCTTGGTTCGAGCAGCATCGAGCGAAGTCGAGATGCGCCCGTCGAGAACCCTAACCGATCACAGCCTTCTCGACTTCGGTTCTCGACAAGCTCGAACCTGCGCTCGAAGCAAACGGGGTGTTCGGCATCAGTGCGCCCCATCCTTCGGCGTTTCCATGATCTCGGTCAGCTGCCCGCCCATATCCTTGGGGTGGACGAAGAAGATCAGCGTGCCGTGCGCGCCGATGCGCGGTTCGCCGAGGACGCGCTTGCCCTTGCTCTCGAACCACGCCTTCGCCTCGTGAATGTCGGGCACTTCGTAGCAGATATGATGCTGGCCCCCGAGCGGGTTCTTCTCGATCCACTTGCCGACCGCGCTGTCGGGATCGGTGGGTTCGAGCAACTCGATCTGCGTCCCCGCAGTACCGTTCTCGCCCGGCGTATTGACGAAGCAGACGCGCACCTTCTGGCTGTCGAGCACGAACGGCTCGGTAATGTCGGTCGCGCCCATGATATCGCGATAATGCGCGATCGAGGCGTCGAGGTCCGGCGTGGCGACGCCGACATGATTGAGACGGCCTAGTTTCATGTTTTCACCTCAATTACCACGAAGTCGGCACTTCCGATGGGTTAACAGTGCTTACGTACACGAAGTTGTCTTCGAAGGAGCTGATCTCAGCTCCCAGCCCGCCAATATCCACATTCCAGCGAGTTACACCGGTGTTTTCAAAACTCGGCGCCCCGACCGAAAAGCCGTATGCACGAACGTCATCAACCGGAGGCAAAGTGAAGTTCGCGGCGCGACCTTCGACAAAATAAACCGTCAGCTTGTCACCGTACTCGCAAGAGTTCTTTGGCGGGCAATTGGGTTCACCCCATTGCACATCGATCGCCTCTTTGCTCATCCCAACCATGGACGGGATATCGTAAATGAGGGTCGTACCGACCGACGAAGCAGCCTGCTCGTTAGGACTACCGCTCGGTGAGGAGCCACAAGCTGCGAGAGAAATCGCCGCGAATGTAATGATGAGGGATTTCATGCGGTCGTCTCACAGCGGAATATTATCATGCTTCTTCCACGGGTTCTCGAGCTGCTTGTTGCGCAGCTTGCGGAGCCCCAGCGCGATGCGGCGGCGCGTGGAATGCGGCATGATGACCTCGTCGATGAAGCCCTTGCTCGCCGCCACGAAGGGGTTGGCGAAGCGGTCTTCATATTCCTTGGTCTTCTCGGCGATTTCCTCCGGCGTGCGGCCGCGGAAGATGATCTCGACCGCGCCCTTGGCGCCCATCACCGCGATCTCGGCGGTCGGCCAGGCATAGTTCAAATCACCGCGCAGGTGCTTCGATGCCATCACATCGTATGCGCCGCCATAGGCCTTGCGCGTGATGACGGTGATCTTGGGAACGGTCGCCTCGGCATAAGCGAAGAGCAGTTTCGCGCCATGCTTGATGATGCCGTTATGCTCCTGCCCGACGCCCGGCAGGAAGCCCGGCACGTCGACAAAGGTCAGGATCGGGATTTCGAACGCGTCGCAGAAGCGCACGAACCGCGCGGCCTTTTTCGAGCTGTTGATGTCGAGCACGCCCGCCAGCACCATCGGCTGGTTGGCGACCACGCCCACCGTGCGCCCCTCGATCCGGCCGAAGCCGCAGAGGATGTTGCCGGCATGGCCCGGCTGCACTTCGAAGAAATCGCCGTCGTCTAGCGTCTTCGAAATCAGCTCGTGCATGTCATAGGGCTGATTTGCGTTGGGCGGGATCAGCGTGTCGAGGCTTTGCTCGGCGCGGTCCCAGGGATCGTCGGTCGGGCGCTCGGGAACTTCCTCGCGGTTCGACGCGGGGAGGAAATCGATGAAGTCGCGCGCGGCGAGCAGCGCCTCGATATCGTTCTCGAACGCGACGTCGGCGACCGAGGATTTGGTGGTGTGGGTAACGGCGCCGCCCAATTCCTCCTGCGTCACCACTTCGTTGGTGACGGTCTTCACCACATCGGGCCCGGTGACGAACATGTAGCTCGAATCCTTCACCATGAAGATGAAGTCGGTCATCGCCGGGCTGTACACCGCCCCGCCCGCGCACGGGCCCATGATCAGCGAAAGCTGCGGGATCACGCCGGAGGCCATCACGTTGCGCTGGAACACTTCGGCATAGCCGGCAAGGCTCGCGACGCCTTCCTGAATACGCGCGCCGCCCGAATCGTTGAGGCCGATCACCGGCGCGCCGACCTTCATCGCCATGTCCATGACCTTGCAGATCTTCTGCGCATGCCGCTCGGACAGCGATCCGCCGAACACCGTGAAGTCCTGGCTGAACACGAAGACGAGGCGGCCGTTGATCGTGCCTGAGCCGGTCACCACGCCGTCGCCGGGCACCACCTGATCGGGCATGCCGAAATCGACGCAGTTATGCTCGACATACATGTCATATTCTTCGAACGAGCCCGGATCGAGCAGCACGTCGAGCCGCTCGCGCGCGGTGAGCTTGCCCTTGCCATGTTGCGCCGCGCTTCGAGCTTTTCGAGGATTTCCAGCATCCAACCTCCTGAATTCGGTCGTTCTCCCTTTCAATCCTCTTGTCATGATGCAACTGCAATGTTGCAAACTTGCCGTTAGGGGGTTTGCAAATATAGAATGCGGGCATGAAACCCGCCCGTCAGCGCCTCTTTGCCGGATACAAGCTGCGCGAGCTGCGCAACCGCCACGGCATCGCCCAGGCGGCGCTTGCCGAGCGGCTCGGCATCTCGGTCAGCTATCTCTCGCAGATCGAAAATAACGACCGGCCGATCACGCCACCGGTGCTGCTGGCGATCGCACGCGAATTTCCGTTCGAGAATATCGAGAGCGACGATCAGCTCCCCGTGCTGCGCGCCGCGGTGGAGGCGGCGACCGACGTCAGCGTGCCGCGCGACCGGCTCGACGAGGACGCGATGCAGCGCGCGATGGAGCAGCAACCTCTCCTCGCCCGCCGCCTGATCGCCGTCCACGAAGCCTATCGCCGCAGCCAGGAGCAGCTCCGCGTGCTCGACGACCGGGTGGAAAGCGGCGCGGCGGAAGGGCCGCAGCTTCCCTGGGAGGAAGTGCGCGACTGGTTTCAGGCCGAGGGCAATTATATCGACGCGCTCGATCGTTCGGCAGAAGTGCTGCGCGATACGCTCGCCGACAACGAACCGCTAGACCGCGCGATCGAGGATCGGCTGCGGCTGTGGCACGCGGTACGCGTCGAACGCGACGACAGCGACGCGACCGGACTTAGCAGCTTCGACAAGAAGGCGCGCGTATTTCGGCTCAACACCGGCCTTCCGCCCGAAAGCCGCGCATTCCTCCTGGCGAATCTGCTCGTGCGGCTGGAGCTGCCCAACGAAATGCGGCTGGTGGCGAAAAATGCCGAGCTGGCGACCGATGCCGCGCGCGAGCTGCTGAGCGTCGGCCTCGCCAACTATGCGGCCGGCGCGATGCTGATGCCTTATGGCGCATTTCGCGCACAGGCGCAGGAAGTGCGCCACGATATCGACCGCCTGCGCCAGCGCTTCGGGGTAAGTTTCGAACAGGCATGCCACCGGCTCTCCACGCTGCAGCGGCCGGGCGATGTCGGCCTGCCCGTCTTCTTCTGCCGCGTCGACATGGCTGGCAACATCACCAAGCGCCATTCGGCGACACGCCTGCAATTCGCGCGCTTCGGCGGCGCCTGCCCGCTCTGGGTGGTGCATGAGGCCGTCGCGATCCCCGACCGCGTGCTCGTCCAGCGCGCCGAAATGCCCGACGGGACGCGCTATGTCTCGATGGCCAAGGGGCTGGTGAAGCCTTCGGGCAGCTTCGCGCGCACCCCGCGTCGCTATGCCGTCGCGCTGGGATGCGAGGAGGAGCACGCCGCCGACTTCGTCTATGCCGATGCGCTGGGCAGCAACGAGGCGGCAACGCCGATCGGCACGAGCTGCCGCATCTGCCCCCGCCGTAATTGCGACCAGCGCGCGTTTCCGCCGGCGGCTTCGATCATTGAGATCGATCCCGATGTGCGCGCGGCGGTGCCGTACAGCTTTCGCTGATCAAGCTCAGCACCAACGGGGAAGGTGTGAACGCTACGACACCCCCGCGATTTGCGCGGACTCGCACGCGCGTGGCATTCTCCCGCAAAACAAACCGGAGAGAATGTCATGGCCACCGCAGCGATTGCCCGCCCGCAAGTCAGCGATGCCGAATGGGAGGCGCGGCAGGAGCTGGCCGCCTGCTACCGCGTCTTCGCGATGCTCGGCTGGGACGAGATGATCTACAACCACATTACGGTGAAGGTGCCGGGCGAGGACAATGCCTTCCTGATCAACCCCTATGGCCTGCATTTCAGCGAAGTCTGCGCGTCGAACCTCGTCAAGATCGACATTGACGGCAACAAGCTGACCGACAATCCCTATCCGGTGAACCCGGCGGGGTTCACGCAGCACAGCGTCTTTCACCGCCATCTGCCCGACGCGCATTGCGTGATGCACACCCATACCACCGCCGGGATGGCCGTCAGCGCGCTCGAAGGCGGGCTGCAGCCGATCAATTTCTATGCCTGCAACTTCATCGGTCAGGTCGCCTATCACGATTTCGAAGGGGTCACCGTGCGGGCAGAGGAAGGCGAGCGGCTGATCGCCAATCTCGGCGACAAGCGCGCGATGTTCCTGCGCAACCACGGCATTCTCGTCATGGGCAAGACGCTTCCGCAGGCCTTCCTGATGCACTGGGGGCTTCAGCGCGCCTGCGAGATCCAGATGGCGACGCTTTCGATGGGCCAGCCGGTTCATGTGCCCGAGGACGTCGTCGCGGTACACCAGCGCGACTTGTCCAAGGTCCAGATCCCCGGCGGCCCCGGCAAGGCGGATTTCGACGCGATGGTGCGGCTTGTCGATCGCATCGACACCAGTTGGCGCAACTGACGCGGCTCAGCCGAATCGATACCCCGAGACGACCCAGCCGATCACTTCGCCGCGAAAATCGAGCGCGGCGGAATCGTCGCCCCCTGCCCCCAGCGCGACCATCAGCGGTAGCAGATGTTCCTCGCGCGGATGGGCATAGTGCGCGTGCGGCAGCCGGTCCCATGCGGCGACGCGTTCGGCGCGACGTTTCGGATCCGGGTCGGTAACCGCGTCGGTCAGCGCGCGATCCCATTCGTCGGCAGTCGGCGTCACCTGCGGTCCGCGCTGACGCAGATTGTGGAAGCTCATCCCCGATCCGACGATCAGCACGCCTTCGTCGCGAAGCGGCGCCAGCGCACGACCGATCGCAATATGGTCGGCCGGATCGAGATCCTTGCGCAGCGACAGTTGCGCGAGCGGGATGTCGGCCTCGGGCACTGCCACCTTCATCGGAATGAACACCCCGTGATCCCAACCGCGCTCGTGCTCCTCGCCCGCCGGAAAACCGGCGCCTTCGATCAGTGCCCTGGCGCGCGCGGCAACGTCCGGGGCACCCGGCGCATCCCAGCGCAAGCGATAGGTATGTTCGGGAAAGCCGTAATAGTCATAGAGCAACGGCTGGCCGTTGCCGGTATGAACGGTTACGACATCCTCCTCCCAATGGCCGGAGATCAAAAGGATCGCGCGCGGTCGCTCGGGCAGATCGGCGATCGCATGGGCGAGATAGTCCTGCATCGGTTGCCACATCAGGTCGGCCGGGCCGCCATCGGGGTCCATGAAGAAGCAGGGTCCGCCGCCATGCGGCAGGAAAAGGGAGGGCTGTTTCATACCGCTCATGTCGGGTGCGTAGCGACCCTGCACAATCCCGGTTTCGGAAAGCATAGCTTTGCGGCTAGAAACACGGCATGACTCGCTTCACGGTCAACAACAAGCCCATCGAATACAAGATGGACCCCGACACGCCGCTGCTCTGGGCGCTGCGTGACGCATCGAACCTAACCGGCACAAAATACGGGTGCGGCACGGGCGAATGCGGGGCGTGCATGGTGATTGTCGACGGCGCCGCGCGTCCGGCCTGCCAAATGTCGATCGCTTCGCTGGAAGGGACCTTCGTCACGACGATCGAGGGGCTGGCGAAGGATCGCGGCCACCCGGTACAACAGGCGCTTATCGCAGCGAACGTGCCGCAATGCGGCTATTGCATCCCGGGCGTCGTCATGTCCGCCGCCGTGCTGCTGCAGGGCAATCGCTCGCCTTCCGAAGCCGATATCAAGGGCGCGATCCCCAATATCTGCCGCTGCGGCATCTATCCCCGTCTGGTCGATGCGATCAGCCATGCGGCAAGTATCGCCCGGGGCGAGACGCAGGCGCCCGGGGAAAACGGAGAAGGATCGCCTTCCCCCGGATTTGGAAACGGGGCTTAGCTTTACGGTTTATTTCAACGCAATTCAGCCTCTGCTCATCTCCCACTTGTTACCAAAGCGTTACTTGGAGCCGGCAGAGCGCCGGACCGGCGGAGGAACCTATGAACAGATATTTCATTGCGGCGCTGATCGCCGCAACCGCACTTGCGCCTGTTTCGGCCAGCGCTCAGCGTGGCGACCGTATCCAGGGCCAGTCGCGCCAGGAGCGGTTCGAAAATCAGCGCCAGCGCTATACGCAGCAGGCACGCCAGCAGCGTCAGGATGCGCGCCAGGATAGGCGCAGCAACCGCGGCGACCGCCAGGACGCCCGTCGCGGACGTCAGGATAACCGTCAGGACGCGCGACGCGACCGCCGGGACGACCGACAGGACGCCCGTCGTGACCGCCGGGGCGATCGCCAGGATGCCCGCCGCGGCCGTCAGGACAATCGCGGCGACTGGCGGCAGGATCGCCGGGACAATCGCCAGGAATGGCGTCGCGACCAGCGGCAGGATCGCGGAGACCGGCGCGTTGACCGTGCCCGTCTGACCCGCGAGGCACAGCGCCGTCAGGAGGCGCGCGAACGTCGCGAGGCACAGCAGCGCCGCCACAATGCGCAGCGCCGCTACAACGACTGGCGCGACGATGCCCGCTATCGCCGCGGTTGGGACGACCGCCGCAACTGGTCGCGCGAATGGCGCCGGAACGATCGCTACAACTGGCGCCACTATCGCCGCTCGCACCGCAACGTGTACCGCCTGCCGCGCTATTATGCGCCGCGGAACTATCATTACGGCTACCGGCGCTTTTCGATCGGGCTGACTATCGGTTCGATGCTCTTTGCGCCGAACTACTGGATCAACGATCCCTGGCAGTATCGCCTGCCGCCGGCCTACGGCCCCTATCGCTGGGTGCGCTATTATAACGACGCGCTCCTGATCGATATTCGCACCGGCCGGATCGTCGACGTCGAATACGACATCTTCTGGTGAGCCGATCAGCCCCGGGTGCGGACGCCGCGCCCGGGGTTATTGCTTGCAATCGGCGCGCAGGCACGCAATCTGCGTCGCGTGGCTCAAGCACTGAAACGAAATGGCCGCCCTTCCCCGGCCCGCGCCCGCATCAGCCGTGACGTGACCGGTCGGCTGGAATCCACGCCCGGCCTGCGCCGTGCGAAGACCGAGCACGCCCAGCTCTATTATTATCCCGACTATCTGACGGATGAGGAATGCGCGATGCTGGTCGAGCGGATCGATGCCAATCGGCGTCCTTCGACTCTGCTGTCGCGGCACGAGGACCCCGAGTTTCGCACCAGCGAAAGCTGCGACATGGATCGTTGGGATCCGGCGGTACGTGCGATTGACGAGCGGCTGGCCCACCTTCTCGGCATCTCGCCGGAAAATGGCGAAACGATGCAGGGGCAGCGCTATGCCCCCGGCCAGCAGTTCCGGGCCCATTGCGACTATTTCCACGAAACCGAGCCCTATTGGCCCGCAATGGAGAAACAGGGCGGGCAGCGGACCTGGACCGCGATGATCTTCCTCAACGATGTCGAGGAAGGCGGCGCCACATGGTTCCCGCGTGCAGGCCTGAGGATCGCGCCGAAAAAGGGCATGCTCGTCGTCTGGAACAACATGTCGCGCGACGGCAGCCCGAATTACGACACGCTTCATGAAGGCATGGCCGTGATCGAAGGCACCAAATACATCATCACCAAATGGTTCCGCGAAGGCCCGTGGATCCGCACCTCCTTCCAGGCCTATTGATCGCGACTCCGTTCCCCTGATCCCGCTGTGACGCTAGACAGTGGCGATGTCTCCGGTTCTCAATATCCATCGATCGATTCTCGGCCAGCCCTGGCATTGGCGGGGGCTCGCCACCGACGCGCGCGATCCCGGTTTCGCGCCGGACGATCTGGTCACGCAGTTACTTTTGGCGCGCGGATGCCCGCGCGAGGACATTGATCGCCACCGCGCGCCCAGCATCCGCGAGTTCATGCCCGACCCGTCGATCTTTCGCGACATGGACAGCGCGGCCCGGCGGCTGGCCGATGCCGTCCAGTCGGGGGAGTCGGTTACGATCTTCGGCGACTATGATGTCGACGGCGCGACCTCCGCCGCGCTGCTGATCCGCCTGCTGCGCGATCTGGGGCTCGAAGCGCGCGCCTATATCCCCGACCGGCTGATGGAAGGATATGGCCCCTCGGGCGAAGCTCTGGTGCGGCTGCATGGTGAAGGGGCAAGCCTGATCGTCACGGTCGATTGCGGCGCGCAAGCGTTCGACGCGCTGGAAATGGCGCGTGACGCGGGCGTCGACGTGGTCGTGGTCGATCACCACAAATGCGCATCCGAACTCCCGCTTGCCCATGCGCTGGTCAATCCCAACCGGCTCGACGAAGACGAAGGCGCCGCGCACGGCCATCTCGCGGCGGTCGGCATGGCGTGGCTGCTCGGCGCGGCGTTGGTGCGCGAATTGCGCGGACGCGGCTGGTTTAAGGAACGCCCCGAGCCTCGCCTGCTGGACCTGCTCGATATCGTCGCGCTGGGCACCGTGGCGGACGTCGCGGCGCTGCGCGGGCTAAATCGCGCCTTTGTCGCACAGGGGCTGAAGGTGATGGGCCAGCGGCGCAATATCGGCCTCAACGCGCTGATCGAAGCCTCCCGCCTCACTCGGGCGCCGACCTGCAGCGATCTCGGCTTCGCGCTCGGGCCGCGGATCAATGCCGGGGGGCGCGTCGGCAAGTCCGATCTCGGCGTACGCCTGCTCACCACACAGGATGCCGAGGAAGCGCGCGCCATCGCGCAGGAACTCGACGAGCTCAACCAGGCGCGCCGCGCGATCGAGGCTGAGGTTCAGTCCGCAGCCGAACAGCTGTGCGAGACCAAGGGCAATCATTCGGTCGCCGTCGTCGCCGCGCGCGGCTGGCATCCCGGCGTCATCGGCATCGTCGCGGGCCGCATCAAGGAAAAGATGGGGCGCCCCGCCATCGTCATCGCGGTCGACGAACATGGCATCGGCAAGGGATCGGGCCGTTCGATCGCCGGAGTCGATCTCGGCGCGGCGATCCTGTCGGCCAAGGAAAGCGGGTTGCTGCAGGCGGGCGGCGGCCACGCAATGGCGGCGGGCGTGACGCTCGCCGAAGCCGACATCGACCGTTTCGAGGAATTTCTCGAGGATCAGCTCGCCGACCGTGTGGCGAAGGCGCGCGGCGAACGTGCGCTGCTGCTCGATGCAGTACTCGCGCCGGGCGGAATCAATCCCGATCTGGTCACCGCGATGGAGGAAGGCGGCCCCTATGGCATGGGCTGGCCCGCGCCGCGCGTCGCCGCCGGGCCGGTAAAGGTCGTGAAGGCAGATATCGTCGGCAATGGTCATGTGCGTGCAATCGTTGCGGGCGATGATGGCCGCTCGATCAAGAGCGTCGCCTTTCGTCAGGCGGACAGCGAGCTGGGTCAGGCGCTGCTTTCGGCGCCTCCCTATCGCAAGCTGTGGATCGCGGGGCGCGCGAAGATCGACGACTGGGGCGCCCGCCCCGCCGCCGAACTGCATGTGGAGGACGCCGCATGGGCCGATTGAAGATGCCGCTGTCGCTGAGCGACATTCGCAACGTTACCTTCTACAAGCGCATCGACCCGCAGGCGGAGCTGCTTTGCTGCGAAGTCGAGATGCGCGGCCGCCGCTATTTCTTTCACGAACGCTCGCAAATCTGGTCGCGGCTGATTCGCCAGCTCGAAACGCTGCCGGGTTTCCGCCGCGACTGGCGCGCATTGCTGGCAAAAGCACGCGGTGCGGGACGAAGAATGGTCGCTTTTGAACGCAGCGCTTGACCGCAGCGAATCTATTCCCTAACCGGCCGGTCCACGCTTCGGCATGGCCCCTTCGTCTAGCGGTCTAGGACGCGGCCCTTTCACGGCTGAAACACGGGTTCGAGTCCCGTAGGGGTCACCAACCTTTTTCGAAAGGTCAGGTGAAGCGGTGCGCAAGCCGGAAGATATTCGACTGATATTTTCATGCGGATACGAGCGCGCCGGCCCGGGCAAAAGCCCTGCGCGGAAGCGTATCCTGCCAATCCCCGGCTATCTGTGATTTGCGTCGGTCGATCCGAACAGGCCGTGCTCCCTTCGGCCACAGCCGCGTCCACCGCTGATGGAACCACCGCAGTGATCGCCCTCAGCTGCAGCGAGCGCAGGAAAAGAAAACAGCATGCGGCACATCGCTTCGGGTTGTATCGTCACACCCTGTGCGGCGATGCCCGTTGCCGCGCGCTATGGGCTGTTGATGTCCGTGACGAAATCGTACCGATCGCCGCGATATACCGAGCGCGTATATTCCACGATCCGACCGTCCGGGATGCGAGTCACGCGCTCGATGCGCATTACCTCGGAATTCTGCATGATACGCAGGATGCCCGCCTCTGTCGGCGACGCGAGTGACGCGCGCACTCGTTGGGTGCCCGCAGTGGGACGAAAGCCATTCGATTCAAGCGCGAGATAGAGCGAATCGCCCACGGCATCGAGATCGGGCAGAAACTCCGACGACACGACCGCATGTTCGATTGCCAGCGGCTCCCCATCGGCCAGACGAACGCGGCTCAATCGCGCGACGATTTGATTTGTGCCTATTTTCAGGACCGCCGCTTCTTCCTGCGTCGGCTGTGCCTGCTCCTTGATCATCCAGACCACGCCCGGCTCTTCGCCGCGCGCTCTGGTGTCGTCACTGAAGCTTGTCAGAGTCGAGCCGGGCGCCTCGATGCGCCGCGCTACAAAGGTCCCGGATCCACGTTTGCGAACCAGTACGCCTTCGGCGATCAGTTGCCCGATCCCCTTGCGGACCGTGACCCGCGACAGCCCAGCCATTTCCGATAGCTCACGCTCGGACGGCAATGCGCTGCCGGGCTGCACGGCACCACTTTCGATATGGTCGCGCAGATTTCGAGCAAGCTGCAGGTAAAGCGGCGTGCTGTCACTCTTAAAGTCACCGAATATTTCACGCATTCGCCGTTGCCTTTTGCATTGCGTTCAGCGCCTGACGTAAGTTCTGCTTGTGCGCGTGAAGAAGCTGGATCGCCGCCACCTTACTCAGACCCAGCGCCAACAGCACGCCCAATTTTATATCCAGATCCGCAGAATCCAACGCCGCGGCGGCAGTATCGGTATCCACCCTGGCGATATCCTGCACCATTTGTTCGGCGCGGCTCTGAAGCTTTTCGTTCGAGATCTTCATATTGACCATCATGCCGTCGTAAACGAGCCCGCGCCGGAGCATGATTGCCGTAGACAGCGTGTTGAGAAGGACTTTCTGGGCCGTTCCGGCCTTCATGCGAGTGGACCCCGCGATTACTTCGGCACCGGTCCGGGCGAGCAGACCGATTTCCGCCGCTTCCAGCAGGGCGCTGCCGGGATTGTTCGCCACGCCGATCGTCAGCGCCCCGGCCTCACGCGCCGATGTGATCGCGGCAAGCGTGTACGGCGTCCGTCCGCTGGCAGCCACGCCGATCACTACATCGTCACGTCCGATCCCGGCGGCGGCAATCTCCTGGCGCGCGGTATCCGCATCGTCCTCGGCCATCTCGGCCGCTTTCGTGAACACCTCGATTCCACCGGCCATCAGAAAGGCCAGCCGCTCATGCGGCCAGCCGAAGGTCGGGAACAGTTCGGCACCGTCCTGAACAGCCAGCCTGCCCGAAGTGCCCGCGCCGACATAGACGAGCCGCCCTGTGTCACCGAGCCTTTCGGCCGCGCCCTCGGCCGCCTCGGCGATCCGTTCGGTTTGTGACTGCAGACTGGCGACGGCGGATATCTGGGCTTCGATCATCGCGGCGACGGCCACCGATGTGGGCCAGCGGTCAATCTCCACATAACGAGGATCACGGGCTTCAGTATTCATGGGATCCTCAACTGAATTGCGGCTTGATGGATGCCTTGTGACCCGCCGGTGCCGCGCAGACTATCGCAGCAACCAGCGTGCCCAGGCAGAGCTGGAAGGGGAAGGAGAGCCCGGCGAGGACTGCGGGGAAATGCAGCATCTGCGCGATCGCCGGCTGAAACAGAAGAACGGTGACGAAACCGGCGAACAGCGCCGCGACCACCGATCCGCTATTGCCGCGCTGCGTGAACACCGCGGTGAAATAGACCCCCAGCAGCCCGGCATATGCGAATACCATGACCTGAAGTGCGAACTCGAGGAGTCCCATTTCAGTATTTCTCTGCCAATAATAGGAAAGTGCCGAGAGCACGAACATTCCGAGCCCGATAAGCGCCATTCCGGCGCGCCCCGCGACGACGAAGTGATACTCAGCGACCTGACCGCGCCGTTCCCGCCAGGGCCGATAGAAATCCTGGATCAGCACCGACGACATCGAGTTGAGCGCCGAATTCGTCGTGCCCACCGCCGCCGCCACGATGCCGATCGTCGCCAGCCCGCGCAGGCCCGAAGGAACTTCCGTCAGAATATAGTACATGAAGACGTTCACCTTCTCGCCGGAGATCGCTTCACCCGCCTGGCCGCCGGCGCCCTGCATCAGGTCCGGTCGGCCATAATAGATGTGAAGCAGCGAACCGATGAACACGAAGATCGCGATGACCGGCAGCGTTGCCGCAGCCGAAATATACAGACCGCGGGCCCCTTCCCTGGCATCCTTGCAGGCGAGCAACCGCTGGGTGGTATCCTGATCGAGCCCGGCATTGGCGACATAGAGCAGCGCGACCCCGGTCAGTACCGCCAGCAGCGAGAAGGGGTGCGAAAGGTCCAGGGACAGATCGAACAGGCGCAGCTTGTTCATACCGTCCGGCGCGGCGGAAAGCGCCGCCAGTATTTCCTCGTTCGAGACGGGGATGGAAAGGCGCAGATAGACCAGGATGGCCAGTGCCGCGACGACATAGACATTGAACTGAAGGAAATCGTTCCAGATCACCGACTTCAGCCCGCCGAAGAACGTGAAGCCGAGACTGACGATCACCAGCAGGGCCGACGCAGCCATCACGGTGGCCGAGGTGACCATGCCGGTCATCACCATCGCGATCGCGATCGCGGCAAGATATACGCGCGCGCCGCTGGCCAGCAGCCGCCCCACAAGGAACATTCCGCCCGCCCATTTCATCGCCCGCTCACCGAAGCGCTGGCCGAGCAGTTCGTACACAGTTGTCGCACGCATGGCGTAAAAGCGCGGGATCAGAACATGCGCGACGAATGCAAACCCCAGAAACGCGCCCAGGATGGTGCTCAGATAGGTAAGGTCCCCTTTGTAGCCGTAATCGGGCCCGCCGAGAAACGTCGCCGCCGACTGCGTGGTGGACAGCACCGAAACGGCCGCCAGCCAGGCGGGCACCGTCCCGCCGGCGAGAAAATAGTCCCGCGCGGATTCGGTCTTCTTCGGAGAACATAGCCAGCCGACCAGGCCCAGCAGGAGGATGTAGATCGCGATCACGATCCAGTCGATGCTACTAAAGGGCAACATTCCAGTGCCTCACTTCCGACGCGCGGGTGTCCGGCGCAGCGGCCGGACACCCGACGCAGAGACCATTAGAAACGAGCGGTCAGCGAGAGGCCATAGGTCCGGCCGAGGATGTCGTACGTGTCGGGGAAGGTGTTGAATACCCCGCCGCTCGCCACAAAGGGAGGCTCCTTGTCGAACAGATTGTAGATGCCGGCATTCAGCGTGAACATATCGTTCAGGTCCATCGAACCGGTCAGGTCAAAGATGTTCTGCGCGGGGATGCTGTCCGTCGCGCCCGGGGCGCTGTTGTCGACCTTGCCTATCCGCTGCCAGTTGAACTGCACCAGCCCACCCGCCAACAGCCAGGACACCGAGGCATCATGGCGGTAATCGGGCTGAACGAGCGTGGTCGAATCGCTCGAACAAGTCGCGCCGAACGTGCCCTTGCACTGGACCGGATCGACGGTCGAATTCGCCTGGATGGTGTAGCTGGTGACAATATTGCCCTGGTAGCTGAAGCGAATACCGCGGCCCGGCAGAGCAGGCGATTCGAGCGTATATACCGCCGAGATATCGATGCCCTTCTGATTGATGCGGCCCAGATTCTGTTGATTGACGAACGCATCGACGAAATACCCAGTCGTCGGATCGCGCGTCACCAGGCCGCAAAGCGGATTATCCGCGCGCGGATCGGTAATATAGCAGCTGGTGATCGCGGCGACCGGCTGGATTACGCCCACGGCGCCTTCCAGGTCGAGCTCGTACCAGTCGACGGTGATGTTCAGCGTCGGCGCGAATTCGGGCGTCAGGACGACACCGATCGTCGTCGTCTTGCCGCTTTCGGGCTGCACGTCCGGGTTGCCGCCATAGAAATAGGATCCCGAAAGATAGGCGGGATCGAACGAATCGGCGGACCCGACACCCGGCGCCCCGAAACGCGCGCACTGCGCCGCGTCGCCGGTGCCCAGCACACAGGGGTCGCCGCCATAACGCGGCGTCAGCCGCGCGACGGTGATGAGATTGCTGAACGGCAGCGACGAGGTATCCGCCGCGAATTCGCCGAAATTGGGAGTGCGCAACACGCTCTGGTAGGTGCCGCGCAGCCGGACATTGTCGTCCACTTTCCAGTTGGCCTCGACCTTCCAGGTTCCGTGCGTGCCGAAGCGATCATAGTCGGCTAGACGATAGGCGCCCCCTAGATCCAGTTGCTCGATCAGCGGCAGATCATGGAGCACCGGAACCAGCAATTCGCCGTAGAGTTCGGCGACGTCGAAATCGCCGCTATAGGCGGCGCGCACCCCCTGGCGGTAGGTGTTGCCTGTCAGAATGGCGGTGTCCTGCGTAATGCTCGCCGTTTCCCGGCGGTATTCCGCGCCCAGCGCAAAGCCGATCGACCCGGCCGGAAGCACCACGAAATCATCGAACGTCCCGCTGAAAGTTGCCGACGTCACGAACTGGTCGCGATCACGCCCGTTGCTGAAGATGGTACTGCCCAATGCCGCGGCCACCCCTTCACCATTGGGACCGAAAATGTCGATCTGGTTCACGACCTGCCCGAAGACACTCTGGCCGGAGCTGTTGCGTACCAGCCCGTCGCCGGTGATCGGCGATTCTTCGGTCGATCGGCTATATTGGGCATAGACGTTCCAGCGGATATTGTCGGTCACCGGACCGCGAAAGCCCAACTGACCCTGAAACGTATCGCGTTCGGTATTATAGGTCATCACGCCCAGTTCCGCGAGCGACCGCTGGACGCGCACATCCGCAACGCCGCCCACGAAGGTGAGCTGGCTGCGAATATCGGGCGTCAGATACGGGTTGGTTTCGGAGATCTGGACGACCTGATCGATTGCCGGAGGGTTGGCACCCGGCGTACCGGTCTCATCGGTCTGCACATTGGTGTACATCACGCGGCCATAGGCCTCGACTGCGGGCGCCAGTTCATATTTGAACAGCGCCGCGACGTTTATCCGCTCGAGACCCGACACGACCGGATACTGATCGCTGATGTTCGAAACGGCCGACGGCGTGAGCGTGAACTGACCATCATCGGTGAACCCGAAAGTCCGTCCGCTCGAAACGTCGGTGAAGAACCCGCCGATGCTCGGAATCGTGGCACCGGGTGTTGCCGCCCAGTCGCGACTGGCCGCCTCGAAGCCCGTGCGCCGGGTATAGTCCGCCGCGACCACCACATGGCCGCGATCGCCAAGCGAACCGCCGACCATCAGCGATCCGCCATATTGCTCACCGCCATGCTCAGAAAGGCGCGCGGCGCCCGAAGCCTGCATGCCCGAAAAATCGTCATTCAGGACGAAGTTGACCACGCCCGCGACCGCATCGGCGCCATAAACCGCGGCGGCGCCGCCGGTCAGCACTTCGACTCGCTTGATCAACGAAGCCGGCAACGCATTGACGTCGGCCGAGTTTCGGAAGCTGAACGGCGCGGCCCGGGTTCCGTTGATCAGGACCAGCGAGCGGCTCTGGCCGAAATTACGCAGTTCCAGCACCTGCGCGCCGAACGAATCGCTGCCTTGCGAACCCTGGCGGACACCGCCCGAAAGCTGCGGTAGCTTGACCGAGAAATCCTCGACCGTGAGGGCGGTCTGAAGCTGGATGTCCTCCTGCGACACTGCAACGACCGGACTGGTTGTCTGCAACCCGGCAGTTGGAATTCGCGAGCCGGTGACGATGATCTCTTCGCCGATATCACCCTGCCAGGAGGCGTCTTCATCCGCCTGATCGGCATCCGCCACCTGAGCCGATGCGACGCCAGGGAGCGATGCGAGCGAAACGGCCAAGGCCGCCCAGCCAACCATATTGCCAAGATTACGCTTCATGATGCTGACCTCCATGATCTCTGATTTACCCCCCCCTGTCACGCATCCGTTTGCGACGGCGATCCAGGTGAACACGACATGTCACTCTCGTTACCTTTTCAATACAATCTTTCGACATGTCAAGTAGTGGTATACATATGGTATTATAACCACTCAGGAGCGCGGGCGGGCAGCGACAGCGTTCCGCCGCTGATGGCCCGGGCCACCCCGGTGGTGCCGGGAAAGGTCAGGGGGAGGCCCAGTCGGGACCTGGCGGCGAGAAACGCCATCGCCTCCGCCTCAATGAAATCACCGCGCAATCCGAAGTCGTCCGCGGACCGGCAATCCCCCAGCCGCAACGCCAGCGCGCGCATCATTGTCGCGTTGTGACGCCCGCCCCCACATACGACCCACGTGCGCGGCGGCCGGGGAAATACCTCACATGCAAGCGCGACCGCCTCTACCGTGAACGCCGTGAGCGTCGCGGCCGCATCTTCAAGACTCAAAGGATCGACACGACTTGTCGAGAAGTCGTAGCGATCCAGCGATTTCGGGGGGCGCTGGCGGAAATAGGGATGGCCAAGCATGGCGTCGAGGATCGCACCATCGACTTTGCCGCGCGCCGCGAGGGCGCCGTCCGCATCATAGGCGCCTGCCCCGCGTGCCTGCACGAGCGAATCGATCAACCCGCAAGCAGGCCCGGTATCGAACGCTATCAGCGTACCGTCGGCGCCCACCCAGGTCACATTGGCGACACCGCCGAGATTGAGGAACGCCACCGGCCCGGCACCCGCCGCGACCCGGGGAGCAAGCGCCGCGTGATAGGCGGGAACGAGCGGCGCGCCCTGCCCGCCATTCGCCATGTCCGCATGACGCATCCCGGCGACGACAGGCACGCCCAGATCCTGGCTAAGCCGGTCCGGGTCGCCGATCTGGATCGTCAGCCCCCGTTCGGGACGGTGAAGCACTGTCTGGCCGTGGAATCCGACAAGATCCAGCGCACCGCCATTTGCGGCAAGCAGCTTGCCGGCCGTCCGCAAGTGCACGTCGTGCAAGGCGGCGCTCGCGGCGATGAATATCGCCGGTGTCTCGCCATAGCCGTTCCAGCGCAGGCCAAGTTCGACCGCGCGCCCGATGGTCTTTCGCTCGCCATCGGTAAAGGCAGTGAATGCCGCAGGACCGAAATGCCGGACCTCATGGCCGTCCGTATCGATGATTGCCGCGTCGACGCCATCAAGCGATGTGCCGCTCATATATCCCAAAACGCGCATATGGCCCTATTCCATCTGATGTCAGAAAGCGCGGACGAGCCGCCGATTCGGCGAGGGAGAGGCTGCGCCGCCGCCACGCGCCAGTGCCGGGGGTCTTCTGCACAGGGCTAGCCAGCGATGCAACCATTATAAAACCAATTGCGCATTTTGAACAAAGTGGTATTAGAAACGCATGGCAAGCGAGACAGACTCATTGGATCGACAATCATCGCTGATGCTTAGCGAGGCAGCGGAAAGCCCTGAAAGGTGCGAGGCACAGATCGCCGCGAATGCGGATTTGATGCGCGCGCTCGGCAAAAGGCTTCGTGCGCTCGACCCCGACTTCATGGCGACGCTTGCGCGCGGCAGTTCGGATCAGGCAGCGGGCTTCGCCAAGGTGCTGACCGAAACCCGCGGCGGGCCGCCGACGCTTAGCCATGCACCATCGATCGGCTCGCTCTATCGCACTACCTCGCCCAAATTCTGCGACATCCCGCTTATCGTGGTCTCGCAATCGGGCCGCAGTCCCGATCTGATCGCCGCAGCCGAAGATGCAGCCCGACAGGGCGCAATGATCATCGCGGTGGTCAACGACGTCGAATCGCCGCTGGCCGCGCTTTCCGACTGGGTGGTTCCGGTGCATGCCGGGAAGGAAGAGAGCGTCGCCGCTACCAAAAGCTTCGTTTGCACGCTTGTCGCGATCGCGCATCTGATCGCCGAGTGGACCCAGGATCACCTGCTGCTCGACGAACTGCAAACGATCGGCGATCTGTTGCGACGCGCCCGGGACGCGGATTGGGCGTCGGCCGCGCCGCTGCTCGCCGAAACGGAAAGCCTGCTGGTTCTCGGGCGTGGCCTGACCCTCCCGATCGCGGGTGAGGCAGCGCTGAAATTCAAGGAAGCGGCCGGGTTGCATGCCGAAGCCTTCAGCATTGCCGAAGTGGCACACGGCCCCATGACGCTGGTTGGCCGCGGCGATACCGTTCTGGTGATCGGCCCCGTGGACGCGGCGCGCGCGGGGCTGTCCGACAGGCTTTCCGATTTTCATCAGCGCGAAACCCGGATCATCGCATCGGGAATGGCCGAGGATATCGCCCTGGCCGACTTCAGGCTGCCCACGGTGGACGCGCGCCATCCGGCGCTCGGCGCCATCGCTTCCATCCTGAGCTTCTATCCACTGGCCAACAGAATAGCCGTGATGCGGCATCGCAATCCCGATCAGCCGCCTCACCTGCGGAAGGTCACGCGCACTTTATGAAAACCGCCGCCCTGCTTGGCGCAAGCATCGTCCTTCCCGACGCAGTTGTCTCCGATCACGCCCTTCTGATCGCCGACGGTCGCATTGGCGGCCTCGTTCCGGTCGCGGACGTGCCCGCCGCTCATACGCGATGCGATTTGGGCGGCGGCTGGCTGTTGCCCGGCTTTATCGACACGCAGGTCAATGGCGGCGGCGACGTGCTGTTGAACGATCAGCCCACCGTTGCGGGAATAGACGCGATCGCGCGTGCGCACCGGCGGTTCGGCACGACAGGGATCATGCCGACCCTGATCAGCGACGACCGGCCCGTCGTCGCCGCTGCGATCTCGGCTACCGAGCAGGCGATCGAGGCGAAAGTGCCCGGCCTGTTGGGGCTGCATGTCGAAGGGCCGCATCTCAACCCCGGCAAGAAGGGCATCCATCTCGCCGAGAAATTCACCCAACTGGATGAGTCCGCGATTGCCCTGCTCACAGCTCCCACGCTCGGGCGCCGGATCGTGACCCTGGCCCCCGAGCTCGCGGCGCCGGGCGCGATCGGCAAGCTGACCGACGCAGGCATCAGGGTGTGCGCCGGGCACAGCCTGGCGGACTATCGCGAAACCCGCAGCGCCCTTGATCAAGGACTTGCCGGTTTCACACATCTTTTCAATGCGATGAATCAGCTTCAGGCGCGCGAACCGGGCATGGTCGGCGCAGCCCTCGAAAACCGGGATACGCATTTCGGAATCATCGTCGATGGCCATCACGTCCATCCGGCGACGGTGAAGATCGCGCTTGCCGCGCGCGGGCTCGACGGCGCGATGCTGGTCACGGACGCGATGCCGCCGGTCGGCGGGCAAATGCAGCAATTCAGCCTTATGGGGCAGACTATCCGGGTCGAGGACGGCGTATGCAAGGGCGCCGACGGAACCCTCGCCGGATCGGCGCTGAGCATGGCGCAGGCGGTCCGTAATGCAGTCAACCTGCTCGGCCTGGACATTGTCGCCGCCTCGCGGCTGGCGAGCGGAAACCCCGCGACCTTCCTCGGCCTGTCGCAACAGACGGGACGCATCGTGCCGGGTCTCCAGGCCGATCTGGTCCATCTCGACGACCGGCTGGTCGTGCAGCGGAGCTGGATTGCCGGCGAGCTTAGCGAAGATGGCGAGTAATCGCTTCTCCGAGGCGGCCGGGAACGGCACCGATCGCGACACTCTGATCGCACGACTCCGCGCGATCGTGGGGCGCAGGCATGTGCTTACCGGAGATTCCGCCACCCGGCGCTATCGCCACGGCTATCGCAGCGGCAGCGGCGCGGTGATTGCCGTAATCCGACCGGCAAGTCTCGTCGAGTTGTGGAACGTGGCCCGCATATGCGTGCGCGCCGACTGCTCGATCATCCTGCAAGCCGCCAATACCGGCCTTACCGGCGGATCGACGCCGGACGGGGATGCGTATCCCGGCGGCGTGATCATCATATCCACGCTCAGGATATCCACCATTCATCTTCTCCAGGGCGGGCGACAAGCGGTCTGCCTGCCGGGCACGACTCTCCATGCGCTCGAGAAGCGATTGCGACCGCTGGGCCGCGAACCGCATTCGGTGATCGGTTCGTCCTGTTTCGGAGCCTCGGTGGTAGGCGGCGTATGCAACAATTCGGGCGGATCGCTGATCCAGCGCGGCCCGGCATATACCCAGCTTGCCCTGTTCGCCGTCGTCGAACTGGATGGCACGCTTCGCCTGGTCAATCACCTCGGCATCGCACTTGGCGATGATCCCGAGGAAATGCTCGATCGGCTCGAACGCGGCGATTTCACCGATGCCGACATCGAGATGCCGCCAACGCGAACCGCGCATGATCACCGCTATGCCGACCATGTGCGAGACGTCGACAGCGACCGGCCCGCCCGCTTCAATGCCGACGAGCGTTGCCTGTTCGAAGCTTCGGGAAGCGCGGGAAAAGCGATTGTCTTCGCGGTCCGCCTGGATAGTTTCCATCGCGATGCGGACAGTTCCACTTTCTATATCGGTACCAACGACCCGGGCCGTCTCGACACGATCCGACGGACAATTCTGAGCGAGTTTCCGATCCTGCCGATTTCGGGCGAATATATTCACCGCACCGCGTTCGACATGGCCGACCACTATGGCAGGGACATGGTCTTCACCATCGAGCGGCTCGGCACCGATCGCCTTCCCTCCCTGTTCGCCGCAAAGGCGCGCCTCGACGCGTGGGCGAGCCGTATGCCCTTGCTCGGCGAGGCGCCGAGCGAACGCATGATGCAGGGGATCGGCAGGCTGCTGCCCGACCCCCTTCCCCGGCGGATGCGCGAGTATCGCGACCGTTTCGAACATCACCTTATCCTCAAGGTAGCCGATAGCATCGCCAACGAGACACGGGCGCTGCTGGCCAAGGTCTTCGAGCAGGGCCAAGGCGCCTTTTTCGAATGTGGTGCGCGCGAAGCATCGAAAGCGTTTCTGCATCGCTTCGTCGTCGCCGGTGCCGCAGTCCGCTTTCGCGCCGTCCATCAGGACGAGGTCGAGGATATCGTCGCGCTCGATGTAGCGCTGCCCCGCAATGCGCGCGACTGGAGTCAGTTGCTGCCGGCCGGTCACGAAGGCGAAGTGATCCACGCCCTTTGTTACGGGCACTTCTTCTGCCACGTATTTCACCAGGACTATATCGTCAGAAAGGGCAGCGACGCAGCGAAGCTCAAGCGTGAGTTATGCGCTTGGCTGGATGCGCGCGGCGCCGAATATCCGGCCGAACACAATGTCGGCCATCAATATGTCGCGAAGCCCGCGCTGGCCCGCTTCTACCAGGCGCTCGATCCCCGCAACCAGCTCAACCCCGGACTGGGGGGAACGTCGCGAAACCGCGCCTGGCGTGCCGGCGGTCCTTGTCCGGCCGATCCGGCAGAAATCAAAAATATCTCCTGCCATTCGACGGAAGGAACACCATGATGGCGTATTATCTGGGCATAGACGCCGGAGGTAGCAATTGCCGCGCCAGACTCGCAGCCGAGGACGGCACCGTTCTGGGAACCGGATCGGGCGGTTCCGCGAACACCCGCATCGGATTCCCCGAACTCTATGCAACGCTCTCGGAAACGGCGTATCAGGCCATTCGGCAGGCGCGCCTGGACGACACCCAAATCGCGGAGGTGCATGCCGGAATCGGCGTCGCGGGATATGGCCGTCAGGGCGCGTCGGAGGCATTGCGGGCATTCGACTTCCCGTTCGCTTCCGTTGCGTATGAAACAGACGCCTATATTGCCAATCTGGGCGCAAACGGTCGCGCCGAGGGCGCCGTGCTCATCATCGGGACCGGCAGCGTCGCCCATGTCCGCAAGGATGGCCGGAGCTTCACCATCGGCGGCTATGGGTTTCCGATCTCCGACGAAGGAAGCGGCGCGGCGCTGGGCCTCAGCGCGGTACGGCATGCTTTGCGGGCACTGGACGGGCGGACCAAATCCACCCCGCTAAGCAGCGCGGTCACTGCCCGTTTCGACCATGACACGGCAAGCGTGGTCGGCTGGATGGATGAAGCCACTCCCAGGGATTACGCCAGCTTCGCGCCTGTGGTGATGGACTATGCCGAGGCCGATGACGCGATCGCGCGCTCGATCGTCGAGGATGCGGCACAGCATATCGAACGCTTTATCGAGACCATTTTTCAGCGCGGCGCCAATCGCTGCGCATTGGTCGGCGGGCTTTCCCAACGGATGCGTCCCTGGCTGCGCGAACGAACGGTGTCGCGCCTTTCCGATGCGCTTGGCGATCCGTTGGACGGCGCGATAGATTTGGCAAAACGCGGCTAGCAGCACTGCCCACCGCGCCAGGCCGGCAGTTTCGTGCTGGAAAGGCCGAGCCAGAACAGGAAAAGGGGTCGAGGAAATTCCATGAAGTCTTATTCCCACATGCCCGTCGCTCTCGCAAAGTGCATCAGTCGGGGCAGCGCGATGGCGCTGATCGGTGCATCCTTGACGCTTGCACTCGCCTTCCCCGTCATGGCCGCGGCCGACCCCGGCTTCCCGCGATGCGAGCCCGCCTCCGCGCAACCCGCCGGTCCCGGGAGCCAACTGACCGTCAACATGGCCGGTGCGCCGGCGGGCAGCGTCCAGACCCTTCGCTATGACTATCGGTCGGTCACGACTCTCGAAGCAGGGAGCGGCATCAGAATCGAGATTCCCATCGCCTATGCGGAAACGGAAACACTCCTGTTCAGTCCGCCCGAAACGGACGAACCCGAGGGTCTGGGATATGTCTGGGCGACGACTTCCACCGGCGCGACGGTGAAGGTCGCGGTCACCGGTGTATTGGGCGGCATCATCGAAGCGACACTGGCTTCACCGCTGCCTGCGGGCGAAACGCTGTCGGTCTTCTTTCGCGGAAAGGTTCGCAGCCTGGCGGGAAAGGTCGACGTGCGTTACGCCACCCGCAGCGGCAGCGGCAGCGACGGTGACTGGGAAGTCGCCTCCCGCTTCCCCTCCCTCACGATCGAACCCGCCCAGGCGGATTTCCTTGCGATCCACTTCCCCTCCGACGTGGTGTCAGGCGAGCCCTTCGACGCGGCCATCGTGGCGGTCGACCGGTTCGGAAACCGCGCTACCGGTTATACCGGCACCGTTCGCCTGAGCGCGACCGACAACGAGGCGGAGATCGGCGCGAGCGCCGAATTCACTGCCGAGGCGCGGGGCCGTGTCGTCATCCCGGTGACGTTCAACAGCGAAGGATTTCAGAAGATCGAGGCAGTGGCGCCGGACGACGCACTGCGGATCCGGTACAAATATGCCTGGGTCCATCGCGACAGGGTCTCGCGGCACCACCTCTTCGGCGACCTGCATTTCCACACCGGGTCGGGCGCCGACAATCAGGGCCTGTTCACGATCGACGAAGGTACGGATCTCAACACCACCGGAACGAACACCTTCAAGGAACTGAACCTGGCGGGCGATCATCGCGCCAATTTCACCAATGCGGTCGCCGCCTATTGCTATGCGCGCAACGTCAGCGGGCTCGATTTCGCGAGCACGTCGGAACACGCTTCCCGGCTGCTCACCGATCCCGTCTGGCAGCGCTCGCAGGACATTTCCGACCGCTTTTATCAGCCGGGCGTGTTCTCCACCTTTTACGGATTCGAATGGACGCCGGAACTCAATCACTATGTGGTGATGTACAAGGATCGCGCCGGCAAGCCGTTCGATCACATCCGCTATCCCGACTATCCGGCGCTCTACGCCGCGCTCAAGGCGCAGGGAACCGAGGTTCTCACCATACCGCATGTGTCGTGGCAGTTCCCGCACCACAATATCTGGCAGGACGATGTCGGCAACGAATACCGGCCGATCGGCGAGATCTACTCGCTGTGGAACAGCCGTCACCTCGTCCAGCCCGACGATCAGCCGCAGCTGTTCGAGCTCCCGGCCGACGGCGCCTGGTCCTATCAATATGCGTGGAAGAACGGATTTCGCATCGGCGTCATCGGCGCCTCCGACAACCATCTCGAAATGCCGGGCGTCAACAATGAGACGATAGACATCCGCCATTCCGGCGGGCTGGCGGCGGTCGTCGCCCCCGAAAATGACCGCGACGCGATCTGGAATGCGCTGGGCAGCCGCAACGCATATGCCACCACCGGCACGCAAATCTATCTCGACTTCTCCAGCGACGGTCATCCGATGGGCAGCGAATATGCAGCCGAGGGGAAGCCCAGCTTCACCGTCCGCGTCGCCGGAACGAACAAGCTTGCGCTGGTGGAAATCGTCCGGCTCCAGGACGGAGCGTATCAAACCGTCCACGCGGTGCGCCCAGACGGCGAGACCAGCGTCTTCACCTTCACCGACGAGACGTTCGAGGAAGATGCGATGTACTATCTCCGGGTTCGGCAAGTCGATGAATATCCCGGGCGCCTCTATTCCCATTCCACCGCGGACATGGCCTGGTCGAGCCCTATCTGGATCGCGGAGAAATAGGACGTTGCCCGCCGGCACCGGAAGGCTGTCGAACCCGGGAGGTATTGGCGTGGACCGGTGGGCCTTCCCGGGCTGCCGGTCCAATCGATCGACCGCGGCGATAACGCACCCCACGTAAACGCAAGCCCTGGCCCGCTCCGAACCTCGCGCAAGGGCTTGCAGTTCCAGTCGCTCCGCACGCCATCCGGGCAGCGCCGGCACCGGCATGCCGTTACGGAATCGGGTGCATCGGTTGTTCGTCCGATAAAATGGGGAACCAACCCCTGTTCTCAGCCATTTTCCCGGCATATTCCGGGAGGGTGTTTCAGGCGTTTCTCGCAGCATTCCTTCCGAGGAAAGGACGGACCATGCTCGAGACACTTCGCCGCAATCTCCTGTCGAAACCCATCTTCCAGTGGGCGCGCGGCAGCCTGCCCAGCCTGTCCGCAACCGAGCGCGAGGCGATGGAAGCCGGCGACACCTGGTGGGACGCGGACCTGTTTTCCGGCGCGCCCGATTGGGAAAAGATGCGCGACATGGCGCCCGCCTCGCTGACGCAGGAGGAGCAGGCATTTATCGACGGCCCGGTGGCGCAGCTGTGCGACATGCTCGACGACTGGCAGATTGCCGCGGTCGACATGGACCTTCCCGAAACGGTCTGGGATTTTCTCAAGAAAAACAAGTTCTTCGGGATGATCATTCCCAAGGATTATGGCGGTCTAGGCTTCAGCGCCTTCGCGCACAGCGAAGTGGTGAAGCGCATCTCGACGCGCTCGGTCACGGCTGCGGTGACAGTGATGGTCCCCAATTCGCTCGGCCCGGGCGAGCTGCTGCTGCAATTCGGCCGCGACGACCAGAAGGACCATTATCTCCCGCGCCTCGCCGACGGCCGCGAAATCCCCTGCTTCGCGCTGACCAGCGATGAGGCGGGATCGGACGCTTCTGCGATGGTCGACCACGGCGTCGTCTGCAAACAGACGATCGACGGCGAGGAAGTGCTCGGGATGAGCATCACCTTTTCCAAACGCTATATCACGCTGGCGCCGGTCGCGACGGTGCTCGGGCTGGCCTTCAAGCTCACCGATCCCGACCATCTGCTGTCGGACGAAGAGGATCGCGGCATTACCGTCGCGCTTGTCCCCACCGACACACCGGGCGTCGAGCATGGCCGCCGCCACTTGCCCTCGATGCAGGCATTTCAGAACGGCCCGGTATCGGGCAAGGACGTGTTCGTGCCGCTCGACGCGATCATCGGCGGGCAGGAGCAGATTGGTCAGGGCTGGAAGATGCTGATGGCGGCGCTCGCCGCCGGGCGCGGGATTTCGCTGCCCTCGCTCGCCACCGCCGCCGCCTGCGCCGCCGCGCGCACCACCGGCGCCTATGCGCGAGTGCGCGAACAGTTCGGCATCCCGATCGGCAAGTTCGAAGGCGTCAAGGAACGGCTCGGCCGCATCGCCGGCATCGCCTATGAGCTCGAAGCCGCGCGCCGCTTCACTTGCGCCGGGCTCGATCAGGGGCACCACCCCTCGATCGTCTCCGCCATCATGAAGGCGCACGCCACCTATCGCATGCGCCAGGCAGTCGACGACACGATGGACGTGCATGGCGGCAAGACCATCATCGACGGGCCGAAAAACTATTTCGGCAATGTCTATCGCTCGGTTCCCGTCGGCATCACCGTCGAGGGCGCCAATATCGTGACGCGCAGCCTGATCATCTTCGGCCAGGGCGCGATGCGCGACCATCCCTATCTCTTGAAGGAAGTCGTCGCGCTCGAGGAGCAGGGCAAGGACGCGCTGGTCGCGTTCGACGAAGTGCTGTGGAAACATGCCGGGCACATCATCAAGAATCTCGCGAGCAGCTTCGCGAGCGGCTGGACCGGCGGCGCCACCGGCGACGCGCCCGATGCCGGAAAGGTGAAGGGCTATTACAAGCAGCTTTCGCGCTATGCCTCGGCGCTCGCCACCTGCGCCGAAGTAGCGCTGATTTCGCTCGGCGGCACGCTCAAGCGCAAGGAAGCGATTTCGGCGCGCTATGGCGACATCCTCGCCGAGCTCTACTTGCTGAGTGCCGTCCTCAAACGCTGGGAAGATGACGGCCGGCTCGAAGAAGACCTGCCGCTGGTCGAATGGGCCTGCGAGACCGGCTTCCAGCGGATCGAGGACCGGTTCGACGCGATCTTCGTCAATTTCCCCGTGCCGATGCTCGACAAGGTGATGCGCGCCGTCACCCTGCCCTTCCGCAGCCATCCGCGCGGACCGAGCGACGATGTCATCTTCGCCTGCGCCGACACGATCCTGTCGAGCGGCGCGCAGCGCGACCGCATCGCCTGCGGCGTTCATGTCGGCCCCGGCCCGGTCGCCGATCTCGAACATGCGCTCGATCTGGTCGAGCGCACCCAGCGCCTGCGCGACAAGCGCAAGCATCAGGGCGAGGACGCGCTCAACGACGCCGAGCGAGAAGCATTGCAGGAAGCGGCGGAAGCGGTTGCAACCGTTGTCGCCGTCGACGATTTCGATTCCAACGACCTTCGCGGTCTCGTTGCACCTCAAGAGGAGCAGGTACCATCACCCGATCAGCCCGATCTGAAGCTCGTCCAGTCTATATAGTGGACGGCAACCGCACGCCTTTCATCAAGGCGCGCGGCAAACCCGGCCCGTTCAGCCCCGCCGACCTTGCCGTGCAATGCGGCAGGCCGCTGCTGATGCGCCAGCCCTTCGCGCCCGACGCGTTCGACGAAGTCATTCTCGGCTGCGCCAACCAGGTGGCGGGCGAAATGAACGTCGCGCGCGTCGCCGCGCTGCGCATGGGATGCGGCGATGAAATGCCCGCGCATACCGTCCACCGCAATTGCGGTTCGGGCATGCAGTCGCTCGACGAAGCCTATCGCTACATCGCACATGGCGACATGGAGCTGGTGCTCGCCGGCGGCACCGAAGCGCTGAGCCGCGCGCCGCTGATCCTTTCGGACGAAGCGACGGCATGGCTCGCCAAATTTCAGGGGGCCAAGACCGCGGGCGACCGCGCCAAGGCGTTGCGCAAGTTCAACCTTGCCTATCTCTCGCCCGAAATCGGGCTGAAACAGGGACTCACCGATCCGATCTCCGGGCTTGCAATGGGGCAGACCGCCGAAGAGGTGGCGCATCGGTTCGGCATCAGCCGCTGGCAGGCCGACGAATATGCGATGGAAAGCCATCGCCGCCTCGCCAGGGCACAGGAGGAAGGCTGGCTTGACAATGAAGTCGAGCCGATGTTCGCGCCCGACGGCACCGTTTACGACCATGACGACGGCGTGCGCCCCGACAACAACATGGAACAGCTCGGCAAGCTGAAGCCCGTGTTCGAGAAGTACGGCAACGTCACCGCCGGCAATTCGAGCCAGATCACCGACGGCGCCTGCTGGATAATCCTCGCATCGGAAGAGGCGGTCGAAAAGCACGGCCTAACGCCGCTGGCCAAGATCGTCGACAGCGACTGGGCTGCACTCGCGCCCGAAATCATGGGCCTCGGGCCGACGGTTTCCGCGACGCCGCTGCTCAAGCGCGGCGAATTGTCGCTCGGCGACATCGACGTCTGGGAACTCAACGAGGCATTCGCCGCGCAGGTGCTCGGCTGCCTTGCGGCATGGGAAGACCCCGGCTTCTGCCGTGACGTGCTCGGCCTCGACGGCGCGCTCGGCGCAGTCGATCGCGAGAAGCTCAACATCGACGGCGGCGCGGTCAGCCTCGGCCACCCCGTCGGCACCAGCGGCACGCGGATCGTGCTGCACCTCGTCAACGCACTGCGCCGCACCGGCGGCAAGCGTGGGATCGCCACCGAGTGTATCGGCGGCGGTCAGGGCGGAGCAATGCTGGTGGAGGCGCTGTAATGACAACTGCAATCGAATATCTCAGCCCGACGCCACTCACTGGCGTCGAAGGCAGCCGTGGCATCCACTGGATCAAGCATGAGGAAGGCGATCGGATCTGGCTGATCCTCGACAAGGGCGACACGTCGACCAACACGCTCGACGAACCGGTGCTGCGCGAACTCAACGACCTGCTAGACGAGGTTGAACAGGGCGACTGGAAGTCGGTGATCTTCCGCTCGGCCAAGCGTGGCGGGTTTGCCGCCGGTGCCGATCTCAATCAGTTTCGCGGCGTTTCAACGGTCGCCGAAGTGCGCGCCAAGATCGATGAGGCCAATGCCGTGATCGATCGTATCGCCGCGCTGAAGCAGACCACCGTCGCGGCGGTGCACGGGGCCTGTGTCGGCGGCGGGCTTGAACTCGCGCTTGCCTGCGATTTCATCGTCGCGCGCGACGACGCATCGCTCGGCTTTCCCGAAGTGCTGGTCGGCCTCCATCCGGGGCTCGGCGGCACGGCGCGGCTGACGCACCGGATCAACCCGGTCGAGGCGATGAAGCTGATGCTCACCGGCCGCAGCGTGCGTGCGGGCAAGGCGAAGAAGCTCGGCATCGTCGAAGCCGTCGTCCCCGAGCGCAACATGGCCAATGCGATCGAAGCCGCGCTGTCGGGCAAGCTCGAACGCAGCGGCGGCGGCGCAACGGCGACCGCGATGAACCTCTTCCCCGCGCGAAAAGCGATAGCGGCGCAGATGCGCGGCGAGACCGAGAAACAGGCGCCGAGCGAGCATTATGAATCGCCCTATGCGCTGATTTCGCTGTGGGAAAAACATGGCGGATCGATGGAGGAGATGCTCCAGGCCGAACGCGCCTCGTTCGCGCACCTCTTGCCGACCGACACCACGCAAAACCTCGTCCGCGTCTTCTTCCTACGCCAGCGGCTCCAGCAGAACGGCAAGGGAAGCTCGAACGTGCGCAACGTCCATGTCGTCGGCGCGGGTACGATGGGCGCCGAAATCGGCGCCTGGTGCGCGCTCAAGGGCATGAACGTGACGATTCAGGACCCGAGCCGCGAGGCGCTGGGCAAGGCCGTCGCTTCGGCGCACAAGCTGTTCGACCGCAAGCTGCGCGACCCCGAGCTGCTCCGCGCCAAGGATCGCTTCACCCCCGATCTGCACGGCAACGGCGTGCGCCACGCCGATCTGATCATCGAAGCCGCGCCCGAGCGCCCGGAACTCAAGGAGAAAATCTACGCGCAGATCGAGGAAAAGGCGAAGCCCGACGCGGTGATCGCCACCAACACGTCGAGCCTCGACCTCAACAAGCTGTTCAAGGGCGTGAAGAGGCCCGACCGCTTCGTCGGCATCCATTTCTTCAATCCCGTCTCGAAGCTCGATCTGGTCGAAGTCGTCCGCCACGACGGCAGCTCGACCGAGGCGTTCGAAACCGCGCAGCGCTTCGTGGGCGACATCGGCAAGCTGCCGCTGCCGGTGACGGCGTCGCCCGGCTTCCTCGTCAATCGCGCGCTGATGCCCTATCTCGGCGAAGCGCTGGTGATGGTCGACGAAGGCGTGCAATGCGAGCGGATCGACAAGGCGGCCGAGGAATTCGGCATGCCGATGGGGCCGATCGAACTCGCCGATCAGGTCGGGCTCGACATCTGCCTCGCGGTCGCCGAATCGCTGGCGCGCGATCTCGACCATCCGATGCCCGAAATCCCGCAATGGCTGCGCGACAAGGTCGAGCGCGGCGAGCTGGGCCGCAAGACCGGCAAGGGCGTGTACGACTATGGCTCGGACGGTAAGCCGAAGAAGGACAAGCTCAAGAAGCCCGCGACCGAGGAAATGCGCAAGCGCATGATCCTGCCGCTGCTCGATGCCGTCGCGTCGGCGATCGACGAAGGCGTGGTCGAGGATCGCGACAGCGCGGACGCTGCAATGATCTTCGGCACCGGCTTCGCACCCTTCCTCGGCGGACCGATCCACTATGCGCAGTCGCGCGGCTTCGAAGCCGTCGCGACGACGATGGAACGGCTCGAACGCGAAGTCGGCCCGCGCTACAAACCCAGTCCGTGGTGGCGCAAGGCCAAGGAATGACGCGCCGCTTCGCCGATGCCGATGCGCTGGCGGAGTGGATCGTCGCCACGCTCGGCGCCGAGATCCGCACCGGCCTGCCGCTCGGCATCGGCAAGGCGACGCATGTCGCCAACGCGCTGTTCGCGCGGGCAAAGGCCGATCCGGCGCTGCGGCTGGAAATCCTCACCGCGCTGACGCTCGAGCGGCCGCACGCATCGTCCGCCCTCGAAAAGGCGATGATGGACCCGTTCGTCGCGCGCCATTTCGCCGGCTATGTCGAACTCGATTATGCCCGGGCGCTGCGCGGCGGCGGCCTGCCCCCCAACGTCCATGTCTCCGAATTCTTCCTCAATTCGGGTGCATGGCTCTCCAATCCGACGGTCCAGCAAAGCTATAACAGCGTCAATTACACCGCCGTCGCGGCCGATGTGATCCTCGCCCGCCCGATCAATCTGCTCGCGCAGCTGATCGCCATCGACGAAAGCGGGCCGCAGCCGCGCTACAGCCTGTCGGGCAATCCCGACGTCACGCTCGACGTGCTGCCAGAACTCAAGGCGCGGCGCGATGCCGGCGAGCCATTCCTGTTCGTCGGCCAGGTCAATCGCGACTTGCCCTTCATGCCGGGCAGCGCCGAACTTCCCGCCGAGGCGTTCGACGCCATCCTCGACGATCCCTCGGTCGAGTTCTCCGTCTTCGCCGTCCCGCGCCGTCCGGTCACCACCGCCGACTATGTCGCCGGGCTGCACGCCGCAAGCCTCGTCAAAGATGGCGGTACGCTGCAGATCGGCATCGGGTCGCTGGGCGACGCGGTCACCTATGCGCTGATCCTGCGCCACAAGCATAATGCGCTGTTCCGCGAGCTGCTCGGCCGGATCACGTCCGAACCGCGCGAAACCGAACCGTTCGAACAGGGCCTTTATGCCGCGAGTGAGATGTTCGTCGACGGTTTCCTCGACCTCTATGACGCGGGCATCCTCAAGCGCCGCTCGGCAAGCGGCCATGTCCTCCACGCCGCCTTCTTCGCCGGATCGCGCGACTTTTATGACCGGCTGAAAGCCATGCCCGAAGCCCGGCGCGCCGATTTCGACATGACCGCCGTCTCCTTCACCAACGCGCTCTATGGCGACGAAGAGACCAAGCGCCGCGATCGCCCGCACGCCCGCTTCCTCAACAACACGATGAAGGCGGATGTGTTCGGCGCGGTTCAGTCCGACGTGCTCGACGACGGCCGCGTGGTGAGCGGCGTCGGGGGGCAGCATGATTTCGTCGAACAGGCGCTGGCGCTGCGCGACGCCAATTCGATCCTGATGCTCCATTCGCACCGCATCAAGGACGGCGAACCCGAATCCAACATCGTCTGGCAGCTCGATCGCACCACCATCCCGCGCCACATGCGCGACATCGTCATCACCGAATATGGCGTCGCGCGGCTGAAGGGCGCGAGCGACAGCGAATGCATCCGCCGCATGGCCGCAATCGCCGATGCGCGCTTCGTCAATGGGCTGCTCCAACAGGCCGGCGAGCAGAAGAAGGTGCGCTCGACCGCGCTTTCGGTAGCGCAAGGCAATCAGCGCGAAAGACTGGAGCGTCTGCTCGCGGGGCCGCGCGCCGATGGCTTCTTTCCCGCCTTCCCCTTCGGCAGCGATTTCACTGCGCCCGAACAGACCGCGCTGCGCGCGCTGACCTATCTGAAGCAATGCGGCGATTCCAAGCTCGCACTGGCGCGGACCGTTGCCGCCGGTCTCACAGCTTCCCCCGATGCCGACGAACAGGCGGCGCTGGACCGGCTCGATATCGGTAATAGCGCCGCCGACATACTCTATCGCCGGCTGCTGCTGGGCGCCTGGCGCGAAACGTCGAACAAAAGCGAAGGCTGACAGCCGGCGATGCTGCCCGAGAGGAGAGGAACATTCTCGGCAGGCCGAACATTCCTTGGGAAAGCCATCCGGTCGGCACCACCGACCGCGTCCCCCATCGAAAGGACTGCCCGATTCCATGCAACAGCTCGCCGACGCATTCTGGAATTTTCGAGGCAGCTTCAGGATCGCAAAGGTCATCGATATCGGGACGCAAATGTCGCTTGTGCGCCGGGCCAGCGGCCGGTTTCTGCTGATCGACAGCTATGGCGTTACCGGTACGGACCGCGAGCGGCTGCTTGCGCTAACCGACAACGGCGCCGCGATCGAGGCCATCCTGAACGTCCACCCGTTTCACACGCTGCATTGCGAGGCGGCGCATCAACTGGCGCCCAAGGCTCGACTGATCGGCACCAGGCGGCATCGCGAGCAGGCGCCCGACCTGCCCTGGGAAGACGGTGTGATCGAGGACACCGCAACGCAGGCGGAGTTTTCCGCGGACCTCGATTTCTCGGTGCCCGAAGGCGTCGATCTCGTCACCGATGATCCCGACGTCCATGCAGCATCGGTGCTGGTGCGCCATCGCGCGAGCGGCACCGTTCATGTCGACGACACGCTCAATGTGCTCGCCGCGCCAGGACCGCTGAAGAAGCTGCTCCCGCAATCGCGGCTCAAATTTCATCCGATGCTGCCCAAGGCGTTGCAGCAACGCGCCGGCGCGGCGGACGATTATGCCCGCTGGGCGCGCGATCTGGCGGAGAACTGGGCTGGAACGCGCATCGTTTGCGCGGCGCATTCGGCGGTGCGCCAGCTACCCAAGGGCGGCTGGCGCAGAGAAGTGCTGCACGCGCTGTCCGACGTCGAAAAGACACTCGGCAAACATCGCGAGGCGCATGGCTGAACCCTGCGCCCCACCCCCTGAATTTTCCCAAGGAGGTCCAGTAGCATGACCGACAAGCGTATCATGACCGTCAATCCGCTCACCGAAAAGGTGATCGAAACCTATGCCATCATGTCCGACCAGGAAGTCGATGCCACGGTTCGCAAGAGCCATGACGCGTTTCTCGACTGGCGGCTGCGCAGCTTGGAGGACCGCGCCAGGGTGATCGCCGCGATCGGCGACAAATTGCGCGAGAAGAAAGAGGATTTCGCGCAGCTGATGACGCAGGAAGTCGGCAAGCTGATTGGCGACAGCCGCGACGAAATCGATCTGTGCGCGGCGATCTGCGACTATACCGCCAAGGCGGGGCCGGTCGAGCTGGCCGATGACCAACGCGAGGTCGACGGCGCAACGGCGTTCGTCACCCATTCGCCGATCGGCGTCGTCTATGGCATCCAGCCGTGGAATTTCCCTGCTTATCAGGCGGTCCGTTATTCGATCGCCAGCCTGATGGCGGGCAATGGCGTGCTGCTGAAACATGCCGAAAGCTGCACCGGCAGCGGCATCTTCCTGCGCGACGTCTATGAAAGCGCGGGACTGCCCCAGGGGCTGTTCGGCGTGCTGCGCATTACCCATGACCAGTCGGACGAGGTGATCCAACACGAACTGGTGCGCGGCGTGACGATGACCGGCAGCGACAAGGCCGGGCGCCATATCGCCGCCAAAGCCGGCGAAGTGGTCAAGAAGACCGTACTCGAGCTGGGATCGAACGACGCCTATCTGGTGCTCGACGATGCCGATCTGGAGCTTGCGGTAAAGACATGTGTTGCCGGGCGGATTTACAATAACGGCGAGACCTGCGTGAACGCCAAGCGGTTCATTGTAACCGAGAAGAATTACGACGCGTTCGTAAAGGCTTATGCCGAACAGTTCGAAGCGATTGCGATCGGCGATCCGACCGAGGACGGTACGAAGCTCGGCCCGCTGGTGACGCGCGAACAGCGCGACAAGCTGCACAAGCAGGTGCAGGAAAGCGTCGAGAAGGGCGCGAAGCTGGTCGTTGGCGGGCAAGTGCCCGATCGCAAGGGCTGGTTCTATCCGGCCACCGTGCTCGCCGATGTCGCCCCCGGCCAAGCCGCCTATGACGACGAACTGTTCGGTCCCGCCGCGTCGATCATCAGGGCGAAGGACGACGACGATGCGATGCGCATCGCAAACGACAGCCGCTATGGCCTCGGCGGCGGCATCTTCAGCAAGGATGTCGAGAAGGCGAAGAAGCTCGCGGCGACCTTTTTCGATACCGGGATGGTGTTCATCAACAGCTTCGATGTGGCGACGCCCAACCTGCCCTTCGGCGGTGTGAAGAATTCGGGCTATGGCCGAGAACATGGTCCCGAAGGCCTCAAGGAATTCGTCAACATCAAGTCGATCAAGATCGCGGCCTGATCGCGATGGTGGAAACGCTTCGCTGCGATGTCGCGGTAATCGGCGGCGGTACTGCCGGCATTTCGGCTGAACGCGCGGCGCGCAAGAACGGCGCGTCGACGCTGATGATCGATCCTGAATTCAACGGCACGACCTGCGCCAATGTCGGCTGCATGCCCTCCAAGCTGCTGATTGCGGCGGCAAAGGAGGCGCATCGCATCGGCCAGGCCGGGCTGTTCGGGATCAAGGTCGGCGACATGCGGATCGACGGCCCGGCGGTGATGCGCCGGGTGCGTTCCGAACGCGACCGCTTCGCCCGGCTGACGCGTGACTCGATCGCCGAGCTGCCGGACGATGTCACGCTGCGCGCGCGGGCGCGTTTCGACGGGCCGAACCGCCTGCTGCTCGACGATGGTCGGGCCGTGGAGGCGAAGTCGATTGTCATCGCGACGGGATCGTCGCCTGCGCTGCCCGGGCCATTTGCCGAACTGGGCGACAGGGTGATCACCAGCGACGGCGTGTTCGAACTCGAAGAACTGCCCCGGCGACTGGCGGTGGTCGGCTCCGGCGCAATCGGACTCGAACTTGCCCAGGCGTTCGCGCGTCTCGGCGTCGATGTTGCGCTGTTCGACAAGGGAGAGCGGATGGCCAAAATCCGCTGCCCCAGGGTGCATGCGGCGCTGCGAACGATCATCGAAACCGACATGCCGGTGCACCTCGGAGTCGATGTCTCGCCGGAGGCGGACGAAAACGGCGTAGTCGTACGCTGGAGCGGGAGCCATAGCGGCGAGGCGCATTTCGATCTGCTTCTGGCCGCCCTCGGTCGTCCGCCGCAACTCGATGGATTGGACCTTGAAAAAGCGGACATCGAGCTGGATGAGAACGGTGTGCCATTGCACGATCGCGCAACGATGCGCTGCGGCGAAAGCGGAATCTTCATTGCCGGCGATGTCGCCTCCGATCTGCCGCTGCTTCACGAAGCGTCCCATGACGGCGCGATCGCGGGACGGAACGCCGCCGCCCTGCCCGCGCCGATCGAAACCGAGCGCCATGTTTCCTTCAGCATCGTCTTCACCGATCCGACCACCGCGAGCATCGGCGAATCCGAAGCCGATGGCGCCGTCACAGGCCACGCCGATTTTTCCGATCAGGGCCGCGCACGAGTCGAGGGGCGTAATCGCGGTACGCTCACACTATACGCCGCGGCGCCGGACGGACGACTGATCGGCGCCGATCTGGTGGCGCCGGCGGGGGAACATCTGGCGCATATGCTCGCCTGGGCGATCCAGAGCGGCAAGACCGCGAGCGACCTTCTGGAGCTTCCCTTCTATCATCCGACAATCGAGGAGGGGCTGAAGCAGGCATTGCGCACCATTTGCGCGGCCACACCCATCACCCTGCCGCAGGATCAGGATACCGGCACACCGCCAGGCGCCTGACAGAAGGGGCGCGCTCCGAACCTGCCACGAACAGACGCCTCGCCTCCCGGTGGGAAACGAGGCGTTGTTGCGTCTGTGGAAGCAGACCGAGCCTGACCGTCCGGGAGCATTACTCCCGCACCCCTCAGTCCCGGAAGCGGTGCGAAAACTTCAGACCGAAAAATTGCGGCTGCACCGGGTAGATTCGGTAATAGCTGCCGCAATAGGCTGGCGCGCACGCCGTGTTTCGGCTCAGCTGTCCCCGTTCGTCGAACGCGTTCTGTATGAAGGCTTCGATCGACATGTCTCCGAAATGGATCCCGGCCGCGAAATCGACAGTCGTGAAGCCGTCAGTATAGCCGATCACCGCCACCTCGTCGTCTAGGAGGAAGGACCGCGTACCCCCCTGATGCTGAACCCCGGCCTGCACGAATGCGCCGGTATCACCGCCCAGCATGAAATCGTAGCGCGCGGTGCCGTTCACCTTGAATTTGGGTTGCACCGGCAGACGCGTACCTTCGGGCGTACAGTAGATCGCGCCGGTCCAGTCTTCCTGGCAGAAGGGCGTGGTGATGTGCGCGTCGACATAGCTGCCGGCCGCGGAAAGCGAGAGGCCGCCCGAACGGAACAGCAGGTCCATCTCGACACCCTTTGACTCCGCTCCGCCGACATTGGCGATGCTGGTGACGCCGTTGTCGCCCGGTCGCGCCAGCGCGAACTGCATGTCGGTCCAGTCCTGATAGAAGACCGCGCCGTTCCAGCGGAACATACCGTCCAGCCAGCTGGTCTTCCACCCGATTTCATAGTTGCTCAGCTTGTCCGCAGCATAGGCGCCATAGGCAGGGTCGCGATTGATGCCGCCCGGTCGATAGCCGGTCGAATAGGTCGCATAGACCATGCGGTCGGGATCGACGTCCCAGGACAGGCTAACCTTGTGCGTCTCACCCGATTCATCGACCTTCTTGGGCATCGCCGCGGCGGCCCCTTCGGGATAGACGTTGACGCAGGGAATGTCCGGGTCGTCGGTCGGCAAACAATCCGAATAGGTACTATATTCAAAGCCGGAAAAGCCGATCAGCGTGTTGTGGGCCATGAATCCACGAATGCCCGCGGTCAGCGTCAGTGCCGGTGTGATGTCATATTCGACTTCGGTGAACATGGCATAGTCATTGTCGGCGCGATCGAGCCGCTTGAGATACACGACGTCATCGAAGATGGGATTGAACCATACCGAGGTTACCGGGGAAGTGCTGAGCCCCGGTATGAAATATTGCGCGTCGATATCGTTGGTCTGGCGCTGATAGAACAGCCCGGCCGTCATCCGAAGCGAAGCATGTGACGGCGAGATGAACCGCAGTTCATGCGTGTGCTTGGTGAAGTTATAATTGTAATATTGACGCTGCGTCGGATCCAGATAGCCACCCGAGGGATCCGGGAAATAGGTCGCGTAATATCCATAGGTGTCGTAAGCGACCGTGTAATAGGAATAGTCGATTTCGTTTTCAGTCTCGCGCTCGAAATATCCGGCTGAATATACGACGTCCCAGTTTCCGATCTTTCCTTCGATCGTCAGCGCGGCCTGCCACCATTCGTCCGTGTTATATTCCGGTACGAAATCGTGGACTTCCAGATCGCCCAGCGTGGGATCGTAGAGAAACGAGCCGTTGGTCTGCTGGTTCTGGTACATGAACATCGGCGTCGCGGTCCAATCCTCGTCCAGATCGACCTTCAGCGCCGCGCGCCCGCCATAGGTTTCGACATCGTTGAAATCGTCTTCGACATACTCACTGTTGTCGACGGTCAGATTGGTCGACGGATCGAAATCGTCAAGCGTGTAGGTTCGCTCGGCATAGGTATTGTCGATATACCCGCCTTCCTTGCTGTACCAGCCGACCAGGCGGATCGCCGCGTTCGACGCCAGCGGCAGGTTGAGGAAACCCTCGACCTGGCCACCGAAATCACCGGCGCCATATTTGTTGACCTGCAGATCATATCCGCCCTCGAACCGCGAAGGATCGGGCTTGTTGGTGATGATGCGCAGCGTCCCCGAAAGCGAGCTCGCGCCGAACAGCGTACCCTGCGGACCCGACAGCGCCTCGACCCGTGCGACGTCATAGATGTGCAGATCGACCAGCGATGCAATCGTCGTCACCGGCACATCGTCGAGATAGACGCCGGTGGCCGGCAGCGAGCCTGCGTCGAGCCCGTCGCCGCCGCTGGTGATGCCGCGAAATGAAAGCTGCGTCTGGCCCGGCCCGAAGGACTGGAAGCTGACGCTCGGAAGCAGCCGGGCGTAGTCGTCGAACGAGGCGACCGACTGCTGCTCAAGCTCCTCTTCACCGAGCACCTGAAGACTGATCGGAACGTCCTGAAGATCCTCGTCGCGCCGCGTCGCGCTGACGATGATGACGTCGCTCTCCACGGTCTGTTCGCCGACGACCTGCGCGGCGGCGGGAGCGATCCCGCCCAGCATCGAGGAGGCGAGTAGCGCGGTGGCGAAAGTGCGGCCCGGTCGGCTTCGCAGAGTGTGGTTCCGGTTCACGTTACCCCCCTTCAATCTGCTGCGCGGCGAATTGCCATCTGCTGCGACTCAGGAGGTTCGCGACTCATTGGACAGTTGTCAAGTCACTCTGCTGCATTGCAGCATGAGCGTTATGTTTCAATGGGATAATCGTCGACCAACCTGCCAAGCTCGGCCTTCAACGGGCCCATCCAGGCGTCGAAATGCCGCCACTGATCGACGCCCTGTCGATTGATCGGACGCCGCACCTGTTCCGAGCTGGCGGTGCGAACCGCGCGATCGGTTTCGTGGAAACGCAGGCAGGCAGAATCGAACGGCAGATCGAGCGCGGCGAGCAGCGATCGTATCTCCGATTCGGGATCGGCGATCAGGGCTTCGTGGAAGACGCGATGCACGGCCCCGGGGGCGACCGTATCGAAATGCGCCATCAACCGAACATAGTCCGCGTAATAGCGGCCCATATGCGCAAGGTCATAGGCGAAGGCCTGGCCGCGCGCGAAATGCTGCTTGAAGTTGGAAAAGCAGCAATCGAGCGGATTCCGACGCGTGTCGACGATCTTCGCCTTGGGCAGGATCAGCTGGATGAAACCGGCATGAAGCCAGTTGTTCGGCATCTTGTCGATGAAGAACGGGCGGTCGGTATGCCGCTGGATGCGCGTCCGCTCGATATATTCGGCGCCGAGTTCGGCAAGCTGCCCGGGCGTCAGCGTGGCCAGGTTCTCGGGATAGGCATCGCCCTGCCCGCCCAGTCGCGCCGCCATCATCTGGATGTCGGCAAGCTCGTGCGTGCCTTCGACCAAAGGGTGGCTGGCGAGGATCTGCTCGACCAGCGTCGAACCCGAACGCGGCATGCCGAGCACGAAGATCGGATCGGGCGCGGGATGCCCCTGTCCCGCATGCTCGACGAAGAAGTCCTGCGTGAAGCGCGATATCGTCCGATCGACCCTGTTTCGCGTCGCTTCCGGGTCATAGGGTGTGGCGGCGAGGCGCAGCCGGTTGCCCTCGGCATAATGGCCGAACGCCGCTTCATATTCGGCGGCGTCCTCCAGCGCCTTGCCCAGCGCGAAATGCAGGTGCCAACGATCCTCGTCGCGCAGCTTCGCCGTATCGAGCGCATCGCGCATCGCGGCGACATCCGCCTCGTCCAGCCGAACGGTCTTCAGATTGGCGAGGCTCCACCAGGCTTCGCCGAACCCCGGCTCCTGCGCGATGCAGCGGCGATAGGCCGCGATGCTTTCGGCCTGCTGCCCGGCTGTCTTCAGTGCATGGCCATAGCTCAGCCACACCTTGGTGAGTCCCGGCTGGCGGTCGAGCGCCTTGCGGAAATGAACCAGCGCCTGATCGACTTCGCCGATGCGCGTCAGCGCGGCGGCGAGAAGGTTGCGGTAGCCCGGGTTTTCGGGATCGCTTTCCAGCAAGGCTTCCAGCTGCTCGACCGCTTCGGGTATCCTGCCGCGGCGATATTGCAGCGTCGCCATGTTGAACCGCGCCGGTGCAAAGCCCGGAGCCAGCTCGATCGCCCGCGACAACAGCGATTCCGCGTCGCGATACCGCCCGATCCGCCCCGCCAGCTCGGCGAGCATGCGGATCGCCGCGACATCGGTCGGCCGCTGCTTGAGCCAGGGTTTCAGGATACGTTCCGCGGTGCTCAGGTCGTTCGCGCACAATGCCGTCGCTGCCCGACGCAGCTCGGGCTCGTGCACCGACGCGCGGATCGCCTGGGATTGGGCCGCATCGGCGCGCTTCTCGTCCCCGGCGACGAGATATTGATCGGCCAGCGCGCGCCATGCCGCCGCGTCGTCCGGCAAGCGCCTGGTCGCCTGGAGCAGCGCGTCGATGGCATCGTCTGTCGCGCCGCTCGCCGCTAACGCCCTGCCCTTCAGCACCAGTGCCTCGCCATTGTCGGGATGGGCTTCCAATATCGCCTCGGCCTGTGCCCGCGCCAACTCCGGCTCGGCGCGCAACAGGCGTTCCGCATGTGCCAGCGCGGTTTCTATCGTCCCGGTGGGTGCGGCAGCGGCTTTGGCCAAACTCAATCCTTTCCGACAACCTTCAGCGTTGCGCATTTCGGACGGGCAGACAATATCATTCCAGAAGCGTCGCCCGGTGGCGCAGCCACTCCCAGAACCAGGCCCCGTAGAAGCGCTCGACAGCGATATGCACCTGCGGCACCGGATCGCGCCGCCAGAACAGGCTCGCGCGCAGCCCGCCCACACGCGCCGTACAGCCGCCCTGCGCCGCCCCGGCAAGCGGATCGATATCGAGCAGCAGGAGCGCGTCCGGCCCGCTCACCGAAAACAGCGCATGGCCCGACCGGACATCGACCGCTTCGACCGCCGGCGCGGGGAAGCCGGCGGCTTCGAACAGCATCCATTCACCGGGCTGCGTGGGAACGGCCCCCGCAACGGACTCACCGATCCGCCAGATGGCGCCGGGGCACGGTGCGATTTCGAACCCTGCCGCCGTGATGGCGGAAACCCCGCCGAGCGGCGGTGCGCGCAGCAGCTCAGCCATGCATGCGTTCTCCCTGCGGATCATAGGCGCAGGGCGGCGTAACCCGTGCCGCCCATTCGCGACCTTCCGACCAGATCGTCACTTGTTCGCCGACCCGTGCCTTTCCGTTGTGGAGCAGCGACAGCGCGATCGGATGACCCAGCGTGGGGCTGAACCCGCTGCTGGTAACGATCCCCTGGCTCGGATGGGCTTCGCCGCCGATGACATGCGCGCCCGCAGGCAGCGTTTGCTGCGGATCGAGCGCGACCAGCCCGACCAGCTGCCCGCGCGCGCCGTCGCGCACGGCTTCATGCTCCAGCGTCCGCCGGCCGATGAAGTCGCCCTTTTTGCGGGCAATCGCCTTGCCGAAGCCGATATCGGACGGCCGGGTTTCGCTGTCGGTATCCTGCCCGATATAGAAAAACCCCTTTTCGAGCCGCAGCAGATCGAGCGCTTCGAGCCCGAAGGCAATTATCCCCTCCGCTTCCCCGCATTGCATCAGCCAGTCGGCAAGGCTCGCGGCATAATCGGCCGCGATCGCGATTTCATAGCTCAGCTCGCCGGTGAAGCTGACGCGCTGCACGCGTACCGGCTGACCCGCCATCGTGCCGCAGCGTATCGCCATGTGCGGGAAGGCCTCTCGCGAGAAATCAATGTTGCAGTCCGCGCGCATGAGCACATCGCGCGCGCGGGGCCCGGCAAGCGTTATCACTGCCCAATGCGCAGTCACGTCGCGGATGGTGAGATCAAGCGGCCACTGGCATTGGTGCCAGCGAGTCAGCCAGCGGAGCATCGCCTCGGCATGCGCACTGCTCGCAGTGAGCAGCCAGCTATCCTCGTCCATCCGGGCGACGACGCCATCGTCGAACAGCACGCCAAGCTCATCGGTCATTAGATTGAAGCGCGCCTTGCCCACGCGCATGGTGCTCGGGCTGCCGATCGAAAGCCGGTCGAGAAAGGCGCCGGCTTGCGGGCCTGTCAGCTCGAACTTTCCGAAAGACGAGCCGTCGGTCAGACCGACGCCATTGCGGACCGCCAGCGCTTCCCGTCGCGCCGCCGCGTCACGATCCTCCGCGCCGATGGGGTAATGCGACGGACGCAGCCAGCCATGATCCTCGAACACCGCCCCGCGCGCGATGTGCCAGTCATGCGCGGGCAACTGCTTGAACGGCGCGAAACGCGGGCCCAGTCCATGCCCCGCCGCCATCGCACCGAGCGCGACCGGCGCGAAGGGCGGGCGGAATTTGGTGGTGCCTACCGCTCCCGGCGCCGTGCCTTGCAGGCGCGCGAGCGTCGCGACACCGTTCAACGCGCTTAGTCGCCCCTGATCGACGCCCATGCCCCAGACCGTGTAGCGTTTGACATGCTCGACCGAGCGATAATTCTCCTGCACCGCCAATCGCAGGTCGTCGGTAGTCACATCGGTCTGGAAGTCGACAAAGGCCTTGCCCTTTCCGATCGGCAGATCGATCGGCGCCAGCGGCGGATCGGCGGACAGGGGCGGCTGGATGCCTTCGCCAGTGGCGGCCCAGCGGCCCGCGGCCTCCCCGTCTGCGATGCATTCCAGTGGATCGGCCAGCCCCCGGGCGCTGCCGCAGCTGCGCTCGGCCTGCTGCGACCGGGCGGGCACGAACGTGTCGATGGCAGGATCATGTTTCAGCCCGCCGCCCGACTGCGTGAACAGCTGCACCACAGGCGTCCAGCCGCCGCTCATTGCCAGACAGTCGCACGCGATCGTCCGTTCGTGCCCGCCGGTTCGCGACCGCAGGCGGACACCGCGCAATCGCTTCCCGCCAACAGTGCCCAGCAACTGTTGATCGGCAACCCATTCGATGCCGAGCGATGCGGCAGACTCGGCATGGGCCGAAGCGGCGCCATGCAGATCGACGATCGCCGTGACGGGTGCGCCCGCGCGCGCCGTAGCCAGCGCCGCCACGGCTCCCCGCGCGTCCCGAACCGCGAAAGCGATGGAACGCCCTGCCGCGACGCCATGATCGGTTGCGTAGCTGCGCACCGAATCCGCCAGCATCACGCCGGGCAGGTCATTACCGGGAAAGACCAGCGGCCGCTCGAACGCGCCGCAGGCGAGCACGACGCGACCGGCGCGTATCTTCCAGACACGCTGACGTACCGGCATGCCATCGCTATCTTCGAGCGCGGTCAGAAAATTATGGTCGTAAAAGCCGAGCGCGGTCGTGCGCGGCAGGATACGCGCGTTCAACGCCGCCAGCGCGGCGCGCTGATCCGCAATCCATGTTCCCAGACTGTTGCCGTCCGGCGCGGGCGCATCGCGGTCGCCGACTCCGCCAGGCTCCGCTGCCGCTTCCAGCAACAGCACCGACGCACCGGTCTCCGCCGCCGCGCGTGCGGCAGCCAATCCCGATACGCCGCCACCCACGACCAGAACATCGCATGCGGCGCGGCGACTGTCATATCGATCCGGGTCGGCAACGGCAGGCGCCTTACCCAGACCGGCGGCACGGCGGATGAAGGGTTCGAAAAGCGCCCAGCTCGGCCAGACGAAGCTCTTGTAGTAAAACCCCGCCGACAGGAAACGCGAGAAGCGGTCGTTGATCGCGCCGAAATCGAAATCGACCGAGGGCCAACAATTGATGCTGCGCGCTTCCAGCCCTTCTTCGAGCGGGATTTGCGTCGCCGGAATATTGGGCGTGCTGCGATCGCCGCTACCGATCTGCACCAGCGCATTGGTTTCGGCAAAGCCGCTGCCAATAATCCCGCGCGGTCGGTGATATTTGAAACTGCGCCCCACCAGCGTAACGCCGTTGGCGATCAGCGCGGCGGCCAGCGTGTCGCCCTCGCGCCCCGTGAGCGCCCTTCCATTGAAGCGAAAGCGTACCGGGCGCGCGCTGTTCCGCGGATGTCCGGCGATCCGATAGCCGCTCATGCTTCGCCCTGCCCCGGCGTCGGCGCACGCGTTTCCAGAACGGCGTGAGTCATCGTGTCGCGCACCGCGACGAACCATTGCCGGCACCCGTCGTGATGAAACCAGTATTCGGTCAGCGGCCCACGCGGATTGTCCTCGGTGAACAGATATTCGGTCCAGCCGCTGTCAGTATGGCGATGCGGCTCGGCGGGGCGACTGCCATCGCCTTCGCCGCCGTTCAGAAATTCGGCTTCGTCGCGCGCGCCGCACCAAGGGCATTCGATCCGCAGCATTCCCTTTCCCCCCTAATGCGCGATGCCGGCAGCGGCGGCTTCGTCGACCAGCGCCAATTCGCGAAAGCGATCGAGCGAGAACGGTACCGTCAGCGGATGCGGATCGCCGGTCGCGATCGTGTGCGCGAAGGTTTCCCCGCCGGCGGGGATCGCCTTGAACCCGCCGCCGCCCCAGCCGCAATTGAGAAAGACGCCCGGCACCGGGCTGCGTCCCAGCACCGGTGAGCTGTCCTGCGCATAGTCCACGATCCCCGCCCATTGCCGAAGCAGGCGGATGCGGCTGAACGACGGGATGAATTCGACCAGCCCCGCAATGACTTCTTCCGCGGTCGGGATATTCCCGCGCTGGGCGTAGGAGGCGTAGGGATCGGCATTGCCGCCGAAGACCAGCCCCCCCTTGTCCGACTGGCTGACATAGATGCCGAGCAGCGACGAAGAGACGATCGTATCGAGCACCGGTTTCAGCGGCTCGGTGACGAATGCCTGCAACGCATAGCTGCGCAGCGGCAGGCGAAAGCCCGCCATCTCGGCAAGCACGCTGGAATGCCCCGCCACCGCCAGCCCCAACCGTGTCGTCGCGATCCGTCCACGGCTGGTGTCGACTCCGCTGACGGCCCCCGTCATGGGATCGCGCAGGATGCCGGTGACTTCGCAATTCTGGATGATGTCGACGCCGAGTCGATCCGCCGCGCGCGCATAGCCCCAGACGACGGCATCATGGCGCACGGTGCCGGCGCGCTTCTGCCGCATCCCGCCAAGGATCGGATAGCGCGCATCGGGCGCGAAGTTGAGATAGGGGTAGTCGCGGCGGATCTCGGCCAGTGGCACGGTTTCCAGGTCGACGCCGTTCAGCCGCATTCCATTGACCAGCCGCCGCTGGAAATCCAGCTCGCCCCGGCTGTGCGCGGTCGTCATCATGCCCCTCTGCGAGAACATGATGTTGAAGTTGAGCTCGCGCGACAGCCCTTCGTAAAGCGTCACCGAATGGTCGAACAGCGCGGCGCTTTCGGGATAATAATAGTCCGACCGGACGATGGTCGTGTTGCGCCCGGTATTGCCGCCGCCGATCCAGCCCTTTTCGAGAACCGCGATTTTGCGCATCCCGTGCCGGCTGGCAAGATAATAGGCAGTGGCGAGCCCATGTCCGCCGCCGCCGACGATCACCGCGTCATATGCGGGTTTCGGCTCGGGCGAGCGCCATGCCGGTTTCCACCCGCGATTTCCGGTAAGACCGCCGCGCAGCAGCGCGAGCGCCGAATAGCGATCGCGCATCCTTACGCGCTGCGCTCGCGTCGTTCGGCGATGTAACGGCGGATATCGAGGCTATAGTCCTCCAGCGGCGAATAATAGCCGAACTCGTGGACACGCGCCGCCATGCCGCGCTGAACCCGCTCGCAAACCGCCCAGTCCTGACGGTTGACCAGATCCCAGAATTCAACTGCGTCCGCAGGATCGAAACCGGGTTTGGCCAGCTCCGATTCATGGAAGAGGAAACGGCATTCGATCCGCGTCCTGCCCGGCCCGTCCGGCCAGAGAAGAAACGCCGCGGCGTGATCGCTCGACAGGCTGAACATCAGGTTGGGAAAGATCAGCTCGCCCTTGTGACGCACCTTTTCCTCCTCGGACAGGCCGGGGAAGAAATCGCGGCTGGTGGTACCGCTGCGCGTGAAGGTGACTGCGCCTTCGCGGTGCGGCACGCCAGCCTCCCAATCGAGATGCATGCCGGCATTCTTCAGGAAGTCCGGCACGATTTCGCACAGCTCCGGGTGCACCGGGCCACAATGGTAGCATTCATTGTAGTTTTCGAGGATCACCTTCCAGTTGGCGTCGACATCATACCAGCGCGTCTCGCCCGTGCGCAGCGCTTCGAGCGGATAGTTGGACAACCGGCGCGGTGCTTCGCCCAGCGCCGCTTCGAAATCGGGCGCCGTTTCGGGGCGCAGGGTGATGAATACGAACCCGCCCCAGGTGGCGACGCCGCACGGGTGCAGGCCCAGCGCCTTCTTGTCGACCGCGCCCGGTGCCATGCCCGGCGTGGCGAGCAAAGCGCCGTCCAGCCCATAGGCCCAGCCATGATAGGGACAGCGGATAACACCGCCGATCACGCCGCCATTCAGGTCGAGCCCCCATTTGGCGTCATTGGCGGCATCGCAGATCCGCGCGCCGCGATGGCGGCAGACATTGTAATGGGCATGCAGCTCGCCCGCGCGATCGCGAACCAGCAGGATATTCTCGCCGAGCACGTCGATCTGGCGGTGGCTGCCGGGAGTGGGAACATCTTCCTCGCGGGCGACGCAAAACCACTCGCGTCCGTGGATTTCGGCCTTTTCCCATTCCCAGAACGCCGGATCGAGATAGTCGCTGCTCAAAAGCGAACGTTCCATCCCCGTCGCTTCCTGCCTTGCTTCCCCGACCATTGCCGCCTCCGTTATTAGACAGTTGCCTCATAGCGTGAAGCATGTCACTCGTGAAGAGGTCAAACGGGGGAATCAGTGAAATTCTGTCACCTGCGATCACCGAAGGCACGGCTGTGAGCCGGTATGACGCGATCATCATCGGCGGCGGCCATAACGGGCTGACCGCCGCAGCCTATCTCGGCCGGGCCGGGCGCAAGGTGCTGGTACTCGAACGTCGCGAGATCGTCGGCGGGGCGTGTGTCACCGAGGAAGTGATCCCCGACCATCGGGTGTCCTTCACTTCCTATTTCGCCAGCATGCTGATGCCGAGGGTGATTCGCGACCTCGAACTGCCAAAATACGGGCTGCGCATGGTGGGCAGCGATCCGTTGCTCGCAGTCGCGCTTGCGCCCGGGGAGATCATCCGCTGGTGGGCGGACGTCGATCGCGCGGCAGCGGAAATCGCGCGGTACTCGGCGGCGGACGCCAAGGCATTCGTCCGCGTCGACCGGGAGCTGAAGGCGCTTGCAGCCTATCTCCAGCCCTTCTTCCTCGAACCGCCGCCCGATCTGGGCGCGCGCGGACTCGACCGCGTCCGCGAGGCAGCGCGCCTCGTAAAGCGGTTCCGCAAGCTCAAGGGCCGCGAAGTGGCGCAGCTCGTTACCTTCCTGACCGGAAGCCTCGGCGACTATCTCGACCGCAATTTCGAAAGCGACGCCGTCAAGAGGCTGTTCCTCGCCAACAATGTCTATGGCAAGCATGGCGGACCCTATGAGCCCGGCTCGGCGGTTGGACTGCTTTTTCACTTGCTCTCCGGCGGCGATGATTCGGTGCAGGGCTATGCCGGCCATGTCATCGGCGGCATGGGCGCGATCACGCAGGCGATCGCGGCATCGGCGCGCGATCACGGCGTGGAGATCCGCACCGCCTCTCCGGTCCGCGAAATCCTGGTTGAGAACGGTCGCGCCTCTGGCGTCGTCACCGAAGCCGGCGAGACCTTCAGCGCGCCGGTGATCCTGTCCAACGCCGATCCCAAGCGAACCTTTCTCGGCATGGTGCCGCCCGAACACCTGCCGGAGGATTTCCGCAGCGACATCGCCGCGATCAAGATGGCCGGCCCCTCGGCGAAGCTCAATCTCGCGCTGAAGCGCGAGCCGACCCAGTTCGGCCGGAACGCCACGATGGACCCGCGTGAGCGATCGCTGCTCACCATCGTCCCGACGCTGGAGGAAGCCCAGCGCATCGCCGATACCGCGCGTTTCGGCACCGTTCCCGATCAGCTGTGGATCGACTGCGTCATCCCCAGCCTGGTCGACGACACGCTGTGCCCGCCCGGCAAGGCAGTGATGACCTGTTTCATCCAGTATCTTCCCTTCGAATTGCGCGAGGGAAGCTGGGAGGATCGGCGCGAGGCGCTGGGCGATGCCATCGTCAAGCAGATTGCGCGGCACATGCCCGATCTGCCCGACCTGATCGAAGGCCGCGTGGTGCTGACGCCGCTCGATCTGGAACGCACCTATGGCCTTACCGAAGGCAATATCTTCCACGGCGACCTCAACATCGGCCAGCTCTTCTCGATGCGGCCGACACCGGCCTGGTCGCAATATCGAACGCCCCTGCCCGGCCTCTACCTCTGCGGTGCGGGCGCGCATCCCGGTGGCGGCGTTACCGGTGCTCCGGGCCATAACGCGGCACATCAGGTGCTGCGCGACATGAGGAAATCGAAGCGATGACCGAGACCGTCCATGACCAGCAGCCGCCCCGTGTCATGGGCTTTCTCGACCTCGCGCTCTTCTACATCGTCACCGGCGTATCGTTGCGCTGGATCGCCACTGCGGCGGCGGCGGGGCCGGGTTCGCTGTTCGTCTGGTTCGGCGCCTTCGCACTATTCTACATTCCACTCGCGCTATCGGTGCTCGAGCTCTCCTCGCGCCATCCCGACGAAGGCGGCCTCTATGCGTGGACGCGGCGCGCTTTCGGCGACTTTCCGGGTTTCCTCGCCGGCTGGTGCTATTGGACCAGCAATCTGCCCTATTTCCCCGCCGTCTTCTATTTCGCGGCGAGCAACGCGCTCTATGTCGGCGGCGACCGCTGGATCGCACTGGAGGATTCGCCGTCCTTCTTCATGTGGTTCGCCTTTGCCGCGCTGGCGCTGATCGCAGTGCTCAACATCGTCGGGCTCAAGCACGCCCGCTGGCTTCACAATATCGGCGCATATGGAATGTGGGTGCCGGTGGCGATCGTCGTTATTCTGGGCTTCAGCTCCTGGGCGGTGCGCGGTTCGGCGACCGAATTCTCTTTCGAGACGATGGCGCCGAGCTTCGAGCTCAAGGACATGGTGTTCTGGGCCGCGCTCGCCTTTGCCTTTTCCGGCTCGGAAGCCGCGTCGTTTATGAGCGGCGAGATCCGCGATCCACGGCGCACCATCCCGCGCGCGCTGGTCTTTGCCGGAGCGGCGATCGCGCTCTGTTACATCGTCGGCACCATTTCCGTACTGCTCGCGCTACCGCCGGGCGAGGTGAACCCGTTGTCGGGGCTGCTTCAGGCAGTCAGCTACACTGCCGAGCAGCTTGGCTTCCTGTGGATCGTACCGGTCACGGCGTTGCTGATCACCGTCGGCAATATCGGCGCGGCGGGTGGCTTTCTCGCCGCGACGTCGCGGCTGCCCTTCGCGGCGGGCATGGATCATCTGCTGCCGCGCGCCTTCGGCGAACTCCACCCGCGCTGGGGCACGCCGCATGTCGCGATCCTCACCCAGGCGGTGCTGGGCGGCGTCTTCGTCTTCCTCGGGCAGGCGGGAACAAGCGTTCAGGGCGCCTATGACGTTCTGGTGAGCATGGGGATCATCACTGCCTTCATCCCGTTCCTTTTCGTTTTCCTCGCGCTCATCAAGATGCAGGGCGAGCCGGCCGGACCCGACACGATCCGCATTCCGGGCGGCAGGCCGGTCGCGATTCTGGTCGCCTGCGTCGGTCTGGTCGTCACCAGCTTCGCGATCATCCTGGCGATGCTTCCCGCCGCCGATGAACCCCATCCCGTGCTCGCCATGACCAAGATCATCGGGCTTTCGGCGCTGCTGATCGGCGCGGGCTGGGCCATTTATGCCGCATCGAAAAAGCGCGCGAAGAAGGCCTGAGCTTGTTTCAAGTCAAAGCGACTGCGATATTCGGACCCCAAGCTGCGCATGCCGGGAGGCGCGGAGCAAAATTATTCGGGACCGAAATGATGGCAAAGGACAGCAAGGAAGCGGGAAAGACCGCCGCGAAACCGCGGCGTCGCGCGACTCGCCAGGCGCCCACCGTGCGGCGGCAGGACCTGCTCGAAGTCACGATCCGTTGCCTCGCCAATCTGGGCGCGCGCGGCACGACCGGGCGCGAAGTCTGTCGCCAGGCCGGCGTTTCGCACGGGCTGTTGCGCCATTATTTCAAGAATCCTCAGAATCTTCTCTACGAAACCTATGAGGAGTTGTGCGACCGCTTCCTCGAACAGCTCGAAGCCGAACTCGACGTCGAGCAGCCCGATCCGTGGCTCTATCTCGACGGCTTCTTCAACGCGCTGTTTTCGAACGAATGGGCAAGCTCGGACTTGCTCGGCGCTTATATGGCCTTCTGGTCGTTGGCGCGGACCAACCCCGAATTCGCCGAGAAGAGCGAGCAGTTCAATGCCCGGCTGCGCGAACTGCTGGCCGCCGCGATGGAGCGGCTGCCGCGCAACGAAGGCGCGCTTCCCTTCGAGGACGCCGTGCCGATCATGTCCGCGACAATGGACGGGCTGTGGCTCGATTTCTGCCTTTCGCCGACGCGTACGCCGCGCGACCGGGCGATCACCCTCTGCAATCGCACGCTGCGCCAGCTCTTCCCGCATCCCGGCGATGCGGCGGCGCAGGATGCGGAAACGGCCCGCCCGCGAGTGCGTGCCGTTTCCTAAGCTTCGCGGCGGCGGTCAGCGGATGATTTCGCCGCCCTTCATCACATGGTCGACTGATTCGAGGGCGCGGATATCCGCCAGCGGATCGGCGCGCACCGCGATCATGTCGGCATAGCGTCCCGGCGCGATCACGCCGACATCTTGCGAACGCATCATTAGTTCCGCCGCGCTGGTCGTGGCCGCCTGAATCGCCTGCATCGGCGTCATGCCCCATTTGACCATATAGGCGAATTGCCGGGCATTCTGACCATGCGGGAATACGCCCGCATCGGTGCCGAAAGCGATGCGCACACCGGCATTGACTGCCTTGCGGAAGCGTTCGCGCTGGGCAATCGTCGTATCGGTGTTCTTGCGCAATATCTCGGCCGACCAGCCCTCCTGGCGGCCGACCGTATCGATATAGTCGCCGTTGAAGACGTCCATCACCAGCCAGACGCCGCGATCGCGCGCCATGCGGATGCCTTCGTCGTCGATCAGCGAGGCATGTTCGATCGAGCGGACGCCGCCGCGAATCGCGATCTTGATGCCTTCGGCGCCGTGCGCATGCGCCGTGGCATAGCTGCCATAGCGCGTGGCCTCCTCGACGGCGGCGCGCACTTCCTCCTCGGTCACTTCGGGGGCGCCGGGCTCGGTGCCCTCGGCCAGCACCGCTCCGGTGGCGATGATCTTGAGGAAGTCCACGCCATGCTGGAACAGATACCGGGCGCGATCCTTCATTTCCTGCGGACCGGAAAAGACGCCCGCGCGCATGCTGTCGGGTACCGTCACATCGGGCGCGAGCCCAGTCACTTCGCCGCCGCCGCCCGGCACGGTCAGATAGGCGCCCGCGACCGCCATGCGCGGTCCGGCGACTCGCCCGGCCTCGATCGCATCGCGCAGCGCGACATCGCCGAACGCGCGAAACGTGCCGACATCGCGGACGCTGGTGAACCCCGCCTCGAGCGTCAGTCGCGCATTTTCCGCCCCCATGAATGCGATTTCCTCCGCCGAATGCAGCAGCGGCTCGGCCGGGTTGTTCGATTGCAGCGTGTCCGACAGATGCGTGTGCATGTCGATCAGCCCCGGCATGACCGTATAGTCCGACCAGTCGATTACTTCGGCATCGGCAGGCGGCGGGCTCCACGGCGCGACTTCGACGATGCGATCGTCTTCAATGCGAACGCGCTGGTCGGTCAGGACCACGCCGTTTTCGGTGTCGATCAGGCGACCCGCATGAACATAGCGCGTCTGCGCCGCCGCCGGTGCCGCTATCGCCAGAAGCAGCGCGGCCGCCGCCGCGATCCGCCCGATCATCCCGATTGCCATGCCGTCGTCTCCGTTGTTTGACCCGAAACCGTTCTTGCCTTGCGCCGCATCAGCAGGTGCACCGGAATTCCTGCCAGCAACAGCACCAGGCCCCAGCCGGCAGCTTCCGCGCCCGCCCCATAGATGGTCCAGGCGGAATAGAGCGCGGCGATCATCGCCACCAGCGCCGCCGGCGCCGTGAAGATCATCCGCTTGCGCCACGCCAGCGCGAGCGCCGCACACGAACAGGCGAGATAGGCGACCAGCGATGCCGTGGTCGCGAGCAGCGCGATGAACGTAAACAGGTCCGCGAGCGAGCGCGTATAGTTGAGCAATACGATCACGGTCAGCAGCGCGGTGGATACGATATGCGCGCGAACCGGCGTATCGCGGCGCGAGCGCGTGGCGAAAAAGGCCGGAAAAACGCCGTCGCGCGCCATCGCATTGGGCATTTCGCCCTGCAGCAGGATCCAGCCGTTGAGCGCGCCGAACGCGCTGATCGCGGCGAACAGCGCCACGACCATGCCCGATCCGCTGCCCAGGGACGCCGCGACGAAGTCGGCGAGCGGCGCATTCGAATTTGCCGCCTGATCAACCGGCATTAACAGCGTGACCCCGGAACAGACAAGCAGATAGACGAGCCCGGTGATCGCCGTGCCCCACAAGGTCGCGCGGGGTATGGTGCGCTGGGGATCCTCGACATCATGCGCGACGATCGTCGCCGATTCGAGCCCGAGCAGCGCCCAGAGCGTAATCGCCGCCGTCGCGCCGATCGCGCCGAACCCGATCGTCTCACCGTCAAAGGGCATCAGCGCTTCGCCACCGGTATCGACGACCATCCATCCGGCGATCGCCACAACCGCGATCAGCGGCAGGAGCTTGAGCACCGTCGTCACCATCTGCACGCCCCCAGCAGCCCGCACCCCGCGGCAATTTATCCAGGTGAACAGCCAGATTACCGCGCAGGCCGATATGGCGGGCAAGCCCGGCACCGTGTCCAGCACTGGAAAAAAGACCGCCAGATAGCCGATGCCCGCCGTCGCGATGGCGGCGTTCCCGACCCACAGCGAAATCCAGTAGGCCCAGGCGACGACGAACCCCGCCGTCTGCCCGAAGGCGGCGCGCGTATAGGCATAGGGTCCGCCGGCCTGCGGCAAAGCCTGCGCAAGGCGCGCGAAGGTAAAGGCCAGGCAGAGGCCGCCGCCGATCGTGACGATCCAGCCGAATACCGCGTTCCAGCCATAGGGCGCCAGACTGGCCGGGAGCATGAACACTCCCGCCCCGATCATGTTGCCGACCACCAGGGCCAGACACATCCAGAACCCCAGCGCCCGCTTCTTTCGGGCAGTTCCCCCCGCTTCGGCCTCAGCCACGACGAGCGTTCGCGCGCATGATTTCAACTAGCATGGCCACGCATCCTGCATAGTTGTTTGACATGTGTCAAATGACTGTCGCATCCCTGCGGCACCGTCAGCCAAGCCGGCTCGGAGTTTCTGCGATCCTGTCGCGACACCCCCTTGAACAAGCGCAACACCTACTATACAGTTGTCTAATAAAGGAGGCGATTGATGGCGACTACGGCACCTGCCACACCCAACACCGATCCGCAGGCCGGCTGGAGCCTTCCCGCCTGGACCTATTCGGATCCCGAGTTTTTCGAAGTCGAAATGCGGCGCATCATGCGCCCCTCCTGGCAGGTGGTTTGCCATGTCAGCGACATTCCCGATCACGGGGATTATCATACGCTCGACTTCCTCGGAGAGAGCGTGATCGTCGTGCGCGGAAAGGACAGCGAAATCCGCGCCTTCACCAATGTCTGCCGCCATCGCGGCGCCAGGATCGTGGACGGCCCCTCGGGTTGCGCAAAGCGGTTCGTCTGCCCCTATCATGCCTGGACCTATGACCTGGAAGGCAGGCTGGCAGGGCTGCCGCTCAAGGAAATCTATCCCGACGTGGACACGAGCAAGCTGGGATTGGCGCCGGTAGAGGTGGAAATCGCCTTCGGGTTCATCTTCGTCCGGCTGGAAGATGACGGCGGGCCCACGGTTTCTGAAATGATCGCGCCCTATGCCGAGGAAATCGGCCATTACCGGTTCGAGGACCTGCGCGCGCTCGGCCGCGTGACGATGCGTCCGCGCGCGGTGAACTGGAAGAATGTCGGCGACAATTATTCGGACGCGCTGCACATCCCCGTCGCGCATCCCGGCCTCACGCGGCTGATGAAGAACGGCTATGGCGTCGAGGCGTACCCCTGGGTCGACAAGATGTGGGGCCCGATCCTGCCCCGGCTTTCGAACAATCCGTCCGAACAGGCCTATCAGAAATTTCTGCCGCGCGTGGATCACCTGCCCGAAGACCGCCAGCGGCTCTGGACCTATTTCAAGCTGTGGCCGAACGTGGCGTTCGACATCTATCCCGACCAGGTGGATTTCATGCAGTGGATCCCGGTATCGCCCACCGAGACGCTGATCCGCGAAATTCCCTACGCCATTCCCGACGATCGCCGGGAGATGAAGGCAGCGCGTTATCTGAACTGGCGCATCAACCGCCAGGTCAACGCCGAGGACACGTGGCTGATCAATCGCGTGCAGGACGGGATGCAATCGCACAGCTTCTCCGTCGGGCCGCTGGGTGAAACCGAAGTGGCGCTGCGCAATTTCTGCAGCAAGGTTCGTCAGATCGTGCCGGAATCGCGCGAGGAACGGCAGCCGGCACCCGGCTGGAGCCGCCGGCTCCACGCGGTCTGAGCCGCAATCCGACCAGCTTGTTTCATCGCCGTGCCGGGTAAGCCCGCACGCATTGGGGGGCGTATCGAGTTCGCATGACCAAATCCTATGACGCAGTGATCATCGGCGGGGGCCATAACGGCCTTGTCTGTGGCTTTTACCTTGCGCGCGCGGGCAAGAAGGTTCGTATCCTCGAACGCCGCGACGTGATCGGCGGCGCCGCGGTGACCGAGGAGTTTCACCCCGGTTTCCGCAATTCGGTCGCCAGCTATACGGTCAGCCTGCTTCAGCCCAAGGTGATCGCCGACATGAAGCTGCCCCAGCGCGGCTATCGCGCGATCGAGCGGCCGGTGTCGAATTTCCTGCCGCTCAGCGACACCCAATATCTGAAGGCCGGCGGCGGGCTCGCCAAGACCCAGGCCGAGTTCGCGCGCTTCTCGCAGAAGGACGCCGACGCCCTCCCCGCCTATTACGATTCTCTCGAGGCTGTCGCCGATGTGCTGCGCGGGCTCGCGCTGAAGGCCCCGCCCAATGTCGGTGACGGACTGAAATCCCTGATCGACGCGGCGAAGCAGGGCTTCGGCCCGGCGCGGATGCCGATCGAGCGCCAGCGCGACCTGCTCGACATCTTCACCAAATCCGCCCGCACCTTCCTCGACGCTTGGTTCGAGAGTGACCCCATCAAGGCCGTTTTCGGTTTCGACGCCGTCGTCGGCAACTGGGCCAGCCCCGACACGCCGGGTTCGGCCTATGTGCTGCTTCACCACGTCTTCGGCGAAGTGAACGGGAACAAGGGCGCCTGGGCGCATTCGGTTGGCGGGATGGGCGCGATCACCCGCTATATGGCCGAAGCCTGCGTCGAAGCAGGCGTCGAGATCAGCCTTGAAACGCCTGTCACGAAGGTGCTGGTCGATGGCGATCGCGCGACTGCTGTCCGGCTCGAAAGCGGCGAGGAAATCGCCGGCAAGGCGATCGTCGCGAATGTGGGGCCGAAGCTGCTTTACGAACGTATGATGGACCCGGCGGACCTGCCCGCCGATTTCCTGCGCCGGATGCACAGCTTCAAGGCCGGGTCAGGCACCTTTCGCATGAATGTCGCGCTGTCCGAACTGCCGCGCTTTTCCGCGCTTCCCGAACCGGGAGAACATCTCAGCTCGGGCATCATCATCGCGCCGACACTGGATTATATGGACCGCGCCTTCACCGATGCGAAGGAAACCGGCATGTCGAAGGATCCGATCGTCGAGATGCTGATCCCCTCGACCGTCGACGATACGCTCGCGCCCGAGGGCCAGCATGTCGCCAGCCTGTTCTGCCAGCAATTCGCGCCGCAACTGCCCGACGGACGCAGCTGGGACGATGAGCGGGAAATGGCGGCCGATCTGATCATCGACACGGTCGAAAAATATGCGCCGGGTTTCAAGGCTTCGGTGATCGCCCGCCAGCTCCATTCACCACTCGATCTCGAGCGCAAGTTCGGGCTGGTCAACGGCGATATCATGCATGGCAATATGTCGCTCGACCAGCTCTGGTCGGCGCGGCCCGTTCTGGGCAATGGCGCCTATCGCGGGCCGGTGAAGGGGCTGTTCATGTGCGGTGCGGGCACCCATCCCGGCGGCGGAGTCACCGGCGCGCCGGGGCATAACGCGGCGCAGGAGATCCTCGCGTCGAGCAGCCGTATCGGAAAGCTGCTGCGCAAGGGGTGAGCATCGGCGTGTCAGCGGGCTTCGCCGACCATCCAGTCGATGAAGCAGCGCAGCGCGCTTCCCGGCGCCGCGCGATCGCCCTTCGGCCAGACGAGATAATAATGCTCGTCGGTCGAAATCGGCAGGTCGAACGGCGAAACCAGCGTTCCGGCCGCAAGCTCGGGCTCGATAAGGAAGCTGGGGATCAGCGCCAGCCCCGCACCCGCCGCTGCGGTCTGCGCCAGCATCAGGAAATGTTCGATGCTCGGTCCGGTACACGGCGCATCAAGCGTGACGCCATTGGCAGAGAACCAGCGATTCCAGGCATGACGACGCGAGGATTGGAACAGCAGCGGCTTGTCGACCAGGTCGGCGGGCGTCGAGACGGGATTGGCCGCAAGCCACTCGGGCGAGCAGACCGGGATCGCAGCCTCGCCGAACAATATTACGTGCTCGGCGCCGGGCCAGTCGGGCAGGCCGAAATGGATGGCCGCGTCGAATTGCTCCATCGCGAAATCGAAAACTGACGTTCGCGCGGCGATATCGACCACCAGTTCGGGATAGGCCGCCGAGAAACGCGGCAGGCGCGGCGCGAGCCAGCGCATGCCGAAGCTGGGCAAGGTCGCGATCGCCAGTTCGTTGGGCGGGCGATGCTGCGCCGCGCGGGCCGATGCGCGCGCGATCCGCTCCAGCGCCGGCCCGATTTCTTCGACATAGGCGCGCCCCGCGGCATTGAGCGCGATCCGCCGCCCGTTGCGCGTGAACAGGTCGGTTCCGAGCTGTTCCTCAAGCTGGGCGATCTGGCGGCTCACTGCGCTTTGAGTCAGCCCCACGCTGTCCGCAGCTTCGGAAAAGCTGCCCGTTTTCGCCGCCGCGACGAAACTGCGCAGCGCACCGGTCGGCGGCAACAGTCGACGCGGGTACACATTCGATTCCGTCATATCAAAATGCGCCTTTCTCGTTTTGATTTTGCACATCCTCCTGAGAAAATCACCTTCTGATGTGGAGGTTCAATATGCCGATTTCGAACGAAGCGATGCTATTCCGCCTGACCGCGATCGCAATTGGTGACGACGCGGCGCGCGAAACGCTCGACATGCTCGAACTCGCGCCCGAAGTGACCGGCACGGGCGAAAGCCGCGTATCCCGCCCAGTCTTCGCAACTGCGCTTGCCGCACTGCTGTTCCGCCGTCTGCTCGAAACCGTTCCCAGCGGCGCGGCCTATGTCGCTGATCGGATCGCCCAAGGGCGGCGTATCAATTTCGATCACGGCGCACTGCGTACGATCCGCTTCGCCGAAGGACCGACCGGCGCGCTTCCCGGCGGGCAGGACAGTTTTGCCCGGATCCTCGAGCCGCTCGGCTATGAAATGGTGAAGCAATATCCGCTGCCGCGGCTCAGGATGACCGGCCATGCCTGGTGCCATCGCGACTTTCCCGAGGCGATCCCCCAATATTTCGTCAGCGAGCTGCATGTCGATCAGTTCGACGATGGTTTCGGCGCGGCGGCACGGCGCGTTTTCGGCGGCTCGCGCGATCCGCTCACCCCCGAGGCGCTCGCGGTACTCGACCACTTCGGCAAATTCGGCGCGGTCGATTTCGCCGATGCCGCGGCCGCCCTGCCCGTCATCGCCGCCGCGTTCGACCGCCAGCATGGCGATGTCGATGAAGCCGACTACGCGGTTCTGATCAACCAATCGGCGGAGGCCGGCTGGATCGCGACCGAGGGCAATGCCTTCAACCACGCGACCGACCGCGTCGACGACGTCGAAGCGCTGGCGGATGCGCTGCGCGCCGAAGGACATCCAATCAAGGATCGGGTCGAAGTGTCGCAGAGCGGTCGCGTCCGCCAGACGGCGTTCCGCGCCGACATCGTCGAACGCGGGTTCGTAACGGCCGACCGGCAGGCGGTGACGCGCGGTGTTCCCGGGTCTTTCTTCGAATTCATAAGCCGCGATCCGTTGCCCGAAGCCACCGGACTGGATCTGGCATTCGACAGCGCCAACGCCACCGGCATCTTCGCGATGACTCGCGCCGCATGAGCCGTCCGGGTGCCGCCGCTGCCGAACTGCGCGCCGCGCTTGGGGACACCAACCTCCTGTGCGACGCGGGCGATCTGGCGAGCTATGCGGCCGATGGTCGCGGCGCACGCGGGACGCCGGCGATGGTGGCGCGCCCGGCATCGACCGCGGAAGTCGCCGAGACGCTGCGGATCGCCTTCGCGCATGGCCTCTCCGTGGTGCCGCAGGGCGCCGCGACCGGGCTGGTGGCGGCGGGCATCGCCGGTGACGGCGAGGAACAGTTGCTGCTCAGCCTAGACCGGCTCAACGCCGCGCCGCAGATCGACGCTGCCAACCGCACTGCCGAAGTCGAGGCGGGCGTACTGCTCTCCACGCTCAACGCGGCGGCGGAACCCCACGGCCTCGGCTTCCCGATCGATCTGGGTGCCGATCCGTCGATCGGTGGCATGATCGCAGCGAATACCGGCGGCGCGCGCTTCCTGCGCTATGGTGATGTGCGCCGCAATCTGCTGGGACTGGAACTGGTCACCGCCGAATCCGAACCGCGCACTCTGACCCTCGGGGCGCCGGTGTGGAAAGACAATAGCGGGCTGGCGCTCAAGCACCTTGCAGTGGGCAGTTCGGGCGCGCTTGGCATTGTCACGCGCGCCAGTCTGGCGCTGTCTCGCCTGCCCGCGGCACGGATTTCGGCGCTGATTTCCCTGCTCCGGGCAGAAGCCGCCTTGCCGCTGCTCGAACGGATGGAAGCGCAGTTCGATACCTTGCTGACGGCATTTGAGGGGATATCGCAAGCCGCGATCGCGGCAGCGCTCGGCCATGTGCCGCGTCTGCGCAATCCCTTTCCCGACGGTGCCCCGCCCTATGCCGTGCTCGTCGAACTGTCTGGTGGGCGCTGCGTCGCTGCCGAATGGTTGCAGGAGCGGTTGACCGACATTCTCGCGCCAATGCTGGAAGACGGCGTCATCACCGATGCCGCCTTTGACGATGGCGGCGACCTCTGGGCCATCCGTCATGCCGTTCCCGAAGGGCTCCGCGCATCGGGCAAGGTCATGGCCTGCGACATCTGCCTGCGTCGCGGTGACATGATGGCGTTTCGCGCCGAGATGATCGCACGGCTGACGAAGAGCGAACCGCGCCTCAAACTCCACGATTTCGGCCATATCGGCGACGGTGGCATGCACTTCAACATGGTGTGGCCCGAAAGCTCCGGCGCGTTCGACCCCGATGCCGCGGAAGCCGCACGCGCGATGATCCTGCGCGCGGTAACCCAGGAATATGGGGGCAGCTTCAGCGCCGAACACGGCGTCGGCCCCGCCAATGCGCGCTGGTACGCCGAATTCACTTCCCCCGAAATCCGCACGCTGGCGGGAAAGGTCCAGGACCTGCTCGCGCCGATGCCGCTTGGTCGTGTCGATTTCGGAATGCCCCAGACAAGGAATGCAGAATGACTGATGCCCTGCTGAATGTTTACAATCGCGCGCCGATTACAGTCGAGCGCGGCGAAGGCGTGTGGCTCTACGATCGTGACGGCACCGCCTGGCTCGATTGCGTTTCGGGAATCGCCACCAATGCGCTGGGTCACGCCCACCCAAAGCTGGTGGCAGCACTGACCGAGCAAGCGGAAAAGCTGTGGCATGTCTCCAACATCTTCCGCGTGCCGGGGCAGGAAGCGCTTGCCGGACGCCTGACCGACGGCTGCTTCGCCGACGTCGCATTCTTTGGCAACAGTGGCTCTGAAGCCGTTGAGTGCGCGCTGAAAATGGCGCGTCGCTACCATTGGAGCAAGGGTGACGAGAAGCGGATCGACGTGATCGGCTTTGCCGGATCGTTCCACGGCCGCACCTATGCCGCGATCAACGCCGCGGGCAATCCCGGCTATGTCGAAGGCTTCGGCCCGCGCCTGCCGGGTTATGTCCAGCTGACCGTCGACGATGGCGACGCGATCGCCGAAGCCATCGCCCGGCCCACCACTGCCGCAGTGATTATCGAGCCGGTTCAGGGCGAAGGCGGCGCACGCGCGCTTTCGGGCGAATGGCTCAAGCGCGTGCGCGATCTGTGCACTGCCAACGGTGTTCTGCTCATTTATGACGAGGTGCAGAGCGGCATGGGACGCACCGGGCGGCTGTTCGCGCATCAATGGTTCGAAGGTGTCGAACCCGACATCATGGCCGTGGCCAAGGCACTGGGCGGCGGCTTTCCCATCGGCGCCTGCCTTGCCACCAGCGAAGCGGCGAGCGGGATGAAGTTCGGCGTTCACGGATCGACCTTCGGAGGCAATCCGCTCGCAATGGCAGTCGGCCTTGCCGCGTTCGAGGAAATTGCCCGGACCACCACGCTCGCGCATGCGCGCTCGGTTTCGGAAGATTTCTATACGCGGCTGAGCAATCTCTCGGCGCGCCACCCGGACGTCATCGCTGACGTGCGCGGCAAGGGGCTGCTGATCGGCCTCAAGCTCAAGGTAAACAATCGCGAGTTCATGGGCGTGGCCCGCGACCAGCGGCTGCTGGTGGCGGGCGGCGGCGACAATTGCGTGCGCCTGCTGCCGCCGCTGATCATCAGCCATGACGAAGTCGAGGAGGCCGTCAACCGGCTCGACGCCGCCTGCGCCTCGGCGCGCGCGCAACTCGAGCTTGCCGCATGACACAGTTGGTCCGCCCCGCCGGACCGGCGGATCTGGCGGAAGTCATGACTCTGGCGAGGCTGTCGGGAGCGGGATTCACCAGCCTGCCCGAGGACGAAGCAGTGCTCGCGGAGCGCCTGCGGCTTTCGCAGCGGAGCTTTGCCGGCGCCGTCGATCCGGGATCCGCATGGTACACGTTGCTGCTCGAAGATGATGACGGCGATATCGCCGGTATTGCCAGCGTACGGGCACGGATGGGGCTTTCGCGGCCGCATCTCGCCTTTCGCCTGATCACGCTGGCGCAACACTCCCCCGCCATCGCAACCCGCTTCGACCATCAGGCTCTGGTGCTCGTGAGCGAGTGCGACGGCACCACTTCAGTCGGATCGCTGTTCATCCGCGCGGATCGACGCGGCGGCGGCGCAGGCAGGCTGCTCGCCGCCGCGCGCTACATGCTGATCGGTGCCGACCGGACGCGGTTTTCGGACACCGTGATCGCCGAACTGCGCGGATGGTTCGAGGAAGACGGCGCTTCTCCGTTCTGGGACGGTGTCGGATCGCGCTTCTATCGCCTCGATTTCGATGCAGCGGACCGCATGCTTACCGCTACGGACGGGCGCTTCGTGCAGGACCTTGCGCCACGCCATCCCATCTATGTCTCGCTGATCGACGATCGCGCGGCATGGGCTATCGGCCGCGTGCACCGGCACGGCGAAGCGGCGCTGGCGATGCTTGAGCGCGAAGGGTTCGCGCGCACGGGCCTGATTGACCTGTTCGACGGCGGACCAGTGGTTTCCTGCCCCGCCGACCGGCTCGACACGCTGCGGCGAAGCCGGATATTGCGGCTCGATGTCGGCAAGGTTTCCGACGCGCCGAAGCGGCTGATCGCGACAACCGGGATCGACGGCTTTCGCGCCATCTTCGCGGTGGGGCAGATCGCAGGCGACACGCTTACCGTGGAACCGAATATCGCCGAGAGGCTTGGCCTTGAAGAAGGCACGACAATAAGAGTGAAGGAAAGCTGATGCAGACCGAAACGGCAGGCGACCCCCGCATCCAATCGATCAACCCGGCGGACGGCAGCATCGTCTGGGAAGGCGCGCCGGCGAGCGCGGAGCAGTGCGCCGATGCGGTTGCGCGCGCGCGCGATGCCCTTCCCGGCTGGCGATCCTCGCCGCTGGAGGATCGCATCGCCGCGGTGCGCAGCTTCGCCGAAGCGCTCAAGACCGATACCGACGGCCTGGCCGAAACCATTGCGCGCGAAACCGGAAAGCTGCTTCACGAATGCCGCGCCGAAGTCGGATCGATGATCGCCAAGGTCGAAGTATCGATCGTCGCGCAAGCCGAACGCACCGGCGAAAAGCACAACGAAACCCCGTTTGGGGAAGCGGTGCTGCGCCATCGTGGGCATGGTGTCATGGCAGTGCTCGGCCCTTATAACTTTCCCGGACATCTGCCCAACGGGCATATCGTCCCCGCCCTGCTCGCTGGGAATTGCGTCGTCTTCAAACCGTCCGAGGTCACTCCGGCGACGGGCGAACGCATGGCGAAGCTGTGGGCAGGTGTCGGACTGCCCGACGGCGTGTTCCAGATCGTCCAGGGCGGCCGCGCCACCGGCGAGGCGCTGGTCGCGTCGGACATTGACGGGCTGCTCTTCACCGGGTCGGCGGCCGGCGGTCAGGCACTCAAGCGCGCTACCCTCGATCGTCCGCACATCATTCTTGCGCTCGAACTGGGCGGCAACAATCCGCTGATCGCATGGGATTCGCCCGAAGCGGCCGCATCGCTGATCGTCCATTCGGCCTTCGTCACAACCGGCCAGCGTTGCTCCTGCGCGCGGCGGCTGATCGTGCCCGAAGGCGCAACGGGCGACGCCATCCTCTCCGGTCTGGACGCATTGACGGCCAGACTGCGCGTTGCCGCATGGGATGAAGCGGGGGACGCGTTCATGGGCCCCCTCGCCTCGGACGCCGCCGCCGCACAGGCACATCGGCAGGTGTCGGCGATCCTGTCCGCGGGCGCCAAAGTTATCCGCCCCTTCGAGCAGGTTGCCGGGCGGCGCGATGCCTTCGTGACACCTGCAATTCTCGACGTGACGGGATGCGATGTGCCCGATGCCGAGATTTTCGCGCCGGTGCTGCAAGTGACGCGCGTTCCCGACTTCGATGCCGCGATCGCTGCGGCAAATGCGACTGCCTATGGTCTTTCGGCGGGGCTGATCAGCGAAGACAATGCGCTCTGGAATCGCTTTCTGGAGCGCAGCCGCGCGGGCATCGTCAACCGGAACCGCCCGATCACCGGAGCAGCCGGAACAATGCCGTTCGGCGGGCTCGGCATTTCCGGCAATCACCGTCCGAGCGCCTATTATGCCGCCGATTACTGTGCCTATCCCATCGCCAGCTTCGAATCCGAACACGCGGCGGCGATGCCGGTACCGGGTGTTCCGACCGCCGACTGAAGCCGAAACCGATCCAGCAGTGCAGCGGCGGAGCAGTTCGAAGCGGAAGGTCGCGATGAAATAGTAGCTGCGGTCGCGGTTGACGTGTTATCCACTTGTCTAATTCGATCCTTGATGTCGCCCGGGCCGCGCGCCCCGGGCGACCAGGTCGCTGTCGAGCCTATGGTTGCAAAGGCGAAGGAAACTCATGCCCGCTCCTCTTCTCTCCGCAGCACGAAATATCGCCCTGTTCGCCCTGATGCTTGCCCCGGCCCGAATCCCGGCGGCCGCCCAGGAAGCGAAGACAGCATTTTCCGCTGCGGATTTCCGCAGGCTCGAAACGATCAGCGGGCCGGTCTTCGCCGCCGATGGCGAGACGATCATCTACACGCTGACGAGCCACGCCGCACCCGAAGCGCAGTATAGCGATCTGTGGGCCACCGAATGGCGCAGCGGCCAGGCACGCCGTCTGACGGACACGCCCAGGCAGAGCGAATGGCAACCCGCCCCGCGCGCCGATGGCAGCATCGTCTATCTGGGCGATGCCGCCGAAGACGGAACGACACAGCTATGGCTGCTCAGCGCCGATGGTGAAACGACACGGCAGCTTTCGCGCATCCCAGGCGGAATCAGCGACTACAGCCTCGCTCCCAACGGAAGCGCGGCGATCGTCGTCGCCGAAGTCGGCGCGAATGTCGGTGAGGCGCCCGATATCGCCCCGCCCATCGTGATCGACCGGTTTCTGGCGCGCGAGGACGGTCGCGGCTGGATCGACGATCGCCGTCAGCATCTGTTCCGCGTGGATTTCGCAAGCAACGAAGCAACGCAGCTGACCCACGGCGACTATGACCACTGGCTGCCAAGCTGGTCGCCCGACGGCAAGAACATCGCATTCGTATCCAAGCGCTGCGAGGCGGCGGACCGCCACTATTGCTCCGACATCTACATCATGCCGGCCGGTGGCGGAGAAGCACGGCGAGTCAGCACATTCGCGGGCGGCGACGCCGATCCAGGGTTCGAATCGGGCCGCCCGAGCTGGTCACCCGATTCCACACGGATCGCCTGGGTCCGCGCAGGCGACGAAGCGGACACATGGTACAGGCCGACGCAGATCGCCGTGGCCGATCTCACCACCGGCGAAATCACGCATCCCGCATGGATTGACCGCTATTTCTACTATCCGCGCTGGTCGGCGGACGGCACGCGGCTGATCGCACTGGTCGAGCAGGATCGCGATACCCGGCTTGTTTCGATCGATCCGGCAAGCGGATCGCTGCGCGAACTGACCGAGGGCCGCGACGTCGCCTATGACTTCGCCGTTGCGCCCGGCGGACGGATCGCGGTGCTGGCAAACGGCCCCGCTGCGCCGCTCGCGCTGCGCAGCGTCGGGCGCACGCCGCGCCTACTGACGCAGCATAATGGCTGGGTTGCGGATCGAGCGCTGGCGCAGACACGCGATATCAGCTGGACGAGCGGCGAGACGGAGATCCACGGCATGCTGCTGCTGCCGCCGGGCGAAGACGGCAGCCGCCCCCTGCCCACCATCATCCGCTTGCATGGTGGGCCGGTCTATCAGTTCAGCCATGATTTCATGCTGGACTGGCAAGTCTATGCCGCCAATGGCTATGCGGTGTTCGCGCCCAATCCGCGCGGTTCCTCTGGCCGGGGGACCGAATTCGCGATGGCGCAGATGGCCGATTGGGGCAATCTGGACGTCGCCGATGTGCGCGCAGGAATCGATTATCTGGTCGCGGCGGGCATTACCGATCCCGATCGGATCGGCGTCGGGGGATGGAGCTATGGCGGCATCCTCACCAATTATCTGATCGCACGCGAACCGCGCATCGCCGCGGCAGTGAGCGGCGCGGGCATGGGCAATTTCCTGGGCGGGTTCGGCGTCGATCAATATGCCCGCGACTATCTGCTCGAACTCGGCGCGCCGTGGGATGAGCCGGAACGGTGGCTGCGGCTGAGCTATCCGTTCTTCGAAGCGCCCGATATCCACGCACCGACTCTGTTCCTGTGTGCGGAGGAGGACGACAATGTCCCCTGCACCGGCGGGCAGCAAATGTATCAGACGCTGAAGACGCTGGACGTGCCCACGCGGCTGGTCGTCTATCCTGGCGAGAATCACGGGCTGACCGTGCCGGCCTATATCGAGGACCGCATGCAGCGCCAGCTCGACTGGTACGACCGGTATCTGCGTGCCGGCGGCACCGGAGACTGATCGCAAGCCGGCAAGTGCCACCGCCCCGGGACCGGATCGTTCGGCCTGCCTGCCCGTTTCCTGATGAACGCGTGACGTGACAAACTGGTATCATTTGACACTAGTTTGCCTGTCGCGATATCAGGGACGCATGCAGGAGAGAGTCATGAACCGCCCCGAAAACCCCCTCGGCCTCAACGGCTTCGAATTCGTCGAATTCACCTCGCCCGATCCCGATGCGATGGCGCGCCAGTTCGAGCAGATGGGATTCGTTCCGTCGCATCGGCATCCGACCAAGGACATCACGCGCTTCAAGCAGGGGCGTATCAACCTGATGCTCAACCGCGACAAGGAAGGCCGGGTCGCCGAATTCCGCAAGGCCCACGGCCCTTCGGCCAGCGCGATGGCGTTCCGCGTAGGCGACCCGGAAAAGGCGCTCAAATGGGCGCTGGAACACGGTGCCGAAGCGACCGAGGAAGACGATACCGTGATCAAGGGGATTGGCGGCTCGTACCTCTATTTCATCCAGGACGGCACCGACCTTTATGCCGACTGGGAGGAAGTCCCCGGCTGGCAGCAGGCGGAGAAGGAAAACAATGTCGGGCTCGATCTGCTCGACCACCTCACGCACAATGTCCGCCGCGGCCAGATGCGCGTGTGGAGCGAATTCTACCGCACGCTGTTCGGCTTCGAGGAACAGAAATATTTCGACATCAAGGGCCAGGCGACCGGGCTGTTCAGCCAGGCGATGATCGCGCCCGATCAGGCGATCCGTATTCCCCTGAACGAGAGCCAGGACGAAAACTCGCAGATCGAGGAATTCATTCGCGAGTACAAAGGCGAAGGCATTCAGCACCTCGCGCTGACCACAGACGATATCTACACGACGGTCGAGAAGCTGCGCGAGCGCGGCGTCAATCTGCAGGACACGATCGAGACCTATTACGAGCTGGTCGACAAGCGCGTCGGCCCGCATGACGAGGATCTCGACCGGCTGCGCAAGAACCGCATCCTGATCGACGGCAATCGCGAGGAAGGCATCCTCCTCCAGATTTTCACCGAAAACATGTTCGGCCCGATCTTCTTCGAGATCATTCAGCGCAAGGGCAATGAAGGCTTCGGCAACGGCAACTTCCAGGCGCTGTTCGAGTCGATCGAACTCGACCAGATTCGCCGCGGCGTGATCAAGGTGGACGCCTGACAAGTTGGAGAGGAAGGCCGGGGGAGGCGCGCCAGTTGCGTTCGCGTTGCTTACCCCCGGCCGAACCAGCTCTGAGCGGAGAGGCCCGTGACTGACTATTTCCCCGGCTTCGGCAATCACGTTGCGACCGAGGCAGTGCCCGGCGCATTGCCCGAGGGGCGCAACTCGCCGCAGCGACCCGCCTATGGCCTGTACGCCGAGCAGCTTTCGGGCACCGCGTTCACGGCGCCGCGCGCCGAAAACCGCCGCAGCTGGCTCTATCGCATGCGGCCGAGCGCCGAGCATCCGGCCTTTACTCCCTATCAGGGCGCCCCGCTTTTCACCGCGCCGCTGATGTCCGGCCCGGTGGCGCCCAATCGTCAGCGCTGGTCGCCCCTGCCCGGCCCCGACGCGCCGGTCGATCTGATCGATTCGCTGGTGACGATGCTCGGCAACGGCAATCCCGAAATACTCGATGGCGTGGCGGTGCACTGCTATGCCGCGGACAAGGATATGGACCGCCGCGTCTTCATGGACGCCGACGGCGAATTGCTGTTCATCCCGCAGGAAGGGCGGCTGTCGCTGCTCACCGAAATGGGGCGTATCGATATCGCGCCCGGTCAGATCGCCATCGTCCCGCGCGGCGTGCGGTTTCGCGCGCTGCTGCCCGACGGGAATGCGCGCGGCTATCTCACCGAAAATTACGGCAGCCTGTTCCGCCTGCCCGATCTCGGCCCGATCGGCGCCAACGGCCTCGCCAATCCCCGCGACTTCGAAACGCCCATGGCCTGGTATGAGGATCGCGACGAGCCGTTCGAGCTGGTCCAGAAATATCTCGGCAGCCTGTGGACGATGACGCTCGACCATAGCCCGCTCGATGTCGTCGCCTGGCACGGCAATCTTGCGCCCTGCCGCTATGACCTCGCGAAATTCAACACGATCGGAACGGTGAGCTACGACCATCCCGATCCCTCGATCTTCACCGTGCTGACCTCGCCCAGCGCCGTTCCGGGACGCGCGAACGCCGACTTCGTGATCTTCCCGCCGCGCTGGATGGTGGCCGAGGACACGTTCCGCCCACCCTGGTTTCATCGCAACATCATGTCGGAGGCGATGGGGCTGATCCACGGCGCCTATGACGCCAAGGCCGAAGGGTTTCAGCCGGGCGGGCTCAGCCTACACAATCTGATGGCCGGTCACGGGCCCGACAAGCCGAGCTGGGAAGCTGCGAGCAATGCCGATCTCGCCCCGCACAAGATCGAGAACACGATCGCGTTCATGGTCGAGAGCTGCTGGCCCTATCGCCCGACAGGTTATGCGATGGAGCATGCTCAGTCCGATTATGACGCGGCCTGGGCGGATTTCCCGAAGGCGGTGCTGCCTTGAGTTCCGACATCACTCGTCCATCGTTGGGGCTGAGCTTGTCGAAGCCCCGTTCTTCTTCTCTCCACCGCTGCGTAATAGAAAGGACAGCGCTTCGACAGGCTCAGCGCAAACGGGCGTTAGTGGCAGCATGAGCGAACGCCTCACCACCACCCCGCCGGGTGTCACACTCGGTCCGCTCGCGCTCTTGCCCGACGGCGGCGCGCGTAGTTTCGTGCTCGAAATGAAGGCCGGGCGATTCCACGGTTTCGTGGTGCGGCAGGGCAATGCCGCTTATGGCTATGTCGACCGCTGCCCGCATATGGGGCTGCCGCTCGCGCAGGAGCTCGACAGCTATCTGACGCAGGATCGCGACCTGATCGCCTGTTCATGGCACGGCGCGCTGTTTCGCATCGCGGACGGCCATTGCATCGGCGGCCCGTGCACCGGCGCTCGGCTCAAGCCCTGGCCGGTTGAAGTGCGCGACGGCAATATCGTCACGGCCTAGGATGCGGGATTGGAGAATTCCATTTCCCGGTCGATCCCACCATAGCGAAGCCCGATCACGTCGCGCAGATAGCTCTGATTGACACGCCACGGCTCGCGATCCCCCTGCCTCGGGAATTGCGAAAGCCCGCGCTGGATATAGCCCGAGCTGAAATCGAGCAGCGGCTCCTCGCCCACCGGCTCGGCGAGCCGCGGCGTCACTTGCCGCATGCCGCGCGCCTTCATTGCGTTGAGCAGGCGACAGACATAGGCGCAGGTCAGGTCGACCTTCAGCGTCCAGGAGGCATTGGTATAGCCGAAGGACGATGCGAAATTCGGCACGTCCGAATACATCATCCCCTTATAGGCGACGCTGTCGGAAAGCCGGACCTGCGCGCCGTCGACGCTGATTTCCATGTCGCTCGCCAACTGCATTTCCAGCCCCGTCGCAGAAACCACAAGATCGGCCTCCACGACTTCGCCCGCTGCCAGCCGGATGCCCTCCCGCGTGAACCGGTCGATCGTGCCGGTGACGATACTCGCGGCACCGCTGCGCAACGCCTGGAACAGATCGGCGTCGGAGACGAGGCACAGCCGTTCGTCCCAGGGATTGTAACGCGGCGTGAAATGCGTGGCAGTGTCATACTCGGAGCCCAGCTGCTCCTGCACCAGTCCGATCAGATGCGCCTTCACCTTTTCGGGGCGTTTGCGGGCAAGATTGAAGAAGAATTGCTGAAGCAGCACGTTCTTCCACCGCACCAGCCCCGATGCGAGCCGTTCGGGCAATATCCGGTGCAGCTTGTCGGAAAAACCGTCGCGCGAGGGCCGCGCGATCATGTAGCTTGGCGAACGCTGTAGCATCGTGACATGCGCCGCCTTCTCCGCCAGCGCGGGGACGAGCGTCACCGCTGTCGCGCCGCTGCCGATCACCACCACGCGCTTGCCCGCCCAGTCGATATCCTCGGTCCAGAATTGCGGATGGACGATCTGCCCGCCGAAATCCTCGCGCCCCGGAAAATCGGGCATATAACCACGATCATACCGGTAATAGCCTGTGCACAGGAACAGGAAGCGGCAGCAGTAATGCCGCGTCTCGCCGTCGCTCCGATCGACGGTGACGTGCCACAGCGCCTCGCGCGTTGACCAGTCGGCGCGCACCACCCGCTCGCCGGTGCGGATATGCTTGTCGATGCCGAACTCGCGCGCGGTATCCTTCAGATATTGGAGGATCGAAGCACCGTCAGCGATCGCCTTCGCCCCGCGCCACGGACGGAAACCATAGCCGAGCGTGTGCATATCACTGTCCGACCGCACCCCGGGATAGCGGAACAGGTCCCAGGTGCCCCCCACGGCATCGCGTGCCTCGAGGATCGCATAGCTGCGACCGGGGCATTTGTCCTGCAGGTGAAAGCCCGCGCCGATGCCGGAGATGCCGGCACCGACCACGAGCACGTCGAGATATTCGCCCATCGCCCGCTTATGTCGTTACGCGAGCGCCACTGCAACGCGGGTCAATAGTCCTTCGAATAGCGCAAGCTGACGCTCGACCCGCCGAACGACCCGGTTTCGGAGAGAATGCTGAGGGCACGCGTGAGTGCGATCTCGAGCTGGGTCGCCGTGAAGCCGCGGGCATCGGTGATGATTTCGACATAGATGTCGTTGGTCAGATATTGCCCCGCCGCCAGCGCGGTGCCGCGCCCGGTGGTTTCATCGCTGCCCAGCACGCGCAGCCGGTCGATCCCCGCCGCCTGGCGCAGCTCGCCCAGCGGATTGAGCCCGCCGCCGCTGCCGCGCAGCGAATTGAGCGCGGCGGCGAGTTGCAGTGCCTCGGTCGCTGACAAGTTCGTCACCGAATCGCCGAACAGCAGCCGCGACAGCACTTCGTCCTGCGGCAGGCTGGGCGTCGAGGCGAAACTGATATTGGGCTGCTGCGCGGTCCCGCCGATGACGATGGTGGCAGTCACGTTCTCCGCCGTCGTGCTCGCCTGAATGTCGAGGCTGGGGTTGGTGAGCGCGGCACCTTCGAAATTGACCGCGCTGCGCCGGCTGAGTTCGAGCCGTCGCCCGGCAAAGCTGTACTGCCCCTCGACCACGCGGGCATAACCGCCGACGCGCGGGTTGGCCGCGGTGCCATTCACGGTGATCCGCGCGGACCATTCGGAATCGAGCCCCATCCCCGAAACGAACAGCTGGTTGTCGGCGCTGACGACCAGGTCGAGACGGATCGGATGACCGGCGCGACGGCGTTCGGGGCGCTGATAGCCGCTATCCTCCTCACCCGGGCGGACCCGGCGCACACCCTCCAGCTGCGCGACTTCCGCCGAGCCCTGACGGATGATCTTGTAGCGCGCTTCGGGAATGGTCAGCCGCCCCTTGATCAGGGCCGCATCGGCATTGTTGGTGACTTCAATCCAGCCGTTCGCCGCGCCTTCCAGCGCATCGCTGCTCGCAAGCTGCGCGTTCTCGAACTCGGCGCGCAGCTCGACCGGGAACCCCGCATCGGCGGAAAGGCCGACCCGGCCCTTGGCGGAAATGCTGCCCTCCCCTGCGGTTGCAGTGATATTCTCGACCACCAGCTGATCGTTCGAGAAACGTCCGTCGACCTTCATGTTGGTGAGGCGCGTGCCGTAATTCTCGTTCTCGTAGGTGAGGTTGCTCGCCCGCACGACGCCGTTCAGCTGCGGCGAACGGACGCGACCGGAAAAATCGGCGGCGATGCCCACCGGGCCGGATAGCGTCTGGCCGGGTTGGCCCGCCAGCGAGAAGAGCACGTTCGACGGACCGTTATAGCGCACTCCGCCCGAAAGCGGCGCGGCCATCAGCCGTTCCTGCCACCCACCCGATCCCGGCGGCAGCGGGCGCAGCGTCGCGACGACGCGCCCGATGGTCGTCGACCCGCGCTTGATCAGCGCACGCGCGTCCCCGCCATCGGGCAGCAGCTTGCCGACGAAGCTGATGTTCACGGGAGTCGATACCGTGGCGATACTCGAACGCGTGAAATTCGCGATCTCCAGTCGCGCGTCGGCGCTGGGAAATGCGTCGGGGGTCTGCTGCTCGAAATCGAGGCTGCCGGTGGCGGTTCCGCCCACACCGACGCCCGGAACAAAGGCGTTGATAACCGAAAGGTCCATTTCATCGAGCCGGAGCTGCGCGGTCATCCCGTCGCCATAGCTTCCGGCGACACGCATCGTGCCCTGGTCGAATTCGATCTGCGTCGGCTGCAGCCGATAGCCACCGTCGGCCAGGACGATACGCGCCGGATTGCCGGTCTTGAACGACACGCCATTACCTTCGCCCTGCAATGCCACCAGCCACCGTTCGGGCGAGAGCCGGGCATTGGCCGCAAGCCGGAAGGATACCCCGGTCGAACCGCTGGCGAGCAGCTTCGCAGTACCGCTTCCGCCCTGGTAATCGAGCTTTGCGCGCGCCTGGTTGATCACGAAATCGCCCCGCGCGAAATTTGCAAGCTGTGCGTCGGCCACGATATGCGGCGTGTCGGCAAGCAGGATCGTCGCGTCGACGATAGCGCGGCCTATCAACATGTCGCCCTGCCCCGGAATGCGGGCATCGGCGGCACGCAGGGAAAGCTGCGCCTGCTGATCGGAACCTTGCGCCGAAAGCCGAGCGTTACCGTTGATCCCGGATCCGGCGAGATCGAGCCTGCCGGAAAAGGGCCCGGCCGGGGTCTGGCGCAATTGACCGCGCATTTCGACCCCGGCGAACAAAGTCCTGCGGACATCGACGCTCAGCGGCCCGCCGGTATCGACCAGCACATCGGCGGTGAACGGGCCGTAATCCGTGCCGCCTTCGGCGACGACGGCATAGCGCCCATTCTCGCCGCGCACGCGTGCTTCCACATCCGCGAGGCCGACTCCAAGCCCGGGTCGCGGCGCGCGCAGCAGCATTTCGGGATTGGCCATCGATCCGGTCACGCGCGCCTGGAGCGGGCCATATTGCGCGGAATAGGCATCGGCATTGACGAGCAGTGCGCCTTCAGGATCGTAGCGCCCCGATCCCGAGCGCACCTGGAATTTGGGCGCTCGCACGCGCAGCTCGTTGAACGTGACCACGCCCTGCGGATCATAACCGAGCCGCACCGAAGCCACGGCATTGCCGCCGAGGAAATTGCGCGCGCCATCGCTAAAGATGCGCTGCGTCCGCCCGGCGATCGTGCCACGAATGCCGAAACCGCCGGTGGAACCGGGATAGATTTCGGCATCGGTGGTGGCACTTACCACGCCGACGCCATCGATCTCATAATCATTGATCCGGCCCTTCAGCCCGCCGGTATAGCGGCCGTCTCCGATATCGGCGGCGATGATCGCCGTCGCGTCGATCCGGTCCGATCGGATGCGCAGATCATCGGCCAGGATCTGATCGCCGTTGATCGCGACGTCGCCCCGCAGCCGGAGATTGGTAACGAGACCGCCCACGGCCGCATTGAGCCCCGAGACCCGCGCCGCTCGCGCATTTACCGGGACGAGAATCCGCTCGGCATCGACCTTGGCCTGCCCCTCAGCATAGAGCTGTTCGGCATAGGTTTCGCCGAAGCCCAGCGCCCCGGCGTGCAGCTTGTAGTCGACTGTCGGCGTCGCAAACGACCCGTCAAGCGCGACGCTGGCGCGCACCGAACGACCCACCAGATTGGGCGCGATCGCAGCGGGACGAAGCAGCAGCGCCTCGGCGCGAAACCCGTCGAAACGGTTGGCGTCCAGGTCGAGCTTTCCGGCAGCCTCGAACGACAGCGAGTCCGAAAGCAACCGCACGCGCGTATCGGCGATCCGGTCTACGAAGGCCGTATCGATCGCGACTCTCAATTGCGGTGCGGTAAGCTCGGCTACCGCGCCGGAGAAATAGAGGCCCGGTCGCGTAATCCCCAGAATCCTGAAGCGACCATCGCGTGCGCGAAGCTGCAGATTTGCAAGCCGCTCACCGCCCAGATTGCCGACTGCCCGGCCGTCCCAGGCATCCCAGTCGCCGTCGCCTTCGATCGAAAGCACCAGCGGTGCTTCGAGCCCCGCCAGTTCGGCGATCAGTCCGCCCGCCGGGGCATTTACCTGCAAATCGAGGTCGAGCATATTCTGCTCAGGCTCCGCATCGAGCCGTACCGAGAGCCGGTCGCCGCCCGCCATGCCCGGCGCGGCCAGCGTTCCGCCATTCGCGCTGAGTCGCAACTGTCCGTCGGAAAGGTGCAGCCCGCCTTCGAGCCGCGCGACGTGGCGATCGCCGATCACGCCCGGCGCCAGCTCGATCCGGCCGATCGCAAGGCGCGCAACATCGATGTCGATCTGCGGCAGCAACGGCGCGTCCGGGTCGGATTCGCCAGGGATCAGTTCAGGCGCGCGCCCAACCTGGACTGCCGGGCTGGTAAGCTCGCGAATGTTGAGATGGTTCGACAGGAAGTCGAAGGGCCGCCAGTCGAGCGTGATCTGCTCCGCCGTGGCAAAAACGCCCTTCGGGTCGCGAACACGCACATCATGCAGCACCATCGCGCCGTAGATCGAGCCGTCGATCCGGCCGACCTGCACGTTCAGCCCCGAAGCGAGGCGGTATCCGCTGATCTGGTCGGCAACGATGTTGCGCCCCATTTGCGTATTGAGCAGCAGCAGCAGCGCCCCGGCCAGAGCCACAACGACGCCCACGGCGACGCCCGCCCATTTGGCGATCCGCAGCGGCAGCGGCGGATGCTGCACGACGCGTTCGGTCGCGGCTTCCCCCGTTGCCGATGCCTCGCCTGCCGTCTCGGGCGCGTCGGTTGACCGTTCGTCGCTCATCAGAATGCCTGTCCGATCGAGATGTAGAGCGAAATGCGCGACTCGCCCGGCTTGCGGTTGATCGGTGTCGCCACATCGACGCGCAGCGGGCCGAAATTGGTGTAGAACCGCCCGCCGATGCCCGCACCAAAGCGAATGTCGCTAAACTGCGGAGTGATGCTCTCATAGACCTGCCCGGCATCGACAAAGGGCACGATCCCGAAATTGCCGAAGCGATAGCGCGCCTCGATCGCAAATTCGTTGAGGCTGCGCCCGCCGATAGGACGGCCGTCCGGCGCGCGCGGACCCAGTTCCTGATAGCCGAAACCGCGAACCGATCCGCCGCCGCCGGCATAGTAGCGCCGCGAGGGAGGCAGGTCATTGCGCTCGATCCCGGCGATGGTTCCGACACGCGCGCGGCCGGCAATCACGAGCCCGTCCGACAGCGGGTAATAGGCGGTCCCTTCCAGCATCCCCCGCACATAGGGTCGCGCCGCGCCGCGCACCGAGGTTTCCGGGCTGAGGTTGAGCTTGATGCGGAAGCCCCGCGTGGGGTTGAGCAGATCGTCCGACGTATCGAAGCCGACAAAGGCGGGCAGTGCCGCGATCAGCCAAGTGCCGCGATCGCGCGAACCGGTGTTGAAATTGTACCGATCCTCGTTCGATCCGACCAGTTCGGCACCGTAATAATAGGTCCAGCGCTTCTGCCAGATCGGGGTCGATTCGAACGAAATCCGCCCCGACAGCGTGCCGGTGAAGCTTTCATAGGCATCGTAATCGCTGTGATCGGCTGAAGCCGTGAGCGAGAAGGTGCGGTCGCGCCGGCCGGCATTGGATCGGCGGAAGGTCGCCGACAAGCCTTGTTCCTGCGTTCCGCCGACGCCCGACAGGATCAGCGCGCCTTCCGGCGGGAACAGGTTGCGATGCGTCCAGCTGCCTTCCACGCGGATGCCCTGGCCGGTGGCATAGCCCCCCTCGACTGCGAGCGTGCGGGGCGGACCGGCATCCTGACGAACCATCAGATCGACATATTCGGTGCCGTCTGGCGCGGTTTCGCCGGTGCGGACCGGCTCGACCGCCACAGTGGAGAACAGGCCGGTCGCGATCAGCGCCTCGCGCAAATCGTCGACCTTGCGGCTGTCGAACAATTCGCCACGTTCGAATCGTGCCAGCACGCCGACATGATCGGCATCGAAAGCGAGTTCGGAATCCTCACCTGCCGGTTCGGTTCGGTAGCTGCCGAAGGAAGCCCGGGGGCCGAGGCGTACGGGCAGCGTGTAGGCGCCGGTATGTGTCTCCGAATCGAGCAGGACGTCGCGCTGAAGCAATCGGATGAAGGGATAGCCCTGTTGCGGCAGGCGCAGGCTGACATTGGCCTCCGCCGCCTGCACGCGCGCCGCGTCGATCGGATGACCGTTCTTGAGCGGCAGCGCCGCGTCGATCAGCCCGGCAGGTTCGGTCGGACGACTGTCGATGGTGATCGATCCCAAGGTGTAGAGCGGGCCCGGCACGATATCGAGCGTGACCCGCAGCTTGCCCGAATTGGGCGCCGTCTGCTCGATCGACGCCACGGCGGTCCCGTCATAATAGCCCACCGATTGCAACAGCCGCTCGGCCAGCTTCTCGTCCTCTTCGGCGCGCGCGGCTACCATCGTCGCATTCGCCGCCTCGCCATCGCCCTCTTCCAGTGCCGAAAGCTCGCGGAACCGGTCTTCCAGACCTGTTTCGTCAAAGCCCCTCACAGCAATGTCATAGCGGATCGTGACGTCCTCACGCTCCTCGACCCCTTCGATGCTCTCGGGCGGATCGACTTCGAAAGCGGCTAGCGGCGTCAGCGGCGCACCGAACTCCGGGTCTTCCTGCTCCACCGGCGGAATCGTTTCGGGGTCACCGATCGCCGGATCGCCGGCCGGGTCCATCGGCTCGGTATCGGGCAGCGGTTCCAACGGAGCATCGATATCGTCGCCGATCTGCGGCATCGACTCCTCGAACCGCTCCTCGTCGATGATCGGGCTGTCGTCGTCGTCCCCTTGCGGATCGGAAGCTCCGGCATCCTGTGCACGCACATCGTCCGCCGTCGCCTCCTGTACGGGAGGGCCGTCGTCCGGGCGGTCCTGCGCCAGTGCGATTTGCGGCAGCAACGCCGACCCCGTCATGGCGGCCGCCCAGAACGAAACTACTCTGATCCCCAACGCGACTCCTCCAGAGCCGCATTCCGCTTTCGGCCCCTTTCCCGCTCCTAACGACTGAAACGGCGATTGGCTCCACCTATCGGAGAAACCGCCGGAAATCAGCATGCATCGCTTTGCCGCGCACCGCGTTTCCCGATTGTCAGCAAGCGGAGGACGGCGATGAATCAGCAGACCAGCTCCCCCGATCGGCAGCGCACCATACCCGGTTTCGATTCCGAACGGCCGTGGCATCATCCGAAGCGAGCATGGCGCGCAATCCTCGCCCGGGTCTATACGATGACCGGCTATCACAATCTCGGGCTGATGGCCGCCGGGGTCGCTTTCTACGCATTTCTTTCGATCGTCCCGCTGCTCGGCGCGATCGTGATGACCTATGGTCTCGTCGCCGATCCGGCGTCGGTGGCGAAGGACATGCAGGCGATCATGCAGGTGGTGCCCGCCGATGCCGCCGCGCTGATCGAGGACCAGCTTCTTTCGGTGGTCGAAACCGCCTCCGCGCAGGCCGGATTCGGGCTGGCGCTCGCGCTTCTGGTCGCGATCTACGGAGCGATGCGATCGGCCAAGGCGATCATTCAGGCACTCAACGTGATCTACGAGGAAGAGGAAGGCCGGAACTTCCTGGTCCTCACGCTGACCGGAGCCGTGATCACGATCGGCGCAGTCGTTACGGCAGTGACGGGCCTTCTGGCGATCGGCGCGCTTGCCTGGCTGGCGGACATGGCCGGCGATCCGGGCGGCACCGCGACGTTCTTCGTTCGGCTGCTCAGCTGGGCGGTAGCAGCCGCGATTGCCAGCCTGGGCTTCGCGCTTGTCTATCGTTATGGCCCGGACCGCGCCAATGCCCGCTGGACCTGGCTGACGATCGGTTCGGTTGCAGCGACACTGCTATGGGTGGTCGCGACACTGCTGTTCGGCATCTACACCGCCAATTTCGCCAATTACAACGCCACCTACGGCGCGCTGGGTGCTGTGGTTGTGCTGCTCATGTGGCTCTATGTCTCGGCGATGGCGGTGCTGATCGGAGCCGAGATCAATGCCGAGGCCGAGCGGCAGACCGGCGTCGATTCCACTACCGGCGCCTCGCGACCGCTGGGCCGCCGCGGCGCCACCGTTGCCGATACGCTGCCGAGCAAACGGCAAAAGAAGCCGCGGCGCGACCGCTACTGACCATTTTCCTGCTCGAGCGCGACGACACCCGCTTCGATCCGCGCCAGCATCGCAATCAGCCGATCGCGCTCGCCTTCATCAATGTCGGCGAAGATCCGCCGCTCCATTTCAAGCGCCTTGGGCGCAACCTGATCATAGAGAGCGCGACCCGCATCCGAAAGACTGAGCAGATGCGAGCGCTGGTCCTCGGGATTGGGTGCCCGTGTCACCAGACCGCGGTCGACCAGCGCGATCGCGGCCCGACTGACCGTTACCTTGTCCATTTGCGTCGCACGGCCGAGCGCGAACTGGCTCATCGCGCCGCCTTCGGCGAGCACCGCGATCACTCGCCATTCGGGGATCCGCAAGCCGAACAATGCCTGATAGGCAGTCGCGATTGCGTTCGACACACGATTCGACGCGATCGAAAGCCGGTAGGGAAGAAATTCATCCAGTTTGAGCCGAGACGTCATCAATTCAGTGCCAATCGGGTTCGAGTGAAGGATATCGGCGGTTTTCCGCGGCGCAACCACTGGAAACAGATCGACACCCAGCAACCTTCACGGGCGATTTGCCATCGCTGCTGCGATACTGTTCCAATTCGGGGATGGATTGCATCGAATGCAATCAAAGCCGCGCCATTCGCACTTGCAAAAATTCCTGCTGCGCTGCACAAAGAACCTGCCTTTCAGGCATCCTCTCCTAAGACTTTCAAGGCCGCCTTCGGGCGGCCCTTTTTTTGTCTAGGGCCCCGATTCCGAATATAGCGTCACTTCCGTCACCGGAGGCGGTATTCCTGCTTCAGCGGTCCAGACCGCAAAGGCTCCGACCGCGAGCAGCACCCCGAAGGGCAGCTTCACGTCCGCCGCGACCCGCCGCCCGCCGATCCACATCACCAGCACCAGCGCGAGCCCCGGCAGAGCGGCGGCGAGCAGTACGAGCGGCAATTGCGTCCAGCCGAGCCACAGCCCGATCGCGCCGAACATCTTGGGATCGCCGCCCCCCAGCCCCTCGCGCCCGCGCAGGGCGCGATAGCCGGTCCGCACGAGCCATAGCGTGCCGAATCCGACCAGCCCCCCGATCAGCCGGTCCCACAGGGGCGGCTCGGGAAGGATCAGCGCAGCGCCGACACCCGCCGCGCCAAGCAGCCCGGTCAGGATATCGGGCAACCACAGCGCCGCGAGATCAAGCGCGGCGAGCAACAGCAGCATCCATCCGAACACCGCGCCAAGCGCTCCCGCCATTCCCGGCGCAAGGAAACCGGCAATCACGCCGATCGCGCCACCAAGCAGTTCGGTCGCGAGATGCGACGGCGCGATCCTGCCGCCGCAAGCCGCGCAACGCCCCCGCCGGGCGACATAACTCAACACCGGCACCAGATCGGTTGCTCCCAGCACGCGCCCGCAGTGATCGCATTCCGAACGCCCCCGGAGCGGCGATCGCCCCTGCGGCCAGCGTATCGCCGCCGTCGCGATGAAGCTGCCGAAGACCAGCCCCAGCACGCCCAGCAATAACGGCCAGGCCCAGTCAGTCACCTGCGGGCCGCTTTCGAATCAGATAGCGATAGACGCCGAGCACATTGATCGCGAACAGCGCCAGATTCTGCGAAAGCAGCGGCTCGTCGTCGGAAAGCAGCGCGCCGGTGATCCAGGCGATGCTCGATGCGACGAACAGGACAAAGCCCCATCCGGTAACGCGCCGACCGAGATCGAGCGACACCATGAAGGCCGCGATGATCCCGCTGATCGATGCGAACCATTTGAGAATTTCGGTCAAATCCATGTGCGGGCTCCCTTGGCGTTTCCTCTTGCACGCGCGATGCGCAGGCCACCACTACTCATTGCGAGCCGCTCCGTTCCCGATCGCCCAACCGATCGCTGCGCTTGCTGTTTGCATCTGCAGCATGGCCGCCTTAGATCGTGCGCGATATTCAGGAGGGAACCAACATGTCCGCCGATCCCGTAGTCATTGCCAGCTATGCCCGTACGCCGATGGGCGGCATGCTCGGCGAGCTCGCCGATGCCACGTCGACCGAACTGGGCGCGGTTGCCGTAGGGGCAGCCGTCGAACGCGCGGGGCTGAACCCCGAAGTGATCGAGAAGATTTACATGGGCTGCGTGCTGCCCGCGGGCCTCGGCCAGGCGCCCGCGCGCCAGGCCGCGATCAAGGCGGGTCTCGGCCAGCATATCGAAGCGACCACGGTCAACAAGATGTGCGGATCGGGCATGCAGGCCGCGATCATGGCGTATGACGCGATTGCCGCCGGGTCGGCCGATGTCGTCATCGCGGGCGGCATGGAGAGCATGACCAACGCCCCCTATCTTTCGCACAAGCATCGTTCGGGCGCCCGCATGGGGCATGACGTGCTCAAGGATCACATGTTCCTCGACGGGCTCGAGGACGCCTATGAGCCGGGTAAGGCAATGGGCGCGTTCGCCGAAGATACCGCTCAGCAATATCAGTTCACGCGCGAGGCGCAGGACGAATTCGCCATCGCATCGCTCACCCGTGCGCAGAAGGCACAGGAAGCCGGCGCGTTCGACCGCGAAATCACGGCAGTCGAAGTGAAGGGCCGCAAGGGATCGACCACGGTCACCACCGACGAACAGCCGCCCAAGGGCCGCCCGGACAAGATCCCGACGCTCAAGCCCGCCTTCGCCAAGGACGGCACGATCACCGCGGCCAATGCCTCGTCGATTTCGGACGGTGCTGCGGCGATGGTGATGACGCGGCTGTCGGTCGCCGAAAAGCTGGGCCTGACGCCGGTCGCCAAGGTTGTCGGCCATGCCGCGCACGCGCATGCCCCTGCCCTGTTCACCACCGCGCCGGTTTTCGCGATGCGCAAGCTGCTCGAGAAGACCGGCTGGGACGTCGGCAATGTCGACCTGTTCGAAGTCAACGAGGCATTCGCCTGCGTCGCGATGATCGCGATGCGCGACATGGATATCCCGCACGACAAGCTGAACATCAACGGCGGCGCCTGCGCGCTCGGCCACCCAATCGGCGCCAGCGGCGCGCGGATCATGGCGACTTTGCTCGGCGCGATGCAGAATAGCGGTCAGAAGCGCGGTGTCGCGTCGCTGTGCATCGGCGGCGGCGAAGCCACGTCGATGGCCGTCGAACTGATCGACTGAGCGATTCGCATACCGTCTCTTCCAAAGGAGACAAAAGAGACACCGGGCCCCATCGGGGTTTCCAACACGCGCGGTTCGAAAACTCCGAACCGCGCGTGTTTTCGTTTCCGCCGCTGCCATTGGCCGAGCTGAGCAGGCGAAATCCTACATTTCAAGGGGTTGGCATACATTCTGGATAGGTAGCCGCAAGAGATAGATCCGCAGCCCAACCGCATTCGTCATGCTGAATCCCTCGTCAGGCTCGGGACAGGCGCGTTTCAGCATCGACCGCGCAACAAGCTATGTCCGTGCAAGCGGAGGCGTAGACCCTGAAACAAGTTCAGGGCGACGGTTGGGACCTGGCGAAACGTTACTGCTGTCCAGCCAGCTTCCTGTCTACTGCACCGTTTCCCCCGGATCGGTGCCCCACAGCTTGCTCTGTTCGACATAGCCGCCGCGGCCACGGACATCGAACCAGCACCAGCCGCGCGCGCATTTGCTGATCCGGCCGACCACACCGGGTTCGGCGCGATAATTCACATGCGCGTCGAAATCGGGGCGCGATCGCATTTCGGCGATGGTGCCGACCACCATGCCGGTTCGCGTATCGCTGAGCAGGCCCACCTGCATCCAGCCCTGCGTGCCATCGGGATCCTCGATCTTGCGCCAGTCGCGATAGCGGGCGATCACGCGTATCGGCAAATCCTCGCGCTGATACATCCAGCTTGCCGGATAGTTGCGCCCCGGGCCGGTGCGCATCCGCGCCTTCGACGCGGCGATCGAGGCATAATAGGGCGGCTGGCGCTGCGCTTCGGCCACGCCGTTGCCGAGCGCGACCAGCCCCAGCGCAAACAGGCCCACGACCAGCCAGCTCCAAAAGCGCATCAGAATCCCCCTAGCGATCGATCAAAGGCTACCGTGGCGAACGCATGCCGTTCAACCGGGCAAAGCGACCGGCATTCGCTTTTCCACCGATAATGGGACACTCGCCGCGATCCCGGACCCCACGTTCCGGTATCGCGGCGAAAATCGCGTGTCGGGGCGGATCAGTCCCCGGTCAGGATGCGGTCGACGAGTTGCTTGACCGAAGGCACGAACCCGTTCGAATAGAACGGATCCTTCTTGAAATTGAACGCCGAATGGCCCGCGAACATCAGGTTGCGGTCGACATCGCCGCCATGCGCGATTTCCTGCAGCGTCTTCTGGATGCAGAAGCTGCGCGGATCGGCGAGGCGCCCGGTCGAATTGGTCTCGGTGTCCGCCCAGGAGGAGAACTGGCACTGGCTGAGGCAGCCCATGCAATCGGCCTGATCCTTGCGGATCATGCCCTTTTCCTCGTCGCCGACGAACACCAGCGTGTTGTCCGGCGTCTTCAGCGCACTGGTATAGCCGCGGCCGAACCATTCGCGCGCGCGCAGCAGATCGTTGCGCGTCACCCAGAAATTCTTGCCCTTCACGCCGACATCGAGCTGGAAGGTATGGTCGCCCGCTTCCTCGGTCGAATAGGGAATCTGGCGTTCCGAACGCGCTTCAAGCTCGCGCAGGAAGGGATTGCGGACGGCCGAGGAATAAAAGCCGGTCGGCGAGAAACGGTGGAGCAGGACGTCGCCTTCCTCCAGCGTCATCAGCTTCGCCTTCCACGCCTCGGGGATCGGGCTTTCCTTGGTGAGCAGCGGGCGCGTGCCGAACTGAAAGGCGATGGTGCCGAGCTCGGGATTGTCGATCCAGTCGTTCCAGTCGCGCAGATACCAGACGCCGCCGGCCATCACGATCGGCACCGTATCGGGCAGCCCGCCCTCGCGCATCGTTTCGCGCAGCGCCTTGACCCGGGGATAGGGGTCCTGCGGCTGGAGCGGGTCCTCGGCATTGGACAGGCCGTTATGCCCGCCGGCGAGCCAGGGATCTTCATAGACCACCGCCGCCAGCAGATCCTGCGCCTTGCTGTAGGCACGCTTCCAGAGCGCGCGGAAGGCGCGCGCCGAACTGACGATCGGCAGATAGGAGACGCCGTAATGCGATGCGATCTCGCTGAGCTTGTACGGCATGCCCGCGCCGCAGGTGACGCCGGAAACCAGCCCCTTGGTGCGTTCGAGCACGCCGTGCAGGATGCGCTGGGCGCCGCCCATTTCCCACAGCACGTTGATGTTGATCGCGCCCTTGCCATTGGCGATGTCCCAGGCGCGCTGCACCTGCTGAACCGCGCCTTCGATGGCATAGGCGATCAGTTCCTCGTGCCGCTCGCGTCGCGTCAGCGCCTTATAGACCTGCGGGATGATCTTGCCGTCGGCGTCATAGCTGTCGGCATTGACCGCCGAGACCGTTCCGATGCCGCCCGCCGCGGCCCAGGCGCCGGCGCTGGCATGGTTGGTGGCGGCGACACCCTTGCCGCCCTCGACCAGCGGCCACACTTCGCGACCGTGATACTGAATGGGCGAAAGACCCTTGAACAAACAGACCTCCAAAAATAAGCCGCGCGACCCTAGCCGTTCCGCTCCCGCGACGCGAGCGATTTCCCGTTGACGCCCCGGCTCCCGGCGCACCATCGCGCGCGGAAAAACAGCTTGCGGCGCCTGCGTCAATGATAACGAACAGCTAAGCTGATGACGCGGAGCGAATCTGTGCTAATCGGCCGCGCATCATGACCGAATATTCCTCCGATCTGCTCCGCCTGCTCAGCGAACGCGGCTATATCCACCAGGTGACCGACGCCGAAGCGCTCGACGCGCTCGCGGGCAGTCAGGTCGTGCCCGGCTATATCGGGTTCGACGCTACGGCTTCGTCGCTGCATGTCGGCAATCTGGTGTCGATCATGCTGCTGCGCCGGCTGCAACAGGCGGGCCACAAGCCGATCGTGGTGATGGGCGGCGGCACGACCAAGGTGGGCGACCCTTCCGGCAAGGACGAAGTGCGCAAGCTGCTCGACGAAGAGGGCATCGCGGCGAATATCGCTTCGATCCGCGCCGCTTTCGAGCGGTTCCTGACCTTCGGCGACGGCCCCACCGACGCGATCATGGTCAACAATGCCGACTGGCTCGATTCGCTCGAATATATCCCGTTCCTGCGCGACGTCGGCCGGCACTTCACGATCAACCGGATGCTGACCTTCGATTCGGTCAGGCTGCGGCTCGACCGCGAACAGCCGCTGACCTTCCTCGAATTCAATTACATGATCCTCCAGGCATACGACTTTCTGGAGCTGTCGCGTCGCGCCGGATGTCGGCTGCAGATGGGCGGATCGGATCAGTGGGGCAATATCGTCAACGGCATCGAACTGACGCGCCGGATCGACGGGACGGAGCTGTACGGCATTACGACGCCGCTGATCACCAAGGCCGACGGGTCGAAGATGGGCAAATCGGTCAACGGCGCGATCTGGCTCAACGAAGCGCAGCTTTCGCATTATGATTACTGGCAATTCTGGCGGAATACCGACGATCGCGACGTCGGCAAGTTCCTGCGGCTGTTCACCGATCTGCCGCTCGACGAGATCGCCCGGCTGGAAAAGCTGGAGGGCGCCGAGATCAACGAAGCCAAGAAAGTGCTGGCCGACGAGGCGACGGCCCTGTGCCGCGGCCGCGAAGCCGCGCAGCATGCCGCCGAAACCGCGCGCAAGACCTTCGAGGAAGGCGCGGCGGGCGAAGCACTGCCCAGCATGACGGTGTCGGGCGAGATCGGCATCGTCGATGCGCTGGTCGGGCTCGGGCTCACTGCGTCGAAAGGCGAGGCACGCCGGCTGATCAAGCAGGGCGGCGCGCGAGTCGACGGCGCGAAAATCGGCGACGAAAGCGCGACGATTTCCGTCGAATCGCAACCGGTTCGCGTCTCGGCAGGCAAAAAGCATCACGGTTTGCTCGTACCCGCGACGTAAACCGCTGTTAATCAGCTTTATTTCATAGCCATTCACACCCGTGCCCTATCCCCCGAATGACACAGGTGAGTTTGGCGTACCATGCCTAAGGCAATGCAGAATCTGGCGTTTTCGGATGTCAGGCGAGAAGATCGGGACGAAGTCTATTTCCGGGTAAAGGGGTTTGGCCCCGATGCCCGCGACTTGCCGTTGCTGATCGTGAATATTTCTCCGCACGGGATGATGTCCCGCTGCGACGCGCCGCTGGATATCGGCGACCGCATTCGCATCACGCTGCCGATCGTCGGCGTGGTGACCAGCGAAGTGCGCTGGTCGCTCGGCGGGCGGATCGGATGCCAGTTCGAAACCGCGATCGACCTCGCCAGCTATTACGAGCTGCTGGCTATTATGGTGCGCGACTGATCGCGATCAGCCCGATCGCAACAGGCTGACGGCACTTTCCCGCTCGAACAGATAGAGCGCCAGCCGCGCCGCCTCCCCCCGCTCGCCGTGCAGGCCGCCGTCGCGATCGATCAGCAGCCGGGCGTCGCCATTGGCGGCGGGCAGCAATTCGGTCAGCGTTTCCGGCGTTGCAAGCCGGAACTGCATGTCGCCCGATTGCCGTGTACCGAGCAATTCGCCCGCGCCGCGCAGACGAAGATCCTCTTCGGCGATGCGAAATCCGTCGTTGGTCTCGCGCATCAGTGCGAGCCGCGCGCGCGAGGTTTCGCTGAGTTGCCCGCCGCGCAGCAAAAGGCAAATCGACTGCCCCCCGCCCCGCCCGACGCGCCCGCGCAACTGGTGAAGCTGGGCAAGCCCGAAGCGATCGGCATGCTCGATCACGATCAGCCGCGCATTGGGCACGTCGACGCCGACTTCGATCACGGTGGTCGCGACCAGCACGCCGAGTTCACCTGACGCAAAGCGCGCCATCACCGCGTCCTTTTCCGGCCCCTTCATCCGGCCGTGCACCAGCCCGACGCGATCGCCGAACCGGCTGCGCAGCGCCTCGGCGCGCGCTTCGGCGGCGGCCATGTCGCTTTTCTCGCTTTCCTCGACCAGCGGACAAACCCAATAGGCCTGACCGCCGCCGTCGAGATGGCGTCCGAGTGCTTCGACCACCTCGGACAGCCGTTCCTCGGACACCACCCGCGTTTCGATCGGCTCGCGCCCCGGCGGCATTTCGTCGAGGCGGCTGACGTCCATTTCGCCATATTGGGCAAGCGTCAGGGTGCGGGGGATCGGCGTCGCGGTCATCACCAGCAAATGCGGCGGGCGCTCCGCCTTGGCCTGGAGCAGCATTCGCTGCGCGACGCCGAAGCGATGCTGTTCGTCGACCACGACGAGGCCGAGGTCGCGATAGATGACGCCTTCCTGAAAGATCGCATGGGTGCCGATCAAAATGTCGATCTCGCCCGAAGCGAGCCCCATCAGCGTCGATTCGCGCGCGCTGCCCTTGTCGCGCCCGGTGAGGATCGCAATGCGGATATCGAGCCCGGCGAGCAATTTGCTCAATGTTTCGTAGTGCTGGCGCGCAAGGATCTCGGTCGGCGCGAGGAAGGCCGATTGCGCCCCGGCTTCCGCCGCGATCAGCAGCGCCATCGCCGCGACGAGCGTCTTGCCCGACCCGACATCGCCCTGGAGCATCCGCAGCATCGGCCGCTGTTGCTGCATGTCGCCTTCGATCTCGGCGATGCTGCGCGCCTGCGCGCCGGTCGGGGCATAGGGGAGCTTGAGCGCATCGCGCAGCCGCCCGTCCCCTTTCAGCGCCTTGCCCCGCTTCGCCCGCGCTTCACCGCGTACCAGCAGCAGCGCGAGTTGCGTCGCGAAAATCTCGTCATAGGCGAGCCGTTCGCGCGCCTTGCCGTCGGCGGGGTCGGCATGGATACGCGCAAGCGCTTCGTGCCAGCGTGGCCAGCCATGTTGCGCGAGCAGGCTCGGCTCGATCCATTCCGGCAGTTCGGGCGCACGTTCGATCGCCTGTTCGACAAGGCCCGCAATACGTTTCGATGTGATCCCTTCGCTAAGCGGATAGATCGCGTCGCGTTCGCGCGTCTCGCTCGCTTCCCCGGGGGAACAGACGATGTCGGGATGGATGATCTGAAGTTCCTGGCCATAGGTTTCGAGCTTGCCCGAAACGAAGCGCGGTTCGTTCAGCGGGAACAGCTTCTTCACCCAGCCCGAATTGGCCCGGAAATAGACCAGGCTGACATGATTGCCCTGCGCGTCGACCGCCTGCACCCGCGCTGGCGCGCGCGCGCTGGTGCCGATGCGATAGCTGAGCGGCGTCAGCGCGATCGCAATCACCCGCCCGGCATCGGCGACGTCGAGTTCCTCGCGCGGCAGCCGGTCAATCCATCCGGTCGGCAGATGGAACAGCAGATCGACCACGCGCGATAGGCCAAGCCGGTCGAGCGGCTTGGCGAGCTGGTTTCCCACGCCGTGCAGCGCAGTGATTTCCGCGAACAGCGGGTTGAGGACTTCGGGACGCATCGCCCCGGATTAGAGGCTTGTCGCGCCGACGCCAATCGTTCCGGCCAACCCGCCGAAGATCAGATCCGCGTCGCGGCCTCGATCGCCTCGAGCACTTCGGGGACTTTCGACCCAACCACCAGTTCATGCGTCTCGGTGAAGGAAATGACGCTCACTTCGTCTTCGGCCATCGCGATGGTGGAAACGGCGCGGACCGACGCGGCGTTGACGAGCAAGGGTTCGCCGTTGATCGATTTGAGCTTCACGAATTTGAGCGTATCCGCCATTCCTCTGGTCCCAGTAGGTTGCATTTGTCGCAACTGCCTATTCCCTTCATAGGCGGAAATTGACCAGGGGCGTGAAAACCGACGATTTTTCCGCTGCATTTCAAGCAAGCCAAACGGGGGGTGGCAAGTCGCCCGCCCGCGCTCTATCTAGCGGTCAAACCGTTCCCCCCGGTCGCGCATCGCGCGTCCGGGGCTACCGCATTGGAGGCTAGATGGACCGCGAAACCCGCCTGAAGCGCCTGCGCTTTCGCGCCTGGCATCGCGGCACGAAGGAAGCCGATCTGATGATCGGCGGCTTTTTCGACCGGCGCCATGCCGAATGGAGCGACACCGATATCGATTGGTTCGAGACGTTTCTGGAGGAGCAGGATGTCGACATCATGGCCTGGGCGCTGGGCGTCCAGCCGGTGCCGATGCGCTATGCCGGACCGATGATGGCGAGCCTGAAGGATGTCGATTACGTGCCGATCGCGGAATGACATGAACCGTCCGCCCCTCCCTGTCAGGGAGGGGTTGGGGTGGGTGCGAGGCCGCAAGGCCTCGCTCGCCGCGCAGCGGCGACCGGGCATAGCGCCCGCCCGCCGCTTACCCACCCCCGTCCCCTCCCTTGCAGGGAGGGGTGAGACCTGGAAATGCCCGACCTTCAGAAGATCCTCTCCGCCACGCAGCCGCTGACGCTCAGCGGCGTTCCGACCGGATTTCTCCCCTGGCTGCTCGCCGATCTGGCGCGCGCGGGGCAGACGGCCGTCTATATCGCGCCCGACGAAGCGGCGATGCGCGCGGTGGCGAGCACGGCGCCCTATTTCGCGCCCGATCTGGAAATCATCGGTTATCCGGCATGGGACTGTCTTCCCTATGACCGCGCCTCCCCGACCTTGCGCGTCATGTCCGAGCGGCTGGCGGCGCTGCACACGCTGCAGCAGCCCGCGAAGAAGCCGCGCCTCATCGTCACCACCGTCAACGCCGCGACGCAGCGGACGCTGACGCGGTTTCGCGTGCGGCAACTGGTGGCGAAGCTCGCCCCCGACGAGCGCATCTCGCTCGACCGGCTTTCGGCGCTGCTGCAATCGAACGGCTATGTCCGCGTCGATACCGTCAACGACGCGGGCGAATTCGCGGTGCGCGGCGGGCTGGTCGACTTGTTCCCGAGCGGTTCGGAGCAAGCGCTCCGGCTCGATTTCTTCGGCGACGAGATCGAAAGCGTGCGCACCTTCGATCCGTCGGATCAGCGCACCACGGGCCGCATCGACGGCTTCACCCTCCTCCCCGCCTCCGAAGCGCTGCTCGACGAGGACAGCATCAAGCGGTTCCGCAGCCGCTATCGCGAGCTGTTCGGCGCGACCGCGACCGGCGACCCGGTCTATCAGGCGGTGTCGGACGGGCGACGGCTGGCGGGGATGGAGCATTGGCTGCCGCTGTTCGAGGAAAAGCTCGAAACTTTGTTCGATCACTTGCCCGACAATGCCGCGATCATACGCGACGCCAATGCGGCGGGCGCGGCCGAGGCGCGGTTCGACGCAGTCGCCGATTATCACGCCAATCGCCTGCGCGCGCAGTCGAACGATCCGGGCAGCTATCGGCCCCTGAAGCAGGAAGCGCTCTATCTGCTGACCGACCAATGGGCGGCGGCGCTGGAGGCCGCGCCCGCGCATCTCGTCAGCCCATTCCACGAGCCCGAAAGCGACACCGTGCTCGATTTCGGCGTCGACGGGCCGCGCGATTTCGCGCCCGAGCGCGGGTCGGGGGCGAATGTCTATGAAGCGGTGGTCGGGCATCTCAAGGATCTGCGCAAGCAGGGCCGCAAGCCCGTCCTCGCCAGCTATTCGGTCGGCGCGCGCGAGCGGCTTGCCGGGCTGCTCGCCGATCACGGGCTGAGCGGCGCGCAACAGGCCGATGGCTGGCAGGAGGCTCTGGGCGTCGCCGCCAAGGGCGTCGCGCTCACCGTGCTGCCGCTCGATCACGGCTTTACCAGCCCCGATATCGCCGTCCTCACCGAACAGGACATGCTCGGAGACCGGCTGATCCGGCGGCGCAAGCGGCGCAAATCGGCCGATGCGTTCCTCAGCGAGCTGGCGACGCTCTCGCCCGGCGATCTGGTGGTGCACGCCGATCACGGCATCGGCCGCTATGAAGGGCTGACTTCGATCCCGGTCGGGCAGAGCCCGCATGACTGCGTCGCGCTGACCTATGCCGGCGGCGACAAGCTCTACGTCCCGGTCGAGAATCTCGAAGTGCTGTCGCGCTACGGCTCTTCGGAGGAAGGCGCGCAGCTCGACAAGCTGGGCGGCGAGGCATGGCAGCGGCGCAAGAGCCGAATGAAGGAGCGCATCCGCGAAATCGCGGGTGAACTGATCGCCACTGCCGCGCAAAGGGCATTGCGCCAGGCCGATGTCGCCGAGCCCGACCATTCGGGCTATCCGACCTTTGTCGACCGCTTCCCCTATGAGGAAACCGACGATCAGGACCGCGCGATCGAGGAAGTGCTCGGCGATCTGGGCCAGGGCAAGCCGATGGACCGGCTGGTCGTCGGCGATGTCGGATTCGGCAAGACCGAAGTCGCGTTGCGCGCCGCCTTCGTCGCGGCGATGGCGGGGATGCAGGTGGCGGTCGTCTGTCCCACGACATTGCTCGCGCGGCAGCATTATCAGAATTTCAGCCAGCGGTTCGAAGGTTTCCCTATCAGGATCGGACGGCTCTCGCGGCTCGTTCCGGCCGCCGAGGCGAAAGCGACCAAGGACGGGCTCGCCGACGGTACGGTCGATGTCATCATCGGCACGCATGCGCTGCTCGCCAAGGGAGTCGATTTCAAGCGGCTGGGGCTGGTGATCGTCGACGAGGAGCAGCGGTTCGGCGTCACCCACAAGGAACGGCTCAAAGGCATGAAGGCGGACGTCCATGTCCTCACCCTCACCGCAACGCCGATCCCGCGCACGCTGCAAATGGCGATGAGCGGCATTCGCGAGCTTTCGGTGATCCAGACCCCGCCGGTCGACCGCCTCGCGGTGCGGACCTATGTCATGCCCTGGGACCCGGTGGTGCTGCGCGAGGCGCTGCTGCGCGAACATTATCGCGGCGGCCAGGCCTATTTCGTCACGCCGCGCATCGCCGATCTTCCCGATATCGAGGCGTTCCTGCGCGAGGAAGTGCCCGAGATCAAATATGTCGTCGCGCACGGCCAGATGTCGCCCAGCGAAGTCGAGGAGCGGATGTCGGCCTTCTACGACAAACGCTATGACGTGCTGGTATCGACGACGATCGTCGAAAGCGGGCTCGACATCCCCTCGGCCAACACGATGATCATCAACCGCGCCGATCGCTTCGGCCTCGCCCAGCTATACCAGCTGCGCGGGCGCGTCGGGCGGTCGAAGACGCGCGCTTACGCCTATTTCACCACCGCGCCCGAGCGGATGATGACCGAGGCGGCGGAGAAGCGGCTGAAGGTGCTCTCGGACCTGGACAGTCTCGGCGCGGGGTTCCAGCTCGCCAGCCACGATCTCGACATTCGCGGCGCGGGCAATCTGCTCGGCGACGAGCAATCGGGGCATATCAAGGAAGTCGGCTACGAACTCTATCAGTCGATGCTCGAAGAGGCGATCCTCGATGCCAAGGCGGACGGCATCGCCAGCGATCGGCCGCGCGATTTCTCGCCGCAGATCACCGTCGACGCGCCGATCCTGATCCCCGAGGAATATGTCCCCGATCTGGACCTGCGCATGGGGCTCTATCGTCGCCTGAACGAAGTCGAGGACAAGGGGGGAATCGAGGCCTTCGCCGCCGAGATGATCGACCGGTTCGGCAAGCTTCCCGAACCGACCGAAAATCTGCTGACGCTGGTCGAGGCCAAGCTCAACGCCAAGCGTGCCTGTATCGCCAAGATCGATGTCGGGCCGAAGGGCGCGCTGGTGAGCTTCCACGAGGACAAATTCCCCAATGTCGAGGGGCTGCTTGCCTATGTCGGCAAGCTGGAAGGCACCGCGAAGCTGCGCCCCGACATGAAGCTGGTGATTTCACGCGGTTGGGCGACGCCCAAGGCGCGGCTCAACGGCGCGCTTCAGCTTTCGCGGGGTCTCGCAAAGGCGGCAGGCTGAGCGCGCCGCACCGGCGGCAGGCCGTCGGCGAACAACCAGGCTTCGGCATCGGCGATCTGGTCGAACACCATTGCATTGTCGCGAACGGCCAGAATCCGCCGTGTCTGCATGCGCGACAGCGAGTTATAGCGCGCAACCGCGATCCGCGCCGCCTTGTGCTTCGAATGCGCCACCAGATCGGTCAGCGCGGCGACCACTTCCTGCGTCTGGATGACGGCTTCCGAAGTGTCGACGAGCAACAGGAATTCGCCCGATCGCAATCCCATTGCCTCGACGGCGGCCTGTTCCTGTCGCGAAAACTCGGCCACTTCTTCCAGAGTCAGCAAGCCTGACATATGGGCGTAGACCAATTGCCGTTCGGAATGGGCGGTGACGGTTATCATCGCAACCTCGCTATTGGATCATACCATTCAGGAGCCTGCAGGGGGCCGGTAAACAATCGGTGCACGGTACGTCGGCTGTGCGTTTCCTATCGCGGCAGTGCCAGATTCCCGCTCTCTTCGGCCAAGAACGCCAACAACGCTACTTCAAGCGCGTCACGCGCGGTGTCTTCGTCCAGCCGCGCCTGAAGCCAGGCGAGTTCGTCTGCCGCGATCGCGCGCGCCGCGCGTTCGGCGGCTTCGCGATCGACGGGTTCGGCATTGGCGCCGCCGCGAAACCCGCGCGCCGCGACTGCCGCCTGCCCTACCCGACCGAGAAATCCGAGCACGCGCACGTCGCTGTCGCGTGCGAATGCCGCCAGTAGCGCCGCTTCGTCGCGATCGACGGCGTCATGGCCGCCATAGGCCATCAGGTAATTGCCGACGCCCTGAACGAACAACCGCTCCCAATCCTCGTGATTGTCGGCGTCGAGCGTCGCGTCCTTGATGCGGAACAGCAGTTCGGCCTCCGCCTGGCTGATGGCGCCGGGCCACTCGCTGCCCGAAGCGAAGAGCAGGCGGCGCAGCAACGCCGCTTCGGGCGCGGTGACCTGTCCGGGGCGATGCTGCGATCCGCAGCGCGTGGGGCCGATGCCGGTGAGTACGACACGCGCGACTTCTTCCAGCGCGAAACTTCGCAGTGTGTCAGGCGCGCTGTGCGCGGTTTCGAGAATCTTCACCACCAGCTCGATCTCGCCGAGCGTATCGAGATGGCCGTCGCTGCCGATCCGCGCCATCAGCCATTCGGCATTTTCCGGGCTGATATGACGGCGCGGTTCGACCTGGTGGACCATATAATGGCACAGCGCCTCGACGAAGAAATCAAGCCATTCGGGCGAGCGCGCCAGCGTGTCGTTCATTTCCAGAAGCAGCTCGGCTTCCTCGGTCGAAATCGCGCCGTTCGGCCAGATTTCGCGGCGCAGTTTCAACGTGTCTTCGGCGCAAAGGCGATCATCCGCCTTCAGCTGTTCGGCAAGTTCGCGCAACGCGGACATGGGCTCCCCCGGCAATCCCTGCAATCACCGACAGCATGGCGTTGCGCGATTAACATGCCATTAGCGGCACCCTAAGGGCGCATCGCCACCGGAGCCGCGACTTCCTCGGCGTCCTCCGCCTCCAGCAGGTCAGCGTCGAATTTCTCGCGTTCCATCGTGAAGCTGCCCCGCGCCCAGGCGATTTGCCAGCCGCCGGTGATCCGCGTGCCTTCGTCATCGACGCGCCCGCTGTAGCGGATCGCGTGAACATGGCCGCCGGTACCGTCATATTGCTTGACGAACTGCACGGTCGCGCCGGATCGCGTGCCATGCACCTCGGCGCGGCGGATGGCGACCGCGCCCGTCGTGTCGCGCTCGGTGATCGTTCCGTTCACCGCGCCGCCCAATTCCTCCAGATGCGCGATGAAACCGTTTTTCTCGTCCCACAGCTCGGCTTCGTACCGGCCGTACCAGACGCCGGTCAGATCGCGTTGGTCGGTCATGTCAGCTGCTGTGATCGGCGATGATCTTCCACCCTGCGTCGGTGCGATGGAAGACGAGCGTGGTCATCCCGTCCATCGCCTCACTATCGCCCGCCGCGCTCAAATGCCAGCGCGCGATCAGCAGCGCGTGATCGGGGCCGAGCATTCGGAAATCCTCGAAAGTGAAGGAAAGCTGCTGTCCGCCGCCACGCGCCTCACCCGAAAAGCGATCGGGATAACGCTCCAGATAGCGTGCGCGGATCGGCGCGACGCCGCGCGTGATGTCCGCGCCGATGAAGCTCGTCGCCGGATCGTCGGCGTAGATTGCGAGGAAGCGATCGATATCGCCGACATTCCAGCCCGCCGCGGAATCGTCCATCGCCGCCTCGATCGCGGCGCGCGGCGCCTCCTGTGCCTTTGCGGGCACGGCGCACCATGCCAGCGCCATGAGCATCATCGTCAGCATCCGTCGCATCACGTCTCCGCCTCCATCATCGCCGTGAGCGCGGCAACGTCGAGCGGCTCGGCGAACAGAAATCCCTGCACATATTGGCAACCGTCCTTGGCGAGCAGTTCAAGCTGTTCGCGCGTCTCCACCCCCTCGGCGATCACCGTCAATCCCAGCGAGCGCGCCATATCGATCACCCCGCGCACGACGATCCGGTCGCGCGCGCTGCCGGTGATATCCTGCGACAGTTTCTTGTCGATCTTCAGATAGTCGAGCGGCAGTGCCTTGAGATAAGCCAGGCTCGAATAGCCGGTACCGAAATCGTCGATCGCGACGCGGCATCCGGCGGTGCGCAGCTCAGCGAGCAGCCGCGCGGCTTCGCCAAGCTCTTCCATGATGCTGCTTTCGGTGATTTCGATCGTCAGGCGGCTGCGCGGAAAGCCGCTCGCATCGATCCGCCCGAGCAGCCGATCGGCAAAGCCCGGGCGCGCGACATCCTCCGCCGTGACGTTGATCGAGAGACGCAGCGGCTTGAGCACCGCCGGCCACGCCGCCGCCGCCGCCAGTGCACGCGCCTGAACATGTTCGGAAAGCGTCGCCGTCATGTCGGCACGGGCGGCCGCCGCGAACAGCGTCTCGGCGCCGATTTCGCCGCGCTGTGGGTGGTTCCACCGGGCAAGCGCCTCGGTGCCGCTAAGCTTGCCCGTCGACACCGCGACCTGCGGCTGGAACAGGGTGGCGATCTCTCCGCGATCGATCGCGCCCTGCACGTCGCCGGCGAGCTGATCGAGCGGTTCGACGCGCGCCTCCCCGCCATCGATCAATCGCTCGCTCAACCGACGAAGCATGGCCGGGGCCGGTTCACCCGGGTTGCTTTCGACCATCGCGATTCGGACAGCGAGCGAGATCACGCCGTTGCCGGTAACGAAGGGGCGCGTGAGGGCTTCGTCGAGCAGCGTCCGCAACGTCGCCATTGCCATATCCCCGGCATCGACGGCGGCAACCAGGAATTCCGGCCCGCCCATGCGCGCAACGATCGCATGCCTGCCGAGCACTTCCCGCGCGGCATCCGAAACGCGGCGGCCCGCGCTGCCGAGCAATGCGTCGCCGGTGGCTCTGCCATGTGCCTCGTTGATCGTTTCGAACCGGTCGAGCGCGACCAGCATCGCCGAAACGCGACGCCCCTCGCCCAGGCGCCGTTCGATCCAGCGGCGCGCCCCGGCGGCGTCGCGTGCGTCGTGCAGCGCCTCGCGCACCGCCGCACCGGCATCGGGCGCGGCCCCCAGCGGCTCGACCAGCGCATGCAACCGCCGGGTTTGCGGATCATATTGCAGATGCTCGACCACGCGGCCCACTCCGGCCAGGTCATGTGCGAACGCGGTGCTCGGCATCGCATCGCTCAGCCTGCGAAAGGCGGCCCTTGCCAGGACACGATCCTCCGCATCCAGCCGTTCGAGGCACGCGCGCGGACTGGCTGATACCGGCATGCCGAGCAGCTTCGCCAGCGCCGGCGTGAGCTGAAGCGAGCGCAACGCCGGATCCCAGCGCCAGCCAAGCGGCTCGGCGATGCGCGTTTCGCGCTTTTCCCAGCCGCCGACCCGCGCGACGAAGCGCTCGGCATAGCGCAACGCCTGTACCAGTTCGCCCTCGCGCATCGGGCTAGCGAGGAAATGCGTCGCGCCGGCATCGAGAAATTCGCCCAGCCGTGCCGAATCACCGCGCGAGACCAGCACCAGCAGCGCCGCACCATTGGCCGAGACGACTCCGCCCAGTTCGCCTACTGCGGCGAGCCCCTCCTCCAGCGCACCGCGCGCATCGACCAGCGCGACCGCCGCCCCGCTCGCCAGAAAACGTCGCGCAGCTCCCTCAGCCCGGCGTGCGCCGACCACCCGCCATCCGGCATTGGCGGCAACAGCCCCCAGCTCGTCGCGCTGGCGGAAGGAAAGCAGGAACAGGGGCGCGCCCACCGGCGCCGCGGGATCGCGGTCGTTCATCGCCACCCTTATTGCGCGTCGCGACCGCCCTGTCTTCCCTTGCGTGCAAATCTCCGCTTGCCGCCGGGCTTGCCGCGAGCCGCCCGAGCCCCTAGCTCCCGATGCATGGCATGCGCCCCCACCCTGGTCGACGCTCATGGCCGCCGGATCAGCTATCTGCGCGTTTCGGTGACGGATCGCTGCGACCTGCGCTGTCGCTATTGCATGGCGGAGAACATGACCTTCCTGCCGCGCAGCGAGATATTGAGCCTGGAAGAGCTCGCGCTGATCGCCGAACGCTTCATCGCGCGGGGCACGACCAAGATCCGCCTGTCGGGCGGCGAACCGCTGGTGCGGCGCGATGTGATGCAGCTGATCGACCGGCTGGGCGACAGCCTGGGCAGCGGCCTGGACGAAGTGACGATGACTTCGAACGGGACACAGTTGCGCAAGCATGCCGATGCGCTGGTCGCGGCGGGAATGCGTCGCATCAACATCAGCCTCGACAGCCGCGATCCCGACACGTTCCGCCACATCACCCGGCTGGGCGATGTCGCACCGGTGATCGACGGCATCGCCGCCGCGCAGGAAGCGGGACTGCGCGTGAAGATCAACATGGTCGCGCTGAAGGGGCTGAACGACCGCGAGATCGCGTCGATGCTGCGCTGGTGCGTCGAGCAGAACCTTGACCTGACACTGATCGAAACGATGCCGCTGGGCGCCGTGGAGGCCGATCGCGCCGACCATTTCCTGCCGCTGACCGCCGTCATGGACGCGTTGCAGGGGCAATTCGATCTGGAGCGGGACGATCATCGCAGCGGCGGCCCGGCGCGCTACTGGCGCGTCGCGGGCACCGGAACGCGGCTCGGGCTCATCTCACCGCTCACCGCCAATTTCTGCGACGGCTGCAATCGCGTACGGCTGACCACCGAGGGAAAGCTCTATCTCTGTCTCGGCCATGAGGAGCATGTCGATTTGAAGCAGGCTATCCGCGAAGGCGGGCTGGACGCAGTCGACGAAGCGCTCGACCGCGCGCTGCTGGTAAAGCCCGCACGCCATGATTTCAGCGTCGAACGCGGCGCGGCCCCGGCCGTTTCGCGCCATATGAGCGTCACCGGCGGATGAACAAGGCCTGCGCGCTCGTCGCCTCCCCCGTCAAATCGGCGCAGATGGCCGCCGCCGAGCTGCACGAGGCGCATGACTGGGTTCCGCTGGAAGAAGCCGACATGATCGTCGCGCTGGGCGGTGACGGCTTCATGCTGCAGACGCTGCACGCGATGCTGGAGCGGCGGCGGATCGTGCCGGTGTTCGGCATGAACCTGGGCACGGTCGGCTTCCTGATGAACGAATGGCGGCAGGAAGGCCTGCTCGACCGGCTGCAGCGCGCGCGCCCCTTCCGCGTCTCCCCGCTGACCATGACGGCGGTGACGATCGACAACGAGCAGTTCGTGCTGCCCGCGATCAACGAAGTCTCGCTGCTGCGTGAAACGCGCCAGACCGCCAAGATCGAAGTGACGATCAATGATCGGGTCGTCCTGCCCGAGCTGGTGTGCGACGGTCTGCTGGTGGCGACGCCCGCCGGATCGACGGCGTACAATCTTTCGGCGCACGGTCCGATCCTGCCGCTCGCTTCGGGGCTGCTGGCGCTCACGCCGATCAGTCCCTTCCGCCCCCGGCGCTGGCGCGGCGCGCTGCTTCCCGAACGGATGCGGATCGGTATGAAGGTTCTGGAACCTGCCAAACGCCCGGTAAGCGCCGTCGCCGACCAGCGCGAAGTGCGCGACGTCGCGCGCGTCGACGTGGCGATCGATCAGGTGCGCAATCTCACCTTGTTGTTCGATCCCGAGCACGCGCTCGACGAGCGTATCACGATGGAGCAATTCATCGCCTGAACCGCCGGTCCGATCGAAGGGCTTGCATCGCGTGCGAACCGCTCTTATTGGACCCCGCCTACGGCGCTGTTCCCTGATAGCTCAGCGGTAGAGCTCTCGACTGTTAATCGAGCGGCCGTTGGTTCGAATCCAACTCAGGGAGCCAGCGCCGTCGCCATCCACGGCATTCCCCGGTAGCTCAGCGGTAGAGCAATCGACTGTTAATCGATCGGTCGCCTGTTCGAATCAGGCCCGGGGAGCCATGAGCCAGTCCAAACCGGCTCAAAGCGGACCAAAAAAGCTTGCAAACCCGCTGAAATCCTGAGCAGTTTGGTCCGATGCAGTCGCGACCGGTCCAAGCCAATCCAGCGCTCATTGGGGGCATTATCGGGGCACGCACTGATTCCGTTGGGGGCACCGGATGCTGACCGATCGGGAATGTCGGTCGGCCAAGCCGCGCGAGAAGCCGTACAAGTTAGGCGATGCGGGCGGGTTGTACCTCTATGTCACCCCCGCCGGCGCGAAGTCCTGGCGGATGAAATATCGCATTGCGAAGCGCGAGAAGCGCCTCACCTTCGGGCTGTATCCGGAAGTGACGTTGCAGGAAGCACGCGAGCTGCGCGATCGGGCGCGAAAGCAGATCCGCGACGGCATCGATCCATCGATCGCGAGAAAGCAGACGCGCGCGCAAGCCGCACTCTCGGCCGAGACCACATTCCGCGCGATCGCCGAGGAGTGGCACGCGACATACAAATCGGGCTGGAATGCCCGTTATGCGAGGCAAATCCTCGACCGGCTGGAGAACCACGTCTTCCCGGCGATCGGTTCGGTTCCGATCGCCCAGGTCACGGCGGCGATGGTGCTGCAGGCGATCCGCAAGGTGGAAAGTTCCGGCGCGATCGAAATGGCGCATCGCGTGCGCCAGCATACCTCCGACGTGTTCGTTCACGGAATTTCGACGGGGCGATGCGAGGACGACCCAGCGCATGTGATCGCCAAGGCGCTCAAGCCGGTTCCGAAACGGCTCTGGCCCGCGGTACGGACGATCGAGGACGCGCGCGAGGTCCTGCGGGCAGTCGAAATGCAGTCGGCGGCGCGACAGACCAAACTCGCTTCGCGCCTTATGGCATTGACCGCCGTCCGGTCGGGGCCCCTTCGCAATGCTGCGCCGAGCGAATTCGAGGGGCTGGACGGGCCGGAACCGGTCTGGCGCATTCCCGCCGCGAAGATGAAGCTTTCGCGCGAGCGCAAGGCGGACGCCGGTTACGAGTTCGTCGTTCCGCTGTCGACCTGGTCGGCCGAGCTGGTCCGCGGCGCGCTCCGTATCGCGGGCCCGAACGCTGTCTTTCTCTTCCCCTCGTCACGCGATCCGAAGAAACCACTCAGCGATTCGACGATCAGCGCGGTATATCTCGATGCCGGACTGCGCGATCGGCATGTCCCGCACGGATGGCGCGCGACCTTTTCGACGATCATGAACGAACGCGCCGCGGTGGAAGACCGCGAACGCGATCGCGCAATTATCGATCTGATGCTCGCTCATGTTCCAGATGGCGTCGAGGCGGCCTACAATCGCGCGGCCTATATGCCGCGCAGGCGCCAGCTGGCGCAGGCCTGGGGGGACATGCTGATGGAAGGGCTGCCGCCTACCGCAATATTGCTCGGCAATCGCTGAGCATTGCCCGGGAGAACCGGGCATGACGGGGCGCGCATCATCGACACCGCACGGCGCCCGGCCGATCGGCGCCTTTTCCTCGCTGCTTACCGGGTCGACGCCCGGCAGGGAGAGCCGCGCGCGCTTCGCTCGGGGCGATAGCCCTCGATCGGGGCAACCGGTCTGGCGCAACAGCTATTATGTCGGGCAGATCGAGGAGCGCATCTGGCGGCCGATAAACGGCGGCACGAAGCGCGGCGGCAAACGGTGGACGGCGGCAATGCTCAAGGCGGCGCGCAGTTTCGAGCGCCGGACGCGCGCGGAACGGCAACAGGTCGAACCCGGCACGCGCAACGGAAAGCTCGGCGAAATAGGAATCGCGGTGCTCGAATATCTCTATCAGACCGTCGATTATTCGACCGGCAGACTGGAACCGGCGATCCGCACCATCGCCGAGGCGATCGGCCACTCCTATGCCGCCGTACACGCGGCCCTGAAACGTCTGCGCGAACACCGCTTTCTGAGCTGGACGCGCCGCAGCGAACCGATCGAGGATCCGCAGCCCGGAGGCCCACTCGTCCGCCAGGCAAGCAACGCCTATGCCCTGCTTTGCCCGCCGGCGATGAAGAACTGGCTTTCTCGCCTGCTCGGCAAGGCGCCCACGCCCGAATGTGAACGCGACCGCCGCGCTCGCGAAAACGCGGCCTTCGAGCTGATGCTGGCGGAGATGACGCAGGTCGAGCGCCATGACGTGACCTGGACCGGCGACGCCTTTCTCGGCGAAACGCTGCGGAGCCTCGCCGCCGCGGTCGACGCGCGCGAGAAGCAGGAGCGCGAATCTTCCGGAAACGATGAAACCGGGGGTCTATGAGATAGACCATGAAAGGAGTGCCTCCGGCACGCGCTTTTAGTCCCCCCGTCCCCGCCGCACCGAAGCGAACAGACCAAACGACAGCGCAAGGCGCACTGTCGGACGGGGCGGCTTACGCCGCCCCGTGGGCTCCCGAGGGGAGCAAGCGGAAATCGTGCCAATCCTCGCGAACGGTGTTTCAGGTTGCGCCGTCGAGCAGCATCGAGGCCCAGGCATCGAACAATCGCCGGCGACGCGCGATCTGCACAGAGCGGTTATACGCCGCCTCGACCTTGTTCGACGGCGCATGCGCCAGCGACAGATCGATCGCGTCTCGATCCTTCGGAAACCGCTCGTTGAGAATCGTCGAGAAACTGGCCCGCCAGCCATGCGGCACATGGCGGCCGCGATAGCCCGCCCGCGCATAAAGCGCCCCGATCGCGCCCTCCCCGATCCTGCCGCTGCGTCCGCGAAAGACGAGGCCTTTCCGATCGCCCGGCAAATCGTTGAGGATGGCGACCGCGGCGGGCGCGAGTGGAACGATATGGTCGAATTGGGAATCGGCCTTATTGGCGCGCCGCAGCTTCATACGCGCCGCGGGCACACGCCAGAGCGCATCCGCGCCGTCGAGCCCCTCGAATTCATCCCACCGGGCGCCGCGCAGCGCACCAAGGCGAACCGCCGTGAGCGCCAGGAACCGCGACGCGGCTTTGATGTCGAAGCTGCCGCCGGCGCGATCGCAGTCGACCAGCAGCGCGCGACATTGGTCAAGGTTGAGCAATGCCGGCTGCCGGCCTCGCGCTTCGGGCGCATGCATGGCGCGGCCGACGATCGCCGCCGGATCGGCCGAGGCTGCGCCTTCCGAGATCGCCAGCGCGAAGACCGCCGAAATCCGCTGCCGCAGGCGACGCGCCGTCTCCAGATGGCCGCGGGCTTCGACACGGCGTAGCACCTTGAGCACCGCCGGCGCGTCGATCGACGCGAGCGAGCGGCTGCCGATTTCGGGAAACACGTCGCGCTCGAGGCTGGTGATCACATCATCGGCATGCCGCTCGCTCCACCGCGGCAGCTGATGCGCATGCCATTCGCGCGCGGCCGCTTCGAACGTCCGCGCGGCCGCCGATCGGCGAGCCTGCACCATGGGGTTCGCCCCATGTTCGACCAGGCGCCGTGCCGCGTCGGCCAGATCGCGCGCTTGCTCGAGCGCGATATCCGGCCAGCTGCCGATCGTCATCAGCTTTTCGCGATCGTCGAATCGGTAGCGAAGCCGAAAGGATTTGAGACCGGTCGGCGCAACATAGAGATAGAGCCCGCGCTCGTCATAGATCTTGTAGGCACGCGAACGCGGCCGCGCGGCCTTTACCGCGGCGGTGGTGAGCATTGCTCATTTCCTTACTGCTGGATCTGGCGCTTCAGGCGCGTGCGGCGGACAATCCCTCCGCCGCTATGATCGCAAACGGGCAGAAAACCGCGGCCATGCGGCGCATCGATCTTGACCGATACCCCAGGCGATACCCCATCCGGCTTGCAATGTTGGATTTGCAGTGGTCGACCGATGTAAATGCCGAACGGAGCGAGCCCGATGCGCGAACCGCAGATATTCAGCGAGGAAGAACTGGCATTTCATATCGCGCTGGCGGTCAAGGCCGTGCCGCGCACCGTGCGCCAGGCGCTGCTTTCGAGACAGCTCGACGAACGCGAGGTCGCGGAGGACGCCTTCGGCGCGACGATCGCGCATAAACTGATGTCGGCGAACATGACGGTGCATCAGGCGCCACCGATCAACACCAACGCCTAGAATATTCCGAGAAACCGCGTCTTCCGCCGCGCCTCGGCCTCGGCCGCCGCCTGCAGCCGCTCGCACTCGGTCAGAAACCGGTCGGCGCCGCGTTTGTCGGCATTGGCCTTGTCGAGCTGGCCGGTCTGGCGGTCGCCAAACGCCACCCACTCACCCGAACTGTCATTCGACGGCGGCGTTGCTCCCGGCGTCTCCTCGAGAAGCCCGGTCGCGCGGAGCAGCTCCGGACAGGGCAACGCACCAAGCTGAATATTGGTACGCGGCCCGCAGGCACAGAGCGCGGCGGCCAGCATCGTCAACGTCGCCACCGATCGGCAACTCAGCGCCGTTGGCCTGATGGATCGCACGGTCATTCTCCTCGGTGATTGCATCGGACTCGGCATGTTCGGTCGAAACCTCGACGCGTGTATCCAGCGCGACGCCGGCAGCATCCGCGGTGCGCGCGGACACGCTCGCATCCACCTTCGCGCCGACCGCCGCCTGTTCGGCCGAGTACGGCCGGACGAACAGCCACCAGATCAGAAAACCGACGGCGAGCAATGCGGCGATCGCGGCGACCGCGCGCGGCACCAGGTCAGCGAGCTTCATCGGTAGCACCGTTCGAAATCAACATTGCCGATTCGTGCGTCGATCCAGCCCGGCATGAAGCTCTCGAACCGGCTGTTGCCCGAAGCGAGCGAAAGATAATGGCCCGCCTGTTGGGCGTCCATCAGCCGCCCGACCAGTCGACATGCGGTTGCCTTGCCTCGCACGCGCTCGAGCGCCGCATATGCCGCCAGGCTTGCCGGGCCGATACGGCCGTCCACGCGAATGTCGCGAAAATCGCGTTCCTGCCGGTTCAGGCTGTTCAGTGCGATTTGGAACCATCGCGACGGCATCGCGGGTCCGGCATTCACGCCGCTGTCGATCGCTTCCTCGGCGACGGGAACAGAAATCTCGAGCAGTCGATCGAAACCCGGCGCGGCGATATAGTCGTCGAAATAGATTTCCTGTGCGGTTTCCTTCGGCAGCGCCGCCATAGGTCCGTCATATCCGTGGTCGCGCGCGACCCGTTCGGTTATGCCGTGGTTCGTTGCTCCGCCCGGATCGTCGGGGTGATCGACATATCCTCCTTCAACGTGAAAGAGCGCCGCGATGATCGCCGCGGCGGCTGCTGTCACGATGGCGGCGCCGCCGGTGCGCCGGCGCGATCCATCGGTTGGCTCGGAATCAGACATCATCCTTTTCCTTCTGCTTGAGGATGCGGGCAACGAAAGCGAACCCGGCGAGCGCGAGAGCGATCCACCGGAACGTCTCGGGCAAAAGGCCGCGGCTTTCCGGCGGCAACAGGCTCCACGCGGAAAGCAATGGCTCCGCCGTCGAAAGCAGGAACGACAGACCGCTTGCCGCGCCCAGACGGATCGACCACCATCGCCATGCCTGACGCCAGTCGTCGACAAGGCACGCGCGAACGCGGCCCCAAAATGCTTGGAGCATAGGGTTCTCCTTCGATTCGAAAAATCAGCGACCGGCGTCGCGGCGCGCCCGTTCTTCCCGCGCAAGCTGCGCCAGAAAATCGACATTGGCGTCGATCGAGCCAAGCCGCAGAGTCATTTCATCGACCTTGCTTTCGACGGTCTCTATCCGCTGTTCATTGCGCTGAACGTTGCCGTAAAGAATGCCGAAGGTGAAGGCGAGCGTCAGGGCGGAGACGAGCAGCGACGCGATCACGCCCCATTCGACGCGCGTCACTTTGCCTTCTGTCATATTGCCGATGCCGCGCGCTTCGGTCACGCCAGCCGACCCGCTGCGGTCAGCTCGGTGTGGCTAAGGTGGATCAGGTCGACGATGTCATAATCGGCACCGTTATCGACCAGCGATTCGCGCCACATTCGCGCATGCCGGACAGTACCGACTGCCGCGCCCGAGAATCCGGCCAGGCCGCCAAGGACGTACCCGGGCGCTCCTGCGTTGACCGGCTGATTGACCGTGCCGTCAAACGCCGCCGGCGGCGCCGTGACGATGGCGCGATCTACCCCGAAATATCGCGTGATCTGCCCGCCGACGATCTTCGCGCCCACCGAAAGCAGGTGGAATTTCCCGTCGGTCAGAGCGAGCGTATTCGGGAACTCGACATTGCCCCCATCGGTGTATCCGCGAAACGATTGCAGAACTCCGCTGGCTGACGTCAAGAACTGGATCGACGTCTGCATTTCCGCGCCGAGCTGATACCCCCATCCGGCGATACTGATCGTCTTCGAATTGCCGTAGCTGTGCCCCGCATCGTGCTTGAACACGATCTGCATCAGCCACCCGGTTTCGTCCTCCGGGCACTTCCACGAGTCGGGAAACTGCACATAGCGGTTGAGCCCGTCGCTGCCGATCACCAGACCATCGTCGCTCAGCGACAAGCTGGTAGCGTTGGTGACGATCGCGTCTGCACCGCCGCAAATGTCCGCAAGCGTATCATTGAGCGCCAGCGCACCGTTCTCCCGATCGCCGCGCGTCAAAAAGCTCTTGAAGTCGAACGACCCAGCGACGCCCGAAATCTTCCGCGCGATCGGGTCGGGACTGAACGGCGCGCCGGAATAGGTCACGCCATCGCGGATCGTCGGATAAGCAGGGGTTCCGAAAGCCATCAGAAATATCCTTTTGCAAAGAGAAGCGCCGCACCCGCGTCCGCGAGCATCGGTTTGCCGGAAAGCGGATTGGCCGCGGCACCGATCGCCGGGCCGGGGTGAAGGCCGTCGCCGTCGATCGTCCAGTCGGGAACGATCACCTGGAATGCGGTCGACTGCGGCGCATAGGCCGCCGTCGCGCCGAAGGCTTCGGCAAGGCCCATCGTGTCGATCAGTCGATCATACAGGCCCGCGCGCAGACCGGCGTTGATCTGCGCCACCTGGCGCAGTCGCGTCTCGCTGCCCGCCGCATCGATGCCCGCGCTGCCGCCATCCGCCTCTGCCTTGTCGACAACTCCGTTTGCCACCCCGATGATGACCGACCGACCGCCGTCGAAAAAGCCGGCAAGCGCGCGCGCATCGTCCATCACCTGTGCGAAATCATAGGCGCCGCCATTCGTCGCGGCGCCGGTTTTGCCGACGTCGTTGCGCCCGCCGATAATCACGCCGACCGTCCGGCGCAGATAATGCAGCGGCGTGCCGCAAACGCCGGTCAGCGGCTCGATCACCGCCGGGTTCGGCACATCCCAGGTCGTGCCCGCATGCGCGGGCGTGAACGCATAGGTTGCGGCGCCGCCGGTGAAGGAAAGCCGACCGAGGATCGGTGTGCCGTCGGTCGAATAGGTCATCGCCGCGATCGTGCGGTTCGCGGCACCGTCGAGGATGTAGAGCCCGGTCACGGCGGTTGCGCCGCTGCCCGCCACCTGGTCGCCGGCGAACACGCCCGTAACCGGCTTCAGGGCAAGCCGCATCGCCAGTTGGCCGATGCGCTGCCCTCCGATCGCGTTCTTGTAGGCAAGCATCCCGGGCAGCCGCGCGGGCAGTTCGATGCCCAGCCCGCTGGCATCCTCGCCAAAGCTGTCGGCAATGATCGTGATCGCGGAAACCGGCCCGTCCTCCTGCCAGACTTCGGCCGCCTGCATGCGGCCGCGATCATCGAGAACAGGATTGAGCACGCCGGCCAGCTCGGCATCGAAACGCTGCCCGCGCCGTTCGGGCGCAGGATCCTGCATCCGCCCCGCGCTGTCGATCAACACCGGCTCGGGCAGGCCGAGCAGGTCGGCATCATATACCGCGCCCGGGCGATCGATCACACCGGGGCCGCGCCAGCGGCCACCCGATAGCTGCACCGGCTGCGGCATTTCGACCCGGTCGGGCCTGTAAATGGCGATGTCGACGCCTTCGGCTGTGGTTTCGCGCCCGGTAGCGCCGGACAGTTCGGCATCATACACCGCGCCGACCTGCTGGAATTTGCGGGTGTCGGATTCCGCGACGTCATCCGCGCCAACCACCTTGAACGCACCGCCGGGCACCAGCTTGCTGGGGACACGCGCCATTTATCCAATCTCCACGGGAACAGTGCCGGTCAGCTTTTCGGGGGAGCGCAGCACGATGTAATCGAGTGTCGCGCCGGCGGCGGTCGTGACGCTCACGGTCGTCTTGATCGGCTCTTCGTCGAAACCGAAAATCTTGTACGATGCCGGATCGCCCAGCGCGGCGGGATAGGCGAAAAAGATGTACTTGCCCGGATCGGCCCCGCCATCGACGCTCAGCGCCTTGACCCGCGCATTGCTCAGCTCGGATGAGGCCAGCCCCACCACGCCCGCGCTGTCCAGCGTCGCGCTGTCCGACGCGCCCCAATAGCGACGATTCAGAAAGGTGATGCTGGCCGCTGCGCTGTCGCCGTTGTCGGTTCCGGCAGGCGCATCGCCATCGGTCACCGCGAGCGTGTAGCTCTTGTCCGCCGTGACGCCGGTATCTCCGGTCGATCCGCTGCCCGTCGAAACCGCATCGCCGTTGAGCGTCTGCGCCGTCACAGGCCCGGTCACGGTATAGCTGATCGTTGGGTCCACCGACTGCCCGACTTCGGCCGTTGCCGGCGCCACCGAAAGCGCCGTGATCGCCGGGCCGACATAGAGCAGCTTGTCGAGCGCCGCTCCAACATTGGTTTCGCCATAGGGCAGAGACCCGGCGCCCGAGGCAAAAATGGCCTGCGTTCTGTCGCGATAGAATTTCGCGCCGCGCTCACCCGCCGAGGCGCCCGGAATATCCTCGTCGGTATCGGCATTGGCATATCTTCCGGCCAGCGTGGCTGCGTCCTCCGCCGCCTTCTTGGCGCCGAGCGTGGACGCCAGCATCGGCCCCAGTTCAGCGGCGCCGTCGATCTCGACAGTGATAGTCTCGTCGACGATCGTCACAGTCGACGCGGTTTCCGAGCCTGGCCCGGCAAGCGATCCGCCAATGACGAACGGGCCCTCGACATATCGCTGCGTGTCGCCCCCGCTCGGCGTGATGACGCAATACCATTTCCAGGCCAGGTCTTCACCGGCTTCTTTCGCAGCGGGCACGGACGCCATGTCCGATTCGGAAATCCGAAGCGTTACCGGCGTCGTCGTCACGCCGCCTTCGATTGTCGGCGTGCCCTTGGTAACGACACTGCCGTTGCCGTTCGGCGTGACTGTGATCGCACCGCCGAATTGCGGGTTGGCAGCGTCATTGTCCCAGTTCTGCAAAAAATAGAAAGCGATCATGTCCGCAGTGAGATCGCGGCCGACGAAAAAGAAGTTCCGGATGCACGTTTGCGTTCGTACCGCCCTGATGGGCTGTACGGCGGGATTGATCGCCATGTCTGAATTTTCCTAGAGGGCCGGGTCGGTTTTCCACGGCGGCGGGCCGCCGCCGCCGTCAATGGGATCGCCGCCGCTGGCGGGGGTGCTGACGGAGCCGACATAATGCCGGCCCGGATGGGCGCTGGTAGGGCCGGCATCCGCGATGTCGGTGACCGCCAGATAGGAGACCGACCCGCCCGCCCGCGCCGCGTCGTCGTAGCAGATGAAATATTGCGTCTCATAGGCAAGGCCCGATACGCTGCCGGCATCGACGTCGATCGGTCCGCGATCGAGATAGCTGCGCTGATGCGCGCTCACCGTGATGGTCGCGTCGGTCCCGGCATCGGTGGCCGACAGCGAGAGCCCGGTGGTCCAGCTGTCGACGATCAGTGCCTGCAGAACGTTCGCATCGGTGCCGGTGACTACCGGGCCAAGCACCAGGCGATCGCTCGTACCGGTTTCATAGACGTAGCGGACCGCGCCCATATAGCTGAGCCCGGCGCCGACACTGGTCAGGGTGAAGCTGGTGGTGGCGCCGCCCAGCTGCGCCGCCGGCACCCAGTTATCGGGATCGGAAGGCGGCTCGTCGCCTTGAAAATATTCGAAGATGATCGTTCTTGCGACACCGCCATCCACCGCTCCGAAGAATTTGAGCGCAGGAATGGCACTTCCGTCGCCGGCGATCCCGGTTCCCAGCAGCGACCATTCGCCCGGTTCCGGCGCCGTCGGATCGGGAAGCTCGGGCACTCCGGTGGTGGGCGCCGCGACACCCGTCTGTCCGAGGGCCCAGGGGTGTTTGCTGTCGGTTTCGGTGCGTACCGTCAGCGTCACGCCGCCCGTTGCCGGGTCGAGCTGCCGCCTGAGGACGACCACATTCTTTCCGGCAAGCCACCCCATCTCGGAATAGCCGCTGTCTATCGTCAAACAGTCCCCAGTCTTGAAGCCGAACCAGCGAAGCTTGAGCGGAATGACGATCGGACCTGCTTCGCGCGCGTTGGCGACCGCATATGCGGTCAGTTGGGCGGCCTGCGTCGGATCCTCGCCGGCCGTGCATTGGACCAGCGGGAGTGGAAGCTCCCGCGTGCGTGCCGCGCCGTCCTCGGCAAGATATGTCACGTTCCGGACAACGCTCGCCGGGACGACTTCCCAGAAATGATCTTCCGAGCGGTAGCGCGGGATCATCCCGTTCGGGCGCTCCCGCCGCGTTTGCGCGGTGCGGATCGAAACCTCGCCGATCACGTCGGCGCGCGTGATCGTCGCAATCGGAATGCGCGGCGTATTGACGATGCACGAGAGCAGCGCGCCGCTTCTGATCGGTTCGCCACCGCCCGCCTGACAGATTGCCTTGAGCACGTCCCATTTGCTGTCGGCTGTCGTCACCTGTCCGCCGAATTTCCACCCGTTCGCTTCGGCGACGTTGGCGGCGTCCATGAATGCCGGCATGTCGATCGAGGCCACCGGCATGCCGACACCGCCGACGCGGATGTTGTTCGCGCCCTGATGCCAGCCCAGCGCCCAGGTGACGGCGCCGTCCCACGGGTTCTCGCCCCATTCGCGCGTTGCTTCGTTGGCAACGCTGTGCCCGCCAGATCCGCCCGGCATGCTGGCATCGAGCCGCGGCTTGTAGAGTTTGACGCCCTTCAACAACCAGGCGAATTGCGGGATCTGCGTGAATGTATCGTCGCCCTTCCCGTCGAACAGGAAGGTGTCGATCGAGGCGGCATAGCCCGAGAGCTTGTGCGCGCTCGTCCATGCCGGCGGATATCCGATCTGGTTGACCAGCGCGGACGCCTCCGGGCAGGCGCCGAGCTGCCGGACTTCCCAGAAGCGATTGTGCAGCTTCCCCGTCGAGGCCGTCTGCCCCGAAAAGGTGACGGCCGCCTTGTCGGCATAGACCTTCTCGAAACTGTGGATCGGCCCGCAAGCCGACTGGATCGTGACACGCGTCTCGTATTTGTTCGCCTTGCCGTGACCCTTGCGGTAGCGGATTTCGCCGCCGACCAGCGTCCGTCCGAACGCGATCGGCGCGGGGGCATCAGGGTCGGCCGACCACTGCGTCTGCGCCCCGCCGATGCTCGCGCTCGGAGCGCTCGCGGTCAGCGCGGAAACGAAATTGAGGCCGAGCGCGATCGCCGACGCCGCCGTCGCGCTGATTCCCAGGCCCGCCGCCAGAAGCGATGTGCCGCCCGAGGGAATCGCCGCGGCGATCGCCACGACCGTCCCCGCGATCCTAAGCACCTTCCCCATTGCGTCACAGCCTCCAGGCGCGAAGCGGGTGCCGGACGCGGAGCACCGCGCATCCCTCGGCCTCTTCGTGCCAGCCCAGCGCGCTTTGATTGCCCAGATAGACCACCATCGCCCCGAACGGCGCTTCTCCCGGCATTTCGATCAGATCGCCGATCAGCGCCTCGGCGGGCAGAATGCGCGGCAAGCCCCACCCGTCGAGACAAGCGGCCATGCTGCCGCCATGCGCGTTCATGAAGCGGACCGCGCCGAGCCGGCTCTTCCAGGTTCCACCAGCCCCGATCCGCGGCCGCTTTCCCATCTGCCGGAGCTGGAAAATACCCATTTTCCCGCAATCGGCGGACCCCAGTGCATGCGGCCGTCCGAGGAAGCGATCCATCGTTCGCCGCGTCGCATCGCGGCGGTCGACCATCGTCTTCATTGTTCGAGGCCCCAATACACGTTTTCCGTCACGCCCGTGGCATGCGAATGACCGAGCTCGCCGGGCCAGACCTGTTCGTGGAAGCTTTGCGCCAGGCGAATACCCTCGTCGTTGAAGAACAGGCTTTCCATTCCTCCGACGCAGTCATATTCGACGCGCGGCTCGCGTCCGGCGATGTGCACCGGAACGTCGATCTCTGCGGACAGGAACCATTCGGGTTCGCCGATCACCAGTCCGGTGGCATCGTCGCGAGCCGCGATGCCGATCATCACCGGCGATCCCTGCACTGCCGGATCGGCCAGCGTCGCCGCCGCGCTGTCGCTCGCGGGAAGCAACTTCACCGTTATCCCCGGCGCTTCGTCGCCCGTACCGTCTTCGAATTCCTCGATCGAATCCCAGCTTCCGAGCACCGCGTCCTCGCCGGCATAGGTTTCGCCATCGATATCGATCTCCGCCGAACCGTCGAGCAAGCGCAACGTGGCGGCGGGCAGTGCGATGCGCAGCGCGCCGAATATCGTCGCGCGATCGCCGGCGAGCTCGGCGTCGAACGCCGGATGCAGTGCCGTCATGCACGTTCCTTCAGCGTGAAGTTGAGGCCCACCATCCGGATCAGTTCAAGCGTCCAGCTGAAATTGTCGCCCTGGAGCCAGCCTTCCAGGATCGGCTTCCCGAGATTGATCCCCTCGCCGCCGGCAAGCTGTGTGCGCAGCGGCGTGGTGAGCAGGATGTCGCCTTCTCCCGACCCGTCGAGGATCGTCTGAGCGGCGGCGAAATAGAGATAGGAGCGCCCGCCCTTGACGACATTGAGCGCCTGACCCTCCCGCACCGCGTAGCGCGGCGTCGCTCCCGTGACCGGCAACGTCGTTCCGCCGGCGGCAGAACCGTCCACGGTCGGATTTCCCGGCGCGCCGACATTGAGGTCGAGCTGCGGATATTCGACACGCGCGCCAAGCCGCCGTGCCGTCTGCAGGCGGGCGATCCATCGGCGTCCATCGGGCTCGATATGCTCATAGGGGATCGTCAAGGCGATGGCGAAGCCACCTCCGAGACGGTCGATCTTGAAGCTCGGCCCGCCATGTTCGGGCTCCTGCAGCGATCCGAAATCCTGCAGCGTGCCGGTCGCCTCGCGGCATTTGATCGCGGTCAGGTCGACCGGGTTGAACGCCGCCATTCAACGAATCGCCCGCTGCTGGCGCCGGGTCGCGCGCGATTCGGTCCGCACGACGGCGCCTTCGGCCGCCGCCTGGTCCATTGCCTGGATCTGGGCCCAGAATTCCGGCGTCAACAGATTGCCGCTGAAATAGTTGTTCGTCGTGTCGCCGCGCCGTCCGCCGGCGCCGTTCGGAATGATCGTGCCGGGCACGTCGGGTATGAACGGCTCGGGGCCGCCCTCGCCGACCATATACCAGCTCCCCGGCGTCACGCGGCCGCCGCCGCGACGGTGTCCGCCGAAGCCGGCAACCCCAAGCGACTCGCCGGCGCCGCCGAACATGCCGCCCAGCGCCCCGAACGCGCCGCCCCCGCCGCCACTGCCGCCGAGCAAGCCGCCAAGATATCCGAAAAGTCCGCCGCCGCCGCCGCCACCGCCGCCGAACAGCGCATTGGCGATCGGCTTGATGATCTGCTGCTGGATCGCGATCTGAAGGATGCCGTCGAGCACGGTGTTCACGAACGCGCCCGCCGCGCCCTTCAGCTTCAGGAACGACGTGATCGATTCGCGCAGCGCGTCATTCATTCGCTGCAGCCCCGACACCGCCGAATTCTCGATCGCCTCGCCGACTTCCGCCGCCGACATCTCCAGGCTGTCGAGATAGGCCTCCATCGGCGTCATGTTCTGACGATGGATCTGATCGGCCTTTACCGCGTAGCGCTGGTCGAGCGAGAGCTTGGCTTGTCGGGCGTTTTCCCAGGCGGCGGAGCTGGTCGCTTCCGTCGCCATGATCAGATCGAGCTGCGCCCCCTCCTGGCGCTTCTGCAGGCCGAGCAGCTGCAGTTCGAGCCGGCGGCGGTCCTTCGCGGTTTCGGCCAGATCGATCTGGGCGCGCAGCGCATCCTGTTGCGCGTCGTTCTGAGCGGCGAACAGCGCGTTGTTCTCGCGAGCCAGCGCGGCGTTGCGGTCCTGTTCGACGATCGTCCGCTGCATGAAGAGCTCGCGGTCCTTGGCCGCGAGCAGTTCGGCGCGCTGCGCATCGTTGAGCCCCTCATCGAGCGCGAGCGACCGGACATAGGCGGCGCGCTCGGCATCGAGCCGCGCACTGCGCGCGCGATATTCGGCATCGATGCCGCCCGTAAGGTCCGCCAGCGCCTCGAGTTCGCGGACGCGCAGGTCTTCGAGCTCGTCGAGATAGCGCGCCAGATCCTGCTCGGCATCGCGCGCCGGATCGCTACCGCCTCCGGCGGTGCTGGTCGTTGATGTATTCGGGACCGTGTAGTCGCGCTCCCCGGTCTCCGGCGGGCGGTTGTAAATCGCGAGAACCCTGTTTGCCGCCTCGATGTTCGCGAGCTCGACCTTCATCTGCTGCTGGAGGCCGCGAATTTGGGAATCGACGCCCGAATTTCGCGATGCCGCGCTTCTGGAAAGCCGTCGCTGATTGCTGTTGCTCTGGTCGAGGCGTTGCGCGCGGAGGCGGCGCACTTCTTCGCCATATGCGTAGAGCTTTCCCTCCGCCTCTCGCAGGGAGATAAGCTGATCGCGCTTCTTCTCCTCGATCAGCTTTTGCAGCGCTACGCGCGCCTTCCCGGTCGCCGTGGCGAGCTGGTTCATATGGTCGATCGCCTGATCCTGCGCCGCTTCGCCGTCGCGCTGCGCCTGTTCCAGCGCCCGGGTCGCGTCCGAAGTGCGCGTCAGCAGCGAAATCAGGATCGTCAGCACCGATATCGCGATGCCGACCGGCCCCAGGAACCGGAGCAGCCACGGAATGACGGCGGCGATCGCCCGGCCCAATACGGTCCACGACAGCGCCAGTCGGCCGAGCAGCACCACCAGCGTCCCGACCGGGTTCGCCAACAGGCTGATCGCGAGGAAGATCGGATTGAGCCGCGCCAGAAACAGCGGCAGGATCATCAGCACCAGCGGCGAAAGCGCCGCCAGCACCGGCCCCGTCGCCGCCGCGACGGCGGCCAGATTGAACGCCAGGTCCTTCACCCATTTCGGCAGCGCCTGCACCGACTTCAGCATGCCGTCGAAGACGCCGACCGCCTTTTCGGCGATGGGCAGCAATCGCTCGCCGATTTCCACCGACAGCTCGGCGAGCCGCTCGTTCACCTTGCGCACGCGGTTGGCGAAGCTGTCCTGCGTCCGGACGATGTCCCCGCTGGCGGCCGACAGCCCTTCGGTGATCAGCGCCGCCCGCGCCATGATCTTCCCGTATTCGTTGACCTTCTCGCCGCTCTTCACCAGCCCCATCTCGACGGCCTTGGCCTGCACCGCCGCTTCGCTCAGGAACACGCCGAAATCGCGCAGCGGCTGGGCCTCGCCGGTCAGCCCCGACCGGATTTTGCCGAACGCCGTATCGAAATCGGTGTTGAAGAAGCTCGCCGCGTCCTGCGCCAGCTCGGTGAACTGCTGCGACATCGCCGCCGCCGCCGCCCGCGTCGGCGCCGCCGCGTTGAACAATTGGCCGAACGCCATCGCCCCCTGCTGCATCGCCTGCGTCGATCGGCCGAGCGCGTCGCCGCTTTCCTCGGCCCAGCGCGTCATCACGCCCGAAAGCGCGCCGAACGTCTGTTCATAGGCGGACTGGAGTTCCTTCGCGTCGCTCGCCGCCTTGATCGAAAGCCCCGCCACCACGCCCAGCGGCGCGCTGATGCCGATCGTCATTCGCTTGCCCATATCGGCGAAGCCGCGCGCGACGCCTTCCACCGCGTCCTGCAGCCTGCCGAACACGCCGTTGATGTCGTTCGCCGCGCTCCGGATCGTCCCGGCGGCGTTCGTCATCGCGCCGCCCATCACATCGGCGGCCTTTTCGAAATCCTGCCCGGTCTTCTTCGCTTCGGCGCGCGCCGCCGCCATGCCCGATTTGTAGCCGCCGTCCTTCACGCCCAGCGAGACCACCAGCGATGCGAGCAATGCCTGCATCCCGTGTCTCCCGAAGCGAAAGGGCGCCCGGTTTCCCGGACGCCCTTATATTGTCACCATGCCGCCGTTGCGGCGCGTTTCAGTCGGCTCGTGCCGTGTCGAGCGTCACTCGCTCGCACAATATGCTGTCCAGCCGCTCGGCGAAAACCGCCATCATCGCGATGGTTTCCGCCAGCATCGGCGCGTCGGCATCCTCTTCCCGCGCATTCGCCCATGCCCGCGCGCAATATTGCATCGCCGTCAGCAACTGGTCGAGTTCGAGCTGCTGCATGTCGTCAAGCGCGACCGCGATCGGCGCCGCCGCGTTCATGCCGATCCCCGGCGCGGAAACACCAGCTCGCCCGTCGCGATCACGCCTTCCAGCGCATAGCCGACCGTACGCAGCACCGCCGCGACGCCCTGATCCGAAAGCTCGACGCTTTCCTGATGATGCGTCGCGTCGGCCATGTCGCCCAGCGTATCGAGCGCCAGCGCGATCTGGCGCAGCTTGTAGAGTTCGAATTCGGCGATGCTGAAATGCGTGTCGTTCGCGTGGTCGAATGCGCTATAGGCCGTGTCAGCTTGGGCCATGGGACTTGCCTCCCGTTGTTCGAGTTAGGGCCGTGATGGGTGCTCCAACACCCTCACGGCTCGCACTTTGTAATACACGTATTATTGCAATGCAAGAATGATTACGGCACAACCTGCAAATGGCAGGTAATCTAGATCAGCTCGTCCAGATCAGGTGCGACAAAGCCTTCATCGAAACGCTGGATGAATGGCGCCGTCTTCAGCCGGATTTGCCGTCGCGCGCCGAGGCGATCCGCCGCCTCGTGCGAAAGGGGCTGGACTCCGAGGCTGGGAAATAGCCAAGTTCCTCCCAAGCACAGGGGGAAGTGATGCGACGATTCGCTATTTGCGCTGTACTGGTGTTGCTCGCTGGTTGTTCGGCGAAAGACATACTTCGCAACGATCCCGTCATGCAGCTCACCAGCGAAAAAACGCCCGACGCGCTCGAACAGTGCATTGCGCTCAGCCTCAGTGCCTATGGCCACCCCACGGTCATCAACGGCCCCGATCGCCGCGACATCATGGTCGGTGGCTTTGCCGTCTCGATCCTCTACGGCGAACCCAACCGCATCGAGGTGCGCAAGATGCTGATGATGCACAAGCCCGCCCGCGACCATATCCGCGACTGCGTCTAGCGCTTTCGCGGCACGCGCGTGATCGTCACGTCGATGCCGTTGGCCTTCATCGCTTGATATTGCGAGATGCGTTCCGCCGGGCTTTGCGGCTTGGCCGGTTCGCGTTTGCGCAGATAGTCCTGCAGCGGTTTCAGCGGGTCCTGCCGCGCGAAATATTCGGTCCACCACGCACCGGACATCGCCAGTTCGCGGTCATATTTGGCGGCCGCCAGGCGTCCGCGCGTCGCCGCGCCGAACATCGCCTGCGTCCCCGACCAGAATTCGGTGGGGGAAAGGCCGAGCCAGCACCATTGCTCGACTAGGCCGTCCCAGTCGGTTTTCGCGCGCGGGTCGCGGGCTTCCGGCGCGGCTTGGGCTTTCCCGGGGCGGCCTTGTCGCCACCCTCCCCGCCGCCGTCCTGCGTCGCCGCGATCGCGCGGCCGAGCAACTCGCCGAACGCGCCCTGCCCGACATCGTCGATGATGGGGCTAATATCCAGCGGCCCCTCCAGCTCCGGGTGTTGCGGGTTCATTCCGAACCACGCGATCTCGCGGAGAGCGCTTTGCCGCAACTGGCGGGCGAGTTTGATCATCGCCAGGGGGTCGCTCAATGCCTCAGGCGACATATCCGCGCCCATCGCCTCGAGCGGCACCGCGTCGGCGACGATCGCGAAATAGCCCTTGTCGAAATGCTCCTCGAGCGCGCATTGCGCGGCATTACCGAGAAACAGCGTCCAGCGCTTGCCCAGCGCGTCGAATACGATTTCGCCCTTCATGGCTTACGACGCCGCCTGTTCGCTGCGCGAGCCGGTGAACTTGACGCTGATGGTCTGCCGCATCACGCCGCCGACCTCGAGCGGGCGGCCGCGCGACTTCACCCACAGATAGCCGTCGACCTGCCAGTCGGCATCGCCGGCTTCGTCGGGAATGATCTCGCGATAGGCGCGCACCAGGCGATCGGCTGCGGCCTGGCGCAGGATCGCCTCGGTCGGGCTGCCCGGCAGATAGTTGATCATCAGATCCCCGCTGCTCGGCGTCGAAAGCCCGGCCTTGGTCTCGCGGCGCCGCTCGGGCGACTTGAAATGCGTGACGTCGACTTCTTCGGCTTCGTCCGAATCGGTCGGGATGCCGGTCACTTCGCCCAGTTCGGTGAGCGTGCCGCCGGGCGTATCCTCGAGCCAGAACTCGTTGCCCCAGGCGATACGGGCTTCGCTGTTGCCGTTCGCGTCCATGTGATGCTGCTCCTTTGGAGGTTAGCCGTTGTGAATGAGGATGAGGTCGAGGATTTGGCCGAAGGCGTCCTCGGTCGGCCCGGGCTCGAAGCCGGTGCGGACCTGCACGTCCTGCGCGCGCTGGAATTTCACGCCGTCGGCGATCGCCGGCGGCACCAATATTTCGATCGCCAGGTCGCGCAGCCGCACCGCGCTCGCCGGATCGGCCGCGCGCACCGTCACCTGCACGCGCGTGGGCCGGACCCGTTCGAACCCCTTGAAATGCTGCGGCCGCGCATCGCTGACGATATCGAGCGTGATGTCGGGCAGCGGATTGCCCTGCGCGCGGACCTGCCAGTTGACGCGCCCGCCGATCGCGGCCGTCATGTCCGCATCCGCCAGAAACCGGGCGGATACGGCGGTTTCGAAGCTCACGGCTAGACGGTCTTCAGAACGCGCACGAGCGTTGCGCCAAGCTCGGAAGCGACCACGCCGATCGCTTCCTTGCCCTTGTTGTCCACCGCCGGCCTGACGAACGGATGCGGGCCGCCTTTGCCGAGCCCCATCTCAACCATATAGCCGTACCAGCCCTTGTGCAGCGTCGGGCCGATATAGATCGTCATCCCGTCGACCTCGAACGCGCCATGCTTCCATTCGGGGCTGTTGGTCGGTTCCATATCGGCGACGATGCTGTCGCGGAGCTGCCCGGTTCTTTTCGGAACCAGACGCTTTTCCTCGTCGACGATGACCTGCGCGCCCGCTTTCAGCGCCCTGGCGACCGTCATCGGAAACAGCGTCTGTCCCACGACGTCCAGGGCCCGGTCCAGCTCGGCGAAGCCGTGAACGCGCACCGTGTCATTCGCCATATCAGCCCTCGCCGATGATCTCGACGCGATAACCGACGCCGGTTCCGGCGCCCGAATTGGCGAGCAGCAGGATATCGCCGGTATCGGCGGTCACCGCCCAGCCCGCCGCGCCCGGATTGCGCAGCTCGAGCATGCCGCCCGGCGGGATCGCGATCTTGTCGCTCGAGTCCGCGAACGGCCCGGTCCAGGGATTCGAAACCGCGCCGCCGACGACCAGATTATTAGTGTTGCCGGCATCGGCGCGAATGCGGAGCGCCTTCACCGCGGTGAAGGTCACCGTATTGCCGAACCCGTCCTCGACACCGCCCGCCAGGTCGAGATTGAGCGTTCCCGACGCGGCGATCGTGCCGACCTTCGCGATTTCGGTATTCGCCTGCCCGGCGCCGGTGCCCTCCGAAAGCCGCAGCGTCGCGGTCTCGTCATAGGCATGCGCCGACGTGCCCTGGTCGGGACTGCCGGTCTCTTTTACACGCCAGCTGCTCTTTAGCGTCGCCTTAAGCGTCATTCTCGTCTCCTCAATTTTCCGAAATCAGATCGGCGCGGCCCGAAACCGCGATTTCGATGCCCTCGCGCCGCCCGATCTCGACCGCGCGCACGATGCCGTAGAGATGCCCGTCCTCGGTCGCCGGAAACCGCACGCGATCGCGCGGATTGATCCCCGGCGGTTCGCCCGTCCGGTTCGGATCGAGCGCCGCGTCCCAGCGGATGCGAAACACCGCGTCGACCTCCGCCTGCTTCGCCGCATCCTCGAACGGTTCCGAACCGGAGCCCGGCAGATATTCCGCCCACCGCGCCGCCAGCACCACGGGCGCGCCGGGCGTCTGCCGATACCCGTCATGCACAGGCGCCCCGTCCCGCTCGATGCGAATACGCCGATCGAGCTTGCCGGAGCGGATCCTCGTTCGGCTCACACGCGCCTCGAACGCTCGTCCTCGAGCAGCGCCGCGGCGCCATCGGGTAAGGATCGCGCCGATCCGAATACCGCCTCCTCGCGGTTTTCGTACCAGCTTCCGAGCATCAGCCGCGCCGCGTGCTTCAGATCGTCCGGAATCGCTGCGTCGTCCTCGTCCACGAAGCCGACGTCGGCGGTGACAGTCACGACCGCCGGCGCGCACCAGGTTGCCGGCCAGCACTTCCCGAACGCAGGCGCGATCCGCGTGTACCCGTTGCGGACGAACACGCGGAAGTCGGCGAAAGACGAGGTCTCTCCCGAGCTGTCGATATAGGCGATCGCGATGCTGTCCGGATCGACAGGCCGAAGCGGGAGCCGCAGCTCCTTTTCGAACCCATCGAACACGAACGCTTCGTCGATGCGTTGCGGGCAGACGAACCCCGTCTTTTTCTCGATGCGCTTCCCGGCGGTCGCTATCAGATCGGCGAGATAGACGTCCTGGCTCGTATCGTCCGCTTCCAGTCGCAACTGGAATTTGGCGTTGTCGAGGCTGATGAAACCGGACATGCAGGGCGCTCCGTCAGGTACGCCGACGCACGACGGCGCCGACGCTCACCCGTCAGGCCTGATCGACCTCAGGCTGATTATAACCGCGTCCCTTGAGTACGACCGCCGCGATCGGCGTTCCGCTGCCGTGCGTGCCGCTGAAATCGGCGAGGAGCTTGAGATAGCGCTTCCCGCCGACATAGCCGAAGCGATAGACATCCGCAGCTGCATGCGCCGATGTCAGGGCCTTGATGATGCCCCCCTCGCCGACCGTCTCGAGGCCGAGCATGTCTTCGGCGTCGACCGCGGTATAGGTCGTGTCGTCGTCGCTGTGCGTCAGCACGAATTCGATTTTATTCGTGCCGCTGAACGTGATGCCGCCGATGCCGATCGCCAGCAGGATTTCGGCTGCGTTATAGCCCTGCAGGTCGATCGCCGCGGGCGTGTTGTCGGCCGAGAGCGCCGCCGCGCCGATCGCCGAGACGGCAAGCATGCCGGAATGCATGTCCCTCATCGTGAATTCCTCGATATGAAGATGGTGGGCGGCAGGCGAACACCTGCCGCCAGGTTATCCGGTCGGAGTTGCGCCCCGGCCTAGGTGCTGCACTTGAGCAGCTTGATCGCCTCGAAGTTGGAGACACCGCCGCCGACGCGCTTGGTCGAGTAAAAGTGTACGAACGGCTTGTTCGTATAGGGGTCGCGCAGCGTGCGGACGCCGAACCGGTCGGTGATCAGATAGCCGCGCTGGAAATTGCCGAACGCGACCGGGAAGTTCCCCGCGCCGAGCGCCGGCATATTGTCGTCGGTGACCACGGGTTTGCCGAGGATGGTAGCCGGCATGTCGACACCCGTCGGCGGCGCCCAGATATAGTTGCCCTGCCCGTCCTTGAACTTGCGGATCGTGCCCATCACCGCGTCCGACGTGACGAACGTCGCGCCATTGCGATAGCCGGAGCGCAGCGCATAATAGAGATCGAGCAGCGCGTCGGTCGGGTCTTCGGTGGCGAAAGCGGCGGCCGCGCCGGTCTTCACGAAGCCGAGCTTGCCCCAGGCATAGCTGTCGTTCGCGACGGTATCGTACTGCAGGAAGCCGCGGGGCTTCTTGTTGCCGTTGCCGTTGACGAACGCCGCGCCTTCGGCTTCGGCGAATTCGATCGAGACTTCGTCCGCCAGCCACTGCGCGATATCGAACCGCGCATCGTCGAGCATCGTCTGCGTCGCCGCCGGGTTGGCGTAAAGCTCGCCGCTGTTGATCGTGATCTGGCGCAGGATCGGCGTTGCGGTTTCCGGGCGTTCGTCCTTCTCGTCGACCCAGCCGGCGCCCGCGCCGCCCATATTGACCAGCTTCTTGTATTCCGAAGCGGACACCGACACCACGCGCGAAATGCTGCGGATCGCCGAAACGGTGCCGAGCACACGGTCGATGGTGTCTTCCATCTGTTCGGGTACGAGATAGCCGCCATCGGGGTCGGACTGGGTCGTCAGCCCGGCCTTGACCTCGAGGTCGCGCATGCTTTCCGGTTCGGTGCCCTTGCGAAACCAGCTGTTGTACACGCCGGCATGTTCGCGCGCCTCGGCCGAGATGTCGTCGCCGGCGCCGCCGACCTTGCCCGCGGCGATATCGGCCTGCGCCTTTTCCAGCGCGGCCGTCAGATCGGTGATGCTGGTGTTGATCTCGCCCATCTTCTCGCCGAACAGGGTGTCGTCGACCTTGCTCTTGAGCTCGCTTTCGTTGGTTTCCTTGAAGGCGGCGAACGCCTGCTGGATCTGCGCGACGATTTCCTTCGGATCGGTCGCATCGGCACGCGGCGTCGCACAGACGGCACGCGGCGTGCGCACGACAGCGGCGCCGGCCGCGAGCAGCGCGGCGCGGGAATGATTCTTCATCGGATTTGCTCCCTATGAGCGGATTGTGCTGAGGAGGACGGCAAGCGCGCCGGCCAGTTGCGGATCCCCAGCGCCCGGCGTGGGGGTGTCGGGATCGGCAGCGCCCGGCGTGCCTTCACCCTTGATGCGGTTGATCTTCGCGCGCGCTTCGGTGCGCGTGCATCCCGCGGCGACGAGCTGCAGCTCCATCGCGCGCAGATCGTTGACCTTGCGATCGCTCGCCTTCGCTTCGGGATCGTCGGTGACCTGGTCCGCCGGCAACAGCGCATCGGCGAATCCGCGCTCGATCGCCTGGCTTCCGGACATGAAGGTTTCGGCGTCCATCCAGCCCGCGATCGCATCGGCGGACTGACTGGTTCGCGCGGCATAGACGTCGCGCATCGCCGTATCGAACGGCGCCAGCCATTCAGCCGTCTCGGCCATGTCGTGCCGGTTTCCGATCGCCAGCACCCAGCAATTGTGGATCATGATGAACGAAGCGGCGCCGATCTCGATACGGTCGCCCGCCATGGCGATGATCGATGCGGCCGACGCGGCCATGCCCATCACCTTGACTGTGATTTCCTGCGGATGCTCGCGCAGCACATTGTAGATCGCGATGCCTTCGAACATGTCGCCGCCGAAGCTGTTGATCTGCACTTCGACCGGCCGATCGCCGATCGCGCGTAGCTGCGCCGAGACGCGCTTGGCGGTGATGCCGCCACCGGTCCAGAAGTCCTCGCCGATCATGTCGAACATGGTGATGACGTTGTCTCCGGCGGCGACCGCGCGAATGCCCGCCGCATCTTCGCTCCACCGGTCGAGTACCGACGATTTGGTGAGCGCGGAAACGTCGCGCATCGCCGGCATCGGCAAAGCGCCGGGGCGCGCCTTAGCGTTGACGATTCGCCGCTGCGTCGTCTTCATCGTCATCATCCTTGCTTTGTGCGCTCGCGTCGCCGGCCGTATTCGGCGGCGGATAGAAAATGTCGCCGCCCTCGCGCGGGTTCTCGTCTTCCAACTCGAGCACCTTGTTCGGGCTGTAGACGCCCCACTGAAGCGCGTTGACATAGGCCGCCCAGCGCGCCTTGATGTTGCCGCGCACGAAGGCCCGTCGGTTGAAGCGGGCATAGACATCGGGCTCCGCGATCAGATCCGCGTTGATTCCCTCTTCCCACATCGTGAAGTCGTCTTCGGCGGTGAAGTCGAGAAACCCCTGCCGCTGCTCTTCGATGCCGGTGCCCCAGCTCGTCGACTTCTCCGTCATGCCCAGCATGTGCGGCGGCACGCCGTAGAACATGGCGATTTCCGCCCAGGATAGCTTCTGCGCGTCGATCCATTCGAGATCGGCGAGCGAAAGCGAAATCCTCTCGTACTTCAGCCCCTCCTCAAGGATCATGAAGTCGCCTTCGCGATCACCGCCGGCGCGGAATTCCTCAGTCGATTCCTTCAGGCGATCATATGCCGTTTCGCTGAGTTGGTTATCGGTCTGCAATGAGCCGCTGACCCGAGCGCCACGACCGAGAACCTTTCCGGCATATTGCCCCATCGCCAGCGACGTGCCGATCGTCTCGCGGGCATAGGTGATCGGCGTCACGCCGGTGATTCCGTCGAGCGTCAGCCCGAACAGGTGAAATACCTCTTCCTGGCGCAGCCGTATCTTCTTGCCGTCCTTGCGCGTCCAGTCGTGGACGATCGACAGATCGTCGAGCTGCTTGGTCTGCACCCGCCCCGGATGCAGCGGGATAAGCGCCTGCGTCCCGCGAACACCCGGCACCTTCAGCGCATAGGCGTTACCCCGTAGCAGCACATGCGCCTGCATCATGCGCTTGAACTGGTGCGGCTTCTGCCATTGGTTGGGGCGCCGCCGAAACAGGCGGTATGCGAAATGGTCCGACGCATCGGCGCGCGTGCGTTCGTCGACGCGCCGTTTGATGTCGAGCGGCAATGTCGCCGGCCCGGTGCAGCGAAGTCGCACACAGCCATAGACCGCCGCTACGCGCAGTGCCCGTTCCGGCGTGACCGCTTCGCCGGCCGCCGAGATATTGCCACTGCGCAGCGCCTCCTCGAGCTGCTCGGGGCTGACGATCAGGGTCCCGCCGCCTGCGGACTGCGTAGCGGCGCGAGGGGCGCTCGCGGCCGTTGAGCCGGTGCGCGGAAAGAAACCCATATCAGCCCGCGTTTCGGCCGCCGAACATGGCGAGCGCCGTGACGATCGCGCCCGGCACGATCCACCCCGCCGGTTCCCATGCCATGCCCGCGCCGTGCGCCAGCGCTCCAATTCCGGCGATGATCATCATGTCGCGCCGATCGAAGGTGCCGGCAACGCGCGCGGCGGCGCGTTTTACGACTATCCAACGATCGCGATTCGTCATCCGGCTATCTCCGCAATCACAGGCGGCGAATGCCGCGCTTTTCGTACACCGAGGCAGTAGAGAGCGGCGCATTGTCCGCCGCCCCCGCTCCCATCGCGCAGGTCACGATCCCGTCGATGCGCCCGCGCGAGCGCTTCTTGTCGAAACAGCGGTTGCCCGCCCCGTCATTGTCCAGCGCCGCATTCGCCGCGCAGCTGTAGGTGACCGCCGAATCGTCGATCACGATCCGCTGTTCGAGAATGCGGTCCTCGAACCGCTCGATCGAGCGCGGCATGCAATATTGCCGGTCCTCGAACATCACGCGCTTGCCCTGCGCGTGGACCACCATCTTGAGGCCCTGCCCCTGCGGCTCCTTCGGGCCCTTGAAGCGCCAGGCGGGAAACCCGATCGTCTCGCAGGCGGTCTCGAAATCGGCGATCTGCGCCGGGTCGAACGCCAGCTCCTGGACGTCATGCTCTGCGCAGAGCTTCGCGACCCGCGCCGCGATGAAGGTCTTGTCGATCGTCGTGCCGGGAACCGCGGTGAGCAGCCCCATCTTCACCCAGTCGGGATAAGGCGCCTTGTCCGCCTTCGCCCGGTCTTCCATTCCCTCTTCGGCGGCCCAGTACCAGGTCTTTTGCCACAGGATGCCGTCCGCATCCTTCCAGGTCGCGGTGAGCGCCGTCAGGTCGTTCTTCTTCGACAGGTCGAGCGTCAGCCAGCACGGGCAGCCCTTGAGCGCCGCGATAGTCTCGTCGTCGATCGGCGCGAGTATCGCCGCCCATTTGTCCTCGGCGATCCAGAAGTCGGCCGCGCCGGTCGGGATGCCGAAATAGAGCCGCTTGACCGAGCTCGCCGTCGACAGCCGCGTCTTCGCGGTCTGTACTTCCTCGCGAATGTTCTCGACGGGATAGGTGATCCCGAGCGCCGGCAGCGACTTGCCCCAGCATTCCTCGTTGTCGAAGACCGTTTCGCGGTCTTTCTTGTCGGTGCGCGCCACAAAGGAGAAGGCGGTGTCGTCCTTGACCTTGCCTTCGGCGATCGCGATCGCCGTGTCCGAATAGGACGTACCGACATGCTGCGACGTCGCCGGCGTATTGGTCCCCAGCACCATCATCGCCGATCCCGCGATCTTGGTGATCGCGCGGCGCCAGGTCTCTATCTGGCCGTCGCTGTCGAATTCGTGGATTTCGTCGGCCAGCACCATGCGCGGCCGCGGACCCGATTGCTGTTCGCCGCCGGCGAGCGGCAGGAAGAAGGATTGCGTGTCGGGATGTTCGATCTTCCACGCATTGTCGCCCTCGCCCCGGATGACGACGTGGCCGAGTTCCTCGAGCGTCTCCTCTTCGTCATACCCCGGCACCTGGGCGCGACACATCGCCACCGCGTCCTTGAACAGCACGAACGCCGTTCGCTTGTCCGCCGCGATCGAATAGACCTGCGCGCGCGGAAACCCGCACCAGCCCATCGCGTACAGGCCGAGCCCGGCCATCATCGGCGACTTAGCCTGCCCCTTGCCGGTCTCGACGAATGCCGATCGGAAGCGCCAGCGCCCGTCGGCGTTGACCCAGCCCATCAGTGATCCGACGCAGAACGTCTGGTAGGGCAACAGGTGGAACGGCCTGCCCGCGGCGGGGCCGTCCGTGATCGTGAACAGCGACGGAAAGAAGTCCAGCGCGCGCTGCGCCAGCTCCGGCCGCCAATAATATCCCCGCGCCTGCGCGTCCTTCAGGTCGCGGAGATGGCGCTCCGCGGCGTGGCGGACGATGTCGCCGACGACGAAGTCGCCCCGAACCGCCGCTTCCGCCCATGCCGTCGTCGGATCGGTCTTCGGGGCCGACTTACGCCCTCGGTCCGAGGAACGCATCGGCACCGGCGCTGCGCTCCCGTTTCTTCGCTACCTTGCCGACCCGGCTCCGACGCCCCGGCGACAGCCCGAGCTGCGCCTCGAGACGCTCGACGGTCTTCTCGGCCTCGCACTGCGCCTTGTAATGGATCGACAGCCGCGCGATCGCCTTGGGATTTTCTGGGTTCGGCTCGGTAATCAGCCCGTCGATCGCCACTTGCCGCGCGCAGCGGTCATAAACGAGATAGGCGATCACGAGCCGCTGGATCGCGTGCCCGTTCGAAGGCGAAAGGATCTCGCGATCGGCCATTTCTGCCGTCACGCAATTCCAATGCGCCTTAGCGGCTTTGCGTTCGTTCGTGTCCGACAGCAGAACCGACCAATTCGGCTCCACAATTCCCTTCCCGAAATCCCCCTTTTTCGCTACTTTCCGCGCAGCCATCATCCCGAACTTTTTACTTTGAAACCGCTCTCAGTGTGCACGGAGGGCCGAACCGGTGTCCGGGCCGAGCTTCGCTGAAGTTTTGACCCACCCCCGGGGTCTCCACCTCGATTCGCTGCGCTCCAGGGGTGATCCGGCCCGGTCGGTCGACCAGCCACGTCGACACCACGCCCGCCGGCGGCAACGTCAAACGCGAACTGCTCAGCGGTGACAGCCCGATGATGGGGCTCACATAGGTTGCGCGTGTTTTCGTCGACATCGAGGCCTCCCAACGCCAGCGGCTTGATGTGGTCGACTTCGACAGCCGGTTCCGTCCGGCCTTGAGCGAGGCACATCTCGCACAGACCTTTCGTGCGCTGCAGCCGACGCTTACGCGCGCGTTGCCCGGCACGGCCGCGCAGGCGATCGCCCGGCTTGTTAGACACGCACCGCTGCCTTCACTTCATGCGCAATCGCATCCGCCCGCGCCACGCGATCACGCGTGATCCCCCGCTGCACTTCGAACGATAGCAGGCTGAGCCGCTTGGACAGCGCCGCCAGTTCGCGCACCATATTCTCGCGCTCGGCCGTAGTCATTCGGCCACCGTCAGCGCTTCAATCCGCGCCACCGAACGCCCATCCTGCGCTCGCTCATTCACGAAAACAGCGCCGATGTCGGCAATGAGATGCCCCGCGACGCGCATATCGGCTTCGGGCAGCTCGTGCAGCCATTGCCGCATCGCATCAGGACTATGGCTCGCCACCGTCAGCTCGTGTCGCGCGCCTTCAAAGGTCGCCGATCGCCACGCCCTGCAGCCCGACGCCACCACCTCGAAACCAAACCCCGCCCGCTCGGCCGAGCGCATCAGCGCCCGGTGAAGCTTGGCGTCGGCGTCAATCATGGTTCAGGCGGCCGCCAGATCGATCGCGATCGAACGCCAGGCCGCGTCCGGATCGTCCCGCTCATAGAAGCGGATGTACGTGCGCGAACCGATCACCCGGATCGAATCGCGGATCGCTTCCATCGCCTTCTTCCAGCGCGCGTCGGCGATCTCCACGCGGAGCAGCATGAACAGCTCGGCGCGGTTGATCTGCCCTTCCTTGTCGACCTGAAATACGCGGTTGACGAGGCTGCGCAACTCGACGCGGCTATCGGCCGACCATTCGGCGAGACACTCGTCGATCAGCGATTTCGCCGACTGCAGCTCGGGCCCGAACTCGATCAGGTCGGCGACCTGTACCTGCACCTTGCGACACCCGTCGAACGACGTCAGCGTGATATTGCCCTTCTTGCCGCCCAGCGCGGCGCCATATTGCTGCGCGATCAGCGCCTGCAGCGACCCGACATCGGCAAAGGCGTCGGCCTTGAATTCGCGCACGACGCCGGAAACTTCGCGCGCCTTGTCAATGATGGAGCGGACGGTATCGTCCATCAGCAAGTCGACCGGCTTCACCGAAGCCAGCGGAACGAGACTGCCCTTGGCGTCGCGCAGATAAAGCTCGCCGCCGACGTCGATCGCGGCGGGGTGCGGGATTTCGGTCATCGGGTTTCTCGCCGATCGGCCCGCTTGCCGGGCCTCAAGCCTGCCCACTCCAGCGCGGCAAGCTCGTTGCGCGCGGCGTTGCCCAGCATCAGCTCGCGCTGCATCGCCTCGAGCTGCTCGCGGCGAACGGCGATCGTCTCGCCATCCGTCGCCGCGATCGCAGCGCCCAGCGCGCCGGCGTCGATCACGCCGATGCCCGCCCGGAAAACTGCGCGGGAATGCGGCGCGGCCAGCGAAGGCCGTAGCATTCGCCCGATTGGTCGAAGATCAGCGGCAGCACCACCGGCGGCAATCCGTCGCCGATCTGCAGCGGCACGTCGCGGCGATGCATGCCGGCGCGCTTCATGATCCGCTTCTCGATCGTGCGGACGAAACCACTCATGCCGATTCTCCGATTGTCAGAACCAGGCCTTGCCGTCGCGATGCCGGATCGGCGCCGCGCTCGGCCGCGCATTGCGCCCGCGAACGGCCTGAACCATCCGCGTCGCGATGGCCTGCACCTGTTCCTCGAGTGTCTCGACATGCGCCTGCGATCGGGTGCCCAGCTGCATTTCACCGATCACTTGGTCGAGATCACCGCTCGCGCGCTGGAGCTCGGCCAGGGTGTCGGAATGCAGCTGGGCCATGAAGCGTCTCCGGAGGGGTGCCGGGTACGAAAAAGCCCGCCTCCAGGGGGAAGAGACGGGCTGCGGACGCAATTGTCGCGGGGTCGGATTTGGCCCTTTTATGGCCGTTTGGGGAGGTTCCAATCCGGGAACCCCCTCAATTTATTTTCTGGAGATTTGGATTTTTCGGCTGATTTCGTGTTGACACGATAGGCCCATTGGGCCTAGATAAAGTGTATCGGCAATCAACGCCGACACGGGGACGCCGCCGGAGCGGGGCGCAGGAGATACGACAATGACCTACGCAATCATCAACAATAATATCCTCGTCGACACCTACACCAATAGCACATGGCACCGCGACGACCAGGCAGAGGGCATGACGGCCGGTACGCTGGCCCTGATCTTGGCGACTAAGCCCGGCGGGCTCGACCTCGGCACCGCGCTCGCCTTTGCGGCAGGATCGAACGATCGCGATCAAATCACTGATGGCCAGCGGATTGCGCAGCTCAGCAGGGAGATCGACGCGCTTACCAATACCTTGGTGCGACACCTCGATAAGCTGCCGCGCGCGACCGATGATAGCGGTTGGTTTGTCGATGGTGGCGCCGTCGAGGATGATTTTGCCGGCCAGTTGCGGCAGGCGATCGACACCCTCCAAATCGAGCGTAATACGCTTGTCGATCGGTATCGTCATCTCGTCGATGCCGCGCTCGCCTCACGGACCATCGATGACCTTGAGCGTGAGGCCATCGCATGATCGCTCCGCCGCACACTCAAGATGTCGAGCGCGACGCCGCGCTTTTTGAGGATTGGTCAGCGGGCGTCGATCAACACGGCACATGGCTCTGGATCACCAAGGTCTATGGCGAGGATGTATTCAAGGTGCGCGCCGACACCCCCCGCGGCAACGCGATCCTAAAGCGCCTGGGCGCAGTGCGCCGCCCGCGCCTCGGCGGGCCGGGCGCACGCCCCGATGGAACAGAACCGTGGGAATTGCGCGTGGAACACTGGCGCGCGCTTAAACAGGTGCTGCCCGAGCTGGTGCACGAGCGCGAAGCCATGCTGCGCGATATGCGCTATCGCAATAAGTCCGATTGGGTGCCGTTTGAGGTATCGCTCAAACAGCATGGCCGCGTGCTGGCGGTGTTTGCCGGGCGGCCACACCCGCACGATGTGCGCTATCGGGTCTGGGCTACTCAGCGGCGGGATGCGCGGGCACTCGGCGCAAGCATCGGCCAGATGTACGATCGCGATCTATGGTTTGTGCCGACACGGCACGCGCGGATTGAAGCGTTCCGCGATCTCGCCTCCGCAGCGCGCACCTGTTGGATATAGTCAGTGACCTATCTCAATCACCTTACCCTCAACACAGGGCACCTACGCCGATCGTATCGCAGCGAGGTCAATCCCTCCGCGCTCGCGCACACGCGGGACCTGCTGGCCGACGCGATCGAGGCGGGCGGCGACATCGCCATGCCGGTCGATCGATATCGCCTCCATGTCGAGCCGTTCGGGTCGCGCCGGGCGGCGCTATGCACTGTTTCCCGCGCTGCCGCACCGATCATGTCGATGGGCGTGGCGGCTCGCCCGGCAAGGGCGCTCTGGGGTCAGTTGATCGCAATGCGTCACCGACTGCAGCTGGATGGCCCAGAGCTTGCCGAGCCTGATGCGCCGTGGTGCGCCGCGCTGCTGCTGCCGCCATCCGACGATGATCACGGCGCGATGGCCTGGCTGGGCGATTTAGAGCGCTGCGCGGCCTGGGCTTGGATTGAGGGCGCGGCATGACCGGCCCCGAAATACGTGCTGCGCGCGACGCTTTCGGCCTTAGTGCCGAGGGCCTTGCGCGGCTGCTGGAGGTGCAGAGCGGCCGCACGGTGCGCAAATGGGAGTCCGGCGACCGTAAAATCTCCGGCCCCGCCTCGGTCTTGCTGCGAGCATTGTTGGAGAGCCAGTCTGTTCGCCAATATTTTGGGGTCGTGATCGAAGCGGATTCCACAGCCAAATCCAAATAGCCAATTTTCTAGCCCAGCCCCGCCTGCGCGGCAGCAAGCGTCGCCTCGTCGACGTCACGGCACGCGGACCGCATCGCCGCCGGCCACGCATCGAGCGCATCGATCAACAGCCGCTTCGCCCGCCGCGCATGCATGCTATGCCGCCGGGCAACCACGCTGTATCCCGCCGCATCGCCGACGATCATGTCGAGCACCGCCGCCGCGTCCGCGCCCAGCCTCTTGCGCCATGCGCCATAGGCGACCTCGCGCCGCACCGCGCCCAGCGCCTCGAAAAAGCTCCCGTCGCCCACGGGCGTCCGATCGACGCGCGTCTCGAGGCTGGCCGTGCGCACATGCACATCGGCGCCGATCCGCTCGGCCACGCCCGCGATTTCCACCGCGGCCGCCAGCTGGTCGGCGTCGATCGTCCCGTTGTGATAAAGCCGCGAAAGCGCGCCCTGATTGACGCGGCTCGCATGCTCGTGCGTCTGCGGCGTGCCGGTGTGCTTGTGCCGCCATCGTTCCTGCTCGGCGGCGTTTTCCTTACGAAGCGCGCGCTCTTCCCGAGCAAGTTCCAGATGACGACAGGACCAGCGACTGCGATTATTCGCCGCCTTCTCGGCATGTATGTGCTCGAGCGCGATCGCCGCCTTGGATTTGCGCCGGCGCGGCGCCGGGTCCGAATTCCAGCCCGCGTCGCTCGGCGCCGGCGCCGTCCGTGCGCGATGTTCCGCCTGCGCTTCCCGCCGCTCGGCCAATGCCTGCCGATGATAGCGCGCCTCGATGCCGCGCATCACCTTCCGCTCAATCCGGCTTTCCGTCATCCCCATTCCCCGCTTCGATATCGGGGATATGGACCAGCGGCGGCAGCTGCGGCAGGTTCCGATCCGGGAACGCCCCGGTCGCCGATCGCGTGGCAGGGTTCACCTTCCATCCGCGCGCGACCAGCGCGATCGCGATCTCGGCATCACTCAATTCGTCCGCCATTTCGGGCAGGCGAATGCCGCGCTCCACGCCCTTCAGTCGAATAATCAGGCCTTCGGCTTCGAGCCGTCGAAGCAAGGCGCGCACGCGCGTGGTGCTGACGCCGATCGCCGCGGCCATTTCCCGCGTCGCCGGGCTAACGCCATGCTCGGCGAAATAGCCCTTGATCCAGCCGAGCAGCTGAAATTTTCGGCTCGACATCTCGGGTGAAATGCGTAGCGGCGACATGTTCACGCGGGAAAAACCCTCCCTGCGCCGGAACATAGCGGGAAAATCGCGGATTTGCCAGTCATCGCCCGGGCCGGTGCGGCGGAGGAACCCTCCGCCGCAGGGAGACGGGCGGCGCGGATTTGGGCGGTTTCGCGGGTGACGGTACGGCGGTCGTACCCCGGGCGATACCCCTGCCTAGCTGAGCATCTGGGTGGCGATGATCACCGCGATCCCTATGGCGATGATCACGCCAAGCTTCAGCCCCACCTGCCTTTCCTCACCGTCTTCGCCCGGCGTGAAGCTGTCGACGCCACGAAGATGATCCAGGAGCGCGCCGGCGGCCGTGAAGATCGCGCCCGCGAGGCACATGACCGCGCCCGCGACGAAAAGCATCATCTGCCGCTGCATCAGCCCGATATTGTTGACGGCGCCAACGCTGGGCATGCCGTAAAGCGACGACGACGGAGCATATGTCGAAACGCTTGTTTCAAGGAAGAAAGCGGCGGCTCCCGCGAGCACTCCCACGATCATCAGCAATATGCCCCAACCCTTCATCGACGCTCTCCCCTTATTCCAGCTCCACCCAATCGCTGATTCGATCCTTGCGAAACGCGCGCACCTTCTGGCGATCGACGCAATAGCCGACGATCAGCGGCCCTTTGCTCGCCCATCCGCGCAGCTTGCGTCTCGTGACGACGCCATCGGCGTCGACATAGGTGAAACCGACCAGCGCGCCCTTGTCACCGGCCTTCCACCGGGCGTCGGCCGCGATCCACGCCGAAAGCAGCGCGCCGACCAATCCCATCCTGCGCCGGTCGATCGGCCGCCGCGCGATCGCGGTGCGCCCCGCCCGAATCGCCGCGACGATCGCGGCATGGGCTTGCGGGCTGGCGCTCGCGGCGCGCACCGCTCGCAACAGCGATCTGGAGGATATTCGTCGGAGCGGACTAGGCCCGCCGCCGAACTTCCTCGGCGCCTTCATCCCCCTCCCCCTCGTTGCTCGCGCGATATTCGGTGCGCGGCGCATGGATCGTATGCGCCCGGCCGCCGCCGTTCGGTTTGCCGCGCATGCTTCTGGCGATCTGCAGCAGCGCCCGCCGATCGGCGGGCGACATGTCCGAAAAATGGTCGATCAGCTCGCGTGCTTGCGAATCAAGCGGTGATGGTTCCGGCCCTTCCGAAGACGGGTCATCGGTTTCGCCAGTCAAATATTCCGGTGAGGTTCCAAGAGCCTTTGCGATCTTGTGCAGATGCGCGGATGACCTGGACCGGCCACTCAATAGAGCAGCGATCGTACCCTGGGTGAGCGAGACCCGGCGCGCCAATTCCGATTGGCTCATATGGCTGGCGTCGAGCCGCTCTCGAAGGCGGGCTCCAAGCGTCACCACAGTATTATCTAACGGAATGCCAATAGGTGAAAACGCAATCTCCCTGTTGACTCATCTATTGAAATGCCTTTAGCTCGCTGCATGGGTATCGAATCGACGATAGACACACCTCTTGCCGAAGCGGTTCGCCGGAGCGGATCGCAATCCGCATTCGGTCGCTTGATTGGCCGCAGCCAGGCGTCGGTTCACGAGTGGCTTCGCGATCATAAGCCACTCCCCGCCGAACACGTCCTCACCGTCGAACGCGAAACGGGCGTCTCGCGCCATGATCTGCGTCCCGATCTCTATCCGCGCGGTGAAGTCGCATGATCGCATTTCGTCACCTCCCCCCCTTTCGCCGCCGACGGGCCGGCGAAACCCCGTGTCGTGCCTCCGGTGCCCCCGGCGCCACGGGTGGCCCTTTTGCCCGTCCGTTACGCGTACCCCTCCGGGCGGCGGTGGCCCTGGGCCGCCGCCCGGAACCCTGCCCTCCTTTCCCGGAGAGCGGCGACGGCCTTCTGATCTTCTTCGGCCGCCCCGTTCCCTCGGGTCGCGCCGGCGGCGGTTTCCTCCCGGGAGCCGTCGCCGGTTTTTCTACCCACGCCGCAACCGTACGTCTGCTTCGCTCGGCGCACCGGTCGGAAGCGGTCGCATGACCAAACTGCGTCCCCCGCTTTCCTTCGAGGCCGCGATCCAGCGCGTCGTCGCACTTCTCCCGCGCGGCTATGAAACCGCGGGCGCCGCGCTAGGCCGATCGGCGCGCTTCGTCGGACAGCTTGGCGATCCCGATCGCCGCGAACAGATCAAATTGCGCGACGCGCTCAAGCTCGATCAGCTCTATCGCCGCTTCGGCGGCAGGGGCGCGCCTTTGCTCGAAAGCTATCAGCTCCAGCTCGGCGTCGCCGATCTCGAAAGCCGGATCGACGAACCCAACGTCCCCGCCTCCGCGATCGAACTGGTCAGGGAAGGATCGGAGGCCGTTTCCGCGTCGATCGCTTTCACCGTCCCGGGTGCCACCGAGCGCACCCGCACCGATGCGATCCGCGAAACCGAGGAACTCGCTCAGGCGTGCCAGCGCGCGCTCGCGCAATTGCGGTCGGCGCCTTTGCCGCCGCCAAAGGCGCGACAGCCTCCGTAACGGCGCGGTTCGGCACCTCAACCACGAAATCTCCCCCTTCGGCGCGCCCCGCGCCCGGAGACGGCTTTTTGCAACCAGGAGACTTGCGATGTCCGATCCCAACGCCGGAACGCTGTCCGAAGCAAAACCGCCAATGACGCCCGGCACCTATTTGCGCAAACGGCGCGAAGCGTCCGGGCTGTGCGTCCTCGACGTCGCCGTGCGCATCGCCGCGCCGGGCCAGACCGCGCGCCTCGTCCGGTCGCTCAACGAGATCGAGCGCGACGAACTGCACGTCACCGACGCGATCCTCCACGCGCTGCGGCACGCCTTCGCCTTTGACCCGCAAATCTATGCCCAGCTGCTCGATCTGCACGTCAGCGATGCCGCGGCCGCCGCGATGCTGCCCCACCCCCAGCTCTGTCGCGTCTGCGCCTGCAGCTGGCACGATCCCTGCCAGACCGATGACGGCCCCTGCCACTGGCAGGAGCGCGATCTCTGCTCGGCCTGCGTCGGCGCCGATCCCGGCGAACCCGAAGCCGCGCCGGCCTCCGGCGAAAGGCAGGCGGCATGACTACCATCGCCGCTCCGCGCCCCGCGCCGCGCACTCACCCGCATTGGTGCCGCTGCACCGCATGCACCCCGCCCTCGCCCGCCGATCGCCGCGGCTGCACGCCGTCGCTGGCCGCCCTGCTGTTCGTCGCCGGCATCCCCACCGGCGCCGCCGCGATCGCCATCGTCGACGCCGCGATCGGCGGGCCCGGGCTCGCGGTCATCACCGGACACGAAAGGACTTCACGATGAGCGACGCCATCGCCGCCGACCAGCTGCGGCTGTTGATCGAGCGTATCGAGCGCCTCGAGGAAGAGAAGAAGGGCCTGCAGGACGACATCAAGGATGTCTACAACGAGGCCAAATCGACCGGCTTCGACGTCAGGACGATGCGCCAGGTCGTCCGCCTCCGCAAAATGGAAAAGCACCACCGCGACGAAGCGGAGGCCCTGCTCGAAACCTACTGCGCCGCGCTGGGGCTGCGATGACTGAAGTTCAGATCCTCCCTCCGCTGCAGCACCACGTATCGATGCCGCCCGCAAGCACCGAGGCGGCCATCCTCAACGCCGTCGTGCGCGCCCATCCCCACTGCGGGAACCAGCTCGAGGCGGCGGTGCGCATGGCGCTGCGCCTGGGCTGGGCCGCCCGTCACCATTGGGAAGGCATGGAAACATGACCCCCAATCCCGGCCATCTCCCGGCGGAAGCGATCGGCAGGCGCGTGCGCGTGCGGCTCGCCAACGGGCGGATCGGCCGATCCGATGCCGGCGCCTCGTCCCCGCCCGGATGGGCGGCCGACGGTCGCGGCGGCTGCCGCTGGACCCGCACCGGCAGCGACTTCGACATCGCCGAATATGAGGTGATAAAATGACGACGGCCACCACCACGACCACCGATGTCACCATCACCCGCACGGAGCTCGAGAACGCCGTGGCGCGCCTCGGCGGCCGCGTCAGTTGGCCGCGCGGCCGCCGCCCGCGGCCCGACGCCGCCGTGATAGCCAGGGCGGAAAAGCCCGCCGAATATTGGGACGCGGTTGAAGTGCCCCGCCTGCCCGAGCCTGGCCGGCTTTCACGACGCGTTTTCGAGGATTTCTTCGCCGCGATCGCCGCAGGCGACACGCTGACCGCACGCGGCCTGATGCCGCGCGTGTTCGGCAACGACGCACAGATCGCCGCGATCGATCGCCTTCCCTTGATCGCTTCCACGCAAGGAGACCTCTTATGACCTCCGAAACCCGAACCATCGACCAGCTGCGCCTGTCCCGCTTCAACGTCCGCACCAATGAAGAGGACGCCAACGCCACCGACGCGCTCGAACAATCCATCATCGAGCACGGGCTTTTGCAGCCGCTCGTCATCCACCCCCTGCGCGGCAACGCGATGAAATGGGGCGTCCATGCCGGCGGCCGCCGCTATCGCGCGATCAGGCGCCTGATCGAACGCGGCGCCCTGCCCGCGGACTGGCCGGTGGACGTGCGCGTCACGGACCTTTCGGACAGCGCGCTCTACGAACTGTCGCTCGCCGAAAACCTCCTCCGCCGCGGCCTGCGCCCGCACGAGGAATTCGAGGCGATCCGCCGTGCGGTCGACGCGGGCGCTCCCGTCTCCGAAATCGCCGCCCATTTCGGCCATCCCGAACGCTGGGCGCAACAGCATCTTCGCCTGGCGCGGCTCGCGCCGCCGGTACTCGAGGCATTCAAGTCCGAGGAAATCGGACTGGATGTCGCACGAGCCTTCGCCGCCACCGAAGACGATGATGCACAGATCGCGGCCTGGGCAGTCTTCCGCAACGAACCCGAATGGCATCGCCGCCCCGAAACCGTCCGCCGCCTGCTCAAGATCGGCGACGCCGAACTCGCGCGGTTGCTGCGCTTCGTTGGTGACGCCGCCTATCGCGACGCGGGCGGCCGCTTCGAACTCGACCTGTTCGCCGAGGAGGCCGAAGCGCGCGGCCGTGTGACCGACGAAGGCCTGCTTCGTCGCCTCGCCGAGGAAAGGCTTTCGGAGATCCGCGAACGGGCCCGCGCCGGCGCCGGTCGCGTTATCCGCTTCGCAAAGGAACCGCCGACAAACGACTATCGACAAACCGACAAGGGCCTTCAGATCCACCCGGCCGAAGCGGACGGCAAGATCGAACTGCCTGAAGGCGATATCGTCGCCACGCTGGAAATCGACGAAGCCGGCGAAGCGCTCCTGCGCTGGTGGTGGGCTACCCGCAAGGCGATGAGCGAAGCGAGCCATCCCGAAAGAAAAAAGGCCGCCGCCGCGAAGCCCGCGCCCGATCCCCGGAAAATCTATGCCGTCGATGTCGAAAGGCTCGGCGACGGCGCGGCGGTCAGCGACAATTTCTCCGCCAGATCGGTAGCCGACGCGTCGCTCAAACAGGAGGAGGGGCTGACGCAGGAAGGCGTCCAGGTCTTCCGTTCGCTCCGCCGTGCCGCATTGTCCGCGCTGCTCGCCTATGACGCGGCACGCGGCGGCACGGTCGGTCGCGATTATCTCATCTGGTCACAGCTGCGGATGATCTTCACCGGCGATCGCGCGGCGAAGATCGGGATCAAGGGGCTGCAGCCCGCCGATCACGACAGCGATCGCGCGCGCGATCACCTGCAGCAGCAACCCGGATATCGCCATCTCGCCGCCGAATGCGAGCGGCTGAAGAGTGAGCCCTTCGTCGCCGATCCCGATCCGGTCGCGGCGTTCATGGCATGGCGAGCGGCAGACGAAGCGACGCGCAACGAGGCGGCCGCGATCGTCGCCGGCCTTGCGCTCGAACGCTCGCTCGCCGCCCCCGGCTATCGCATCGCACTGCACGATGCGCTCGCGCAGGAAATGGGCCTCGCCGATCCGGCCGCGCTGCGAGCGGTCATCGCCCCGACCGCCGATCTGCTCGGCGAGCTTCCCCGGCTCCAGCGGCTTGCGATCAGCCAGCCGCTCGTCTCCGACGATCGCCAGCGCGAGCTGATCCGCAAGAAATCGGACGAGCTCACAGCCGCCGTCCTCCGCCTCGTTCAGGGCGAACCCGCCTGGGTGCACCCCCTGATCGCATTCGACGCCCCGCCGAACCCGGACGCCGTCGCCGCGCGGTCCGATCAGCACGACATCGAGGAATATCTCGCCGGCGAGATCGCGGAGGCGGCGGAATGAACCGGCTCCCGCGTGCGAACGGCTCCTTCGAAAGCTTTGGCGAGCCGGAAAGTCAGAAGCCGCTGCCGACGGTGGTGATGGCAATTCCAGGCGCCGGCGACGTCGTCATTCACCAGGCGCATTTCATCTTCGCCGGCGACTTCGACACGCCGAACGGAAAGCGCATTTCGGTCACTACCGGACGCTCGGCCTGCAAATGCGGCTGCGGGCGACCCGGTGTCGCCTTCTGCGCAACGCCGTCTGTCGACGAGGCCCGCGCTCTCGCTGCACGCATCCTCGCGGTCGCCGATCAAATCGAAGCGGAGGCCGCCGCGGCGGGGATGGCTGCGATCCGCAAGGCAGGAGGCAAGCTATGAACCTGCACCAGTCCAAACTGGTCGGGGGGGGGTAGAATGTCCGCTCTGCCCGCCCGCCCGAAATGCAATCCGGTCCGTGGCCGCCGCCCGGTCCTGCAGAATTGCACGATACACGAGCTTGGCATCGACCCGGCCTATCAGCGCTCGATCGAAAACCGCGGCAGCCAGGCGCTCATCCACAGGATCGCGCGCGACTGGGATTGGTCGCTGTGCCAGCCGCTTGTGGTCGCCCGGCGATCCGATGCCGGGCTGTTCGTCGTCGACGGCCAGCATCGCCTCGCCGCTGCGCGAATGCGCAATGACATCTACGATCTTCCATGCGTCGTCACGGACTATGGCGAACCGGCACAGGAAGCCGCCGCCTTCGTCGAACTCAATCAGAGGCGCAAGCCGCTCGGACCAATCGAACTGTTCAAGGCATCGCTCGCCGGCGGCGACCGGGAGGCGATCGAGCTGATGGCGCTGATCGAAACAGCCGGGCTTTCGCTCGCGCCGCACACCAATTTCACGGCGTGGAAACCTGGAATGGTCTCCAATGTGGCGGGCATCCGCGCCGCCTATCGAAAGGGCGGCGGCGCCATCACGAAACGCGCGCTAAACCTCCTGGCGCGTGCCTTCCCCGATCAGGTGCTTCGCTATGGCGGCACGATCTTCGCCGGCATCTGGCCGGCGCTGATCGAATTGGGGGAGGATGGCGACGACGCGCTGATGGAGCTCGTGCTGCAGGGCGACGATCAGCCGGGCTGGGTGAAGGCGATAACGGCCATTTCCGCCGACCGCGGACTCCATCGCACACCGGCCGCGATCGCCGCCATTCGCGAAGCCTATGACGAAGCTGCAGGCGAAGCATTCGACGAGGGCGGCGAATGACCGACCGCCCGATCAACTGCACGGTCGAAACCGTCCGCGCCATCCCGGACAACTGGACGATGATCCCGCGCGCGATGCTTCCCCGCCTGAACGGCCGCTTCGGTCGCAATTATGACGCCGCCCCCACCGACCTGAAGCCGACGATCCTCGCCATCGCCGAACTCGAACACCGCGCCCGCGAAGCGCGGTCACCCCGCTCCCAAAGCAAGGAGAATGCCCGTGACGACCTTTGATATTTCACAAGTTTCCGAAGTCCGCCTCAGTGCCGGTGCGCATGGCTCGGCGGCCGAAGGCATGTGCTTCATGGAAATGACCGCTTGGTTCGCCGGCGAAAAGCACAGCGACAAGCCGCAATGCGCCTGCCCAATCCTCGGCGGCTACGGAATCACGATCAACGACAATATGGAGGATGAGCAGCGCGATCGACTGCTCAAGCCACTGGTCCCGCTGATCGCGGGTACGCGCGGCACGCCGGCGGATGAACTTGCGCGTGCCCGTTTCCTCGCGATGTGGGGAATCAACCAGATCGCGCCTGTGTGGCTCCGTGCGTACGGCATTCCGCAGTTCGACGCGTTAGCGTCGCAATGCGAGGCGGCGCGAAGCGACGACGAGCTCCGCGATATCGCTCTGGCCGCTCGTGCCGCTCTGGCCGCTCTGGCCGCTCGGGCCGATCTGGCCGCTCTGGCCGCTCGGGCCGATCTGGCCGCTCGGGCCGATCTGGCCGCTCTGGCCGCTCGGGCCGATCTGGCCGCTCGGGCCGATCTGGCCGCTCTGGCCGCTCGGGCCGCTCGGGCCGATCTGGCCGATCTGGCCGCTCTGGCCGATCTGGCCGCTCTGGCCGCTCGGGCCGCTCGGGCCGATCTGGCCGCTCTGGCCGCTCTGGCCGATCTGGCCGCTCTGGCCGCTCGGGCCGATCTGGCCCGGGAGGCGCGCGCGCAGATCCTCGAGCTGATGGTAAAGGGTTTGCGCGAGGCGATCTTCATCGGCCCGCACGAAGGGTTCGATGCCGCAATCGACCTCGCCGACCGCCACCAGGCCTTGCGCGAATTGGTGCGGGCATGATCACGGGCAACCGGCGGGCGTCGGGCCCGCCGGAAACCTTCGGCAACCGACCACGCCGCCTGCAGCGGACGCGCCGTCGCAATGCCTTTACGCCCGCCGGCGCAATATATGTCGGGCGGCCGACGCTATGGAGCAATCCGTTCGCTGGCCGTCCGCATATCGGACATGCCCGAAGCGTCATATTGTATCGGGCCTGGCTGGCGGACGATCTTACGCCACGCATCCTCGCGGCCGCCGGGTTCGGCATGGACGAGATCAGAACGCTCGCGCGCTGGCGGCGGCGCCTGCTCAAGGCACTGCCGCGTATTGCGGGCAAGAACCTACAATGCTGGTGCCCGACAACATCGTCATGGTGTCACGCCGACGTGCTGCTCGCGCTGGCGAACGGAGCGACCGCCGAATGACCGACCGCCCGATCAACTGCACGGTCGAAACCGTCCGCGCCATCCGCGCCTGCCGGCAGACCGAGATATACCGCCCCGGCGTCTTCCTCGCCAAATGCCGGCCCGGCGAGCGGCTATGGGTGCGCGAGCCGATCCATTTGCCGCGCCAGGTCGAAGGCCTCGCACCGACCGCCGCGCTCGATATCGGCGCCAGGCCCTGGTACGCCGCCGACGGAAAGCCGAGCCGCGATTACGGCCGCGCGCGAATGGCGCGCGAAATGCCCCGCGCCTGGCACCGCATGCACCTGTCGCTGATCGCCGTCGATCGCATGTGCCTGCGGGAAATCGACGACGCCGGCGCCCGCGCCGCCGGCTGCCGCAATCGCGCCGCGTTCGCCGAACACTGGGACGCGGTGAACGGATCGGGAAAAACCTCGATCAGCCACGACAGTTTCACCTGGGCCGACAACCCCGCCGTCACGCGCCTCCGCTTCGACTGGGTCGACCTGCCGCTTCCTCTGCCCGCCGCCCCGGCCCGTGCGACCCAACGCGGCGTCGCCAAGCCAAGCGAGCCACCGCTGCGCCCCGCCGCGCCCGATCGCACCCCCTGCCCCCGCTGCGGCGTCCGGGCCGATATCGGGTGCGAGCACCAACCTCGAACCGAAGGAGCGCACCAATGTCGCTAGCCCCCGCCTGCTACGGAAAGGCGGCATTCGATACGCACGCCCAGGCGTTACGCCAGATGAACCGCCAGCGCTTCCGTCGCCGGCGCGGATATGGCCGGGTCGAAACCTATCGCTGCCATATCTGTGGCTATTGGCATCTCGGGAGCAATGCGCTGTGACCGAGTTTCTGCGCTCCGACGAGCCGGCAGTGCGGGGCGCCATTGGCGACGAGGGCCGTTGCGCCGATTGCGCCTATTGGAGCCGCTGGCTGCCGCACACCGGGGATTGCATGATGTACGCCATGCTCCGGCGCGAGGCGTTGTTCGCCGCCGATGATTTGGACCGTTACTATCGGGAATGGCCCTCCAAATCGGCCCGGGTGACGTCGGATCATGAGTGCTGCGATAGATGGCTGCAGCGCGAAGGCCAGGGACTGAGTCGATGACTGAGCCCCCGATCTCGATCGACATGCTCGAGGAAGGCCATATCCTCATCCTCGGCACGACCGGTGCCGGAAAGACCTATCAGCTGCGCGGCCTGATCGAACAGCTGCGCCGCGCCGATCGTCGCGTCGGCGCGATCGACAAGCTCGGCAACCATTGGGGCCTTACGCTTTCGCCCGACGGCCAGCGCCCCGGGCTCGATTTCGTCATCTTCGGCGGCAAGCGTGCGCATGTTCCGATGACGCCCGACCAGGGCGGCCAGCTCGGCCGCCTGTTCGTCGAGCGCAACGTCCCCGCCATCTTCGATGTCAGCCAGTGGAAATCCGACGAGCAACAGCAATGGGTGGCGGATTTCGCCGACGCCGTCTTCCTCCATAACGAGGCGGCGCTCCATCTCGCGATCGACGAGGCGCAAAGCTGGGTGCCGCAGGGCGGTGGCGGCGATGCGTTCCGCTCGGTCCAGCGGCTCGCCGAACAGGGGCGCGGCAACGGCATCCGCCTGATGCTCGCCTGCCAGCGCTGGAGCCGGCTCGACGCCAGTGTGCGCGGCATGGCCGACAATTGCATCGTCGCGATGCGCCAGACCAGCCCGATCGACCGCAAGGCGATCGCCGAGCTCGTGGCGCTCTCGCGCGAACAGAACCGCGAAGTCCAGGAAGCCCTGCCGTTGCTCAAGGCCGGCGAGGCGTTCCTGTGGGAACCGCGTTCGGCCGAGCTGCGCCGCGTCCGCTTCCCCGCGAACACGACCTTCGACAGCTCGCGCACCCCGCGCCACGGCGATACGCCCCCGCCGCCGATCGCCGTCTCGGGCGATCTCGTCGACGAACTGCGCGCCGCACTGGCGCCCGAGGTCCCTGACTATCCCGACGATTCGATCCCCGGGGATCCCGGCGAGGCATTTGCGAAAGGCGGCGAAGTCGGCACCATGCTGCGCGAGCGCGATTCGGAAATCGCGGCCCTGCGCGATCAGCTGGCCGCGGCGCGGGCCGAACTTAACGATCTGCGCGGCGTCGATGCCGAATGCGATCGCTATCAGCGCGGTTTCAGCGCCATCATCGAGCTTGCGGGCGCGGTGCGTAACGGCCGACCGCATCCCATGATCACGAATGCACCCGGAGCCTTTGCCCGCACGGGCGGGGAAGCCACGCCGCCGGCAACTTCCGCGTCGGAAGCCGGACCACGAAAGACGAAAGCGAAAGGACGCGGCCCCGGCTCCATCACGACGGGCGCGTCGGCAAAGGCTTCGGCCGATGCCGGCGCGCCCACCCTCAACAGGACCGCCCTCGATGCCGCCGCGCTTCTGCGCGGAGCGCTCACACCGGACGATACCCTGATCTGGAACGACGTGCTGCTGCTGCTCGGCCGCCGCCCGAATAGCGGCGACAGCCGCGCCGCACGCAAGGGGCTGGTCGAGGCAGGCCTGATCTCCAATCGGGGCGATGCCGTCGAACCGCTGCCGTCGCTGTTCGATCGCGCCGACATTCCGTTCGCCCATTGGCCCGGGCCCGACCAGCTCGTCGAGCGTTGGTCCGAAAAGCTGCGCGGCCCCGGCGGCGAGATGCTCCGCGACATCGCCGCCAACGGCCCGGCATCGTCGGCCGAAGTCGCGGCCCGCCTGGGCAAGAGCGCCACCTCGGGATGGTGGCGCCAGGGCTTAAAGGATCTCCGAAATTCGAACGTCGCCCGCGAGACCGGCGGCGTCCTCGAGCTCCATCCGTATCTGCGTACCGAGGAAAAGTAGATGAGTAACCCCGAACCGGCCCCCTGCGGCCGCATCCTTCGCATGCGCGATCTGGCATCCCGCCGCGATCGCCACGGCAACCTCGTGCGCACCGGCGAGACCGGCCTCAGCAAATCGACGATCTACAACATGATCCAGGAGGGCGAATTCCCGCGCCCCGTCCAGCTCGGAAAACAGGCCGTCGGATGGCGCCAGGCCGACATCGAGCGCTGGAAATCGGAACGCGCCGAAGCGCGCTGATTCCGTCCAGCTGGGGGCGCCCTTGGGGGCACCCTTCTCAAACAAAAACCCACCAACATCGAATATCAGGGGGCTATTGCCATGAAAATAGAATCCGGCCCGGGGAGCCAGTGGTACATCTCTCGTTCATTTGCGCGACAGGGTGTTTCCTTCATAACTGCTCGTTGAATCGACCCGGCTGCACGCCTAGCTGAGTCGCAATAAGTGCCCGGAGGAAAAATGAAACTCTCAGCCAAATCCCTGGCGCTCGCGCTTGCGAGTGGCCTGGCGGTCGCATCCTGCGCCTATCCCACGCCCTATCAACCTGCCACCGGCACCGGCTTTTCGCGGGCAGGCTATTCCGATGAGCGGATCGAGGAGAATCGCTTTCGCGTCTCCTTTGCCGGCAATACGCTCACCTCGCGCGAAACGGTCGAGCGCTACCTGCTCTATCGCGCCGCGCAGCTGACACTGGAGAACGGCGCGGACTATTTCGTGATGGTCAATCGCGACACCGATCACCAGCAGCGCACCTATAACAGCCGCCCCTATGGCGCGACGCCCTATGGCTACTGGAGCCCGTACTGGAGCTATTATCGCCCCCGCTACGGCTGGCGCTACTGGGATCCGTTCTACGACGACCCCTTCGGTCGCGATTTCGACGTCCGCACGGTCGACCGCTACCAGGCGATGGCGGAGATCGTGATCGGCCGCGGTCCCAAGCCCGACGACGTCCGCGCCTTCGATGCCCGCGCCGTGATCGAGAATATCGGCCCGAAAGTGGAAATGCCCCAGCCGCGCTGAGGCAGGTGACGAATCGCGCCCTTGCCGGGCGGCAGCGACACCCGAAAAAAGAGCCCCCGGAGGATCGCTCCGGGGGCTCTTTCATTTTCGGCGACTGCCGCAGGGATCAGGCGCCGACGCCGATCGCGCCGTGGCAATGCTTGTACTTGCGGCCCGATCCGCACGGGCACGGCGCGTTGCGGCTCACCTTGCCCCATTGTTCGGGATCGACGCCCTCCGGCTCGCCGCGCGGGCCGGCGCCCTGGAACGGCGGCATCCGCGAAGTGACGAAGCCATCGGCACTGGCGCGCGTACCCGCATCGATATCGTTGGTGTCGTCCTCGCCAGTCAGCGGATCGATATGCGTCGTGAGGAAGTCCGGCAGATCGGGCAGGGGCGGCGGTTCGGCCATGCGGAACTGGGCATGCGCCAGCGTGCGTGTCACATCCTCACGGATGTTCTCGAGCATCCGCTCGAACATCGCGAAGGCTTCGTGCTTATATTCGTTGATCGGCGTCTTCTGCGCATAGGCGCGCAGGTGGACCACCTGGCGCAAAGCGTCGAGCATCGCGAGATGCTCCTTCCAGTGATGGTCGAGATTCTGGAGCAGGATCGACTTCTCCACCTGCGTCCAGGTCTTGGAGTCGACTTCCTTGGTCTTCTCGGCGACCAGCGCGTCGGCCTTTTCGCGGATGCGCTCCTCGAGTGTCTCGGGATCGAGGCCATCCTCCTTCGCGATCCACTCGGCAACGGGCACTTCCACGTTGAGCACCTCGACGGTGCGCTCCTGCAGCCCTTCGACATCCCATTGTTCGGGATAGCTGCCCGGCGGGCAGGCAGCCTGCACCACCGCACCGACCGTTTCGAAGCGCATATCCTCCACGACGTCGCTCACCGATTCGGCGTCCATGATGTCGGCGCGCTGTTCGTAGATCACCTTGCGCTGATCGTTCATCACATCGTCATATTCGAGGATCTGCTTGCGCGTGTCGTAATTGCGTGCCTCGACTTTCTTTTGCGCGGTCTCGATCGCCTTGTTGAGCCATTTCGAACCGATCGCCTCGCCATCGTCGATGTTCGATCGCATCATCTTGGCGAACATGGTGTTCGAGCCGAAGATGCGCAGCAGATCGTCTTCGAGGCACAGGTAGAAGCGGCTCATGCCGGGATCGCCCTGACGGCCCGAACGGCCGCGCAGCTGATTGTCGATGCGGCGGCTTTCGTGGCGCTCGGTGCCGAGGACGAACAGGCCGCCGGCGGCCTTCACTTCTTCCTTCTCGGCTTCGATCTCGGCCTTGATCTTCGCGATCGCGGCGTCGCGCTCGGGGCCTTCCTCCATGTCGCGCAGTTCGTCGGCGATGCGGAAATCGAGATTGCCGCCGAGCTGAATATCAGTGCCGCGACCGGCCATGTTGGTGGCGATCGTAACGGCGCCCTTGCGGCCCGCCTGCGCGACGATATGCGCCTCGTTCTCATGCTGGCGCGCGTTGAGCACCGAATGCGGTACCTTCGCTTTCTTGAGAAAGTCCGACAGCAGTTCGGACTTCTCGATCGAAACGGTGCCGACCAGCACCGGCTGACCATTTTTCGCATGCTCCTCGATCGTCTTGGCGATCGCGGCGAACTTGTCCTTGGTGTCCTTGTAGAACTCGTCGTCATGGTCGATCCGCTGGATCGGCAGATTGGTCGGGATGGTGACGACGTTCATCTTGTAGATGTCGTAGAATTCCGCCGCCTCGGTCGCGGCGGTACCGGTCATGCCCGCCAGCTTGGGATACATGCGGAAATAATTCTGGAAGGTGATCGAGGCGAGCGTCTGGTTCTCGGGTTCGATATTGACGCCTTCCTTCGCCTCGACGGCCTGGTGCAGGCCTTCGGACCAGCGGCGCCCCTCCATCATGCGGCCGGTGAATTCATCGATGATGATCACCTTGCCTTCCTTGACGATATAGTCGGTGTCGCGCTTGAACATCACATTCGCACGCAGCGCCTGATTGAGGTGGTGGACCACCTGCGTATTCTCGAAATCGTAGAGATTGGCGCCTTCGAGCAGACCGGCATCCTCGAGCATCCGCTCGACCTTTTCGGTCCCGTCCTCGGTGAGGACGATGGTGCGCATCTTCTCGTCCATGTCATAGTCTTCGGGGACGAGCTGCTTCACCACCGCATCGACGCCGATATAGAGCTCGGACTTGTCGTCGGTCGGGCCGGAAATGATCAGCGGGGTACGCGCCTCATCGATCAGCACCGAATCGACTTCGTCGATCAGCGCCATGTTGAACGGCCGCTGCACCATGCTGGCGCGATCGTACTTCATGTTGTCGCGCAGATAATCGAAGCCGAATTCGTTGTTGGTGCCGTAGGTGATGTCGGCGGCATAGGCTTCGCGCCGTTCCTGATCGGACAGATTGGGGATGATCACCCCTACGGTCAGGCCGAGGAAGCGATAGACCTGCCCCATCCATTCGGCGTCGCGGCGGGCCAGATAGTCATTCACCGTGATGACATGAACGCCCTTGCCCGGCAGCGCATTGAGATAAGTACCCAGCGTCGCCACCAGCGTCTTGCCCTCGCCCGTGCGCATCTCGGCGATTTCGCCGCGATGGAGGACGATGCCGCCGATCATCTGCACGTCGTAATGCCGCTGGCCGAGCACGCGCTTGGCCGCCTCGCGTACCGTGGCGAAGGCTTCGGGCAGGATGCTGTCGAGGCTCTCGTCATTGGCGAGGCGTTCGCGGAACTTCACCGTCTGCTGCGCGAGCTCCTCGTCGGACATCGCGGAAATGGTGGGTTCGAAACCGTTGATCTTCTGAACGATCGTGCCGAGGCTTTTGACGTAGCGATCGTTCGAAGAACCGAAAAGAGTCTTGGCAATGCCGCCGAACATGGGAATTCCTGTCATCTGAAATGCATGGCTGGCCGTGTGCACGGCCCTGCGCCCGAGGCGCGCAACGAAGGGAAAGGCGCGAACAGCGCGCCCGGCCGGCTATTCCAGCCGACGATCCGTCAGTTGCGACAATGGCGGCAGAAGCGGACTCTGGGTCCAGCGCGGAATCACGGGCACGGCACGCATCGCGGCAGGCGCGAAGCGCACCGACTGGCGAACCGTCTGAATCCCCGGAGCGACAGCAGCGGCGGCCCGGGCCACCGGCTGGCTGGGCTGCTCGATCTGCACCGAATCGAGTGGGCGCTCACCGGAGATCATCGCGGTGAGGCTCGTCAAAAACGCAGAGAGGAGCAGTAGCAGGTTCAAACGCAATCCAGACCCGGAAATGGCGCCACCCGGCGCCTGCGCCACCACATAAGGTTTATGACGCCCCGTCTCAATGGAAATCGGGAGAAAGGTCGCGGCCCTGCCATTCTCACTCCGCGTCGTCGATTTCCCAGCGGATCGTCTGATGGCGTATCTCGCGGACCGGCTTCCCCTCTGAATCGCGTGCCGGATCATAGGCGAAGCGTTCCGCGATCAGCCGGCAACTGGCGGCGTCCAGCGCATCCGATCCGCTGGAAACAGCGATCCGGCAGTCGCCAACGCGGCCGTCGGTGCCGATCACGAAGCGAATCCGAACGACTCCCTCCTCCCCGTGGCGACGCGCCTCTACCGGATAGTCCGCATTGCCAATATACCCGCTGCGCAGCCTCGCCGGCGCGGCGGGCGGTTGCAGCGCCTCGGTCAGGGTTTCGACCTGCTCGCGCCGCACCGGCGCGCCCGACACCGGCTCGGCTTTGTGCCGTGCTTGGACACTCGCGACGATATCCGGCAGCGTTCGGATCGCGAATGTGACGGCCGCATAGGCCAGAAACAGCAGCAGCAGCGCAATCACCGAGAGCACTGTCCACTGCAACACCGGGCCCTGGCCGGTGAATGCACCCTGCTCTTCGACTTCGGGGCCCTTCCCGTCGGGCGACATCACTCCGGTTATGGTTTCGCCCCTCCGCTGTCATCCGGCAGCGCCGGCAACGTGGTAAGCCGGACTTCCATGCGAGCCTCGCCGGGGGGTTCGGTTCTCTCCGAACCTTCCGGGAGAACGAAACGGAACGGTGCAGCCGCGGGGTTGCAGGGAACCGGCTTCGGCTGACTGTTCAGCTCCTTCGTGGTGATCGTACACGTCGCCACACGGCCAGTTTCGTCGAGCTGCATGACGGCGGAGGTCAGGACAGCGACCGAATAGCCCGGCAGGATTTCGGGCATCGGCAACGGATCGGAATCGAATGCCTGGGCCATGATCAACCGGATCGCCACGGGTTCGGTCAGTTTACCGGCGATACCGGGGGGCAGCAGCTCGCTCTCGCAGGCGGCACCCATGAGCTGCTCGAGCTCTGGTAGCGCATCGATACTGCACGACCGCGTCTCGCCGTCAGCGCCAATCTTGGCAGTGAGCACAGCGCTGCCCGTCACGGCTGCAGCGGGTGCCGGTTCATACAGATCCCAGTCGATTTCCCAATTGATCGGCTGGGTGCGCGTTTCCGCAACCGGCGCGCCCTCCGCATTGCGGGCCGGGATGTAGCGGAACCGTTCGACGATCAGGGCGCAGCTGCGCGTATCGAGCAATTCCGAGCCGGAACTTTGCAGGATCGAGCATTTTTCCACAGTGCCGTCCGTGCCGATGCGATACCGCACGACAGTGACACCCTCTTCTCCGTTCCGACGTGCCTCGATCGGATAATCGTCCTTGCCGATGCCGCCCGAAATCAGTTGTGCCCGCGTCCAGCCCTCGGGCACGGACGGCTCGGACGGCACCTCCCGCTCAATTTCCCACCGAATCGTCTGGGTTCGCTTCTCGGCGATCGGGTCCCCTTCCGAATCACGCGCCGGTTTGTAGCGAAACCGCTCGACGATCAGGGCGCAGCTTTGCGCGTCGAGCGCATTCGAGCCGGAGCTTCGCACTACCCTGCATTTCTCGACAATGCCGCGCGTATCGATGTCGAATTGCACGACGACCGTGCCTTCCTCGCCGTTCCGCCGCGCCTCGACCGGATAGTCCTCCAATCGGATGCTGCCGGAAATCAGCTCCGACTTTTTACAGCCTTCGCACACAGTCGAAGTCAGCCGCAGCTCGGCACGCGGCGCATCGGTGGCCTCCCCGCTCGCCGCGTCCTGCGCCCGGGCGCCGGGAATGCAGGCGCCGATGCCCGCTACCAGCAGCGCTCCGACGGACATCAGCCGGCCAAGGCGGCTCATTGGTCCTTCGCCGCTTCGACCAGCGCCACCATCTGCGCCTCGGGCGAGAGTTCCAGCTTCCATTCGATGATGCCGGCAACCTGGGCATCCACGGCATTGCCCTGTGCATCACGGGCCGGTTCATACAGTCCACGCTGTTCCAGCAAGCGGCAGGTTCCTTCGTCCAGCGCCTCGTGGCCGGAGCTTATGGTGACGACGCAATCGCGGCCTCGTCCGTTCGTTCCCACCGTCATGCGATAGCGTACATTGCCTTCGGCGGCATCGCGAAGCGCGCGCGCGGGATAATCCTCCATCGAAATCCAGCTTTCCGGTCGGATGGACCGCGGCGGCCGCGCGAGCAGGTTGGGAGCCGCAGCGGCAGTAACCTGCGTTTCCCGCGTAACTCGAATCACGGGCGGCACAGTGGTGAGGGGTTCGCGGGCAACCGGCTGCGCATCCTGTGCCGTCGCCGGTACGGCAGCAAGAAGCGCGCTATTCGCGGCCAAAATCATCAAGACTTTGTTTTTCATCTGCTATCGCCCCCTGGCGGCGGCCAGCCGCGCCACTATCGTGCACCAGTAGCGAACCTGCGGCAATCGGCGCTTTCGTCTTCGCGGCGGCGCCGACAATAGTTGTACGCAACCGTGCGACGACTATTAGGGAGCGCATGACCGAACGCTCTCCCCTCGCCCCTTCGGGCTTTCCCGATCTGCCCGCCATTCCCGGCGTGACGCCGCGCGTGGCGCGTGCGCGCTACAAGCAATGGGATCGCTGCGACCTGACCTATGTCGAGCTGGCGCCGGGAACGAGCGTTGCGGGCGTGCTGACGCAGAGCAAATGCCCCTCGCCCGAAGTCGAATGGTGCCGCAAGGCGCTGGTGCTGGGTCAGGCGCGTGCGCTGGTGGTCAATGCGGGCAACAGCAATGCCTTTACCGGCAATCGCGGGCGCGCGGCGGTGGAAGCGATCGCGGCGCGGACGGCGGCGCATCTCGGCTGCGAGCCTTCGGACGTGTTCATTTCCTCGACCGGGGTGATCGGCGTGCCGCTGCCGGTCGACAAGGCCGAGGCGGGTCTCGACGCGGCATTCGCTGCCGAGACCTGTAGCTGGGAAGACGCCGCCGCAACGATCATGACGACCGATACCTTCGCCAAGGCGGCGAGCACGCAGGCAGTGATCGGCGGCAAGACCGTCAATCTGGTCGGCATCATCAAGGGGTCGGGGATGATCGCGCCGGACATGGCGACGATGCTCGGCTATGTCTTCACCGACGCGGCGGTGGCCCCCGAATTCCTCCAGGCCGCGCTCAACGCGGCCAATGCGCACAGCTTCTCGTGCATCACTGTCGACGGCGATACTTCGACCAGCGACACCGTGCTCGCCTTCGCCACGGGCGCGGCAGGCAATGCGCCTCTAAGCGACGCCGATGACGAAGGCGCGGACGCATTCGCCGCCGCGCTCGGCGATCTGTGCCGCCAGCTCGCACATCTGGTGGTCCGCGACGGCGAAGGCGCGACGAAATTCATCGCCGTCACCGTCGAAGGCGCCGAGAGCGACCGCAGCGCGCATCGCATTGCGATGAGCATCGCCAATTCGCCGCTGGTGAAGACCGCAGTCGCGGGCGAGGACGCAAACTGGGGCCGCGTGGTAATGGCCGTCGGCAAGGCCGGCGAACCGGCAGAGCGCGACAGGCTTTCCATCTGCTTCGGCGCGACGCAGGTGGCGAAGGACGGGCTGGCGGTCGAAGGCTATGACGAAGCACCCGTGACGGCGCATCTGAAGGGACAGGACGTCGAGATCGGCGTCGATCTGGGTCTGGGCGACGGACGCGCGACCGTGTGGACGTGCGATCTGACGCACGGCTACATCTCGATCAACGCCGATTATCGGAGCTGATCCCTCTCATCCCGAGAACCGTTGGCGCTGAGCTTGTCGAAGCGCTGTTCTGTTCTTTCAATGGCGATCGAAAAGAAGGACGGCGCTTCGACAGGCTCAGCGCAAACGGAAGAAAAGTGTTTTAGAGAGCGATTTTGCTCACCTCAGCCGTTCCCGGCCGCGTGCCGAACAGCAACCGCATTCCGGTTTTCATCTGCATGACGAACAGCACGCTCGCGATCGGGATCGTCAGAAAGCGGAAGCTGTCGATAAAGACGCCCGGCGCCAGAAATATGGCGAAACCTGCCGCGGCAGCCAGGCCAGAAACCAATTGGACGACGATCCAGCGAGAGCGCTGTGCGCGCGGAGCGGCCATTCGCTGACTGGGCGAATGGCCGCCGCGCATCTCAAAGCTCGCCTTCGATCCACTGCTTGATCGCGCTCTTGGGCATCGCGCCGACCTTGGTCGCGGCGACCTGCCCGTTCTTGAACAGGATCATCGTCGGGATGCCGCGCACGCCATATTTAGTCGGCGCGTCGGGATTGGCGTCGATGTCGAGCTTGGCGACGGTCACCTGATCGCCCAGTTCCTCGGCGATTTCCTCGAGCGCCGGGGCAATCATCTTGCACGGGCCGCACCATTCCGCCCAGAAATCGACGAGCACGGGCTTGTCGGCCTTGATGACGTCGGTGTCGAAGCTGGTGTCGGTAATGGGCTTGGTGGCCATATTCGGGTCTCCTGAACGTTGCACCCTAGGTAGGGGCCTGATCCTGTCCGCTCAAGCGTCCAGCGGCAAGCTTTGCTGCCCGGGGGCATAGCCGGGCTTGTGGCGCGCGAGCAGGTCATCGGGCAGCACGTGAAGCACCGGCCCGGCGGTGTAGAGCAAGGCGGCCTCCACGCGGCGCCCGGGAAAGATCACGCGCAGCGCCGCGGCATAGGCGGCCATCTGGCGCAGATGATAGGGCGGGATCGCATCGCTGTTCTCTGGCGCGCGTCGCCCGGTCTTGAAATCGATGACCCGCACCAGGTCGGCCGCGACCACCAGCCGGTCGACCGTGCCGGATACCACCACGCCTTCGACCACCGCCGCGATCGGCGCCTCGGCGAGCGCATCGGCGCCGAACAGATCCGCGAAATCAGGGTTGTCGATCACGCCCAGCGCGGCGGCGACCAGGTCGGCGCGCGCATCGGCATCGGTGACGCCCCCTGCCCCCGCCAGCCAGCGATCGGCGGCGCCCGCCCGATCGCTGGCGGCCACATCGGGAAGCCGCTCGAACAGCGCGTGAAGCAGCCGTCCGCGCTCGGCGGCCAGCCGCATCGCGGGCGACGGCGGCGGATCGGCGACCGCATCGTCCCCCAGCGACGACGGCGCCAGCGGGCGCGGCGGGCGCGATTCGGCGGGAGCCTTGCGGGCAACCCAGCCGGGCAGTGCGGGCGTGTCTTCTACACGCGCGCCCTTGCTCACCTTTGCCGCCACGGGAGACTGCGGCGCGAGCCCCCGGAACACGCGTTCGCCTTCCTCGGCAGGCACTTCGAGCGCGTCGAAGGCGCGCGCGGCGGCGGCATACCAGCTCTTCTCCGGCGGCACCCCCTTCGCCTGCGGGCCGAGCGCTCCCGCGATCACCAGCCGCTCCTCGGCGCGCGTCGCGGCGACATAGAAGAGCCGCCAATGCTCCTCCAGCTCGCGCGCCTCGCTGGTCTCGATCAGTGTTTCGAGCGGCCCGCCACGCTCGCCCGCGCGCGGGCGGAAAATGGGTAGCTTCACCGTTTCGCTGCCGGTATCGACCTCCCAGCCGAGCACGTCGCGCCGGTTGCGCGTCGGATCCACCGTGGCATCGGCAAGGATCACCAGCGGCGCCTGCAGCCCCTTGGCGCCGTGCGCGGTCATCACCCGCACCGCGTCGCCGGGCGCCGCAAGATCGCGAGCGATATCGACATCGCCGCGATCGAACCAGTCGAGAAAGCGCTGCAGCGAAGGCGTCGCGACCTGTTCGAAATCGAGAGCGGCGTTGAGCAGCTCCTCAATCGGATCGCGCGCTTCCTCGCCGAGACGGCGGAGCAGCTTCTCGCGCCCCCGGAGCTCACCCGACAATATTTCCTCGAGAAAGCGATAGGGCGTAGTGAAATCCGCCCGACCGAGCATCGCATGGAGCGGCGCGAGCTTCTCTTCGGGCTGCGTCGCGCGCAGATGGCGCCACAGCCCGCCCTTCTCGCGAACCGCCGCCGTCATCAGCGCATCCTGACTCCACCCGATCAGCGGCGAGACAAGCAGCGACGCAAGCGACAGATCATCCTCGGGCTGAAGCACGAAACGGATCGCGGCGAGCAGGTCCTGCACGGCAAGCGGCGCGTTGAGCCGCAACCGATCGATCCCCGCCACCGGCACCTTCTGCGCATAGAGCCGCGCCACGATCAGCGACGCGAGTTCGCCACGCCGCTTGACGAGGATCATGATGTCCTCGGGCCGCAGCAGCCGCCCCTTGCTTTCAAGCGGGAGCTTCCCGATCCATGAGGCGATCTGCTCCGCGATTTCCTTGGCAAGCTCGCGCGTGGCTTCTCCGGCCCAGGCTTCCTCATCTTCGTCCGAGCCACCGGTAACGGTGCATGGCCAGAGCGCGACGGTGCCGGGACCCTCCACACGGCTCGCATGTGGTTCCGCTTCGGCATATGCGCCCATGCCCGGCGCGGGAAGTGCGGCGATCGCGGCGTCGACAAATTCGAGCACCGGCTGCGTCGAACGGAAGCTGTGCGTCAGCGAAAGCGATTCGAGCTCGGGCACCGCGATGTCGAAATCGGCCTCGCCCGCCTCCGCCGCCTTGCGCGCGAAATGCTCGTGCGCGGCGCGGAAGAAGATCGGGTCGGTACCCTGAAAGCCGTATATCGCCTGTTTATAGTCGCCGACGGTGAACAGCGTCCGCATCCCCGATTCGCGCGTTCCCGATCCTGCGAAGAAATCCTCGGCGATCGCATCGACGATCGCCCATTGCCGGGCATTGGTATCCTGCGCTTCGTCGATCAGCAGGTGCTCGGTGCTCTGATCGAGCTTATACCGTACCCATTCCCCCATGCCCGGTGTGGCGAGCAGCCTGACCGTGGCGCGGATCAGATCGTCGAAATCAACCGCGCCGCGACGGTTCTTGATACGGCGATACGCGGCGGCATATTCGCGCCCCGCCTCCAGCCCGCCGGCGAGCAGATCGGCATAGGCCGCGCGCGTTCGCATGCCGAGGAGATCGGCGCAGCGTTCGTAGAGGCGCGTGGCGAGATCCGCATATCCATCGATCTGCGGCGCCTTGCCCTTGCCGAAACTGCGGATGCCGCCGTCCTGCTTGGCCCAGACCAGGTGAAGCCGCGCGAGTTCCCCGGCTCTTCGCTCGGCGGACAGGGAAAGCCAGCGTGCCGCGACATCCGCCGACTCCAGCCCGCCCTTGGTGCCCCATTCGGCATTCATCGATGCGATGCGTTGCACGGCCAGGACATCGAACCCATCGTCGCCGCACGCCTCGACGATCGCCGCCTCGACATCGCCGGCGGGCAGATCGAGCACACGGCGCAGGAAAGGCTGGATACCGATCGGCAGCGCCGCCATCGCGTCGGGCGCGCGGGCGCATTCGCGCAGAAAGTCCTCCGCCTTGCCCTCGCCCATGCGCAGGCTGAGCGCGCCGACGGCATCGATCAGCGCAACCCGGCCCTCGCGCTCGGCCGTCACCAGCATCTCGGCAAGCGCCTCGCGCTGCAATGCGGTTTCCTCGCGCGCTTCGAGCGGGCGGAAACCGGGGACGAGACCGGCCTCGACCGGAAATGCGGCGAGCAGGCTCTGGCAGAAGCTGTGGATCGTCTGGATGCGCAGCCCGCCGCCCGGGGCATCGAGCACCTTGGCGAAAAGCGTCCGGGCGAACGCCCGGAGCTCGGGGTCGAGATGCGCCTCGCCAAGCGCGAACAGATCTTTTTTGAGCTCTTCGTCGGACGCGCGCACCCAATGGGCCAGGCGCCCGGAAATCCTCTCGGCCATTTCGGCAGCGCCCGCCTTGGTGAAGGTAAGGCACAATATCGCGCCCGGATCGACACCGCGCAGCAACAGGCGAAACACTCGGGCGGCCAGCACCTGCGTCTTGCCCGTTCCCGCCGAGGCGGACAGCCAGATGTTGCGCGCGGGATCGCTCGCCGGAGCCTGATTGCCGCTGAGCGACGGGAGGGCATCCTTGCGCATCAGTCGCGCCCCACCCATTCGTCGCGCCGCATCAGTTGGTCATACTCGGCATAGGGCGCATATTCGGGGTGCAGCTTGGCGGTGAAGGGCCGGTCGCCGGTCAGCCAGTCGGCTGCGACATCGAAGAAATTGTCAGCGGCAATGGTGACGAAATCGGCGGTACGGATACGGTTCCTTTTCTTTCCCTCGGGGTCGACCGGTGTCGTGATAAAGCCGAACTGGTCCTTATTCTTGGCGAGCGACCAATATTCAAAGCAGCTCGCAATGCCCGAAATCCCGGCAAAGCCGCCGCGCTCGGCGATCAACCCGATCAGACCGAGCTGGAGGCTGTATCCCGCCTGCACCGCCGCCGCCGACGGTGGCTTGCCGCTCTTGTAGTCGACGATACCCAGCGTGCCGTCGGGCATGCGGTCGATCCGGTCATATTTTCCGGTCAGCCGGACCCCCGCGAACTGGATACTGCCCTTCTGCTCGACACCCAGCACCGTCCGGCCCTCGGCCATCTGCCGCGTGAGTTCCTTCGCGATCCAGTCGATCGCTTCCATCAGCCGCGGTTGCCACAGCGCGCGCATCAACGGATGCGTACCTTCGCCGGCGAACATCGCGCGGGCGCGTTCGTGCAGCCTGGCGGGATCGCAACCATCCTCCGCGAACCATTTTTCGAGCACTTCGTGCGCCGCAGTGCCGCGCCACGCCGCGCTGGGATCGGCATCCACCGGATCGAGCGGCGAAAGCGCCAGCATGCGCCGCGCGTAAAAGGCATAGGGATCGGCCTTCAACCGATCGACTTCGGTCACCGAAATCACCTTGGGGCGCGCTTCGGCGGGTGGCGCGGGCCCGGGGCGGCCTTGCGGTTGATACTCCCCCGGATCATCGATCGCGGCGAGCCATCCGGCCAGTTCCGCGTCGCGGGCCAGCCCGCCCGAAAGCGCCTGCAGCCGCAGCCAGAAGCGCGATGCGATGGTCGGTGCGCTCGCGTCGCGTCGCGCGCGGGTGAGCAGCACCTGCTGCGCGCCCAGAGCCCCCGCGAAATCGTGCGCCGCCAGCCCGATGCGCCGTTCGAGCCCCGGCAGGTCGAGCTCGGCGCGGATGCGCGGAGCGAGCCAGGGGTCGGGCGCGGGCAATCCCGGCCAGACGCCTTCGTTGAGGCCGCCCAATATCATCAGATCGGCGGTCTGCAGGCGCGCCTCCAGCAGGCCGAGGATAGCGAGGCGCGGATGGCCGCCCTGCGGCGGGCGTACCGCGACTTCATCCATCAGCGTGCGAAGCATCGCCGGAATACTCGCCGGATCGACCAGCGACGGCCCCTCGCCTGCGCGCGCCTCTAGCTCGTCGAGCAGGTCAGCGGCGGCGCGGCCGTCGGCGCGACTCCACAAATCGTCGCCGCACAGCGCTGTCGCGGTCTCGCGCAGCGCGTCGAGCAGCCCCGGCAAGGGCTGATCCCCGCCTGCCCATGCCGCTGCGATCGGCTCGAACGCCGGGCGAACCTCCTGCCACCACGGCCGGGCAGCCTTGCGCAGATGCGCGTCATGCCCGTGCTGCTGCGCCAGATGCCGGTCGATGCCGGCCAGTCCCGAGGCCGGACGCGGCCCGCGCAGCGCGAGGTCGAGGCGGCGCGCGCCCTCCAGCCAGGGCAGGCGCGCCTCGGGCCGGACCAGCGGATGCTTTAGCAGCGCAAGCAGCGACAAGGGCGCGAAATCCTGCGCCGCGGCTTCAGAGAGTTCGAGCAGCAGCGTTCCCGGCGGCAACATCGATAGCGGCCGCCCCGCCGTATCGTCGACGTCGATCTTCCAGCGCGCCAGATGCCCAGCCACGCGACGGGCAAGTGCCCGGTCCGGTGTCACCAGCGCGGCGGTCCGCTCCGGCGTCTCCAGCGCCTCGCGCAGCTTCAGCGCGATTGCCTGCGCCTCCGCGGCCGGCGTGGCGAGTTCGATCGCCATGACGCGAGGCAGGTGCCGTTCGGCATCGGACAGGTCGTTCCAGCCATGCGTAAGCTCGGGCGGCGCCATCGCCGAGGCAATGGCGCGGCTGCGCTGCGAGGGGGCGTCATACTCGCTCGCCGCCAGCCAGCGGCGAAATTCGCCGCGCTGCACACCCATGCGATCGAGCAGCAGCTTGAGGTGATATTGCGGATGGGTTTCGATCGCGCGCTTGCGCCGGCCGGTGACCGGATCGGGCGCATGCGGGCCGATGATATCCCATTCGCGATCCGAAATGCCGGTGGCGAGACCAGGCAGCACCACCATTCCCTGCGGCATTTCGCTGACGACGCGCAGCAGCCGCGCGATCGCAGGCGCCGACGTCGTGATACCCGCGGCGCAGACAAAGCCCGGCGGCGGAGTCGCCCGCCAGCGATCGGCCACCTTGCCGAGCAGACGCGCGCGGCGCTCGGCGAGATCGACCCTGCCCAGCCGCGCCAGTTCGTCGGGCCAGCGCGTCAGGATCAGGTCGAACAGTCGCAGCGAGCGCTGCCAGTGTTCTGTCAGGTCGCCGACATCGATGTCGCGGATGCGTTGCGGAGACACTTCCTCGACCAGCAACTGATCGAGCGTGCGCCCGAGATCCCCCGCCAGCCGGATCGCCTCCCCGGCATCGGAAACGCCGCCCGCCGCGACGAGCAGCCGGGCCAGGACCATCCGGCGCTGGAGCGATGGGACCGCGGGCGGCACCGGATCGGAGTCGTCGGCCGGATCGAATACCGCGCCGACCGCCTCGTCCAGTTCTGGATCGCCGATCGCGACCAGCCGGGGAAGCAGCAGCCCCTTTCCGCTGGCACGGACGAACGCATCCGAAATCGCGCGCTTGGCGCGGTTGTTGGGCAGCAGGACGAGCCCCCGTGCCAGCCCCATCGGATCGTCACCGAAACGACGAATCAGCCCCGCCGCCAGCGCGTCGGAAAAGGCGCGGTGGGGCGGAATCGTATAGAGATGCGTCTTTCGCGCGTGCGCCATCACAAGGCGTTCTGGCGTGTCCCCGAAGGCATGGCAAGCGCCCCCGCTCGCGCGTCGAACTACATTTCCGAAAGCGCCGCTTCGGTCTCGCGGATCGCGCGCGGCGTACCGACATCGAACCACAGGCCTTCATGCACCGTGGCCCAGGCGCGACCCGATTCGATGGCGCGATCCCAGAAGAGATTCGTCGAAAACGCGCCTTCGGGCCAGTCGGCGATCACGCGCGGCGACAGCATCTGCACGCCGGTGAAGACGAAGGGCGCCAGCCGCCCCGGCTTGCGCCGTCCGATAACCTTGCCGCGCGCGTCGATATGGAAATCGCCCTGGCCGCGATGGCTGGCGGCGCGCGCGAGCGGCACCAGCAGCAGCAGCGCATCCATCCGCGCATCGTCCCATTGCCGGGCGAGGATACGGATCGCGTCCGTCGGTCCATCGACCCAGAGATTGTCGCTGTTGACGCAGAGGAACGGCTTGTCGCCTAGCAGGTCGCGCGCCTGAACCAGCCCGCCGCCGGTTTCCATCAGCTGCTTGCGCTCGTCGGAAATGACGAGATCCATGTCGTGCACGCGATTGCGCAGATGCGCCTCCAGCGCGTCGGCGAGATAGTGGACATTGACCACCGCGCGCCTGATCCCGGCAGTGCGCAGGCGATCGAACACATGATCGATCAGCGGCTTGCCGGCCACTTCGACCAGCGGCTTGGGGCGTGTCGCGGTGAGCGGGCGCATCCGCTTGCCGAGGCCCGCCGCCATCACCATCGCCGTTTCGGGCACCACGCCGCCGGGATCGGGGCGCAGCGAAAGCGTATGGGCGGTGGTCATTTGGAAGCGAGCTCCATCGGATCGCCGCGCAGATGCGCGGGTATGTTTGCGTCGAACCAGTCGGCGACCGGCTTAAGCGCGGGATGCGACAAATCGCGGTCAAGATAGCGCCAGACGCGCGGGCACAGCGCCGGATAGCGCGGCTTGCCATCGCGCTGCCACAACCGGGTGAAGATGCCGACGATCTTCGCATTCCGCTGTGCGCCGAGCACATGATAGGCGATGTCGAAAGCATCGCCCGCGCCAGTGGTCCGACGATAGCGATCGAGCATCGCAGTCTCGAGTTCGCGCGGCACGTCGCGCCGCGCATCCTGCAGCAGCGAGACGAGGTCATAGGCCGGGTGGCCCGCCAGCGCGTCCTGGAAATCGAGCAGGCCCAGCGTTTCGCTGCCCCCGTCGATCAGCATGATGTTCTCGGCATGATAATCGCGCAGCACGGTGACGGGCCTTGCCTCGCGCACCGGCGCCAGCACCGCGTCCCAGGCGGCGCGATAGGCTTCGGCATCGACCTCGATCCCGATCGCCGGGCAATACCAGTCAGTCAGCAACGCGGCTTCGCGATGATATTCCTTGTCATCATAGGGACGGACCGGCGCCGCTTCATGGCGATGCAGGCGGACCAGCAGGTCCACGGCCGATTCGTAGAGACGCAGTTCGCTTTCGGGCGCGGCATCCACCGTTTCGCGCATTCGCGCATCGCCGAAATCCTGCAGCAGCACGAGGCCGTGATCGAGGTTTTCGCCCAGAATCCGAGGCGCCGCAAAGCCCTTGTCGGTCAGCCAGCGGGCGAGATCGATGAACGGGCGCGGATCCTCTTGCGGTGGCGGCGCGTCCATCAGGATCGCGCTGCGATCATGGTCGATCACGCGGAAATAGCGGCGGAAGGACGCGTCGCCGGCAAGCGGGACGATGCGCGCCTTTTCCCATCCGACCTCAGTCAGAAACGCAGATGCGGCCGCGGGCGGGTTCATATCGATTGCCATCTCGCCCTCCATGCCTCCGGCACCTTCGCTGTCAAGGACCGCGTGCCGTCCGGGGAGGGTGTCAGCGACAGCTGCAACGCGTCGCGCCACGCCGAGTCAGGCAAACGTTCGGGCCATTCGACGATCAGCAGCGCATCATGACGCGCATCGTCGAGCCCCAGTTCCTCTGTCTCCCCAGGGTCCTCGATCCGGTAGAGATCGACATGCAGCACCGGAAAGCGGGTTTCGGGCGGATCATAAGGCTGAACGATGGCATAGCTGGGCGACGGCGCTTCCCCCTCCAGCCCCAGTGCGGCGAGCAACCCGCGCGCGATACTGGTCTTGCCGGCGCCAAGCGGGCCGGAAAGCGTGATGACATCGCCCGGCCGGGCCAGCGATGCCAGCGTTTCCCCAAGCGCCAGCGATTCGGACAGATCGCGAAGGATCACTTCCGCGGCAGCTCGACGATCACCATCGTGCCCTCGCCTTCTTCCGATATCAGTCCGATCGTGCCGCCATGCGCCTCGACAAATTGCTTTGCGAGCGGCAGCCCGAGCCCCAGCGCGCGTTCGCCGCTGCGCGACGTGGTCGAATGGGCGAACCGGTCGAACGCCCTGGCCTGCGCCTGCGCCGACATGCCGGGCCCGTCATCGGAAACGACGATCCGCGCGCGCTTCTCGCTGCCGTCGACATGGAGCAGCACGCGGCCCTTTTCGGGCGTGCCGCCGATCGCGTGGCGAAGCAGATGCTCGACCACCTGGCGCAGCCGCCGCATGTCGCCGGTCACCAGTCCCGCCGATCCCTGCACCTCGACGGCGAGGTCGATCTGTTTGGCCCTGGCAAGCGGGACGATCGCTTCGGCCCCGGCGTTGGCGACCAGTTCCAGGTCGACCGACGCGCGCTCCATCGGCGCATCCTCATTCTGGGTCAGGTCGAGGACATCGTCGACCAGCGCCCCGAGCCGCTCGACCGACATCAGGATCGATTCGACATATTCGGTGCCGCTTTCGCTCAGCTTGCCGGTGTAGCCGCCGTGCAACATTTCGGCGAAGCCCTTGATCGAAGTGAGCGGTGTGCGCAGCTCATAGCTCATATTGGCGACGAAGGCGGTCTTGACGCGATCGGCGGCCTCCAGCGCCTCGTTGCGGTCGCGCAGCGCGGTTTCGATGCGGTGGCGGTCGCTGGTGTCGAGCATCGTGAACAGCGCATTGCCGTCGGGCAAAGGAACCGCCGCGATTTCGAAATGGCGCCCGTCCTTCATCACGATCGATCCGCCGCGCTGCTGGCGGTCGCTGGCGGCAAAGCGGACGAGGTCACCGATCAGCTTGGCGCTGTCGGGCCGCGCGAGCCGCGGGGCGATGTCGCGCGTCAGCGTCGGGATCTGCGGATGCCCGTCGAGGAATTCCTCCTCGAAATCCCAGACGGTTCGGAACTTGCGGTTCCACAGTTGCAGCCTGCCCTTGGCGAACACCGCCACCGCCTCGGCAAGGCTGTCGAGCGTGGCGGTGCGGACCTGCTGCATCTCGCCATGTTCGCGCTGCAGCTCGAATTGCTGAGTCTGATCCTCGAAGATCAGCAGCAGCCCGCCCTCGGGCAGCGGCTGCGCCACGACACGCAGATGCGTGCCACCGATCATCGCCCAGGTTTCCTCGACGGCTTCGGGCGATGTGAACCATTCGCGCCGTTCGGCCTTCCACGCCGGGAAATCGCGCACGTCGGGCAAGCGGTTGGTTTCGCGCATCCGTTCGATCACGCGATCGAATTCCGGGCGATCGGCAAGCCATTCGTTCTTCATCGCGAACATGCGGCGGAACGGCTGGTTGGTGAACACCAGCCCGCGATCGGGCGCGAATTGCGCAACCCCCGCCGAAAGCCGATCGAGCATCGCACGCTGCGCCTCGTTTGCGCGCTTGATGCCGCCCTTGGCCTGTTCGAGATCCTCGATATCGATCGCGAACCCGGCAACGCCGCCGGTCGGCAGCGGAATGTCGTGCAGCCGCAGCATCCGGCGGGCACCGCCGATCGTGGCGGGCATCGCCGCTGCTTGCGGCTCCTGCGTGTCGCGCGCGATCGCCGCATTGGCCAGCGGCCCGCCGAGCCCCGCCCCTTCGACCAGTTCGAGCCCGCGGCTTACGACATCCTCGGCGTCCTTACCCTCTACCGCGCGGACATAGGCGGTGTTGACCATCAGCAGGCGCAGGTCGCCGCCGCGATACCACATCGGGATCGGCGCGGCCTCGATCAGCGCCTGCAACGCATCGAAGGCCGAGCGCAGCCGATTGGTCTCGCGCTGGAGCCGTGAGATTTCATTCTGGCTTTCGGTCGCGTCGAGAAACCACAGGACCACGCCGCCCGGCGCGCGCACCGCTTCGGGCGCGCGGACACCCACGACAATCAGCGCGCGCTCGCTGTCCTTTGCGCGCACGGACATATGGAAGGGTTTGGCCGCCTTTTGCGCGGCCGTCACTTCGGCGGACAGTTGTTTCGCCTGATCTTCGGGCAACCCGCCTTCGTCGGCCATCAGCTCGCTCATATCGCGCGGCAGATTGTCGAGCCCCAGCCAGTCGGCCAGTCGCCGCGAGGTTTCGATGCGCCCGTCGGCGCGGACCACCATCGCCTGCGCGGGCGATCCGGCGACAAGCGCCTGCAGGCGATGGCTGGCGTCGACAGCTGCCTGCGCCTGGGCACGCGCACGCAAGCCGGCGAACAGCGTGCCGGTCGACACCACGACCAGCAGCGCGATCACCGCGCCCGCAACTGCCATTGCCGTCTGGGAAACTTCGATCAATTCGGGGTGCTCCGGCGCATCCCCTGTCCTTAGGCCAAGCGGGGCGGTGGCGGGAAGCCGGTAATCGGGGTGCGGCGTGGATTTGCCGCCTTCTTTCCGAATGTTTGTCGTGCCGAACGCGTTTCAGCATCCACCGTGCGACAAGCGCTGTCCGAGCAACTGGAAGAGTGGACCCTGAAATGCGTTCAGGGTGACGGAATACGAAGCAGGCAAGTGCCTTCGCAAACGAAACCGGGGCGCGGCACCCATCGGTACCGCGCCCCGGCTTTGCGTTCGGCTATCGCGCGATATCAGTAGCGATAGTGATCCGGCTTGAACGGCCCTTCAACCGGCACGCCGATATAGGCGGCCTGCTTCTCCGAAAGCTTGGTGAGCTGCACGCCCAGCTTTTCGAGGTGCAGCGCGGCGACCTTCTCGTCGAGATGCTTGGGAAGGACGTAAACGTCGTTCTTATACTGTTCGCCCTTGGTCCACAGCTCGATCTGCGCGAGCGTCTGGTTGGTGAAGGACGCCGACATCACGAAGCTCGGATGGCCCGTCGCGCAACCCAGGTTCACCAGGCGGCCCTTGGCCAGCACGATGATCTTGTTGCCTTCGGGGAATTCGACTTCGTCGACCTGCGGCTTGATCTCGGTCCACTTGTAGTTGGACAGGCCCGAAATCTGGATCTCGCTGTCGAAATGGCCGATGTTGCAGACGATCGCCATGTTCTTCATCTTCTTCATGTGATCGGCGGTGATCACATCGGCGTTGCCGGTCGCGGTGACGAAGATGTCGGCGCGCTTCACGGCTTCGTCCATCGAGACGACTTCATAGCCTTCCATCGCTGCCTGCAGCGCGCAGATCGGATCGATTTCGGTGACGAGAACGCGGGCGCCGCCGTTGCGCAGCGAATCCGCCGAGCCCTTGCCGACATCGCCGAAGCCGGCGACGACCGCGACCTTGCCGGCCAGCATCACGTCGGTGGCGCGACGGATCGCGTCGACCAGCGATTCCTTACAACCGTAAAGATTGTCGAACTTCGACTTGGTGACGCTGTCGTTGACGTTGATCGCCGGGAAGGGAAGCTTGCCCGCCTTGGCGATGTGATACAGGCGATGCACGCCGGTCGTGGTCTCTTCCGACACGCCCTTGATGTTCTTCACCGTCTCGGTGAGGTAGCCCGGACGCTCCTTGAGGAACGCCTTGAGCGAGCGCTGCATCTCGATTTCTTCTTCGTTTTCCGGCTCGGGCAGCGTTTCGCCGGCTTCCACGCGCGCGCCCCAAAGCGCGAACATGGTGGCGTCGCCACCGTCGTCGAGGATCATGTTCGCCGTCTGGTCGCCCCAGTCGAAGATCCGCGCGACATAGTCCCAGTATTCCGCGACAGTCTCGCCCTTCACGGCAAAGACCGGAATGTTCTTTTCGGCGATCGCGGCGGCGGCGTGATCCTGCGTCGAATAGATGTTGCAGGTCGCCCAGCGGACTTCGGCACCCAGCGCGGTCAGCGTTTCGATCAGCACCGCGGTCTGGATAGTCATGTGCAGCGAGCCGGTGATGCGCGCGCCCTTGAGCGGCTGCGCCGAACCATATTCCTCGCGCAGCGCCATCAGGCCGGGCATTTCGGTCTCAGCGATGTCGATTTCCTTGCGACCCCACGGGGCCAGCGAGAGGTCCTTGATCACACGATCCGGGCGTTCAGCGACAGTAGCCACGCAATAATCTCCTGCAGACGAATGAATTGGGGCCGCGCAGCGACGCGGCTCGATAGCCTCCACCTAGAGGCTCGCGGCCCCGATTGCAAACCGAATATAAAGATTTCTTTATATCAGCGGAGCCGCGCCAGCATGATGCCGGGTTCAGGCGGTTCCGGTGTCGTTGGCCAGCAGACGCGGATCGATGCCGGCCTGGCGAAAGCCGCGCGTCCACCGATCCAGCGCGGCGACGTCGTAGATCAGGTCGACATCGCCCGCCGTGCTGAACCAGCCATGCCGGGTCATTTCCTCGTCGAGCTGCCCCTCGCCCCATCCGGCATAGCCGAGCGCGATCAGCCAGCGGCTGGGCCCGCGTGCCTCGGCAATCGCTTTGAGCACGTCGATCGTGCCTGAAAGCGCCCAGCGCCCGCCGACGTCGATCGTGTCCTGCCCGCCCCAGTCGGTCGAATGCAGAACGAATCCCCGCCGCGGCTCGACGGGGCCGCCGAAATGCACCGGTACGTCGGGAACGTTGCCCGGATCGATTTCGAATTGTTCGAGCAGTTCGTGAAAGCCAAGCCCGTCGATCGTCTCGCCGATCCCGATGCCGAGCGCGCCTTCCTCGTCATGCGCGCATACCGCGATCACCGCGCGCTTGAAACGCGGATCGCCGATGCCGGGCATGGCGAGCAGGAACTGGCCGGTGAGGAAAGAAGTTTTCTCCATCCGGCAGGATCATAGCCATCCCGCCCGCACGACGCCAATGGTTGAAATCGAACAGCGTCGTACCGATTGATGCTTGGTGCCGCCGATCCGCGGCCACTTGAGGAGGAGAGTTTCATGACCATCGCAGTCGGTGACCGCGTTCCGCACACCACATTCGTCAAGATGACCGAAAACGGCCCCGATCAGGTCGATTCGGAAGACTTCTTCAAGGGCCGCAAGGTCGCGCTGTTTTCCGTGCCGGGCGCCTTCACGCCCACTTGTTCGGCCAAGCATCTGCCGGGCTTCATCGAGAAGGAAGCCGAGCTGAAGGCCAAGGGCGTCGATGAAATCGCCTGCACCGCCGTCAACGATGCCTTCGTGATGAACGCCTGGGGCAAGGACGCCGGTGTCGGCGACAAGGTGACGATGCTTGCCGACGGCAATGCCGCCTTCGCCAAGGCAGTCGGCCTGGAAATGGACGGCAGCGGATTCGGCATGGGCACGCGCGGCCAGCGCTTCTCGATGCTGGTCAATGACGGCGTCGTCGAACAGCTCAATGTCGAGGCGCCCGGCGAGTTCAAGGTGAGCTCGGCCGAATATATGCTCGACGAAATGTAAGATGCTGTCGTGCCGGGGCCAATTGCGTCCCGGCACGCATCGTCCTTCCGTTGCGCCATCGGAACCACCGTCGCCCCGCGGAGTTGGTTTACCAGCACCTCCAGAACAGGGAGATATCAAGATGGTGACCGATACCGCAGACACCCCGACCGAAACCGAAACCAAGTCGACTCGCGAAAAGGCCGGCGAAGCGTTCGACGGCGCGATGGATGCCGTGAAGAAAAAGCCGGTGGCGACCGCCGCCATCGCCACGGGCGCCGCAGCGGCAGTCGCGGGCGCGGTGTTCGGCGCGACCAAGCTGCGTCAGAAGAGCGATTCCGGCGACAAGAAGACCGACAGCAAGAGCAAGAGCAAGGAAGCCGCATAACGCGCCTTTCCGCTGCCGATAGCGACGATTGCTTGCATGCCGGACGGCCGCGTTATAGCGCCGCCCGATGACCCAGGCTTCCGCTATCGTCGCCGAACTCGATCGGCTGTACACCGCTTCCGTCGATCGTCTTCGCACGGCGCTCAATGCCTATCTGAAAGACGGCACGCCGCCGCCGGCCGCGGCGCGTACCGACGGCTCGTTCGCCTATCCCGAAATCCGGGTGCGATATAAGGGCGGGCTCAACCACCCCGCTCCGCCCCGCTCGTTCGGGCGGCTGGTTACCGCTGGCGAATACAGCGCCAGCGTGACCAAGCCGGCGATGTTCGCCGACTATCTCAGCGAACAGCTGACCTTCCTGCTCGAAGACTATGACGTCGAGGTCGAGGCCATGCCCGGCCGGCAGGAAATTCCGTTTCCCTATGTCCTCGATCCGGCGCATGTGCTGAGCCTCGACGAAGTATCGGCAGCCGAACTCGCCCAGCATTTTCCGGCCACCGAACTGGCGCATATTGGCGACGAGATCGCCGATGGCGTCTGGGATCAGGAAGACGAATCGCGCCCGCTCGCGCTGTTCGACGGGCTGCGTACCGATTTCTCGCTCGCGCGGCTGCGGCACTATACCGGCACGCCGCCCGAACATGTGCAGCGCTATATCCTGTTCACCAACTACCACCGCTATGTCGACGAATTCGTCCAGTGGTCGGTACAGCAGCTCAGCGAGGGCAGCCGCTTCACGCGCTTTTCCGCGGCGGGTGGTGTGGTGATCAATCCGGGCGACGACCCTTCGGAACTGATCAACGACAGTGCATGGCGCAAGCACCAGATGCCCGCCTATCACTTGATGACCGATGACGGGACCGGGGTGACTCTGGTCAATATCGGCGTCGGGCCTTCCAACGCCAAGACGATCTGCGACCATCTCGCGGTGCTGCGGCCCGAGGCATGGCTGATGATCGGCCATTGCGGCGGCCTGCGCCCCAGCCAGCGGATCGGCGACTATGTGCTCGCCCATGCCTATTTGCGCGACGATCATGTCCTCGACGACGTGCTGCCTCCGGAAATTCCGGTGCCGGCGATCGCCGAGGTACAGCAGGCGCTGGCGCGGGCGGCCGAAAGCGTTTCGGGCCAGTCGGGCGACGAACTCAAGCGCCGCCTGCGCACCGGCACGATCGTCACCACCGACGACCGCAACTGGGAGCTGCGCTTCTCCCAGTCGGCACTACGTTTCTCGCTCAGCCGCGCGGTCGGCATCGACATGGAATCGGCGACGATCGCCGCACAGGGGCTGCGCTTCCGCGTTCCCTACGGCACCCTGCTCTGCGTGTCGGACAAGCCACTCCACGGCGAATTGAAGCTGCCCGGCCAGGCCAACCGCTTCTACGAGCGCGCGATCAACGAGCATCTGCGCATCGGCCTGCAGACGGTGGAGGAACTGCGCAACGAAGGCGCCAAGCTCCACAGCCGCAAGCTGCGCGCGTTCAACGAACCGCCGTTCCGGTGAGAGAACTGAACCACTTATTCCGTTGATGCTGAGCTTGTCGAAGCACGGTCCTTCCATCGTCTAATGCGTCGGAAGAAGAGCAGCGCTTCGACAGGCTCAGGGCCAACGGCGGTGGCGTGAGAGGAGCGGATTCGTAATCCGCTCCCTCCAAGCTGGCTTACCAGCCCGCTTCATACGCCGCGTTCTGCTCGTCGAGCCATGCCTTGAGCGGGGCGAAATATTCCATCATCGCCTCGCCCGAAATCTCGCGCTCGCCGGTAAAGGCCTCGAGTGCGTCGGGCCAGGGCTGCGACATGCCCATCTTGAGCATAGCGTCGAGCCGTTCGCCGACTTCCGCGTTGCCGAAGAAGGAGCAGCGATGGAGCGGCCCTTCCCAACCCGCCTGGTCGCACGCCGCCTTGTAGAACTGGAACTGCAGCAACCGCGCGAGGAAGTAGCGCGCATAGGGCACGCTGCCCGCGATGTGATATTTGGCGCCCGGATCGAACCGCGTCTCGTCACGCGTCACCGGCGGGACAATGCCCTGATATTGCAGGCGCAGCGCGTCCCACGAGGCCTGGTAGTCGCCCGGCCGGATATCGCCCGAATAGACGCCCCAGCGCCATTTATCGATCAGCAGACCGAACGGCAGGAACGCGACCTTGTCCATCGCCTGACGCAGCAACAGCCCGATATCCTTGTCCGCGCTCGGCACCTGTGCTTCGTCGAGAAGGCCGATCTGCACCAGATATTCCGGCGTGATCGACAGCGCGACGAAATCGCCGATGGCTTCGTGGAACCCGTCATTCGCGCCGCCGCGATAGAGCAGCGGCTGATCCTGATAGGCGCGCTGATAATAATTGTGGCCGAGCTCGTGGTGGATCGTGACGAAATCGTCGGCATTCACTTTGATGCACATCTTGATGCGCACATCGTCCTTGTCGTTCAGATTCCAGGCCGAGGCGTGGCACAGCACTTCGCGATCGGCGGGCTTGGTGAAGAGCGAGCGCTCCCAGAAGGTTTCGGGAAGCGGCTCGAAACCGAGCGAGCTGTAGAAATTCTCGCCCGCGCGTACCATTTTCAGCGCGTCATAGTCCTGCGCCGTCAGCAGGTCGCCGATATCGTAGCCGAGATCGCCCGCGCCCTCGGGCGCGACGATATCGTAGATATTGCCCCATTCCTGCGCCCACATATTGCCGAGCAGGTCAGCACGGATCGGCCCTGTTTCGGGCTGCACCGAGCTGCCGTATTTCTCGCTCAGCTTGTGCCGGACATAGGTGTGCAGCGCGATGTAGAGCGGTTTCACTTCATTCCACATGCGATCGACTTCGCGCGCGAATTCGGCGGGCGGCATGTCATAGCCCGAACGCCACATCGTCCCGACATCGGCGAAGCCCAGTTCTTCGGCGCCTTCGTTCGAAATCGCGATCATCCGGCCGAAATCCTCGCGCATCGGCGCTCCGACATTGTCGTGCCAGCTGACCCACATTTCCTTGAGGACGGCGGGATCGCGCTCGGTGCCCATTGCGGGCTCGATATCGCTGCCGCTGATCGACTCGCCGTTGCGCGTGCCCTTGCCGCGCGCATAGAGCGAGCTCATCCGCGTCGATACTTCGGAAAGCTCCGCCGCCGCGCCATCGCGGGTCGGCGCCGGCAGCGTGATCGCGCTGCGCAGCATGTCGAGCATCCGCACCTGATCGTCCGAAAGCCCTTCAATCTGGCTGTATTTGGCGGCTTCCAGCGCATAGCGAACCGACATGCGCGTGCCTTCGGCCTGGCTCTCGGCGGCCAGCGCGTCGGTATCCTCGGTGATATAGGTCGCATTGACCCAGGCGATCCGCGACGCCGTCAGATTATAGGCGGCATATGCTTCCTGCACGCGATCGAGAAACGCCTGCGCGTCGGCGGGAGTCAGCGCCTCGGTCTGCTCGGTCGTCGCCGGCGTTTCACTCGCGTGATCCTGCGCCATTGCCGGCATGGCGGCGAACGAGGCGATCGCGATCAGCGAGCCGCCGGTGCGGAAGAACTTTCCGGTCCTGAACATCTGGATACCCTTCGTTGGGGGGAACGATGGGCGGCAGACTGCGCAATGCCCCGCAGCGGGTCAAGCAGCGAGAAAGTCGGCGATCGCCTCTCCGAAATCGGCATTGACGATCGCACTCATATGATTGCCGGGCACCACCACATACTTGCCTTCGGGCAGCCAGGCGGCCAGTTCCGAAGCACTGCCGTTGTCGTCATCGTCCTCGGCGCACACCACCAGCGTCGGTTGGGACATCTTCGCCAGTTCTGCGCGCGATGTATCGACAAAGGTGTCGACGATATGGATCAGTGCCTCGGGATCGCCGCCGACCGTCTTCAGGAACGCCTCCGCCATCCATTCGGGCGTCCCGCGTTCGTGATTGCCGTAATTGGCAAGCACGTTGCGGAAATGCCCCGCCCGCGCGCCGGTGTCGGTCATCCCGGTCAGCCCCATGCCGCCCAGCACCACCCGGCGCGGCGTCGCGCCCGTCGCCAGCATCCGCACCGTCGTCCGCGCACCGAGCGAATAGCCGCCCAGATCATAGTCGGTGAGCCCCAGATGCTCGACCAGCGCCAGATTGTCGCGCGACAGCGCATCGGGCGGATAGGCAGCGGCATCGTGCGGCGCCGCGCTGGCGCCATGCGCGCGAAGTTCGGGCATGATCACGCGGAAGCCCTTCGCAGCCACCGCATCGGCATGGCCATAACGCACCCAATTGGTCCAGGCATTGGAGAACAGGCCGTGGATCAGCACCACCGGCCGCCCTTCCCCCAATTCGCGCCAGGCAATCGATTGCCCGTCGAAGCTTTCGAAATATTGCGGTTCGGGAAGGGTTGACGTCACTGGGCCTCCGGCGGTGTCTGGGCAGGAAATAGCGGGCTGCAGCGATAGTCGCGTGACCCCGCGCTGTCGAGCGAACGGACAGAATGCCGCGCTGCAAAAGAAGGGGTAAGTTGCATCTGGCAATTCATATGCATGCTTATTATATGCGCCGCATGTCCGACGCGCTTGGCTTCACGCTCAAGGAAATTTCGCGCCTGCTGCGCCGCCGTTTCGACGCGCGCGCCAGAGCGATCGGCGTGACGCGCGCGCAGTGGCACACGCTGTTCGTCCTCTCCCGCAACGAAGGAACCAGCCAGGGCGGCCTTGCCGAACAGATGGAAGTCGAACCGATTACCGCATGCCGGATGATCGACCGGTTGGAGGAAGCCGGGCTGGTCGAGCGGCGCCGCGACCCCGCCGACCGCCGCGTCCGGCGCATCTATCTTACGAACTCGGCGCGTCCGCTGATCGATCGGCTACGCGTCATCGCCGACGACGTCGTCGAGAGCGCGCTGACCGACATCGACCAGGCGGAGCGCGATCAGCTCGACCGGACCCTGGCCAAGATCCGCAACAACCTCGCTCCCAGGGAGAGCGACATCGACGAGACCGCAAATGGCTGATGCCGATACCAATGCCGAGAGTAGCCAAAACGATATGACCGCAGAAGAAACTGCTCCCGCCGCCGCGCCGCGCCGCCGCTGGCTGCGCGCGCTGCTGATGTTCGGCGTGCCTGCCTTCGCAGTGCTGGTGGTCGGGTTTTTCTGGCTGACCTCCGGCCGCTATGTTTCGACCGACAATGCGGCGGTGGCACAGGACAAGGTGGCTGTTTCCGCCGATGTCGCCGGCCGCATCGTCGAAGTCGCGGTGAAGGAAAACGATCGGGTGAAGGCAGGTGATCTGCTGTTCCGCATCGATCCTGAACCCTATCGGATCGCCGTCAACAAGGCGAAGACCGCGCTGGCCGACGCGCAGGTGAGCCTGCGTACGCTGCGCACCAGCTATGCCGGCACCGATGCCGATATCCAGGCGGCGCGCGACCAGATGGTCGCCGCGCGGCAGGATTATGACCGCCAGTCCGAACTGATGCGCAAGGGCTTCACGACGCGCGCGCGGCTGGAAAGCGCCGAACATGCCGTCGAGCAGGCGCGCGCCGCTTATCAGCGCGCGCAAGCATCCGCCAACGAAGCACGCTCGCGGCTTGCCACCGGATCGGCGGTGCCCGGCGAAAACCCCGATATCGCGGCGGCGCGCGTGGATCTGGAACAGGCGCAGCTCAATCTGACGCGAACCGAAGTGCGCGCGCCGGTCAACGGCGTCGTCTCCCAGGCCGACCGCCTCCAGGTCGGGCAGCAGATGATGACGGGTCTGCCCGCGGTCACGATCGTCGCCGACGGCGCTTCCTGGATCGAAGCCAATTTCAAGGAAACCGACCTCGATCACATGCGCGTCGGCCAGCCCGCCACGGTGAAATTCGATGCCTATCCTGAAATCGAGCTGCGCGGCCATGTCGCGTCGATCGGCGCGCTGACCGGATCGGAATCCTCGGTGCTTCCGGCCCAGAACGCCAACGGCAACTGGGTGAAGGTGACGCAGCGCGTACCGGTTCGCATCGCGCTGGACGAGGAAAGCCCGCGTCCGCTGATCGCAGGCATTTCGGCGGAAGTGACGGTCGACGTCCGCTGAGACGATCCCGCCGATTCGCCCTCTGGACGCAGGCGGGCGTTGCACTATCATGACCAGGCGGCGTCTCGTCAGAAGGCGCGCAAGGAGAGATGTTCTGTTCGGCCTGAACACAGGGAGCCGATCATGCAGCCTCGTGCCGAAGCGCAAGCGCTTCCGCTTGCAGTGAACCGACACTCCATTGCCGAAGACGCCTATGCGCTGATTACGGGCGCCGTCCTGATTTCGCTGGGGCTGGTATTCCTTCAGAACGCAGGCCTCGTCACCGGCGGCGTCGCCGGTGTCGCGCTGATCTTCTCCTATCTGATCCCGTTGCCTGTGGGCGTGCTGCTGGTGCTGCTCAACCTGCCCTTCCTCTTTTTCGCGCGCACCGCGATGGGGCTGCGTTTCGCGATCAAGACATTGCTGGTGAACATCGGCATCGCGGTCTTCTCGCTTGCCTGGCGGTTCGGATTCGATGTCGCGCAGGTGCAGCCCTGGTTCGCCGCGCTGGTCGGCGGGACAGTTATCGGGCTGGGCATCCTGGCGCTCGCGCGGCACGGCGCGGGCGTGGGCGGTGTCGGCGTCATCACGCTGTGGCTGCACAATTCGCGCGGGATCAACGCCGGGCGCGCGCAGATCGCAATCGACATCGTCGTGCTGCTCGCCGCGCTGTTCATCGTCAACTGGACGCAATTCGCCTGGTCGGCGCTCAGCGCCGCCGCGATCAGCACCGTGCTGATGGTCTGGCACAGGCCGGGGCGCTACACCGGATATTGATCCGGCGCGGCGCCCGCGGAACGGACGATCAGCTCGCTTTCTGCAAGTGCCGCCGGCCGAGAAGTTCGGCGATCTGCACGGCATTGAGCGCCGCGCCCTTGCGGAGATTGTCGGAGACGCACCACAAAGCCAAGCCGTTGTCGACCGTGGGATCGTCCCGAACGCGGCTGATGAAGGTGGCATATTCGCCGACGCATTCGACCGGCGTGACGTATCCCCCGTCCTCGCGCTTGTCGACGAGCATGATGCCGGGCGCCTCGCGCAGGATGTTCTGCGCGGTTTCGGCGTCGAGCTCCTTCTCGAACTCGAGGTTGATCGCTTCGCTATGGCCGACGAACACCGGCACGCGGACGCAGGTGGCGGTCACCTTCACCTTGGGATCGAGGATCTTCTTGGTCTCGACCACCATCTTCCACTCTTCCTTGGTCGATCCGTCCTCAAGGAAGCTGTCGATATGCGGAATGACGTTGAACGCGATCTGCTTGGTGAACTTCACCGGCTCGGCGGGATCGCCGACGAAGATGTTGCGGCTCTGCTCGAACAGCTCGTCCATGCCGGTCTTGCCCGCGCCGGAAACCGATTGATAGGTCGAAACCACGACGCGCTTGATCGTCGCGGCATCGTGCAGTGGCTTGAGCGCCACCACCATCTGCGCGGTCGAGCAATTGGGATTGGCGATGATGTTCTTCGCCTTGTAGCCGTCGATCGCTTCCGGGTTCACTTCGGGCACGATCAGCGGCACGTCCGGGTCCATCCGGTAGAGCGACGAATTGTCGATCACCGTGCAGCCGGCCGCCGCGAACTTCGGCGCATAGGTCTTGGTCGCCTCCGAACCGATCGCGAACAGCGCCATGTCCCAGCCCGCCGGATCGAAATGCTCGATATTGCGAACTTTGAGTTTTCGTCCGGTCTCGCCATATTCCACTTCATCACCGGTCGAGCGCGAAGACGCCAGCACAGCGATGTCGTCGAGCGGAAACTCCCGCTCGGCCAGAATATTCAGCATTTCGCGGCCGACATTACCCGTCGCGCCCGCGACAACCACGCGATAACCCATTTCCAATTCCCACAGCATTTTTCCAGCCGCCCCCGGCGGCGCGGACCCGCCATGTAGGGATGCGCGCGGCAAATGGAAACGAGTTTTGCTATTGCGTACGGAAAGCTGCCGTTCGAATGCTGCGCAAACCGGGTTAGCCGCTGGCAATCTTATGCTGTTCAGCCGCTATTTCGCGCAATTAATGCAATGCGACACTGCCGGATCATGCGCCAGTCGCGCCGGAGCGATGGCATCGCCGCATTCGACGCACCAGCCGAACTCGTCTTCCTCGATCCGCGCGAGGGCGGCATCGATCCGCGCGCGTTCGGCCTGGCGCCGGCGATCGGCGGCGAGCGCCATCGCCTGGACCTGCATCGCGTCCATCCGCGACAGGCGCCCGACGCTTTCCTGGTCGAGGGGGACCGGCGCACGGTCCCCCTCGCTCATCCGCGCCTCGTCATCCAGCTCCGCGCGGCGCGCGAGGAGGCGCTTGCGTGCCTCCTCTCCCGTCACTCGGCGGAAGCCGGCTCGGGATGCGCGTAGCGATCGAGGAAGTTGAAAATCGTCGTCCACACATGGATTTCCCGCCCGGCACTGTGCGTCTTGCCGGGATAGAACATCATTTCGAACGGGACGTTGGCCGCCTGCATCTTCGCTGCGAACGCAGTCGAATTGTCGAGCACCACATTGTCGTCCGACATGCCGTGGATCAGCAACAGCGGATCACGGATATTCGCCGCTTCGGCCACTGCGCCCGAGGCTTCATAGGCTTCGGGCACTTCGCGCGGGTCGCCCATGTAACGCTCGGTATAATGGGTGTCGTAGAGTTCCCATTTGGTCACCGGCGCGCCCGAAACGCCCGCGGCATAGACGCCCGGATCTGCCTCCAGCATCTTGAGCGTCATATAGCCGCCATAGGACCAGCCATAGGTGACGATCCGGTCGGGATCGACGAAATCGAGCGTCTTGAGATATTCGGCGCCGGCGAGCTGGTCCGCCACTTCGACGCTTCCCATCGCGTGATAAATGGCGTCTTCGAACGCCTTGCCGCGATTAGCCGATCCGCGATTGTCGATCTGGAAATAGATATAGCCGCGATCGACGATGTGTTGCGCCATCGCGCCGCTCCAGCCCTGCGCGACGGTTTGCGCATGCGGCCCGCCATAATGCTGGAAGAACACCGGATACTGTTTGCCCGGCTCCAGCTCGGGCGTGATCATTTCCCAGTGCAGCGTCTGGCCGCCCGGACCCGTGATCGTGCCGAACTGCGTGTCGCGATGGCTCGGCAGATAGGGGTGGTAGGGATGATCGGGATCATCGACGTCATTCTCGTTGATCCAGGCGATCCGTTCGCCCGCATTGTCGGCGAGATAGATCTGCCCCGGCTGATGCGTGTTCGAGCGGCCCACGATGATGCGCGTGGCGGCATCGTCCATCTGCGCACTGTTATTCCAGCCGGTTTCGGTCAGCCGCTTCGGCTCTCCCGGCGCGCTCAGCGTGGTGACATAGAGATGCGTTTCGAGAGCGCCGTCCTTGTTGCCGCTGAAATAGAGCTTGTCATTGGCTTCATCGACGCCGACGACGCCGCCCACTTCCCAGTCGCCGTGCGTCAGCTGCGTCCAGTCGCCGTCCTTGAACCGATAGAGATGGCCGTGGCCATCGCGTTCGGACCACCAGAGGATGCTGCCGTCTTCCAGCACCTTGAAGGTGCTCGAAAGGTTGACCCAGCTGTTGTCGGCGGCGCTTTCGGTGAACAGGATGCGCGAGGCGCCGGTCGCCGGATCGACTGCGAGCATGTCCAGCGTCTTCTGGTCGCGGCTCTGGCGCTCGACATAGAGCGTATCGCCATCGGGGGCCCAGTGGACCCGCGCCAGATAGATGTCGGTCTCCTCGCCCAGATCGACCTTCACACGCTCCGAGCCGTCCGGCTTCATCACATAGAGGTCGACCAGCACATTGTCGGTGCCGGCCTTGGGATAGCGCTGGTCGAAAACGCGCGTGCCGTCTGCGCCGATCGCCGAGCGCGTGACGACATCGACAGGGCTTTCGTCGAACCGCTGCACTGCGATCCGCCGGTCGTCGGGCGACCACCAATAGCCGGTGCGGCGGCCCATTTCCTCCTGCGCGACGAATTCCGCTTCGCCCCAATGGACCAGGCCTTCGCCGCTGCTGGTAAGCTGTTTCTCCGACAGATCGGACAAGGCGACGACATAGAGGTTCTGATCGCGCACGAAGCTGGCATAGCCGCCCGCCGGGCTGATCACCGGATTGAGTTCGCCTTCCTCGGTCGCGGTCAGCCGGCGAACGTCGCCGTTCAGCGAGGCGAGATAAAGGTCGCCGTCGAGCGGAACGAGGATCGAGTGCCCGTCGGGCGCCCAGTCATAGGCGACGATGCCGCGCTGGTTGCCGATGCGCAGCCGTTCGCGCTGCATCAGTTCGGCTTCGGAAAGCTCGGCGCCGGTGCCGACCTTCTTCGAATCCACCAGCATGCGCCATTCGCCCGTCGCGGTGTCCATCGCCCAAAGGTCGTAGCGCGAAGCCTCCTCCTCGCGATTGCGCAGCACGGTGAGATACTTGCCGTCGGGCGAGAGCTTCAGCGCGCGCGGCGAGGAGCCGGTCAGGCTGGGCCCGGAAAAGACCCGCGCCAGCGTCAGGTTCGGGGGCGAATTCGTTACCGGTTCAGTCTGCGCCATCGCAGCGCCTCCCCCCGTGGCTACCAGCGTCAGCGCCATCACCCATTTCAGCATGCCTCGCATTCTCCAGCGATTATTCGCCCCGGCCGGGGCTGTGATGCGCCGCTTATCGGACGGCGGGGCGTGCCAGTAAAGGGCAACGGCCTCAGCGACACGCGATTGCCCTTCTCCCGCGAGCGGCTATCGTGACGTCATGGCACCGCAAGGCACCGACGATCCTACTGCCGCGGACCCGGATACGGGCCTGATCTTCGCACGCGTTCTGGACGGTCGCGGCGGGGCTGCGACGATAGGCTGGGAAGAAGCGCGTCACTGGATGCCGCGCGAGCCGCAGGAGACGCTCTGGATGCACGTCGATCGCACCGTGCCGTGCGTCGATGACTGGTTGCAGAGTGAGCTCGGCCTGTCCGAAGCGACCGCCGATGCGCTGACCGCCGACGAGACGCGCCCGCGCGCCTTTCGCGAGGGCGACGCGCTGGTGGCGGTGCTGCGCGGGATCAACTTCAATCCCAATGCCGAACCCGAGGACATGGTCTCGCTGCGCATGTGGGCGCGGGGCAATCGCGTGCTTACGCTGCGCCGCCGGCCGCTGCAGACCCCCAGCGAAATCGCCGAGACCCTCGACCGCGGCAAGGGGCCGAAACGCACCGGCGATCTCGTCACCGAGATCATCGAGCAGTTGGTTACAAAGATCGGCAGCACCATCGTCGACATGAACGACAAGATCGATGAGTTGGAGGACGGTCGCGGCGACCATGATACCGACGAGATACTGACGATCATCGCGACCATTCGCCGCAACTGCCTGGGCCTCAAGCGGCACATGTCGCCCCAGCATGAAGCGCTGCTACAGGTCAGCCGCGAATCCCCGGAATGGATGAGCGAGAACAACAGCCGCGACATTCGCGAGACGATCGACCGGCTGAAGCGCTATCTCGAAGATCTTGATGTTTCAAAGGAAAGTGCGCTCGTCCTGCAAGATGACATCAACAACCGCGCGGCGAACCTCGCCAATCACCGTGTCTACTTGCTGACCATCGCCGCCGGCATCTTTCTGCCGCTCAGTTTCGTCACTGCGCTGCTGGGCGTAAATCTGGGCGGCATACCCGGGATGAACGACCCCAACGGCTTCTGGATACTCACCGGGATTCTCCTTGCCCTGACGGCTCTCCAGCTCCTGGTGTTTCGCCTCCTCAAATGGATCTGACCGGGGAACCGGTTGAGCTTCGCATCGTTTCGCATTAGCGGTGTTTACCGTACCGCAGCCTCAACTGACTGCGGTAAGTGACGGTGTTTACTGTTCAAATCTAGAAACCAGATCTGTTTATAGAGGTCGCCTGATGCGTTTTTCCAAAGAGTTTTTGCTGCTTGCCGTAGCGTCCCCGCTTGCCCTTGCCGCCACCGCCGGTGCCGCCAATGCGCAGGCTTTCTACCTGCAGGAGCAGTCGGCAAAGGGTGCCGGCCGGGCCTTTTCGGGCGAAGCCGCCGATCAGGGCGCCGATTCGCTGTGGTGGAATCCGGCCGCCAGCGCCGGTCTCGACCGGGCCGAGGCCACGGCATCCGCCTCCGCGATCCTGCCCAAGGGCGAAGTCGTCGATAACGGCACGGTGATCGTGCGTCCCGGCCAGCCCCCCGCCCCCGTCGGCGGCGTCGGCTATTCGACCAATCCGATCGAGAACGGGCTGCTTCCCGCGGGCTCGGTGGCGGTGCCGCTGACCGACCGGCTTTCGGTCGGCCTGACCGTGGCTTCGCCGTTCAGCTTCACCACCGATTACAATGACGACAGCTGGGCGCGCTATTCGGCGGACAAGACGCGGCTGCGCACATACGATATCCAGCCTTCGGTCGCCTATGCCCCGACGGATTGGCTGCGCGTCGGCGCCGCGCTCAACATCGAATATGCCGAAGCGACGCTTTCGAACAAGCTGCCCAACCTGTCGCCTGCCCTGCCCGACGGGCAACAGACTCTGGAAGGCGACGGATGGGATTTCGGCTGGACCGTCGGCGCGCAGCTGCACGGCGGCCCGGTTACGGTGGGCCTGTCCTACAAGTCGGCGATCGAACACACGCTCGACGGTAGCGTGACCATCGACGGGCTGGTCGGTCCGCTGGCGGGTCAGAACATGCAGCTCGACGGCGTAGAGGCAGTCTATTCCACGCCCTGGCAGGCAATCGGCGCGATCCGCTTCGCGGCATCGGACAAGGTGACTCTCAATGCGCAGGTGATCCGCTATGGCTGGAGCGAATTCGACGCCATCCGCCTCGGTGCGCCGCTGAGCAGCGCGATTCCCGAGCGCTATGAGGATAGCTGGAGCTTCGCGGGCGGTATCGACTGGCAAGTCGATCCGTCACTGACGCTGCGCACCGGCGTGCAGTTCGCCGAGACGCCGACTCAGGATACCGAACGCGACGCGCGTGTGCCGGACTCCGATCGCCTGAATATCGGCGCCGGTGCTTCGCTGCAGGTGTCTGATTCCTTCTCGGTCGACGCGGCCGCGAACTACATCATGTTCGAAGACGCGCCGATCGACCGCGTCACTGCTGCCTATGCCGGCACCACCGCGCAGACGCCGATCCTCACCGACGGTGAATTGCGCGACGCCAGCGCCGTGGTGCTTACGCTGGGCGGACGCTTCCGCTTCTGATCGCGAACGGACAGGGCCGATGCCGCAATGTGATGCAGTGTCGGCCCTGCCATCGCCCGGAGGATGGGCGCCCGGTTGATCCCGGCGCGCCTTCCCCGTAGAGGCTGCGCCAAACCTCAACTCAGGAAAGCGAAGACGCATGGCGAAGATTCAGGTGAAGAACCCGATCGTCGAGATCGACGGCGACGAAATGACGCGGATCATCTGGGAATGGATCCGTGAGCGCCTGATCCTCCCCTATCTCGACATCGACCTCAAATATTACGATCTCTCGATCCAGAAGCGCGACGAGACCGACGATCAGATCACGATCGATTCGGCCAACGCGATCAAGGAATATGGGGTCGGCGTCAAATGCGCCACGATCACCCCGGACGAGGCCCGCGTCGAGGAATTCGATCTCAAGAAGATGTGGAAGTCGCCCAACGGCACGATCCGCAACATCCTTGGCGGCGTTGTCTTCCGCGAACCGATCGTGATGAAGAACGTCCCCCGGCTCGTGCCGGGCTGGACCAAGCCGATCGTCGTCGGCCGCCACGCCTTCGGCGACCAGTATCGCGCGACCGATTTCAAGGTGCCCGGCACCGGCAAGCTGCGCCTCGTCTTCGAAGGCGATGACGGCACGGTGATCGACGAGGAAGTCTATCAGTTCCCGGGCGCCGGCGTCGCGATGGCGATGTACAATCTCGACGAATCGATCCGCGATTTCGCCCGTGCGTCGCTCAACTACGGCGTCGACCGCAAATGGCCGGTCTATCTCTCGACCAAGAACACGATCATGAAGGCCTATGACGGGCGCTTCAAGGACATCTTCCAGGAAGTGTTCGAAACCGAGTTCGAAGCCAAATTCAAGGAGCTGGGCATCGAATATCAGCACCGCCTGATCGACGACATGGTCGCCAGCGCGCTCAAGTGGCACGGCGAGTTCATCTGGGCCTGCAAGAACTACGACGGCGATGTTCAGTCGGACACCGTTGCGCAGGGCTTCGGTTCGCTCGGCCTGATGACCTCGGTGCTGATGTCGCCGGACGGCAAGACGGTGGAAGCCGAAGCCGCGCACGGCACGGTCACCCGCCACTATCGCCAGCACCAGCAGGGTAAGGCGACGTCGACCAACCCGATCGCGTCGATCTTCGCCTGGACCCGAGGCCTTATCTATCGCGGCAAGTTCGACGATACGCCCGATGTCACCAAATTCGGCGAAACGCTTGAAAAGGTCTGCATCGACACCGTCGAAAGCGGCAACATGACCAAGGATCTCGCGATCCTAATCGGCCCCGACCAGGACTGGATGACCACCGAGCAGTTCTTCGAGGCGATCCGCGTCAATCTCGAAGCCGAGATGGGCAAGCAGGGTCTGGGCTGAGCCCGGCATCGCAACCAAACGGCATCGGCCCGCTCTTCCCCGGAAGCGCGGGCCGATTTCGTTTCAAGCGGCTTTCATGGGAAGCATATTCACCAAAGCGCGACACAGCCCGGTGACAAGTGGCTCCGGGGACGTAATGATGGGGCATGCTCAACGTCGACAATAGCGGCTTCAGCGACGCGCTGGTGATACTGGGTGCGGCCGGGATCGTGATCCCGGCCTTTACCCGGTTCAGGATCAGTCCCGTCATCGGTTTCATTCTGGTCGGGGTCCTTGTCGGTCCGGCTGGGCTCGGCGCATTGGTCGGCGACTATCCGTGGCTCTATCACGTCACGATTTCCGATCCGCACGCGATCGAGCCGTTCGCCGAGTTCGGCGTCATCCTGCTGCTCTTCGCCATTGGGCTGGAATTGTCGTTCAAGCGGCTCTGGGCGTTGCGCCAGCTCGTCTTCGGCGTCGGTGTGGCCGAATTGCTGGTTTCGGGCCTGTTGCTCGGCATCGGCATTCACTTGCTGGGGCAGAGCTGGGGCGGCGCGATCGGCCTCGGCCTTGCGCTTGCCCTCTCCTCGACCGCCATCGTGCTGCCGATCGCGGGTACGACCAGCCCGGTCGGCCGCGCCGCCTTTGCCATGCTCCTATTCGAAGATGTCGCGCTGGTGCCGATCATCTTCCTGCTCGGGGCGATCTCGCCGATGGCCGTCGACGACGGTGTCGGCAGCCTGTTGCGGGTCATTCTGCTTGGCGGCGTCGTCATCACGGTGCTGATCGTCGCCGGTCGCTATCTGGTCCCCCAGCTTTTCGCCCAGGCCGCGCGGACGAAGAGCCCCGAGCTCTTCCTGGCCGCCAGCCTGCTGGTCGTGATCGTCGCCAGCCTTGCCACTTCGGTGGTCGGACTCTCGCCGATCGTCGGGGCCCTGATCGCGGGAATGATGATCGCGGAAACCGAATATCATACCGAGGTGGAAGCGATCACCGCACCGTTCCGGGGGCTGGCACTTGGTGTGTTCCTGATCACCGTCGGGATGCGGCTCGATCTGCGCCTCGTCGCGATGAACTGGACGACCCTGCTCGGCGCGATTCTGGCCGTGATGCTGGTAAAGGTCGCCGTGACGACCGCGCTGCTCAAGCTGAACGGCGTGCGCACCGGCACGGCGGCGGAAACCGGCGTGCTGATGGCGAGCCCGTCAGAAACCACGCTGATCGTGCTGGGCGTCGCCGCCGGGGCGGACCTGATCCTCCCGTCCACCGCCGCCTTCTGGACCACGGTTACGGCGATCGGCCTGACGATCACCCCGCTGCTCGCCAAGGCGGGACAGATCATTTCCCGAACCATCGAGAATCAGTCGAACGAGGGCGAGCCCGTTCCCGAAATCACACCCGAAGGCCCGGGCACGGTAGTCATCGGTTTCGGGCGCGTCGGGCGGACCGTCGCCGATATGCTGAAAGCACACGACCTGCCCTACACCGCCGTCGACGCGGATATCGACAATGTCACCGCGGCGCGGCGCAACGGCTATCACGTATTGTTCGGGAACGTCACACGGTCGGAGTTCGTCGACATGCTCAATCTGGGGCGCGCGACGGCGCTGGTGCTGACGATGGACGATCCAGTCCTGACCGTGCGACTGACCCGCCGCGTGCGCAACTGGGTGCCCGATCTGCCCGTCATCACCCGCGCCCGCGATTCGAACCATGCCGCCGAACTCTACAAGGCCGGCGCGACCGACGCGGTGCCCGAAACACTGGAAAGCTCGTTGCAGCTGTCCGAAGCAGTGCTGATCGATCTGGGCATCGCAGCCGGCCCGGTGATCGCATCGATCCACGACAAGCGCGACCAGATGCGCAAATCGATCATGAACGCAGCGGGACTGGAGCGTGAACCGCGCCTGCGCGTCAATCGTTTGAGCGACGTGCAGTCATAGCGCCGCACGGGGCGACAGACCCCGGCGGCGAACGACAGGAGAAACCGGATGCCCCGCTTCGCCCCCGCGACGCGCCTCGAAACGCATGAGGTGACCAACCAGCCGCCCGAATTCGCCGGGCGCGATCTCTACGCGACCGATACCGCGCTGCGCGAAGCGGTGCGGCGCGAGGGCGGCGACTGGCTCGACGCGCCGCTATCGGCGCTGGGCGCGACTTGCGGATCGGAGGAAATGCTTGAGCTGGGCGATACCGCCAATCGCGAGCCGCCCGAGCTGCTCCGCTTCGATCGCTATGGGCGGCAAGTCGACGAAATACGCTTCCACCCCGCCTATCACCGGCTGATGGACGTTGCGACTGCGCACGGCATCCACGACATTGCCTGGCGGGCGAAGCAGCCCGGCGGGCATGTCGGTCACGCATCGATGCTGGCGGTTTTCACGCAGGCCGAGGCGGGCGTGATGTGCCCGATCAACATGACCTATGCCTCGGTCCCGGCGCTGCGCCACCAGCCAGCGGTAACGCAGCCCTGGCTCGATACGCTGATCGGCGGCACCTATGATGCGCCGCTCCGCCCGATCGCCGAGAAGTCCGGCATCACGCTCGGCATGGCGATGACCGAGAAACAGGGCGGCAGCGACGTGCGCGCCAATACGACGCGCGCGGAGCGGGATGGTGAAGGCTGGCGGCTGACAGGGCATAAATGGTTCTGCTCGGCGCCGATGAGCGACGGGTTTCTCACCCTCGCCTATGTGGGGGATCAACTCTCCTGCTTCCTCGTGCCACGGATCACGCCGGACGGCGAGCGCAACGCCATCCATGTGATGCGGCTGAAGGACAAGCTCGGCAACAAGTCCAACGCGTCCAGCGAGATCGAATATCATGGCGCCTTCGCCTGGGGCATCGGTGAACCGGGCCGCGGGGTGCGGACGATCATCGAGATGGTCCATCATACGCGGCTGGGCACCATATCGGGCACGCTCGGCATCATGCGCCGCGCGCTTGCCGAGGCGGTGCATCATGTCCGCCATCGCCGGGTGTTTCAGAAGACGCTGATCGATCAGGCGGCGATGGCATCGGTGATCGCGGATCTCGCAGTCGAATATGAAGCCGCCGCCGCGCTGGTGATGCGCATCGCCCGCGCGTTCGACGGCGCCGACGAAAGCGAGCGCGCCTTTGCCCGGCTCGCCGTCGCGCTCGCCAAATACTGGCTGACCAAGCGCTGCGCCAATTTCGTCTATGAGTGCATGGAATGCCTAGGCGGGGCGGGCTATGTCGAGGAAGCCCCCCTCGCCCGCTATTATCGCGAGGCGCCGCTCAACGCGATCTGGGAAGGATCGGGCAACGTCATCGCGCTCGACATCGTCAGGACGCTGGCGAAGGAGCCGGCGGCCGCACAGGCGCTGTTCGCTGAACTCGAGGCGGCAGGCGGGGCCGACACGCGTTTCGATGCCGAAGTTGCTGCGATGCAGGACCGGCTAACCAAGGGCCTCCCCGCCGAGCATGAAGCGCGTTTCGTCGCCGAGCGGCTGGCGCTGCTGCTCCAGGCCTCGCTGCTGCTCCGCCATGCCCCGCATGCCGTAAGCGGCGCTTTCGTCGCCACGCGGATCGGCGGCGAAAGCGGGCGCAGCTTCGGAACATTGCCGGGCGGTGCCGACCTGGCCGCGATCATCGCGCGGCAATAGCGGCGTTACGCTTCGCCGCGCGCCAGAATGCGACGCATCGTCACATAGGTCTGGATGACGAAGAGGAAGATGAGGAGCGACCCGATCGATCCGACGATGACGTCAAATACCGACATCGGAAACAATGTCCCGGAATTGGGTCCGACGATCATCATGGCCAGCGTCATGCCGATCAGTACGAAGCGCAATTCTGTCGGTCCCGCGGAGAGATAGGAGAGCTTGAACTCGCCGATCACATGCGCCGAGAGATAGGCGTGGATCGAAAGCAGGAAATAGCCGGCGAGCGCCACCAGCGCGACATCGAGGCGCACATAGGGGCTGAGCCCGATTCCGGCGAGAATCAGCAGTGTCGTGATACCGTCACAACTATGGTCGATAAAATAGCCGAAGGCAGGGCGCTCTATCTTGCGGTAACGCGCCAAACTGCCGTCCAGCGAGTCGCCGAACCACTGAATGACATAACCGCCGATCGCCAGCCATAGCCATGCCTGGCCCAACCCGCTTGCCGCATAGCCGACGAAAATGGCGGCTGCACCGACAAGGCCCAGCGAGGTCAGAATATCAGGCGTCACCCAGCCGGGTAGTCGGCTGCAAAGCCAGTTGAGCAAGCGGCGTTCGCCCTTTGCAAGCAGGTTTTGCTGGATGCGCGTGATCGGCTTCGGCTTGCGTCCATCGGAAACTGTCATGGACTCTTATCAGCCAAAGCCGGCTATTCGGCAAGGCCCCACAAAAAGCCCGAAAAATACCTTCGCGCTCCCCCCCCCAACCCACCTCGGCGATAGCGTCATGCCGCGCCGCCGAGCAACGGCAATTCCGCCTCGGCGTCCTCGCTGGGGAAGTTCGACACGGTAACGCCGAGCAGTCGGATGCCCTTTTGCGTCGGCAGCACGCCGCGGATCAGCGTCAGGCTCGCCTCGCGCAATGCCTCCTGCGTGCGCACCGGCGCCGACTGGCTGCGGCTGCGGGTGATCTGACGGAAATCGGCGAACTTCACTTTCACCGTGACGGTACGCCCGAAACGCTGCGCCGTTTCGCACCAGCGCCACACGCTGTCCGCCTGCCCCAGCACCCCCGCTTCGATCTCGGCGACGTCGGTCAAGTCGCTGCGGAAGGTCGTCTCGCTGCCCGAGGATTTGCGTGTCCGATGCGGATTGACCGGGCGATCGTCCTCGCCGCGCGCGATCGCGTGATACCATTCGGCCGCACTGCCGAAATGCTGATGCAGAAACGCCAGCGACTTGTCACGCAGATCGGCGCCGGTTTCGATCCCCAGCCGGTTCATCTTCGCCGCCGTCACCGGCCCGACGCCGTGGAAACGCTTGACCGGCAGCGTCGTTACCCACTCGGCGCCCATGTCCGGCGTCACCGCGAATTGCCCGTTGGGCTTGCGGTGATCCGAAGCGAGCTTGGCGAGAAACTTGTTGTACGAAATCCCCGCCGAGGCAGTGAGCCCCGTCTCCTCCCATATACGCCTGCGGATATCCTTCGCCGTCGCCCAGGCAGTCGCCAGCCCCTTCCGATTGGCAGTGACGTCGAGATAGGCCTCGTCGAGCGAGAGCGGCTGGATCAGGTCGGTATATTCAGCGAAGATCGCATGGATCTGCTGCGACACCGCGCGATAGACATCGAAGCGCGGCCGCACGAAAATCAGGTCGGGGCAGCGCCGGATCGCGGTGACCGAGGGCATCGCCGAGCGCACGCCATATTCGCGCGCCTCGTAACTCGCCGCCGCGACCACGCCGCGCGCCGCGCCATGCCCCACCGCGACGGGTTTGCCGCGCAATTCGGGCGCGTCGCGCTGTTCGACCGACGCGAAGAACGCGTCCATGTCGATATGAATGATCTTGCGCACAGCGGGCGGTGCCATGACGTCGGCTTAGCGCAAACGGAACATCATGGGAACACGCACGCAAAAGGCCCGACACGTTTCCGCGCCCGGGCCTCTCGCATTTCCGCAATCACCGGTGATCAGGCCGCCTCTTTCGCCGCCTCCAGCGCGCCTTTCACGGCGGCGAGGGCATCGGCGCCCTTGTCGCCGTCGGGTCCACCGCCCTGCGCCATGTCGGGGCGCCCGCCGCCACCCTTGCCGCCGAGCGCTTCGACCGCTGCCTTGACCAGATCGACCGCGCTGTGCGTGCCGGTGAGATCGTCGGTCACGCCGACCGCGACCGAGGCGCGCCCGTAATTGACCGCGACCAGCGCGACCACGCCCGATTCGACGCGCGCCTTGGCTTCGTCGATCGCGCCGCGCAGTGCCTTGGGTTCGAGTCCGTCGAGCACCTGGCCGATGAAATTAACGCCGGCGACCTGTTCGGGACCGGCAGGCGCGCCGCCGCCCCCGCCGCCGAGCGCAAGCGCCTTCTTCGCTTCGGCCAGCTCGCGTTCGAGCCGCTTGCGCTCCTCGACCAGCGCGGAAAGTCGCGCGGGTACTTCGTCGGGCGCGGCCTTGAGCACCGAAGCGGCTTCGCGCAGCTTCTCGTCGCGCTGGATGAGCCACTGGCGCGCCGCTTCGCCGGTCAGCGCCTCGATCCGGCGCACGCCGCTCGAAACCGCGCTTTCCGACACGATCTTGAATATCGCGATATCGCCCAGCGCGTTGACATGCGTACCGCCGCACAGTTCGACCGAATAATTGGCCTGCGCGCTGCGGCCCATCGAAAGCACGCGCACCTCGTCGCCATATTTCTCGCCGAACAGCGCCATCGCGCCTGCAGCGATTGCGTCATCGGGGGTCATCAGCCGCGTCACGACCGGCTCGTTATGGCGGATCTGCGCGTTCACATCGGCTTCGACCCGCGCGATTTCCTCGGGCGTCAGCGCCGAGGGATGCGAAAAGTCGAAGCGGAAGCGATCGGGCGCGACGAGACTGCCCTTCTGCGTCACATGATCGCCGAGCGTGTTGCGCAGCGCGGCATGGACAAGGTGCGTCGCCGAGTGATTGGCGCGGATCGCGTCGCGGCGCTCCACATCGATGGCGAGATGGACGGTATCGCCGACCGCGATCGCCCCGCTCTCGACCTTAGCCTGATGCGCATGGAGCCGCCCCAGCGGTTTCGACGTATCGGCAACAACGGCGTGCAAGCCCTTGTCATCGCTTATTAAACCGGCGTCACCCATCTGGCCGCCGCTTTCACCGTAAAAGGGCGTCTGGTTGGTCAGGATGACGACATCGTCGCCTGCCTCGGCCTTTTCGACGCGCGCGCCGTCCTTGACCAGCGCGACCACCTGCCCGTCGCTTTCGGTGGCGGTATAACCGGTGAATTCGGTCGACCCGACTTCCTCGGCAATATCGAACCAGATGTCATCCGAGGCCTTGGCGCCCGATCCCTTCCACGCGGCACGCGCGGCGGCCTTCTGCTCCGCCATCGCAGCATCGAAACCGGCGCGATCGACGGCGATCGACTGGCCACGCAGCGCGTCCTCGGTCAGGTCGTAGGGGAAGCCATAGGTGTCGTAGAGCTTGAACGCGGTGGCGCCGGGCAGCGTGTCGCCCGCGCCCATCTCTGCCGTCGCTTCGTCGAGCAACCGCAAGCCGTTGGCGAGCGTCTTGCGGAACCGCGTTTCCTCCTGAAGCAGGGTCGCTTCGATCAGCGATTGTGCGCGGATCAGCTCGGGATGCGCCTGCCCCATTTCGGAGACGAGCGCGGGCACCATGCGGTGCATCAGCGGGTCCTTGGACCCCAGCAGATGCGCATGCCGCATCGCGCGGCGCATGATCCGGCGCAGCACATAACCGCGGCCCTCATTGGCGGGCAGCACGCCATCGGCGACGAGGAAGCCCGATGCGCGCAGATGGTCGGCGATGATGCGATGGCTCGCCTGATTGTCACCACCGGTCGATGCGCCCGAAAGCACGCCCGATTCGTCGATCAGCGCCTGGAAGGTGTCGGTATCGTAATTGTCGTGCTTGCCCTGGAGCAGCGCCGAAATTCGCTCCAGCCCCATGCCGGTGTCGATCGACTGTTTCGGCAGGTCGCCGACAATCTTTCCGCCCGCCTGCACATATTGCATGAAGACGAGGTTCCAGATCTCGATGAAGCGATCGCCGTCCTCGTCCGGGCTGCCCGGAGGGCCGCCGGGGATATGGTCGCCATGATCGTAGAAGATTTCCGAGCACGGACCGCACGGGCCATCGTCGCCCATCGTCCAGAAATTGTCGCTGGTGGCGATGCGGATGATGCGATCGTCGGACAGCCCGGCAATCTTCTTCCACAGCTCGACCGCCTGTTCGTCCTCATGGAAGACGGTGACCAGCAGGCGCTTGGGGTCGATTCCCCATTCCTTCGTCACCAGCCCCCAGCTCAGCTCGATCGCGCGATCCTTGAAATAATCGCCGAACGAGAAATTCCCGAGCATTTCAAAGAAGGTGTGATGCCGCGCGGTATAGCCGACATTGTCGAGGTCATTGTGCTTGCCGCCCGCGCGGACGCATTTCTGGCTGCTCGTCGCAGTCGAATAATCGCGATGCTCAAGCCCCGTGAACACGTTCTTGAACGGCACCATGCCGGCGTTCACGAACATCAGCGTGGGATCATTGTGCGGAACGAGCGGCGCCGAAGGCACCCTGGCATGGCCCTCGCGCTCGAAATAGTCGAGGAACGAGCGGCGGATATCGTTGGTGGACGTCATGGGATGCGATGTAAGCGCGGTCCGCGTGGCACTCAAGCGAAACGGTTCGATGGGTGTGATCGGCTGTCCGGGTGTTGCCTCAACGCCCCTTGAACAGCCCTCCAAGCACGCCGCGGACCAGCCCCTTCACCGCAGCAGCGCTCGTGCCCCGCGTGGTGCCGAGGATCGCCTTGGATACGCTGTTGGCGATATCGGTGGTCACGGCGGTGCGGGTGGAGCGCATCGCCGAATCCGCGGCCCGTCCCCACGGACTGTCGCGCCCCGCGCGCTCCTTTGCGACACGCGCGCGCTCGGCTTCCTTGGCGGCACGGGCGGATTCCTTTTCGCGCCGAGCCCGATCGGCCTCGGCGGCATCGCGCGCCTCGGCCTCTGCGGCGGCGGCGGCGGCCTCGTCCGCCTTGGCCCTGAGCAATTCCGCCGCCGATTCGCGATCGATGGCGACGTCGTATCGATCGCCGATCGCATCAGCTTCGATCAGCGCACGCCGTTCGTCGTCCGTGACCGGGGAAACGCGCGTGCGCGGCGGCTTTATCAACGTGTGCTGCACCGGCGACGGCGCGCCATCGGGCTGCAGCAGCGATACCAGCGCAGCACCGACCTTCAGCTCGGTGATCACGCTTTCGACATCGACCTCGGGATTGGGGCGAAAGGTCTGCGCAGCAGCGCGCACAGCCTTCTGTTCGCGCGGGGTATAGGCGCGCAGCGCGTGCTGAATGCGATTGCCAAGCTGCGCCGAAACGCTGTCCGGTATGTCGAGCGGACTTTGCGTCACGAAATAGACGCCGACGCCTTTGGAACGGATCAGCCGGACCACCTGCTCAACCTTGTCGAGCAAGGCATCGGGCGCCTCGTCGAACAGCAGATGCGCCTCGTCAAAGAAGAAGGCGAGCACGGGCTTGTCGGGATCGCCGACCTCGGGCAGATGCTCGAACAACTGGCTGAGCAGCCAGAGCAGGAAGGTCGCATAGAGCTTGGGGCTCGCCATCAGCTTGTCGGCGGCGAGAATGTTGACCAGCCCCTTGCCGGCATCGTCCGTGCCGATCAGGTCGCCCATCGCCAGCGCCGGCTCGCCGAAGAAACGATCGCCGCCCTGCGTGCGCAATTGCAGCAGCTTGCGCTGGATCGCACCGACCGACTGTTTCGACACATTGCCATATTGCGTCGTCAGATCGGTGGCATTCTCGGCGATGTGCACCAGCATCGCCTGAAGATCGTCGAGATCGAGCAACAACAGGTCCGACTGATCGGCGATGTGGAAGGCAATCGTCAGTACGCCTTCCTGCGTGTCGTTCAGGTCCATCAGCCGCGAAAGCAGCAACGGCCCCATCTCGCTGATCGTCGTGCGGATCGGGTGGCCCTGATCGCCGAACAGATCCCAGAACTGCACCGGCACATTGTCATACGACCAGTCGGCATAGCCGATTTCGGCGGCGCGCTTCGCGAACACCTCGTGGTTCTTCTGCAGCGGCGATCCGGCCATTGCGAGCCCCGAAAGGTCGCCCTTCACATCCGCCACGAACACCGGCACGCCGGCCAGCGAAAAGCCCTCCGCGATTCCCTGCAACGTCACTGTCTTGCCGGTGCCAGTCGCCCCGGCGATCAGCCCGTGACGATTGGCGCGCTTCAGTTCGAGCGCCTGCGGCACGCCGTTGGCGCTGCCGATGAAGATGCTGCCGCTTTGGGTCACTCCGGTGGGCCCTTATCGAAACGGTTCGTCGATGCTCACCGGCGGTTCGCTGAACCATTTCGGGCCGGCTTCGGTGACGTGGATGCAGTCTTCGAGCCGGACTCCGAACTTCCCCGGCATGTAGATGCCCGGCTCGTCGGAGAAGCACATGCCCGGCGCGAGCGGCGTCTGCTCGCCGCGCACGAAATTGACCGGTTCATGGCCTTCGAGGCCGATGCCGTGGCCGGTGCGGTGCGACAGGCCGGGAAGCGCATAGCCGGGGCCGTAGCCGAGGCCGTCATAGTAACGGCGCACCGCGTCATCGACTTGGCCAGCAGGCGTGCCGACCTGCGCCGCCTCGAACGCGATCTGCTGACCGCGATGGACTTCGCCCCACACCTTGCGCTGTTCGGCGCTCGCGTCGCCGTAGACGAAAGTGCGCGAGACATCCGATTCATAATCGTGGACCGAGCAGCCGCAGTCCATCAGCACCACTTCGCCTTCGCGCACCATCTGCGGCTGGCCGCTGCCGTGCGGATAGGCCGATGCCTCGCCGAGCAGGATCAGGTTGAATTCGACGCTGCCGCCCATCGCGCGCGTCGCCACGGTCATCAGCGCACCGATGTCGCGCGGGGTCATCCCCGCTTCGACTTGCGGGTACGTCCAGCGATAGGCGGCGATGGTGATATCGGTCGCGGTCTGCATCAACGCGAGTTCGGCGGGCGTCTTGATCATGCGGCATCCGCGCACAACCGCATTGCCGGGAACAAGCTTTGCATCGGGGAGCGCCCTGCCCAGGCCGGCCACCGCGAAATATCGGACCGATTCCTCGATCCCGACCGGAAGATGGTCGATCCCGCGATCCTTCAGGAAGCCCGCGACCACAGCGGTGGGATCCTGATCCTCCTGCCACTCGCGGATTTCCGCCGGGATGCCCAGCGATTCGCGCACCGAGGGCTCTTCGAAGAAGGGCGTGACGATGCACGGCTGGCCTTCCTGCGGGATCACCAGCGCCGTCAGCCGCTCGCTACGCCACCAGCGCACGCCGCTGAAATAGACCATCGATCCGCCCGGCTCGATCACGATCGATCCGATGTCGTTCGCCTGCATCAGCGCCTGCGCGCGCGCGATGCGGGCGGCACGCTCCTCGGGGCCTATCTCGACGGCGTTCGCAGCGAGGTTCGGCAATTCGCTCGCCTGCTGCGCCAACGCCCGGGTCAAAGGCGTTGCGAGCAGCGGTGCCATTGCGCCCGCGGCGAGCAGGGAACGGCGTGAAAAGCGCGGCGAAAGCAAATCAAATGTCATCGGCGGACTCATATTCCTCCACGTCGATTTCGCCGGTCATCCGCGCGACGGCAGTGGTGACGGTCAGGTCGCCGGTCACATTGGTTGCGGTGCGCATCATATCCATGATCCGGTCGATCCCGGCGACGAAGGCGATCGTTTCCATCGGCACGCCGACCGTGCCGAACACGAGCGTCATCATGATCAGCCCCGCGCCGGGGATGCCCGCGGCACCGACCGAGCCGAGCGTCGCGGTGAGCGCGACGAGGAGATAATCGGTGAAGCTGAGGTCGACGCCGAAAATCTGTGCGCCGAACATCGTCGCAAGGCCGAGATACATCGCCGTGCCGTCCATGTTCACGGTAGCTCCGAGCGACGTTACGAAGCCCGAAACGCTGCGCGACACACCCAGATTGCGCTGGGCGCAGCGTAGCGTCACCGGGAGCGTCGCGCTCGACGAGGCGGTCGAATAGGCGACTGCCTGCGCATCGATGATGCCGCGGAAAAAGTCGCCGACGGGCAGCTTGGCGATGCCCTTCACGATCACCGTGTAGACGACCAGAATGAGAATGAGGCAGCCAGCATAGTTGGTGAGCACCAGCTTGCCGAGCGGCAGCAACGCGTCGATCCCGTAAGTGCCCGCGACCCAGGCGATCAGCGCGAAGACGCCGAAGGGCGTGAGTTCCATCACGATCATCGTCACATGCTGCATGATCGTGGCGCCTGCATCGACCGCGCGCTGGATCGGTGCGCCGGCCTCCCCCGCCATGACGATGCCGATGCCGAAGAGCAGCGAGAAGACGATGAGCTGGAGCACCTCGCCGTTCGCCATCGCGCTCACCGGATTGTCCGGTACCATCGCGAGGATCATGTCGGTGACCGAAGGCGGTGCGCTGTCCTGAGTGCTCGCGGCGACGTCGCGGGCAAGGTCGAGCCCTGCCCCGGGCTGGATCAGCGCGCCAAGCGCCAGGCCGAGCGATACTGCGATCAGGCCGGTGACGAGGAAAAGCAGCAGCGCGCGTCCGCCGACACTGCCGAGCTTTCGCAAGTCACCGATCGCACCGACGCCGGATACGAGCGAGAAGAAGATCAGCGGCACGACCAGCATCTTGATCGCCTTGATGAACAGGTCGCCGATCCATTTTATCGATTCCGCTTCCGGTCCCCAGGCCAGCCCGGCGGCGACGCCCAGCACGAGCGCGCCGATCACGCGCTGCCACAATGGAATCCGAAACCAGAACTTCATGCGCTTCCCCCTTGCCGGGCGTTGCACGCCCGATCCTGCGCGCACCGGTGTAGGCCCGCGACGCGCAAGCGCAAGCCCGGCCGGGTCGCGACGCGACTATGCGTCAGGCACGGGAGGCCTCAGGCATAGGCATAGGGACCGCCCTTGGTGAGCGCGGCCTGATAGGCCGGTCGCGCGTGAATGGTCTTGAGCCATTGCGCGATATGCGGGCGTCCCTCCGTCGCGCCGGCGCGACCGACGGCGGCTTCGAGCGGGAAGCTCATCATCACGTCGGAGGCAGTGAATTCGTCTCCCGCGAACCAGGGACGCTCGGCGAGCTCTGTCTCGATCCAGTCGAGATGGACGTCGATCATCGGCTGGATCCGCTTCTGCCCCATCTTGCCGAACAGCGGCACCATGCCGAGCGCGAGCTTCACCAGCAACGGCGGCATCAGCGATCCCTCGGCATAATGAAGGAAATGGCGGTAGCGCAGCGCGGATTCGCGATGCGATGGCGGCCCGAGTTTTCCGTCGGCCTTCTCGACCAGATATTCGATGATCGCACCGGTTTCGGGAACCACGCGCGGGCCAGAATGCGACGAATTGCTCGAATCGGTAATCACCGGCGACTTTCCAAGCGGATGCACGCGCTTCAGCGAGGGCGGTGCGAGCATCGTCTTCTTGTCGCGCGCATAGCGAACGACTTCATAGGGAATCGCCAGTTCCTCCAGCAGCCAGAGGATACGCTGCGATCGCGAATTTTCGAGATGGTGGACGGTAATCATGCGCCTGCGCTCCTGATGCGGGAATTGCGCAGCACTCTAACGCCTGGCGAGTGGAATTTCGCGGAGTTTCCGAGCGAAAACGGCCGGACCGGGCTTTGTATCGGCTTCCTGGGGCCGCCAAACCCGCGACAGTCCGGCCGCGGTCGCATCGAACCGGGCATGATCGCATCGGATGCGATATTGCGCGGACACCGAAAGACCCGGCGCAAGGGAGCGACGCCGGGTCTTCCTGTGGGATCTGTGTCCCGTGGCCGCCTGCCCCATGCGCGCGAGCGTAGCGGCCGATGCTTCCATTGTAGAAGGATTCAGTCCTCGGCGTCGGGTCCGGTCATCATTTCTTCGGCGACTTCGTCGGTGCGCCCGCGGATCGCATTTTCGAGCCGGTCGCAGACATCGGGATTTTCCTTGAGATATTTCTTCGCGTTCTCGCGTCCCTGCCCGATGCGGACACTGTCATAGCTGAACCAGGCGCCCGATTTCTCGACCAGTCCCGCCTTGACGCCGAGATCGAGAATTTCGCCGATCTTGGACACTCCTTCGCCATACATGATGTCGAATTCGACTTGCTTGAACGGCGGAGCGACCTTGTTCTTGACCACCTTTACCCGCGTCGAATTGCCGATGATGTCGTCACGGTCCTTGATCTGGCCGGTACGGCGAATGTCGAGCCGCACCGAGGCATAGAATTTGAGCGCGTTGCCACCCGTCGTGGTTTCGGGGTTACCGTACATCACGCCGATCTTCATCCGCAGCTGGTTGATGAAAATCACCATGCAGCGCGAGCGGCTGATCGAACCGGTCAACTTGCGCAGGCTTTGCGACATCAGCCGGGCCTGCAGGCCAACATGGCTGTCCCCCATTTCGCCTTCGATTTCGGCGCGCGGCACCAGCGCGGCGACCGAATCCACGACCAGCACGTCGATCGCGTTCGAACGCACCAGCGTATCGGTGATTTCCAGTGCCTGCTCCCCGGTATCGGGCTGCGACACGATCAGTTCATCGATATCGACGCCCAGCTTGCGGGCATAGACGGGATCGAGCGCATGTTCGGCATCGACGAACGCGGCGGTGCCGCCGGTCTTCTGCGCCTCGGCGATCACATGCAGCGCGAGCGTCGTCTTGCCCGAGCTTTCCGGGCCGTAGATTTCGATCACACGGCCGCGCGGCAGTCCGCCGACGCCGAGCGCGATGTCGAGCCCGAGCGACCCGGTCGAAATCGCCTCGACCTGCATCGCCTCCTTCGAGCCGAGTTTCATCGCGCTGCCCTTGCCGAACGCGCGATCGATTTGCGAGAGCGCCGCGTCGAGCGCCTTCTGCCGTTCGCCTGCTGCCTTGTCGGATGCTGCCATCTTGCCGTCGATCACCTTGAGAGAAGCCGCCATTGGATTCGCTCCCGTCGCTAAAGGAATGCCGTAACGCGTTCAATGTCCGTGGCATCATGTACGACATTTGTTCTTAAAGAACAAGAGCGGAACGAATTGTGCGTTGCGGCGCGAATTTTCTTCGCTATTCCGGGGGAATGAGCGTGGAACGCGAAATCCGCGAATTGATCGCGCAGCAAAGCGGCGTTCCGCTGTTGCGCATCCATCGCGATTCGCGAATCGCGGAGGATCTGGGAGTTTCGGGGACCGACGCGGTCGATCTCTTCTCGCGCATTTCGGGCCGCTACAAGGTCGATCTGACCTTGTTGTGGAAACGCTGGGACCGCCACTTCCTTGCCGGCGGCATTGCTGTGCGCGGCTATGTGTTGATTTTCGCGATCCTTGCCGCAACGGCGTTTCTGGCTTTCTGGCTCGGCGATACCCTGCACCTCGGCGATGCCGGCGCGATATTGCTCTGGGCGATGTTCGCGGCGATGGCGCTGGCGCCGCTGCGCCATGCCCTGCCCCGCCGCAAGCCGGTGCCGATCCGCGTGCAGGAAATCACCGAGGCAGTCGCGCGAGGCCGCTGGCAATAGCCGCACGCGATAGCGGCTTGCCAGCCACCCGCCCCCGCGCAATGCTGGCGCCATGAACGATCCGCGCCAATTCGTGACCGGCCTGCCGAAGGCCGAACTGCATCTGCATATCGAGGGAAGCCTAGAACCCGAACTGATGTTCGCGCTCGCCGAGCGCAACAAGGTGGCGATCCCCTTCGGCAGCGTCGAAGAAATCCGGGCGGCATACAGCTTCACCCGGCTGCAGGATTTTCTCGACATCTATTATGCCGGCGCCGACGTGCTGCGAACCGAAGAGGATTTCCGAGACCTCGCCACGGCCTATTTCGATCGCGCGGCGGCGGACGGCGTGCGCCATGCCGAAATCTTTTTCGATCCCCAGACGCATACCGATCGCGGCATTCCCTTTCAGGTGGTTGCCGACGGGCTGCTCGCCGGAATGGCCAAAGCAGAGGCAAGGCACGGGCTGACATCGCAGCTCATCCTCTGCTTCCTGCGCCACCTCGACGAGGATGCGGCGTTCGATACGCTGAAGGCCGCCGACCCCTGGCTCGACCGGATCGCGGGCGTCGGCCTCGATTCCTCCGAAGTCGGCCATCCGCCAAGCAAATTCGCTCGTATATTCGAGACCGCACGCGGCATGGGACTGAAAGCGGTCGCGCATGCAGGCGAGGAAGGGCCACCCGAATATGTTTGGGAAGCACTCGACCTGCTTCACATCGACCGGCTCGATCACGGCAACCGCGCGCTGGAAGACGACAGGCTGACCACGCGTCTTGTCGAAACCGGCATGACGCTCACCGTCTGCCCGCTGTCCAATCTGAAGCTTTGCGTGATCGACGATATCGCCGCGCACCCGGTCGACCGGATGCTGAAAGCGGGCCTCCAGGCCACGATCAATTCGGACGACCCGGCCTATTTCGGCGGCTATGTCGTCGATAATTATCTGGCGGTCGCGCAAGCCCGCGGGCTGACGCGCGAAGATATGGTGACGCTGGCACGCAACAGCTTCACGGGTTCGTTCCTGTCCGAAGCGGAGATCGCCAGGCATCTCACCGCGATCGACAGCTATTGCGAGGCGCAGTGATGCCGGTCTTCACACCAATCCCGCATGACAGGTTTCTCACCGACGTCGTCGCGCTGGCGGAGGCGCTGCGGGCAGACGACGGCTGGACGCCGAGCTTTCTGATCGGCGTCGGCCGCGGCGGACTGGTTCCGGCAGTCTATCTCAGCCATGCCCTGGGCCTGCCGATGCTCTCGGTCGATCTCAGTTCGAAACAAACCGATTTCGCCGATGCGCCGCTGGTACGGCTCGCCAATCGCACGGCGAAGGGGGAGCGGCTGCTCTTTGTCGACGACATCAACGATACCGGCAGCACCATCGGCAAGCTGCGTGCCGCGCTGGCGCAGGCGGGCGGCATTCGCGACCATGTCCGTTTCGCGACGCTGCTCGACAATATCCGTTCACAGCAACGCGTCGAATATCGCGCGCGGGAAATTGATCGCGAGATGACCAAGGACTGGTTCGTCTTCCCCTGGGAAGCCGTCGCACCATCGGAATCGATCGCACAGGATGCCGCCGAGGTGCCCGAACGGACGCGTTAGGATCGCGCCGCGAGCAGCTGACCGACCGTCACGACGCGATAGCCGCGCCGCGCCAGCCCCGCGAGCACCAGCGGAAGCGCTTCGCGCGCGGTGGCGCGACTGTCATACATGATGTGCATCAGGATGATCGATCCGGGGCGGACCTGCTCCAGGATCCGGTCGGCATATTGGCGCGCGTCGAGCCGCTCGGGCGGGTCTTCCACATCCCACATCACCATGCGGTGGCCTGCGCCGCGCAGCGCCAGCGGCAGCCCGGTGAGCTTGCTGCCATAGGGCGGGCGGAACAGCAGCGTATCGCCGCCGCCCTCGGCCTTGAGCAAAGCATCGGTGCGATCGATTTCGCGACGGGCGGCGGCGGGGGACACATCCACCATACGGCGATGATAAAAGCTGTGATTGGCGATTTCATGCCCGGCATCGACCAAACGGCGCGCCTCGCCGGGGTGGCGCGCCATTTCGTCGCCGATCAGAAAGAAGGTGGCGTGCGCATCATTCCGGGCCAGCGCGTCGAGCGCGATCGAGACGCCTTCGCGCCGGGGTCCGTCATCGAATGTCAGCGCGACCAGCTTCTCTGGCGTCTGCACGCGGCAAAGCGGCGTTACGAACAGTGCAAAGCAGCGCGCCTTGCTCAACCGCCACAAACCGAACATCGCGGCGAGCAGAAGCAACAGCGCAAGGATGGCGAGGATCGATAGGCGCGCGGGCCGGGACAGCCTCGCCACCACCGGTCAGTCGAGCGCTTCGAGCGCGGTTTCGACAGCTTCCAGCGTAAAGGGCTTCTGCAGCACCGGGCGTCCCTTGTGCGCATCGGCGATGCCGTCATCCGATCCGCCCGTCGCCAGCACGAAGGGTATCCCCTTTTCGGAAAGCGCGTCGGCGACAGGCCAGCTCGTCTCGCCCCCGCGCAGATTCACGTCCAGGATGACCGCATCGACACCGCCTTGCCCGATCCGCGCCAGCGCGCCTTCGCAGCTATCGGCGGTTCCAGCGACGCTGCGCTCGAGTATCTCGAGAAAATCCTCGAGCATCATTGCGATCAGCGGCTCATCTTCGACGATCAATATATTACTGGGACTGGCCATAGGCCTCTCAGATGGCGGAATTTCTCCGACAGGCCAAGCTATTTCGCAGCGAGCGTTTCACGCGCCGCCTCGGCAAGCTGCTGGACGGAAAAGGGTTTGGGCAGAAACGCGACATTGTCGAGATCGATCGACTTGCGAAGCTGCTCCTCGGCATAGCCGGACATGAACAGGATCGGGATGTCGGGATAGCGCTCGCGCACCTGCCGCGCCATCGTCGGCCCGTCCATCATCGGCATGACGACGTCGGAAACGAGCAGGTCGGGCCGATCGCAGCCTTCGAGCAGTTCGAGCGCGGCCTCCCCGTTCTCGGCGGTCAGCACGGTATAGCCCTGCCGCGACAAGGCGCGTTCGGCGACGGCGCGCACCATGTCCTCGTCCTCGACCACCAGGATCGTGCCGGTACCCCAGGTATCGGTGCTCTTTTCCTTCACTGGCGCTGCTGCCTTGGTGGCTTCGGCGGCGGCGTGGACAGGCAGGTAGATAGTGAACGCGGTCCCCTTCCCCATTTCGCTCTCTGCGAAGATGAAGCCGCCCGACTGCTTTATGATCCCATAGACAGTCGACAGGCCCAGCCCGGTCCCCTTCCCGACTTCCTTGGTGGTGAAGAAGGGTTCGAAGATCTTGGGCAGCACGTCGGGCGGAATGCCGGTGCCGGTGTCCGAGATGCGCAGCGCGGTATAGTCGCCGACCGGCAGCACGTCCTCGTCCATTTGGCGGACATCGGCGGCGGTTACGGCAGCGGTTTCGATGGTCAGCGTGCCCCCGCCGATCGGATCGGCCGCGACCATCGCGTCGCGCGCATTGACCGCGAGATTGACGACGACCTGCTCGAGCTGCCCCGGATCAGCGCGCACCGGTCCAAGATTGCGGCCATGCTTGACTTCGAGCTTCACCGTTTCGCCGAGCAGGCGTTTCAACAAGTTGGACACTTCCGAAATCACATCGGGGAGCTGGAGTACCTGCGGGCGCAGCGTCTGCTGGCGCGAAAAGGCGAGCAGTTGCCGCGTCAGGCTCGCCGCACGGTTCGAATTGGCGCGGATCTGCTGGATATCGTCATAGTCGCTGTCGCCGGGAGAATGCCGCATCAGCATCAGGTCGCAATGGCCGATGATCGCGGTCAGGATGTTGTTGAAATCATGCGCTACGCCGCCGGCGAGCTGGCCCACCGCCTGCATCTTGGTCGCCTGCGCGACCTGGCGCTTGAGCTTCCCTTCCTCGCCCGAATCCTTGAGGCTGATCAGCACCGCCGCGTCGCCGAGCCCCCGCGCGCCGGCGAGCGATATCGCCACCGGCTCCTCGGGCGAGTCGGCCAGCCGCACCGCCATGTCCATCGAATGCGCCGCGCCGCCGGCGAATTTGCGCACCGCATCGGCGAGCGCCGACTTGTCCTCGCGCACCACCAGATCGCCGGGATAGAGCGGCGGCGCGGCGGCATTGACGCGGGTCGCCCGTACAAAGGCGTCGTTCATGTGCACGAACCGCCCGTCGCGATCGACCAGCGCCATGCCGAGCGGGAGGAGCGAGATCAGCGAGCGGACATGCGCCGAAGCGCTGCCCCCGATCGCGGGCACATTCACTGCCCCGGTCTCCTCGTCGAGCAGCGCGACGAGCATCGGCGCGTCCTCGGCATCAAGGAACGGAATCTGCAGCACCCGCAGCGGCGTTCCGCCCATCCCTTCGCGCTCGAACCGCACCTGACCGGCGCTGTCGGTGATCAGGAAGCGCGTGAAATCGCGGCCTTCGATCGCGGCATCCTCGCGCCCCATCGCGCGCGCGCGCAGCACCCGGTTTGCCGATCGTACGCGCCCCTCGGGCGTGATCAGCGCCGCCATGATCCCCGCGCTGCCGAGCCGGTCTCCGGTCTGGCTGCCGATGAGCGTCTGGACGGTTCGTGCAAGGTCGAGCGCCTGCACGCCGACGAACCGCCACACCAGCATGTCTTCCCCGACGCGCGCGACCTGAGCAGTGACCGGAGCGCCGGAAACGTCAATCGCGTCGCTGCGGCCCTCCCCGTCGCGCCAGGCGGCTCGGCCGGCAAGATTGAGCGCCTGTGCCGCCGCCTCGCCTACCGGCAGCCCGGGCGGCGTGGGATAGCCGTCGAACAGCGCGGCATAGCGTTCGTTCGCGCAAACCAGCCGTCCCGCGCGATCGGTGACCGCCAGCGCATCTTCGCTGGCGGCGGCAAGCGCGTGCGCCACCGACCAGTCGATGACCGGCGCCTGCGCTTCCGGCGCTCCGAACATCCGGCGCGCGGCGATAAGCCCGCCCGCCATCAGCAGCGTCGCAGCGAGAAAACCCACCGCCAGCGCCCGATCCCCCAGCGTGATCAACACCATGCCCGTCGCGACGAATCCCGTCAGCCCCGCCGCGAGCAGCGGCATTACCGAACGCGTGCGTTTTCCCGGGGATGAAAGCGGAAGCGTAGCCATGCCCCGTCCTGTGCCGGGTCCATGCGCGGGTCAAGTAGTTGGCGGTTGGTCGCTCAATTTGTGGTGACTGCTGCATACGCCAGCACTCGTCATGCTAAACTTGTTCAGCATCCACCCTGCAATAGGTGAGGACGGTTTTTGCGGCACGGTGGACCCTGAAACGAGTTCAGGGTGACAAAAGAAGAAGTGAACTGCCTGTTCCTCAAACAGCAAAATGCCCGCCGGAACGCTCTCCGGCGGGCATTTCCAGTTCATTCCGGCGCGATCACCAGATCTTCACGCGCTGTTCCGGCGTAAGGAACAGCTTCTGCGAGGGCTCGGGCGCGAAGGCCGAATACCAAGGATCGAGATTGCGCACGACCCAGGCGCGCTGCTGCGAGGGCGAGTGCGGATCGGTGAGCAGCCGCTGGCGCAGATTGGCCTCGCGATAGTTGCGGCGCCACACCTGCGCCCAGCCGAGATAGAAGCGCTGGTCGCCAGAGAAACCGTCAAGTACCGGCGCCGGCTCGCCCCCCAGAGACGCGCGATAGGCGTCATAGGCGACCGTGAGACCGGCCAGGTCGGCGACATTCTCGCCGAGCGTCAAAGCGCCCTGGACGTTCATGCCCTCAAGCGGTTCATACTGATCATATTGCGCGACCAGCGCCTGCGTCCGCGCCTTAAACGCTTCGGTGTCGGCATCGGTCCACCATTGGGTCAGACGGCCTTCGGCGTCGTATTTGGCGCCCTGATCGTCGAAATGATGGCTCAATTCATGGCCGATCACCGCGCCGATGCCGCCATAATTGACCGCAGGGTCGGCGTTCGGATCGAAGAAAGGCGGCTGCAGGATCGCTGCCGGGAAGACGATTTCGACCATGCCGAAATTGGCATAGGCATTCACCGTCATCGGCGTCATGCCCCATTCCCAACGCTGCAGCGGCTTGCCGAGATGGCCGACATTATAGTCATGCGCCCAATTGTTGGTGCGCAGATTGTTGCCGAACGCGTCACCCGAAACGATGTCGAGGTCCGAATAGTCGCGCCAGCGGTCGGGATAGCCGATCTTTGGCGTGAAGGCGGCGAGCTTTTCATGCGCCTTCGCCTTGGTTTCGGGCGCCATCCAGTCGAGCTCGTCAATGCGGCGATCCATCGCGGCGATGACGTTGCGCACCAGTTCGTCGGCCGCCGCCTTGGCTTCGGGCGGGAAGTATCTGGCGACGTAGATCTGGCTGACATCATCTGCCAACGCGCCGGTGGTGAAATCGACCGCGCGCTTCCACCGCGCTTCCTGTTCGGGCGTACCCGAAAGCGCCGTGCCGTAGAAGGCGAAGTGCTCCTGGTCGAAGCTGCTGGGCAGCACGTCGGCAAAACCGTCGAGCGAACGCACGAGCAGCTGGTCCTTAAGTACGGCGAGCGGCGTCGTGCGGATCAGATCGGCAATCCCCTTCACCGCGCTCGGCTGCGCAACGATCACGCTGTCGACATCGGCGCCGATTCCCTGGAAATAGCTCGCGAAATCGAAGCCAGGCGCCATGCCGCTCAGTTCGGCGACGGTCATCTTGTTATAGGTCTTGTCGGCGTCGCGGCTTTCGACCCGCGTCCAGTGGGCCTGCGCGATTCCGGTTTCGAAATCGACGATCGCCTGAGCGCGCTCGGCCGCATTGGCCTCACCAGCAAGCGTCAGCACATTCGTCAGATGCGCGAGATATTTGGCCCGGGTCTCGGCCAGCTTGGGATCGTCCGAAAGATAATAGTCGCGATCGGGCATGCCGAGGCCCGACTGGCGCAGGTTGAGCGCATATTGCTCGGGATTCTTGTCGTCCTGCCCGACCCAGGTGCCGAACGGAATGCCCACGCCGTTGCGATCAGCCTGGGCGGCGAGCGCGGCATAACCGGCCTTCGAGCTCAGGCCCGCAATCTGATCGAGCCAGGGCTGGATCGGCGCGAGGCCGAGCGAATCGATATGGTCCTGATCGAGATAGCTGGCGTAAGCGGTGCCGATCTTCGATCCGGTTCCGGCCTCCTCGCGCAATATCTCCTGCGTGCGCTCACGCGAAAGATCGGCGAGCACGCTGAACATGCCGTAGTTCGACTTGTCGGCGGGTATTTCCGTGTTCGCCAGCCAGGTGCCGTTGGCATAGTTGTAGAAATCATTGCCCGGCGCGACCGAACGATCCATGCCAGCGATATCGAACCCGAAGCTGCCGATTTGCGGCCCGGGGGCGGTTGCCGGATCGACGGGAGCAACGGCGGCCTCACCCACGGTTTCGGTCTGCTCGGAGACCGTCGTCGGATGAGTCTCGCCTTGCATACAGCCGGCAAGCAGCATCGGCGCGATCAGAGTGGTGGTGGAAAGAAGCGGAAAGCGCATGGGGACTCCATGAATTCGAGTGATGCGGCGTATTAGCCGGTCAGCACGCGCCGTCAAAGCATGGGATACATCATCACCTGCGCAGCGGCGGTGCGATCGGCGCGCCGGGCTCAGCCCCGATCGCGCAGCAGCCTGCCCTGTTCGCGCTTCCAGTCGCGCTCCTTGATCGTATCGCGCTTGTCATGGGCCTTCTTGCCCTTGGCGAGCGCCAGTTCGACCTTGGCCCGGCCGCGACCGTTGAAATAGATGGAAAGCGGCACCAGCGTCATGCCCTCGCGGTTCACCGCGCCGTGCAGCTTGTTGATCTCGCGTTCGTGGAGCAGCAGCTTGCGCGGCCGCTTGGGCTCGTGATTGAAGCGATTGCCGTGGCTGAATTCGGGGATGTTCGAATTGACCAGCCAGACCTCGCCGTCCTTCACTTCGGCATAGCTTTCGGCGATCGATCCTTCGCCGAAGCGCAGCGACTTCACTTCGGTGCCGCGCAGCGCGATCCCGGCTTCATAGCTGTCGACGATGAAATAATCGAAGCGCGCGCGCCGATTCTCCGCGACGGTCTTCGACTTTTCGGCAGGGGGACGTGGACGGGCCATAAGGCGAGCGCATGTAGGGACAGTCGGTGCGAAATGAAAGCGCCACGGCCGATGTCGAGGCATCCGGGATAGCTTGTCCGCCTCATTCGTTACGCGGATGAACGGAATCCGAGGGGAAACCATGCTGCAAACGCTGACGCGCGAATATCCCTATATCCACATCACATCGGGCCTGCTGGGGAACGCCATGTTTTTCGCCGGCTCGATCCTGTTTTTCAAACAGTTCGAGGAATATAAGACCATCGGGGTCTGGCTGTTCGTCATCGGATCGGCGCTGATGCTGCTTGGTGCCGTCGGCAACGGCATCAAGACGCTTTATGAAACCCGCGAAAAGAAACGCAGGAAGGCCGGTCGATAAACGAGTTGAGCAACCGTCCGTTTCTTTTGACGACCGATGGATATTCGCACCGGCTCCCGAGTTGGTAGCCCCCAATCCAAAGGAGGTACCGGTGCTCGAAACCCTGACGCGCAAATTTCCCTATGTGCATATCGTGATCGGGCTGATGGGGAATTTGATGTTCGTTTCGGGCGCGGTTCTTTCCCATCCCAGTTTCATCAGCGACAAGATTCTTGCCGGCTATCTGTATATTGGCGGCTCCTCGCTGATGCTGATCGGCGCGATCGGCCGCGGGCTGAAGACCATATATGAACGACGCGAAGAACGGCGCGAAACGCGGCACGACGCCGAATCGCGGCTGCGCCGAAATACCGGCAAGGGCGGCACGGAGCGCCCCGCGCGAAGGCGAGCCGCTGCGGGCTAGAGCAGGCCCGCCGCCTTCAGCGCGGCATCGACCGCCGCCTTGCTCGCATCGCTCGGCTCGGTCATCGGCAGGCGCAGTTCGGCCGGGAAGCCGTCGATCACGCGCGACATCGCATATTTGATCGGCCCCGGCGACGCATCGGTGAACATCGCGACGTGCAGCGCATAGAGCCGGTCCTGATATGTCAGCGCCCTGGCATAATCGCCGGCCGCGCAGGCTGCCTGAAACTCGGCGCACAACTTCGGCGCGACATTGGCGGTCACCGAGATGCAGCCGACGCCGCCCATCGCATTGAACGCGAGCGCGGTTTCGTCATTGCCCGACAACTGGCAGAAATCCGGCCCGCAACCGGCGCGCTGTTCGCTGACGCGTCCAAGAATGCCGGTTGCGTCCTTCACGCCGACAAAGACCTTGGGAAACGCCGTAACGATCCGTGCCATCGTCACGGGCTGAATATCGGTGACGGTACGCCCAGGGACATTGTACAGCACGATCGGGATTTCGGCCGACTGCGCCACAGCCTCGAAATGCCGGAAGATGCCTTCCTGGCTCGGGCGATTATAATAGGGCGGCACCATCAGCGCGGCGTCGGCGCCAGCCTCCTTTGCGGCGCGGACATTGGCGCTTGCCACTGCCGTGTCGTTCGATCCCGCTCCCGCGATCACCGGAACGCGGCCCTTTGCCTGCTCGACGCAGACCTTGACCACGTGAAAATGCTCTTCGGCGGACATGGTCGCAGCTTCGCCGGTGGTGCCGCACGGCACCAGCGCCGAGGACCCCTGCTCTATCTGGCGATCGACCAGCGCACGAAAATCGCTTTCGGCGAAATAGCCGTTGCGAAACGGCGTGACCAGCGCTGGTATCGACCCTGAAAACACGTTCCGAATTGCTCCCGTCCGGTAAATTCTGGGGTGGCAGATAGTCCGCGATTCCGTATGATGTCCAGCATGCTGGCTTCATTGCTCAAGAACGCGCTTCTGGTCGCGAGTGTTTCGGGGGTTGCCGCGACGTCGCAGCTTACCCAGGAGCAGGTCCATTGGTATCGCGCGCAGCTCGAAAGCGGCGTGCCGGGCGAAGCGCCTGCCTATATCCAGTCGAACAGCCTGGCCGATGCGCTCGTAGAATGGAAAAGGCTGCAGCAATCGGACGATTATCCGTTCGCCGAATATGCCGGCTTTCTGCTCCTCCATCCGGGCTGGCCGGGCGAGACCAGCCGCCGCGCTGCCGCCGAGACAGTGCTCGAGTCGGGCGCCGCCAATCCGGGTCTCACCGTTCGCTTCTTCGAGCACTTCGCGCCTCTGACTGCGGCCGGCCATCTTCGCTTCGCCGAAGCGCTGGCGGTTTCCGGCGAGGTCGAACGCGCCAACGAACAGGCGCGACTTGCATGGCGTACCGGCAGCTTGCGCGAGACGGATGAGAGCGCGTTGCTGGCGCGCTTCGCCCCGGCCTTGCGGTTCGAGGATCACGACGCGCGGATGGACATGCTGTTGTGGAACGGCGCGACCAGTGCCGCCGCACGGCTTTCCAATCTCGTTTCCCCCGAAAAGCGCGCCCTGTTCGCCGCGCGGTTGGCGTTCCGCACCGATGCCGAAAATGTCGCCGAACTGGCCGGTGCCGTGACCGCAGCGCAACGCCGCGACCCGGGCTTCATGGCCGATCGCGCTATGTGGCTGCGCAACAACGGCCAGAGCGCGGCGATGCGTTCCTATCTCGCCGAGCCGCATCGGCTGACCGCGCTGCCTGGCGATGTCGAAGAATGGTATGAAGTGCTGCTGCTGGCCGCGCGCGGCGCCGCCAATGACGGCAACTGGCAACAGGCCTATGCCATCGCGAGCCAGGTCGACGACGCCTTCGTGCCGGGTACCGATGTCAGCGAGAAATCCTATGGCGTGCGCGATGATTATACCAGCCTGGTGTGGCTCGCCGGCACCACTGCCTTCTATCAGCTCAATCGCCCGAACGACGCGATGGAGATGTTCGCGCGCTATGGCGGCGGATCGCGGACCCCGCAAACGCGCTCCAAGGGCTTTTACTGGGCGGGACGCGGCGCCGAGGCCGCCGGCCAACCCGAAATCGCCAAGGCGTGGTATGAACGTGCGGCGGGCTATCCCGACCTCTATTACGGCCAGCTTGCCAAGGAACGCATGGGATTGCCGCTCGAAGCACCCGCCGCGATGGGTGTGGCGGAAATCCCGCCGGAGGTCCGCACTGAATTCTACAACCGTGAAGTCGTGCGCGCCGCACAGATGCTGGGCACGCTCGACAGCTGGGAAGACCAGAGCCTGTTCGTGCGACAGATCGCCAATGATGCCGACAGCGATGCCGAGCATGTGCTGTCCGCCGAACTGGCGCGGACGATCGACCGCCCGGATCTGGGGGTGATGGTGGGCCGTTCGGCACTGCGCAACGGATTTTCGGACTATACCGCTGCGGGCTATCCCTCGGTACGGGTCCCGGTGGCGCAGCAGGATTACTGGACGATCATTCACGCGATCTCGCGCCAGGAAAGCCAGTTCGACCGCGCCGCGATCAGCCATGCCGGCGCGCGCGGACTGATGCAGCTGATGCCCGCCACCGCGCGCGAGCAGGCCGGGAAGATGGGGCTTTCCTATTCGCGCGAGGCTCTCACGCGCGATCCCGAATATAATATCCAGCTCGGATCGAGCTATTTCCAGCGGATGCTGAGCTATTATGGCGGCAGCTATCCGCTCGCGGTCGCGGCTTACAATGCCGGGCCCGGCAACGTGAATCGCTGGATACGTGCCAATGGCGATCCGCGTACGCCTTCGGTCGACATCGTCAAATGGGTCGAGGAAATCCCGATTTTCGAGACCAAGAACTATGTCCAGCGCGTGCTCGAAAACGCCGTGGTGTATGACTTGATGAACCCCGAACATGCCCGCTCGCAGGGAGATCATCGCCTGTCCTGGTATCTCGGCAAACGCGATCCGGGCTGATTTCCGATAACGGCCATGTCCGCATCGCCCAACTACATCACCCCGGCGGGCTATTCGGCGCTCAAGGCCGAATATGACGCGCTGTTCGCCGAGGAGCGGCCCAAGCTGGTCGAGACGATCGCCTGGGCCGCGGGCAACGGCGATCGATCCGAAAACGGCGACTATATCTATGGTCGCAAGCGGCTGCGCGAAATCGACCGCCGGCTCGGCTGGCTTTCGCGCCGGATGAAGGCGGCCAAGGTGATCGACCCCGCCAACCAGCCCGACAGGGCGCGCGTCTTTTTCGGAGCGACCGTGCTGATCGCCGACGAGGACGACAATCAGCGCACGCTCACAATCGTCGGCGACGACGAGGCCGATGCCGGGTCGGGCAAGGTGGGCTGGAACGCTCCGCTCGCCCGCGCGCTGCGCGGCGCCGGGATCGGCGACTTGCGCCGCGTAGTGCTCCCGGGCGGGGAGCGCGAGTACGAAATCCTCGAAATCTCCTATCCCGGCTGATCTGCATCGACAGCTTGCGCCAGCATGTTGCGCCTGTGCGGCGGAGCGGGCTTCGCGGCGGGACTCCGCGCGGCTACATACGCGCCGGGCACAAGGTTCGTGTCCTTGTATGCGTAGCGTGGAAATGGGGATCATGGGTTCGCGTCGTTTGTTGATCGAGGGACGCGTGCAGCGCGTCGGATATCGCGACTGGGCGGTTCGCACCGCCAGGGAATGGAACATCACCGGCTGGGTACGGAACATGGCCGACGGCCGCGTTGAGATCGTCGCGGTCGGCGACGACAGCGCGATTGATGCCTTTACCGATGACTGTCGCACCGGCCCCGTCATGGCCGATGTCGCGCGAGTAGAGGCGACCGCAATGGAAGCGCCCAAAGTCAAAGGCTTCACCAAACGGCTCACCGCGTAATACGGAACGCGTGCCGGGGGCCGACCATTGGTCTTTCTGAAAGGAGATCGACCATGAAGGACCGCACGCAGACCGCCAAAGACCATGACGACAGCGAACTGATCGATCGCGCCGAGGACAACACGATTGCCGGCGGCGAACCGGGTCGCGAAGGCGGCAACATCCAACGCGACGTCGGAACGCAGGACGAAATGTCGCGCGTCGACAAGCCCGACACGCATACCCGCGTGACCAAGGAAGACGAGATCGCGAACGGCGAACGCTATCCCAAGCAACGACCCGGCGGCTGACCAGCCGCTTCCTTTCGCCCCCGCGCCGTCTGCGCGGGGGCGTTTTTCATGCGTCTGCCCTTTGGCTTCCCGGAGCCGCGTCCCTACATCGCTTCCATGCAAACCAATCCCAACGGACCACCCGAAGGCAATGTCGCGCTGCTGATCGACGCCGACAACGCCTCCCCCGCCTCGATCGACCCGGTGCTGACCGTCCTTGCCGAACTCGGTACGGTCAATATCCGCCGCGTCTATGGCAATTGGCGCAAGCAATCGCTCAAGGGCTGGGCCGACATGACGCTGAAACACGGCATCGAGCCCTATCAACAATTCGACATCACCAAGGGCAAGAACGCCACCGACATGCGGATGACGATCGACGCGATGGACCTGCTCTTTCGCGGCCGCGTGACCGGGTTCGGCATTCTTTCCTCGGACAGCGATTTCATGCCGCTGGCGATGCGCATCCGGCAGGAGGGCCTGCCCGTTTACGGCTTCGGCACGCCGCGCACGCCCGACGGCTTTCGCCAGGCATGTACGCGCTTCATCGATGTCGATGCGCTGATCAAGTCGGGCCAGCCGCCGCAGCCCGATGCCGCCGCAAGCGAGCCCGCACCGCTCGACAAGGATCTGCTCAAGCTGCTGGTCGATGCGTATAACAGCGCCAAGCGCGACGAACGCGGTTTCGCCGAGCTTTCCGATGTCGGCCAGCGCGCGGGCAACCGGTCGAGCTTCGACACGCGCAACTACGGCTATAGCCGCCTGTCCGACCTGATCGAAACGATCCCCAATTTCCAGACTGAACGCCGCGAAGGCGGTCGCGTCTATGTGAAGCGCGTGCGCTGACATGATCGCGCGCCACGTCTTCGTTTCGGGCCGCGTGCAGGGCGTTTTCTTTCGCGACTGGACCGTGGAGACCGCACGGGCGCTCGGCCTCACCGGATGGGTGCGCAACCTTTCCGACGGACGCGTCGAAGTCGTTGCGCAGGGCGACGAGAATGCGATGAATCGGCTTCTGGAAAAATGCCGCGAAGGTTCCGAGGCGGCGCGGGTCGACAAACTCGATGTCTCGCCTGCCGAACCGCAGGATTTCACATCCTTCGAAAGAGCCGCGACCGCATGAAATATTGCGTCACAGACAGTGATCTCCGAGCAATGTAATGGGTTTTTCCCGCGATCGGGGTGACTTTCGGGACGAAGCGCTATACGTCCCCCGCCATGCAGACAGGAACCATCATCAGCCTTGCGGTGTATTTCATCGCGATGCTGGGCATCGGCGTTTATGCCTGGCTCAAATCGACCGACGACAGCGAAGGATATCTCCTCGGGGGTCGTCAGCTTCCCCCGGCCGTCGCCGCGCTTTCGGCCGGTGCTTCGGACATGTCCGGCTGGCTGCTGCTCGGGCTTCCCGGCGCGCTTTATGTCACCGGCCTGGTTGAGGCATGGATCGGCATCGGCCTGTTCGTCGGCGCCTTCGCCAACTGGATCCTCGTCGCGCCGCGGCTGCGGCAGCAGACCGAGGAACTGGACGACAGCCTGACCATCCCCGAATTCCTCTCGCGCCGTTTCCCGACACAGGCGATCCCGCTGCGTGTGATTTCGGCGGTGATCATCGTCGTCTTCTTCTCCGTCTACACCGCCGCGGGCCTGGTCGGCGGCGGCAAGCTGTTCGAAACAAGCTTCGCCGGCCTGTTCGGCACCCTGCCCCAGAGCATGGGCGCGACCGACTATACCTTCGGCATCTGGATCACGGCCGGCGTCGTCCTTGCCTACACGATGATCGGCGGCTTTCTGGCAGTCAGCCTGACTGACTTCGTGCAGGGCTGCATCATGGTCGTCGCACTGATCCTGATGCCCATCGTCGCGACGATGGGCGAAGGCGGCATCGGCCCGATGACCAACGCGCTGCGCGCCATCGACCCGACCTTTCTCAATCTCACCGCGGGACTGACATTCATCGGCTTCCTGTCGGCAGTGACATGGGGGCTGGGCTATTTCGGCCAGCCGCACATCATCGTCCGCTTCATGGCGATCAACTCGGTCAAGCAGGTCGCGACCGCCCGCAATATCGGCATGAGCTGGATGGGCGTCGCGCTGATCGGCTCGATCGGCGTCGGCATCGCCGGCCGCGCCTTCATCGAGCGCAACGGCATTCCGATGGAAGACCCCGAAACGATCTTCATCATGCTTGCGGACCTCTTGTTCCACCCGCTGATCACCGGATTCCTGCTCGCAGCGCTGCTCGCGGCGATCATGAGCACCATCTCCTCGCAGCTGCTGGTCGCTTCCAGCTCGCTGACCGAGGATTTCTATCGCCTCTTCTTCCGCAAGGAAGCAAGCGAGCGCGAGATGGTGAATGTCGGCCGTATCTGCGTGCTGATCGTCGCGGTCGTATCGGGCGTGATCGCGCTCGACCCCGAAAGCGAAGTGCTCCAGCTCGTCTCCAATGCCTGGGCCGGATTCGGCGCGGCGTTCGGGCCGTTGATCCTGATGTCGCTGATGTGGAAGCGGATGACCGGCGCGGGCGCCGTAGCGGGTCTCGTCACGGGTGCGGCGGTTGTGATCATCTGGATCGTCAATGAATGGAACTCCAGTTTCCTTGGCGGCGAAGGCATTTACGAGATCATCCCCGGCTTTGCCGCGGCGATGGCGGCGATCGTCATCGTCAGCCTGCTGGGCAAGGCGCCCGAGCGGAAACAGCCGCTCGACGAGCCGCTCCACGCCGAATAACCGCCGCATATGGAGCGTTTCTTCTTCTACGGAACGCTCCAGCGCGGCGGCGGCAACTGGCGCGCGCTGGGCATTGCCCGGCGCGCGCGTTTCCTGGGCACCGATCGCGTTGCGGGACGACTGTTCGACCTGGGCCCCTATCCCGCCGCGCTGCTCGGCCCACCCGGCACCATCCGCGGCGAGCTGTTCGAGGCAGTCGACCCCGGGCTGATCGCCGATCTGGATGCGCTGGAGGGATATGACCCGCGGCATCCCGAGCGATCCGAATATCTGCGCCGCCGCGTCACGACGCGAAACGGTACCGCCTGCTGGGCCTATCACTATCGCGCGCTGCCACGGCATGCGCGCGCAATGCCTGCGGGCGTCTGGCCGGCTGCGCGTTAGTCCTCCGCGGCCGCGGCGTCCCGCGCCGCCTCCGCACCAGTCGCGGCGTCCGGTTCCGGCTCCGCCGCCGAAGGCGCCGCATCGTCCTCGGCCGGCGCCGCATAGCCTTCGAATCCTGAACAATCGCCGCCGAGCATCGAGCCATAGCCCCCCGGCGCGCGCGTGCCGATTTCGCGGCCGTCTTCCTTGGCGATCAGATAGGTGGTGCGCCGGTCCTCCGACGTACCCGCATCGATCAGCCAGACATCGATCGGCCCCTCGGGCGTTTCGACCGTTTCCGATCCGGTGACGTCGAGGAAGAACTGCCCCACCCCGTCGTCATATTGATAGATCGGCATGCGATAGCTGGCGCCTTCCTCGATATCGACGATCGCGCCGAACGGGATACCCCAGAGATTGCCGTCCCACACCGGATCGGGAACCTCTGCATGGATCGGGCTGGTTTCGCCCTTGGCGAGCTTGAACCCGTCGACGCTGCCCGCGCGATAGCGCAGACGGATCATGTGGAGCTGCCCCGAAACCCGCGCCTTGACCGCATCGATGCTGTCGAACGCCATCGGCGTCAGATCGGACCGGCGCACGACGACATGGTCGCGCAGGTCGAACACGCCGCCCTGCAGCCGCTGATGCGTCACGATATCCCAGGCCGGCTCGCCATCCATTTCGAGCGCGACGATCTTCTGGAACATCGCACCCAGCGGCGCATCATTATGCGTCAGCGCCCAGCACATCTGTCCTTCCTGAAGATGCGTCCCGTCGATCACGGGCGTCACGGGATCGGCGGCGAGCGGCGCGGCAAGCGCGAGCAGAATCGAAATCATGAAGCGAGCCTATCTCCATACGGACCGCGAAGCGAGCGGCGTTGTGGCGACACTATGTGTATTACACACCTAATACGCAAGCCCGCCTCGATCCAACAGGTCCGCCAGCAAAAACCACGCATTTGCGTGCAAAGTTCGCACCGGGTCCTGACCTAACCCGCGCGCAGGCACGCGCACGCGCGGGCGCGAGGGCCGCGATTCTAGCGAGGGGTAGCGTAGATCGAGGTGTGTAGGACAGGGGAATTTACGAGGACGGACGCGGGTCGCAAATCATCATAGGGTCATGGGAGCGAGGCCGCATACGCTCGGCTTGCCATCCCCAGTGTCGCAGCCGGCATCTGTTTCAGACGGCGACAGCCCGAAAAACAACCCAGTCGACAACGTAGGCTAGCCAGACCGAGAGCGCCAGGCCAATACTGATATGCGAGATTATGCGCGAAATACGCATCTTGCGTCGCACATACGAACGAATTTCTCGTGATGCCAGCTCGTCCCTGACGCCGGAAAGGTCTTTCAACAATCCCCCGTCTTTCTCACCGATTTCTTCAGCGGCTTTTTCAAGTTCAGCGGTAGAACGTTTTATATAATCAATTCTATTTTCAATCTGCTGCCAATTTTTCGCGCCAGATGCAATGAACTCGTATGCCTTTGTAATCATCGCCAGCGAATGCGTAATGGACCTGGTATCCCCGGTAAGAGCCGCGAGACCACCCATCGTCGCCCCGGCCAACATCTTTCCAAGAGCATTCAACTTGCCTGAATTTCGCTGTTCCAGCGCCTTCTTCAGGGAATTGGCCTGCTGCTTCTGCGTTTCAATTATCGATCGAAGACTCTCATATGCCGCACGCCGGACGAATATGTTCCGTTTTTCCGTGCGCACCGACCAATAAAAGCGAAGCGTCGGCCCCAGCGAAAAAAGCACCAGCGAGCTCAACTCCACCACCCAAACCGGGAGATCCAGCGCGAACCGATCGACAATCCAAAAATGGACGGGATAAATTACATTTGCGTTCCAAAAGGAAGCGATAGCGCGAGCCGAAGATATAATTTCCTCAATCGCGGTGATATCAGACAAAAAATCCAGAACCGCTTCCAGAATTTTTCTCTTTGTTATCAGCGTTATTGCAGAAATTACTGCCGCAACAAAAGTAACATACCCAAATACAAACCGAAACAGGCTCAGTCCAGATCGCCAGACAGTATCTAAAAAACGAACAACGGGCGATGGAGCATCCGCAGATACCAGTTCAACGTCGTCGCTCATCCCGCCCCCCGGCTCGGCACATCGAAGTTACACTATGGCTTTGGGAGTTGTGTCAAGAAGAACAATCCCTCGACTCCGAAGTAATCCGACCCGATTCGGGGCGTAATTCACAATGGGTGAACCGCATGCGTCAGCGCGATTCCCGAGGACCCGACCGCGAACGGGGCGTGTAGTCCGCGACGCGCCCCAAGCGCCCGAATGCCGCCCTTGCAACAAACAAAAGGCGGCAGGGTGACCTGCCGCCTTTCACCTTTTTGCGCTGGCCCTGAGCCTCCGCGCGCGATCTTCCCGTTCGCCGGCCGCGCAAAGCGGCCGACCGCGCCGCCTACAGCCTGCGGCCGCGCACCAGCTGCAGGACGAGGACGATCACCGCCACCACGAGCAGCAAGTGGATCAGCGACCCGCCGACGCTGCCCAGCAGGCCGAGCAGCCACAGCACCAGCAAAATTACGATGATAGTCCAAAGCATTACGGCACACTCCCCTGTTCCAAAAGTTACAGGGGCACAATGAGTGACGGCCGCTTTCGTTCCGCCGGTGCGCGGGCGGAACGAATCCGCCCGCGTGCCGATCAGCGCGTCAGCTTCTTGTACGCCAGCCGCGTCGGGCGGTCAGCGGCGTCGCCGAGGCGGCGGCGCTTGTCTTCCTCATAGGCTTCGAAATTGCCTTCGAACCATTCGACATGGCTGTCGCCTTCGAAGGCGAGGATGTGGGTGGCGAGACGATCGAGGAAGAAGCGGTCATGGCTGATCACCACGGCGCAACCCGCGAAATTCTCGATGGCTTCTTCCAGCGCACCCAGCGTTTCGACGTCGAGATCGTTGGTCGGTTCGTCGAGCAGCAGGACGTTGCCGCCCTTTTTGAGCATCTTGGCCATGTGGACGCGATTGCGTTCACCGCCGGAGAGCTTGCCGACATTCTTCTGCTGGTCCTGCCCCTTGAAGTTGAACGCGCCCACGTAAGCACGCGTCGACATGTCGTGGCCGTTGACCTTCACATAATCGAGCCCGTCCGAGATTTCCTCCCAGACATTGTGCTTGGGATCGAGATCGTCGCGGCTCTGGTCGACATAGCCGAGATGCACGGTCGGACCGATGTCGATTTCGCCGCTGTCGGGCGTTTCCTGGCCGGTGATGATGCGGAACAGCGTCGACTTGCCCGCGCCGTTGGGCCCGATCACGCCGACGATGCCGCCCGGGGGCAGCATGAAGGACAGGTCCTCGAACAGCAGCTTGTCGCCATAGGCTTTCGAGATGTTCTTGGCCTCGATCACCTTGCCGCCCAGACGCTCGGGCACCTGGATGACGATCGATGCCTTGCCGGGCGCGCGATCCTTCTGCGCATCCTGCAGCTGTTCGAACTTGGCGATACGCGCCTTGGACTTGGTCTGGCGGCCCTTGGCGCCCTGACGAATCCATTCGAGCTCGTCCTTGATCGCCTTCTGGCGGCCCGATTCCTCGCGCGATTCCTGTTCGAGGCGCTTGGCCTTCTTTTCGAGATAGGTCGAGTAATTGCCTTCGTACGGGAAATACTTTCCGCGATCGAGCTCGAGTATCCAGTCGACTACATTGTCGAGGAAGTAGCGATCGTGGGTGATCATCAGCACCGCGCCCGCATATTCCTTGAGGTGGTTTTCGAGCCATTCGACGCTTTCGGCGTCGAGATGGTTGGTCGGTTCGTCGAGCAGCAGGATCGACGGCTTCTGGATCAGCAGCCGCGTGAGCGCGACGCGGCGCTTTTCACCGCCCGACAGGCTTTCGACCGTCCAGTCGCCCGGCGGACAGCGCAAGGCTTCCATCGCGATTTCGAGCTGGTTGTCGAGCGTCCAGCCGTCGACCGCGTCGATCTTTTCCTGAAGGACGCCCATTTCCTCCATCAGCGCGTCGAAATCGGTATCGTCCTGGGGATCGCCCATTTCGGCCGAGATGGCGTTGAACCGCTCGACCATGTCGGCGGTCTCGCGCGCGCCGTCCTTGACGTTTTCGAGCACCGTCTTGTCGGGATCGAGATGCGGCTCCTGCGGCAGATAGCCGACGGTGATGTTCTCGCCCGGCCATGCCTCGCCCGAAAATTCGGTGTCGATGCCCGCCATGATCTTCATCAGCGTGGATTTACCCGCGCCATTGGGGCCGACGATGCCGATCTTGGCGCCCTGATAGAATTGCAGGTTGATGTTGGCGAGCACGGGTTTCGGCGCGCCGGGGAAGGTCTTGGTCATGTCCTTCATGACGAAGGCGTATTGGGCGGACACGGGGGCGTTCTCCGTTCGGATATGCAAGTGCTGGAAAGTCTGCGGCCATGTAGCGGCACGGGGTATCTTGTGCAACGCGCCGGAGATCGTTGCCGCGCGGCATATTGGCAAGCCCCCTTCGCTTGGTTAGCAATTGCGCATGACAAGGCATCTTCTGCTCGCGGCCGCAGCCGCCATCGCCCTTCCCGTAACCGCTTCGGCACAGAGCATGCCGACCGTGCCCGACGCCGAGGTTTCGGCGCTTCGCGACGCGGCGATGCAGGACGAATATGCATGGGACATCACCGAGGGACTGACGACCGAGATCGGCCCGCGGCTCGCCGGCACCGAAGCGGAGGCGCGCGCGCGCGACTGGGCCGTGGCGAAGCTTACCGAAATGGGTTTTTCGAATGTCGGCATCGAAACCTATGACATGCCGGTCTGGGTGCGCGGCGAGGAACATGGCGCGATCACCACTCCCTTCCCCCAGCCGCTTACGCTGACCGCGCTCGGCAATTCCGCCGCGACGCCGCCCGAGGGGATCGAGGCCGAAGTCGTCTATTTCGCCAGCTTCGCCGAAATGATGGCGGCGCCCGCCGATGCGATCGAAGGCAAGATCGTCTTCGTCAGCCACGACATGCAGCCGACGCAGGACGGATCGGGATACGGCAATTACGGCGCCGCGCGCTTCGTCGGCCCCAGCTTCGCGTCGCAAAAGGGCGCGGTGGCGATGGTGATCAAGTCGATCGGCACCGACAATCACCGCACGCCGCACACCGGAGGCACCAATTTCGCGCAGGGCGTGGAGCCGATCCCCGCCGCCGCGCTGTCGGTCCCCGATGCCGAACAGCTCGAGCGCGTGTTCGAGCGCGGACAGCCGGTGCGGATGACGCTCACCCTCACGCCGCGCCAGACCGGCATGCATGAATCGGGCAATGTCGTCGCCGAAGTGCCCGGCAGCGACCCCGAGGCCGGTATCGTGCTGATTGCCTGCCATCTCGACAGCTGGGATCTGGGCACCGGCGCGATCGACGACGGCGCGGGCTGCGGCATCATCGCCGCCGCCGCCAAGCACATCATGGATGCCGGCCAGCCGCGCCGCACGATCCGCATCCTCTTCGCGGGCGCAGAGGAAGTCGGCGTGTTCGGCGGCGACGCCTATTACGAAGCGCACAAGGGCGAGAAAATCGTGCTGGTAAGCGAATCCGATTTCGGCGCCGACCGCGTGTGGAAAGTCACCAGCGTGCTTCCCGAAAGCGCCGAGCCGGTCGGCGCGCGTGTTGCCGCCGCGCTGGCTCCGATCGGCGTGGTCGGCGCCCAGGGCAGCGCGCATGGCGGCGCCGATGTCGGCATGTTCGCACGCAACGGCGTAGCGGTGATCGACCTGCATCAGGACGGGACGCGCTATTTCGACCTGCACCACACGCCCGACGATACGCTCGACAAGGTTGATCCAGAGCAACTTCGCCAGAATGTGGCGGCATGGACCGCGATGCTCGCGGTGGTTGCCAACGCACCGGAGGAGATCGGCCCCGTGACCCATGCGGAGTGATTCGCCAGCGCAACGACCGACCGGCGCGCCGGAACCCGATCGAACCGTTCTGGTGCAACGCGAAATGATGAGAATCGGCAGAAAACCGCGCTAGAAGCTTTCGGAAAGATGAATTTGCGATTGACGCGACCGCAGTGCACGCTATTGGGCAAGCTTCGCGACGGCATTCGGGCCGGGTGCGAATTATGAATTACAAATGGGAGCAACCGAGATGAAGAAGGTCCTCACTGTCGCTGCTGCCGCCGGCCTGATGATGCTTGGCGCGTGCCAGCCGGCTGCGGAAAACACCACCGTCGAAGATACGATGAACAGCTTCGACGCGAACGCCGAGATCTACACGAACGAAGCGAACATGATGGACGAAGAACTCGGCAACATGACCGACATGAACGTCACCGACATGAACGCCATGTAATCGGCTGCCCGAACCCGCAAGGGATCGGGAACGAGATAGCGAAGGGCGCTCTCCGCATCGCGGAGGGCGCCCTTCTGCTTTTGGGGCGCTTTGCGCGGGAAGCCGGGAGCGAACCGATCGGGCTGGTCGAACGTGCCCGGATGGACTTCGACCTCGCCGAAGTCGCCCGGAACGCAAGAAGGCGCCCCTTTCGGAGCGCCTTCCGGCCACGGCGTGGCATGCACCCGGCCGCCCCCCGACGGCCCGGCACGAGGGATCAGAACTTGATCCGGGTACCGAACTTCACGGTCGAGCCGTACTGCTCGAACTGCAGCAGCCGCTGGCCGCCCATGAAGTTCTGATAGGCGAAATATTCGGCGTCGGTGATGTTGATCCATTCGCCGAAGAGCTGGATGTTGTCCGTCACCCAGACCTTGCCGGTAAGGTCGAGCTGGAAGTGATCGTCAACATACCGGTCGGTTTCCGCCTCATCGCCCAGTTCGTCGAGATAGCGGTCACGATAGGTGCCCGAAAGCCGCAGCGACACCGGACCCTTTTCATAACCGATCACCGCGTTGAAGGTGTGCTTCGACGAGGACGGCAGCATGATCTCGCGCGGATCGGTGATGTCGCCGTCGGTCGGCACCGTGCCGGTCGCATCGGTGTAGGTGTAGTTGATCTGGGTCAGCAGCCCGTCGAACGGCGCGGGCAGGAAGCTGTAGACCTGGCTATAGCTGAATTCGAACCCGTAGATTTCGCCGCTGTCGCCGTTGAGCGGAATCGTCGCTTCGTCATAAGCCAGGCCCAGATAGCTGCCCGGCGTATCGTAATTGACGTCGACGATGAAGTTCGAGACGTCCTTGTAGAAGAAGCCGGCGCTGATGCCGCCCGTCTGGCTGAAATAATATTCGGCGGACAGGTCGAGATTCCACGCCTTGTACGGCACCAGATCGGGGTTGCCGAATTCGCCTTCGCGCTCGTCATCGTCATTGACTTCGACCGCGAAGCGCGGCGCGAGCTTGGACAGTTTCGGGCGGACCAGGCTGCGCGAACCGGCGGCGCGCAGGATCAGGCCGTCGGTGGCTTCCCAGCGGATGGTGAGGCTGGGCAGCCAGTCGCCATAATCGCGATCATATTCGCGCTGGCCGATCACGACGGTATCGTCGCTCGCGATCGAGCCGTCGGGCAGCGTCGCGTCTTCTTCGTACAGCTCGACAATGTTGCCGCGGATGTAGTTCGACGTGTGCTCATAGCGAACACCGCCGATCACGCGCAGGAAGGTGCTGTCGTAGCGCGCGAGCAGGTATCCGGCCATCACGTCCTCGTCGACGCGGTAATCCTCGACCGCCGAATCGAAGACGCTGTCGATATCCTGCAGCTCGAAATCACCGAAATTGTCGAAGAAATAGTCGCGCGATCCGGTGTAGCTGCCGACCGGACCGATATCCTGGATACGATAGGTCTGGGTGCCCAGCGCATCGGCGAGCGTCATCGCGTCGTTTTCGTAGAATGCGACCGTCTTGTTATATTCCTTGGTCCGCCAGCGGCCCTTGAAGCCGCCCTGCACGGTCACTTCTCCGCCCCCGGTATAGAAGCTGCGGCCGAGATCGAAACGCGCCGCATATTCCTCGTCCTGCGCGTCGGAGAGCGCGACATATTCGATGTCGTTGAGCTCATAGCCGGCCGGATCGAGGAAATCGGCGGTGTTGCCGCTCGCGGTGAAGATCGGGCGCATCGGATCCGAATAGTCGAATGCGATGGTTAGGCCGTCGCCATCGAAATCGCGCTCGAACTGGGTGGGATCGAGCGAACCGTCTTCACGCTCGGACGATTTGGCCCAGCTTGCCGAATATTCGGCGTGCCAGCCATCGGTGTCGGTTTCGCCGCCGAAGACGATCGAGCGGATCTTCTGCGATTCCCAACGATCCTTGATGTCGCGCTCGACCGTGAATTCCTCATCATTGTCGCTGAACGTCACGCCATTGGCGGTGATGCTGCTCGCCGCATCGAAATCGCCGAGGTCGAAGGTCGTGCGACGGCGATATTCCTGATCGTCGAACTGGCTGTAAATGCCGCGCAGATAGAGCGTGGTGGTGTCGCTCAGTCGCGCATCAAACCCCAGCGAGGCGCTCAGGCGTTCGCGCTCGACGTCATAATCACGATACTGGACTTCCTGCGCGTAGATGCCGCCATTATCCCCTTCGACCCAGTCGTCGGCTTCGATATTGTCGGTTTCGAAGGTGCGGCGATAATAGGAAATGCCACCCGCGACGCCGAAATTGTCGGTCAGGCGCGTGGCGAAATCGAAGCTGCCCTTGGGGCTCACTTCATTGGCATAGTCGTTGTAACTGCCTTCGAGCTTGACCGAATAGAGGTCGCGGCGGCGATCGAATGCGCTGACGGTGTTGATCTCGATCGAGGCGCCGATCGTGTCGGCGTCCATGTCCGGCGTCAGCGACTTCTTCACTTCGATCGATTCGATGATGTCGCTCGAAATCACGTCGAGCGCGACCGAGCGGACGTCCGATTCGGGTGCCGGCAGGCGGACACCGTTGAGCGAGCTGCTGTTGAGCTCGGGATCGAGGCCGCGGACCGACACGAAACGCCCTTCGCCCTGATCGTTGAGCACGTTGACGCCCGGCAGGCGGCGCAGCGATTCGGCGACGTTCTGATCGGGAAACTGGCCGATCGCGTCGCGCGTGATGACGCTGGAAACGCCGTCGGCGGCACGCTTGCGCTGGAGCGCGCTGAACAGATTGGCCTGCTGGCCGATGACGAGAATCTCGCTGTCGGCGCCCATCACGATATCGGTGTTGAGCACACCGGTCTCGGGGACGGTGATCCGCGCCTCATAGACGGGCGAGCCCTGATAGCGCGCGCGCAGCGTATAGGTGCCCGGCGCAACGTCGCCGAAGCTGAACCGGCCCTGCGAATCGGCCTGGGTGGTGATGCCCAGCTCGACAATGGTGACTTCGGCGCCCTGCAGCGCGGCGGTGCCGCTGGCGTCGGTGACCGTGCCGGTCACGTCGTTCGCCGGGCTCGCGCCGTCATTCGCCCAGGCCGCCGCCGGCGTCGCCAGCAGCATCGCACCGGCGAGCAGCCGCGACCGAATTCCGAAACTAGAGATCATTTGCTTCCCCCTGTATGTGTGCGGCGCGCTTCGCAGTCGACCGTTTCCGGGGGATGAAGAAATTATGACACTTGCGTTACGATGCAGCCATGCAACAGGTCTGGCGATGTTCCTGCTGGCGGGATGCGCGGGCAGCGAGCGTCCGGCGACGATCCTGCCGGCGGTCGAGGTTCCCGTATCGGGAGAAACCACGCCCGTTGGTTCGGATCCAACGCAGGACGCAGCCGATGATCCCGCGATCTGGGCTGCACCCGAAGCCGCAGACGCAAGCTTCCAGGGCAATCCGGTCGACGCGCTGATCCTGGGAACCGACAAGAAGGCGGGTCTCTATGTCTATGGGATGGACGGGAATTCGCTTCAGTTCCTGCCCGACGGGCTGCTAAACAATGTCGATCTGGTGCCCGATGGCGCGGGGTTCGTCGCCGCCGCGTCGGATCGCGGGCGGATGGGCGTTGCGCTCTATCGCTACGCCGGATCGGGCGAAGTCTTCCCCGCCGGATTCATCGCCTCCGACGTCGTCGAACCCTATGGCTTCTGCATGGGCATGTGGGACGGCAAGATCATTGCAGTGCTGGTCGCCAAGGATGGTGACGTGCGCATCTATGCGCTGACCGGCAGCGGCACCGAAATGGGCGGTACCGAAATCGATCGATTCGCCGTCGGATCGCAATCCGAAGGCTGCGCGATCGATGAGGCTGCGGGCGACCTCTATATCGGCGAGGAGGAAGTCGGGCTGTGGCGCTACCGGCTGGGTGACACGGCGAATCGCACGCTGATCGAACCGACCGAAGGCGACAAGCTGATCACCGATGTCGAGGGCGTGACGGTGCTGGTCGATGGCGACACGCGCTATCTGCTGGTGTCGAGCCAGGGCGACAGCGCCTTCGCCGTATGGCGGCTGGACGGCGAAACGCCGGTCTATCTGAACCGCTTTCGCGTTGTTGCGGCTAATGGCGTTGACGGCGTCAGCGGAACCGACGGCATCGATGCGCTGGGCGGCGCGGCGGGCCCCTTCCCCCGCGGTCTGGTTGTCACGCAGGACGACGACAACGAAGGACAATCCCAGAATTTCAAGCTGATAGACTGGCGCGCGATTCTGGCTGCCGTGGAACCCTGAGCCGTGCCGGGCGTTGGCCATCGAACGTTCACCAAACAGAGGGAATGCTGATGAAACGCACCATGTTGCTTCCGATCGCCGCCGCCGTATCGATGACCGGCCTGGCCGCCTGCAGCGAAAATGCGCAGGAGCAGACCGAACAGGCGGCCGACGCCGTGGGCCAGGACATCGAAACCACGACCGAAGGCGCGGCCGGTGAAGCGGGTGAGGCGTTCGACGACGCCGGTGCGGCGATCGACGAAGGTGTCGATGAAACCGGTGCGGCGATCGACAACGGCATGAACGAGGCCGGCAGCGAGCTTCAGGAAGAAGCCAACGACTGATCGCCTGCGATCACAGACGCGAACAGGCCGCGAAAGCCCGCCGCCCGGCGCCGCTTTCGCGGCCTGTTTCACATCCGTCGAAGAAATGGTCGGGGAGACAGGATTCGAACCTGCGACCCTCTGCTCCCAAAGCAGCGAATAAACCCAAGAAATCAAACTGTTACGCGTAAACCACAGTCATTTTTGGCATAATGAAATCAATGGCTTGCGAAAGCCGTGTAAACTACTCCGTATCCGGGCAGGCCGCGCGAAGCCGCGCATTGTGCGTGAAAATCTCGGTCACGGTGGCGTCGCTGTCGAACAAATTGCCCGGATCGTCGGCACCGGCGGCGGGCGCGGGGTTCATGCTCAAATAGCGGTCGCCCTGGCACCAGCTGCTAAGGTCCGGGGTCGGGGCGATATCGCTCGCAATTCGCGGGCGTTCGTGCCCACCGCATGCACTCAGCGTACCGCTCAGCACTGCGCTCGCCGCCGCGGCGCAAATCATCTTCCGCATCGTTCGCCTTTCCAAGTTGCTCGAGGGTCTTCTGTCCGCCCGCGCGCGCCGCTTCGGTCGCGCCGGCATCGGCCGCGCGATCCAGCGCGCTGTCGAACCATGCGGCGGCGATCAGCACCGCCGCCGCGATCAGCGCCGCGACGATCGCGATCCACGCCCCGCGCGCCAGCCCCAGCGCGCCCTTTGCTGCAAGCCAGCTCATGCCGTGCCCTTCCATGCCTTGATGACGCTCGCCAGCGCCTGCCCGCCAAACAGGAACGCGACCAGCAGATAGAGATAGCCGGGATAGGCCCGCAGCAGCGCGGCCATCGCCTTCGCCATCGCGATGCCGCGCCCCGGAACGATTGCTTCGACAATGCCGACCAGCAGCGCGCCCAGCCCCATCGTGACGATCCCCAGCGCCCACAGCAGCGCCGGCCGCGCGAGCCGGATCAGCGCCGCCTGCCATCCCGGCACGCCCTCGGTTTCCCAAACCGGATGCTGCGCATTGCCCTCGGGATGATTGTCGGTCACGCAACCCCCACTCGGTTGGCAAGCCAGCCGAACACGAAGTCCTCATTGGGCTGGCGATTGCGCGCAAGGTCGAGATACCGCGCGCCCTGAGAGCAGTTCAGCCCCTTGAGCATGACCGACTCCCCGCCCCTGCCACGCTTGCCGATGAAGGCGCGGTATGCCGCCAGCGTGACCGGGCCGATGTCGCCATCCTCAGCAATGTCGGGATAGTCGCGACCCCGCCGGTTAAGCGCGTTCAACCACTGCTGAAACCAGAGCGCAGGGACCGACGGCCCCATATTTACGCCCGTGTCGAACAGTTCTTCGCCGATCACCGGGCTGATTCGGGCCACTGCTGCAAAGCCCGGTTCGATGGCATATTCCTGCCGGTAGATCGCGACGGCGGTGTCTCGGGGAAGTTCACGCATGTCGCCGCGATAGCCATGCTTGCGCGCGACGCGCTCGATGATGCCCCACATTGTCTTGCCGCCGCGATCGGAGGGGTGATCGCTGTAGCGCCCTTCCTTTCCGATGGTGGCTTCGATCATGCTTTCGATGCTCATTTCGTGAACCTCTTCTTGAGCCATTCGCCAAGGTCGAAGCTTTCGACGGCGCGCAGCACGCTCTTGGCGATCGTCATGCCGAGGAAGCCGATCAGCATCCCGACAAGTCCGGCGTCGTTCGCGTCGCCGACGAAAAACCGGGAAATCCACGGCATCGCCATGAGTACCTTGATCGCGAACGGCGTGAAGTAGAACGCGCAGACCGCGCCGCAGAAAACCAGCCACATGGTCCGAACGAACGACGTCTCAGGGCGGAAATAGAGCAGCACCACCGCACCGCACGCTCCCGCAACAGCTATTTTCGCGTTAGCAAACCACGCAGGATGGACAGGAGGCGTATCCATCTATCGGCCCCGATCGCCCATGCGACGAACGCCGCGAAACCGACGGCGGAAACTGCTAACGCGCTGCCCCATCCCATCGAGCCACCCCCCTGCGACAATGCACTGTGCGAGCATGCATCCGTTTACGAAAAGCGCATACAGCCCCCAATCTCCTTGGCCCATTGTCGCCGAATATGTCAGATGCGCGGGCATCGTCGCTAGCGAGATGATACCCACCCGCCATGCACGATGGTTCGCGCGATCGGTTGTGAACCTCACCAGGCCGATGGCGAAAATGACTATGTTGATCGTGGCATATGTCAGGACGTGCGTGCTCCTGCTGACATCGGCCATCGTTACCGCCGCCGAGGCAACCCAGTACAGAAGCAGCGCGTGCCGCATCCAGTGGCCCCGCCCAAAAAAGAAGGCGGGGATCACGGCTGCGCCGGTAATCATGATGCCGACGTCAAAAAGGCGGGCGGGATCGAGCGTCATGCCGATCACCCGAACGGCGGCTCAGGAGGATTGGGCGGCGGGTTCTTCGGCGCCATCATCGACGCAATGAACGTCGCCGAAAGGCCAGCGTCTTCACCGCATTCGCCCAGCATATCAGACGCCGCGTCATGCGCCGCCCACCATGCCGCGTCCGCATTGTCGAACATCGTTTGCAGCGATGCCGGTGCGCCGTTAGAAACAGCCGATGCGATGGCTGCCCCAAGCAACGTCATGTTGGTGTGCCCGGCGCCGATCTTCGAATGAACGTTCGTCACGTGGTCTTCGAGTGTCATTTTATGCTCCTTCAAATCAGCGCAGCGGTGCGCGCCAGGTTTATTAGTTCGTCGGGAATGAGTGCCCCCATGCGCGGCCCACCGACCGCCTCGGAGGGGTGCAGGACGTTGCCCTCAGCGTCGAGGTAATCGTCGAGATTCAGAGTGTTCCACCCCAAGCGCCCACGCAGGTCGATCACCGGGAACCCGTATTTATAGGCCACTGCGGTCAGGGCTGCGCAATAATCCTCGATCCGCAGACCTTCGGCGTTGGTATAAGGATCAACCCAGCTCGTGCGGGCATCCCAGCGGCCAAGTGGCGGGGTCATCCACACAATCAATTGGCCCGAGCTGAAGCGTGCGAGCAGCTTTGTGGCAACAGTTTCCAGAGCGCCGTAGTAGGTACTAGTGTCAAAACTTGTGGCCGCAATGGGGGTTATAGAGCCAAGCGGCTCCGACTGCCCCATGTCGTTGGTTCCACCCATGAAAAGAATAACATCAGCGCCAGTCGGGATCGCGTTTATGCGCGAATCCTGCACCATTGGATCGAACGACGAAACGCCGCCAGTGCCAACGGTAGAGCCGCCGACCCCGCAATTTGTGTGCGTCCCAAACTCCAATGCCTCAATGACCTTGGGTTGCCACCGGCCCTGCCCCGTGATGCTGTCTCCGAATGTAGCGAGATGCAGCCCGGAAAAACCGTTCTGCGCAACGAGTATCCTGCCGATTGCCTTTTTGTTAAAAATGATCGGGGCGCTGGTCCTGCCGGAAATGCCAACGCGCGTGGTGTTCGTCGGCGTTGTATAGATGGTGTTAGGATCGGTCTGCGTCACAGAGCCGTTTACGCCCTGCGCGGCGGCGCTGATCTGGTCTCCGGCCGCGTCATAATAGTGGATGGCGTAATAGCCCTCTGCAGGGCCGATATCGGTCGAAACTGTAAAAGTCTCACCGCCACCGATGTCGAAAAAGGCATATCGGTCGGATGCGCCGACGGTCTGAATGTCACCGCCTGCCGCGATGTAATAGCCATCTGCGGCAATCTTAGGGGTCTGTGTAACCATGCTCGAAATCCCGTCCCGGATTTCGGCAACATCGGCGGCCGTCGAAAGTGGCGCGTCGGTCAGGAACTCGATTTCAATGTCATGGGTGTTATACCCGTCCACACCAATGGACCGGGCACTGGCCGGGATTTCGAAAACCTCATCCCTGTAATTCGCCCCGGCCTCGCCATCGACGCGGGAAAGATAGCTTGATGCCCCGGTGTCCGAATACCAGCTGATCAGCTGGACCGACGACAAGGCGCCGTGGAAATCAGTGCCGATGCGAACACGCGTAGCACCGTCCGGGATCGGAGCGGTGGCATAGCGATAGCTTGACGCGCTCTGCGCAGCGCCGGACCTGTCGAGGTAACTGTCTTCTACCTGCGTAATATCTCCGGCAGCCCATGCGTTAAGCCGCATGTTCGCGAGGGCCGATGATGCGGTATTTTCCGCGATCGCAGGCTCTGCCGCGTCCAGCCGCGTTTCATGATCGGCGACGTCGAGCGCCAGCGCGCGCGCCGATGATTTCGAGCAACTGTCCTCAGTGATCGGTCGCGCCAGCGTGCCGGAGAACACCCCTGCTGCGCAAACCGCAAACGCACCGCTGCCGGCGCTCCGGGTGGTGCGGATCAGCAGCCGGTCAGTGCTGCCATTGGGGGTCAGCGCCCCGAGGCTTATTTCCTGGGCGGCGTCATTTCCCACAACGGCGGTGGTGGCAGTGCTCGTCTGCGGAGATGACGATGTGCGCGATTGCGCATAGACACTTACGGTCGTGCCAGACTCGACCCACAACTGCACCGATATGGCATGTGCCTTTCCGACTTCCAGCGCAAGATCCGAAAGCTGTGCGGTGATATCTATAGTGTTGCCGGCTTCAGTCTTGACCGCCGAATTACCAAAGGCGGAAAGGGTGTCATCCCACGATACCTCTGGCGTCCCGCCGTACACAAATGCGCGCGATACGCTGGGGTTATCCAGGTACATCGTGGTCGCGGCGGTCGGATATTTTGCCTTGAGCGCCACGAAAAGCGCATCATCCCATAGATTTTGAGAGCTGCTGTCCGGCAGCGCGGCTACATCGCTGCGCTCCGCAGCCGTCATTACTTTGGCGTCGGATGTCTCCCCCACCTGATCGGCATCGACCACCTTGAACGCCCCGCCGGGCACCAGCTTGCTGGGAACACGCGCCATCAGATAACCTCCACGGGAACAGTGCCGGTCAGCTTTTCGGGGGAGCGCAGCACGATGTAATCAAGTGTCGCGCCGGCAGCGGTCGTGACGCTCACGGTCGTTTTCACCGGCTCTTCATCGAACCCGAAAATCTTGTACGATGCCGGATCGCCCAGCGCGGCGGGATAGGCGAAAAAGATGTACTTGCCCGGATCGGCGCCGCCATCGACGCTCAGCGACTTGCCCCGCGCATTGCTCAGCTCGCTTGAGGCCAGCCCCACCACGCCCGCGCTATCGAGCGTCGCGCTGTCCGACGCGCCCCAGAAGCGCCGGTTGAAAAAGGTGATGCTGGCCGACGCGCTGGCGCTGTTGTCGGTTCCGGCAGGCGCGGCGCCATCGGTCACCGCGAGCGTGTAGCTCTTGTCGGCCGTGACGCCGGTGTCCCCGGTCGATCCGTTGCCCGGCGTGACGGCATCGCCGTTGAGCGTCTGCGCCGTCACGTTGCCGGTAACGGTATAGCTGACCGTCGGGTTCACGCTGGCGCCGATCTCGGCCGTCGCCGGCGACACCGAAAGCGCCGTGATCGCAGGACTGGTGTAGAGGAGCTTGTCGAGCGCGTCGGATATGGTTCCGCCGTCATAGGCGCGCAGCAATGCAAGCACTTCGGAATCCGTGGCGTCGGATGCCACCGGCACTCCGTCTATCTCCCCGGTTCGGCGCGCGACGTCGGCGAAACTTTCGCCGCGCAACCCCTTGCTTTCGACACGAAACGTCATGCGCCAGGACCTTTTTCAACGTTGAATTGATATGCCTCGATCGCGTGCACGGTGTCGGCGGGCTCGGTCGCGTAAAGCACGCCGTGCAGCGTGAAATCGCCCGTCGTATCGGCCACGCCGGCCAGCGTCGCCGGTGCGATCCTGATCGAATATTCCCCGTCCGCGGCATCGATCGGCCACATGCCGTCCGCCGTCACATCGGCCGCATCGCCCAGATCGATGTCGGCTGCGGTCCCCGCCTGGCGGCGCAGTTCGAGCGCAAAGCTCCACCCCGTGATATCGACGCGGACGTTATTGTAGAAAAGCGCGAAGCTGCCTTCGAATCCGGCCTCCTCGCGCACCGAAATGATGCGCGTTTCCATGCAATACCCTTCGATTTGCGAAGCTATTCGATCTTCCACCAGGGCGGCGCGCCGGGTTCCCCGTCGACATCGCCGCCGCCCGATACGGGCGTCTGAATGAATCCGACGAAATGGCGATAGGGGTGCGCGGGCGATGGCCCGGCATCGGCGGCGGTGGCATAGGCGGCATAAGTCACGCTGCCCCCGGCGCGTGCCGCGTCCTCATACCCGACATAATAACCGGTTTCGAAGCTCAGTCCCGTGATCGACCCGGCATCAACAGAAACGTCCTTGTCGGGATAACGCCGGGTATGCGCCCCGATCGAAACATCCGCCGTCGCGTCGCTGGCGCTCAACGCCGCGCCCACCGGATAGCTGTTGATGACCAGATTTGCCGTTTCGCCGTTCGCCGGCATCGTCACCGGCCCCAGGATAAGCCGCTCGCTCGCCACACCCGCGCCATAGCGAAACGAAACCGCCCCTTCGTAATCGGTCAGCGGCGCCAGCCCGGAAATCATCTGCACCGTCGTCGAAACCGGCGCCAGCACCGCGCGCTCCCAATTCTCGTCCTCCGTCGCGCCCGCATCGTAAACGCGAACCTCGAACTGGATCTGCGCCGCATAGGGATCGTCCACCGCGCCGGTGAACGCAGCCGCAGGCACGGATTGCCCGCCCTCGCCCTCGCTGGTCGCGCTCAGCGCCCAGCTCCCGCTCTCCGGCGCGGCATATTGATCCGGCGGCGTCTGCGCTTCCGCCGTGGTGCCGTCCGCGATTTCGTCCGCCGTCGACCAGATGAATACGTTCGCCGCGATCTCGCGCAGCGCCAGCGTATTCTGCCATTTCTGATCGAGCGAATAGCTTTCGATGCGGAAAACCACACGCGCGCCCTTCAGATATCGCGCCGATGTCCAGCCGATCCAGTCGCCTTCCTCGAGATGCGCGAAACGCGGCCCGAGCACGATTTTCCCGGTCTTCAGAAGCCGGCCAAGCCTTCTGATTATTTCGGCGACACGCTGCGCCTGCGTTCCCGAGGTCACGAAACGAAGCGTCGGTGTCGCCAGCCGCTGCCCGGCATCGGCTGTCACGTCCGCGCTCACACGGCGAACGGGACAGCCGTGATCGGCCCATTTCTGATCCGGTTCGACATAGCGCGCAGCGACCGTATTCACCCATTGCTGGTCGGCCTCTCCGCGATAATCCTCGAATTCACGCGCCGTCCCGACAATCAGATCATCGTCGGTTATTTCCGCCACAACCGGTTTTGCCATGCCGGGATCGACACCGATTCCGCCTTCCGGCTGTATGACAACACCGCCCATTGCGGCGGCGAATGCTTCCTCGACTTCGCCGAAACTCTCCGCAGCGGAAACCACACCGCTGGCGCGATAGCGTTTTTCGCTGCCGCCCGCTGCCAGCGCCACATCTTCGTCGCACACATTGGCGGCCGCGATCACGCTGTCCGCCGGGATCTGTTCCGGTGCCAGGCCGCGCCCGATCAGCAGCTGATCCGGCTGATCCACGCGATTGCAGGCGTAAATGCCGCGATCGTAGTTATCGCGGCAGATTTCGGCATTGTCGGTCCATTCCCACGTCGACGGATCATTCCAGCGATGCAGTCCGCTGCCGCCGGCCACCGTCGAATCCTTGCGCAGATCGTACAGTTTTGCACCCCGAAGCACGAACAGGAATGTCGGACGCGTCGGCAGTTCCGGCGCCTTTTCGTCTGAAGAGTCCGCCTTGTACGCCACCACCATGCGGCAGAGCCCGCGACCGCGATCGTCGGCGCTCCACCCACCATGATCGACCAGGATCGAAGGAACCGTCTGACTCTCGGTTCCAGGAAGGAACCACATCCACAACTGACCCTCTCCGACCGCCGGTTGCGTTCCGTTTCCAGGCCAGGCGAAATATTTGTCGTCCAGCCAATATCCCTCGATCGCGTCGCACTCGTGATCGGCCAGGTCGATCACCAGCACTTCCCAGTCCGTCTTGCTCTTGCCACCGTAATTGAATGCATCGGCCAGGTCGCCTGCGGTCGCCGCGCGGCCGAAAATCGCCTTGCGCGGCGTTTCGCCGATCTTGATTCGCAGTTCCTGTGCCTGCCGCGACGGGCTATTGCGCAGCAGCGCGCTGGCGCCGAGCGAAAACAGCGTGCTGGCAATCGCCGCGCCCAGCGGCCCGCCCAGAATATATCCGCCGGCGGCGGCGGCGATCTGCCCGACCGTGATTGCGACTGTCTTTACGAAATCGCTCACGGTTCGGCGCTCCACGCCATCGCCATCGCGCGCCGCGGGGCGCGGACATGGCCGGTTTCACCCGGCCCCACCAGAGTCATGCCCTCGACCACCATCAGCAGCAGCCCAAATTTCGGACACACCACGCCCGCGATATCGCCGCGCATCGCCATTGCGGGCGCGATCGGCGTCAACCGCGCGCTGACCGCCGCTTCCATCCCGCCCATCCGCGTCAGCACGCGCATCGCGCCCGTCGCGCTGCGCCAACGCGGCACGCCGCGCAGCGGATCGGTGCCGAACTGCGCCGCCACCGCCGCAGCGGCGTGGCGGACGCAATCGTTCGACGTCCAGTCGACAGGCATGCAGCTCCGCTCCGCCAGAAAGGCGGTCAGGGCGTCGACATCGCGCGCCATCGCTTCAGCCGAGCGCCTGTCCTGCGCGCCGCGGAACCGAACCGCCCCAGTACAGCGTCTTTTCGCCTGCGAAGCTGACGCGCGAAAGCCCGCCGTCATCGGCGTCGATCAGCCGCTGATCGGCATCCGTCCGCATCCGCCCGCTCCGTCTTCCGTGTCCGCGCGCCGCGCCTTCGGCGATCAGCGATACAGTCGCGGTGCCCCCCGCCGTTTCCGAACGCGGCAACCGGTCGACTCGCCCGCGCTGAAAAATATGCGCGTCGAGCAGAACCGTGCCACTGGCATCGAAAATCAATCGCCACGCCGTCACCGGCGCCCGCTGCACTTCCGATGCGTCGATCAGCGCCAGCGCCTCCGGGTCGATACCCGACAGCGTGTAAGTGATGCTCTGTGCCGCCGATCCCAGCGCCGCCGCCGTCGCACGCACCAGCGAACGATGACCCAGCCCGGTGAAGGGATTCCCCGCGCCGCGCAACAGATCGCTTTCCAGCGATCCCTCGCCGCTCCACACGCGGATCGGATCGGCACAGGCGATTTCCAGAGCCCCGCCATCACGCGCCGTTCCCGCCGCGATCGCCGCCGTCGCGGCCGCGCTGAATATCTTCACGGCCGCAAATCCTGCACCGCCGCGATCGTCCCGCCCGCCACCGCCAGGCGCCGGTCGATCGCGCCGACGCGCCGATCGGCGGGAACGAAGCGCATCACGCACCCCGGACGATCCAGATGCGCAATGGCGGTGGCCGGAACCGCCAGCGAAACCGCCGGCTGCACCGGAACGGTCACCACGCCGGACGCATTCGCGAACCACATGCCTTCGTCCACGCGCACCAGCGCCCGCCGGTCGTATGTTCCGGCATCAGCGCCCGCCGAATCCCATTTGAACCCGACATAATCGCCCGTCTGCAGGATCATGCCGGAAGGCAATCCCTCCAGCGTCAGTTGCGGCTCGCCTTCGCCGTCGATCGATTGCGACCAGTCCGATGCCGCGCCGGTGAACGGGCCGCTGCCGTCCGCCTGCGTCATCGCCGCAAAGCCCTGAAGCACATATTTGAGCGGATAGGGCCGCGCCAGATCGCGCGCGACGAAGCTGCGCCGCGATGTCGCCACCCGCGCGGCCCATGCCCGCCAGATATCGGACGTGCGCGCGCCCATCTTTCCCAACTGCCACTCCGCCGCCCATAAATCGCTTCCCGCCGCGATCGCGCCCCCGCGCCCGCCCGCCTCCGGCGACAGGAAATCCACTGTCTGCGGCTCGAAATACTGCAGAGCCGCACCACGCACCGGCATCGTGTCCAGCGGCGTCACGGGTCAGCGCAGCCCCAGCACGCCGTTGATGCGCTGCTGCGCGTCGGCAACAGCCTCGACGGCGCGATATTCGATCGTCCCGTTCATTTCGCGCACCGCAGCCTCCAGTCGCGCTACAGCCGCCGAATCGGCGCCCCGAGCATCGATGTAAAATGTCGGCCCCGGCGCCGATCCCTGATCGTTCGTGGCCAGCATCCGCCGCGTGTCGGCGGCGGTATGAATGCGCGTTCCCGCCGGGAAGCGGGCAAGCTCGGGGCCATGCTCGCCGGTCAGCGCAAGTCCGCCGGGAAAATCCAGCGTGCCGGGCGCGAAACCCGCGATCATCGAACCGATGCTTGCGATCCCCCCGCTGGCGCCGCCCGCGCCGCCGCCCGACGATCCGCCGATGCCCAGCAGCGACCCGATATTGCCCAGCGTCGGCAGCGAATCGTCGCCGTTGATCAAGTTCTTGAACGGGTTGAGCAGCGCCAGCTTGATCAGCTCGGCACGGATCATCGCCAGCACGTCCATCCCCAACTGGCCCCAATTGTCCCATTGCTGCGGGTCGAGCACGGTGTCGGCGAATTCCTCGCCGAACCGGCGCGCTTCGCGCCAGGCGTCTTCCTGCCGCTTGATCGCGTCGTACATGTCGGCGATCGCGTCATGCTGCCGCAGGATCAGGTGATATTCCGCGTCCGCCGCCGTGATCCCGTCCGCGCGCAGCGACTGGATCAGCCGCAACTGATCCACCGCCCGCGCGCGTTCGTCATTGCCCGCGCGCACCAGCGAAAGCTCGAGCGTCGCCATCTCGGCGGCATCGCTCTGCCGCGCCAGATAATCCCGCACCCGCTGGTCGCGCTGCCGCGCTTCCTCGGCGGCGTCGGTGATCGCCTGCTGTTCCGCCGCCGCGCGCCCGCCGTTGCGAATGGCATCGATCCCGATCGCCGCGCCCAGATTGTCCGCCGCAGCGCGACGGCCCCAGTCGCGCGCCGTATCACCTGTGATCAGGCCCGCCCGCGTCAGCGCCGCGATCTTCTCCAGTTCCTCGCGATAGGCGCGCGCAGCCGCCGCGACGGGATCGTATTTCTGCTCGAGCGAGGTCAGGTCCTGCACCAGCTCGCGCGCGGACTTCGCGGCCGCGCGTTCTGCCGCCCGCGCTTCGCGCTCCGCCGCCCGGCCCGCGCGGGCTGATTCGCGCTCGGCTTCCTGCGCCGCCTTGATTTCTTCGTCGCGCCGCCGCTGCAGAGCCGCCAGTTGCGCGCGATAGAGCTGTTCGCTCATTCCTCCCGCGACAAACCGGTCTTCCAGCGACGCCTGCGCCCGCTCGTACCGCAGCGTTGCCGCCGCTGCCGCATCGGTGGCCGCTGCAACTTCGCGGCGGGTGATCGGGATCTGCGCTTCGCGCAGCAGCTTCCGCGCCGTCGCGATGCCTTCCTCCGCAGCCGTAACCTGTGCGTCAAATCGGTGTACCAGCAAGCCGGACGCCACCACGCCGCCTTCGCCCTCCATCGGGTTTTGTGCCGCAAGAGTCGATCGCGCGTTTTCCAGATTTGCCTTGGCCTGCTCCCGCGCGGCGATCGCCGCGGTCAGCGCGCCTTTCGCATTGGCATAGGCCTGTTGTTCGGCCGCGAAACCGACCTGAATCTGCTTGCGCTGCGCCTGTTCCAGTTCCTTGACGGCGGAAATCAGCTCATTGACCGACATTTTCTGCCAGTCGATGGCCTGACTCAGATCATTGGTCTGCGCTTCCGCTTCTTTCGACCGCCCGATGAAGGTTGAAAGCAGCAGCGCTCCAGCGGTGAAGGCAAGCCCCCAGGGGCCTATCATCACGCGCGCGGCCTTGCCGGCAGTTCCTTCCATGAAGGCAAAGGCGCCCGCAGCCTGCGTAGTTTGAATCGTCAAGGCCTGCAGAATATTCTGCCCCATCGACGCCTGAATGAACACGTCCTGGAAGCTGTAACTCACCTGCGTCATGGCACTGCGCATTTGCCGCGTGCTGACGCTTGCCTGCCGCCGCACTGCATTCACTTGTTCGCCCACGATCGCTTCCCGGCGCAGCGATTGCACATATTCCTCGCTCGCCCCGGTTGCGAGCATATATGCCTTCACATCGGCATCCGCCGAAGCCTTCCGCGCCGCCTGAATCCGCCGTTCGTCGGCGGCAAGCCGCTCCGCCTTCCGATCCGCCGCCGCGATCGCCCGGTTCGCGCTCTTCTCTTCCTCGCTGCCGACGGCGTGGACGGCATTGACCACCTGGTCGCCGCCCTCCACGCCCATGCGATAGAGAAGATTGGCAGTCGCTCCGGCCATTCCGATCGCTTTCCTTATTCCTGCGCCGCTTCGGGCGTGTCCGGCTGATCCCCATCATCCGCCCGCATCGCCGCGATCAGCACCGCCTCGACCCCCGGCAGCACATCCGCCAGCAACCCGCCGTCCGCGCCCATCTGGCGCCCCATTTCAAGCACCGCCCCGAAATCCATCGCATAGGCGCCACCAAAACCCGCGCGCAGCTGGCGCGAGCAGGCGGTGATTACGCTCCAGACGGTTTCGCCTTCGTCGCTCTGCGGCGCGTGGAGGCGGTACGGGCATTCCGCGCACCGCCCTTTTTGCGCGGCGCTGCACGGTTCGTACCGGCAATATTGTTCTCCGGCATCGCCCCCGCCCCAATGCCATTCGGCGAGGGCGACGATCCGTTTTTTTCCGCGTCCACGGCAAGCACCGGAACCACCAGCCTGGCATAGGCGGCGGTGAACAGCGCATCGTCGGCCAGGAACATTTCCCAGCTCGCGTCGCCGATCGGCACTTTCCGGCCCTGGGGATCGGCCAGCCCGCGCCAGTCGCTCACCCGCGCCCGGATCATCGCCGCGCCATAGGCTTCACCGATCGCAGTCTTGCGCTCGAAATCCTCGATTTCGTTCGCCACGCCTTCCCCGGCTTCCGGTTCGCCGCCACCGTCCGCATCCTGCGCGATCGATGCCAGCGCCTTGCGCCGGATCGCCCGCGTCGCCGGGTGCGCCAGCACTTCCACCGCCACCCGCTTCCCTTCCGCCGGGATCAGCGTGATCCACTCGGGCTCACTGCTCTGCATCCGATAGAGCGTCATCAGTAGCTCGCCACATCGTTGATCAGCGTCGCCGTCACCATCGCTTCGCTGCTCGGCTTCGCCGCCAGCACGTTCGCGGTGAACTGCAGCCCGCGCGGCCCTTCCGTCGGACGCTTGAACCGGGGAAGGAACAGCCGCGGCGTCGCGATCGCCAGCGAATTGGCGCCCTTCGTCCAGCGCCGCGTGACGCTCACCGGCTCGCCCGCCGTCGCCGCGTCGAACAGCACATGATCGGCGAACCGCATCACCAGATTGCCGCCCGCCATCGCCATGCCCGGATCCGCGCCGCCGATCAGGCCGTCGGGCCGCACATCTTCCAGCACGTCCAGATTGTTCGAATAGCTGAATTCGGCGGACACGACATTCGCCAGCGTTTCGCCGGCGAGCTGCACTTCGCCCCGCGCCTGCACGAACCGCTGCAGCGCGCGCTGCGTCGGCGACGTCGCCAGGCTGCTGGCGCTCGGGTCCGTTTCCTGCTGCGCCACCATGCCCAGCACGGCGTTGAGCAGCCCGCTCCGCTGATGCGAAATCCGCAGCGTGTTTGCCATCACGCCCAGATGCGGATGATAGGGCTTGGCAAGCTCGGGATGCGCCACCTCGAGCGCGGCCGAGGGCAGCGCATAGCTGCCGCTGGTGAAGACATGCGACATCGTTCCGCCGGTCAGCGTGGCGCCGGTCACCGTGGCGTTGCTGGTCGCCGACGCCGCAAGCGTGAAATCATTCCCCGCCAGCCCCGCAGTGTCGTGCGTCACGGTGACGCCCGTCGCCGTCCCCGCGTAGGTCGCTTCCGCCACGTCCGGGTCGGCCGATGCGTTCAGCGCGGCCGCGACCGCCGTCATCGTCGCCTCCAGGTCGGCGCCGATATTCACTTCGTCGCCGCTCGCGCCCGACGAACGGAAGGTGAAGGTGACGCCGTTGACCGTGATCGTCGATCCCGTCGACGGCTGATCCGAAAACGTCCACCCGCCGCTCGCATAGCCGCTCGCCGTCGTCGTCGGCGCGCCGAAGAACAGCTTGAGCCAGAAACCGAAACTGCGCACATCCACCGGCACGGTCAGATCGCCGGTCGCATTGTGCGGCCCCAGGATCGGATCGAACGGCTCGCGCCCCTGACCAAGGCTGTCGTCTTCGATCAGCGCATTTTCGCCGCTCAGCGCCGACGAAACGAACGGAAGCTGATTCCACTCGGTTTCGGCGGGCGCCACGCCGTAACTGCTCTCGATCTTGCCGACCAGCAGCGCATTCGCACCCCGCGCACGTCCCATAACCATTCTCCTTCAGAATTTCACGCAAGCCCGCCACCATTCGGTTCGAGCGAAGTCGGGAACCACTCAGTTAAGCGGATCGCTCGACGAATATTCGACGATCACCGTCACTTCGCCGACCTGCACCGGCTCGCCGACCTGCATCTGGTCGCTGTCGAACGGCGTTTCCTCGATCACTTGCATCGCCGCCGCCTCGATCCAGTCGGCCAGGCCGCCCAGCTCGCGGTCGGCGACGATCGCCGCGCCGATCCGCCCCGCCATCGCGTCCAGCGACGCCGCCTGATCGGGCGCAATGTCAGGCGCCAGCAGACGCAGCACGAAGGGCTGGCGCAGGTGATGCACCAGCGGCCCCAGCGAAACGCCGATTTCCTCGGCATCGTCGGGATAACCGGTTACGGATCCTGCTGCCGAAGCACGGAATGGCTCGCTCGCGGTCTGCTCGAACCCGCGAATGTCGGCACTGCCCGTCGCATAGCCGGCACCGCGCAACGCAGCAGTCGCCAGCGCCTTCAGCGCCAGCGTGATTTCGCGCTGCGTCGACATCGACCCTGCTCCGATCCTATTCGTCGTATTCGATGAAGGCGGCGATATTGCCGGGCAGGCGCGCGCCCCAATTGCGCCAGATCGCATCGAAATCCAGCCGCTTGTTTCCCGGCACGTCGCGCACCGCGACGAACATCAACAGGCTCTTGACCTTCTTTCCCCGGCGACGCCGCAGGAACAGGTGATAATTGCCGTTCGGCTGCTTCACCCATTGCAGACGGCGCCCGAACATCGCTTCGACTTCCTGCGCCGTCATCGGCGATCGCCACCCGCGCCCGCCCCGTTTGGGCACTTCCTTGGTCGGAATCAGCAGCCAGTTGCCCAGCGCGGGGGTGATAGAGGTTCCCCGCTGATAATGCCCCAATATGGCCGCCGCGCTGCGCGATCCCGGCTTGCCGGGCGCGGCATAGACGACGCCCGCCGGCGACATGCTCGATCCCGTCTCGGGATACACGTCACGCCGCACTGTCTTTGCGAGCCGATGGCCCAGCCCCGCGGCAAGCACATCGTCACGAAATTCTTCCTGCGCGCCCTTGATCGTCGCACGCATGCCCAGCATGTGCGCCCGCTTGAGCGCGGCGACCAGCGCCTTTTCATGCCGCCGCGGCGTCGGCGGGATCACCCTGGTACGCATCGCGCCCCTAAACCCCCGCTTCCGCCGTCACGCGAAACGGCATGTGCCACACCCGGTTGCGATCGAGCACCGGCTCGCCGCTCACCGTCCATTCCTCGCCGGTCGCCACGCCATCGGCATCGACCAGCGCCACCACGTCGCCCCGCGCGGGCGACGCGACCTCCGATTGCCGCACCCGCAATTCCTCGCGACGCGAAATCAGATTCAGCTCTGCGACATCGTCCATGCTGTCCAGCACCTTGCGCCGAACCCGCACCACATCCCCGCCCGCCCAGCGCGCATCTTCCCCGAACTGGCGGAATACCGCATCGATCATGCGCGTTCGGCGAGCGGGAAAGGACATGGCGCGGAACCGATCAGGCCGTGATCTGGCCGCCGGACTCCATCGCCGCGATGATGGCGTTGATCTTGTTCTGAATCGTCGTCATCCGCGTATCGACATCGGCCTTCGACGCCGCATTGCTGCCCGTCCCGTCGACACCGGTCACCGCCGCCAGGCTGATATCGGCGATCGTCGCGCCGGCAGCCACGCCGCGCGGCCACAGCTTCACCTTCGCGCTGGTCGCGGTGGATGCCGCATCCTCGGTCACCGCACCGACCAGCACGTTGCCGCTGGCCGTCTTGGTAAGCCGCTTTTCGGTGGCATCCCAATAGGCCGGGTCGCCCTGATCGAGCGCCTGCGCCGTCGCATGCGTTTCCTTGGTGAATTCGAACACCCCTTCGGTCCACCCCGAAAAGGTCTCGTCTTCCGCCGCATCCGTCGCTGCGACGCACAGAAAGCCGCCGATGACGTAGAGAAGGCCGGAAACGACGCCGCCCGAGGGCGCGACGAAATCGATCGCATCCCCGTCCTGAACGAAATTCTTCATGTTGAGTCTCCGCGATGCGGGGGCAGCAGCGCCGCCCCCGGTAAAGGAAAAGGACGGCTCAGGAGCCGGTATAGGGGTTGCGATAGGCGCCGCGATAATCGGTGGCGCCGGCGTAGAAATCGAGCGTCACGCGCCACGCCATGCCGTCCACGTTGAACGGCTCTTCCATCATCACCCGCGGCCCCGGCGCGCTGCGCAGATAGCCGTAGTGGAAGACCGGGAGCTGAGCCGGATCGGCGTAAAGCTCCCACGCATTGCCCGAAACCGTCGCATCGACCACGGGAGTCAGCTTGCCCGAGAACGGGTTGACTTCGCTCGACTGCGTCGGCGTCACGCTCGCCAGGAACTTGTCGGCGTTGGTTTCTTCGTCGGCGCCCACCAGCATGAACTTCGGCGCGACGTTCATCGTGTTGCCGTCGATATTCTCCTGCTTGCGCATCGCCGCGCGACCGGCGCCGACCGTCGTCACGTCGATCGCCCCGCCGCTGGCGGCCAGATTGCCGTGATCGGCATGGAACACCGCCTTGCCGTCCGAAAGCTTCGGCCCGGCGCCGTTGTTCTGCCCCTTCATCGCGAAGAACGTCGCATTCTCGAACTGCGCGATAACATCGCCGATCGTCGCGAACACTTCGTCGAACGCGCCCATATCGTCATTGACGATCGCCTGCCGCGACAGCCGCAGGATGCGGCCATAGGAACCGAGTATCACGGTTTCGCGACCTTCGTTGATCGTCCCCGACTTGATCTCCCCGTCTTCCTGATAGGGCTTCAGCGTCGGGAAGTCGCCGACGCGCAGCAGCTTCGTTTCCTTGAAGTCGGTCAGATCCTTGCGCCGCGAAATCGCGCGATAGGTCGGCGTCGCCAGCTGATAGCGCGCCAGCAGCAGCTTGTTCGCCGCCGCTTCGAGCAGCAGCGGGAAATCCGACGACGTATTCGCCGCGCGCATGATCATCGTCGCATCGCGTTCGCGCGGCGACAGCCCGGCGCGCGAACGGGCAATGTCGAGCAGCGAATAGTCCATATATTCGCGCGCGCCTTCGCCCGGCTGCGCCCCGGTGCACCGCGCCACGATGGCGTCGACGATCAGACCGCGCGTCGCCTGTTCGTTCTGCCCGGAAACCGCGATCGGACGTCCGCCGGTCGAAATGCCGCCGGTCGCCGCGCGCTGCGCTTCGCCTGAAGCCTCGCCGAGACGTTCCCAGGCGGTTTCGACGCTGATTTCACCGCGTTCATTCTGGTCGATCAGCAATCGCGCCTTCGCTTCCATGCCTTCGCCGAACGGGCGAGCCATATCCATGAACCGCATCGCGACACCGGCACTGAAACGCTTCACCGTCTCACTTTGCTGGCGGTGTTCGGGCGGAGCGGGCGGATTCTGCGCAGGCGGCTGCGGAGCCGTCTGCGTTGCGGCGCCGCCGCTCTGTTCGGAACGGTTTTCGACGGCCGCGTCGCCGCTGGCCGCCTGCGTCGGGGCAGTCGTCATGTCGTCATTCTCCTGAGATGCCGGCAATGTGCGGCGAATGGTGCAGGGATGTCCGCCCTGCTCGGTTTCGCGGTTGCTGCGCACCTGCGCTCCCGCATCGAAGGGGACCGGAACGAAACTGATCTCGACCGGCTCCCAATCCGTCGCGCGATACAGCGCGCGGGCGCCGTCGCGTTCGGTGACTTCATAGGTGTGGACGATATAGCCCACCGAAATATTGCGGATCAGGCCCGCACCGATATCGGCTACGATCGAAGCCAGTTCCTCGCGCCCGGAAAGCTGCACCGTGGCGATGCCTTCGCCGTTTTCCATCCGCGCGCTGCCCGGCACGACGACACCGATCTGGTTTTCCAGATCATACTGACGATGCGTATTCAGCACCGCCGCGCCGTTGTTCATCCGATCGAGCCGAACCGCGCCGTCATCGGTCGCCAGTTCCTCATCGATCATTTCGAACCGCGACCAGTTGAAACGCGCGCCGCGCGCGCCGGTCGTGAACGTCACGTCGATCGTGCGTGCTTCGGCATCCCAGCTCGCCGGCTGCGTCACCATCGGGCGCGTCGCCATTTCCGACTGCACCAGACGTTCCTCTACCGGCTGACCGGCAAGCGAAGCCGCCGCCGGCGCTTCCGCCGTCGTTGCATTCGTCACTGTCGTCTCCTTTTCAGTTCACCGTGCCGTCTTTCGGCGCCAGCCACCCGACCGCCTGCTGCAGCTGCCCCGCATCGGTCACCCGGCGCGGATCGCTGTCCAGCGCGAGCCCCAGCTTGTCGATCAGGTCGTTCATCGCCTTCAGTTCGGCGAAATGCTCTTCGACGTTCAGACCCCGATCGCCGAGCGAACGGCGGATCGTCTGCAGCCCGGCTCGGATTTCCATGATCTCGCCCGCCAGATCCTTGATCGGATCGACCATGTACCGGCGGGGCAGCGCCCAATTGAACCGCACGTCCAGAAAGCGCGGATCGCGCTGCGTGATCGCCGTGCGCACCATGATCCGCTCCGCCATCGGGCGGCTGAGCAACGGAATGATTTCATTCTGCTGCCAGTCGGTGATGCGCGAATAGGCCCCGTTCATCACCGCACGCAGCGTCGTATAGTTCGCGCCTGTCGTGTCGCCCGTCATCAGATGATAGGGCGCCAGATTGGCCGATACGCCCGCCAGCTGCTGCCGAATGAACTCCACGGTCCCCAGCGCCGGCGACGGATTGACTACCGTCGCGCTTTCGCCCGGCTGAAACCGCGCGATCATCCCCGGACGAATCGTTTCCTCCAGCGGCCCGCGCCCTTTGTCGCCTTCGGCTTCATCCTGTTCGCCGATCGCCATCGGCGAACGGGCATCCCCCGGCCCCGATTGCAGCACGATGGCAAGACAGTTCTGGATCTTCTCGCGCAGCGCGCGGGCATCCTCGACATCCTTGATGTCGCGCATCGTCGTCGCGACTGGAGCCAGCCACGAAATGCCGCGCGTCTGCCCGTGGCGGATGCGTTCGAACAGGTGGTCGACATGCATCGCATCGACCCGCTTCGACGCTTCCCAGCCCCCGGTGATGTCCTGCGGATGATGTTCGTACAGCCAATAGGCGACGCGCATCCCGTCGCGGTCATATTCGACACCCTGAACGATCTTGCCGCCATTCCTCAACTGGCCCGTTTTCGACATGTCCAGCTGCGCGCCTTCCATGCCGACCACACCCGTATTCGGCAGCCGCCCGTCCGATTTCCACAAGGCCAGCGATTCGCCGCCGACCATCATTTCGCGAACCGAAATCTTGCCGAAGCCGAACCAGTCCCCGAACCCGTCGATCCGCGATTCCGCCGCGCGATCCAGCGCATCCTGAGCGCGCTGCTGGACGCGCTTGACCGGATGCACGGCCTGCGCCGCGATGCCGTCGCCCCACGCCATGCTGACCATCTGACTGATCGCGGCTGCGGCATATTTGTTGTTGCGCACCAGGTCATGCGCAACCCAGCTCATTGGTTCGCGAGCGCGGTCGCTCACCGCATCGGCCGAACCACCGCGCCGAACCCGTCCGCGATTGGCCCGGCTCGCCTCAGCGGCATCATATCCGCGAAGCTGCGCCCGCCCCGCGTCCAGCGCCGCGACACGCAACCGCGCTTCGGCGCGGCGCGCATGCCATTGCGGCGCGACCACTCCGATCGCGCGGTCGATTCCCTCCGAAATATTCATTTCAGTTCGGATCGAACACGGCGACCGTGGTGCGCGGACGCACACCGCCGGCGGGCGCCGCCTCCGTCGCTTCTTTGCGCTTCAGATAGTCCAGCGCCTGCATCATCGCCGGAACCGACTGATAGGTGACGCGCTCGCCGTCCGATTCCACGGTCAGCTCGCCGCTCGCAAGCGCCGCCTCCAACCCGGCAATCTGATCGGCAGTCGTCGTCACAGGTAATTATCCTTTCGTTCGATATAGCCGCTTTGCGGCGACGCCTTTTTCGGCTCGGGTTGCGGCGCCGCCGCTGCCGCCACCTGAGCCGCACCAACCCCGCTCAGCAGATCGCCCTGCCGCGCATCCTTCGCGGCGTACCGCTCTGCCCGGTGCGCCGACCAGTCGGCCTCGCCCAGCGTGTCGAGCATCAGCTTTTCGGTCGCCGCGATGTTATAGACGCGGCAGTCGAGATAATGGTTTTCGCGGCCCGGCATCACCGTCCACCGGCGATCGGGAAACCCCTTCACCATCTTGACGGTGATCGTTTCCGCCACCGCCATTTCGAACCAGTCTTCCGGCGTGTCACGGCTCAGATGCACCCGCCCCACCGGAACCTTGATGTCGCCGCCTTCCGATACCGCGGCGTTCACCGCCGCCAGCGTCGCGCGCAGATATCCGTACCAGCTCAGCTTGACGCCATTGACGCCGACAATATGCGCCTTGTCGTCCGCGCTGCGCGACGCCGCGCCGGCACGATGCCCCTGTGCTTCGTATCGCACCGCGACACCGCGCCCCAGCACCGGCAGGCCCCATCCCGCGCGCCCGAACACCGCCAGTCGCCGCGCCCGCTTCGCGCAATAGGCTTGCGCCGCTTCGGTGTGATAGCCCGCGTCGACGCATTCCTGATCGATCGGGAACGTCTTGCCGCCCGGAAACGTCACGCCGCGCTTGCTGTACGCGTCCAGGTCCGCCCACGCCCCCTGTCCCGCCACATCGGTCGCGCCCGGCAGAAACCGAGCGTCTAGCTGCCAGCTTTCCTTGTTTGGCCCCCATCCGACCAGCTCCAGATAGAGCCCGTCGCCCTGCACGTCGACGCCAAGCGTCGTCACCACCGGGCCGATCGGCATCTGCCCCCGGCCCCAATCCTGTTCGCGCAGCGCCATCAGCGCTTCGTAATCCGGCGCATCGTTGCGCAGCTCGAATTCTTCGCCCTTGATCAGGTTCGTCCACGTCTTGAGCGCGTTGACATCGCCCTGCGCGGCAAGAAACGCACTCGCCATTTCCGACCAGCTCAGGAACGTCGATATGATCCCGGGCAGGTGAAACCCGATCTTGCGGCTCGGCCGCATCCGCGCCCGCCAGCCCTGAAATGCTTCCTCGGTCAGCACGCGCGGAACGTCCGCGCCGTCGATTTTCAGCGAGAGCCACCCGTCGGGCAGCTTCATTTCCTGTTTCTGCCAATGTTCGGTCGGCGTTTCGCAGCACGGCGTCACCAGGTGCGCCAGCTCCGGCTCGCCGTCCGGCCATTGCAGGTCCGCCCATTCGGGCACGAACCGCGATCGGCAGTGCGGGCACTGCAGGTAGAAGCGGCGCGGATCGCCTTCGCGATACGCCCGCCCGATCTTGCTCGCGCCCTTGATGCGCGGCGTCGAAATCTTCAGTCGCTTGGCCAGTCCGCGCGATGCCCACACCCGCAAGCGCGCGTCCACCATGCCTTCCGGCGAGCCCTGTTTCTCCAGATCGTCGGGAAAATCGTCCAGATCGTCCTCGATCGCGAAGCGCACCGTGCGCTGGCGCAGACCCGCCGACGAGTTCGCCCCGGCAAGCAATATGTATCCGCCGCTGCGGGCGAACAGGATTTTCTCGGTTGTCGATCCGCTGCCGTCCGCCAGCCCGCGCGCGCGGATCGTGCCGCCGCGATCGGGCGACAGCCGGGGCGTAGCTTCGATCATCGGCCACAGCTTTTCCGCGTTCCACGCCGTTGCGGCCTGAAACGTCGGGTGCACCACCAGCGTCGCATTCGGCGCCAGATCGCTGATATAGCCGAGAAAGTTTTCAGCCACAGCCGAACCGCCCGACTGGGCACACTTCATCAGCGATACCGCTTCGCACGGATCATGGATCGACATCGCGTCCATGATCTCGACCAGTTCCGGCGCGGTTTCGTTCCGCCACCTCCCCGGAATCGGGGCGTCGTCGGGAAACCACCGCCATTGCGGCGCCCATTCGCTCAGCGTCAGCCGCGGCGGCGGCTGCAATCCTTCCGCGAACGCCTTGTTCAGCGCCACCGCATTCTTTCGCAACGCCGCGCCCGCCGCATCGCCGAAGCGACCATAGTGAAACGTCACGCCGCCTGTTCCTCGCCGTCGGCCGGCGCATCGTCCTGATCTTCATCCGGCGCCGCGAACACGCCGGCGGCGGCCTGTTGCGCCAGCTCGGCAAACAGCGCCGAAACTTCCGCATCCTCGAACGCCAGCAGATCCTTCACGTCGCGCATCGCCACCCGCTGCTCCGCCGATCCGCGAAGCCACGCCATCAACCGCTCGCGGATCGCGCGCCCGCCTTCGGCCAGCAACCGCTGCGCATCGACGCGCGGCACCAGTTCGCTGGCGGCGCTCGCATTCTTGAGTCGCTGCGAAACCAGCGCTTCCTCGGCCTGTTCGGCCTTGACCAGTGCCAGCGACCGCTGGCCGCCCGCCGTCGTATCCTCACCCGCCCCGGCGTCACTCTCGACGATCGCCGGAGCCGTCCCGCCGTTGAGACCCGCCGAAGGCCGCCCCCGCGTAGGATCGACCCGCGCATTCAACCGCGCGTCCGACCGCTCGACATGAACCATCGCCCGGCCTGCATCATCCTCGGCGAACACCAGCAGCCCGGCTTTCTTCCAGTTCGAAACGGCGGATTTGCCGACACCGCGATGCGCGGCGAAATCCGCCTGCGTCATCAACGTCATCGATTGAACTCTCTTCGGCCAGGTCGAGACAGCACCTTATCTTGCGCCGCATGAATCGCCTGCCGGAACTCCAATTGGTCGTCGCCGTGTTCGATCGGCAGCACAAGGAACGCGTTCCAGGCATCAGCAAGCTTTTCAACGACCGCCCGTTCCTGTTCGGTCAGCTTGGCCATTGTCGCCTCCAACACCTGATCTCGTGTGTTCACCCCCGATGTGAACAGTTCAGTTCACAAGGTTCAAAATCCAAAACCGCCCCTGAACCCGAAAACCCTGCGCTCAGCCCCACCGCATTAGCGGCCACCCCCCTGGAAAGGACCCGCTACCCCCCCCCTCCGTCCACCAAGGCCAACGGCAAAACGAGCATCGCCCCGCCAGGATGAAACCCGGCAGGGCGATGCAAGTTGATGACAAGGGAGAGGATATGCCCGCACGCGAACCGCGCCGAACATACATAGGAATAGGCGCAAAACGCCGCTCAAACGAACACCCAAAATTATCGCGAAGGGCGATTTTCAGGCTTGACACGATCCGGCGCGCCTAAGTCCTGCGTTCACGCCCCGGCACACCGCTCCCATCGCCCGCTCGTACCGACGCGACAGCGCCGCCGGCGCCGCATCGCCACCGATCTTGTCCGCCGCCTCTTCCCAACTTGGCCGCGCCGATCGTTGCAACTGCGCCAGCACGACGCCGATCAGTCCGCAATCCCGGCGCGGCGCATAGGCGCTTACCCATGCGAGCGCTTCCTCCATCCGATCCACTTCGACCGAGGACAGCGGCGGCAGCTTCGGGCGCGCATCGCCATGATAGTCGTCGCTGTCGATCTGATAGAGCCGCCACGCTTCCGCCTCGCTCAATCGAAACTCGCGATAGATGCTCGACACGCCGCTGCGCAGCCACCCGCGCTCGCGATCGGGCATCCGCATCAGAAAGCCCCACGCTTCCACCAGGCGCTCCTGAACCTCGTCATAGCTAAGCAACCCGTTCGCTTCGATCATCTTTACCACTCCCTTTTTCGAATGACGGACAGACAGAGGGAAAACACAACTTCGCACATGCGCATGCGCCCGCCTTATGGGGTTTCCGGCAAACGGTATCCGTGCTGTCTGTTCCGTCCGTCATCGACGCAATTCCGCGCCACACAGCGACGGATAGTTGACGGAGAGACAGACGGTTACACCCTTATTCGCTTGCCACTTTCCCTCTTGACATCTGCCCGGCCTTACCCATCGAAACCGCCGCTGCGCGAAATGACGGAGAGTTGCGGCAAACTGTCCGTCAACTGTCCGTCATCAGGGCGCCCCACCCAATTCGCTCCAATCGTCCACATCGCCCGGCGGCGCTTCGGGCGCGGCCTCGGCAGCAGCGCCATCGCTGCCAGCGTCGCGCAGGCGCGCACCCCGGCGCAGCACCTTGCCGCGCCGGTCCTTCCCCTTGACGATGATCTGCCTGTCGCCCAGCGCCCGCCCAAACGCCGCGTTACTCATCACCGCGCGTTCGTCGATTTCCTGCTCCTGGCACCAGTCCTTGTAGGAACGGTAGAGATCGGCCGCGAGCGTCAGGGCAAGCGGATCGGGCACGACGCATGCCGCCATCCACTCCGAAAAAGGGTTCGACGAACGCCGATACTCCTCGATAGCGTCCTGCACGTCCTCGGGCGGCTCCAGCCCCTCGCGCAGATAGCCCAGAATGCCGTCGACAACCCACGCCAGCACGGCGCTCCCGCCGCCCTCGGACGCCAGGATGCGGCGATCCATGCCCTTCACGATGGCGCCGCCCTTGAACTGGTGCGGCCACAGCACGATGACGATGCGGCGCCAGATGCCGTCATCATCGCCGCTGATCCGCGGGCGACTGTTGCATTCCATCACCACCTTGCCCTGCGGCTCGAATTCCTCTTCGGCGCCGTACAGCGCGCGATAGGTGACCGGAGAGCCGCCCGTGAACTGCTTCACGCGATCTTCGGCCAGCGCCTTGCCGCGCTTGGGCTCCTGCAGGCTGATCAGCCGCGTATCGCCGACAAACCGGATCAGCTCCGGCGTCGGCCCGCCCGCATCGCGATCGCCCGTGTCGATGAACGATTTGACGTTGCCCGAAACGGCATAGCCGCCCAGCACGATGCGCAGCACGTTAATTGCGGTCGATTTGCCGTCGCCGCCGCGCCCTTGCAGCAGAATGAATATCTGCTCGAGCGTCAGCCCGGTCGCGCAATATCCCATCAGCTTGTGAAAGAACCAGCGCACTTCGGCGCCCGGCAACGCGGTTTCCAGATGTTTCAGCCACTCGGCATTTTCCACGCGCGCGGCCTCGTCCTCGATCCACTCGGCCGTCGCCTTGCGCGTGATCAGGTCGGTGGGGTCGTGCGGGCGGAACGTCATGCCCCATTGCCCGTCCCCGTCGCGCCGGAATCGCAACGTCCCGTTGGCCACGTTCAGGGCGAGAGGGTCGGCATCGAAATCCTCGATCGATCGGTTCAGCACGTCCAGCCTAGCCGCCTGCTCCAGCATCGCCTTGGTGCGATTGGCATTGCCCGATTGATTGGCATGCTTCGCCAGCGCCTCGATACGGCCCTGCAGCATGTCCTCGGTCATGCCGTCGGGCCGCCGACGATCGCCGGTCAGCGCTTCGTTCAGCGCGCGGACTTCCTCGCGCATGTGCCGCGCGACTTCCATCGCTTTCAGCGCGGCAAGCCGTTCGCCATCGTCCCGGCTCCAGCACCCGTCGCGATAGGCGACCCAGCCCCAGCCCCGCACATGCAGCAACAGCCCGCCAGCATGCGCGACGAAGCGATCGGCATTGCCCTGATCGTTCATCTCGTGCCACGCCAGATCCCACGGATCGGGCACGATCACAGGAATCGCGTCAGCCATGCCCGCCTCCCCGGCGCGTTGCCGCGTCCATCGCGTTCAACGTCGCGATCGTGCCTGACAGGCGCTTTCGCGCCGCGCTGCGCTTCTCCGCAGCAGGATCCCTGCCCGCGAATTTCGCCATCAATCCCCGGTCGCGGTCGGACATCGCCGCCGGCGCGATGCGATCGGCCTCCACCGTTCCGCGATACAAATGGAACGTCGCCTCCGCCGCGCGCATGGCATCCTCGCCATGTTTCACGCATTTCTCGAACCAGTGCACGGTGGCGCCGATCTGCTTCGCGTCGAATCCTTCATCTTTCGCCATCGCCTTGCGCGCGCGCTCCTGCCCGCGCAGCACGGCAATCTCGGCGCGAATGTCCAGCAGTATGGTGACATGCTCCACCAGTGCCGCCGCCCGCGCTTCATCCTCCAGCCCCACGATATCGGCGGTCAGCATCTCGAGCGCGATCGCCGCCGCGTCAGGGCGAGTATCGGTCAGCCGCCGCTCGGCTTCGGCATCGATCAACCCGCCGATCGCCGCTTCATAGGTCGCCAGCAGCGCGTCGGCTTCCTCGCGATCGTCCGGCGCCATTTCCATCCGCGCGATCAACCGCCGGATCGTCCCCGCGTCGAAGCCATCGGCCTTCGCTTCGGAATAAACCGATCGGATATCCTCCGAAATCGCCGCGCGCTCACCCATCAGCCGGCGGATGCGTTCGACGAAATGGCGCAGACGGGAAGCGGTCACTGGCCGTACCCCATGCCGGGAAGCGACTTGGCGACCAGATTCCCGCTCCCTTCATTCCGAAATAAATTTGCGATAGGTGCATTTTCCCGGTTGCCGCGATACACCTTTCGTGTATATATGGTGTCATCAACAGCGGATGGAACGGCCAACCGCGATAGGTACGGAGACCTCAGATGACCACCATCGAAACCAATGCCAAGCTTGCCTACGATAACGCAGTAAGCGCGAGGGGGCAGTATTTTTCCGCGATCGACTATTCCGGGCAGACCCGCGAAAGTCTTGAGGTCGAGGCTGCGTGGTTTGTTGACGGCGGCAAGGGCCGGGCCCGCGAAGACCTGACAGACGCCGAGGCGCAGATCGTTGATGCGCTGGAAGCAACCATAACTCACATCGCGCGCATCATCTGGGCAACGCCCGGCTACATCGCCAGCACCAAGTCTTCCTGACAAGCAAATCCCCGGCGCCGCGCGAAACGGCGCCGGGGACCTGTCAACATGAAGCGACGCTTCACTGCCTAGGTTTCGATCCAACATCCCGGAAGCCGGGACGACAAAGGGAAAATACCCATGCATCCGATCAAAATCAACCGCGCTCTTAATGCAGCCGCAATCGGCTCCTGCCCCGGCAGCGCATCCGATATGCTTGCGGCCATCCCCGATAGCGTCGTCGCAGCGCTGCCTGGTCGATTGCTTGCCGAGTTGCTCGACGCCAACTGGCAACTGGCACAGCGCAGCAAGTCGCTTGCCGCTCGTGAGGCGCTGGACGAAGGCGCTGTATGGGACGATCGCCGTGAGCGCATGATCGAATTGGCGGCCGACGGAAGGGCCAACCGCGAATGAAAACGATCTACGCAGCTTGCCTTTCCCGCCTCGGGCTATCCCAGTCCGAAGCGGCTTCGCGACATGGCGTCCGAATCGACACAGTGAAATCATGGTCAGCGGGGCGAAACCCGGTGCCGCAGGGAGCATGGGATGACCTGCGCGCGTACGAAGCACAGATTGTTGACCGCTCCGAAGGAATCCGGGAGGCTTGGGAAAGCAACGGCGAAATTCGCGAGATCGTCGCGACTTGGCAAGATGCTCGCGGCTTGATGGCCCTCGCAGACTTCGTGCTGAACGCGCCTGTTCGACCGGGTTAATCCCCGCAATCATGCCACCCGCTCCACATCGTTGAAATCCATCCCCATCGGCGGCCGCACCGCGCGCGCATCGGCGCCCCGCGCGCGCCAGGCACGCACGGCCAGCGCGCCGCACAGGTCGGCCCGCTCCGCTGTCGTCATCGTCCGGTGCACCACCGGCCCGCGCCGCCGGTCGATCATCGCCACACCGCGGCGCTGCCCGCCGGCGCGGTCGATCGGTCCGGTCAGCGGCGCCATGTCCGCATCGACCAGCACCGTCACCCGCCCGCGATGCGGCCAGGTTACCGCCTGCGGCGCGGGCGGCGCCGCCGGGCGCGGATCGAACATCGCGATCGCGCCCTGTTTCCCGGTCTTTTCGGGCATCCCCTGCAAATTCTGCAGGCTCAGCACGGCAACCCCCGTCACCCCCGCCCCGCCGGCATGGCGCAGGCCGCACAGCGTCGTCTCGATACCTTCGCCCACCGCCAGCGGCACGCCCTCCGGCATCGCGTCATGCGTCACGCCGTCGGCGGGCAGCAACACGCACCCGCCCGCCGCCGAACCCAGCATCTTGCGCGCCATCATCTCGCTGCCGTCGGCGCGCCTGCGCACCATCTTGGCGGTCAATGACGGCGCCAGATAGGTGACGTGCAGCCCGATCGGCCGCCACGCCGCGCGCGCGCCGCCCGGTGCCGCGCGTATCAGCGCCACCATCGCCGGCGCCTGCGGCACATCGCCCGGCCCGCGATCCTCCGGCCATGCCCATATCGGCGCCAGCCCGGCAAAGCGAACGTCGCGCAGCCGGTGCGGCGTCAGCACGTCCCCGGGAACGCCGCGCGCGCGCAGCCAGGTGCAAACGGCATCGAAATCGGGCGCCGAATGCGCCCATATCCAGCGCGCCATTTCCAGCGATCCGACCGGCGGCGCCCCGCTTTCCCGCTGCCGCGATTGCGCCTTTTCGCGCACCAGCGGCGCGGCGGGCAGCCCGGCCCCGCCGCTCGACGATGCGGCGCGATCGAATGCCTCGCGAAACGGCAGATTATAGAAATCCTGCAGGAACCGGATCGCGTCGCCATGCCAGTCGCACCCGTAACAGCGCGCATAGCCCTTGTCGGGATCGACCGAGAAACTGTCCGATTTGCTGCCGTGAAACGGACACTTCCCGCGCGGCTTGGCACCCCGCCCCAGCTTCACCGCCTTGCCGATAATCCCGACGATATCCGCCCGCGCCCGCACTTCGGCGATGCGCTCGCGAAACGCGGCATCGTCCTGTCGGAAAGCGCCGGCATTCACGCGCCTGCTCCATCGTCCAGAACCGCGTCGATCATCGCTTCGTCGACGCACATTTCCACGATCCGCAGCGCCAGCTGCCCGACCGTGATTCCCCGCCGTTCGGCATGCGGCAGCAATTGCGCCGCCCGATCGACCGGCAGCGCGATCGTCTGCGTTACCGGACGCGGGAGCGGGAGCGATCCGGTCACGCGACGGCCTCGAAATCACCGAACAGCCCGCCGATCGCCGCCTGCGGCGCACGATCGCCCGCCACTCGCGCCAGACCGGCGCGCAGACGCTCACGGGCCATCGCCGCATATTCGGGGTTCAATTCGATCAGGATCGCATCGCGGCCGAGCCGATCGGCCACCAGCCCCGTCGTCCCCGCGCCGCCGAACGGATCGAGCACCACCCCGCCCGCCGGGCATCCCGCCATCACGCACGGCGCGACCAGCGCCGGCGGAAACGTCGCGAAATGCGCATCGGAAAACGCGGCGGTGGCGATTTCCCACACTTCGGGCGGCACGATCGGCGCCAGGTCGCGCTCGTAATTGCGCAGCAGACGGCCATTCGCCATTTGCTCGGCACGCGACATCGCGTCCCAACGCTCGTTGAACCCAGAATCGGGGCGCGCATGCCCGCGAACACGCGATGCATGATTTGCCGCGATTGCACTATGCGCCTCGCCCTCACGAACCCAGCCATTCACCGGGCCGCGAGCGCCATCTACCGGCGGCATCCGCACCGCATCGGCATCATACCAGCTGCCGAGCCGCACCCAGCGCGGCCCCATTTCCTCCGGCTTCGTCACCAGCGGACAACGCTCGCTCAGATCCGGCGAAAGGCTCAGCGCCCCGGTATCGCGCGCGCGCCAGACATCTCCGTCACCCGATTTGGTCAGCAGGAAAATCTTTTCATGCGCGCCGGACGGCCGATAGACGCCACTGGAATCCGGCATCGCATTGGGCTTGCCCCACACGATCTCGCTGCGCACCCACCACCCGGCATCCTGCAGCGCGATGGCGAGCCGGTTCGGGATCATGCACAGATCCTTGGGCTTCAGATAACCGCCCGGCACCGGCCCCACCGTCGAAAACGGCTTGTCGCGAAACGTCCGGTCATCGGTCGCCGCCGCCTTGGTATCGGCCGCGCTGCGCCCGTTCGGCGACGTCGCATAGCAATCGCCGTAATTCAGCCACAGCGAACCGGTTGGCTTCAGCACGCGCCGCACTTCCTGGAACACCGCCACCATCGCCGCGATATGCTCGCCCAGCGTCGGCTCGAGCCCCATCTGCCCCGCCACGCCATAATCGCGCAGCCCCCAATAGGGCGGCGACGTGACACAGCAATCGACGCTCTCGGGGGGCAGCTTGCGCAGCTCGGCGATGCAGTCGCCGACATGGATCGTCACTGTCATACCGCCTGCGCTCCCATGTCAGCCACGATCAGCGCCCAGATCTGCGATCCGCGCCCGCTCGACAGTCCCTCGCGGCGGCACCAGCCCTGTATAGACCCGCCCTCGGCAACGAATTCGGCCAGCGAAGCCTTGCGCGCCGCGATCAGTTCGGGATTGGCGCGCGACGGACGCGACTTGCGCGTCCGCCCCTTGCTGCCCGGCTCCCGATGTTCGCCACTCATGGCCGCGCCCCGTTTCGCCAGTATTTCCGCCTGCGTCCGATGCTGGCGAAACGGATATCCCCCGCTTTGCGCACGCGTCCGCAGAGCCCCCCTGGCGAAGGGCCTGCCCGCATCGATCTGCGCGATCGTGCGGCCCGGATAGGGAAAGCGCGCGGTCACGGCGTCAGACCCGGACCGGCATCTGTACGGCGAACAGGCTTTCGTCCGCAGGATCGCGCACGATCGCGGGTGCACTGTCGAGATGCTCCAGGTCGAACTGGAATTCGATGCGCTCGCCATGCAGCACCGCCAGCAGGTCGGCCATATAATGGCTGTTGAACCCGACAGCGAACCCGGCCCGCTTTTCGGGAAAACCTTCGACGTCGATACACATCTTGCCGGACAACCCCACCGCCCGCGCAGAGCTGGTCGTTTCGATTTCCAGACACCCTTTCGGCGAAAAGGACAGCCGCAGTGCGGGATATCCGCCGCCGGGCAGCGTCAGCGCCTGAACGGCACGACGCAGATCGGCGGTGGCAACCGAAACGACAACCCCCTCCCCTCTCGGGATCACCTTCGAATAATCGGGAAATATCCCGTCGATCGTCTTGCTGGTCAGTCGCACCGCGACATCGCCGATCCGCGCTTCGACTTCGCATTGCGTCATCGCTGTCGTTGGCGCCAGGTCGCCCGCGGCATTCGCCGGCGCCGCATTCCCGATCCGAAACGCCATGCCGTCGCCCTTGCTCAGCGGCCCGGTGATCAGCTTGATCGCGTCGCGCGGAATGATCACTCCGTCCAGCGGCATGTCGCAATCGATCAGCGACAGCGCGGCGACAATCAGGCGATGCCCATCGGTCGCCACCGCCCGCACCGTCCATTCATTGATCCGATGCAGAAAAACGCCGTTGAGATAATAGCGGGTTTCTTCCTTCGACATCGCCCGCGACACCCGCCGCAGCGCATCGATATGCGCGGGCGCCAGCGTCGCGGAAAACGCAACGTTGGAAATCGGCGGCGTGACCGGGAAATCGTCGACGTGGAAGTCCTGCGATGATTCCGCCCGGATGTCCGCCGCCGCGATGCCCAGCGGGTCCTTGCCGCCTTCACCCGGCGTCAGTTTTACGGATTTCCCGCCGGCATGATTGAGCAAATGGCGCACCGCACGCGGATTCTGAATCAGGAATGGCGCAGCGGCGTCACCCGAATAGGAACAACGCGCCTCCACCGCCATGTTGAGATCGCAGCCCGTGAAAGAAAGCGCGCCATTGGCCTGCGCCTTCAGCGCCGTCAGCACCGGAATGGTCGATCGCGACATCGACGCCATCGATGCAAGCTCCATCGCCTGCAGCATTGTCTTGCGCTCTACTTCGATCATCGGTTTCTCCTTTCCCTCGCATCCCTCGCATCCCTCGCATCCGCCTGCGCCACCATCCGGCGCAGCGCCTCGCGCAGCTTCGGGCCGTCCGCGCCGTCGCGGTGCAGCCCCGTCATCACGTCCTGGGCAAAGGCGCGCACCTGGCGCGCCGCGAAATCCGCTTCCTCGCGGCCGATCCGACCGGCATCCGCCTGCGCCGCGATCTGCCCCGCGCGCTTTTCGGCCAGCGCCGTGACCGCGCACCGCTCGTCCGCGCGCGCCACCGCATCGACATCGGAAAAGCTGCGCCGCGTCATCGCTCGCACCCTTCCGGCGCCCATGTTTCGGCGCCCGTTTCCCGAATGCGAACCACGCGCAGCTTTTCCGGCATCGCGCCCGGCGCCGACGCTGCCAGCGACCGCGTTTCGATCAGGCCGCGCGTGCGCAGTTCGGACATCAACGTTCCCGCGCGATGCCCGTGCTTGAACCCCAGCATCGCGGAAAGCGCGCGGTCGCACGGGCATCGCTCGCCCGCGTCGGCCAGCGCGACCAGCAGATCCAGCAGCATGCGCCCATCGGGCGAAAGCCCGGCTTCATCCGGTACCGCTTTCGCGGCGGCAAAGGACAGGCCCGTCCGCTCCGCCAGATATTCCAGCAACCCGCCATCGGTGCGCCGCTGCCCGCGCAGCCGGATCAGCCCCTGCGCATGCAATTGCCGCGCCCGCTCGCCAACGCCGCCGCGCGGCAGGCGATCGGCGCGCGCATAGATGCACACCCGCCCCGGCCCCGCCGCGATCGCCCAGCTGGTCAGCGCGTGCGGCGCCGCGACAAAGCGCCCGCCCCCTTCGGCCAGCGGCTCGCCCGCATCGATCGGCCGATGCGCCGCGAAGCCGATATCGGCCGCCGCGCTGCGCGCGCACGCCGCCATCACGCCCGATCCCGCGCTGGTGGCCGAGTCATCCACCCGTGAAATGATACCCGCGCCCAGTCCGCGGAGCGGACCTGACCGCTCGTAAGAAGCGCGATTTCCTCTGCAACGCGATGCGACGGCGTGCCGCCGCCACACACCAGATTGTGCAAAGTCTCGACGGAGACGCCAATCTCGCCCGCGATCGCCGCCGCGACCAGATGCTGCGCCCCCCAAAATCCCGCAAACCACCAGGCGAACCGACGCGCACCCTCGCTCGGCGGCCCGCCGGGCGCCAAAACCGCTACTTCGCCCATTGCGGCCAGCGTGCGAGGATGAACCAACCGCGCCATCACGCCGCCAGCCCCGCCACGTCACGAACCGCCGGGCGGTCGAACCACCCCCGGTCGCAAGCCCGATAGAAATCGCGCGGCCGCACCGCGCCGTCGGTGGCCTGCATCAATGCAAAACCGATCTCGCCGCACGGCAGCAACTGCCCCGACAGCATCCGGTCGATCATGCCGACCTGGATCATCGCCGCATCGGCCAGCACGTCGAACGCGTCATCGCCCCGCTCGCCCAGATACCAGGCAAGCCGATGCGCGCCGTCATTCGGCACTTTCGCCGACAGGTGCATCCGCCGCTTCATTCGCCGCACCCCCGACCCACCAGCTCGCCATGCGCGCCGGCGGTGAAGTCGCGCCAGTCCACCCACCCGTTCGGGCAGTGAAATCCCCATTCACGAACCTTCGGCCCGGTGAAGAACAGCGAAACGAACGGCGCGCCGTCGATCAGCTCGAGCCGATGCGCATCGCTCGCCTTGCGCGACACCAACGACCCCGCCTCGCGGACGAACGCGCCTTCGGTTGTGATTTCGCGATACCGCCCCGAAATCAGAAACGATTGATTGTCCCACGGATGATCGTGCAACGCGCGATCGTCATCGTCGCGCAGCCCCTGGTGCAGATAGACGTTCGCATGCGCGTTGCGCGGGACGATCCACCAGCGCCGCAAATATGCGGGCGACCCGATCACGAAATCGGGCACGCGAAGCATCTGGCGCGCTGCCCATGCCTCCATATCGCTCAGGCTCGCATATTCAATCGGTGTCACCGCCGCCCCTCCATTCCCGCATGCAACTGATTGAGCGCATGGCGCAGCCGCGCGCTCGCGCCGTCCATCCGGTCGAGCCGGTCGAGCGCGTCGGCCAACTCGCCGCGCGTCCATTCGCGATCGGCCATCGCCTCGCGGACCGATTGCGCCTCGGCGCCGAATTCGGACGCCAGATCGATCAGGCACGATTCAACGCTGCCCGAATTCCCCGCCTGCGGCAGCATCATGAACACCCCGCCCGCAATCCGCGCCAGCGCGTTCAGCATGTGCGGCTCCCCCGCACCCAGTTGCGTGATCGTCGCCGCGTCGCGCAGCGTCAGGCTGTCGCGATCGTGCGCGCTGCCGCACCGCGACAACTGACTGGTCGAAAGCCCGGTCTCCGCCGAACACGCCTCCAGCCCGCCCGCCGCCTGAACGGCGCGCTTCGTCGCCAGCGCCAGGCTGCGCTCTTCCTGCGAAAGCTCAGCCATTGCCGCGCCCCTCCGATCCGTCGCAGGGGGAATTCGCCCCGCGCTTTCCCGCTGACGCGCCATGCTGCGGCGCGGTATTTCCCTCCGAAACGGAGGAAACACGCTCGCATGACACGCCCGGCACATCATTCGAACAGCCATTGCCGGCGGGCAGAAAGGGGTCGCGCCCGCCCGCGGCTCCGGCGGCAACCGGGGGAGGGCACGCCGCCGAAGATCGAAAACCATCGCCGGGAAGGCCGTGGCAAGCGCCCTCCCCGGCGGCTACGGTGGACAGGCCCTCACCTTCCACCGGAGACGAACCATGATTCTGGAATTCCAGCCCGATCGCGGACCAACTGTCCTGCATCACGAACCCAAAGCCGCCGTCGCAATCTTCGTGAACGACGGCGACGATCAGACCGGCTTTCTGCTGCACCCGGGCGCCGCCCGTGCCACCGCGATGGCGATGCTCGCCGCCGCGCGAAAGGCCGAAGGCGAAACCGTGCATGCGCTGCCGCTTCAGGGCATCAAGCTCGACGTCACGCACCAGCCCGGGCAGGAACCGACCGGCGTGCTGACGCTGAAAATCAACGGTGCGAATGTGGCGGTAACCTGCGATCCGATGCAACTTGCGGAACTTGCCGCCGGATTCACCGCCGCCAGCAACGCCGTCGACAGGAACTAGCGGCGCGATCGGCAGCCCCCGATACGGCACGATATTCGCTTCGTTCACCCGCGCCGGGCGACTCGACTCGCGCACCATGCGAATGCCGCCGGGCACATAGGAAAGCGGAACGCCGATCATGCGCGGCTGCGAAAACCAGCTCTTGCCGCCGTCGCGCGGCTTCATCACCGCGCCGATCATGCGGGCGCCCCTTCGGAAGTCGGCAAGCCCGACCCGGGCGAACCTTGGTTTCCCATGATCTTGGCAAGACTAGCCGCATCGCAATCGCTGAGCCCGGACAGCGGGCCGAGCTTCAAGCCGAATGCGTCGAACAGTCGAATGGCAAGCGCCTGAGAAGGCGTTCGCGTGCCCCCAAGCAACTGGCTCGCATAGGAAACACTGATGCCGCAAGTCTTGGAGACATCCGTAGGCGTGGGCTTTTTCATGCAACTAACCTTGCAGAATGCAAAGTACGTGACAAGCCCAAAAGTTTGCAATTCGTCTGAGGACCCGCGAACCCACTCCTTGCATATTGCGAAAATGGAAGGCGAATCGATCTTCGACGAAGATGTCGACCGCAGAAGCGGCAACCTCTTGCGCGCATGGCGCGAACACAGAGGAATGACTCAGGAGCAGCTCGCCAGCGCTGTCAACACAACAGGTTCGGTGATCAGCTTGCTGGAGGCAGGAGACAGAAAACTATCTCCAAAATGGCTTTACCGCCTGGCTCCCGCGCTGGATACCACGCCGGGATATTTGCTCGATCATCACCCCGAAGATCTGCCCGACGATATCATCGAAACATGGTCATCAATTCCCCAGGCGCAGCGAAAGCACGCGCGCGAAGTCCTACAGACCTTTCGACACCGTACAGGAACAGAAGACTGAATTTCACATTCTCAGAATGTTGATCGCCCAGTCTATCATGTCCGCACCCTCCGCGCCCGAATCCGGGCGCATGTCCTGCAACAGATCCGCCAGCACGCAAAGGTCGGCTCCGCGCATATTCCGGCAACAGTGAAATGCCGCCATTCGCGACGACGCAGTATCGCCGCGTTGCGCGAATTCCGGCGCGATCATGTTGATCGCCCGCAATTTCGAATCTCGATAGTGCGCACCCCAATGCGAATTATTGAGCCATCGCTCGACCCACTGCCCGAAAAGCGCGCTTTCGGCTGAGCTGATCACACCATCCGCACCGGCCACACCCGCAATCAGAAGGATCGCCGGACGCATTTCCGACCATTCTTCAGGATCGATCCACATCCGGTCTTCATAACGCCCATCGACGTCACGCTCTTCCCTGCCCTTGGCGTTTACAATTTGCGCTTCTGCAATCGCGGCGGTCCGCGATGCCAGCATCGACTCGCGTAACGCGTCTTCGAATTCGATGGACATGTCCGCATGCTGGATAAAATTTTGAAACACCGCCAGAGAGTTTGCGGAATGCAAACATAACGCTTGCGTCGAACTTTGCAGTTTGCAATTATACCTCCGAACCAACGGAGGCTTGCATGGACACGCACCCCAACCACCCGATCCGCCCCGACGGCGAATTCCGCCCGCGCTTTCGCGCGTCAGTTCCGGGTGCCAGGCCCCAGCATCGCGCGCAGTCGCTCGAGCGCTTCGTCGTTGATCATGACATACACGTCCTTTTCCGCCTCCGGATCGGTGAAGCGGAAATAGACGTGCGCGACGCCGCCGATGCGCGCGTTTCCGAACTCGATTTCCTTCGGCCATATCTTGATCTCTTCCACGCGCCCTCTCCCGCAACGGCGGCGAATCGGTGAGCGCCGCGATGGACACGCTACCCGAAATCCCCGCGCCGCGCGCGCCGCAGCCCGAACCCGATTTCGCTGCGCTCGACGAGGCGCTCAACGGTGCCGCCACGGCCGTCGCCGATCTTCGCCGCCATGTCGAAACGCTGCAGCGGCATTTCGAGAACCAGGCCGAACCGCGCGCCCGCATCGAGGCGAACAGGCAGGCTTTCGACGCTGATCTGATCGCGAAACAGCGCGCCGAACTGATCGAAGCGTTCGATGTCGATTGCGACGGCTTCACCACACAGGAAGCCGCAATCATTCTGTGCGCGCCGGAATGCGCTGATCATCTTGGCGACAGGCTTAAGGCGATGGGCTTCTACGCAAGAGATGTCCCCTGGTCGAACGGCAATGGATGCGGCCTCGAGCAGCGTTGGTTCGACAAGGCCCAAGCGGAGGCCGCATCATGATGCACCCCCGCCCCGCTGTCAGCGCCCGCTTCCGCCGCGTCCATTGCGACGCCGATCGCGCCCGCGACTGGCGCCTGCGCTGGCGCCCGCGCCTGGAGCGCGCGACGCGATACGCCGCGTGGATCATCACCGGCATCGCGCTTGCAATGGCCGCCATGTCGATGGGGCTGCAGCCATGATCGCGCCGAATGATCCGAATGACGATCGCGAGCGCGACGAGGAAGTCGAACGCTTCGTCGCCCGCGCGGGCAGCAGCTTCGCGATCCTCCTGTTCGCCGTCGCCATACTCGTAATTCTCCGCTGGGCGGGATTGGGGATAGACCAATGACGGACATGCGTCAGGGCATCGTCGGCGCGGCAGCCGACACGCTCGATCGCGTCGAAGCGCTGCGCAGCGGCACGCCGATCACGCCCCCTGCGGCGGGTACGCGCGGCGCGCTGATCGAAGCCGCCGCCCGCGCCATCGTCGCCGCCGAAGTGATCGACGCCGCATTCGGCGGCCCGGAGGGCGAAGGCCGATGAAACGCCAATGCATCTGCCGCCGCCGCAAATGCGCGCGCCACCGCCAGCGCTGGGAATATTTCTGCAGCGACTGCTGGAGCCGCATTCCCCCGCGCCTGCGCGCGCTGATCACCCGGGCGAGCAAGGAAAAGCGCATCACCGCCCGCGATCAACTCCGCGCCCACGCCGAGCAACATCTCGACGGAACGCGCCCCTGGAGCAGCGCGCCGGTCGAGCCATGCCGAACGGAGGCCGCCGAATGACCAGAATTCACGGTTCAACCACGAAGGAGAAGACGATGAAACAAGTATTGATAACCACCGCCCATCGCGGTGTCTTCGCCGGCGAAATCGCCGACGATCAGGATATCACCGCCAAGGCGATGCCCCTGAACAACGCCCGCATGGCGATCTACTGGGGCACTACCAAGGGGCTGATGCAGCTCTGCGAAACCGGCCCCACCGAAAGCAGCAGGATCAGCGCCCCGGCCGATATTCCGGTCCTGCACGATATCACCGCCGTTTTCACCATCACGCCCGAAGCATGGGCGAAATGGCAAGAGGCGTGACGATGTACGATCCCGTGATCACGGCCGACGACGTGATCCGGGCCGGCGGTGCCTGCGCCGATGGCGTGGGCACCGTGGTACAGCGTCACTGGAAACGCCTTTCCGCCGCAATGCCCGCCTCGCGGGTATTGCGGCTGCTCGGCAGCGATCAGCGCAGATATGTGCTGATCGCTGCTGAGCTCGACGGCGACGGCGACGGCGACGGCTACGGCTACGGCTACGGCTACGGCGACGGCTACGGCTCCGGCTCCGGCTCCGGCTACGGCTCCGGCTACGGCGACGGCTACGGCTACGGCTACGGCTACGGCGACGGCTACGGCGACGGCGACGGCGACGGCGACGGCTCCGGCTACGGCTACGGCTACGGCTACGGCTACGGCGACGGCTACGGCTACGGCTACGGCTACGGCGACGGCGACGGCTACGGCTACGGCTACGGCTACGGCTACGGCGACGGCTACGGCTACGGCTACGGCTACAGCTACGGCGAGGATGACGAATGAACGCCTCGCCGCCCATATTCGTCGGCCGCTCCTCGCTATGGAACAATCCATTCGAGGGGCGGCCCAAGATCGGCGCCGAACGCGCGCGCATCCTGTACGGCTATTGGCTGCCCGGCACGCTCCACCCCTATGTGCTTCGCTGCGCGGGGTTCGGCCATGACGAAATAGACGGCCTGGAGCGCATGCGCAAGCGTGTCGTGGCCAGTTTCGACCAACTGCGCGACCAACGCCTGATTTGCCGCTGCGGCAACCCGCGCACCTGCCACCGACCCATTCTCGCGCGCGCATCGGAGGCCGCCCAATGACCCCGCTGATCATTGACAATTTCGCCGGCGGCGGCGGCGCGTCCACTGGCATCGAGGCCGCGCTCGGCCGCGCCGTGGATATCGCCATCAATCACGACGAACAGGCGATCCGCATGCACGCGGTGAACCACCCCGGCACCCGCCACATCCGCAACAATATCTGGCGGATCGACCCGCAGGAAGTCTGCGAGGGCCGCCCGGTGCGGCTCGCCTGGTTCAGCCCCGACTGCAAGCATTTCAGCAAGGCCAAGGGCGGCAAGCCCCGCGAAAAGTCCATCCGCGATCTCGCATGGATCGTCGTGTTGTGGGCGCAACGCGTCAAACCCGACGTCATCCTGCTTGAGAATGTAGAGGAATTCCGCACCTGGGGGCCGCTCTGCGACGAAGGCCGCCCGATCAGGGAGCGCGCCGGCGAAACCTTCGACAAATGGCAACGCGCCCTGCGCCGCGAAGGCTATAAACTCCAGTTCCGCGAGCTGCGCGCGTGCGATTACGGCGCGCCCACCATCCGCAAGCGATTCTTCATGATCGCCCGCCGCGACGGCAATCCGATCGTCTGGCCCGAACCGACGCACCGCCCGCCCGGCGATGCCGAATTCACCGCATGGCGCACCCGCCAGCGCAAGCTCGGCTTCAAGGTGCCCTCGGCGAACCTGCCCCACTGGCGCACCGCCGCCGACATCATCGACTGGTCGATACCCTGCCCCTCGATCTTCGAGCGCAAGAAGCCGCTCGCCGAAAATACGCTGCGCCGCATCGCGCACGGCATCATGAAATTCGTGGTCGATAATCCGCGGCCGTTCATTGTCGCGACGGACTTCAAGAATACGCGCGCGTCTCGCGTCTTCGATATTGAGGATCCGTTGCGAACGCAGACCGCGCAACCTGCGACGGCCGTCATCGTTCCCACCATCGTCGGCTGCGGCGGACGGCGCGGCCAAAGCGGCCCCACCGATGTCGAACGGCCCTATCCCACCACCACGGCCAAGGCCGATAGCTGCCTCGTTTCCGCTCATCTGGTGCAAACCGGCTATGGCGAACGCGAGGGGCAGGCACCGCGCGCGATCGATGCGCAAAAGCCGCTCGGCACCGCGGTGGCGGGCGGCGTTAAACACGCCGTCGCCACGGCCCGGCTGATGGCCGCCCATTTCGAACAGGCGAACGGCGGTCCTCGGAACGAAAATCTGGCAGGCCGACCAGCGGACGCACCGCTGTCGACCGCAGCCACCACCGGATCGCAACAACGTGTCGTCACCAGCAACCTGGTAAAGCTGCGCGGCACCTGCGCCCACGGCCAGCGCACCGACGAACCGCTCCACACCGTCAGCGCCGGCGGCACGCACATGGCCGAAGTCCGGGCCTTCCTGATCAAATATTACGGCGGAACGTCATCGGACGAAGGTCACGGCCTCGATAGCCCGCTCGGCACCGTCACGGTGCAGGATCGCTTCGGCCTGGTGACCGTCACGATAGAGGGCGAGGAATATGTCATCGTCGACATTGGCATGCGCATGCTCACTCCGCGCGAGCTGTTCAACGCGCAGGGCTTCCCGCCCGATTATGTGATCGACCGCGACAGCAACGGCGATCCGATCACCAAGACGGCGCAGGTCGCCAAATGCGGCAACAGCGTCTGCCCTCCCATCGCCGAGGCCTTGGTACGCGCACAATTCGCCGAGACGGCCGCCGATCGCAAATCAGATGGAGTCGCCGCATGACCCCCGGCACGAACGATATCGGCGACTGGCCCGCCCTGCGCGCGACAGCCGAGCGGATCCGCGACGATCGCGCGCGCAGCGATCCGGCAGCTGTAGAGGCGGGCAGGATGACAAAGGAAGCCGCCCGCGCCCGCGTCCGCGTCGCCGATGCGCTTGCAACGCTATGGCAATGCGTCGCCGAACATCGCGACATTCCCGAACTTGCCGCCTGCGATGCCGAAATCCGCGCCGATCTCGCCACGGCCCGCGCGGCGGCGGAGCGCGTTTCGGCCGCGCGGCCCGATCATGTTCCGCTCGCGCTTCACGCCGCCCGCATAGCCACGCTGGCGCATTACCACGCGCCATATCGCGCCGGCGCCCATATCGCGCTGATTCGCTTCCTCCACGCCTGCAATCAACAGGCGCGCGTCGACCGCGAACCGCGCAGGGCGGCGGCGTGACCGAAAACAAGCCTCCCTTGTTACAAGGCTGCTCTGCAAAGGGCCGCAACCGTGCGCCCGGCCAACAGACCAGCGCATGGCCGCTCCGTCCCTGCCCCGAATGCATGAAGCTGTTCGAACCGAAAGTGGCGAACCAGATGTTCTGCGCGCCGACACACAACGCCGCATGGAACAATCGCGCCACCGCGCGCGGGCGCGTGCTGACACCGCTCGCCTTCGTCGCGCGGATCACCCGGAACGGCACGCGCGGGTCGGACGAAGCGCGCAAGGCCGGGCGGGAGGCGAGCAATCAGCAGAACACACTGATTCAGCGCTGGCGCGACGAAGATCGCGCCGCCGGGCGCATGGAATGGGGGGAATATATGGCCCGCCGATATCGCCTCGGCTTCGACCCACTGACATGAACAAAGCGACCAAACGCAGCTATCCAACGAAGGCGAAGGTAGAATTCGCCGTCGCGATGGCGCGTGAAGTTGCCGGCATCGATCAAATCGGCGCGATCGTGTTCGGCCCGGACGGATCGATCCGCGTCGAGCGAAAGACCGAATCGGTTGCCGACGAATATGAACAGTGGAAGGCTGGTCGCGGAAGGAAATGACCATGCCCGCCGGCCTCCACATCGTTCGCAAGCTGCGTAACGGAAAACCTGCCATCTGGTACGTATATGCATGGCGCGGCGGCCCCTGCATCCACAGGCAGGAGGGCGGCCAGCGCCCGGCTGTCACCGCCACCTTGACTGACAAGGCCGCTGAAGCCCGGCGCGAGTTGCGCACTGCCGACGACGGCACGCTTGCCACGCTGATCGCCGCATTCAAGGCACCGACGACGCCCGAATGGAACAGGCTCGCGCCATCGACGCGCGCGACATGGACAACATGGCTGGACCGCATCCGCGAAGAATTCGGCGATACCCCGCTGCGGATCGTGGCCGATCGGCGGTTTCGCGGCGACGTCCTCGACTGGCGCGACCGCTGGATCAATCAGCCGCGCAGCGCGGACATGGCGATCCAGACATTCTCAAGACTACTGAGTTTCGGCGTCGATCGCGCGCGCATTACAACGAATGTGCTGACGGGCATCGATCAGCTATACGAATTCGATCGCTCCGATGTCATTTGGGAACCGCGGCACTTCGACATGCTTCGACCGCACGCCTCGGTGGAAGTGATGGAAGGCGTCGAACTGGCCGCCGCGACCGGACTTCGCCGCGGCGATCTGGTCAGACTTCCGTGGACCGCGATCGGCGAACACGCGATCATCTGGCGCACCAGCAAGAGCCGGGGGCGCAACCTTGTGACGATCCCCCTCTTGCCGGAAACTCGCAAGCTTCTCGATCGCATCCGCACGCGCCACGCGGCGGCGATGGCAAGGCAACGCCCGAACCGCCGCAAGCCCCTGCCCGAAACCGTGCTGTCGAACAGCCGATGGCAACCCTGGCAACCGGGCGGCTTCGGCTCGCGCTTCAACGATGCGAAAAGAGACAGCGGCCTGGATCTGCACCTGCACGATGTGCGCGGCACCTTCGCCACCCGCTGCATGATCGCCGGGCTGACCGATCAGGAAATCGCCGATATCCTCGGATGGAGCGTCAAGGAAGTCGCCGCGATCCGGGTCAAATATGTCGATCAGGCACGCGTAGTCGTCGCCATCGGAGAGCGCATCGCAAGGGCATCAGTGTAAACCGTGTGTAAACCGCGCAATCTGGCGACGCGCTAAGTCATTGGAAAAGTGGTCGGGGAGACAGGATTCGAACCTGCGACCCTCTGCTCCCAAAGCAGATGCGCTACCAGGCTGCGCTACTCCCCGACTTGGGTTCGCTTAGACGTCGTTGCATGCGACGGCAACGGCTTGCGGCTGGTGGACTTAGATACACCCACCACAAACCAGCTTTTCAACATTCTAGCGGATTGGAGCGAGGTGCTAAAGGACCTGCCGGACGGCGTTCTGGAGGCCCCTCAAACCGATTTCGCTCCGCCAGAGCCGTGAGCGGCTTAAACTAACCCCCCAACCCTATTCAACACCAAGCGCATTGTTCGCGTGTCCCCATGGGCGCGTGACCAGTGCGCTTTTTCATTTTTCCCCAAGAGAACATGACCGACCGCCAGCCCCGCCCCTCCCCGTTCTGTTTGCGGCTGACGCCCGAAGAACGTGCGCGGCTTGAGCGGGACGCGGCGGGTATGTCGCTGGCGGCCTATATCAAATGGCGGGTGTTCGACCCCGATTCCCCACCGCCGAAGACGCGCGGCAAAGCGCCCGTGCGCGATCATCAAACATTGTCGCGACTTATGGGGTTGCTCGGCCAGTCGCGCCTCTCCACCAACATCAACCAGCTCGCCAAGGCCGCGAACTCCGGTTCGCTTCCCGCCGATGATCGAACCCGTTCCGCCCTTGAACGAGCCGCCCGCGATATAGCGGCGATGCGCACGATGCTGATGCAGGCACTGGGTATTCGGGGCGAGCCGTGATTCTCAAAGCCTCGACCAGAGGCTCTCCGAACGCGCTCGCCCGTCATCTCCTCAACGAACGCGACAACGAGCATATCGAACAGCATGAAGTGCGCGGCTTCATGAGCGAGGATGTCGCGGGCGCGTTAGCCGAAGTCCATGCGATGAGCGCGGGCATCAAATCCCGCAAGCCGCTGTTCAGCGTCTCGCTGTCGCCGCCAGAAAATGCGCAGGTCGATACAGCCGTGTTCGAGCGCACCGTGGAGGAGATCGAGCAGCAGAACGGGCTGACCGGACAGCCACGCATCACGCTGTTTCACGAAAAGGAAGGCAGGCGGCACATGCATGCCGTGTGGTCGCGCATCGATCATGAACGCCAAGCCGTCATCGCGCTGCCTTTCTACAAGAACAAGCTGCACGAGATTTCCAAGAGCGTATTTCTCGAACAGGGCTGGAACCTGCCCGCCGGATATATTGACCGCACCGAGCGCGACCCGCGCAACTTCGATCTTGCCCTCTACCATCAGGCCAAACGCGAGGGCCGTGACCCCAAAACGCTCAAAATGCTGGCACAGGAAGCATGGGCGGTGTCCGACAATCGCGAGGCGATGCAGCAGGCGTTGGAGGCACGCGGCCTCTATCTCGCGCGTGGCGATCGTCGCGGCTATGTCGCGCTGACATGGCAGGGCGAGCCCATGGCGTTATCTCGCTTGCTTGGACGTAAGACCAAGGAGGTCCGCGAGCGGCTGGGAGCTGCCGAAGACCTACGCGATATCGAGCAGACCCGCGACCATATCGCCCGCAATGTCGGTCCCGCACTGCATCGGCTGATGGGCGAGGCCGAGCGCGCCAAGGCGGCGGAAATGACCCCGCTCAATCGCGAACGGCTGGCCATGCGCGATGCGCACGCATCGGAACGTCAACGCATGGCGGAGGGGCAAGCCGCACGGCAGCAGGAAGAAACGAGGGAACGCGCCGCACGACTGCGCAACGGCCTGTCCGGTTTCTGGGACCGCTTGTCGGGCCGCTATGCCAAGACCCGCGCGCAGAACGAGCGCGAAGCCTATGCCGGATTCATGCGCGACCGCGACCAGCGGCAGGCGATGATCGAGGCGCAGCTCGCCGAACGGCAAACGCTACAGCGCCGGATCGTATCGGTTCGCCAAACCCACGATACGCGCCTGTCGGAAATCCACCGCGATCTTGCGGAACAGCGCGGCGCGGTACGTTCGCCATCAGCGCGGCTCGACTGGCTTCAAGCGAACCAGCGGCGCTCTCAGGCAGAGGCCGCGCCTTCCAGAGCTACGGAGCAAGGACGGTCCGGCAGCGAAGACCGTCTGCAATGGCTACAGGACCGCTATAACCGCAGCGCCGACACCGATCGACATGCGGGCCGAGATAGCGGCCCAGAGCTTGGACCCGACATCGGCCCCGATCTGGGATAGAAAAAGGGCGGCTCCAACCGGAACCGCCCTTTGTCAAATTGCTTGTGGCGATCAGCGCGCAAACATCAGCATCACAAATCGCACCAGCATCGGCACGACACATAGCAGCGCTATGATCGCAACCAACGCGCCGAAATAGGTCAGGAAGGCGCTCAGCACGAACCACACATACCAGCCGATCGAAGCCAGCCAGTAGCCATAGTGATCGAGCATATAGCCCGTCGCCCACTCAACCGTTTCGCCGTGAAAAGCCGGGGTGAGCAGGAAGGCGAGGACCAGCGCCATCACGATCGCGAATCCACCAATCGCCTTGTCGCCGGAACCCATTTTTTGCTGTTTGCCAAAACCCGACATATCATTCTCCCATCCGTTCACGCGGCACGCCGCCGCTAACCCCGAATAGGATAGGAGCCGCATCATCGCGGCTTGGGGGGATTGGCAAACCCCTTGAGGGAAAGCAGCAGCGTCATCGGATTGGAGGGAGATTCAATAAAGCCGAAACGCAGGTAGAATGCCTTGGCGGCGTCCGAGAGCGCATGCACGACCAGCGCCCGTATGCCGACAATCTCGGCGGCTTGCGCGGTTCTCAGAACAGCGTCCTGCAACAGCGCCACGCCCAGACCTTTGCCCTGCCACCCGCTATCCACCGCCAGTCGCCCAAGAACCGCAATCGGAATGGGGTCGGGCATGTTGCGGCGGATGCGCCCCGGCGCCTCAATCGCGGCGATTCCGCCGGAAGCAAGGCAGTAATAGGCGATCACGCGGGAATCCTGCGCAACAACATAGGTGCGTGACGCGCCGCCCGTCTGATTGGCAAGGGCGCGGCGTTTCAGCCAATCGTCAAGATTGGCGATCCCGCACGTGAATTCTTCCAATCGGTGCGTTCCATTCAGCAGGACAGGTGCCGATATGTCGGAAAGATATGCGCTCACTGCTCCCACGGACGCGTTGCGTTCATCAGCCGCGCAAATCCTTCACCGCTTGCGGGTTGGTCCAGCAATGCGAGGAAGCGATCATAGTCATCCTGATCGACGCGGATCAGCGTCTGATTGAGCAGCGCATCTTCCGCCGCACGTCGGGCGGCATCGATCATGAAATCCGAACGGCTCTTGCCCTGCAATCGCGCCGCCTGATCGATCAGCGCACGCACGTCCGGGCGTACCCGCAAATTGACGGGTTTGGCGTGGTTCTCTGTGTTTGGCGTCGTCTGGACCATGATTGGCGTTCCTCTTTCCTCCATCATATCACAGCTAGATACACAATGTGTATCCTTTTAATCCGAAAAGGGCGTGTGATTATGGAGGCCGGTTCCGCCGTTTAGAATATCCTCGACGCAGCGCTCGAAGAAATCTTCACCGACCACGTCTTCATGCTTACGATGGAGGTGGCGGGCAACATATAAAAGCGCGCAGATCACCGCCGGAACGTCCGTGCCCTCGCGCATGATATTCTGCGCAAACCGCTCGATACCGACGATGAGCGTATTGAAATCCTGTTCGCGCTCTTCGATCAAATACTCTCGTGCAGACTTGAATAAATCCTCTTCCATGTCGAGAATATGTTAGAAAATACAACTAATAGTCAAGTAATATTCGGAATTTCACTTAAGATTTGGTGATGAAAATACCAAATATTAACCATATCTTTAGCTCTTTGGCCGATAATGAAGGGATGAAATCCACGGCCAGTGAGGGAGAATGGCCTTAAGCCAGAGCGATATCGAGGAATTGAAGGCGGCGGTACCGCCGGACATGCGCCCCGCAACGGGCGCAGGCAAATTGCTGCCAGCTTCTTTCAGTCTGGCCTCAGCGCATGGCGCTGAGGCTACCCCTAGGGGTAGCGCCTATGATTATGACAATAGCCCGCCTGAACAGCAAAATACGATCCCGGCCTTCGCCGGACCACTGAGCGACCCCGATACGCAGAAGCTGATCGTTGAAACCGTCCGGCAGTTCGATGCGGGCCAGATCGACACCACCAGCCTCATAATCCCGGCGAATCTCGGTAAGCTGCGCGAGATCGCCGAGAAACGCAAACGCGACCAGCGCCGCGCCGACCTGCTCTTGCTCGACCTTCTGGGCCGCAGGCTTGCGGAACTGGATGCCGAGCTTGCCGCGATCGACGGGCGGTTGTCCGAAATCACCAGCCGCCGGAATGAGATCGGCGAGAGCATGGAAGCGCTGGACGAGCTGGAACGTTTGCACGCACGCGGGCAACTTGACCCGAACAATCCGGTTCATGCCGCGCTGCTCCGCAAGGCCGGAATTTCGCCGGATGATACTTTGGGCGCGGCGATTGCCCGCCGCCGCCATGATTTGAGCGGCGAAGACGATGCCTTGGCCGCCGAATCGAACGAAAAAATGAAGCGGCGCGGTGAGGTCGTGCGAGAACGGCAAGATGTAATCGCGGCCCGCGCCGAGATCGAAAATGCCGATACCGACGAAGCGCGGATAGCCGCAGAGACGCGGGCGACCACGTTGATCGGCGCGCAGCAGCTTGGCGAAGCCGCCTATCAATCCGACAATGAAAGCGCCCGCGAGATCGCCGCCGATGCCGTGGGTATCAGCGCCAAGAGCGAATCCTTCAACCGCCAGTCAGCGGAGCGCATGGACGAGGTCATCATTTCCAACAACGATGCCGCGCCACGTTTCTAGCGGTAATATTCCCGCACCACGTCCCGTACCAGCTCGGTCAATTCAGGCCCTGAAATCTCGTTCGGGTCGATAGGCCGCGTCACATGATGGCCCTTCGCATAGATTTCCAGACTTGGGGGCGCATCCACCGGACCGATAAATATCGCCCGCACTGCGTAGCCTTCGAAAACCGCTTGCCTTAGCGCATCGCGAATTTTCGGCCAGTTGGTCCGGTTGCCACCCAAAAGCACAACTGTTGGTGCATCTTCCGTGAACTGCGCTGCGGAAAACCGAACTGAATTCGGCTCAATGTCTCGTGCCTCGCTCACCGGAACCCTTATGTCGGCGGCTGATTGCGGATGCGCAGTTTGCGCCGCCGCCTCGTTCGGAACGGCCAGCATCATAGCTGCCAGCGCGGCGAGGTGCAGAGGTGTCCGCATGGCGCTCACCCCCCGAATACGGAGATCAGGAACAGGAAAGCGGAGATGAGGATGACTCCGCCCGCCGCCTTGGCATCGCTATAGGCAATACCGAAGCCGACCACGCCCGCTACAAGTCCCGTGACGAGCGGATTGCTGAAAAAGCCGAATTCGGCATCGGCCACAGCGCAACCGATGGCGGCCGCCACGGCGGCCACTCCGGCGATTTCCTTGTTCACTTCGATTGAATGCTTCGCCATGCCTGCCCCTTCCGAAAACCTGTTCGGAAGATGCCAGCGCGCAACATTATCCACAAAAATGTTGCATACAAACCTAGGAGATTCATTGACTTAGCAATGCCATCTCCATTCTGATGGTTTCGCGACCTGTCACGTACAGCGCACAAAACAAGGAAAAAGACAACGGTTCATCGCAACAGACTTGTGGAGTCTGTTGCAGGAAGGAGGCGCGCGGCCATGAACAGGAGAATTGCCAGTGACTGGCAGGTTTTCGACCCCAAGGGGCGGCGTAAATATCTGAGCGCCGACGAGCGCGAGCGGTTCTTGCGCGCCGCCGACCATGAGGCCGACGATATCCGCGCCTTGTGCTATCTTCTGACCTATACCGGATGCCGGATATCCGAGGCGCTGGCGTTGCAGCGGCATCATTTCGAACCCACCCTCGGGCGGGTGATGTTCCGGACGCTCAAGCGGCGCAAGACGCTGTTTCGCTCGGTCCCCGTTCCGCATGATGTCGGGCTGATGCTCCCTCACGCGGGGCATTCAGATGCGTGTCTCTGGCCGCTGCATCGCGTCACCGCATGGCGGCACATCAAGGCCGTGATGGACCGTGCGGGCGTAGACGGGCCGATGGCGACCTGTAAGGGCTTGCGTCACGGTTTCGGAATTCATGCCGCCGCGTGCGGCGTGCCGCAGAACCTTATCCAACGCTGGCTGGGCCACAGCGCCAGCACGACCACCGCGATCTATGTCGATGCCGTAGGCCAAGAAGAGCGCGCGTTCGCGCATATGATGTGGCGCGGCGTGGTCGCGGTTCATTGAAGGAAGGAACCCGCCATGCCGCACACTGATATGGACGATGCCGTTCTCGATCTGCTGATCGACCTTATGGCCGAGCTGGAAACCGTCGAAGACAGCTTGCGCGTTATGCGTGAACGTGCCGCCGCCCTGTCCACCAAATTGGCGAGCCGTTAGCCCTTACGCTTGCCGCGCTTGGTCCCGAGGCCGATCTTCTTCGCCAGCGTCCGCCGCTGCTCGGCATAGTTCGGCGCGACCATCGGGTAATCCGCCGCGAGATTCCACTTGGCGCGGTATTGCTCGGGGGTCATCTGATAGTGGGTCATCAGGTGCCGTTTGAGCATCTTGAGCTTCTTCCCGTCCTCAAGGCACACGATGTAATCGGGCTTCACCGAGGCGCGAATAGAAACGGCGGGTTCCTGCTTCACTTCCGGTTCCGAAGGTTGTTCGCTCAAGCCAGCCAACGCGCCGTGGACATTCTGGATAAGCAGCGGAAGGTCGGACACCGCAACGCTATTGTTCGATACATGCGCAGCCACAACGTCCGCCGTCAGCGATACCAGCGTTTCGTGAAGCTCGTTCTGATCTTCCATGAGGTTCCTTCGGCTCTTTTTACCCGCATCACTTTTAAATGCGCCGAACGCTATTCATCCATTTTGGGTGAAACGCAATGGTTGCGTTCCTATTGGTACCATGCGCTGAGATTGCAATCGTCCAGAAGCCCGGATTGTATCTCTTCATTCAATTTGTCGGTGCAAAAGCGCTAGCGGTTATTTCGTTGATAGCGAGTGGCAATTCTCCACCTTCCGAGGCCGCGACATCCTCGGGCTTTTCTAGCTATGGGATCGTGAACCGGTCCCGCACCCGAAGGGCAACCTGGCTCGCTTCCGCGCTATCGCTTGTGCAGGCTCCGCCCCTGATCGGCGCGTGTTCCACGCGAGGTGTGCCCCGACTGCTCAAGGCCCCGCTCTCATTCCTCCCCATGAAAAGCCGCATTGGCGCGGCCCCAACAAAGGAGGAAATCATGACTACACAAACCGAAAACAACCGCCCCACGCACCGCATTTACGCCGTGAATGGAAATGGCGATGACGCGATCTGGACGCCCGTTGCTGCCGCATGGGCGAACCGCGACGGTAAGGGCTTCACCCTCAAATTCGAAGCTATTCCGGTGACGGGTCGCATCGTCATGCGGGAAATCTCGTCAAAGGAAGCCGAAAATCAGGGAGCGCTCGCATGAGCGCCCCTGCCACTCCCTCAAGCGTGGTGTCGGAAGCCGCACCGCGCAACCGGATCATCCATGGCGATTGCGTGGATGTGATGGCCGGGCTTCCGCCGAATTCGGTGGACTTCATTCTCACCGATCCGCCCTATGGCGTCCGTTATCGATCACGTGATGGGCGCACCCTCCTAAACGACAATAATCTGGATTGGGTGACACCTGCCTTCGCCGAGATGTACCGCCTCTTGAAGCCGGATAGCCTCTGCGTCAGCTTCTATGGCTGGAATGCGATTGCCGACTTCTCGGCTGCATGGCGTGAGGCGGGTTTTCGCGTCGTCGGGCATATCGTGTTCCGCAAGCGATTTGCGTCTTCAACACGCTATCTGCGCCATTATCATGAAAACGCCTTCTTACTCGCCAAGGGCCGCCCGGCAAGACCCGTATGGCCCATTCCCGACGTGATCGATTTCGAATATTCCGGCAACCGCCTGCACCCGACCGAAAAGCCCGTCAGTGCGCTTACGCCGTTGATCACCAGCCTGTGCCCCGAGGGCGGGCTCGTCCTCGACCCGTTCTGCGGTTCGGGTTCTTCATTGATGGCCGCCGATCGTTCCGGGCGCAACTGGATCGGTATCGAGCTTGACCCCGCCCACCACCAGACCGCCAGCGATCGCTTGGCAAAAGAGTTGAGCGAAGCCGCATAGGCTTCCGTCCGCGCAAACAGAAAACGGGGCCGGATTTCTCCGACTCCGTTTCCACCTGCTTTTACAGCATCTTAGTTGTCGTTTGTTGCCCTGACGCCCCACATCCAAGACCCATCGCCGAGTATTGCGCGAAGCAGGCTCAAGATCAGTCGATGCCGATCTCGATAATCTATTCTCGGTCTGTTTCCGCAAGGGCGCATATAGTTGTCGCGATAAAAGGTCCTATAATCGGGATCCCGCACGTAAGGCATCGAGCCATCTAGGTTGTCGCGATTTTCCCAATCTTCGATCGAGACCTTTTCTGGCCTGAATAGTACCTCAAAATCCTCCGGCTCACGGCCTGTTTTTGGGTCTATAATTGCTCGGCCACAACAAATGTATGAGGTAATTAATTTGTTAGGAAACTCCTCTGAAGATACTCCCATGCGCTTAGACCAATCATATCCAGCATTACGGCCATCTTGAATAAATGGATAAGTCATTTCGGAATATGATACTAAATATGAATATTTTTTTCGGCAAAAGCCGATATTGTAACATCTAATGCAAAGCATGCGACACCTCTTCCTTTGTATATTGAGGTGTAGTCACATAGAATTATATGAAAACTGTAGGTGATATGTATCAACAAAGGTAAATATTATTTCACTGAAAAAATACTATGTAATTCACTTTACCTGAACTCATACAGAGCAAGAAATATGAAAAGCTTTCTTGACATTATTATGGTTAATTCCGTATAAGGGTTATTGACAATAATCATATGATGAGGGGACATGCCTATAATCGAAAAGAGCACTGTAGAAGTTCTGGAATTTAATATTACCGATATGGAACCCACGCTACGGAGCGTCGCGTTCAAAAATTGCATTGCCGAAATCTGGAGGAATGCCGAGGGTCAGATCGACCGTACGCATGCACCTGCGGTTTTTATCAGACACCAACCTGGTGGAAATATTGTTGGAACGTACTGGTTCCAGCAGGGGTGCCTACATCGCAACGATGGCCCAGCAATGAACGTTATTTGGGATGGCTTGGCATATGAACAATGGCATCGGAATGGGGAACTCCACAGAGTTGGCGGTCCTGCGCGAACCGTCACTGACATCGAAAATGGTTCCGTGGTGATAAGCGAGGAATGGCGCCTTGAGGGCAAGCTTCACCGGGAGAATCTTCCGAGCAAAATACTCCGTTCTTTGGACACCAATATGCCCTTTTCAGAGGCCTGGTACTGCGCAGGCAGGCTGCATCGCGAAGCAGGGCCAGCGGTCGTATTTCGGGACAAATCCACAGGTGTGGTCCTGGAGGAGGAATGGATGTTCAAGGGGCTGATGCACCGTGACGATGGCCCTGCCCAAATTTATAGAAATGAAGATACCGGGCGTATTGAGCGGCAGAGCTTCTTTCGATGTGGCATCGAAGTGAGGGCTTCGGTTGCGGAAGCAGGCTCGGCATTTTCCAGTCCCTTACCCGATTGACTTGAACAGGCCGTATCTCTGCGCCTAACTTGTCTGTAGAAGCTATGGAGCAGCTATGGATAAGGGAGAAATACTTAAAGCTGGCGCAGATTTGCGCAGGGAGCAGGCATCCCGACTCGTAGACACAGTCCGAAGCAAACTGCCGAATATCCGAGGGCGGAAATATGCAGGCCTTGTGGCGGACCTGCGCGATTATGCTGGTGCGTATTCTTGGCGACTTCCAGTCGATGAAAAAGACGCATATTTGGATGTGAGAGACACGCTAAACGAAATTAAGCGTGGAGCCTATGCGGAACGCCGAGGTGCACTGCTTCAATGGCTCTATGATAACCACCCTGAAGATGCTGCTCCCTTCCTGTCACCCGAACCTCTTGATCAGATTTCGAAAAGAGCTGACGTGGATGAAACTTCGGGAATGGAACCCGAAGGAGACTCGCCTACCGACGTGATTGCTACCGAAAGGTCTCCTTTGGCTGACCGGTCTTCAGATGAGGGGAAGCTGAAAGGATCTCCCGGCAGGCACAAACCCCCGAGCCGTTACATGTATGCTGGCTTGGCCGCGCTTGTGCTAAGCGCTGCCTGCGGATCCGTGTTGTGGCAAGGTGATTTGATCGATTTGTTCGCCGAAGCTCCGATTTCGAAAGGTGCCTCAGTCGGTATTCTTCAAAACTCAACGTCAGATTTGATTGCGTCGCAACCGCTATCGGCTTCGGAAAGCCCTGCTCCTGCAGCAGTCGAGCCAAAACCTATGCCGAGTCCGAGTCCGCCCCCGACAAACGAACCCTCTACCCCTACGCCAGCGCCAAGCGCGCAGGAGAGGCCGACACTCAAACCTACCCCGAGCAGTGCTCGCGCAGAATCCCGCTGGACTCGTGGTTACATGTATGCCGGAATTTATATTGACTATGATGGTAGCAATCCGAAATATCCAGAACCCATTCATGAATGGCAGGAAGGAGAGCCGCTCCTAGTAAATGTGTCGAGAGACACCAAGCCCCGCGAACTTGTGGGGAGAACACTCACGCTAGCACCCGGGGTCTCATCAGTGTATTTACGAGATGGTTTTTTGGGGAATAAAATTGGCGTCGTACGAAGAGGAGATAGATTTGTCGTGAGAAGGTTGACGCATGATAGCGGTTGGATTTGGATGTATATTGAGAGAGTTGAATAATGTTTATGATCCGTTGAAGATTATTTGGATAATAAATCATATTTTTTATTAACTACCTAGTTATGGCTAAGGAGAGATGTGCCTGTTAGGCTGAATGCAAGATGTGCATGGTAATACCATGCATCTTGGCAAGGGGCACCCGCTGGCGCGTTCCCCGTTGCATCCCCTCCGGCCGTTGGCGCTCCGCTGCACCCATGATCTTCGGCTGAACCCTCATCAGATCAGGGGCAACTCCGCGCCATTCAATCCTATCGCCGATTGATCGCTTGTCAGAAAGAGCGTTCCTGCTCCTCCCGACACCCGCCATGACCAAAGGAGATTTCGCTCTCCCTTGGAACCCATCGCGCAGGGCTTGGAGATTTGCCGCTCCACCTGCACCGAACCATGCATAGGCCAAGGTACCCGTAAGCGATGCGATCGGGACAATCGTTCATGTCTTACTATTTCGCCGCGGCTATATGATCGTCGGCTTTCAAAAAATCCCGCCTTGTTCCTTGAACTGCGCTGCTCGATCGGTCACAGTCGCGAGAGTTTGATTCGTCGGCAAATGGGGAATTTGCGATGTTCAAAGTCAAGCACGCGATATTTGGCGCTTTCTCTCTTGTCGGCGGTCTGGGCATTTCGCTTGCGAACAGTAGCGAAACCTTCGGCAATGACACATCCAACTTCACATATGACGCGCGTGGTCGTCTGATCGAGGTCGAGCATAGCGGCTCGGTCAACAACAATATGGTTGCCAATTACAGCTATGACGACGCGAACAATCGCGTGAACGTCACCGTTACGGGCGCGACCTCCCCTCCATGACCCTGATCCGTTCGGCTTGCTGAGCCGATGTTCTGATCTGGTTGGGGGGGCAACCATGCATTCATTTTCCGTTTTCGGCCGCGCTGCAGCGCGACATTCGATCCGCTTGTGCCTGATCGCATCCGTTGCGCTGCCGGCAATCGCCAAAGCGCAGGAATATGAGCCGCCGCCCTTGCCCCCGATCCGTCAGACCATCGATGCGAACGGCGTTGATCTGACCCGCGGCGTGTTGATCGCGCCGTCGCATTCCGTCTCGATCGGGCCTGCGGACGACCCGGCGCTGGTCTTCAGCCGAAGCGTGACGTCCGACCGACAATTTCGGGATTCCACCAGTGGTGTCATCTATTCGCCGGGAGGTCCGGTTACCGTCAGTATCGGCGGAGCAACCGAAACGTTCAGCCTGGATGCGGTAAGCGGCGAATATCTCTCCGATCAGCATACCGGCTCGACCTTGGAAAATGGTGTCTACACCAGAGCTGACGGAACAGTTGCGACCTTCGCGCAAGTCGCGACGCGTACCATGTATATTACCAACGGAAGTTCCATCCAGACGCTCACCCGGCCAAATGGCGAGAAGCTGACCTACCATTATCAGGTCGCGTCCACTTGCCTCAAAGGGTGGCCCGGCGACTGCCAGACCTATGTCACCATAGGTCGCTTGATCTCCGTGGAATCGAATCGCGGCTATCAGATGCGGATGACGTTCGACGAAGTCATCCCTCCCGATTCCCTGGAGGATTCGAATGCCTGGTTCGACGTCTCGAAGGTGACGCTGGTCAATACGACCGTCGATGGCTGCGATCCCGATTCACTCTATTGCACCTATTCGCAAAGCTGGCCGTCGCTCTCGATGTCCGGCGTTGAATCGTTCACCGACAGCCTGGGCAACGAGACGACCTATAGCTTCACTTCGGGGCGGTTGACCGGCATCAAACGTCCCGGCGCCAGCACCAACAACGTTACCATCAGCTATGACGGCAATGGCATGGTGGATTCGGTGGTACGCAACGGCGTTACGACGACCTACGATTATGCCGATGACACCGGCACCAATGAGAGGACGACCACCGTCAACGCTTCCGGCGACGAGAAGCGGATCGTCACGACCGACCTCGACTATATGCAGATCATTTCCGACGAGGACGCGCTCGGCAATGAGACCGGCTACAGCTATGACGCAACGACGCGCCTTCTGGAAACGGTAACCGCGCCGGAAGGCAACTCGGTCAGCTATGACTATGACAGTCGCGGCAATGTGACCGAAATAACCGTATCGCCCAAATCGGGTTCGACCCTTTCGGATATCGTCTTTCAGAGCAGCTATCCGGCGAGCAGTACGACCTATACCGATCAATGCGCGACGGCGAGCGCAGTGGTCTGCAACAAGCCTGTCTCCACCACCGATCCGCTCGGCAATGTCACCGACTACACCTATGACAGCAGTCACGGCGGCGTACTGACGGTTACGCGACCGGCAGCAGCATCGGGCGGAACGCGGCCCCAGACCCGCTACACCTATGGCAGCCATTATGCGTGGTATCGCAATGCCTCAGGGACGCTGGTGCAGGCGCCAACGCCCGTGGTGCGGCTCGAGCAGGTGTCGGCCTGTGCTTCGGGATCGAGCTGTACGGGAAGCGCGGATGAAAGCGTGACCGAGTTCACCTATCAATCGGGTTCGGCCTCGACCGCGAGCAATATCCTGCTGACCGAGCTGGAAAGTCGCGCGGGCGATGCCAGTGTCTCCTCGACGGTCAAGCCGTCCTATGACGCGGTCGGCAATATCGCCAGCGTCGATGGTCCGCTGTCGGGCGCGGCCGATACGACCAGCTATCGCTATGATCTGGGCCGCCAGCTGTTGGGCGTCATCGCGCCCGATCCCGACGGCGCGGGGCCGCTGGTTCGGCAAGCGCTGCGGATGCACTATAATGATGACGGCCAGCGTACGGAAACCGAGCTCGGCACCGTTACGGGGACGAGCGACACCGATTGGAGCAACTTCGTCTCGCTCCAGCAAGCCACGTCCACCTATGACGCCGCGACCGCGCGCAAGACCCAGGATGCGGTGAGCGCCGATGGCACGACCTATCAGCTCGTCCAATATGGCTATGACAGCCGTGGACGGCTCGAATGTACCGCGTTGCGCATGAACGCCGCCGCCTGGGGATCGCAGACCGATGCGTGCGAAGCGAATACGGGTGGCAGCTTCGGGCCCGATCGTATCACCAGGACCGAATATGACGATAATGGCCGCGCGATCGAAACGATCTCGGGCTACGACACCGGCGTTGCCGCGGTCGTTCAGACGCTCACCTATACCGACAATGGACAAATCGAATCGCTTACCGATGGCGAGGGTAACAAGACCAGCTATAGCTATGATGGCGTCGACCGGCTCTCGCGGGTCTATTTCCCTGACACGACCCAGGGATCGGGTACCAGTTCGAGCAGCGACTTCATGCGCTACGACTATGACGCCAACGGCAATATCGTGCAGCTGCGCACGCGCGCGGCTCAGAACATCTATTTCTATTATGATGACCTCAACCGCCTTTACCGGAAGAATATTCCCGGGCCGGACGATTATTACGGTTACGATCTGCTCGGGCGGCTGTTGTACGCGCGCCACGGCTCCACCACCGGCACGGGCATCAGCCATGACTGGGACGCGCTCGGGCGCGTGACCGCGACGAGCAATGACATGAGCGGCACGGCGCGCACCTTGAGCTATCAATATGATGCGGCTGGCAACCGCACGCAGCTGACCTATCCCGACAGTGCCTTCGTCGCCTATGAATATGACGTGTTGAGCCGGGTCACGCGCATCAAGCGCGGCGGCAATGTGCTTTCGGACATCAGCTATGACGATCTCGGTCGCCGGATGCTGGAGGAGCGGCGCGGCGACGCGGATCTGGTCTACGGCTATGACGATATCTCGCGCCTTGCGAGCCTGGAGTTCGATCTGTCGGGCACGGCCTCGGACCTGACGACGACCTTCGCCTACAATCCGGCGAACCAGGTGACGTCGCAGGATCGCAGCAACGACGCCTATGCGTTCACCGGCTACGACAACGGCAGCCAGGGCTATGTGGCCAACGGCCTCAATCAATATTCGAGTGTTGCCGGGACTGCGTTCAGCTATGACGGGAACGGCAATCTCACGAGCGACGGCAGCACGAACTATGGCTATGACGTGCAGAACCGGCTGACGAGCGCCTCGGGCGGCCACAGCGCGAGCCTGTCCTATGATCCGCTCGGGCGGCTGTGGGAAAGCGCCGACCCCTCGGTATCGGGCAGCGCGATCGAATATCTCTACGATGGCGACCGGCTGATCATGGAATATGACGGCTCGGGCGCGGTCCTGCGGCGCTATGTGTTTGATCCGGGCCGGGAGGACGCGCCGATCGCCTGGTATGAAGGCTCGGGGGTCTCGCTATCCTATATGCGTAACCTGATGCCCGATCGGCTGGGGTCGATCACGGCGGTGACCGACAGCGACGGCACGCTGCTCTCCGCCAACAGCTATGACGCCTGGGGAAGTCCGGGGGCGGGGAATATCGGGCGGTTCCAATATACCGGCCAGGCGTGGCTCGAAGACCTCGATATCTACTATTACAAGGCCCGGATGTACGCACCCGAGCTGGGCAGGTTCCTGCAGACCGATCCCATCGGTTATGCCGATGGTCCTAATATCTACGGCTATGTTGGCAATGATCCGGTGAATGCGGTCGATCCATCTGGCCAAACTAGTTGCGAAAACAGCTCGAGGCAGGAAAACTCAAATGCTGTCCCGTGTTACGAGGAGCCTCCCATAGAGGTGATAGTGCCGCCATTCTTCGATATGAATTTTAGCTATAATAATATAGGTATTGGTGGTTCAGGTGGGGCTCCAGGTGAGGAACAGGATACACCGCAAAATGATCCCCGTTCATTAGACCAATGTCCTGAGGGGAGCTTCGGGGTATTTAGGCAAGCCGCCAATGCTGCCTATGCGCAGTATCCCCGACGCTTGGTAGATTTTGTGTTCCCATTCAGTGCGATCCGGGGATTAGCCATTCATGCGCACTTTGCTGCGAGTATAAATGCAACCGGAGGATTGTATAGCGCAGAGGTGTCCTACAAGAATGGTGTGGTTGTTCCCTACGGGACGCCAGGTTCCGTTCGCGCGGATGGTGTATTTGGACCTGTGGCTTCCCCTTCGTATGTGGTGGAGTTGAAGAGCGGCCTCGCAGTGCCAACTCCTTCCGAGATTGAGAATTATCGGCGTAACCTACCCTCCGGGACGGGGGTATGTGGTATTGTGGAAGCACCGGGGCCAGGATGAAAAGCGTAGAGAAAAATCGGATTAAAAGCGTAGCGAGGAAAATCGGCTTTCACGACAAAGGCGATTTTCTAGTTCGGGCGCGGAGCAAGGACATTATAGCCGGTCTTGCCATCGATGGAGCGCCATCATCAACTTATGTCTGGACATTCTTGCTGCCAGCTTTTGATGACCTTGAATTTATGCACATGTCCTTAGGGGCGAGGGTCGTGAACCTCGCCACATTGGAGCAACCTCTTGAAGAGAGTTTGAAGGATGCTTGGGATGCAATCTCGCCTATCAGAGATGCCGAGCGACTGATCGCGTATCTTGATGCAGAGGGTATCGGTGGTGAGTATGCTGAATGGACGCGCTTCATCTGCCTAATCAGGCTAGGGAAGTTCGATGAAGCAGAAGGGATGCTTAGTTCAGTTAAGAATCTTACAGCCGCTTCAATCCCGCAGAAATTAAAGGAAATGGACGAGTTCAAATCTTATGGAGGTTGGGCCGCTGTGCAGGACCTACTGGTTGAATGGTCTTCACGAACAGATCAGCTAGTATCTGGCGTTCCGCTTGAGCTTTAAGCAAGATGTTCTCCTCATTCGGCCTCGGTCATCCGCCTCCTCTCTCGCGGCGCGCACCGGCGTCGCATTGAGGTGGTGATGCGCTGTGGCCTGCTGCCGGTTTGGTGGACACCGAGATAAGCTCATTCAGGCTACCCCAGCTTCCCGTTCGAAGTCGATAGGACTGAGGTAGCCCAGGGTCGAGTGACGCCGGGTCGGGTTGTAGAAGCATTCGATATAATCGAACACGTCGGCCTTCGCTTGCGCCCTCGTGCGGTAGATCTTCTTCCCGATCCGCTCGGTCTTGAGCGAGGAGAAGAAGCTCTCCATGGCGGCATTATCCCAGCAGTTGCCGGACCGGCTCATCGAGCAGGTGACGCCATTGTCGGCCATCAGCCGCTGGAACTGCTCGCTGGTATATTGGGCGGATTCAACCGGTCGTCGCAACGCCAAGAAATTGGAGGTTGCGAACATGGCCGGTCGAAGAGCATCAGAACGCTGCACCCGAGAGAAGCTACATTCACCCGGGCGTCCATCTGCCTGGTTGCGTGAGCATCATCGTCGCTTCTGGCAGTCCATTGCCCGCGGGCGTACGAGCGAGGAGGCTGCGGCGGATGCTGGCATTTCGACACCGCTCGGACCGCGCTGGTTTCGGAGTTCGGGAGGTATGCCGCCAAAACATCTGGCGCCTTCGGCGCCTGTGCCCAGCGAAAGATTTCTGACCTTTCGCGAGCGGGAAGAAATCGCCATCGCACTGGCCACGGGATCGGCGATCCGTGCGATCGCGCGCAAGCTTGGGCGCTCGCCCAGCACGATCTCACGCGAAGTCCGGCGCAACGCTGCCACTCGTGGCGGCAATCTGGATTACCGGGCCAGTGTCGCGCAGTGGCACGCTGAACGCGCGGGTCGGCGTCCGCGTCCGAACAAGTTGGCCAGCAATCCTGCTTTGCGCGCTTATGTCGAGGAGCGTCTTGCTGGTCGGGTCACGAATGCTGAGGGCATCGGCTTTGCCGGCCCTGACGTGGTATGGAAGAAGCGGCGCGCCGTACTTCGACAGAGTCGGCGCTGGTCGATCGCATGGAGCCCAGAGCAGATCGCCCATCGGCTGCGGATCGATTATCCGGAGGATCCTACCATGCGCATCAGCCACGAAGCTATTTATCAATCCCTGTACATCCAGGGACGTGGTGCCCTGCGCCAGGAGTTGACGGCTTGCCTGCGTTCGGGCCGAGCCCTTCGCGTGCCGCGTGAACGAACATCGTATCACTCATCGACCAACCCACCACCCTGCGTGAGAACAGGTCGATGACGGCGGCCACGTAAAGCCATCCTTCGGCAGTCCAGATGTAGGTGAAGTCTGCCACCCACTTCCGGTTGGGCCTGTCGGCCGTGAACTGGCGATCCAGAACGTTGCCGGCGATGACCGAGCGTTCGCCCTGATCCTTCGGCAGGCCCCCCGATAGGTGGAAACATCCTATCTCGGTGTCCACCAAACCGGCAGCAGGCCACGGCGTGGAAGCGTCAGGCGATCGAAGGAATGTCGGCGACGTTCTCCAGTGCCGGCGAGGCGGCCAAGGCGGCGAGCGACGCGGAGGTGGACAAGCTGCATGCGAAGATCGGGCAGTTACTGGTGGAGCGGGATTTTTTAGCGAAGGCCTCCGGTCGATGAGCGTGGCACGGAGGCGTGAGTGGATCGATCCTGCTCACCACTGCTTGTCGATCGCGGCGCAATGCCGGCTGCTGTCGATCAGCTGGTCGGGCTACTATTACACGCCGGTGCCGGAGACCGAGGAGACGCTGGTGCTGATGCGGGAGATCAACGCGGCGTTCCTCGACATGCCGTGGTACGGCAGCCGCCAGATGGCCCGGCATCTGCGCCGCCAGGGCCATGACGTTGGCCGTCGCCGGGTAAGGCGGCTGATGGCGAAGATGGGGCTGTCGCCGATCTACCAGCGGCCACGCACGAGCGATCGGCACCCGCAGCACCGGGTCTATCCCTATCTGCTGCGTGGGCTGGCGATCGCCAGCGGCCGAACCAGGTGTGGTGCGCGGACGTGACCTACATCCCGATGCGTCGGGGCTTCCTCTACCTCGTTGCGATCATGGACTGGGCGACCCGCAAGGTGCTGGCCTGGCGGCTGTCGAACACGATGGATGCCGGCTTCTGCGTGACGGCGCTGGAGGAAGTGCTGGCGCGCTTCGGCAGGCCTGAGATCTTCAACACCGATCAAGGCAGCCAGTTCACCAGCTTCGCCTTCACCAGCGTGCACCGCGCCGCGCCGGAACGGCCCCGACTGGCCTGCCATCGTCTGGCTGGCGTTCGTGGCGGGCACGCTGTTCGGGATTCTTCTCTTCTAACCCCCCAAGCCACCGCGCCCGCCGCGATATTCGAGAAACGCCGCAATGAGGCGGCAGAAAGAAAGGAAGCCAATTATGGCGAAACAGCAAATCTGGGAGCCGAAGCGTGCCAACGTCGAATACGGCCCGAGGCAAGAAGGCAATGGCCTCGCGATCGTCGGCGTTATCGTCGTCGCTCTCATCCTACTCGGTCAGTGCGCAGGATAAGCGACGACCACCAACACCCTTTCAGGGCGGGGAGCAATCCCCGCCCTTTTCTTTGCCTGAAAGGACCACGCCATGAGTGATTTTGGAGACGCGCGCTTTGGAAGCGCCAGATGGGCGGAGGACGAGGAAATCGCCCGCGCCGGATTATTCGGCAAAACTGGCTTCCCGATCGGATATAGCGGCAACCGCCTGATGCGCCTCGATTCCGACTCGCCCGGCCTGATCGTCGCGGGCGCAGGGGCCGGAAAATCCCGCGATGTCCTCATGGAAGCGATTATCCGCTGTGCGGGACAGCGGCTCTGGGTTCTCGACCCGCGCGGCGAGCTTGCCGCCGTCACCATCCACAACTTCGCGGCGCACGGGGCCTACGCCTATTGCTGGAATCCGGTGAAGCTCCACGCCCATATTCTCCCCAGCCACCGCCTCAACCCCCTCGACATCTTGGACGAAGCCGACCCGCGCTTTCATGCCGATTGCGGCTTCATCGCCGCCGCCCTCATTCCCTTTTCCGGCAGCAGCAACGGCCATTATTTCGAGCTGCGCGCTCGCCAGTGGCTCGAACTACTGATCAAATCGCTTGTCGAGCAACACGGCAAAGCCAGCTTCCCGATGCTCCGCGACGTCCTTAACGCGATCGAGGGCGATGCGCTGTTCTGGGATGCGCAGCTCCGTGCGATGGAAGATTCGAAGCACGGCGACATCCGCGCCGGAGCCGCCGAGATTTGGCACAAGCAAAAGGACGTGCCGAAGGAGTTCGGCGCAATCCTCGGTACCATCAAGGGCCAGCTCGGTTTCCTCAACGACCCCACATTGATGGACTCGCTGGACGAGCCGGACTTCTCGCTCGCCGATCTGGTCAACCCGCATCAGGTGGCAAGCCTGTTCGTCAACGTGCCGATGGAATATGTCTCCATCTGGTCGTCGCTGTTGCGCGTGCTGTTCACGGTCAGCCGCCTTTACAAGGGCCGCGCACCCGATGCGCCGCGCCTCACCATGATCGTCGATGAGGCCGGACAAATGGGCCGCTTTGAATCCCTGCTCTCGGCGTTCACCTTCGGGCGCGGTGAAGGCGTGCGCACCTTCGCGGTGTTTCAGGACGTGGGCCAGATCATCCGCAACTTCGATGCCGCGACCTTGCAGAGCTTTATCGGCTCGGCGCAGCTCCGCATGTTCTTCGGCGTGCGCGATTATCAGACCGCGCAGCTCGTATCGAACATGCTCGGCAACCAGAGTTTGCGCTATGACGACCCGCTCCAGCAGGAAGGCGCACGCCGCCAGCAGCAACAGGCGCTGAGCCGTTTTCTGTTCGAGGGCGATACAAGCGCAGCGTTCGATTACGCCCACTATCGCAAGGCATCGCAGCATGAGAGCATGATGCAGCGGGCTTTGATGACACCCGACGAGATATTGGCGATGCCGGAGGACCGGATGATCGAATTTATCTCCGGCCTCGATCTGCCGCCCGTTTATGCAGCCAAGAAGCCGTATTTCGAGCAGCGCGATCTCAACGGCAAATGGCTACCGAACCCGTTCCATCCGCCCGCCGATCGCGTGAAGCTGCCGGGACTAATCGGCAGCAAATGGGCGCGGGTAATAGCCATGGATTTGCCCGCGCATCTTGCGCACTTCCCGCAGCACCAGAGCGGGCGGGTACACTATGTGGAGGGTTTCGAACCGTCTTGAAGCGACCGCCTCCGACCCAATTTCCGTCGTCTAGCCGAAAATCCCGGCCCCCAGAAAGCGGTCAGTGCAACAGACTGGGCAGTTTGTTGCAGGTTATATCCTTATAATCAGGGATTTGATTGGCCGCCCAAAGATTGCGGCACTAGGGTCCAAACCCAATCAGCCTCTTGAAAAACGGCGTGCAGATTGATTCAGGGCGTCTCTGCTGAGGTAGGAGGCTTTGAGAATGTCGCGTTCGTTGTTCTGGCTATCGGATGAAGCTTGGGCTGCCATCGAGCCGCACTTGCCGAAGAACCAGCCCGGAGCGCGACGGGTCGATGATCGCAGAGTGATCTCGGGTATCATTCACATGCTCAAATGCGGCGGTCGGTGGGCGGATTGCCCTGCTGAATACGGCCCATCGACGACTGTCTACAATCGCTGGAACCGCTGGAGCCGGCGGGGCATCTGGACCCGCATCCTGGCGGCGCTGACCGAGGAAGGCTGGATCGCGGAAACCGGCCAGATCGACAGCAGCTACATCAAGGCCCACCGCAGCGCCGGTGGGGCAAAAGGGGGGCGCGAGCCAATGCCATTGGCATCTCGCGTGGCGGCAGGACGACCAAGATCCATGCGCTTGTCGATGTCCTCGGACGGCCGCTTCGCCTCGTCCTGACGCCTGGCAACACGTCGGATGTGAAAGGGGCCGACCTGCTGATTGGCGAGACCGTCGGCATGAAGCGGGTGATCGCCGACCGCGGCTATGATGCCAACCGCATCAGGGCTTCCTTGCGCGAACAGGGCACGATCCCGGTGATCCCCGGCCGACGCAACCGCAAGCGTCCGATCCAGTATGACGAACGCCGCTACAAGGACCGCTGGCGGGTCGAGGCCATGTTCTGCCGCCTCAAGGACTTCCGCCGCATCGCTACCCGTGACGTGCTCCCCTGAAATGTGACCGATTTTGAGTAGAGTCCGACACGAAGGAGTCGGACGGAATGAAGCGCAGCAGGTTCAGCGAAGAGCAGATCATCGCGATCTTGAAGGAGCAGGAGGCGGGGATGGCGACGGCGGACGTGTGCCGCCGCCATGGGATCAGTTCAGCCACGTTCTATAAATGGAAGTCGAAGTTCGGCGGGCTGGAGGTTTCCGAGGCGCGCCGTCTGCGGGCGCTCGAGGACGAGAACGCCAGGCTCAAGAAGCTGTTGGCCGAGGCGATGCTCGACAACGTGGTGCTGAAGGATCTGGCGTCAAAAAAATGGTGACGCCCGGCGCCAGGCGGGAAGCCGTCGCCCATGCCCGTGAGCATTACGGGCTGAGCGAGCGTCGGGCGTGCAAGCTGGTTGGCGTGAGCCGACGGGTGATCCGGTATCGATCGTTGCGGCCGGACGACGGCCCGCTGCGGCAGCGGTTGCGCGAACTGGCGGCGGAGCGTCGTCGGTTCGGCTATCGCCGCCTGGGCTATCTGCTGGCGCGGGAAGGCATGAAACCTAACCACAAGAAGCTGCTGCGGATATATCGCGAGGAAAACCTTCGCGTCCGTCGCCGTGGCGGCCGCAAGCGTGCCCTGGGCACCAGGGCGCCGATACTGCTGCCGGATGGGCCGAACCAGCGATGGAGCCTCGACTTCGTCTCGGACAGCTTCGCCTGCAGCCGGCGCTTCCGCATCCTGTGTGTGGTCGACGACTACACGCGCGAGTGTCTGGCGTTGGTCGCCGACACGTCGCTGTCAGGCGTGCGCGTAGCACGCGAGCTGACCCGACTGATCGGACTGCGCGGCAAGCCGCATACGGTGGTCAGCGACAACGGGACGGAACTGACCTCGTCGGCCATCCTGCGCTGGTCGCAGGAGCGGCGGGTCGAATGGCACTACATCGCGCCTGGCAAGCCGATGCAGAACGGCTTCGTCGAGAGCTTCAACGGGCGCCTGCGCGACGAATGCCTCAATGAGACGCTGTTCACCTCGCTGGCCCACGCCCGGTTCGTGCTCGACGCCTGGCGGCATGACTACAATCACGTCAGGCCACACTCGAAACTGGGCGGCAAGACCCCCGCCGAGATCGCCGGCCAACGTGTCTGGGGGCATGCCCCCAGACACGTTGCCATCCCCTCAATCAACCATCATGAAGGAGCCGGACTCTACCTCTGAATGGTAACACTCAGGGGAGCACGTCACCCGCTACGATAAGCTCGCCAGAAACTTCTTGTCAGCCGTAAGCCTCGCTGCCGCCGTTGCATTCTGGCTCTGAACGAGTCTGGACCCTAGGTGTTAGTGGCGCGTTCACCGAGGAAGATTGGTCAGTCGCTATCATGGGCGGTAGGCGTTAGGCGGTGATCAATTGATGTGGAGAATTCGTTCTGCCATCGTCACATCATCTTAGAGAAGATAGCGCATGTAGGGTTTGGAGAAATTTCGATGTGTGCGGCAATTGATTGGGGTGGCTTCACTTGGCAAGCATTCGCCACAATATTTAGCGGTTTCCTAGCCGTCTGCGCTGCGGTTGCTGTTGCTATTCGGCAGATGAAACTGCAGCAGCGGATCGCCAACGACAACATGCTCATTCAAAAGCATGTCGCCAGCATCAATGAAATGACGTTTCGCGAAAAATTGTTCGATCGTAGAATGGCATTTTTTGATACAATCCGCGCTGGTATGGATGACGCTCTCTCAAAAAATCCGTCTTGCGACAACAGCGTCGATTTAACTGAGAAAGCATTTAGCGAAGCGCCGTTTCTGTTCCCGCCAACTGTCATGGCGTGGATTGACCCGGCGATCGGTTTAATAAACACCGTTGCCGCCGCAGAGAAGGAGCGCGAGCGCTATTTGGCTGAAGGGTGGGGCGTCCCCGATCATGTCTATACTAAAAGCGGCGACGCTAGACGGGAACTTTATCGTCTTAAAAGAAGCATGTACGCAGTGTTTGGTACAGAAATGATGCTTGGGCATTGAGAGGTGGGTTCGACCTTTGCAGCATATGCTCGTCCCCACTAGCATCGTAGCTTTAGAGGCTTATAAACCCGCGCTTCCACCGTGATCGACCGAGTAGAGGAAAATTCGCGAGGATTGCTTCAGGCGCCGCTCCTTTTGCGCTTTTGCTTAAGACCGACCCCTTCGGTCCACTCAAGATCGAAAATTTATCCCTGCAACCCTATTGCCCATTCTGTTGCAGCCTCGCCTACGCCCGCTTTCGGGGTAGGCCTAACTCAGAGCGGCTCGGCAGCAAAGTCCCCAAAAGTTGCCGTTGCGACTATGGCGGCCTCACCAGAGATCACCCGCTTTTATAGACGGGAGCGCATGATATTTTCCTGTCCTGGAATATATTCCTAGACTTTCTGTTCTAAATATGTTCCATTATCTCTAAACGCGCTACTAGTGCATCCAGATCAATAGAGCCTCGCCGGAAACGGCGGGGCTTTTGCGTATCTAAGCCCCCAGCAGGGCCGCAGCGGGCGCGTATTCCAACAACAAACCCGAGGGGACGCAGGCCGAACCAGCCTTGCCGTCTCGCAACCGACAGAGCCATGAACATGCAACACGATCTTTCAGCCTATCTGCATCACCTCGACGGCATGGACGCGAGCGTTGAGCAGAAGCTGGACCTGATCGCCGTTCTCTATCGCATCGCCGAGGCGGCGATCGATATCGCGCTTGGTACCGACCCGACCCAGGCCTGCCTTGTGGATAAGTCGAATAAACGATTCCGGTAGCTTTCTGGCTGGGGTAAAATTGTAACCACAAATCACATGGAACGCATATGACATTGAAGTTTGAGGAATTCCGCGAATTCTACGACAATTTCGACATGAGCGAAGAAGATGCTCGCACTCACTTCGATACGTTCGCGACCATTATGTCCCATATAGCTCGCCAAGCCTTCGCAGGCAGTTTGAATGAGGACTTTCCGCTGACCGGATTGGAGAATGAACCAAATAAAAGGACTAGCCCATGACAGAAACAACAGAACAGAATGCCGTCATATATGCGAGAGTCTCCTCGACCAAGCAGAAGACGCAGGGTCATGGGCTGGACAGCCAAGAGAGCCGCTGCCGCGACTATGCCGCGTACAAGGGCATGCGCGTCGTCGGCGTCTACAAGGACGATATCAGCGGCGCGGCCTCGAAGCGTCCGGCCATGGAACGGATGCTCACCTATTTACGCGAGCATCGCGCCGAACCGCATGCCGTAATCATCGACGATATCAGCAGACTCGCCCGCGATATGACGGCGCATCTTCAACTCCGTGCAGAAATCGCGGAAGCGGGCGGCATCCTCGCCTCCCCCTCAATCGAGTTCGGCGCGGACAGCGACAGCCAGCTCGTCGAACACCTTCTCGCCAGCGTCTCCCAGCACCACCGCCAGAAGAATGCCGAACAGGTAAAGAACCGCATGCGTGCCCGCACGCTGGCGGGTTATTGGTGCTTTCAGGCTCCGGTCGGCTACCGCTACGAAAAGGTGGCGGGCCATGGAAAGATGCTGGTGCCCGACGAACCGTTCGCCACCATGATTACCGAGGCTTTTGAAGGCTACGCAGCAGGGCGGTTTCAGACCCAGACCGAAGTCTATCGTTTCCTTACAGGCCAGCCCGAATGGGCGAATGGGCCGTCGCATCGGCTGACCCATCGCCACATCCGCAAACTGCTCCAGCGCTCGATCTATGCCGGATATATCGAGGTCGCCGAGTGGGACATTGCGCTTCTCGAAGGCAAGCACCAGCCGCTTATCAGCTTCGCCACATGGAAGCGGGCGCAGGAGCGGATGAAGGAAACCGCCAAGGCTCCTGCCAAGAAGAACATCAACCGTGATTTTCCGCTGCGCAACTTCGTGGTGTGCGGGTCCTGCGGAGAGCCGCTTTACGGCTGCTGGTCGAAGGGACGCACCAAGCATTACCCCTATTATCTGTGCGTACAGAAGGGGTGCGCCGACTATGGCAAGTCCATTCGTCGCGCCGATCTCGAAGGAGAATTCGTCGCACTGTTGCGCGCCTTGCGGCCATCGCATGCGCTGTTCGCCATCATGCGCGATCTGCTCCGCGACCTATGGGACAAGCGGAACACGGTTCAACGCGCTCAGGCCGATGCCGCTGAAACCGAAATCCGCAAAATCGAAAAGACGGTCGACCAGTTTTTCGACCGTATCGCTCAGGCCGATGATGCGCGGCTGATCGACGCATATGAAAAGCGCATTCGTGAGCTTGAGGAGCGCAAACTGCTTCTACGCGAAAATCCGCGCACAAGCCGCCCAGCGCAAATCCAGTATCTCGCGAGTTTTAGAACCGCGATGGAATTCCTCGCAAACCCCTATAAACTCTGGGAAACCGGGAGGCTGGAATACCGCCGGATGGTACTCAAGCTCGCCTTTACCGAACGACTGGCATACCTGCGCGGCGAAGGCTTTAGAACTGCCGCAACCTCGCTTCCTTTCTCGCTTTTACACGGATTGGAAGGAGGCGGGGGGAAAATGGTGGGCCCGGCAGGACTTGAACCCGCAACCTAGCCGTTATGAGCGGCCAGCTCTAACCAATTGAGCTACAGGCCCCCAGCGCCCGCTCCGATAGCGGACGAAATGCCGTGGCGGCAAGGTGATTGATCGCTTATTCGGCCGCCGCGACCAGATCGTCGATCGATGCCGCGCGCACGCCCAGCCGATCGAGCAGGTCGAGCACTTCGTCCCACCAGCGATTGAATTCCGCCAGATCGGCCGCGTCGCGGACATAGGGCGTATGCCCCGGCACGATCGAGGGCGAGTGATAGGAGAAGTTGAGCACGCGCACCCCCTCGCCCAGCGCGATGCGGATCGCCTCGAGCACTTCGTCGACCGGCATGTCTTCGGGCGTCAGCGCGATGCGCGAAAGCAGCCCGAGCCGCGACAGCGCTCCGCCGAAGGGCATGCGCTGCGCCAGCGGGTGCAACCAGCGGCCGGCGCCGCGCGCATGGCCGGTGAAGACGGTGGTAAGCGGCAATTCGATCAGCGCGCCGGTCGGTCCGGCGCGGAACGCGTCATTGCCCACCGCGCTGTAATCAGGGCCGGTCATGTGGCTGAAATCATAGGTGGCGCGCATCGAGCTGTCGATCCGATAGCCGAGATCCTCGAGCATCCCGAGCGTGTGCGGCCCGAGGCCGTAACGGCCCGCGCGATAGACGATCGGACGGACGCCAAAGCTCGCCTCGATGGTTTCGGTGAGGTTGCTCAGCTTGGCCGCCTCAAGCGCGCGCGGCAGATTGCCGGCGAAGCTGTTGTGGACATTGACGTCCTCATCGAACGGCGGATTGACCCAGGGGTGAAGCTGGGTGCCGACTGTCGCGCGCGGATCGGCGTCGAGCACTTCACGCACGGCATCGATCGCCGCCGGATCGGTCGCGATCGGATGATCGACCATATAGGCGACGGGAATGTGCCGGTCGGCGAAACGCCGGTGAAACTCGGGTATCGCCGCGGCGGCAGACGTATCGCGCGCTTCGCGACGGAACGGCCCGGTCCAGTCGAATTCCTCTTCGGTATCAACGAAAAGCGTGAACCGGGTCCCGAAATCATCTGGCCAGGCGATCGCGGAAGTCGGGCAAGGCGCCGCAAAGCGATTCATGCCCGTAGCTTCCTCACCGGACGGCACCATTTCTGGTTGCGCCGCCATCATCAGCTGTTGTGTGCCTGCCCCATGATGCTGTTTTCTGCCGCAGGGAGTCTTAAGGTCAGGTTATCCGCTTCGATCACGAGCGATCCGCCGAGTTCGCGCGCCAGGTTCCGGGCGAGCCGCAGCGCGAAACCGGTGCCGAGCAGCGTCGCGTCGCTGCCCTCATCGTCGATGCCGAGCACCGAATCGCCCTGATAGTCGGCCAGCGCGGCGGGCCGTTCGAAAGTCACCGCGACCTTGTCCTCGGCGTCAACGGCGGTACGCACGCCGATCCGCTCGCCCTCGCCCGCCGCCGAGACGAGCGTTGCCATCAGCCGCGCGAACAGCCGCTCGACAGCGCGCCGATCGCCCGTCACCGAAAGGTCGTCGACCGGCAGCGCGATGCACGCGCCGCGCAGATCGGCCAAGGGCGAAAGATCGTCGGCGATCCCGGCGAGCAGCGGGCGCAGCGCCACCTTGCCCGGCGCCAGCGCCAGCGCCTGGCTTTCGATCCGCGCGGCGAGATCGAGATCGTCGATCGCCCCGAGCAGTTCCTTCGCCTGGGTGCGGATCACGCCGGCACGATCGCGATAGGGATCGGATACGGGCCCCAGGATCTGAGTCTCGATCATTTCCGCGAAACCGGCGATCGCATTGGTCGGCGTGCGCAGTTCGTGCACGAGCTGGCGCAGCGAATCGGCCGGGTTGGACGTGGACCGCACCACTTCGGCGCGTTCGTCGCGACGCGGGCGACGCGCGGTGCCGCGATAGCCGGAGAAGCGGCCGCTCGACGGATCGAAGACAGGGATTGCCGAAATCAGCCAGTCGCCCGCGGCATCGCTGTCGCCGTCGATCACCAGCCGCGAATTGGAAAAGCCCTGGCGGCGCCGGAACGCACCGGCGGCAATAGCATCGATGCGCGCGGCACCCGGAACGCCCTGAAGATCGAGCGACAGACCGACCAGCGGCGCGCGCGAAACCCCGTCGACCCAGCGGATCACGCCCTTGGCATCGGTTTCGAACCGGAATCCTTCGGGGCGCGGCGCCGGTTTCGCTTCGCGCGGCGCTTCCTGCTGGCGGCGCCAGAAAGCGTCGATGCGTGCGACGACATCGGAAATCTGGAACGGCCCTTCGCCCTTGGCCGAGTCACTTTCGGCGCCATCATCGCCGGTCGTGCTTTCCTGGCCCGCCGCTTCTGCGGCAATCTCGGCAGTGAATTCTTCGATCAGGAGGTCTTCAGTCATACCCACCTCCTCAACCGGCTGCGCATCGCTCGCAACCGGCTGCGGCACGGGCGGCGTCGCTGCTGTCCCGCTTTGATGCGCCACGCCTTCCGCCGACTCGGGCGAAGGGGGCTTGCCAAATGCGCCGGCCAGCCGTTCGGGCAGCGCGAGCGACGCTGCGAACCCGGCGAGCGCAACGAAGGAAAGGTCTTCCTCGGCCGCCACCGCCGCCGCGTCGCGCGGCGCGACAGATTCCGTCGGCACGGCCGGCTCCTCGGGATAGACAGGCGCCGCGATCGCCGATGGCGCGGGCAGCGGTTCGAAATGTGTATCCGGCGGCGCGAGTTGTTCGCGCTCGACCGGCACGATTTCCACCGGTTCCTTCCCGGTATCGACCGGCGCGATCGCGACGGCCGCATCCTCCGGCGTCGCGCCGTTCGATTCGGCGGCCACAACTTCCTCGGCTTCGGCCGGTTCGGCGGTGCCCGGCAAGGCGATATCGGGCATCGGGGACAGCGCCGGCAGCGGTTCGGAAGCCTCGACCGCAGATGTTCCCTCGGCTTGCTCGGGCGTTGCCACGGCGGCGGTTTCGTGCCCCGCATCCGCGTCGCCGGCCTCCTCCGCCTCGCCGATCGGCGAGAGCGAGCGCAGCGCGACCTCGGTCTCTTCGGGAAGCAGTTCCCCGGCCTCGCCGACCTGTTCCCACGGCGCCGGCATCACTGGCTCGGCTGGCGATTCGGCGGGAAGCGCAATCGGTTCGGCATCGGCGGCATCGGCCTGATCCTCGAACATCGCCGCCGGGGCGGCGCTTTCGTCCGGCATCGCCAGCGCTTCGGCGGGCGGTGTGCCATCGGCAAGAATGAAATCGGCGGGACCATAGGCTTCGAGCGCACGTTTCACCGGCGGCCCCAGATCGCGGCGATCGCGCAGCACCGATCGCGCCGCCGACGACATTTCGGGCAGCAGGCTGATCCATTCCGAAGAGGAAAGCCGCGCCGCGCGCAGCACCGGCGCGGCCACCGAAATTTCGTCGACACAAAAAATGCTCACCAGCGCGAAGGGCGGTTCGGCATATTCAAGCCCGCGCGCCGAAGCGGCGCGGATTTTGGTCGGCACATCGTTGCGAATTGCATTAAGCGTCGCCAGCGCGCGCGAATCGGGCGGCACGCGACGGCGGCCGATGAGATCGACGAGTTGCCGCCAGGCCGAGTGCCGGCCATAGGGCGTCGTCAGATCTCCGGCGAGTACCGTTTCCAACGTATCGTCGAAGCGCACGCGTTTTTCCCCTTTAGCCGCAGGACACGCGCGGCCGGTAATTTTTTCTTAACCCGCCAAACCCGGGTCAGGAACACTTCATTTCGGCACGTCGCAATGTGGGACAATTGCGTTCGCGGGTAATATTATTAGGATCGTTGAGGCGATGCGGAACGATCCGTGCGTGAACAGGAGTTTCAGTGAATGCGTTTCGACGAGATTGACATGCGCATCCTCGCGTTATTGCAGGAAAACGGGCGCATGACCAATGTCGAGCTTGCCGAACGCGTGGGACTGACGGCGCCGCCCTGCCTGCGTCGCGTGCGCGCGCTGGAGCAGGAAGGCGTGATTCGCGGCTATCACGCCACGCTCGAATCGGAAGCGCTCGGCTATGGGCTGACGGTCTTCGCGATGGTCAGCCTGCGCAGCCAGGCCGAAAGCGATCTGCGCGCTTTCGAACAGCTTGTCGCCGATATCCCGGAAGTGCGCGAGTGCCACATGCTCAACGGCGAAATCGACTTCATCCTGAAGATCGTCGCGTCCGACCTGCAGAGCTTTCAGCGGATCCTGACGACACGCCTGACCACAGCACCCAATGTCGAGAGCGTGAAGACGTCGCTGACGATCCGTACGTCAAAGGAAATTCCCGGCGTACCGGTGAACGCTCCCTGACGAAAAAAGGCGGAGCAGCCCAGGCTGCCCCGCCCCTTTTTCCATCAGGCCGGGCCGTTACTGCACCGGAGCGGCGGTCGCCGGCTCGGCAGGCGCAGCGGCCTGCTGCTGGCTGGTGTCGATCCAGACTGTCCAGAACTTCGCGAAGTCCGCATAGGTGCCCTGGCTGCCGACCTGATCGAAATAGGTCCGCGCGGTGGCGAGGTCGCCCGACTTGGCATGCGCGATGCCAAGATGAAGATTAACTTCGTCGGTTTCGACACCGCCCTTGTCGAGCGCCATTTCGTAAAGCTCGATCGCCTTGGCATAGTTGCCCGAAGCGAGATAGGCGTCGCCCGTCTGGGCAGCCGAATCGCCATCGGCGGCGGCGGCAGCCTCGCTTTCATAGGCCGACAGCGCGCGTTCGTTGCGCACGGCGGTCTTGGCACGCGAGTAAAGCTGGTTCGCAGGGTCCGAGGACTCGGCGATTTCACCCGAGGCGCGCCCCGCCTCGATCGCCGAAACCGTTTCCCACGGCAAACCCGCATTGAACGCGGCGTCGGCATAGCCGACATATTCGGCTTCGTCAGCCAGTGCTCCGGCCGCTGCCATCACGCGATACATGTCGAGCTTCTGCTTCACCGGCAGCGAATGGCCCTGGCGATACAGCGAGATCGTGCGGCGCCAGTTCTCGGCGGTCGGATAGGTTTCCAGCTCCATCAGCAGCCAACGGGCGGTGCCCGCCATATCCTCGGCGTTGTAAAGCTTGGAAATCGCCATGCGATACCAGTCGGCCGGCGGCTGGTTGCCCTTGGCCTTTTCCTGCTCCACGGCGTGTTCCAGCGCGGCGGCGCCTTCCTCGACACGTTCGAGCTTGAAATAGGAGCTGGCGATCAGCAGCGGCAACGCCGACTGGTCATAGCCCAGTTCGCGCGCCTTGAGCAGATAGGGCAGCGCGCCTTCATAATCTTCCTTCAGCACCGAACGGCGGCCACGTTCGTAGTTGAGCACCGGCGCGCTCGACGCGGGAAGCTTCGGATTGGCGATCAGCCGGTCAAGCACCGGGATCACCGCATCGTCATTGCCCTGGCCGAGTTCGACCTGGAAACGCATCCAGTCGGCATAATAATGCTCGTCATCGTTCGACGCGATGGATTCGGCCTGGGCGAGCGGCGCTTCGGCCTCGGCGAACTTCTTGGCGGCGATCAGTTCCTGCGCCTGTGCGGCGGGCTCACGGAATTCGCGGCTCAGTTCGACCTGCGGCTGTTCCTGTTCGCCGCCATTGCTGCGCTGCGCATTGGCGGGCGACACGCTGATCGCAGCGACGCTCACGCCGAGTGCGGCGGCGACCGCGAACCTGGAAACGAAATTCATGCTGAGTCTCTCCTCATTCGGCTTTGGGGGCCATAGGCGGGGCTCGCCTTATCTACCAGAGTCGCACCGTTCAAGCGCAACTGCCCTGCACTGTTATGACAGTCGGGGCATGAACCGCATTTGAACCGCGCGCCATCAAGCCTTTTGACTCCGTGCCGCGCCCGGCGCTAGGCGGCTGGCGATGCTCGCCCTCCTGTCGCCCGCAAAGACGCTCGACTATAAGTCCGAGTTCCCTCCGGTCACGCCGACCACGCCGCATTTCGCCGAAGAGGCGCTGACGCTGGCGCATGGGGCGGCCAAATTGTCGCGCAGGAAACTGAGCGAAATCATGCACATTTCGGACAAGCTGTCCGAACTCAACGCCGCGCGCTACCGCGATTTCGACGATCAGCCGGAACGCCCCGCGCTGTTCGCCTTTGCCGGCGACGTCTATTCGGGGTTCGAGGCGCAGACGCTCGATGAACCGGCGATCGCGTTCGCGCAGGACCATGTCCGCATCCTTTCGGGGCTTTACGGCCTGTTGCGCCCGCTCGACGCGATGCGGCCCTATCGTCTCGAAATGGGAACCCGCTGGGCGCCGGGGCGCGCGAAGACGCTGTACGACTGGTGGCAGGACCGCATCGCCGCGCGGATCGCCGAGGAACTGAACGAGGAAGGATCGCGGACCATCCTCAACCTCGCCAGCCAGGAATATTGGAAGGCCGCGCAGGGCAGGCTGCCGGAGGGGATCCGCGTGATCGACGTCGATTTCCGCGAACCCGGCCCCGATGGCCCGCGCTTCGTCAGCTTCCATGCGAAGAAGGCACGCGGCATGATGGCGCGATGGATGTGCGAACACATGATCAGCGATATCGAGGCCATGAAGGGCTTCGATACCGACGGCTATCGCTTTGATCCCGAGGCAAGTGACGCAGATCAATGGCGTTTCGTCCGTAGTGGTGAATAATGGCGGCGCCCCTTTCCCACCGGAGGAAATGTCATGCTGAGCCTATTTGCTGCCGCGCTGGCCTTTCAGGCGACACCGCTGCCCGCCGATGATGCGATGGCGGCGCGGAAATGCGCCGCCGCCGTTCCCCAACTCTATCAGTCGGACCGACTTCAGGGATCAGTCCTCATCGAGTATTTCCTGTTCCAGGCTGCTGACGCAGAAGGCACGAGCGGCGCCGCTTTCCTGCCCAGGACGGTGGAGATGCTGAACGATCTCGATCGAGGCTCGGTGACGGCGGACGATGCCGAACGCGTGCTGGGCGCATGCGTCGAACGCTGGCCCGGTGCTTTTTCCGAGGCCCCCGTAGTCCTGCCCGACTCCGCATTCGATCGCGACTTCCTGTGCCTGGGCAGCTTCATCCTGCTTTCGGCATCCGCAAAGGCGCTGCGCAACAACGGCCTGCTGCCGCCGGAAACGCCCGAGTATCAAACATATTTGACCCGCTATGCCGAACTGTTGACGCCCAACCGGATGGAAACGTTCGGCGATGGCAAGGGGCCGGTCGAACTGGCCGGAGAGCAGCTCAAGGCTTCGATCGACATCGGCAGGCTCGACCAGATCGCGGGTGCCTGCATCGCCCGGCTCGAGGACTGACGGCATGGCGGGTGCGGCGGTGATCATCGGCGCCTCCGGCGGAATCGGCGGCGCGCTGGCCGACGCGATCGCGGACGAAGGCGCGTTCGATGTCGTCCACCGTTTCGGGCGCAGCCTGAAGGGCGACGCGCATTGCGACGTTACCGACGAATCGAGCATCGCCGCCGCTGCCGCGCGCGTGGCAAAGGGCCCTGCCCCGACGCTGGTGATCGTCGCCAGCGGGCTGCTTCACGAAGGCGATAGCGGCCCCGAAAAGGCACTGGGCCAGATCGACGGCGAATGGATGCTGCGCAACTTCGCGGTGAACAGCGTCGGCCCGATGCTGGTCGCCAAGCATTTCGTCCCGCTGCTGCCCAGGACGGGCACGCCGGTCTTCGCGGCGCTGTCCGCCCGCGTGGGCAGCATCACCGACAATCGGCTCGGCGGCTGGTACAGCTATCGCGCGTCGAAGACGGCGCTCAACATGCTGATCCGCACCGTCGCGATCGAAGCGAAACGGATGAGCGACCGCTCGATCGTGGTGGCGCTGCACCCCGGCACTGTCGACACCGCGCTGTCGAAGCCGTTTCAGGGCAATGTCGCGCCCGGCCAGCTGTTCGACGCCGGACGCGCCGCGGTACAATTGCTTGACGTCATCGACGGGCTCGGGCCCAAGGACAGCGGCAGGATCTTCGCCTGGGACGGCGCCGAAATCGTCCCCTGAGCGCGCTGAGCGTCTATCGCAGAATCAAAGCGCGCATTAGGCTGCCCGGGTTAAAGGGGTAACCGGGCCGCCTTTCGACAGGGGAAAAGTTCATGTCCATCCTTCTCGCGGCGCTGATGCTGGCAAGCACATCGTCGGCCACCGCGACTTCCGATCCCGATCTGTCCCTGCTTGCCAGGAAATGCGCCGCTGCGTCGCCGGCCTTTCCCCGCGAAGGCGGCAAGATTCAGGGGATGTCCGAACTCCTCTATTACGTCGCGGCTGCCGTGAAGGCCGATCCGCAGACCGATGCGCCGATGGACGAGATGCAGTCGGTCATGGCGGAATTGCAGCAATATCGCCCCGCGACGCTCGCCGAGGCGCGCGCGATGATTCCGGCCTGCGACGCCCGGTTCCCGCTGGCCCGCCGTACCGACAGCGTTACGCTTCCCGCCGATGCGGACCTGCGCGACAAGATGTGCCTCGGCGTCAGCGCGATGATGCTGCCAGGCGCGATGGCGGAGGATACGGTGGCCAAACCGTTCACCGTATCGGACCTTCAGCAAGTGCTTTCCGCCGTCGCCGCACGTCTGAATCCGCGATATCCGCGAACGGACGCTTCGGCGCAGGAGCAGTTGAAGATCGAAGTTGGTCACGCACTGCTGGAATCGACCGAGACCGGCAATGGCATGGTTGTCGCCCAGGCCTGTATCGCCGCCTATTCCGAATAAGCGTCATTCGCGCGCGCGTATGTACGCGTGCGTGTACGCGCGCGGGGCTTGGATTCCGCCGCCCCAACCGCTAGTGCGTTTCACACGAACGAAACACTTCCAGAAAGTCCTGTCTTTTGACCGACGAGACCGTCCTCGCGGACCCTTCCGACATTACCCCCATCTCCATCGTCGAGGAGATGAAGACCAGCTATCTCGACTATGCGATGAGCGTCATCGTCAGCCGCGCGCTGCCGGACGTTCGCGACGGGCTGAAGCCGGTGCACCGCCGGATTCTCTATTCGGCCTATGAAAGCGGCTTCTTCTACAACCGGCCCTATCGCAAGTCGGCGCGCATCGTCGGTGACGTGATCGGTAAATACCATCCGCACGGCGACTCCGCGATTTACGACGCGCTGGCGCGCATGACGCAGGACTGGTCGATGCGGGTGCCGCTGATCGACGGTCAGGGGAACTTCGGTTCGATGGACCCCGATCCGCCCGCCGCGATGCGCTACACCGAAGCGCGGCTGGCACGCTCGGCGGGATCGCTGCTCGAAGGGCTCGACAAGGACACGGTCGATTTCGTCGACAATTACGACGGGTCGGAAACCGAGCCTTCGGTACTGCCCGCGGGCTTCCCCAATCTGCTGGTCAACGGCGCGGGCGGCATCGCCGTCGGCATGGCGACCAATATTCCGCCGCACAATCCCGGCGAAGTGATCGACGCCTGCCTTGCCTATATCGACCGCAGCGTGACCGGCGGCGAGTTGCTGACCACCGAAGAGCTGATGGAGATCGTGCCGGGCCCGGACTTCCCGACCGGCGCGCAGATCCTCGGCCGTTCGGGCATTCGCTCCGCCTATGAGAGCGGGCGCGGATCGATGATGGTCCGCTCGCGCTACGAAATCGAGCAGCGCGGCGACCGGCGTTCGATCGTGCTCACCGAAATCCCGTTCCAGCAGGGCAAGAACGCGCTGGTCGAGAAGATCGCCGAAGCCGCCAAGGACAAGCGGATCGAAGGCGTCGCCGACATTCGCGACGAATCGAACCGCGAAGGCGTGCGCATCGTCATCGACCTGAAGCGCGACGCGACGCCCGAAGTCGTGCTCAACCAGCTGTGGCGCCACACCCCGGCGCAGTCGAGCTTCGCGGCCAACATGCTCGCGATCCGCGGCGGCCGCCCGGAAGTGCTCAACCTTCGCGACATCATCGAAGCCTTTGTGAAGTTCCGCGAGGAAGTCATTACGAGGCGGTCGAAATTCGAGCTGGTGAAGGCCCGCGAGCGCGCCCATATCTTGCTCGGCCTGGTCATCGCGGTCACCAATCTCGACGAAGTGGTGAAGATGATCCGCGGATCGGCCTCGCCGGCCGAAGCACGCGAAAAGCTGCTGGCGCGCGAATGGCCGGTGGCGGAAATCGCGCCCTATCTGCGCCTCGTCGAAGCGGTGGAAACCGAAATTACCGGCGACACCTACACGATGACCGATACGCAGGTTCGCGCGATCCTCGACCTGCGCCTGCATCGCCTTACCGCGCTGGGCCGCGACGAGATCGGCGACGAACTCGCCAAACTGGCGGACAGCATCGCAGAGCTGCTCGAAATCCTCGGCAATCGCGCGCGTCTCTATGAAGTGATGCGCGAGGAGCTGGTGACCGTCCGCGAGCAGTTCGCGACGCCGCGCCGCACCGAAATCGCCGCCGCCGTCGACGGGATCGAGGACGAGGACCTGATCGAACGCGAGGACATGGTCGTTACAGTTACGCACGGCGGCTATATCAAGCGCACGCCGCTCGCCACCTTCCGCGCGCAGGCACGGGGCGGCAAGGGCCGCGCCGGGATGGCCACCAAGGACGAGGATGCGATCACCAGCCTGTTCGTCACGTCGACGCACACGCCGGTGCTGTTCTTCTCGACCGCGGGCAAGGTCTATCGCCTCAAGGTGTGGAAGCTGCCCGAAGGCGGGCCGCAGACGCGCGGGCGGCCGATGGTCAATCTGCTGCCGCTCGCCGCGAACGAGACGATTTCGAACGTACTCGCCCTGCCCGAGGACGAAGGCGAATGGGGCAATCTCCACATCGTCTTCGCGACCAAGAACGGCACGGTGCGCCGCAATTCGATGGATGCGTTCACCAACGTGCCGTCGAACGGCAAGATCGCGATGCGGTTCGACGAGGACAGCGACGACTGGCTGATCGGCGTCGCGCTGCTCACCGAAGCGGATGACGTGCTGCTGGCTTCACGCCAGGGCAAGGCGATCCGCTTTGCCGCCACCGATGTCCGCGAATTCCAGAGCCGCACCTCGACCGGTGTGCGCGGCATGACGCTGAAGGGCGACGATCAGGTGATCGGCCTGTCGATCCTGCGTGGCAACGATTTCGACGCCGAACAGCGCGAAGCCTATCTGCGCGCCGCGCCGTGGAAGGACAATGAAAACGCGCCGACGCTCGACGCCGACACCATGACGGCGATGGCCGAAGGCGAGGAGTTCATCCTCACCGTCTGCGCCAACGGCTATGGCAAGCTTTCCAGCGCGTACGAATATCGCCGTACCGGCCGTGGCGGTCAGGGTATCACCAATATCGACAATATCGCCCGCAACGGGCCGGTCGTCGGCAGCTTCCCCGCGACGCGCGCCGATCAGCTGATGCTCGTCACCGACAAGGCGAAGATGATCCGCATGCCGCTCGAAAGCCTGCGCGTCATCGGGCGCGGTTCGGCGGGCGTGCGGCTGTTCCATGTCGCGGACGACGAACATGTCGTGGGCGCCGCGCGGATCGACGAGGACGAGGAACCGGAAAACCCCGCCGAGGAACTGGTGGCCGAGGAACTGAGCGAGGCCTCCGCCGCTCCGCAGGATGGCGAAGCGCCGGACGGAGCCGCCGATGATTCGGACGACACCGGCGGCGGCGAAGGCTGACCCGGGCGCGCAGCCGCAATATCGAAAAAGGAGGGCAGCGGGCTGAACCCGCTGCCCTCAACCAACCTCTCCCCGGGTCGCGCGGGAGAGGCATTCGCGATCATTCGGCGAGCAGCCGCTCGCGGCACTGAATGAGCCAAGTATAGGCGAATCCGGCTGTGCCCTGCAGATCGATGCGGCCGTAATCGACGCCATCGAAATGCACGCGCACGAAACGCGATTTCTGGAGCAGCGCCAACGCGGGCTCTGAATTGGCCCCCGGGCCCCAACCGGCCCAGGCCATGTCCCAGAAGCCGCTGCTATACCCGCCCGAGCGCGAAACGGTTGCGCCCGCGCCTTCGAATTCGAGCATCATCGGATGATTGGCATCGGGGTCGGCGGCCTGTGCCCTGTTCCATCCATTGACCTTGATCGTCGCGCCGAAATTGGAGTCACGCGCGCGCAGGCTGAGTTCGAACTTGAACGGCTTGTCGGTGCCGGGCAGCGTGCCGCCTTCCACCGTGAACGCACACACGCCGTTTCGCTCGCTGCTCTGATAATTGAGCGACATGGTTTGCTGCGCCGAGGCGCTGCCCGCGAAACATGCCGATGCCAACACTGCCATCGCCGCATATCCGATATTATATCCAAAAGACATCCTGTTGATTCCTTTCAGCAATATGGGTTGTAGCTGGAGCAGCTTCCGGTGCCGCCCGAATAATATCGGATGGCATTGTCCCAGTTGCTCTGGTCGATGATCTGGCCGACGGTGCGGCCGGTGTAAGCGGGCGTGACGCCGACCGAGGAATAGCTGGGCGACCAGCGGCTCCAGGCACGCGTCCATGCGTCCGCCCGGTTGCGGCGGGCCTGCTCCTCGGCCTCGCGGCGGCGGCGCTCATTTTCCCGGCGGGTCGGTTCGGCGCGCATCGAGCGATAGATGGCGGCGGCCATTTCGCTGCCGCGCTCGGCCGCGACGCGCATATAGCCCTCGCCCCTGCGTCTGTCCTCGGCAACGCCGTCCCCATACCAATAGGCCATGCCGACCCAGACCGCCGCGTCGACATGGCCGACACGCGCGGCATTTTCGATCAGGACGAAGCCGTCCTGGCGGTTGGGTTGATCGATCAGGCCGGGCAGCCCGTAATAGAGCCAGCCGCCGAGCAGCCATTCGGCATCCTCGTTCCATTCGCGCATCAGCCGCGCGACGGCGTCGAGCCCGGCCTGCGCCCCCGGCCCGCCGCGATCGACCACCGCCTTTGCCAGCGCGATCTGATTGGCGGCGGGTGCGGCCGGATCGATCGCGGGTATGCGGCTGCGCACAGCCGGATCGGCCGAGACCAGCGCGCGCGCATCGGCGCAGCCGCCAGTATCGCCGAGCCGGCAGGCCTTGTCCGCCAGCGCCACCGCCACCGCGCGATCGCGCCCGACCACCGTGGCGCGGGCATAGGCCTGCCCCAGGCTGCGGCACCCGGCGGCGAAATCGAAATCGCAGGCGCGGCGCCAGTAATAGATCGCTTCGCCGTCATTGGTGCGCGCGCCGGCGGGGCGCGTCATGCCCAGTTCGCCGAGCCGGTAGCATGCCTCGGGCGCGCCGCCCCGGCACGCGGTGACAAGGAAATTCTCGCCCCGCCGCACGGTTTCGGCAGACCCCGCCCGCGAGAGTGTGTCGCCATGCAGGGCGCACAGCCGCAGCCGATCGCCGGCGGCGCGGGTGCATCCCCGTTCGGCGGCAGCGGCGGCCTGTCGCGGATCGGCGGCGACACCGCGCCCTGCGCTATAGGCATCGTAGAGGCCGAGGCAGCCCCAAGCCTGGCCCTTGTCGCAGGCTTCGCGGAACATCGCGACCGCGCGCGCCTGGCCGCTCGCGTCGTTCCCCGCGAGCAGGCGATTGGCCCGCAACCGGCACCCCTCGGCCGAACCCGCAGCGCAGGCGCGATCGGCCACCGCCACGGATTGCGCGCTTTCGCCGCCCGAGGCCGTCATGACGGCAGACATCGCCGCGCAGCTGTCCTGATCCTTGAGCGCGCTGCAGCCATGCTGCGAAAGCTCGAGCGCGAGATCGGTGTTGGTGAAGCCCGCCGCACCGTTGCGCAGCATCGCCGAGGCACGCGCGCAGCCCGGGCCCGAGCCCTTGCGACAGGCGAGGATATAGTAACCGATCGACACACGAACATCGGCGGTGAGGTCACCCGCCCCTTCGTCATAAGCGTGCGCGAGCCGCATGCACCGCTCGGCGCGACCGCGACGGCAATCGCGGTCCCAGCGGATCGCGACACCGTAGAGCGTGAAGGGCATCATCTGCTTGCCGTTATAGACGGCGCCGTCGGCATGGCCGTCATAAGCGGACGGAACATCCTGCGCCTGCACCGCGCTGTTCAGCGCCAGGCAGGCGAGCAGCAACGAACAGAATCGAACCACGCGCATACCAGCCTCCCCCGGCCCTGTTTGCGACGATGCGGGAGAAGGCGTAGCGGCGGGGAAATCGCCGTGTAAACGGCAATCGCAAAGCTAACGGAGTTTGTAATGGACATAGTGGCGTACAAGGTGCTGACCGGCGAGCAGATGGCGCAACTCAAGCGCGAGGGCCGGTTTTCGGGCGCGCCGATCGACCTTGCCGACGGCTATGTCCACTTGTCCACCGCCGCACAATTGACCGAGACGGTCGACAAGCATTTCGCCGGCCAGCAAGGGCTTTGGATCGCCGCGGTCGACCTGGCCGCGCATGGCGATGCGATCAAATGGGAGGAAAGCCGGGGCGGCGCGCTGTTCCCGCATCTCTATGCGCCGATGCTGCTCGAAACGCTGATCGCCTATAGCCCGATCGAGCGGAAAGACGACGGCACCGTGAAGCTGCCCGTCGCCGGCTGATTGCCCCGGTCAGGCACGTGGTTCAGGCGAGCCCCTTTTCCAGCCGCCGCAGCCCCAGCGCCGCGACGAAAAGCGCGAAGCCGCCCATCAGGAAGCTGACCGCGACGAAAATACCCAGATAGGCCATTGCCGGAAACGGATAATAAGCGAGCAGAAACACGCCCACCACCAGATCGAGCAGGCCGGAAAGCAGCAGCAGCCCGCGCCCGCCGCCATCGTGCAGCTGACTGATCGCGAACAGTTCGGCGATGCCGCGCAAAACCAGCCAGACGCCCAGAAGCAGGGTGAGCGACAGCGTGCCGGCGAGCGGAAATATCCAGGTATAGAGCCCGATCAGCAAGGCGGCCGCGCCGAGCAGAATGTCCAGCCAGCGCCGCCGCGGACGCACCGCGCGAATCCCCATCACGATGCCGCCGACACCCAGCAGCGCCAGACTGAACCCCATCACCATTCCGGTCATCAGCGCCGTGAAATAGGGCGTGGCGAGCAGAAAAATGCCGAGCAAAATCGTCAGCACGGCCATCGCCATCATCCAGCCCCAGCTATTTTCCGCCGCGGTTTCTCCCGTTTCCGCCATCGTCCGTTCCTTGCCCCGATAGTTGCTTCGCGCAGACTGAAATCGGCGGCGCGGACGTTGGTTCCGTGTGGAAAACACGCATTGACGCCAAAACATCGCGCCAGCCCCCATACGCGTCGGGTTGACATGTTTGCACTAATTTCTGTATTTACAGAAATAGGAGTGTCGCATGAGCCTGACCGATCATCCCGACGCCAGGGCGTTCATCCTCCACTGGGGCGAAATGGGCACCCAATGGGGCGTCAACCGGTCGGTCGCGCAGATCCATGCGCTGCTCTATCTCTCCGCCGATCCACTGACCGCCGAGGATATCTGCGACGCACTCGGCCTCGCGCGTTCGAACGTGTCGAACGGGCTCAAGGAATTGCAGGGCTATTCGATCGTCCGCCGCGTCCATGTCGAGGGCGACCGGCGCGACCATTTCGTCGCCGAGAGCGACCTGTGGGAAATGCTGATGCGCATCGTCGCCGAGCGCAAGAAGCGCGAGATCGACCCGACGATCGCGCTTCTCGGCGAACTCGCCGAAAAGCTGAAGAACGATCCGCGGGCCCCCGCCCATCTGCGCGAGCGGGTGACGCGGATGCACGAATTCATTTCCACGCTAACCAACTGGTATGAGCAGGTACGCGGCCTGCCCAAATCGACGCTCGTCACGCTGATGAAGCTCGGCAGCCGCGTCGCGCGCTTCATCCCCGGCGGCGGCAAGACCGAGGAATAACCCGAAAGACCGACACGACAGGAACGCAATTCATCACGCCTATGAATTTCTGAATTTACAGAAATATTCGAAAGGGAGAAACGTCATGGCCGAACCCGCACCCCCGCAAGCACCGATGGCAGCGCTGCGATCGGTGCCGTGGCGCGACCTGACACCGATGACGCGGCGCGAAGGGCTGATCGAATGCCTCCACCCCCTGCCCTGGCTGCTATCAAGCTGGGTCGCGGCGCAGGCGGGGCTGTGGTGGCTCGCCCTGCCCGCCAGCTTCCTGTTCTTCCTCACTGCGCTGCGCCTCAATCACGAGGCGGTGCACGGCAATCTCGGCTTTTCGCCGCGCGGGCATCGGCGCGTGCTGCACGGCCTGAGCTTCCTCATGCTCGGCTCGAACCATTCGGTGGCGTACAACCATCTCCTGCACCACAGCCGGATCGGCACGCCCGACGATATCGAGGGGAAATGCGGGCGGATGTCCGCTTGGCGCGTGCTCGCCTATGGCCCCGCCTTTCCGGTCGAGACGCAGGCCAGTGCCTGGCGGCACGGCGGAACAGCGCTGCGGCGGCGGATGACGATCGATGCGGGGCTGAACGCCGCGATGATCGCCACCGCGCTCGGCAGCGGCGCGACGTTCCTGCTCTATCACCTCGCCGCGATGCTGGTGGCGCAATGCCTGACCGGCTTCTTCGCGGTGTGGATCACCCATCATGACGTCGCGGAAAGCGGCCTCGACGCGCGCACCCAGCGGTCCGCGCTGGTCAATTGCCTTAGCTACAACATGTTTCTGCATCTCGAGCACCATTTGTTTCCGGCAGTGCCGGTGAAGCGGCTCGCGGTGCGGGCGGGACGGAACGACGCGGCATTTCCGACCCTGGCGACGAAACGACAAATGGTGCTGCCCATCCCTCGAAAACCAACCGTCTTGCTGTCGGCTGCACGAGGTGCGGAGTCATGAGCGATCGAGTCGACTTTTCAAAGGGCGGGCTGGTCGCCGCCGCTGCCGGTGGGCCAATTGGTGCTGCGATCCTGGCAACCGGTGCGTTGGTCGAGGGCGGCGTTGAGAGTGCAGGAACACTGATCTCATTCATTCCATTGGTCGGCATCTCGTTCATATTCGGGTTCTTCATTTCCGCCATTCCCGCCATGTTCGGAAGCTACGCAATGGCCAGCTTGGGCTGCGCCCATATTTGGGCACGCGCCTATGCCGCTTGGGGAATTGCGGGAGGCTTTATCGGCGGCGGAGTCATAACTTTGCTCACCGTCCTTATCGGCAGCGTCGGGCTTTTTCTGGCGACAAGGGTGATGGGAGCCTCTGTGTTCCTGTTCGGCGCCGCCACCGGCACCCTATGCGCATTGCTCGCGCGGCGTTATGTGCGCTGGCTTCCCGAAGAGAGCGAGTAACCAGGCGCGTATGACGCACGACATTCATATCATCGGCGGCGGCCTCGCCGGATCGGAGGCCGCATGGCAGCTGGCGCAGGCGGGGCATAGGGTCCGCCTGTCCGAAATGCGCGGCAGCGGCGTCATGACGCCGGCGCATCAGACCGACGGGCTGGCCGAACTGGTCTGTTCGAACAGCTTTCGCTCCGATGATGCCGAGCGCAATGCCGTGGGGCTGCTCCATCAGGAGATGCGCGATCTCGGCTCGCTGATCATGGGCAAGGGCGACGAACACAAGGTGCCCGCCGGTTCCGCGCTAGCGGTCGATCGCGACGCATTTTCGCAGAGCGTGACGGCCGCGCTCGAATCGCATCCGAATATCAGCATCGTTCGAGAACGTGTTGATTCTATTCCAGAAAGCGGCCTCACGATCATCGCCACCGGCCCGCTGACCGCCGAGAGTCTGGCGGGCAGCATCGCCGGCGCCACCGGCAAGGATCAACTCGCCTTCTTCGACGCAATCGCGCCGATCGTCCACTTCGACAGCATCGACATGTCGGTGGCATGGAAACAGTCGCGCTGGAACAAGGGGGCGGAAAGCTCCGAGGACGGCGACTATATCAACTGCCCGATGAACAAGGAGCAGTATGTCGCCTTCGTCCAGGGGCTGCTCGACGGCGAGAAGACCGAGTTTCGCGAATGGGAGAATGTCCCCTATTTCGACGGCTGCATGCCGATCGAAGTGATGGCCGAGCGCGGCATTGACACGCTGCGCCACGGGCCGATGAAGCCGGTGGGGCTCGACAATCCGCATGACCGCACGCCCGAATATCCGCAGGGGCGCTGGCCCTATGCCGCGGTGCAGCTGCGCCAGGACAATGCCAGCGGGACATTGTGGAACATTGTCGGCTTTCAGACAAAACTGAAATATGGCGCGCAAGTTGCTCTTTTCAGGACAATTCCCGGCCTGGAAAATGCCGAGTTCGCTCGGCTGGGCGGGCTGCACCGCAACACCTTCATCAAGTCGCCCGAATTGCTCGACCCGACGCTGCGGCTGAAGTCGGCGCCGCATGTCCGTTTCGCCGGACAGATTACCGGTTGCGAAGGCTATGTCGAAAGCGCGGCGATCGGATTGATGGCCGGGCGGTTCGCCGCGGCCGAGCTGGCAGGCGAAACGCTGAGCCCTCCGCCGGTGGAAACCGCGCTCGGCGCGCTGCTGCATCACATCACCGGCGGCGCGGAGGCATCGACCTATCAGCCGATGAACGTCAATTTCGGTCTCTTCCCGCCGGTAACGGGCAAGGGGCGGACGAAGAAGGCCGATCGCAAGCTGCTCTATACGGGACGCGCGCGCGACGCCTTTGCGCAGTGGATGCCTGCTGCCTGACGTCCGTCAGTCATCATCGCAGCGGCAGGCCGGCGTCGGTTTCGATCGCGGCCGTGCCGGGCGCGTACGCGTGTCCTCGAATTCGGTGCGGTTGAGCGTGCCGTTGCCGTCCGCATCGGCATCGGCATAGCGCGTCGTGGTGGTGATCGCCCATTCCTCGAACGAAAGCCTGCCGTCGCCATTGGTGTCGAGCCGGGCATAGGACCGGCGGCGATTGCGCAGATATTCCTCGCGCGTGACGATTTCGTCGTGATCGCGGTCGTAGCGGTCGAATCGCTTTTCCTCGAGCGTCTTTTCGGTCGCCTGCGGCACTGCCCTGGGCAGCGGCGTCGCGGAGGGCGTGCCGGAAGGCGCGGCGACCGGTATCGGCGCGGGCGGCAGCGGCGCGGCTTCGGGCGCAGCCAGACCGCGAAAGAAGAACATGCCCGCCAGCGCCAGGCTCAATGCGCCGAGCGCACCCACGAAATAGCGCCACATGCCGTTCCCCCTCCTTTCGCGATACCGAGGCTATCGCGTGCGCGGCACGACGCAAGCGCGATCGCTCAGCGACCCGAGAGGCGATGCCAGACCAGCCGCGCCACACGGGCAGGCGATCCGACCGGCGGCTGTGCGCCGCGCGGCAGTGACAGGTCGCGACGCGCAAGCAGCGCGAGCGCGCCGAGCGCGCGCCTTCCCGCGCTCCAGCGGTGGCGTGCCGCTTCCTCAAGGTGTTTTTCGGCAAGCGCGCGGGTCAACGCAGCCTCTTCCTCGCGATCGAGGTGACGGGCGAGATCGGCGAGCGCCCAGCCCTGCCCCGCCGCATCGACAGGGTCGCTCGACTTGCCGGAAAGCAGGCAGGCGGCGGCGCGGAACAGGGTCTGCCCCCTGCCCTGGGCGAAGCGCGCCAGCGCCGCCTCGTCAAGCGTTTCGCTTTCGATCAGCGCATCCCATCCGGCGATGACTTCCGACAGGTCTTCCCCCGTGACGCCCGTCGGCAGCACCGCGCGGGCCAGTCCCTCCAGCACCGGCTCGGCCGGCGGCGGCGCGGTATCGAGCCGTTGCAGCGCCTCGCGCCACCATTGCAGGCGAATCTGTCCAAGCGCAGGCTCGCTGGTCGTCGCGAGCAGCCGTCCCAGCGCATCATCGAGCGCGAGCAGCGCCGAAAGCCCTTCGCGGCGGTCCTGCGGCGCATAGGTCAGAATCACGCTCCGTTCCGCTTCGGCAGGCGTCATGCCGCGCGCCGCCGGGCGCTTCGTAAGCGCGAAATTAACCCTGATCGTTGAAACGCCATTATCCGCTCCTGCCGCATAGACGGGGGCTAACCGGGGACCGCAAGCACAACCATGTCGCTACGAAACCAACGCCAGCAGCGATCGGCCCGCGGCTTTCTTGCCGCGCTGGCCCGCGACGTGCGCGCCAATACGATGGCGATCATGGGCCTTGCGCTGATTCCGCTGGCGGGGATGGTTGGCGGCGGCATCGATATCAGCCGCATGTATATCGTCAAGACGCGCTTGCAGCATGCCTGCGACGCCGGCGCGCTGGCCGGACGCAAGGCGATGGGCGCGGGCACGTGGAGCGCGAACAACTTCGCCGCGCGTGAGGCCGCCGAGGAATTCTTCGAGGCGAACATCACCACTTCGCCCTATGGTGCCAGCTCGGTCGAAAAGGAATTCACCGAAAGCGGCGGCAAGGTGACCGGCGCCGCAACGGCGACGCTGCCGATGACGCTGATGCGCATTTTCGGCGATGAAACCGAAACGCTGTCCGTCACATGCGACGCCGAAATGCGCCTGCCCAACACCGATGTGATGTTCGTTCTCGACGTTACCGGGTCGATGGGCAGCAAGGCGGTGAACACCGATACCCAGACGAAGATCGCCAGCCTGCGCAGCGCCGTGAAATGCTTTTACGAAGTCGTCGCGCGACGCGATACGACCGAAGATTGCTCCGGCGGCAATCAGAGCGGCGGCACCGGGCAGGTTCAGGTCCGCTTCGGATTTGTGCCGTACAATACCAATGTCAATGTCGGCCGGCTGCTGCCCACCGCCTATTTCGCCGACACCTGGGAGTATCAGACGCGCCGGCCGCACTGGAGCACGTCGACCAGCTACCAATGGGTGGAACAGCCTTCCACACCGGGCAGCGGCGGCAATGAATCCGGCGACTGGAGCAACTGGACCAACTATGGATCGGCGCAGTATTTCAGCTGCCCCGCCTATCCCCCCAATTCCTCCACCGGGCCGACCACGACGACCTATGACACTCAGGTGGTGACCAACGGCAACACGCGAACATGGGAAACGCGGACCGTCACCGGCTATGTGGATACGCAGTACCAGACGATTGCGACGGGCATCATGGGCTGGGCATGCCAGGTGCAGCAGCGCACCCGTACGCGCGGCACCTATACCAGCGTGGTGCATAGCGAAGTGCGCCAGGCGGTAACCGAACAGTCGTTCGACGGGTGGGACTATGGCCAGTATGAGCAGGATATTTCGGGGCTGAAGGACGGCACCGACTGGAACAGCTATGTGAACCTGCCAATCGGTGACGATGGCGCCGACGTCCCGGTTTATTGGGACGGGTGCATCGAGGAACGCGAAACGATCGCCAACAACAATCAGAACGTCGCGCCGACCGACGCGAACGATCTGAACATCGACATGATCCCGGATCAGAGCGACCATTCCACCCTGTGGGCGCCGGCGCTGCCGGGTGCGATCTTCCTGCGCGGTGCGGGACAGTATGACAATGCGTCCAGCACCAACCAGTGGTCCTATTCGGCGATCATCGGCACCACCAACCAATATCGCGGCAACCCGCAATATTACTGCCCCCCGGCGGCACGCAAGCTGCAGGAATGGAACAGCGCCTCGGGTTTTGAAAGCTATGTCAACGCCCTGAACGCCAACGGCAACACCTATCACGACATCGGCCTGCTGTGGGGCGCGCGGCTCGTATCGCCCGACGGCATCTTCGGATCGGAAAACGCGACCACGCCCAGCGGCGGATCGATCGTTCGCCATGTGATCTTCATGACCGACGGCGACACGGTGGCACAGAATTACGACTATGCCGCCTATGGCCTGCCCTGGTTCGACCGGCGCCAGAACAGCAACGGCCAGGCGCCCAGCAGCGCGGAAATGGATCACCGCGTCAATGCGCGCTTCCTCGACATCTGCACCAAGATCAAGAACAAGAACATCACGCTCTGGGTGATCTCGTTCGGCAACGGCACCAACAATTCCACCGAAATGCGGCTGGAGAATTGCGCGTCGCCGGGCCGATATCGCACCGCTCGCGATTCCGAAGCGCTGCAGCAGACGTTCAGCGCGATCGCCGGCGAAATCTCGCAATTGCGGCTTACCGGCTGATGGCGCGCTTCCGCTTCCTGCCGCTGCTCGCTCGGCTGCGTCGCGATTCCCGCGGCGCGACCCTCGTCGAGTTCGCGATCGTCGCGCCGACATTGTGCCTGTTGCTGATCGGCGCGTTCGACGTGGCCCATACGCTCTACATGCGATCGGTGCTGCAGGGCATCATTCAGAAGACCGCCCGCGATTCGACGCTGGAAAGCAGCAGCGAATCCGCCCGCCAGGCCGTGCTGGACGATGCCGTGCGCAAACAGGTGCTGGCGCTCGCCAACAATGCCACGATCGACTTCAAGCGCCGTTTCTATCGTACCTTCACCGAAGCCGCCGCGGCCGCGCCGGAGGACTGGACCGACACCAATCACAACGGCCGGTGCGATGACGGCGAACCTTATGAGGACGAGAACAACAATTCGCTCTGGGATGCCGATGGCGGCAACGCCGGACAGGGCGGCGCGAAGGACACCACCCTCTACACGGTCTCGGTAAGCTACCCCCAGATGTTCCCGCTCTATCGCTTTGTCGGCGGATCGGACACGATCACGATCGAAGCGTCGACGGTGCTGCGCAATCAGCCCTATGCCGATCAGGAAAGCTACAGCGCCCCCACGGTGAGGAATTGCCCGTGAACGCACGGTTGCGGAAAATCGCCGCGTGTCTCGCGCGGCTGCATCGCGACAGCAAGGGGCTGGCGCTGCTCGAATTCGCCTTGTCGTTGCCGATCCTGCTGGCGCTCAGCCTGACCGGCGCCGAGCTTACCAACTTCATCACCACGCGGATGCGGCTGAGCCAGCTTGCGCTGCACATCGCCGACAATGGCGCGCGCATCGGCACCGGGGGGCAGCTGATGGTCAAGAAGATATCCGAGGGCGATATCGACGACCTGCTGACCGGCGCGGGGCTGCAGGCGGGCGAGCTGGACCTTTATACCCACGGCCGGGTGATCATCTCGAGCCTCGAACCCGACCCCGATCACAACGACCGATACAAGATCGGCTGGCAGCGCTGTCGCGGCGACCTCACCAGCCATGATTCGGCCTTTGGCGAGGAAAATGACGACAATCTCACCGGTATGGGCCCGATCGACCAGAAAGTTACCGCTCCGGCGGGCGGCGGCACGATCTTTGTCGAGGTCTATTACGAATATCAGCCGCTGGTGAAGACGTCGCTGGCGCCCGAATCCGCGATGACCGAGATCGCATCGATGATGGTCCGCGACACACGCGATTATTCGCGCATCTACGATACGCCGGGCGTCACGGCCTCCACCTGCTGACCGGAAGACGTCGGCCGGGCGATTTCCCCTTGCCAGTCGCGCGCGAGACCGCGAGACGGGAAGCAAATCTCCCGGGAGCATTCATGGCAATCCTGTCCGACCGCTGGATCCGCGAGCAGGCGCTTGCGAACGGCATGATCGAGCCCTTTGTCGAGGCGCAGCGGCGTGAAGGCTGCATCAGCTACGGCCTCAGCTCCTATGGCTATGACGCGCGCGTCGCCGATGAATTCAAGATTTTCACTAATGTCGACAGCGCCGTGGTCGACCCCAAGAATTTCGCCGCAAACAGCTTTGTCGACCGCCAGACCGATGTCTGCGTCATCCCGCCGAACAGCTTCGCGCTGGCGCGGACGGTCGAATATTTCCGCATCCCGCGCGACGTGCTGGTGATTTGTCTCGGAAAATCGACCTATGCGCGCTGCGGAATCATCGTCAACGTCACGCCGCTCGAACCCGAATGGGAGGGGCATGTGACGCTCGAATTCTCGAACACGACGCCACTGCCAGCGCGGATCTACGCCAACGAAGGCGCGTGCCAGTTCCTGTTTTTGCAGGGGAACGAGCCGTGCGAGACAAGCTATGGCGATCGCGCGGGCAAATATATGGGCCAGCGCGGCGTGACGCTGCCGCGGCTCTAGGCGCGGGGCGCGGCTCCAGGCGCGGGGCGCGGCGCTTCGCGGACTGGTCAGTCGCGCCGGTCATCGAACGGGTGACGAACGAGTACCGCGCGATGCTCGGCGGTGTTGCGGAGACCCCACTCCTGCGACACTCGCCCGAGCAGATGCTCTTGCCTGGCGAAGAGCAGGCGTCGTGAATCCGCACCCTCGACGCGGTGCCGCAGTTCAAACGCTGCGGCCAGCGCGAAGGTGTGCGCCTCGAAAATCCAGTAGAGCAGTTCCGCGCGATCGGCACTCATCCGCCGCTGAAGTTCGCTCCCGCGCTCGGTGACGACGAAGTGATAGCCGTCGTCCAGCTCGACATGCGGCGCCCCATTTTCCTGAGGCACTGCGTGCACGCAGGGCGGATCGACGCCGATTCGGCGCGCAAGCAGCCGAACCTGTGCCCGTAACGCTTCAAGATTGTCCAAAGCCGAGTCTTCCGTTTCATGCGCCAGCGAAACGCAGCGGGCGATTTGCGTGAGTGCGTTTCCGGCGTGATCGCGGAAAAGAAAAGGGCGGCCCCGAAGGACCGCCCTTTCCTGTTCATCCAGAACCGCTGCGATCAGAAATCGTTGCGATACTGTTCGTTGCCGACGAAACCGAGCTTGGTGACGTTCGCGCGCTTGATGATCGCGAGCACCTGATCGACGATTTCGTACCGTGCCTGCGGATCCGGCTGGAAATGCAGTTCCGGCTGCGGGTCCATCGTCACGGTGGTGTCGAGATACTGACGCAGCGTCACGTCGTCGATCTGCGCGCCGTTCCAGAACAGCCGGCCGTCGGGATCGATATACAGCTTGTTCTTCACCGGCTCGACGAGCGGCGGAGGGTTATTCTTGCCGTCGCTCTGCGGCAGATCAACCTTAACCGCGTGCGTCTGAATCGGAATGGTGATGATGAACATGATGAGGAGCACGAGCATGACGTCGATCAACGGCGTCGTGTTCATATCCATCATCGGTTCGCCGTCGTCGCGGCCACCGCTCATTGCCATCTAGAGAACTCCTTCCAAACGCGCCGGGTCAAATTGCCGGTGCCGGGCCGGGTTCGGGCTCGGAAATGAATCCGACCTTGGCGAAACCGGCCATCTGCATCGTGAAGATCGTACCGCCAATGCAGCGGTACGGCGTGTTGACGTCGCCGCGAATATGCACTTCGGGCAGTTCGAGCCCAGCGGCATTGGGGCCGCCCTGGCGCTCGATCTCATCCTCGAGCTTCTTCACCGCCTGATCGAGCAGGTCGCCGGAATTGATCCGGGTCGTGCCCCAGTAAACTTCGCAACCTTCCGGCCCCGCCTTCACCGAAAGCAGGACGTTTTCCGGCTTCGTCGTCGTCACCTCGTACCTAACCTTGGGAAGGTTGAGTTCGACGGTCTGGATCACGACGGGAACCGCGATCAGGAAGATGATGAGGAGCACCAGCATGACGTCCACGAGGGGCGTCGTGTTGATGTCCGACATCGGCGTGTCTTCGCTGCCGCCTGTGCTCACTGCCATTGCGCGTTATCCTATCCTTCGCATGTCACGAAACGGACCCGCCGTTTCGTCGCGGGGCGGCATCCCGAAGGGAACGCGCCGCCCCGCAAGTCTCAACCTTACGCGCCCGCGGGCTTGGCCGCCGGCTTCGGAGCCGGCTTGCCCTTGGCCGTCACGACCGGACGGACGGCGCCGTTCGAAGCGAGATAGCCGAGAACGTCGTTGCTGAACGCGTTCATCTGCTCGGCGATCGCCTTGTTGCGACGCTGCAGGAAGTTGAAGGCGAGCACGGCCGGAACCGCGACGACGAGACCGAGCGCGGTCATGATGAGTGCTTCACCGACCGGACCGGCGACCGCGTCGATCGACGCCTGACCGGCGGCGCCGATCTTGATCAGCGCGCGATAGATGCCGACCACCGTACCGAACAGACCGATGAACGGCGCGGTCGCGCCGACGGTCGCGAGGAAGGCCAGGCCACCGCCCAGATCCGAGTTGATGATGCCTTCCGAACGCGCGAGCGAGCCGTGCAGCCAGTCATGCGCTTCGACCGGATCGGTCAGCTTCGAATGCTGGTCCTGCGCTTCCAGGCCGTCTTCGACGAGCTGGCGATAGGCCGAGTTCTTTTCGAGCTTGGCGGCGCCTTCACGCAGGCTGTTCGCGGTCCAGAACGTCTTGCGGACGCGCTTGCCCTGGTTGAGGATCTTCTGCTGCTCGAACAGCTTCGTGAAGAAGATGTAGAGCGAGAAGAAGAGCATACCGACGAGAATGATGAAGACGGACCAGGCGATGACACCGCCCTGTTCCAGCGCTTCCCAAAGGCCGTACGGGTTTTCTCCGGCCGGTGCGGCAGCGCCCGCAGCGAGAATGGTCGTGAGCATGTTGCGTTCTTTCCTCTAGATATATGCGTTGGTCGTTCCAGACTGCGACGCTCCGAGACGGCCCGATGCGTCGACCGTAAAAACTTACCGATCGATTTCCCAGCGCACCGGCTGCGTACGCGTTTCGGGAACCCTGTTGCCGTTCGGGTCTTCTGCAGGGCTGTAGCGGAAACGGCGTTCGATAAGATCGCACGTCGTACTATCAAGCAACGAGGATCCGCTCGAGCGAACGACGCTGCAGTTGGTCACCCGGCCGTTGGTGCCGATCGTGAAACGGACAACCGTCACACCTTCGTCACCCGCGCGACGCGCGGCGGTCGGATAGTCCGCCTTGCCGATACCACCACGACGCAATTCTGCCTTCTGCGCGACCCGCGGAGGGGGCGGCGGCGGCGGCGGAGGCGGCGGCGCGGGCGGCGCCGGCGGTGCCGGCGGGCTTATCGGCGGCGGCGGGATGTTGATGTCATTGGAGACATTGAACGGCGGCGGCGGCACCGGCACGGGAACGCGCGCGGGCGGCACGACGACCTGCGTCGGGGGCGGCGGCACCGGCTGGTCCGGCGGCGGCGGCGGCGGCGGCACCTCCTCGGGCGGGGGCGGCGGCTCATCAACTTCGAAAACGTCCAGATCGGTCTGGACCTTCTTGATATATTGATACGCCAGGCCAGTTACGAAGGCATATCCCATGCCGGCGAGGATGACCGCGACCATTACGATCGCGACGATCCTGCTGCCACTTACATTCCGGTCAGCGTAAGCCATTCGGCGTCGACACTCCTCATTTTCCGACCCAGTGGGCTCCCGGCACGCGGCGTGAACCACGCAAGAACCCACCCGCCGTGCGCTACTGCGTCCGGCGGCAGAGCGCGAGTTACTATCGCGGCGCCCTGAGGGACGCAAACGCTTTGTCGGACAAACGTCACGTAATAACGATACGTGACAGAAATATTTTCCGAACCATGTCCGATCGGGTAACGCTGCAAACCATGATCCGTTTCCAACTTTCCACGCTCGGCAGCGCACTTATGATAGCGCTCGCCACACCCGCAATCGCGCAGACCGACCAGATTTCCACCGAATCTCAATCGGCTCCGCGCTATGGCGACATCGTCTCCCACGTGCTCGAAGCGCCGCTGGTGATCGACGCGACGATTCGCAGCGCAGTCGAAATTCGCGGGGACGAAACCGTCGGACTGCAACCCGGCTATGCCCGTTTTTATGTCGAAGCCGATGTCTCGGCGCTGATCCGCGGATCGAGCGCCATTCCCCCGCGCGTCGGATTCGTAACGGATGTGCCGCGCGATTCGCGCGGCCGCGCACCGCGGCTGAAGGGCATGCGGACGATCCTGTTCGCGCGTCCCGTTTCGGGACGGCCGACGATGGTGCAGCTTACCCGCGTGGACAGCATGCGCAGCTGGAGCCCCGCGCTCGATTCGATGGTGCGCGACATTGCGCGCGCGGTGGTCGATCCCGCCGCGCCGCCCGCGATCACCGGCATCGGCAATGCCTTTCACGTCCCCGGCACACTCCCGGGCGAAGGCGAAACGCAGATTTTCCTCAACACCGAAAGCGGCGCTCCGGTCTCGCTGCAGATCCTGCGCCGGCCCCGCCAGGAGCCGCGCTGGTCGGTATCGCTGGGCGATATCGTCGACGATTCGGCCGGTCCGCCGGCGCCCGAAACGCTGCTCTGGTATCGCCTCGCCTGCGGCCTGCCCGCAGAACTTCCGGCCGCAAGCCTGGCCAGCGAAACCGCAGCCAACGCGCAGACGGCGCGCGAGGATTATCGTTTCGTGCTGACCCAGCTCGGCCCCTGCCTGCGCTGAGACGCGATCGCGCCGACGCGATCCTTCGCACGCGCGATATCGGCACGCGGGTCAGCGGCGGTGGCGCACCAGGGTGATGCCGATCGATTCGTTGTGTTCGGCGATGGCGAGCTTGACGATTCGAATCTCCACGCGCTGCACGCGGGTATCGCCGGTGAACAGCGTTTCGGCGATATGCTCGGCCACGCCTTCGATCAGCGTGAAGTGCACGTCCCTGGGAAGGCCGGTCGTCGCCGCGTGCTTGAGATCGATATAGCTTTTCGATGCGCTGAGCGGCGTATCGGGCGCGAAGCGCTCGGGCATGTCGAGATCGGCCGTCACGGAAATGCGCAGCGGCTGGGGCAGATGGGTCTCTTCGGAATAGATACCGGTCAGAATCTCGACTTCGAGGTCATGGACCTGAAGCTGCAACAAATCGGGCAATCGTCGGCCTTTCGCGGGAAATCTGGCTGGCCCTCTAAGCCCTGCCCCGCAAAACGGCAATGGCGCGGGCGCATCAAGCCCCCCCGGCGCCTCAGGCGCCGGCGCTCGGCCGCGCCGACGCTTCCTCGTGCCAGCGCCAGAGATTGCCGAGCCGCTGCGGCACATCGAGCTTCACCGCGCGCGCGAAATCGATCGTAACCAGCGCGGTGATGTCCGCGAAGCTGAACCGATCCCCCGTCACCCAGCGATTGTCGCCAAGCTGCTGGTCGAACGCTTCCAGGAAACAGTGCCACATCTTGTTGCCGCGCGCGGCGAGTTCCGGGATCTGCGGCACGGCGCCGAAATTCCCCACAATCGCGCGGTCCTTGAACACCGGCGCGGTGTTGCGAAAGACATATACGACCGCGACATAGCCATCGCCTTCGATCCTGCGCGTCCAGCTTTCGATCTTGCCGATTTCGCGGGGATCGCTGCCGAACAGCGGCGGATCGGGAGTCTCGGCTTCGAAATAGCGGCAGATCGCGGCCGATTCGCACAACACTTCGCCATCATCGAATTCCAGCGCCGGCACCGCGCCGCGCGGATTGATCGCAAGATAGTCGTCGTGAAACTGCTCGGCGGACTTCAGGTCGATCCGCTGGCGGGGCACCTCGATCCCCTTTTCCGCCAGAAAGATGCGCACGCGTCGCGGGCTGGGCGCCCAATCCGCATCGTAGAGCTTCACTGTACCGCCTCCCGAACTTTCTTGCGTCAATCGCCAGACACGCTAAACGCCGCCGCCCCCGGCGTCCATGCCGGCGCTCTTTGGAAGGAAGCCGCGGTGATTTCGTTCGTGCCGCTCGAATCGGTCCCTGTCGATGCTGTCGAGGCGCTGCTCGACCGCGCCTTCGGTCGCGACCGGCACGGCCGAACCGCCTATAGCATCCGCGAGGGCGTGGACGCGATTGCGGAACTGAGCTTCGCGGCGCGCTTCGCTGACGGCCGACTGGCGGGCACGATCCAGTGCTGGCCCGTAGCGTTGGCATGCGACGGTGGCGGATCGGCGCCGATGGTGATGGTCGGCCCGGTAGCGGTCGACCCCGAATGGCAGCAGGAAGGCGTCGGTCGCGCATTGATGGCCGAAATGCTCCGCCGCGCCGATGCGCGGGATATCGGCGCCCTGATGCTGATCGGCGATCCCGAATATTATGGCCGCTTCTTCGGCTTTTCCGCCGAGCGCACCGCGGGGTGGCGCCTGCCCGGCCCGGTCGAGCGTCATCGGCTGCTGGCGCGCGGCGCGGCAGTGCCCGATTGCGTGGGCAAGCTCGGCCCCGATCTGCGCAAGGCCGCCTGAGGGGCTTTGCGATCGGGCGCATCGCGCCTACCTCATCGTCATGCCTGCACCGCCACCACCCGATTTCGCCAATCTGTCGCTGACCGACATCGCGCGCCTTGCGCAGGAAAAGCGGCTGCCCCCCGTCGACAAGTGGAACCCGGAGCATTGCGGCCACAGCGACATGCGGATCGCGCGCGACGGCACCTGGTTTCATCAGGGATCGCCGATCGGGCGTATCGCGATGGTGCGGCTGTTCTCGACGATCCTGCGCCGCGAACCGGACGGGCGTCACGTGCTGGTGACGCCGGTGGAGAAGCTCGACATCGATGTCGAGGACGCGCCGTTCGTCGCGGTCGAGCTGAAGCGCGAGGGCGAAGGCCGCGCCGCGAAGCTTGCCTTCCGGCTCAACACCGATGAACTGGTCAGCGCCGATGCCGATCATGGCCTGCGTTTCGAACAGCGTGAGGACGGCCCCCGCCCCTATCTCCATGTCCGCGGCGGCATGGAGGCGCTGATCGCGCGCAGCGTGTATAACGAGCTCGCGCAGATCGCGCTGGCGAATGACAGCGACCCGCCCGGCGTCTGGAGCAACGGCGCCTTTTTCCCGATGGAGCCGGCATGAACCTGGCACAGCGGCTGCGCGTCGCACTGGCGGCGGCGAATCGCGAGCAGCCGGTGCTGCTGACCGGCGACTATCGCGACGATGATCCGGCGATCGCGAGCTATCCCGCCGCGGTGCTGGTCGCCATGTCCGACGCCGACGATCCGCATGTGATCCTGACGCAGCGGCCCGATACGATGCGCCACCATGCCGGACAGATCGCCTTTCCCGGCGGCAAGATCGACCGCGACGAGGATGCCGTCGCGGCGGCGCTGCGCGAGGCCGAAGAGGAAATTTCACTGCCCCGCGATCGCGTGGACATCATCGGGACCGCCGATCGCTATCGCACGGTCACCGGTTTCGAGGTGACGCCGGTGCTGGGCGTCGTGCCGCCCGATATCCGGTTGATCCCGCATCAGCATGAAGTCGCCGATGTGTTCCAGGTCCCCCTCGCCTTTCTGATGGACGAAACCAATCACGTTCAGGGCTCGCTCGAATGGCAGGGGCGCAAACGCCATTATTACGAAATCCATTGGGACAATCGCCGCATCTGGGGCGCGACCGCGGCGATGATCGTCAATCTTTCGCGGCGGCTGAAATGGACGCTGTGATGCGGTTGCCCGAAGCCGAATGGCGCGATCGCGCGGGACTATCGCAACTGGCCGACGTGCTCGGCGGCGGCGCGCACGCGCGGTTTGTCGGCGGCGCGGTGCGCGATACGCTGCTCGGCCTGGCGGTGCAGGATGTCGACATCGCGACGCGGCACGCGCCCGAGGAAGTGCTCCGCCGGCTGAAGGCGGCCGAAATCCGCTCGGTTCCCACCGGGCTTGCGCATGGCACGATCACGGCGCTGCTCGAAAGCGGTCCGGTGGAAGTGACGACGCTGCGCAACGATGTGTCGACCGACGGCCGCCGCGCCACCGTCGCCTTTACCGACGATTGGCGTGAGGACGCCGCGCGGCGCGATTTTACGATGAACGCGCTGTACGCCGACCCGGACAGCGGCGCGATTTACGATTATTTCGACGGGCTGACCGACCTCGATGCGCGCCGCGTGCGGTTCATCGGCGATCCCTATCGCCGGATCGCCGAGGACCATCTGCGCATTCTGCGCTTCTTCCGCTTCCTGGCGCGGTTCGGCGATGAACCCGACGCAGAGGCGCTCGCCGCCTGCACCGACCGAGCGAACGACCTGATGGCGCTTTCACGCGAGCGAATCGCCGACGAACTGCTCAAGCTGCTGGTGGCGCGCGACGCGGTGCGCGTGGTGGACCTGATGGTCGCGCGCGGCATCCTGCGCCCGGTGCTGCCCGAAATCACCGTCGAACGAATCGCGCGGCTCGAACACTGCGCAGCGCTCGAAGCGGCCGCCGGGATCACTCCCAACGCGATTCGCCGGCTCGCCGCGCTGCTGCCCGACGATGCCAGGCTGGCCGAAAATGTCGCCGCGCGGCTCAAGCTGTCGAAGGCGCAGCGCAAACGCCTGGCCAGCGCGGTGGAGGCCGATCTGTTGGGCTCGCCCTATCGCGCGGCGTATCGACTGGGACGCGAACAAGCGATCGACCGGCTGCTGATCCACCTCGCCGAGCCCGGCGATGCCGTGACCGCGGCGCGCGACCTTTCTCGCTGGGATATCCCGAAACTCCCGATTTCCGGGGGCGAGCTGGTGACTCGCGGTCTGGAAAAGGGGCCGGAAGTCGCGCGCGTCCTGCATGCGATCGAGGATCGCTGGATCGACGAGAATTTTCCGGGTGTCGAACGCGTCAGCGAAATCGCGGACGCCGAAGTGGCTCAGGCGTTTCGCTTGCGCAGCAGCGCATAGGCATCGACTTCGGACAGCGGCCGCGCATAGAGAAACCCCTGGCCGTAATCGCAACCGAGCGCGGCAAGCGTCTGCGCCAGTTCGTTGGTTTCGATGCCTTCCGCCACCGTCTGCATCCCCAGCGCCTGCGACAGGCTGAGAATCGCGCGAACGATCGCCAGCTTGTCGCGATCGGCGAGCATCCCCGATACGAAACTGCGGTCGATCTTGAGCAGGTCGATCGGCAGCCGCTGCAGATATTCGAGGTTGGAATAGCCGGTGCCGAAATCGTCCATCGCCAGCCGCGTGCCGAGATCCTTCAGCGCGAGCAGCGTCTGGGCGATGCGATCGGGATCGGAAACGATTGCGCTTTCGGTCAGCTCGAGCGTGATGCGATCGCCGCTTATCCCGTGGCTGTCGAGCGCGTGGCGCACCATCGGCGCCACCTGATCGCGCTGCAGCTGGATCGCCGAGAGATTTACCGCGACCTTCACGTCGCAATTGCCGCCCGCCCGTTCGTCCCAGGCGGCCAGCGTCCGGGCGGCTTCGTCCATCGCCCAGCGACCGAGCGGCACGATCAGTCCCGATTCCTCGGCCACCGGAATGAACTCGGTGGGTGACAATTCCACGCCGTCTTCGGTCGTCCAGCGCGCCAGCGCCTCGAACGAAATGATCCTGCCGCTCGCCAGATCACAGATCGGCTGGAAGTTCAGCGTCATCAGCCCGCCGTCGATCGCGCGACGCAGCGCGGTTTCGATGCCGAACTGTTCGCGCGCCAGATCGAAGGCGCGCGTCTGATAGACTTCGGTGCGGCCACTCTTCTTCGAGCGCTTCACCGCGAATTGCGCGTGCCGGATCAGATCCTCGGGATCATCGATATCCTCCGATCCCAGCGCGACGCCGATCGAGCAATCGACTCGAATCTCGAAATCGGAAAGACGGAACGGCGTCGACAGCGCCGACTGGATGCGCTTGGCGACATGCAGTGCTTCGCCAGGCCCCTCGTCGATGGCCATCAATATTCCGAACTCGTCGCCGCCCATCCGCGCGAGTATGTCGCGACCACGCAGTGCGCCCTTGATCCGGCGCGCGACCGAAATGAGCAATTCGTCGCCAGCCAGCGAGCCCATGCAGGCATTGACGCGGCTGAAACGATCGAGATTGAGCGCGAGAACAGCGAACCTGTCCTGGTTTTCCGGGCCGATCATGTCTTCCAGACGATCGCCGAATCCCGCGCGGTTGGGCAGCCCGGTCAGGCTGTCGGTCATCATCTCGCGACGCAGGCTCTGTTCGGTGCGCAACTCCGCGGTCTGATCGATCAGCGTGACGATGGCCCGATGCCGCAGCTTGGGCGAGTTGCGCGCGAACATCACCCGGAAATAGCGGCAATCGACTTCCTCGCCGAATTGCCACGCGATTTCACAATGCGTGTCCTGCGATTCGAGGAACCGGCGCAATTGCGGGCCCAGCAGCCGGATCAGCGGCGATTCGCCGGCGACCGCGCCGAGTCCGGCAATGCGGAAGGGCCGATTGACGGCCTCGAAGTTGAAATTCTTGCCGGTCAATTCGACGATGGCGGCGGGCACCGGCAGCAGATCAAGGTCGCGTGCCGACGCATGGGGCCCGAATACAATTGTCCGATCTGGATTTTCATCCAGGTCCTGGGCGGCGATCGCCGGCCGAGCTTTTTCGGGCACCATCGATTGCAGGCGCTAGAGCAGAATGGTTAAAAGCCCCTGAACCGCAGTGATGGAAAATTACAGTTTCCCGATTGCTCAGAAGCGGTTGTCCCGCGGAAATCCGGTCGGAGGCATGCGTCCCGCGGCGCCCCGCGCGGCGCGCCATTGGGTAAGGTCGCTTTCGCTGCGATAGCGCTCGCTTTCGCCCCCCATGCGCCAGCGCAGCCCGTCCTCCATTCGGAACGTCGTGACATCGGCCAGCCCGCCCTCGCGATAGCGCTGGAGCTGAACCCCCTGCCCGCGCGCCAGTTCGGCGACTTCGGGAAGCGAGAAGACCAGCAGCTTGCGATTGTCGCCGATCACCGCGACGGCGTCGTCCTGCGGCGCGATCGGGTGAACCCGCAGCAGCCGGGCCCCGGCGCGCGGATTGACGATCTGCTTGCCCTTGCGCGTTTCGGCAGTGACGTCGGCTGCCTTGACCACGAAGCCGCGCCCGTCGCTCGCGGCCACGAGCAGCTTCTCGGCCGCGCTCGCGGGGAGCAGCGCGACGATGCCGCGCTCCCCTTCCAGGTCGATCATCAGCCGCACCGGCTCGCCGAAACCGCGCCCGCCGGGCAGCTTGTCGGCGCCCAGTGTATAGAAACGGCCATTGTCGGCAGCGAGCAGCAGCTTGTCGGTCGTCTGTGCATGGAATGCGAACATCGGACCGTCGCCTTCCTTGAACTTGAGCGTATCGGCGGCGGAGAGATCGACATGCCCCTTCATCGCGCGGATCCAGCCACGCTGCGACAGGATGACCGTGATCGGCTCCTTCTCGATCATCGCGTCGAGCGGGATTTCGCGAGTCGGGCCGGCTTCCTCGATGACGGTGCGGCGCCTGCCCAGCTCGGTCTCGGCGCCATAACGGTCCATCATCTTCTTGAGGTCGCGCTTCAGCCGCGTGCGCTGGCGGGCGGGCGAATCGAGCAATTGCTCGATCTCCGCCTTTTCCTTTTCCAGCGCGTCATGCTCCTTGCGCAGCTCCATTTCCTCCAGCTTGCGAAGGCTACGCAGCCGCATGTTGAGGATCGCCTCGGCCTGACGATCGGTCAGCTCGAATTCGGCGATCATCACCGCCTTGGGCTCGTCCTCATAGCGGATGATCTCGATCACCCGATCGAGATTGAGGAACGCGATGATATAGCCCGCTACCAGTTCGAGCCGGTCGATGATCTTGTTCAGGCGATGCTGCGAGCGGCGCACCAGCACGTCCGCCTGATGATCCTTCCACGCCGCGATCGCGTCGCGCAGGCTCATCACGCGCGGCGTGCGGTTGCGGTCGAGCACATTGAGATTGAGCGAGAAACGGCTCTCCAGCTCCGACAGGCGGAACAGGCTTTCCATCAGCGTGTCGATATCAACGGTGCGGCTGCGCGGTTCGAGGACGATGCGGATGTCCTCGGCGCTTTCGTCGCGAACATCGGCGAGGATCGGCAGCTTCTTGTCGTTGATCAGCGCGGCGATCTGCTCGATCAGCTTGCCCTTCTGAACGCCGTACGGAATTTCGGTGATCACTGCGACCCAGGTGCCACGCCCCAGATCCTCCTGATGCCATTTGGCGCGCACGCGGAAGCTGCCGCGCCCGGTGCGATAGGCCTCGGCGATCGCGGCAGGACTGTCGACCACGGTGCCGCCGGTCGGGAAATCGGGACCGGAGACATGCTCCAGAATCGCCGCATCATCTGCATCGGGCTGATCGACCAGGTGGATCGCGGCGCTGTAGATTTCGGCGGCATTGTGCGGCGGAATGCTCGTCGCCATGCCGACGGCGATACCGGCGGCGCCGTTGGCGAGCAGATTGGGGAACATGCCCGGAAACAATTCGGGCTCCTGCTCCTCGCCGTTATAGGTCGGGCGGAAATCGGCGGCCTCCTCGTCGAGGCCTTCCATCAGGTCGATCGCGACCTGAGTCAGCCGCGCTTCGGTGTAACGATAGGCGGCGGCGTTATCGCCGTCGATATTGCCGAAATTCCCCTGCCCGTCGACCAGCGGATAGCGCAGCGCGAACGACTGGGCGAGGCGCACCATCGCATCATAGACCGACTGGTCGCCATGCGGATGGTATTTGCCGATGACGTCGCCGACGACGCGCGCGCACTTCTTGTATCCGCTCGCCGGATCGAGCCGTAGCAACCGCATCGCCCATAAGAGGCGGCGATGCACCGGCTTCAGCCCGTCGCGAACATCGGGCAGCGAGCGCGCGGTGATCGTCGACAGCGCATAGACCAGATAGCGCTCGGAAAGCGCAGTATCGAAGGGGACGTCGGAAGGTTCGGGGGTTTCGAGGTCGAGTGCCATTGCCTCTCCGATAGCAGCGGCTTGCGTGCGTTGCGAGATGGCATGAACCGGTTTACCGTATTGCCATGACAACACACCTCCGCACAGGTTTCGTTGCGACGCCGAATCGCCCGGCGCGCTTCCGTCGGATGGCGGCCGATCAAAATCGTTCCCGAATCGGAACAGCCCGGCGGGTGTGGAGTTGGGGATTAACCAAATATTCGCTATTTGCTTCGGCGACGAGGGAGGACCGAATGCGCTTCACGGCTTGCCTGGCTGCCTTCGCCGCAATGGCGATGCTGGCCGGATGTGATTCCGGCAACGGAAACAAGAAAGGCGACAAGCCTGATCTGGCGACGCGCGAAGCAGCAGCAGCCTTTGCCGCCACGGGGACGCCGTTCGACTATCGCTATGCCTTCCGCCTGCCCGGCGACGCCATCAAGCAGGTCGTCGAAAGCAATGAGGACGCATGTCGGCAACTGGCGGAAAACCGCCGTTGCGAAGTGCTGGCGATGCGCTACTCGGTCGAGGACGCGTCAAAGGTTTCGGCGGTCCTGACGCTCAAGATCGATCCCACCATCGCGCGCGGTTTCGGCGATGAAGTGACACAATCGGTGATGGAATCCGACGGGGTCCTGCTCGATACGCAGGTGATGTCCGGCGAAGCCGGCATATCACGGCAGGCGAGCACGACCGAGCGGCTGCAGCGCGCGCTGAGCGAAGCCGAATCGAAACCCGACGATGCCGAAGCGCAGGCCGATGCAGAGGCGATTCGCGCGGCGCTCGACACGATCGAACGCGTCGATGGTGAGAGCAACACCAGCTTCGCCACGGCACCGGTGCTGATCACCTATGAATCGAGCGGCCCGATGACGGTGCTCGGCAACGGCAAGGCCGATCTGAAATCGGCCGGCGAAACGCTGCAGGATTCGCTTGCCCGGCTGGCGCAGCTGCTCGCAGCGTTCGGCCCCTGGGTGATCGCGCTGTTCATCCTCGTCTTCATCCTGCGCTGGATCATCCACCGCACCGAGGCGGCAGCGGAACCCGCACCCGTCCACGATCCGGCGCCCAATGCCGTGCCGGTGGAAGAAGACCCCGACGATCGCGGCAATCTGATCCAGCGCTGGTTCGCCCGCGACGACGAGGATGAGGACTAGGCGCGGCATGGTGGCTCTTAGGGGACGCCATGCGTTTAGTGCCTGTGACCCGATGTGTTCCATTGCCACCAGTTGCAATGTTTCGCTGTCAAATTGGGCTATGAGCTTTATCAAGAAACTGAAATATATCTTGCTTCCGGGACCAGTTGGCTAGCTTAAACGGTGACAGAAATCGGATAATTTTAGGGGGGCAAGAGTGAGGGACTCATCTTATCGTGCAGGGCTCAACGGTCAAAAATGTCCCCATGGAGGCAACCCGCTAAGTTGGAAGGCCGGAACTGCTGAGAGGCATACGCAAGATTCGCTTTCCCAGATGCACGCCAATCAGCGAGCAAGGGATTCTGGTGGCGGCTTTGTGCCAGCGGGAGCGTCGGTAGATTTCGGGCCACTGCTGAGAATCCTCCTCAAGGTCAGTATATGGACGATATTGATTTTAGCCTCTGCGGGATTTGCAGTATTGTATTTCGCCGTCAGGTGGTTCAGAAATAATAAAAAAGCGGCGTTTTCTATTTTATGGAAGTTCTTTGCTTTCATATTTTTGATTTGGAACTGCACTAGTCTATATCATCAATTAAAGATACTTTATTATAAAGATATTTTTGGACTGTGAACCACGATTTCACCCGAATTCGCTAATTTATCATTAGAAATATTTTATGTTACTTATCTATGTTTTATAAATGTAATCATTCGGAAGCGAAAGTTATCGCCAGCTGAGACCAAAAACGGACAAATCAACTGCCCTGCACGGGCACGGCGGTCATGAACTTGAAGGGAAAGCGCAGAATTCGAGTCCCCTCAATCTTGTCTTTCGATTGCTACGCTCATCAGGGCTGTAGCAGCGACTGACCTACTCTTTATCTGCCCATCCTCCTCTCAAGGCCTTTTTCTAATCTTAAGGGAAGCCCACACCGAAGGCTGATTGCGCCGCCCCCGGGGCTTGGCTATAGGCTTTGGCCTTTCAGGCCCCGGCCGGCGCTGGCAAATCGCGTCGCCGGGGCGGATCATTTTCAGGGGTATTCGCCACGATGGCTCGCCGCCGCCAGATCTACGAGGGCAAGGCCAAGATCCTCTACGAGGGTCCCGAGCCCGGCACGCTGATTCAGTATTTCAAGGACGACGCGACGGCGTTCAATGCCCAGAAAAAGGGCACGATCAACGGCAAGGGCGTTCTGAACAATCGCATCAGCGAGCATGTCTTCACGCTGCTGCAGGGGATCGGCGTCCCGACGCATTTCATTCGTCGCCTCAACATGCGCGAGCAGCTGATCCGGCAGGTCGAGATCGTGCCGGTCGAAGTCGTCGTGCGCAACGTCGTCGCCGGGTCGCTGGCGAAGCGGCTGGGCATCGAGGAAGGTACGCCCCTGCCCCGCACGATCGTCGAATATTATTTCAAGGACGATGCGCTCGGCGATCCGATGGTCACCGACGAGCATATCCTGTGCTTCGGCTGGGCGAGCCAGGACGAACTGCATGACATGGCCGACATGGCGATTCGCGTGAACGACTTCCTGTCGGGGCTGTTCGCCGGGATCGGCATCCGGCTGGTCGACTTCAAGCTCGAATTCGGGCGCATTTTCGACAATGATTTCAGCCGGATCATCCTGGCCGACGAAATCAGCCCCGATGGCTGCCGGCTGTGGGACATGGCCTCGGGCGAGAAGCTCGACAAGGACCGGTTTCGTCGCGATCTGGGCGGCGAAGTCGAAGCCTATCAGGAAGTTGCGCGCCGCCTGGGCCTGCTTCCCGAAGGCGCCGATTCGACGGTGCTCGACCTCGAAAAGCATCGCCAGCGCAAGGGCAGCTGAGAGCTACCTCCCCACAATACACCACCGTTTGCACTCAGCCTGTCGAAGTGCCCTTCTGCTTCTTCCCAGCGTGGCGAAAGAGTAGAACAGCGCTTCGACAGGCTCAGTGCAAACGGATGTCGGGACTGGCCACTCGCGAAAAAGCCACCCCGCTCCCGCAACTCCGCCTTGCGATCCGGCGCCGGGGGAGCCATAGGCTCGCGGCATGAAACTCCGCATCATCGTGACGCTCAAGAACGGCGTGCTCGACCCGCAGGGCAAGGCGATCCAGCATGCGCTGGGCTCGCTCGGCTTCGACGGCGTCAGCGATGTCCGTGCCGGCAAGATCTTCGAACTCGAAGTCGCCGATACGACCACCGACGATCAGATTGACGAGATGTGCCGCAAGCTGCTCGCCAATACCGTGATCGAGAATTACCGGGTGGAGAAGGCGTGAAGACCGCCGTCATCGTCTTCCCCGGATCGAATTGCGACCGCGACATCGCCGTCGCACTGGAGTCGGTGACGGGCACCAAACCGGCGATGGTGTGGCACGGAGAAAGCGAGCTTCCCGAGGGGCTCGGCGTCATCGCGCTGCCCGGCGGCTTTTCCTATGGCGATTATCTGCGCTGCGGCGCGATCGCGGCCCGCAGCCCGATTGTCCGCGCGGTGGTCGACGCGGCCAATCGCGGAACACCGGTGATCGGCATCTGCAACGGATTTCAGGTGCTGACCGAGACCGGGCTGCTCCCCGGCGCGCTGATGCGCAACGAAGCGCTCAACTTCGTGTGCCGCGACGTCGAACTGACGGTCGAGAACAGCCAGTCGATCTTCACGAGCGCCTATTCGGCCGGCGAAACGCTGACGATCCCGGTGGCGCATCACGACGGCAATTATTTCGCCGACGCCGAAACGCTTGACCGTATCGAAGGCGAGGGCCGCGTCGCCTTCCGCTATACCGGCAACGTCAACGGATCGGCACGTTCGATCGCGGGCGTGCTGAACAAGGCAGGCAATGTCCTCGGCATGATGCCGCACCCCGAACGCCGCATCGAAGCCGCGCATGGCGGCATGGATGGGCGTCGCTTGTTCGAAGGGCTGCTGCAGGCCGTCGCCTGAACCCGCAGAGGCGGCCGACACCCCTCCCCCGAGCGAGCGCCGGCCACCGGGCCACTCGAACCGATGCGGGAATGGTGCCTGGTCCGGGCCCTGCCTCGATCCGAGGCCATGCCGGAATAATCCAGATCAACATTGCCGCCGTTGCGCTGAATCAAATGCGGGTTGCGCGCCCGGTCAGACGCGGGCGCTGAACGGCGTGAAATTCGTCCCTTCGTCATAGACGTCGAGCCCTTCGCGCCGCTTCAGAAAGCCGACGACGAGATAGGTGAACGGCGTCAGGATCGCTTCCCACGACACCTTGAGCACCCATTGCGTCACCAGCACGGTGAGCACCAGTTCGTTCGTCCAGCCTTCGGCATAGAGAAAGGCGGCGGGATAGAAGATCAGGCTGTCGACGCCCTGCCCCGCGATGGTCGAGCCGATCGTGCGCATCCAGAGATGCTTGCCCTGCGTCCACACCTTCATCTTCGCCATGACGAAGCTGTTGACGAATTCGCCGCACCAGAAGGCGATCATCGATGCGAAGACGATGCGCGGCACCTGGCCGAAAATCACTTCATACGCCGCCTGGTTTTCCCAGTCGGGCGCAGGCGGCAGTTCGACGACGATCCAGCTCATGAACGCCATGAACAGCACCGCGGCGAACCCGGCCCAGATCACGCGGCGCGCACGCGCATAGCCATAGACTTCGGTGAGCACGTCGCCGATCACATAGGAGACCGGGAAGAACAGGATGCCCGCGCCGAACGGCCAGTATCCGACTCCCGGCAGCCAGATCTGCGCCACCTTCCCCGCACCGATCACGTTCGACAGGACGAGGATCACGACAAACGCGGCCATCACGAAATCGAAATAGCGGAAATGGCTCCCGGTGATTTCGCGGGCGCGGATATGCGCGGGGCGGTGCGGATCGCTCATGGCCCGCGACTATGATCGCGGTTCCGCCTGTGCGCAATCCACGCTAAGGAGCGCCCGGTGCGCGCCCGTAGCTCAGTTGGATAGAGCACGAGCCTTCTAAGCTTGTGGCCGCTGGTTCGAATCCAGCCGGGCGCGCCATTTCCCCGCGTCACCCACCAAGTCGGATAGCATCCTGAAGGGTGAGGTGGTTAGGGGTGTCCTAAACCCGTTTCGTGGGCATGTGATATCGACCAATTAAGTATACCATCCCTGGAATTCCCGGATCACGCTGACCCCGGCCATTGAGAGACCTATTTTCGAGGCTTTCGCGCCAATCGGCCAAAGGAAAAAATCCACAAGGCCAGCATGGAGGCAATAAACAACCCGCCAAAGACGGTATCTATGCTCTTGTTGTTTGAGAGGGTTATGCCAAGGATCGAGAGGCCGATCCCAATCAGCGAAATGTAGATTAGCTTCATAAGATCACCTATTGAAAGATCATGATGCGCGCTGTGCCGCTCATGTCATTGCTCGTCGCGCTCACCCGCCCGAGCGCATCCCCCAGCTTCTTACAGCTGCCGCGCGATCCAGTTCCTGCCGGGACAAAATCGAGCGCAGAAACAGTCATGCACGCAGCGATTTCGCGTCCCTTGCGCTTGATTTGAGTCAAAAGCGCGGCGCCGAACGCACCGGATACTCTCGATATCGGGCAGGCCAAGACCGCCCGGGAGAGGATCGAGCACCATGACCAAGACGCTGATTGCGGGCGCGCGTCTGTTCCCCGCAACGGACGAGGACGCCTTTGTCGCCGACCTGCTGGTCGAGGGAAATTCCATTGCCGCCGTCTCGCGCGCGCCCGGATCGATCGATGCCGGCGACGCGCAGGTGATCGACGGTTCGGGCATGTTTCTGATGCCCGGCATGACCGAAGGGCATGGCCACATGTCGTTCGACAACATCACCGCCACCGAAGGGCTGATGATCCCGCCGCCCGAGGAACAGACGCTGGCGACCGCGCGCAACGCGAAATTGCTGTTCGATCACGGCTTCACCAGCGTTTATAGCGCGTCGGAGGCCAAGCTGCGGCTCGCCGTGGCGGTGCGCAACGAGGTCGAGGCGGGGCGGCTGGTCGGCCCGCGCATCCGCGCCGCGGGCGTCGAAATCTCTGTCACCGGCGCGATGGGCGACGAAGGCAAGCTGCACGATCCGCGGCTCGGCCCCTCGATGCTGATCGACGGACCCGAGGAAATGCGCAAGGCGGTGCGGCTGCAGTGCCGCGAAGGCGTCGACAACATCAAGCTCGATGTCTCGGGCGACCCCTTTTACCCCGGCACGCCGGGCGATTGCACGCCGATGGCCTATGAGGAAGTCGAAATGGCGTGCCGCACCGCGCATGCCTATGGCAAGATGGTCAACGCGCACAGCCGCTCGATCGAAGGCACCAAGATGTGCGCGCGCGCCGGCGTCGACATGTTCTACCACCTCGAATATTCCGACGAGGAAATGCTCGACATGCTCGAGGCGCAGAAGGACCGCATCTTCGTCACGCCGACCTTCGGGCTGCTCTACACGATGCTCCACGAAGCGTCGGACTGGGGGATCACGCCCGAAGTGGCACACTCGCTCAGGATCGACGAGCTGGTCGATTGCGCGGCGGAAACGCACAGCGCGCTGCGCAAGCGCGGCATCCGCCATCTGATCGGCGGCGATTATGGCATCGCCTGGAACCCGCAGGGGACCAACGCCCGCGACGTGAAGCATTTCGTCGATTTCTTCGGCTATTCGCCCGCCGGCGCGCTGGTCTGCGCGACGCGCAACGGCGGGCTGGCGATGAAGGCGGACGGGTCGCTCGGCACGCTCACCCAAGGCGCGCTCGCCGACATGCTGCTCGTCGACGGCGATCCGCTCGCCGACCCTTCGATCCTCACCGATGCCGATCGCCTCGTCCTGATCATGAAGGACGGAGTCATTCACAAGAACGCCGCAGGCGCGCCGCAGGAACGCCGCGCCGCCGCCTGAATCCAGGAGAGCCAAGCCATGAACTATTCCGATCCCAAATCGCAGGATGCACTTCAGCCCGGCGCCGCGCGCTGCCCGGCGGTGAGCACGCAGGAAATCATCGCCGACGACGCGGTGCCCGCGCCCGAATGGGTCCGCACCGAAAGCTATACCTTTCTCGGCGACGAGGATGTTTCGGCGGAGCGCTATACCAGCGCCGATTATGCCCAGGCCGAGGTCGAGCGGATGTGGCCGCGCACCTGGCAATTCGCCTGCCGCGAGGAGCATATCCCCGAAGTCGGCGATTATTATGTCTATGACGTCGGCCCCTACAGCCTGATCGTCACGCGCGTCGGCGAGAACGATATCCGCGCCTATTTCAACTCGTGCCTCCATCGCGGCACCAAGCTGCGCCACAGCGGCACCGAAGGGCGTGCGACCGAATTCAAATGTCCCTTCCATGCGTGGAGCTGGAATATCGACGGCAGCTGCAAGACGGTGCTGTGCGACTGGGATTTCCCGCATGCCAAGAAGGAAGACCTGTCGCTGCCGCAGGCGAAGGTCGAAACGCTGGGCGGGTTCGTCTTCGTCAACATGGACCCGGATTCGCCGAGCCTCGCCGACTATATCGGGCCCGAGGCGATGAAGCATTTCGAAGCGTGGAAGCTCGAGGACCGCTATGTCTTCTGTCACGTCAAGAAGCGCATTCCAGCGAACTGGAAGCTCAATCAGGAAGCCTTCCACGAAGCCTATCACGTGCTCGCCACGCATCCGCAGGTCTGCCCCTCGAACGGCGACGTCAATTCGCAATACGATACGTTCGGCGACCATGTGAATCGCTTCATCTCGACGCTCGGCGTGGTCAGCCCGCACCTCTATGGCGAAGTTACCGAGCAGGACGTGTTTGAACAGTTCGTGATCGGCGATCCGAGCGCGCTCGAAGGCTCCGAACGCAAGCTCGGCGAAGGCGAGACGGCGCGCGCGGCGATGGCCAAGCTGTTCCGCAAGACATTCGAGGAAGCCAATCACGTCGATTTGAAGGACGTGTCGGACTCCGAGCTGCTCGATTGCTTCAGCTACAGCGTCTATCCGAACCTGTTCGTCTTCCCCGGCGTGTCGCTGCCGATGGTCTATCGCTTCCTTCCCGACCGATTCGACCATCGCAAGAGCACGATGGAAGTGTTCTTCCTGCGCCCCAAGCCGAGCGACGGCAGCGATTTCGAAACCGCCGAGATGCAGGTGCTGGGGGACGATCAGTCGTTCACCGAGGCCGAAGGAATGGACCCCGGCTTCGGCGGCATCCTCGACCAGGATACCGACAATCTGATGCTCCAGCAGGAAGGGCTGGAGGCCGCGTCGAAAAAATCGCTGACGCTGGCGAATTATCAGGAAATCCGCATCCGCCACTGCGAACAATCGACCGACCGCTATATGGCGATGCCGCCGCTCGACGTCGATTGGCGCACGCAGCAGAAATGCGGAAACCACGGCTGAGCGCACCGGGCGGCCGGCGACAGCATCACCAGCCGCCCGAGATGGTTCAGGCCTTGTCCTTCTTGCCTTTGCTGCGGCCATAGAGCAGCGCGCCGGCCAACGCGGCCGAACCGATGCCTACCGCAGCGCCCGCCGCGATCCATTTGCGCGAGCGGGCGGCTTCCTTTTCCTTCGCCTCGGTATCGCCGACATCGTCGTGCGGCGGCTCCTCGATCGGATAGGGCGACTTGTTCTCTTCGGGTACGGGTGGCTTTTTCGTCATAACTTTCCCTTGCTGCACAAAACCCAACGTGCAGCGCGCCCCTGAGTTGCCAAAACCGCACGCGAAACGAAAGCCCCGCGCGAAACGGCTTGGCACGGCCCGTCCGCGCAGGGCACAAGCGCGCACCATGAATCCGATATACGCAGCGATGGGAACGACCATTTTCGAAGCCATGTCGGCGCGCGCCCGCGCGAGCGGCGCCGTCAATCTGGGTCAGGGCTTCCCGGACGGCACCGGTCCCGAAGCGGTGCTTCACACCGCCGCCGAGGCGCTGACGCAACGATCGAATCAGTATCCCCCGATGATCGGCATCCCCGAACTCCGCGAGGCCGTTGCCGATCACTATGCGCGGCATCAGGGACTCAATCTGACGGCAGAGGAAGTGGTGGTCACCTCCGGCGCGACCGAGGCGCTGGCCGCTGCATTGCTCGCGCTGATCACGCCCGGCGACGAAGTGCTCTGTTTCCAGCCGCTCTACGACGCCTATGTGCCGCTGATCGAGCGCGCGGGCGGCGTACCGCGTTTCGTCCGGCTCGAACCGCCAGAGTGGCGGATCACCGCCGAAGCGCTGGAGGCGGCGGTGACCGAGAGGACGCGGCTGGTGCTGTTCAACAACCCGCTCAATCCCGCCGCGACGATGGCAAGCGCCGGAGAACTGGCGCTGCTCGCCGACTTTTGTGTGTCGCACGATCTGATCGCGGTGTGCGATGAAGTGTGGGAACATGTGACCTTCGACGGCGCACGACATCTGCCGCTGATCGGCTTTCCCGGCATGCGCGAACGGACCGTGAAGATCGGCAGCGCGGGCAAGATCTTTGCGCTGACGGGATGGAAAGTCGGCTGGATGTGCGCAGCGCCGCAATTGCTGCGCGGGCTCGCCAAGGCGCACCAGTTCCTCACCTTCACCACACCACCCAATCTGCAATGGGCGGTCGCGCACGGATTAAATACGCAAGATGACTGGGTGCAGCGCGCCAGCGCCGGGTTCCAGCGATCGCGCGACCGGCTGAAGAACGGGCTCGAAACGCTCGGCCTGGTGACGTTGCCGAGCGCCGCGACCTATTTCCTGTCGATCGATCTGACCGCGAGCGGCATCGATGAAGGCGACGTGGATTTCTGTAACCGCCTGCTCGACGAAGCCGGCGTCGCGGCGATTCCGGTATCGGCCTTTTACGCGCAGGACGCCGTCACCAATGTCGTGCGGCTTTGCTTCGCCAAGGCGGACGAGACGCTCGACGCGGCGCTGGAGCGGATGGCACGGCTGCGCGCGCCGGCCTAGTTCCAGCCGGTGCCGTTGATACGCTTGGTAATGCGGATGCGGACCCAGCTTCCGACCTGCTCCTTGCCGTCCTTGCGCGCGGGGCGGACGCGGAACTTGAACGCCATCGCCAGCACCGCCTGCCCCATGCCCGACCCTTTGGGTGATTCATACTGAAGCACGCAATCCTCCACCCGATAGTCCGGCACTGTCCGGCAACTGATCAACGCCACGGCTTCGCCACTCACGACCGAGAGATAATCGGCCATCATCCGCTGTTCGGGCCGACGATACCATTCGGCGGCATAGAGCGGCGATCCGTCCGGCGCGGTGCCGACCACCGGCGTATCGGGCCGCTGACCGGGGACGCCGGGATCGACCGGGCCATAGGTGCGCGACGGCCGCGATGGCTGTGTCGACTGCCGTTCGGCCGGGCGGCGCTGCATGCTGTCGTCCACCATCGCCATCTCGTCGCGCGACATCGGAATGAAGTTGGGCACCGGCCGTTCCGAGGGGGCTTCGCGCGTCGGCTGTGGCTGTTGCGGCTGCGGCGGTTGTTCGACCGGCCGGGGCTCGGGCTGTTCCTCCGCCGGTTCCTCCGGGCGCGCATCCTCGCTGTCGCCGGGATCGACTTCGGGCGGCGCTGTGCCCTGCGAGCTGACGTCGAACAGGCTCATCGCCGATTCCTCCTCGGGATCGAGGAACTGCGGAACGATGGTCAGCAGCAGCAGCGCCAGCAGGATTTCGACGATCAGCGCCAGCAGCAGCGCTGGCCCGCGAACCCGCAGCCATAGCCGCATCTTTTCCGTGTCCACGCGCGGCGCGGCGAAAGCCATGAAGTGCCTGTCTTCCCTAGTGATCAACGCGGAGCTTTTCGCCCGGACCATCCTCCCCCGAGGACCCGCTATCCCGCCTTTACGACCTAAGCATGGCCGAGGGGGCGAATGCGAGGGGGCATCCCGGAATTTTCCGCTCCCTCGCCGGGAGCGAGGGGAAGGTCAGTCGCCGATTCGGTCGAGCACGCCTTTTTCCGTGATATAGGCAGTGACCAACCGAGCGGGTGTGACATCGAATGCCGGATTGGCGGCGGGCGACTGCGTCAGGCGGATGGTCGTGATCGTGCCGTCCCCGGCGGGGCCGGTCGCCTGAGTCAGTTCCTCGCCGGCGCGTTCCTCGATCGGAATGGCATCACCGCTCGGCGTGTCAGCGTCGAACGTCGTATAGGGCAGCGCGACGTAGAAGGGTACGTCATTGTCGTGCGCGGCAAGCGCCTTCAGATACGTCCCGATCTTGTTGCAGACATCGCCGTTCGCCGTCACGCGATCGGTGCCGACGATCACCGCGTCGACCTTGCCCTGCATCATCAGGAGGCCGCCGGCATTGTCAGCGATCACCGTGTGCGGGACGCCGTGATTGCGCAGCTCGAACGCGGTGAGCAGCGCGCCCTGATTGCGCGGGCGGGTTTCGTCGACCCAGACATGAACCGGAATGCCTTCGTCATGCGCGAGATAGATGGGCGCGGTGGCAGTGCCGTAATCGACCGTGGCGAGCCAGCCGGCATTGCAATGCGTCAGGATGTTGATCGGGCGGTCTGGGTGCCTGGCGTGCAGATCGCGGAGCAACTGGAGACCGCTTTCGCCGATCGCGCGGCACAGCTCGACATCTTCGTCGCAGATCGCATCGGCACGGGCGAAGGCGGCCTGGGCGCGTTCGGCGGGCGGCAGCGGGCCGACCGTCTTCGCGACTTCATCGAGCGCCCAGCGCAGATTCACTGCCGTCGGGCGGGTGTGGAACAGATAGTCGCGCGCGGCGAGCAGGCTTTCGTCCGACGGGTCTTCGGCAAGCGCCATCGCCAGCCCATAGGCGGCCGTCGCCCCGACCATCGGCGCGCCGCGCGTCCACATTTCGCGGATCGCGATCGCCGCCGCCTCCATGTCGCGCAGTTCGACCCAGCGGACTTCCCAGGGAAGCTGGCGCTGATCGAGGATGCGTGCGCCCTTCCCATCCTGCGTGCGCATGATCGAGCGGGTATATTCGCCTTGCAGGATCACGGCAGCACCTCCGCCAGCGAATGCACGTCGCCGCCCTGCCCTTCGCGATCGATCAGCAGCGCCTGAACCCCGGCGGCCTTGGCGGCGTCGATCTCGGGCTGCATGTCGGAAACGAACAGGATGTCGCCGGGCGCCAGGCCAAGCGCGTCGGCGATCTTCGTGTAGGAGGCCGCTTCGCGCTTGGGGCCGGTGGTGGTGTCGAAATAGCCCGACAGGAACGGCGTCAGGTCGCCTGCCTCGCTGAAACCGAAGATCAGCTTCTGCGCGGCGACCGAGCCCGAGCTGTAGATATGGACGGGGATGCCGGCCGCGTTCCAACGGGCGAGCGCCTGCGGCGTGTCGGGATAGACATGACCCTTGAGCGTGCCGTCGCGATAGCCCGCGTCCCAGATCATCCCCTGCAACGTCTTTAGCGGGGTTTCCTTGGCGTCGGCGTCGATCCAGCCGATCAGCGTGGCGACCGGATCTTCACCCGGCACGTCCGCAAGGATCGGCGCCACGGCTTCGCGATTGGCGGCGACATAGGCGGGCAGATGCTGCCGCGCATAGGGGAAGAGGACATCGGCGACGAAGGCGATGCTGCTCGTCGTCCCTTCGATGTCGAGGAGGATGGCTTTGGGAGTCACGGAAGTTCCTTCCTCTCCGTTTCGGGGAGGATGGTCAGGCCGCCGCCGGCGCGTGCCGGGGAAAGCGGTCGGCGATCGTGTCGCCGGTGAATTTGGCGACCCATCCGTCGGGGTTGGTGAACAGGCGGATCGCAGTGAAGCGCGGCGTCGGCCCCATGTCGAACCAGTGGCGCATGCCCGCGGGGACCGAGATGAGATCGCCTGCTTCACACAGCATCGCATAGACAGTGTCGTCGGTGCGCAGCGTGAACAGCCCCTCGCCTTCCACGAAAAAGCGGACTTCGTCCTCCGAATGGCGGTGTTCGGAGAGGAATTTGCTCCGCAGCGCGTCCTTTTCGGGATGGTCCGGCACCATGCGGATGACGTCGACCGACTGATAGCCCTTGTCGGCTTTCAGCCCGCCGATTTCGGGAGCATAGGCAGAAAGCACCGCGTCCTGATCGGCGTCGGCCGGCAAGTCGCGCGTACCCCATTGTTCGAACCGGACGCCCAGGTCGCGCAGCTTGCTGGCGATCTCTCCAGGGTTGGTCGTGTCGAGCAGCGGCGCCTCCGGCGCGGCGGCATCGTAGATACGAAGCTGAGTCATGCGTCGAATCCCTTTCTGAAACCGCATTCTGCGAGTTCGGCGGCAATCAGCCATTCGGTCGCCTCGAGGACGCGCTCGGCCTCGTCCAGATCCCTGCCCCAGCTATACAGGCCATGACTGCGAATGAGATAGGCCGGAGCGGCATCAGGCAGCGACAGCGCCGGAGCGATCGCCGATTCGATCGCTGCCATGTTCTGGCTGTTGTCGACGATCGGCAGCCGGACCTCGGCTTCGTGCGTGTCGATGCCGGGAAAGGCTTTCAGCATCTCGTGCCCGCGAAACGTCCAATGGCCGGCGTCGGCGACCGCGCGGGACAGGCCCACCGATTGCGGGGAATGGCCGTGAAGCACGGCATTGGCCCCGGGAAAGGCGCGATAGATCGCCAGGTGCAGCGCGGTTTCGGCAGATGGCTTGCCTTCGGTCAATGCCCTGCCCTCGGCGTCGACGCGCATGATTCCGCCGGCGTCGAGCCGCCCCTTGTGCCGCCCGGAAACCGTGACGGCGAAGCTGCCGTCATCGAGGCGCACAGAATAATTGCCCGAAGTAGCCGGAGCCCAGCCGCGCGAATCGAGCCGCTGGCCAACCGCGATCAGCGCGTCGCGCGCCATTTCAAATCGCATCACCATCGCCGCGTGCCATAGCGCAGCCGGTGCGGGGGACGGCAAGCGATTTCGGCAGTCATGCGCCTTCCTGGGCGGGAATTATTTGCCGGGAACCATGCCTTCGCGCCCGTCGCGGCGGAGCGACTGCGTATCCCCGCCCGGTTTCCAGCGCCCACCCATCGGTGCGGGGGCCGGCCAGCTTTCATTTTCGGCGACGACCACGTTGAAGGCCTCGCCGCCGACATGCCCGTCGACCGTGATCGGCGGTGCCCACATGCCGCCGGGATCGACGATCGTCCGGTCGGTGACAGTGACAACGGTTCCTCGCTCGGTCAGGCGGAACAGCTTGCGCGCGAATTCGCGCGGCAGCCGGATGCAGCCATGCGAGGCGGGACGCCCGGGATTATGCCCGGCGTGCAGCGCGATACCGTCCCAGGTCAGCCGCTGCATGAAGGGCATCGGGGCATTGCTGTAGATGTTCGAGCGGTGAAACTCCGCCTTTTGCAAGATGGGATATTCGCCGGTCGGCGTTTCGTGGCCGGCCATGCCAGTAGATACCGTGCTGACGCCGATCAACAATCCGCCGCGATAGACATAGATGCGCTGCTCCGGGATGCTGACGGTGGCCGTGATGCGATCGTCGACGCGCGCCGAAATCCGTTCGAACCCACTGTCATACCAGCGATACTGGCCGGGGCGCAGCGCCGCGATCGCATCGGCGGTGGGCACGTCGGAACGCGTATCGTTGGCCGCAAGCAGCTGCGCCGATGCGGGCGCCCCGAAAAGCGCCGCCGCCGCAATCGCCATGATCCCCAATCGACGCAGGCCCGCCAACGCCATCGATGCAGTCTCCATTTCCCCGGTGTACCCCCGAAAAGGCCGCACATCCATAATTCGTTAACCATTTAACGCCGAAAACCGCAATTGGTGCCATTGCGGCGGAGTCGCCCTCCGGTGGAACCCGGAAGGGATCGAACCGGGGCTGCAGGTTCCGGCAAAATCGGTCAAAGTCGGCGAAGTGAGCATCCGTTGCGCCGAACCGTGGCCTTTGGGACACAGGTTCAGGAAATATTCGCCGCGATCTTTGGTATAAGGTCGCCATGCGGGAACATACAAACGGGCAAGAAGACAAGATGAGTAAGCGTTTCGATACGGTGCGGACGCGCCGGGCAATGTTGCGATCGGCCCTGGTGATGGCCGGCGGCGCCGCGGTCTCGGCCTGCGCCTCGCGCACGGCGCAACTGGCGAGCGCGCCGATGATCCCTACGCCCAAGCCACTGCCGCCGGCGCCGATGGTCCCGGACCTGGTCGTCCAGCGCCCGACGGCGCCCAACGGCGTGCGTCAGGACCTGTTCGAACGCGCCCTGGCCGCGCTCGACCGCCATTCGATGCGCATCCCCAATCACGACAAGCTCGCGATCGTCGATTTCGAGGAGCATTCCGCGACGCGGCGCCTCCATGTGCTGACGCTGGGCAGCGGCAATGTTTCGTCCTATTTTGTCTCGCATGGCAGCGGCTCGGACCCGGACCATACCGGCTGGCTCCAGCGCTTTTCCAACGTCCCGGGATCGAATGCGACCAGCGAAGGTGCGTATCTGACCGCCGAATATTATGTCGGCAAGCATGATCGCTCGCAGCGGCTCGACGGGCTCGATGACACCAACAACAATGCGCGCGATCGCGCCATTGTCGTTCATGGCGCCTGGTACGCCAATGCCGACATGATCGACAAATGGGGCAAGCTGGGCCGCAGCCAGGGCTGTTTCGCGGTGGGCGAAAACCTGCTCGACACCGTGTTCGAAGAACTCGGCCAGGGCCGCATGATCTACGCATCCAAGGTCGTCTGAAGCACGGAGCCGCCTCCAAAAGGGTGGCAGCGCCTGCCCTTCCGCCGTATCAGCGGGGGCATGATGCCTTTGCTCCTGTCCGTATCGCGGCCTGACCTGTCGACAAAATCGCCGTCCCGAGGCGAGCCGCGCTGATGGGACGTCAGGCAACCGGAACCCATCCGTTCTACTCGCTGCATCGGCACGGCATGCTGCGCGTCGGCAGCTGCACGCCGATCGCGACGGTCGGCGATCCCGCCGCCAATGCCGATGCGACGATCGAACTGGCGAGACATGGCGAACAGGCGGGCGCCGATCTGCTCGTCTTTCCCGAACTCAATGTCACATCCTATGCGATCGACGACCTGCATCTGCAGGACGCGGTGATCGACGCCACCGATGCGGCGCTGGCGCGCATCGTCGCGGCGAGCGCGAAACTGCGCCCGGTGCTGCTGGTCGGCGCGGCGCTGAAGCGCAACGGGCGGCTCTATAACTGCGCGGTCGCCGTCGCGCGCGGACGCGTGCTGGGGGTCGTCCCCAAGCAGTATCTGCCCAATTACCGCGAATATTATGAGCGGCGCTGGTTCGCGCCGGGGCTGGGACTGACCGGGCTGAACATCGATATCGCGGGGCAGCGCGTACCGTTCGGCACCGACCTGATCTTCGCGGCCGAGGATCTGCCCGATTTCGTATTCCACGCCGAAATCTGCGAGGATTTCTGGGCGCCGACGCCGCCGTCGAACGAGGGCGCGCTCGCCGGGGCGTTGATATTGTGCAACCTTTCGGCCTCCAACATCACCATCGGCAAGAGCCGCGAGCGGCAGATGCTGTGCGAATCGCAATCGGCGCGCACGGTTTCGGCCTATATCTATTCGGCCGCCGGGCCGGGCGAGAGCACGACCGACCTTGCCTGGGACGGCCAGGGAATGATCTACGAATTCGGCGAAAGCATCGCGCAATCGGGGCGATTCGATCTCGCCACCGAAATCACGCTGGCGGACATCGATCTCGAACGGTTGCGGCTCGAGCGGATGCGCTTCCCCACCTTCAACGACGCCGCCGCCAATGCCGGCCACCCCGAAACGCGCTTCCGCCGCGTGACCTTCGCGCATGCACCCGATTTCGCCGATATCGGCCTCAAACGCCCGATCCGCCGCTTTCCTTTCGTGCCGAACACGCCCGAAAAGCTCGAAGAGGATTGCTACGAAGCCTTCAACATCCAGGTCGAGGGACTGCGCAAGCGCATCGCCGCAACAAGCGCGAAGACGCTGGTGATCGGCGTGTCGGGCGGGCTCGATTCGACCCACGCGCTGATCGTAGCGGCCAAGGCGATGGACCGGCTGCAGCGCCCGCGTTCGGACATTCTGGCCTTCACCATGCCGGGCTTCGCCACCAGCGACGAGACCAAGGCCAATGCCTGGGCGCTGATGCGCGCGCTGGGCGTGACCGGCGACGAGATCGATATCCGTCCCGCCGCGCGCCAGATGCTGACCGATATGGACCACCCCTTCGCGGACGGCGAACCGGCCTATGACGTGACCTTCGAAAACGTGCAGGCGGGGCTTCGCACCGACTATCTCTTCCGGCTGGCCAATCAGCGCGGCGGGTTCGTGATCGGCACCGGCGACCTGTCCGAAATGGCGCTCGGCTGGTGCACCTATGGCGTCGGCGACCAGATGAGCCATTATGCGGTCAATACCGGCGTGCCCAAGACGCTGATCCAGTATCTGATCCGTTGGACGGTGGAGACCGGGCAGTTCGACGCGGCGACCGGCCAGGTGCTGACTGCGATCCTCGGCACCGAAATCTCGCCCGAACTGGTGCCCGCCGATGCCGACGGGAAGATCCAGAGCACGCAGGACCGGATCGGCCCCTATGAGCTGCACGACTTCTTCCTGCACTATACCGTGCGCCACGGACTGCGCCCGTCGAAGATCGCGTTTCTGGCATGGCATGCGTGGAAGGACGCGAATGCCGGGCACTGGCCGATCGATTTCCCCGAGGACGGGCGCAATCAATATGATCTGGCAACCATCGCCAAGTGGCTCGAGCTGTTTCTCGATCGCTTCTTCCGCACCAGCCAGTTCAAGCGATCGGCGATCCCCAACGGGCCGAAAGTATCCTCCGCCGGTGCGCTGAGCCCGCGCGGCGACTGGCGAGCGCCGTCGGACGGGACGGCGCGGCCGTGGATTGATGAACTGAAGGCTGGATTGCCGGAAACCTAATTCCTCCCCGAGCTTGTCTCGGGGAGGGGAGCCGCCGGCCATAGGCTGGTGGTGGAGGGGAAATGCGGCAGGTGCTGCGCTTGGGACTTTGCCCCTCCACCATCGCTTCGCGATGGTCCCCCTCCCCCAGCAAGCTGGGGGAGGAACTATATTATTCCTGCTTGCCCAGCACCTTGGTCAGTTCATTGGACCAGTCGCGACTTTCGATCCGTTCGAGGATCGTGCGGTTGATCGGTTCGCGCATTTCGCTGCCCTGCGGCAGGGCGAAGCCATAGTCCTGGCGCCCGAAATTGCCCGGAACGAGGCGAAGGTCATTCCCGAGATCGCCCTTGAGCAGATAGCGCAGCAGCGGGCGATCATAGACGAATGCGTCGATCTCGCCGTCCGCCACTGCCTGCAGCCCGGCGGCGACGTCGGGATAGCCCGAAAAGCCGATGCCGCTGTCATCCAGCCACACTTCGGCGGCCGAACCGCGGATCGATCCGACCGCGGCCGATCCCAGATCGTCGGGCCCCTGAATCGCACCGGCGAGCCGCCCTTCGGTGAGCGAGGAGGCAATCATGCCGGTAAAGGTCGAAATGATCAGGATCGCCCCGAACATCCAGACCAGCGCGACTGCCTTGCCCGCGGGCGTGCGCGGCGCCTTGTCGCCATAGCCGACCGTGGTCATCGTGACGGCCGCGAACCAGAAGCCGGAAAAGATTCCCTTGCGCGGGCTGCCGCCGAATTCTTCGGCATTGGCCTTGCGTTCGGCGAGCCAGAAAAAGACGCCGACGATCGCGAGCAGCGCCGACAGCGCGAAAACCGCCTGGAGGAATCCCCAACTGAAAAAATTGGTCAGCAATATCCACCAGTTGGGCGGCGCCTTGTCGACGGCGATGCCGAAGCCGGTGGTGTGATAGGGATGCGTGAAATCAACCTGTTCCTCGCGCCCCGGCGTGATGGTGAGCGCGCCGACGCTTGCGTCGAACCGGCCGTCGGCGACGCCTTCGACCATACCGGCCAGATCGGTTTCGCGCAGATCATAGGCGATTCCGTTCTCCTCCGCGACCTGGCTCCACAGATCGATCGCCAGTCCGCTCCAACTGCCATCGGGTTCGCGGATGACGAAGGGCGGCGCTTCTCGCGTCGCGACGGTCAGCGCTCCGTCCGTCCCCGTCGGCGGCCTGTCATCGGCCTGCGCCTGCGCGGCGAGCGGCAGCAACAGCAGCAACGGCGCGAACAGGCGGCGAAAGGGGGCAAGGGCGGTGAGCGACGTCGTCAACATGCGCAGCGATACTCCGGCCGTTAAGGATATGCCGGGGCGATAGCATGGATCGCGCGCAATTGGGCCCCTGCCCGAACTATCCGGCGATAAGCTGCGCCACCCTGCGCAGCAATTCGCTCCGTTCGAACGGCTTGCGCAGCATCGCGAAGCCGTTTCCGTCGATCATATCGAGCCGCTTCGAATCGGAAAATCCCGTGATCACCAGAATCGGCAACTGCGGGTCGCTTTCCCGGATGCGCTCGGCCACTTCGGCGCCGTTCATCCCCGGCATCGCGAAATCCACGATCAGCAGGTCGGGCCGGCATTCGGCGACCAGCGCGATTCCCTGCGGCCCGTCCGGCGCATGGTTCACACGCGCGCCGGCGGCGCTCAGCGTCTCGGCGATGATCTCGCGGACATCCGGGTCGTCATCGACCAGCACGATCGCGCGACCGCTGAGATCGACTGTGCTTTCATGATTGTCGGCGCGGACCGGCAGTCGCTTGCGAAGCGCCTGCGCCGCGCGGAGGAACAAGGTGATGCGTGTTCCCGAACCCGGCGTGCTGTCGATGGTCAGCGTGCCGCCCGATTGGGTGACGACGCCATAGACCATCGCCAGTCCCATGCCCGTCCCTTCGCCGACCGCCTTGGTCGTGAAAAAGGGTTCGACTGCATGTTCGCGCGTTTCCATATCCATGCCGACGCCGGTGTCCGACACCGAAATCGCGACCCAGTCCCCGCGCGGCAGGCCGGGGGGCGTACTGTCCGGGTGCAATGCCGCCTCGATGGTCAGCGTGCCGCCCTGCGGCATCGCATCGCGCGCATTGAAGGCAAGGTTGAGGATAGCGAGCTCGAGCTGCATCGGATCGGTTTCGACGTGCAGCGCGGGATCGATCGGCTCGATCTCGAGCTGCGAAAGCGGGGCGACCGCGCGCTCGATCAGAACCCGCATGCCGGTGATCAGTTCGCGCAGCTCGACCGGAGCGATTTCCAGCCGCTGCTTGCGCGAAAAGGCCAGCAACTGGCCGGTCAGCTTGCGCCCGCGATCGACCGCGTCGAGCGCCGATCCCGCCCAGCGGACCACGCGATCGACATCGTCGGGCTTGCGCGCGATCAGCTCCAGATTGCCGGCAACCGCCTGAAGCAGGTTATTGAAATCATGCGCGATACCGCCGGTCAGTTGCCCCACTGCCTCCAGTTTCTGAAGCTGCAGCAGCGCCGCTTCGGCATTTTGGCGGTTGCCGATTTCGGCACGCAGCTCCTCCAGCGCGGTATCACGCTCGCGCACCATCGCTTCCAGCTCGGCATTGGCCGCCTGCAGCTTCTTCGCGGAGGGCAGCGCGACTGCCTTTGGCATGAGCGGCCACAGTGCCACCGCCGTCGCCACCGAAGCGATCGCAGTGATCACCTTGATCGCTGCCTCCAGCCAATAGGCGGGATACCACATGGTGACGATTCCCATCACATGCGTGAGTCCGCAGGCAAGAATGAAGGTCGCGAAGCACCAGAACACCCAGCTGAAAACCAATTCGCCGCGCCGTCGCAAAATCAGCACGATAACCAGCGGAATCGAGAAATAGGCGAGCGCGATCAGCGCGTCGGCGACGACATGGGTGATCCACAATTCGGGTCGCCAGAACAGGCAATATCCATGAGGCGCCAGCCCCGTAGACAGAAGTTCGCCGAACAAACCGGCCATATCGACCTCTCAGACATTCTTGGGACCGCGGTCCTGCGCTCGCGTCTAGCCGAAGATGCAGTATCCGAAAACGCGAACTTGCTCGCCGGTCATCCGTTTCGAAGTAACGCCAGATCGGCCGGGCGGTTCACATTGGCGATTGCCGCGCCGCCCGGGAGCGGCGCCAGTTCGGCGACCTGCGCCCAACCGCGCATCGAGCGGATGGGGTCCTCGCCAAGGAATCGGTCGAGTCGCGGCGCCAGCGATGCCGGCCACAGCCCCATTATGGGAAGGTCGGCGAGATAGCCGCCCGTACCGAAACGGCCGGACAAGTCATCGGGCAGTCGGGGCGTGTCGCATCCGGCGGACAGCACGGCATCGAACCCGTGACCTGCGGCATGATGCAACGCCGCGTTGAGCCCGCCCAACGGGCCGAGATCGGGAGCCGGCCGATCGGGCAGGCATGCCCGCCCGGGCCAGCGCCGCCCGCACACGACAATGCTGTCGACCTGGCTCCCCAGCGCGTCGGCGACATGATCGAGCAACGGCTTGCCGTCGAGCAGCGCGCATGCCTTGTCGCTTCCGAACCGGCGCGATTGCCCGCCCGCGAGGATCGCCCCGAGCAGTTTCATTCGGCACCTGCGTGCATCAGCAGCAGCGCATCGGCCCGCGCGAGCACCGCCAGCGTCAGACCCGCTTCGCGCGCACGTGCGACCGCCAGCGCGGTGGGCGCGGAAATCGCGGCGAGCATAGGACAGCCCGCGAGCACGGCCTTTTCGACCAGTTCGTAGGAGCAGCGCGAGCTGAGCAGCGCGAATCCCCCGTCCCAGCCCAGCCCCTGCCGCGCCATCGCGCCGATCAGCTTGTCGAAACCATTGTGGCGGCCGACATCCTCGCGGACGAGACGGATCCTGCCGTCGGCGGCGCAAAGCGCGGCGGCGTGGACGGCGCCGGTCTCGGCATTGAGTTGCTGGTGCGCACGAAGCGACGCGAGCGCGGCGAAGATAGCGGCAGGTTCCGCCCTTGTGAATTCAGCGACTGGCGGCAGCGGACGCAGCGCGGCTTCGAGATTGTCGATACCGCACAGGCCACACGAGGAATCGGTGGTGCGGTGGCGCACGCGTTCGACGACGCGCGCTGCGCCCTGCCCGGTCAGCGTGGCGCGCAGGATGATGCCCTGTTCGGCTTCGTGCGTGTCGATCTCGGCAATGTCCTCCAGCCGCTCCGCCAGACGTTCGGCGAGAAGGAAGCCGGTGGCGAAATCCTCCAGATCGGCGGGCGTGGCCATCATCACGGCATAGCCAATCCCGTTGATTTCGATCGCCACCGGCACTTCCGCCGCAAGGGCGCGGGTGATGGGCTCGGCGGTGCCGTCGGCCGCGATGCGCATGAAGCTGGCGGGGGCCACGGGGTTCATGGCCCGAGCATAGGCTGCTTGACGGTGCACGTCTCCCCTCCCGCAAGCGGAAGCGGGAAGAAGCTATTTCCGCGTCTTCATCAGCGGCTGGATGCGGGTGCCGAAATCCTCGACGCCCTGAACGAAATCGTCGAAGGTCAGCAGCACGCCGCCCGTATTCGGTACTTCGGCGATCTCGTCGAGCATCCGCGCCACGCTTTCGTAGCTGCCGACCAAAGTTCCCATATTGATGTTCACCGCGCCTTCGGGCGCCGCGAGCTGGCGAACATTGGTATCCTGGTTGTGGGTATCCTTGGCGCCCTGATCCATCAGCCAGGAAATCGCCTCGATATCGACGCCGTCATTATAGGATTGCCATTTGGCCATCGCCGCTTCGTCGGTCTCGTCGGCGATCACCATCATCAGCACGAAGACCGAGACGTCGCGGCCCGTCTCCGCGGTCTTGGCGGCAAGGCGATCATTGTTGTCGGAAAAGGCCTTGGGCGTGTTCACCCCCTTGCCGAGGCAGAAGGCATAGTCCGCCCATTTGGCCGAGAAGGCGAGCCCGGCATCGGACGAGCCCGCGCAGATGATCTTCATGTCCGCCTGCGGCTGCGGCCACACGCGGCAATCGTCCATCTGATAATATTGCCCCTTGAAGTCGCTCGACCCGGTTTCCCACAGCTCGCGCAGGACATGAGCATATTCGTCGAGCACCTGATAGCGGTTCCTGAAATGCTCGTCGCCCGGCCAGACGCCCATCTGGGTATATTCGGGCGGCTGCCAGCCGGTGATCAGATTGAGCCCGAAACGGCCGTGACTGATGCTGTCGATCGTGTTGCACATCCGCGCGGCATAGGCGGGAGGGATGATCAGCGTCGGGCAGGTCGCGAAGATCCTGATCTTCTCGGTTACTGCCGCGAGCCCCGCCATCAGCGTGAAGCTTTCGAGGCCGTACTCCCAGAATTGCGTCTTGCCGCCGAAACCGCGCAGCTTGATCATCGAAAGGAGGAAGTCGAAGCCGTGCTGCTCGGCCTTGAGCGCGATCTCCTTGTTGAGGTCGAAGCTCGGCTTGTATTGCGGCGCATTTTCCGAAATCAGCCAGCCGTTATTGTTGATGGGAATGAAGACGCCGACTTCCATGAATTAGTCCTCCTCATCCGGGCCGCTTCGGAGCAGCCAGGGTAAAACACGTTCGTAGAATTCGTCCGGCTCGGTGATGTTGCTCGCGTGGCCGCCGTAAAATTGCAGCATCCGCGTGTGATTGGGCAACAGGTCGCAAAGGCCCCGCGCGGCATGCGCGGGAACGAGTGCATCGTCCGCCGTCGCGAGCACGAGCACCGGATGGGAGACAGCGCGCAAGGCCGCGCCCGGATCCCAGGCGCGCAGCGCCGCGACACGCGCCTCCACCGTTTCGGGCGGCGGAAAATGCGCGAGATGCGCTGACGCCTCGGCCTCCAGCCGCGCGTCGTTCACCGAAATCCAGTCGGGCGGATAAAGGAATATCGGCTGCGCCCGAACATAGGCTTCCGGGCCGCTGTCGCGCAGCAGCTTCAGGCGCGTGTCGAAGCAACGCGCGGTATAGGGATCAAGCTTCGCCCAGCCATTGACGACGACCAGCCTGTCCAGCCGCTCCGGCGCCTGCATCGCCAGCGACAGACCGATGATGCCGCCCAGCGCATGCCCCATCAGATGCGCGCGGGGGATGTCGAGCGCGTCCATCAGCGCGACGACGTCCAGCGCCATTTCGGAAATCGTGGGGTTCGGTTCCCCTTCGGGGCAACTGCGCGCGGTCCCGCGATGATCGTACAGGATCACCCGGAAATACCGCGCGAGCATATCGAGATTGGGCTGCCAGTAGCTGCCCGAACCGCCGAGGCCGGGCGAGAGGATCAGCGGCGCCGCGTCATCGGGACCGTGGACTTCATAATATAGATCGGCAGCATGCGGCATCAGCCGAGATACGCAACCGAGGCGATTTCGACGAGGCAATCGGGCTTCACCATCTCGCACTGGACGCAGTAGCGCGCGGGCTTGGCGCCAGGGAAATATTCCGCATAGACGCTGTTAAAGGCGGCATAGTCGGCGAAGCTTTTGAGGAAGATGTGGTTCATCGCGATGTCGGCCATGCTGCCGCCCGCGGCCTCGACCGTCGCCTTGATCGTTTCGAGCACATGCCGCGCCTGCGCTGCGGCGTCGCCGACATGAAGAACCGCCCCGCCCTCACCCAGCGCCAGGATGCCGGAGATGTAGAGCGTGTCGCCGGCCTTGGCGGCGGTGGAATAGGGCGCGATCGGCGCGGGGAATTGCGGCGGGTTTACGGGTTCGAAGGGCATGACTTTCTCCTCAAAAAAAGCAAACACCCGCTTGGGCTGAGCTTGTCGAAGCCCTGCTCTTCTTTGTTGACCAGCAAGAAGGGCAGCCCTTCGACAGGCTCAGGGCAAACGGTGGTGGTAACGGGGGAGGTTTTCACTCCGCGACCTGCCCCACGGCACCGCAGAAATCCGAGACCGTCGACACCCAGCCGAAGAATTTCTCGACATTGTAGACACTCGCCTGCTGAAGATAGCCGGGGCCGAGATGGTGCGTCGCGTCTTCGAGCATCACCCCGAAATATTCGAGGTGAAAGCCGTCGCGCAGCGTCGATTCGACGCAGACATTGGTGGCGATGCCGACAAAGACGATCGTACGGATGCCCCGCGAGCGCAGGATGGAATCGAGCTGCGAATTGAAGAAGGCCGAATAGCGCGTCTTGTGAACACGGATGTCGCCCGGCTGCGGCTTGAGCGCATCGACCAGCTCGTAGTCCCAGCCGCCGCGCGCGAGCAATTGCCCCTTCAGATCGGGACGCGCGCGCATCGTCTTGAGCGCATTCGATTTGTGCCAGTTGGGCGAACCCGGGCCGCCCGCCTCGACATAGTCGGCGTCCCAGCCATTCTGCAGGAACACTACCGGCATCCCCGCGCCGCGCGCGACATCGAGCACCTGCGAAATCCGGCCGATCACGCTCGCCGCACCCGAAATGTCGAACCCCGCGAGATCGACATAGCCGCCTTCGGACGCATAGGCGTTCTGCATGTCGATGACGATGACCGCCGTCGTTGCGGGATCGACGCGGATCGCCTCGGGCCGCGCGGGCAAGGTGACGCTGCGCGGGCCGGTTCCGGGGTCGATCACTTCCATGCGCGGCAATGTCCTTGTTGCGATGCGGAAAAGCGAGTGTTCCGCAAAGCGGCGCGGCTGGCAAGGGACATAGAGGCGTGGCGGGAAACAACGCCGTCATCCCGGGCTTGACCCGGGATCCAGCTTCTTCTCCCTTATAAAACGCGCGAAAGGCAGCTGGTGCCCGGCTCAGGGCCGGGGTGACGAAGGTGGTGCAGGCCATCGAGCCTCAGCAGCCGTCGCCCCTGCGCAGGCAGGGGCCTATTTCTGTAGCGTTGCGCGTATCCCCTGACACATTCCGGCCGGCGCGATGTGTCAGACCGAAGGCTGCAGACTGGGCAGGCATGGGCCCCTGCCTGCGCAGGGGCGACGGTGAACTTATCCGCGCGGCAGGATCACCCGGAAGCATGTGCCTTCCTCCACCGCGACCAGCTCGATCGTCGCGCCGCTGGCTCGAAGCAGCGAGCGGACGATGGCTAGGCCGAGCCCGCTGCCGCCATCGGCGCGGCGCGTTGTGAAAAAGGGTTCGAAGATGCGCTTGCGGTCGGCCGGGGCGATGCCGGGGCCGTTATCGCAGATGTCCATCGCCAGCCGGTCGGTATCCGGCGCAATTCTCACGGTAACGGCATTGGCACCCGCCCGGACGCTGTTGTCGAGTAGGGTCGCCAGCAATGTATCGATCGTCACGGGCGGCACGGCGGCCTGGGGCAGAATCTCGGGTGCGTCCAGCGTCACCGCCAGCCTGGCCTCCTTCTCCGCACGCGCCACTGCCAGTCGCAAGTCGCTGCGCGCATCGGGATCGCCGGGCGCCATGTCGGCACGCGCCAGATCGAGCAGGCGCGAGACGAGCAGCGTCAGCCGCTCGGCATCGGCATCGGCATTGGCGAGGAAGCGGCGGCGGTCCTCCGGCGTCATCGTCGCGTCGTGATCCTGAAGCAGCTCGATCGCGCCGCGAATGCCCGCGATCGGCGTCTTGAATTCGTGGCTGACGGCGTTGGCGAGATCGCGCAGATAGCCCGAGCGCCGCTCGATCGCTTCGGCCATCGCATCGAAATCGGCATAGAGCGCCTGAATCTCGACCGCCGCCGTGCGCGGCGCTTCGGGGACGCTGCCCCCGCCGCCGCCTGCCGCGACCGATCTTGTGGCGCGCGCTAGCGCCTCGATCGGACGCGAAATGCCGCGCGAAAGAACGCCGCTCAGCACCACCAATATGCCGAAGATCACCAGCACGCCGAAGGCGATCTTGAACCGGTCCTCATACAGTCCCTTGAACAGCGCGCGCGCCGAACGCGAGAGCAGCAGCACGCCGACGACCTGTCCGTCGACGACGATCGGGCGCACGTGATGGATGCGGATCGCGGCGGCGCGCGAAAGCCATTCGAACAGATAGACCTGACGATAGCCCGCATTGCGACGCAGGACGGTTTCGGGCCGCCCCGCCAGCGCTTCGCGCACTTCGGGCAAGTCGGCATAGCTGCGCCCGGCATCCTGCCCGGCGACCACCCTGCCCCGCGCATCGAGCAGCTCGATCGCGGCCAGCGTGGTCTGCCGCGTTCGGCGCAGGATCGGAACCAGTGTTTCGGCGGCAGCGCGTGCCTCAGGCGACATGTCGCCCGACGTAGATACCGGCGACGGCCTTGGTGGAAGGATCGGCGTGCTGCTGAGATCAATGGTCGAAGGTTCGGGCCGCACGCAGCCCGCAGAAGCGGGACGACGGATCGAGGGGACGGCGATGTCGGCGTCGGCATCGCAGCCGCGGTCCGACGCAGGCTCCGCCCCCGGCCACAGCGCCTGCGCCGATGCGGCAAGCGCGGCGCTCTGGGCGATCAGCTCGGCCTCGGTCTGTCGAACGAGCGTATTCTCGTACACGCGCAGGAACACCGCACCGACACCGGGCAGCGCCGCGACGACGAACAGCGTCGCGAACAGGATCGTGCGCAGTCGCAACGGCGGCCAGCGGCGCTTGATCCACTCCTTGGGGCCGCGGATCAGTCGTCCGAGCACGGCCCGAGCCGATAGCCGATGCCGGTGCGCGTCTCGATCACATTGCCAGCGCCCGCTTCGGCGAACTTCGCGCGCAGATTGCGGACATGGCTGTCGATCGTCCGATCGGTGAGCGCGAAGCCGGGGCCGCGCAGCCGATCGATGATCGCGTCGCGACTGAAGACCTTGGACGGCATCGCCGCGAGTGTGCGCAGGATCGAGAATTCGGTGACGGTCAGCGGCACTTCGGCGCCGTCCCATTCGGCACGCCAGCCGTCGAGATCCAGCGCGAGCCTGCCCGCGCGGATCGCGTTCGTAGCACGAACTTCGGGCGGCGGCGGCGCCGCGGCACGGCGCAGGATCGCCGTGATGCGCGCCACGACTTCGCGCGGACTGAACGGCTTTACGACATAATCGTCGGCGCCGAGCTCGATGCCGAGAACGCGGTCGATCTCATCATCGCGCGAGGAGAGGAACAGCACCGGCACGTCGCTGGTCGCGCGCAGGCGACGGCACACCTCGAGCCCGTCCATGCGCGGCATGTTGATATCGAGCACGATCAGATGCGGCGACGCGCTTTCGGCAAGCGCGAGCGCCGCCTCGCCGTCCTCGGCCTCGATTGTGTCGAACCCCGCCTTGGAAAGCGCGAAGACGAGCAATTGGCGGATATGCGAGTCGTCGTCGACGACCAGGACGGTGCGGGGCATGGGGCATAGGATCATTGCGCATCCCCTTCGGTCAATGGCTGTCGCGCCAGCGCGCCTTCGATCGCCAGCGTCGCGTCGGGTTCGCCGGTCGGGAGCTCGCGCATGGCCGAGCGCCACATCGCATCCTGCGGCCGGGGTTTGGGCGGCACGTAAATCGTTCCGTCGCAATTGCGGCTGCCACCTCGCTGATCGCCAACCGATGCCGGATTGCCGAGCATTGCCAGCGCGCGGCGCAGGCGACGGTCGTCGCGCCAGGTCCAGCGGCGCCAGTCGCGCTGGGTGCGGATGGTGTCGACCAGCTTGTGATCGCGGATCCATCCGATTCGCTCGCGCAGTTGCGGGTCGGTCACGCGCGATTCGAGTGCGATCAGCGGGACCAGCGCGGCGCTGCCCATGCGATTGAGATAGCACAGGTCGATCGGCGTGCTTCCCCCGGCGATGTCGGCATGGACCACGTTCCAGTGCGCGGCGACGGCGCGATAGTCGATGACGGTAGAGGCGGAGAGGACCAGCGTCGCCGCCAGCGCATTGGCATTGATCAGCCAGCGCGCCGACAGGCCGAAGACCAGCCGCCAGCAGATCAGGAACAGCCCGGTACCGACAAGCCCCATCCAGGCGAGCGCGGAAAGCCGCAGTACCGTCATCCCATAGGCGTCGACATAGTCCATCGTCCGCAGGATGCTGGAGGCGACGAGCAGGATATTCTGCCCGGTCCAGAGCACCACAAGCGCGCGCACCGGGCCGCTTTGTCCCGCCCTGCTGCCGGGGCGCAGCGCCACGATCACGAACGCGCCCGCCATCAGCGCGGTGGCGATCAGCGCATAGGCGCCGCGATGCGCGTAATCGGCGAGCGTGATCGTGCCGGGCAACGGCGCACCGCTCCACAGAAAGGCGATGTCGAGCGCATTCTGCAGCGCGAACACTGCGTTGAAGCTAAGCAGCGAGAGGAGCAGCGTCAGCACCGGCAGGTCGATCGCAGCAATGCCCGGCTCGCCCACGGCAGGCTGAAAATCCAGCGTTACGAACCGCAACGGACGGAATGCGGGCCACAGGACCGCAAGCGCGAAGCTCCAGAAGACGCCGTGCAGGACCAGCCAGCCCAGATCGGGTATTTCGACTCGGCTCAGCACATCGCCGATCACCGGATTGGCGCCGGCGAAGATCGCGAGGAACAGCCCGCCGCCCAGCAGCGGCAGCGCGACAATCGACAGGATGGCGAGCAGATTCGGGCCGCCGCCTCGCGTCCGCGCTCGGGCAAGCCGGAGCAGGTCACAGGCAGGGATGAACGGGCCGACGATGCCGTGCAGTACCAGCCGGATGCCCCAGGAAACGGCACTGTCGAAAGGGCGCCGAACGAGCAGGGCGGCAAGCGAGACGGACGACCAGAAAAGCACGAACGTCAGCATCCCCGGCTGATCGACCAGCGCGAGTGCGAACCCCATCGCCGCCGAAAGCGCCAGTACCGAACGCCAGCGCCGCCGCACGGCAGGAACCACCAGTGCAAGCGTCAGCGCCCAGCCGAGCGCTGCCACACCGAGCACCGATCCCGGCAGGACGCCGAAGAACATCCGGTCGGCCGCCACGATCAACAGTGCCGCGGCGACGATTTTCAGACGGAAGGTGGCGCGCGGAGTATTGGCGTGGCGCAGGATCGACATGAAGCTCTCCCCGATGGTTTCGGGAAGGCTTTGCCGCGCCGATATGGAGCGCCTCCCTCAGCGGCGGAGGAGAGGCTGCACAGGCCCCGTGCAGAAGTCGTGCACCCCTCTTGTGCAGCGCAGCATCGTACCTATCTCCCGGATCGGAGGCTTAGCGCCCGGCGGTTTCGCCGGTCAGCAAGTCGATCCGATCGTCTATAATATCAACCATCAGCCGGCACGACGTGGGCAGGTCCATTTCGGGATTGAGGATTTGACGAACCATCAGCCCGACTCCCATTCCGAGGATCATTTCGGTGAGCTGTTCGCGCTCGCCGGCCTTGTCGGGCGACGGCGCCAGCGCTGCCAGCGCCGCCGCGAGCGTACCGCGGATCCGCGTGTCCATTTCGCGATGAATCGCGGCAACGCGGCCGTTACGTCCCACTTCGGCGACGATTTCAGCGAGCAAGCACGCATCCTTCTGATCGAGATGCGAGGCAATCCGGCGAATCCACGCACGCACGGCCCCGCGATCTCCCAAACTGACCGCCGCGGCAAGCTCTTCCTCGCACAGCCAGGCCGAGACATCGGCCTCGGCGATGGCCGCGATGATGTCTTCCTTGCTCGAGAAGTCGCGATAGATCTGACCGACCTTCACCTGCGAGACCTCGGCGATCTTCGCCATGCCGGTCTGGTGAAACCCCTGCGCAGTGAACAGCGCGCGCGCGGTTTCCAGAAGGTGCTTGCGGCGCGCATCCGCGCGAATCGCCGGCGACCTCGCGGTCGTTTGGGAAATATCCGTTTCCATTCCGAATCCTCGCCTCTCCCCCTTGCCCGCTTCGCATTTTTGCGTTAGCGGGCGCAATATTGTGAGTGAACACTCACTCACGTTTACCTCAACTTTCAGGCCAACGCTATGAAGAAATTCGCCCTTTTCGCTGGATTCGCCCTGCTTCTCGCCGGATGCGGGCAGAGTCAGGATGCGCAACAGGGCGGAGGTCCGCCCAAGGTCTTCTATGAAACGGTGTCGACTCAGGATGTGACGCTCGACACGCGGCTCCCCGGGCGCACCAGCGCCTATGAAAGCTCCGAAGTCCGGCCGCAGGTGAACGGCATTATCAAGGCGCGGCTGTTCCAGGAAGGCGACATGGTCGGCCGCGGCCAGCCGCTCTATCGCATCGATTCGGCACCCTATGCCGCCCAGGTCGCCAGTGCCCGCGCCGCGCTGGCCCGCGCCCGCGCCTCGATCGAATCGACCGAGGCACTGGCGCGACGCTATGGCGAGCTGGTCGAGATCAACGCGATTTCGCGCCAGGAATATGACAACGCCGTCGCTGCGGCCAATCAGGCGAAGGCCGATGTCGCCGCCCAACGCGCGGCGCTGGAGAGCGCGCAGATCGACCTGGCGCGCACTACGATCCGTGCGCCGATTTCGGGCCGCATCGGCCGCTCCACCTTCACGACGGGCGCGCTCGTCACTGCCTCGCAGCAGAACCCGCTGACCACGATCCAGCGGCTCGATCCGATCTATGTCGACATCCAGCAGTCGAGCGCGGACATTCTGCGCCTGCGCCGCCAGCTGATGGCGGGCGACCTGATCCGCGAGGACGGCGCCGCGCGCGTCCGCCTGATTCTGGAAGACGGCTCGACCTATCCGATCGAAGGGTCGCTGAAGTTCACCGACGTCACGGTCGATCCCGATACCGGCAGCCAGGTGATCCGCGCGGTCTTCGCCAATCCCGAAGGCCTGCTGCTGCCGGGCATGTTCGTCCGCGCGCAGATCGTCGAAGGTACGCGTGCCAATGCCATGCTGGTTTCGCAGCGCGCCGTATCGCGCGATGCCAAGGGCAATGCCACGGTGCTGGTCGTCGACGGGGACGGCAAACTCCAGCCACGCCAGATCACTGCGACACGCACGGTCGGTCAGGACTGGATCGTCGAAAGCGGGCTGAAGCCGGGCGACAAGGTCATCGTTCAGGGCGCGCAGAATCTGCGCCCCGGTACACCGGTGGATGCCGCGCCGTACGAAGAGAACGGGTCGCCCCAGGGCGGCACGCCGCAAGCCAATAGCGCACAACCCGCCCAGACCCCGGCGGAAAAGGCAGAGTAACGCCGCATGTCCCGTTTTTTCATCGATCGACCCATTTTCGCATGGGTCATAGCCATCGTGCTGATGCTCGCCGGGGGAATCGCGATCCGCGCGCTTCCCGTCGCGCAGTTCCCGACGATCGCGCCGCCGGCAGTGGCGATCAACGTGGTCTATCCGGGCGCCGACGCCGAAACACTCGAGGAAACGACCACCCAGATCATCGAGCAGCAGCTCAAGGGCATTGATCATCTGCGCTATTTCTCGTCTTCCTCGGCCTCTTCGGGCCGGGCGACGATCACGCTGACCTTCGAGCAGGGAACCGATCCCGACATCGCCCAGGTGCAGGTGCAGAACAAGCTGCAGGCGGCGACGTCGCAGCTGCCGCAGGAAGTGCAGCGCCAGGGTATCCAGGTCAACAAGAGCTCGGCCAGCTTCCTGCTGATCATGGGCCTCTATTCCGAAGACGGGTCGCACAACGCCAGCGATCTGGCCGACTTCCTCGTTTCGGATTTCCAGGACCCGGTAAGCCGCGTCGACGGCGTCGGCGAGCTGCAGGTGCTCGGCTCGCAATATGCGATGCGCATCTGGATCGATCCGGTCAAAATGGCCGGATACCAGCTCACCGTCGGCGACGTTTCGGCCGCCGTGCAGGCGCAGAACGTCCAGATTTCCGCCGGCCAGATCGGTGCGCAGCCCGCGCCGGATTCGCAGATGCTCAACGCCACCGTGTCGGTGGAATCGCGGCTGCAGACCGCCGAGGAATTCGGCAATATCCTGCTCAAGACATCGAGCGACGGCGCCGCGGTCCGGCTGCGCGACGTCGCCCGGGTCGAGCTGGGCGCGGAAACCTATTCCTTCGACTCGAAATATAACGGCATGCCCGCCGCGGGCATGGGCGTCCGGCTTGCGCCCAGCGCCAACGCGCTCGCCACCGTCGAGGGCGTGAAGGAACGCGTCGCCGAACTGTCGCAGTCGCTGCCCGCCGACGTGAAGGTCATCTATCCGCTCGACACTTCGACCTTCGTCGAACTGTCGGTGCATCAGGTCGTCGAGACGATCTTCGAGGCGGTGGTGCTCGTCTTCCTCGTAATGTTCCTGTTCCTGCAGAACTGGCGCGCGACGCTGATTCCGACGATCGCGATCCCGGTGGTTCTGCTGGGCACTTTCGCGATCATGTCGGTCGCGGGATATTCGATCAACACGCTGACGCTGTTCGGCATGGTGCTCGCCATCGGCCTGCTGGTCGACGACGCCATCGTCGTGGTGGAGAATGTCGAGCGCCTGATCCAGACCGAGCATCTTTCGCCCAAGGACGCCGCGCGCAAATCGATGGACGAGATCACCAACGCGCTGGTCGGCGTGGCGCTGGTCCTGTCCGCGGTGTTCCTGCCGATGGCGTTTTTCGGCGGGTCGGTTGGCGTGATCTATCGCCAGTTCTCGATCACGATCGTTTCGGCGATGGTGCTTTCGATCCTTGTCGCGCTGATCCTGACGCCGGCGCTGTGCGCGACGATCCTGAAGCCGCACCGCGACGACGAAGTGCCCGGCAAGGGCCCGATCGCGCGCTTCTTCCGCTGGTTCAACGATCGGTTCGACCGCGCCCAGGTGAAATATGAAGGCGGTGTGCGCCGCACTTCGCGCAACTGGAAGCGTTCGGGGCTGATGTATCTGCTGATCGTCGGCGGGATGGTCCTGCTGTTCGCGCGGCTGCCCGGCGGCTTCCTTCCCGAAGAGGATCAGGGGCTGGTGTTCACGCTGGTTCAGGGCCCGGCGGGCGCAACCAAGGCGCGCACCGACAAGGCGCTCGAAACCGTACGCAACCACTATCTTCAGAACGAATCCGACAATGTCGTCGGCGTGTTCACCGTCAGCGGCTTTTCCTTCACCGGACAGGGCCAGAATGCGGGTATCGCGTTCGTCGAACTGAAGCCGTGGGACGAGCGCCCCGGCTTTGCCAACAGCGCGCAGGGAATTGCCGGCCGCGCGTTCGGCGCGTTCTCGCAATTCCACGACGCGATGATCATTCCCGTGGTGCCGCCCGCCGTGCAGGAACTGGGCAACGCCACTGGGTTCGACCTTCAGCTGGTCAACACCGGTAACCTCAGCCATGAGGAACTGGTCGAGCGGCGCAACATGATGCTCGGCATGGCGGCTCAGAACGCCAATGTCACCGGCGTACGCCCGATGAACCTGGACGATGCGCCGCAGCTCAAGGTGGATATCGACCAGAACAAGGCGACTGCGCTCGGGCTGGATCTGACGGCGGTGGATACCACCATCGCGGCGGCATGGGGCGGCAGCTATATCAACGACTTCATCGACCGCGGTCGCGTGAAGCGCGTCTATCTGCAGGCCGATGCCGAACACCGCATGGCGCCCGAGGATCTGAACGACCTTTATGTCCGCAACAATCAGGGCGAAATGGTCCCCTTCTCGGCCTTCGCTACCCTGTCCTGGACCAAGGCGCCGGTCCAGCTCACCCGCTATAACGGCCAGCCGGCGATGCAGATTCAGGGATCGCCCGTCGAAGGCGCCAGCACCGGCGCAGCGATGCAGGCGATGCAGGAAATCCATGACCAGATGCCGCCGGGCACCGAGCTGGAATGGACCGGCATCTCCTATGAGGAACAGACCTCGAGCGGCCAGGCGCCGATGCTCTACGCGCTGTCGCTGCTGATCGTCTTCCTGTGCCTCGCCGCGCTTTATGAAAGCTGGTCGGTGCCGCTTTCGGTGATGCTGGTGGTGCCGCTCGGCGTCATTGGCGCGCTGCTTGCGGCAATGCTGACGGGTCTCAAGAACGACGTCTATCTGCAGGTCGGCCTGATCACCACGATCGGCGTGGCGACCAAGAACGCGATCCTGATCGTCGAATTCGCCGAGGAACGCGTACGTCAGGGAATGCATGCATTCCAGGCGGCGATCGCGGCGGCGAAGCTGCGACTGCGCCCGATCCTGATGACCAGCCTTGCCTTCATGCTGGGCGTGATGCCGCTTGCCCTGACGACGGGCGCGGGCGCCGGTGGTCAGAATGCGATCGGCCGATCGGTGGTCGGCGGCATGTTGACCGCCACCATCCTCGCTATCTTCTTCGTCCCGATGTTCTTCGTGGTCGTCGCCCGGCTGTTCGGGCACGGCCAGGAAGGCGATCCCGAAGCCTCGCCCGATACCGGACCCGAAACGGGCCCGGAATCCGGCAACGCGCCGCAGGAGGCGTGATGTGATGAAACGACTTTCGCTTGTTACCCTTGCCGCCACGACCATGCTCGCCGGCTGCAACCTTGCTCCCGACTATGCGCGGCCGCAGGGCGCTGTCCCGGCAGAGCTGCCGCAGGGCGGCATCTACCCGGCCGCCGACACTGACGCGCCGGACATCACCCGGATCGGGTGGCGCGAATTCTTCGTCGACCCGCGCCTGCGCGACGTGATCCAGCTCGGGCTGGACAATAATCGCGACCTGCGCGTCGCGGCGGCCAATGTGCTGCAGGCGCGCGCGCAGCTTCGCGTGCGTCGCGCCGATCAGCTTCCGACGATCAGCGCCGATGGCAGCGCCACTTTCACCAACAGCGCCGGTCTGGGCGGCGGCGCGGCGGCGCCGGGTGCAGTGTCCGGCGGCTCGCAGGATCTCGAAATCTACAATGTCGGCGCGGGCTTCAGCGCGTTCGAGATCGACCTGTTCGGGCGGCTCGCCAATCAGTCTCGCGCCGCGCAGGAACAGCTGCTCGCCGCCGAATGGGCGCAACGTTCGACGCGTATCAGCCTGATCGCGCAGATCGCCGAGGCCTGGCTGGTGCTGGCCGCCGATCGCGAACAGCTCGAAATCGCCCGCGCAACGCTGCAGACCTATGCCGACTCGCTGCATCTGACGCGCGAACAGTTCCGCATCGGAGTCGCTTCGGAACTCGAGGCCAAGCAGGTCGAAGCGAGCTATCAGGCGGCGCTGAGCGATATCGCAAGGCTCGAAACCACGATCGCGCAGGACCGCAACGCGCTCAATCTGCTCGCCGGGACGACCGTGCCCGACGCGCTGCTTCCCGAAGGGCTCGACCAGGGCCCGTTCACGCGCGACGCCCTGCCCGCCAGCCTGTCTTCGGACGTGCTGTTGCGCCGCCCCGACGTGCTGCAGGCCGAACATCTGCTGATCGCCGAAAACGCCAATATCGGTGCGGCGCGCGCGGCCTTCTTCCCCACCATTTCGCTCACTGCGACACTGGGAACGGTCAGTACCGCGCTGTCCGGCCTGTTCGGTGACGACAGCTTCACCTATTCGGTGGCGCCCGGAGTGGCGCTGCCGATCTTCGACGGCGGGCGCCGCGGCGGCAATGTCGCCTATGCCGAAGCCTCGCAGCAGGCTGCCGTCGCGACCTATGAAAAGACCATCCAGACCGCGTTCCGCGAAGTCGCCGACGCGCTGGCGCAGCGCGGCCGGATCGACGAACAGGTGTCGGCGCAGGCCGCCCGGGTCGATGCGGCGCAGACGGCAGCCCGGCTTTCAGACGCGCGGTACCGCGCCGGAGTCGCTTCGTTCCTCGCTTCGCTCGATTCGCAGCGAGCCACCTATGCCGCGCGGCAGCAGCTGATATCGACGCGCCTGTTGCGCGCGACCAATCTGGTCGAACTCTACCGCGCGCTGGGCGGCGGTCTGGCGGATGTGACGCCGCCGACCGGCGAGACCCGGCCGGCGGAAGAAGCGCCTCAGCCCTGAACCTTCGCCGCGCGTGCCTCGATCTGGGGCACGAGCGGCGACAGGTCATAGCCGCATTCGGCCGCCTGGCTCAGAATCTCCTGCGTCGAAAGCTTCCCCGCCTGGGCCAGCGCCCAGAGCGAGGTGGCGCGCATCCCCGACTTGCAGAAAGCAAGCGCGGTTCCGTTGCAGTCGTCCATCGCCGCGCAGAATTTGGCGACGTCGGCATCGGTGTAGCGACCGGGAGTCACCGGAATATAGTGATAGTCCATCCCGGCGGCGCGCGCCTGCGCCTCCAGCTCGGCGCTGGTCGGCTGGCCCGGTTCCTCGCCGTCGGGCCGGTTGTTGATGATCGCGCGGAAACCGGCGGCCTTGGCTTCCGCGACACCCTGCGGCGACACCTGGCCGCAGACGCCGACCCCCGGCGCCAGAGTCTTGTGGGACATGATATATACCTCTCGAAGGATCAGACTGCGTCGACCGGCATTTTCAGATAACGAATGCCGTTGGATTCGGGTTCGGGCATGTGCCCGCCGCGCATGTTGACCTGCACCGAAGGCAGGATGAGGCGCGGCATGCCGAGCGTCCTGTCGCGCGCGGTGCGCATCGCGACGAATTCGCTTTCGCTAACGCCGTCATGGACATGGATATTGTCGTCCCGCTCGGCGCCGATGGTGGTTTCCCAGACATAGTTGTCGCGGCCCGGTGCCTTGTAGTCATGGCACAGGAACAGCCGGGTATCGCGCGGCAGCGACAGCAGGCGACGGATCGAGCGATAGAGCTGGCCCGCGTCGCCGCCGGGGAAATCGGCGCGCGCGGTGCCGTAATCGGGCATGAAGATCGTGTCTCCGGCAAAGGCCGCGTCGCCGATCACATAAGCAAGGTCGGCGGGAGTATGGCCCGGCACATGCAGCACGACCGCATCGATGTTGCCGATCGAAAACCGCTCGCCATCGGTGAAGAGATGGTCGAACTGGGTCCCGTCGCGCGCGAAATCCTCGCCCGCGTTGAACAGCTTGCCGAACGTGTCCTGCACCGTGGTGATCGCGCCGCCGATCGCAATGCTGCCGCCCAGCTGTTCCTGAAGCCAGGGCGCCGCCGTCAGATGATCGGCATGCGCATGGGTTTCCAGCAGCCAATCGACGGTCAGTCCGGCTTCGCGGACAAAATCGACGATGGCCTGCGCCGAATCATGCGCCGTGCGCCCGGATGCCGGATCATAATCGAGTACCGAATCGATGATCGCGGCACGCCCGGTTTCGGGATCGTGCACGACATGGCTCGCGGTGAACGTGGCTTCGTCGAAAAAGCTTGTCACCACCGGCTGCCGGGCCGGCGTCTTGCGCGCCGCGCGGACGATGTCCTCGGCCGCGATCAGCGCCTTGTCCTGAGCAATAGCGGTGGTCATCATTTCTCTCCTTCCTATTCGCGCCCGATCAGCGCGAGCAGCCGATAGCCCGCGACGACGCGGTTCGACTGTGCCTCCAGCACCGAAAGCCGCGCGGCGATCGCCTCGCGCTCGGCGTTGAGCAGATCGAGCTGGGGTTTCTGGCCGACCAGCACTTCATCGCGCATATTGCCGGCGGCTTCGGTGGCGGCGGCGGCCTGATCGCGCCGCGCGGTTTCGACCAGAGCGGCCGTGCGCACCGCGCTGAAACCGGCCGTAACCGCTTCGTCGACCTGCGCCCGCGCCTGTGCGAGCTGCGCTTCGGCAGCGCGTACTTCAGCGCTTGCCTCGGCAATCGCGCCGCCGGTGCGACCGCTGTCGAACAGCGTCCAGCGGGCGCGCACGCCTACCGTCGCCTGATCGCCGCGATAGCCGGGGAAGAACTGGTCGCGCGTGGTCGATGCTTCGGCATAGGCGCCGATCGTCGGACCGCGTTCGGCCTTCGCGCCGCGCTCGGCGGCCCGCGCCGCGTCGACGCCCGCTTCCGCCTGCGCGATCATCGGGCTGTTTTCGCGCGCGATCGTGATCGCATCTTCCAGCGTCGCAGGCGTTTGCGGCGGTGGCGGCAGCGACGCCAGCCTTCCCGGGTCCCGCCCGATCAGGCTGGCAAGCCGCGCACGCGTGACCCGGATCTGGCCTTCGGCGCCGGCCAGCCCCGCCCGCGCTTCGGCGAGCCGGGCATTTGCCTGCGAGACATCGGTGCGCGGCGCGTCGCCGACCTCGTAGCGGTCCAGCGCATTGCGTGCGATCCGCTCGGTCACGGCGACGAGTTGTTCGTACAGCCGTTTACGCTCCTGCGCGATCAGCACCGCGCCATAGGCTTCGGCGACATCGGCGGCGAGCATCGCGCGCGTCTGCTCGCGCGCCGATTGCGCAGCGGCCTCCCCCGCCCGCGCCTGTTCGATCCCGGCGCCCACGCGACCGCTGGTGAAGAGCGGCTGTTCGATGGTGACTTGCGCGGCGCGCGGCGTGACATCATCGGCCATCAGCCCGAAAAATCCGCCCGGATCGAGCCGGCCATAGCCGATCGTGCCGGTGGCCGTGACGGTGGGCCGGTTCTGTGCACGGGCCTGCGCCGACCGCGCCTGCGCGGCTTCGAACCGCGCATCGGCGCGCGCCGCGACCGGCGCATTGGCCTGGGCCTCGGCAATCGCCTGTTCCAGCGTCAGGGTCGCCGCGGTCGGATCCTGCGCGGCCGCGATCAGCGTAAGGGTCAGCAGGGGCAGCATCATGCTCACCGAAAAGCGTTGCCCGGACGCAGGCCGAGCGCCTTGAAGAGCATCGCCGCCGGGCAGAAGCCGGTGAACGCGGCCTGCATCATGTTGAGCCCGGCAAAGGCCGTCAGCGCCAGCCACCAGGGATGGACGGTGAGCGACAGGACGATGCCGAGCAGCACGACGAAGCCGGCAAAGACGAAAACGGCACGATCGACGTTCATGACGGTTGCTCCTTCAGGTCACTTGCTGGTGCGCTGGGGACGGATCTTGAGCTTGCCGATGCCGAGCAGCTTGAGGCCGAGCCGCTCGTAAAAGGGCTCCGACTGGCCGGTGCGCACCTTGTAGAGAAAATAGCGTTCGAACATCACCTTGGCGCGGTGGACCCATTTGCCCTGCCCCGCCCAGTTGACGTTGCGCGGCGGGATTTGCGGCTGCGCGACGAAAGCGACGCCGCCGTCGCCGAAATCGGCGAGGCAGATGGCGTTCCAGCTCGCTTCGTGGCTGGGCTCGCTGCCCGCCAGTTCCTCGGCGATATTCTCGACGATCGCAGTCATCATGCTTTCGATCATGAAACCGGTCTTGGGCACGCCCACCGGCACCGGCGTCGGCCCCGTCGGTGGGATCGCGACGCAGACGCCGAGCGAATAGACGTTGGGGAAGGTCGGATTGCGCTGATGCTTGTCGGCAAGGATGAAGCCGCGCGGATTGACCAGCCCTTCGACGCCCCGAACCGCACTCACGCCACGGAACGCCGGCAGCATCATCGAGAAGGCGAACGGCATGTCCTGTGTCTTCGCGACGCTGCCATCCTCGGCGACATGCTCGACATGCATCATGCCGTCCTCGACGCTCGCGATACGCGCGTTGGTGACCCATTTGATGTCGCGATCGCGCATCCGGCTTTCGAGCAGACCCTTGGTGTCCCCCACCCCGTCAAGGCCCATATGGCCGATATAGGGTTCGGAACTGACGAAGGTCATCGGCACCTGATCGCGGATGCGGCGGCGACGCAGCTCGGTGTCGACGATCATCGCGAATTCATAGGCCGGGCCGAAGCACGAGGCACCCTGCACCGCGCCGATGATCACCGGGCCGGGATTTTCGACCAGCCGGTCGAAGGCATCGGCCGCCACCTTGGCATGCGGGCCGGTGCACACCGATTGCGTAAAGCCGCCCTCGGGTCCGAGCCCGGCGATTTCGTCGAACGCCAGTTCGGGGCCGGTGGCGATGACGAGATAGTCGTAAGCGATGCTCGTCCCGTCATTGAGCTCGACTCGGTTTTCGGTCGGAACGACCTTTTTCGCGCCCGCCGAGGAGAATTCTATGCCGCGCTTTTTGAACACGGGCGGCAGATCAACCTGCACTTCCTCCATCTCGCGCCAGCGGACCGCGACCCAGGGATTGGAGGGAACGAAGGTATAGGTGTCGGTGTCGGACAGCGCGATGATCTCGGCCTTCCTGCCGAATTTCTCGCGCAGGGCGAACGCAGTGATCGTTCCTCCCAGACCCGCGCCCAGCACCACGATTTTCGGCTTGGCCATCACACTCTCCTGCATCGGCTCGAAAGTCCATTTACATACTTGCGTTATATGCGCAACTATAATAATTACGCAAGAAGTAAGTTGCACCGGATGCATGAGATGATCCCGAAACCGCACCTCTCTGCCCATACGGAAAGCTCCCAATTCGGCGGGTTTCCGGGCGTTGCTAGATTTCGGGACGGCACTCGAATGCTCGACGGGCCTAAACGAATGAAGACAGGGGAGAATCACCCAATGATGCGGACGGCGACAGTGTTGGCGGGCGCGCTTGCCCTCGTCGGCTGCGGTTCGAGCGAGGAAGCGCAAGCCCCTGCGGCGAAGCCCATACAGGGCGAAAAGCTGACCGTCGCGCGCACGACGGTTCCCCAGAGCAAGCCGCTCGCCGCCGAGATCGCGACTCGCGATCAGGCCGAGGCGATGGTGCGCATCCCGGGCACTTTGGTCGATCTGCGCGTCAATGAAGGCGACTGGGTGAAGCGCGGTGAACGGATCGGGCGCGTCGTCGACAATCGCATCGGCCATGAAACCGGCGCGCTCGCCGCGCAGGTCGCCGCCGCCACCGCGCAGGCCGAGGCTGCGCGGGCGGAGCTCGAACGCATCCAGTATCTTTACGACCGCGGCGTCTATGCCAAGGCGCGGCTGGATCAGGCGCAGGCCGCCGCCCGTGCCGCCGCCGCGCAGGTACGCGCCGCGCAACAGCAGCAGTCCGCCAGCGCTTCGGTCGCCGGGCAAGGCGTGATCCTCGCCCCCGCCACCGGCCGCGTGCTGCGCGCCGATGTGCCGCAGGGCTCGGTCGTCTCGCCCGGCATGTCTGTCGCGACCGTAACCGCCGGGCCGCCGCTGCTCCGGCTCGATGTGCCGCAGGCGCTGGCCGATCAGGTGAAGCCCGGCGCACGGGTGACGATCCATGACGCCTCCGAACTCGACGGGCGGCAGGGCACGATCGTCCAGCTCTATCCCGCCGTTCAGGGCGGGCGCGTGCGCGCCGACGCCGAAGTGCCGGGCCTCAACGCCGATCTGGTCGGCCGCCGGGTGAGCGTGACGCTCGATGTCGGGACGCGCGACGGCATCGTCGTGCCGCGCAAATTCGTGTCGACGCGCTTCGGCACCGATTATGTCACGGTCATCGACAAGGACGGCAAGGCGACCAGCGTGCCGGTGCAGACCGCCCCGGTCGCAGGATCGGCAACGGTGGAAATCCTGTCGGGCGTGTCCGCGGGTGACGTGATCGTCGCCGAAAGCGCCGGCCGATGAGTCTGGGGCTTTCCGGGTCGCTGACGCGCGCGACGATCCAGTCGCCGCTGACGCCTTTGTTTCTGCTCGCCGCGATCGTCCTCGGGCTGATGGCGACGATGACGATCCCGCGCGAGGAAGAGCCGCAGATCAGCGTGCCGATGGTCGATATCCGCGTCGGCGCGCCGGGACTTTCGGCCGCCGACGCCGTCGAGCTGGTCGGCAAGCCCCTCGAAACGATCGTCCGCTCGGTCGACGGCGTCGAGCATGTCTATACCAATGCCGAGGATGACGGCATGATGGTGACCGCGCGTTTCCTGGTCGGTTCGGATCAGGACGACGCGGCGACGCGCATCCATGAAAAGCTGCGCGCCAATTGGGACCGGATTCCAGTGGGCATTCCCGAACCGATGGTCACGGTGCGCGGGATCAACGACGTGCCGATCGTGGTGCTGACGCTGACCCCCGATTCCGATCAGGTGGCGCGCTGGACGCCCGCATCGCTGCGCGAAATCGCCGAGCGGCTGCGCACCGAAGTCGCCAAGGTCGATGATGTCGGGCTCACCTTCATTACCGGCGGGGCGCAGGAACAGATCCGCGTCGCACCCGATCCGGCGAAGCTGGCGCTCCACAATGTCCCGCTCGGGGCGCTCGCCGAAGCGGTGGGCCAGGCGAACCGCGCCTTTCCCGCCGGCATGGCGCGCGAGGACGGCAAGGCCGTTACCGTCACTGCCGGGCGGACGCTGACCAATGCCGACGAGATCGGCATGCTCACCGTCTCCTCGGCGAACGGCGCCCCGGTCTATGTCCGCGACGTCGCCACAGTGACGCAGCAGGCGAGCCAGGACCAGAATATCGTCTCGCGCTGGTCGCGCGAGGATGGCGGCGACTGGCATCAGGCCCCCGCCGTCAGCATCGCCATTGCCAAGCGCGCGGGCGCCAACGCCGTCACGGTGGCGCACAATGTCCTGCACCGCGTCGAAACGCTGAAGGGCGAGCTGATCCCGGCGGGGCTCAACGTCTCGGTGAGCCGCGATTATGGCGAGACGGCGAACGAGAAGGCGAACGAGCTGCTCTTCCACCTCGGCCTCGCCACGGTTTCGATCGTGCTGCTGATCGGATTCGCGATCGGCTGGCGCGAGGCGGGCGTCACCGCGATCGTCATTCCGACGACGATCCTGCTCACGCTCTTCGCGTCGAACATGATGGGTTACACGATCAACCGCGTCAGCCTGTTCGCGCTGATCTTCTCGATCGGCATCCTCGTCGACGACGCGATCGTGATGATCGAGAATATCGCGCGCCACTGGGCGATGCCCGACGATCGTTCGCGGATCGACGCAGCGGTCGATGCCGTCGCCGAAGTCGGCAACCCGACCGTGATCGCGACGCTCACCGTGGTCGCCGCGCTGCTGCCGATGCTGTTCGTGTCCGGGCTGATGGGCCCCTATATGGCGCCGATCCCGGTCAATGCCTCGGCGGCGATGATCTTCAGCTTCTTCGTCGCGGTGGTGATCGCGCCGTGGCTGATGATCCGTTTCGCGCGCAAGACGCTGTCGCCCGGCCACGGCCATGCCGAGGATGGCGGCGGCAAGCTCGGCACGCTCTATGCGCGCATCGCGCGGCCGATCATCGCGACCAAGCGCCGCGCCTGGTTCTTCCTCGGCGGCGTCGGCGTCGCGACGCTGCTCGCCTGCTCAATGTTCTATTTCGAAGCAGTGACGGTGAAGCTGCTGCCGTTCGACAACAAGTCCGAAGTGCAGGTCGTGATCGACATGCCCGAAGGCACCGCGCTCGAAACCACCGGCGGCGTCGCCGAACAGGTGGCCGATGTCGTGCGCAGCTTCCCCGAAGCCGAGGCGATGGAACTGTACACAGGCACGTCGGCGCCGTTCAATTTCAACGGCCTCGTCCGCCACTATTTCCTGCGCGACCGGCCTGAACAAGGCGACGTGATGGTGCGGCTGGCGCCCAAGGAGGACCGCAGCCGGTCGAGCCACGCGATCGCGCTCGAACTGCGCGACAGGCTCAAGGCGATCCCGCTGCCCGACGGCGGCTCGCTCAAGGTGGTCGAAACGCCGCCGGGGCCGCCGGTGCTCGCAACTTTGCTCGCCGAAATCTACGGCCCCGACGCGCAGACGCGCCGCGCCACCGCGCGCGAAATCGAGCGGCTGTTCAGGACGGTCCCGTATATCGTCGATGTCGACAACAGCTTCGGTCAGCCGCGCCCGCGGCTCCGCCTGATCCCCGATCGCGAGCGCCTCGATTATTACGGCCTGTCCGAGCGTGACATGTATGACTCGATCGGCATGCTGATGGGATCGCGCACGGTCGGCTATGCGCCGCGGGGCAATGGGCGCACGCCGCTGCCGATCACGATCGAGCTGCCGCAGTCGCAGCGCCGCTGGGACGCGTCGCTCGCCGCGACGCCGGTCGCGGTATCGCATGGCGCGGGCGCCGGTCGCCTCGTCGAGCTGGGCGAAGTCGTCGATGCCGAGCGTCAGGCCGGCAGCCCGACCATCTTCCGCCGCAACGGCCGCCCCGCCGACATGGTGACGGCCGAGCTGGCGGGCGATTACGAGGCGCCGATCTACGGCATGCTCGCCGTCCAGGAAGCGATCGACAATAACGACTGGGCGGCCAAGGGACTGGAAAAGCCCGAGATCAGCCTGCACGGCCAGCCCGAGGACGAGAGCCACACCACCCTGCTGTGGGACGGCGAATGGGAAATCACCTGGGTAACGTTCCGCGACATGGGCGCGGCGTTCGGTGCGGCCTTGCTGGGGATCTATTTCCTCGTCGTCGGGCAGTTCCGCAGCTTCCGCCTGCCGCTCGTCATCCTGACGCCGATCCCGCTGACTCTGGTCGGCATCGTCATCGGCCATATGATCTTCGGCGCGCCGTTCACCGCGACGTCGATGATCGGGTTCATCGCATTGGCGGGCATCATCGTGCGCAATTCGATCCTGCTGGTCGATTTTATCCGCCACGCACAGGGCGACGGAAAGCCGCTGCGCGACGTGCTGATCGAGGCCGGGTCGATCCGCTTCAAGCCGATCCTGCTCACCGCGCTGGCGGCGATGATCGGCGCGGCGGTGATCCTCACCGATCCGATCTTCCAGGGGCTGGCGATATCGCTGCTGTTCGGCCTCGCCTCCTCCACCCTGCTCACCGTGCTAGTGATTCCAGCGATTTACGTGGTGCTGCGCGGCGAGGGCGAACTTGCAACCGAAGAGACGGCTGCATAGTTCCAAAGCTATGAAGGACGACATGCTCGCTTCGATCGACGAGGCATCGGAATTTTTGAAGACGCTGTCGGGGCGCAGCCGTTTGACGATCCTGTGCCATCTGACCGACGGCGAGAAGTCGGTCGGCGAACTGGTGCGGCTCACCGGCGCGCGCGACACCTCGGTCTCGCAACAGCTCGCATTGCTGCGCAAGGACGGGATTGTAGCCGCGCGGCGCGACGGGCAGATGCTCTATTACTCGATCGTCCATGACGGCGCTGCGCGCGTGCTCGAAACGCTGCGCACCGTCTTCTGTCCGCCCGACACGGGCACCGATAGCGACGCCGCCGCGACGCTGGCTAAGTAGCATACCCAATTTCGCCCGCGGGGCGTCTGCATCACCTAGGCTGTACGTTCTTTCGAGGGAGGCAGCCGTGAAGAACATCATGGTTCTGATGCATGACGACGCCGGTCAGGAAGCCCGCTTCCAGGCCGCTCTGGATCTTACCCGCGCCGTGGAAGGCCATCTCCACTGCGTCGATGTCGCGATCCTGCCGATGCTGGTTGGCGGCTTCGGCGATGCGAGTGGCGCAGCGGTGCTGCTCGAACAGGAAACCGAGCGCGAAACCGTCAATCGCGAGCGGATGGAAGCGCGGCTGAAGGCCGAGGACCTTCCCTATGACTGGGTCGAGGAAACCGGCTTTCTGGCCGATCGCGTCCGCTCGAGCGCCGCGCTCGCGGATCTGGTGGTGCTCAATCGCGAGCTTGACCAGATCAAATATCCCGACATGCGCGACTTGGTCGGAGAAATGCTGGTCAAGACGCGCAAATCGGTGATCGCGGTGCCGCAATCGGCGCGCGGCTTCAACGTGTTCGGAACGGCCCTGATCGCCTGGGACGGATCGGAGCAAGCCGAAGCGGCCATGCAGGCGGCGGTACCGTTGCTGCAGAAGGCGCAGACGGTGATCATCGGCGAAATCGCCGACGGGTCGGTCCGGGTTCCCGCCGAGCAAGCCGCCGAATATCTGTCGCGGCACGACATCAGCTGCGAGGTTCGCCGCGAACCCCGTAGCGGCGAAGTGCCGAGCACGGTGCTGCTGACGCTCATTCGCGCCACCGGGGCCGATTGGTTGGTCATGGGCGGTTTCGGCCACAGCCGCTTCATGGAATCGACCTTCGGCGGCGTTACCCAGCGTATGCTGGAGGAATGCCCGGTACCGCTGTTCCTCGCGCATTGACCGCAGGGGCTCGCCCGGCATGACGATCCGTAACACTACCAATCGTCGCGCCGGGAGCACCCGGATACAGCTCCGGTCCGCATAAATCACTGCAGGCTATCGTGAAAATCAAAGTCGTGCCGCGGATGCAGTTCCACGGGGAGGATCATCGGTGAACTGGGGTACGGTAAAGCGGGAAGACGCGCCGCGGCTGTTGCTGGTCGAGGATGATGACGGCGTTCGCCGCGGACTTCAGCTCTTGCTGGAGGGCCAGGGCTTCGCGGTTCAGTCCTTCGCGTCCGCCGGTCCGGTGGTTGCCGACCCCGATTCGCTCACTGCCACGCATCTCGTGGTCGACTATGCCCTGCCCGATCAGGACGGCGTGCATCTGGTCGAGGCGCTGCGTAAACGCGGATGGAAAGGGATCGGCGTGCTGATCACCGCCTATGCCACCGAACCGCTGCGCGAAGCGGCGCAAGCGGCGGGATTCGCTGCGGTAATCGACAAGCCCTTTCGCGACAGCCAGCTGCTGAACGCGCTCGACGGCCGCCGTGCGGCGCCGGGGCCCGCCTGATCGGCGCGATCCGTACGCCAAAGACAGTTTCGTTTCGTACAAAAAAATGCCATCCGCTGACGCAGACGATGGATGGACGAAACCTACCCTTGCGGTCGCACGCGCCCTCGCCTGAAACCGATGACGTGCTGAGGCGCGCGATCACGGCGCGTTCGCTTGCGGGCTTTTTCGCGCGGCTGGCCGTCGCCGCCGGCGCGGTCGTTCTGGCGGCGCTGATCCGCTCCGCATTCGCGCCTTGGCTCCACGAACACAGCCACTATCTTTTCTTCGCCGCCGCGGTACTCGCGGCGGGCGTGTTCGCGGGTACGCGCGCCGCGATACTGGCGGCGCTGCTTTCGGCGGTCGCCGTGATGCTGGCCGGTTGGGCGCGCCTGCCCGAGGGCCTTGCCGAAATGCTCGGTTTCGCCGCGACGTCGGCGGTGATCATAGGGGTCGTCCATCATATCGCGCGGCTGCGGTCGCGGGCACAGGCCCGCGCCGAACAGGCCGCCGGACTGGCGGACGAGCTGAACCTGCTGCTCGACGGCGCAAGCGACTATGCGATCTACATGCTCGATCCCAAAGGCCGGGTGACGCTCTGGAACAGCGCGGCCGAACGGATGAAGGGGTGGCGCGAGGCCGAAGTCGTCGGCCACGATACTGCGATGTTCTATCCGGCCGCCGCCGTGGCGGACGGCAAGCCGCAGCGCGACCTGGATCGCGCGCGCGCCGAGGGGCGGTTCACCGAGGAAGACTGGCGACTGCGCAAGAACGGCTCCGAATTCTTCGCCCATGTCACGATCACCGCGCTCCACGACAAGTCGGGCGACTTGCGTGGGTTCGGCAAGGTGATCCGCGACATCACCGCCGAGCGCGCCGCCGAGCGGCGGCTTCAGGAGAATTTCAACCAGTTCCAGTCGATCCTGGCAACCGTGCCCGATGCGATGATCGTGATCGACGAGGAAGGCCGCGTGCTTTCGTTCAGCGCGGCGGCGGAACGCCTGTTCGGCTACACCGAATCCGAAATGCTGGGCACCAATGTCAGCCGCCTGATGCCGTCGCCCGAGCAGGAGCAGCATGACGACTATATTCGCCAGTATCTGCTCACGGGCGTGAAGCGGATCATCGGCATCGGACGGACCGTGACCGGAAAGCGCGCCGATGGCTCCACCTTCCCGATGGAACTCGCCGTCGGCGAAGCGATTACCGAAGGCGCGCGCGTCTTCACCGGGTTCATCCGCGACCTCACCGACAAGCAGGAGGCCGAAGCGCGGATCGACGCGCTGCGCCAGGAGCTGATCCACGCCGCGCGGCTGAGCGCGATGGGTACGATGGCGTCGACGCTGGCGCACGAAATCAACCAGCCGATCACTGCAGTCGTCAGCTATGTCCGCGGCGCACGCAACCTGCTCGGCGGCGAGAATCCCGACGCTGATGATCGCGCGATGATCGAGGAAGCGCTCGACCTGGCGACAGAGGAAGCGATGCGCGCCGGAGGGATCGTCCGCCGTCTGCGCGAGTTCGTCGCGCGCGGCGATCTGGAAAAAAGCGTGGAGGACCTTCCGGCGCTCGTCGCCGAAGCCGGCAAGCTGGCGCTGATCGGCGCACGCGAAAAAGGGGTCGAGGAGCGGTTCGACATCGATCCCGCGGCCAGCCCGGTCCTGGCCGACAAGGTGCAGGTGCAGCAGGTACTGATCAACCTGATGCGCAACGCGATCGAAGCGATGGCCGATTCCCCCGAGCGCGTACTGACGGTTTCCACCGCCATTCAGGACGCCGAATTCGTGCGCGTCACCGTCGCCGATACCGGACCGGGCGTTGCGCCGGAAATCGCCGCCGATCTATTCCGCGCCTTCAACAGCAGCAAGACCGACGGCATGGGTCTGGGCCTTTCCATCTGCCGCACCATCGTCGAAGCCAATGGCGGGCGGATATGGATGGAACCGGGCGTGCATGGCGGAGCGGTTTTTCACTTCACTCTGACACGAGCTACCGAGGATATGCTGGAATGACCGACAAGCGGCTGATCCACTTGATCGATGACGAAGAGGCCGTTCGCAAGGGCCTGGGCTTCATGCTCAAGACATCCGGCTATGCGGTACAGAGCTGGCCCTCGGGCGTCGAATTCCTCAAGCAGGTCGGCCAGGTCGATCCGGGCTGCATCCTGCTCGACATCCGTATGCCCGAAATGGACGGACTCGAGGTGCAGCGCATGCTCAACGAGCGCGGTGTGCGCATGCCGGTGATCCTGATCACCGGGCATGGCGATGTGACGCTGGCGGTCAGGGCGATGCGCGCGGGCGCCGTCGATTTTGTCGAAAAGCCGCTCGACAACGACGCGCTGCTCGACGCGATCGGCCGCGCCTTTGAACGGATCGACGCGACCAACGACGCACTCGACCGCGAAAACGACGCCGAACGGATGCTGGGCGCGCTGAGCGAACGCGAGCGCGAAGTGCTCGACCTCCTCGCACGCGGCTATCCCAACAAGACCGTGGCCTATGATCTGGGCATTTCGCCGCGCACGGTGGAAGTGCATCGCGCCAATGTGATGACGAAGCTCGGCGCGCGCAGCCTTGCCGAAGCGCTGCGTGTCGCTTTTGCGGCGGGCATGGGCAAGGAAACCGAATGAACGGCGCCTGCCTGCCGGCAGGCTGGCGACAGCCCTGCATATCGCAGCTGCAGAATCGGGACCGCTAAGTAAAGTAACGCGTAGAATCGTTCTGCTGGTCACGATATCGATTCCGCAACTGCGAAGAGATATGAGACCGATGGATGAACGACAACCGAGGCACGAAAGCGCCCTTGACGGGACGTGCAGCGGCGTTGTGTGCGCTTCTGGCACTTTCCGCGTGCAACTTCGCTCCCGATAGCCCGCGCCCCGCCACTGCACTGCCCGCGCACTATGCCGGCGCGGACGGCGCCGCTTCCACGGCCGCAACCGTCGGGTGGCAGGACTTTTTCCGCGATCCGGCGCTTCGCGGACTGATCGGGCGAGCGCTGGCCGCCAATCACGATATCCGCATCGCCGCTGCCAATGTCGCCCAGGCGCGCGCGGCGTGGCGGATCGAAGGCGCCCCGCTCTACCCGCAGCTCGACGCGGTCGGCAGCGGGCAGCGCGGCCAGTCGATCTTCACCCTCCCCGGTGTCGGCACCCAGCCGATCGACGTTCGTCAAGTGAGCGCGCAGCTGAGCGCCGGCTGGGAAATCGATTTCTGGGGCCGGCTGCGCAATCTGCGCGATGCGGCCGCTTCGCGCTTTCTCGCCAGCGAGGAATCGCGGCGGGCGGTGGCGACCGGAATCATCGCGCAAGTGGCGAACGGCTATCTGCTCGAACGCGAATATGCCGAGCGTGTCGCGCTCGCGCGCCAGGCGATCGCCAATCGCACCGACGCGCTGCGCATCATGCGGCGCCGCCACGAAGTCGGCGCGGGGACGCGGCTCGACGTGGCGCGCGCGCGCATCCTGCTGGCGCAGGCCGAGCAGGCGCTCCAGGCGCTCGAACAGGATCGCGCGATCAACCGCAACGCGCTGGCGCTACTTGTCGGCGGCGGCCCGATCGATTTCGACGCCGAACCCGATGCGGTGGCGATCGCGCCGGTGGCGCTGCCGACCGGCCTGCCGTCGGATCTGCTGGTGAACCGGCCCGATGTGATCGCCGCCGAATATCAGCTGCGCGCCGCCAATGCCGATATCGGCGCGGCGCGCGCGGCGTTCTTTCCGAACATCCGGCTGACCGGTGCCTATGGGCTGATCAGCGACGATCTCGACGGATTGTTCAGCGACGGGATCGAAGGGTGGAGCTTCGCGCCCCAGATCACGCTGCCGATCTTTCACGGCGGTCAGCTACGCGGCAATCTGGGCGTCGCGCACGCGCGGCGTGACGAAGCGGTCGCGCGCTACGAACAGACGGTACAGCAGGCGTTTCGTGACGTATCCGACGCACTGGTCCGCCGCCGCCAGATCGGGCTGCAGCTCGATACCGCGCGGGCGCTGGTCGATGCGCAGCGCGAGCGCGCGCGGCTGGCGCAGTTGCGCTTCGACAATGGCCGGTCGAGCTATCTCGAAGTGCTCGATGCCGAGCGCGAGCTGTTCGACGCCGAACAGGCGCTGGTGCAGCTGCGTCGTGCGCAAATGGCGAGCGTGGTCGCGCTCTATGCGGCGCTGGGCGGCGGCTTTCCCGCCGACGCCGCATTCGAGGAAACAACAGAATGACGAGGCAGGTCGCAATGGAAACCGGACGCAGAAAATGGCTGGTGAGAGGCGCGATCGCAGTCGCGGCGGTGGTGGTCGGCTATCTTATCTGGAGCCTGATGCAGCCGGCTGAACTGCCGCCGGGCATCGTCAGCGGAAACGGCCGGCTGGAAGCGGTCGAAATCAACGTCGCGGCCAAGGCGCCGGGGCGGATCAGCGAAATCCTGGTCGATGAAGGCGATCTGGTGAAAGCGGGCGATCCCGTCGCGCGGATGGACGTCGCCGTTCTCGAGGCGCAGCGTGCCGAGGCCGAGGCACAGCTCGCCCGGGCACGCACCGCAGTCGATACCGCGCGTAGCCAGGTCGCGCAGCGGCAGAGCGAGCGCGCCGCCTCGGTTGCCGCGCTGCGTCAGCGTCAGGCGGAACTCGGCGCCGCGCGCAAGCGGCTGGCGCGCTCGGAAACGCTGGCGCAGGAAGGCGCGACATCGATGCAGGAACGCGACGACGACGCCGCAAGCGTCGAAGGCGCACGAGCGGCTGTCGATGCCGCGCGAGCACAGCTCGGAGCGATCGATTCGGCGATCACCACTGCGCGCAGTCAGGTGACCGGCGCGCTTTCGAATGTCGATGCCGCGCGCGCCACACTTGCCCGGATCACCGCCGATATCGATGACAGCGTGCTGCGTGCTCCGCGCGCCGGGCGCGTGCAATATCGCGTCGCGCAGCCGGGTGAAGTCGTCGGCGCGGGATCGCCCGTGGTCAACCTTGCCGACCTCTCCGACGTCTATATGACCTTCTTCCTGCCCGAAACCGTGGCGGGCCGGGTCGGCATGGGCAGCGAGGTTCGGATCGTGCTCGACGCGGCACCCGAATACACGATTCCGGCGCAAATCAGTTTCGTCGCCGATATCGCGCAATTCACGCCCAAGACAGTCGAGACCGAAAGCGAGCGCCAGAAGCTGATGTTCCGCGTGCGGGCCAAGATCGCGCCCGAGCTGCTGCGCCGCAACATTGCGCATGTGAAGACCGGATTGCCCGGCATGGCCTATGTCCGGGTCGATCCCGATGCCGCCTGGCCGGAGGAACTGGCGAATCCGGTCGGGGAGTGAATGCGTGACGCTGCACGCGGCCAGTGACGATGCCCGCGCCGTGGTTTGTGTGCGCGGGCTGACGCTGCACTACGGCAAGACCGAGGCGCTGCACGGCATCGATCTCGACATTCCCGCCGGAACGATGGCGGGGCTGATCGGCCCGGACGGGGTCGGCAAGTCGAGCCTGCTTGCGATCATCGCGGGTGCGCGCGCCTTTCGCGAGGGCAGCGCGCAGGTTCTGGGCGGCGACATCGCCGATGCCCGCCACCGCGACGCCATCTGCCCGCGCATCGCCTATATGCCGCAGGGGCTGGGCAAGAATCTCTACCCCACTCTGTCGGTCGAGGAAAATCTGCAGTTTTTCGGCCGGCTGTTCGGGCACGGCACCGGCGAACGCCGTCGCCGGATCGACAGCCTGACGCGCAGCACCGGACTGTTCCCCTTTCTCGACCGCCCGGCCGGGAAGTTGTCGGGCGGCATGAAGCAGAAGCTGGGGCTGTGCTGCGCGCTGATCCACGATCCCGACCTGCTCATTCTCGACGAGCCGACCACGGGCGTCGATCCGCTCGCCCGCGCGCAATTCTGGGATCTGATCAACACTATCCGCGCTGAACGCCCGGCGATGAGCGTCATCGTCGCGACGGCCTATATGGACGAGGCGCAGCGGTTCGATCGGCTCTACGCGATGGACGACGGGCAATTGCTCGCGAGCGGCACGCCCGCCGAGCTGCTTGCACGCACCGGCAGCGACAATCTGGAAACCGCGTTCGTCGCGCTGTTGCCCGAAGAGAAGAAGCGCGGCCATGAGCCGGTTGTGATTCCGCCGCTCGACGCGGACGATCACGATATCGCGATCGAGGCGAAAAATCTCACCAAGCGGTTCGGCGATTTCACGGCGGTCGACCATGTCGATTTCCGCATCCGGCGCGGCGAAATCTTCGGCTTTCTGGGTTCGAACGGCTGCGGCAAGACGACGACGATGAAGATGCTCACCGGCCTGCTCCCGGCGAGCGAGGGCCAGGCCTGGCTGTTCGGCAACGAAGTCGACCCCAAGGACATCGATACGCGGCGGCGCGTCGGTTATATGAGCCAGTCCTTCTCGCTCTATTCCGAACTCACCGTCCGGCAGAATCTGGAGCTCCACGCGCGGCTGTTCCATGTGCCGCCCGAAGCGATACCCGATCGCGTCGCCGAAATGGTCGAGCGGTTCGGGCTGGAGCGCGTGCTTGAAGAGCTGCCGCCGAAATTGCCGCTCGGCATGCGCCAGCGGCTCTCGCTCGCGGTATCGATGGTGCACAAGCCCGAACTGCTGATCCTCGACGAACCGACCTCGGGCGTCGATCCGGTCGCACGCGACGCCTTCTGGCGGCTGCTGGTCGAACTGTCGCGGCGCGACAAGGTGACGATCTTCATCTCCACCCATTTCATGAACGAGGCCGAGCGCTGCGATCGCATGTCGATGATGCATGCCGGCAAGGTGCTCGACAGCGACGCTCCCGCGCATCTCGTGGAAAAGCGCGGCGCAGCGTCGCTTGAGGAAGCGTTTATCGGCTATCTGGTCGAAGCGGGCGGCGAAGCGGCGCCCGACCCCGATACGAGTGGCGACACCGGGTCCGAGACCGAGGGGCCCGCCCTTGTCGCGACGGATGCGCAGCCCCGCGTCACCCGTGGGTTCAGCCTGCAGCGCATGCTCAGCTATGTCTGGCGCGAGGCGCTGGAAGTGCAGCGCGATCCGCTGCGCGCGACTCTGGCGACGGTAGGATCGGTGATCCTGCTGCTGGTGATGGGATTCGGCATCAGCATGGATGTGAGCGACCTGCGCTATGCCGTGCTCGATCACGACCAGAGCCAGATCAGCCGCAACTATCAGCTCGATATCGCCGGATCGCGCTATTTCGTCGAACAGCCGCCGATCCGCGACTATGCCGATCTCGACAAGCGGATGCGCAGCGGCGAGCTGGCGCTGGCGATCGAGATTCCGCCCGGCTTCGGCCGTGACGTGATGCGCGGCGATTCGGTAGCGATCGGCGCCTGGTTCGACGGCGCGATGCCGCAGCGCGCCGAAACGGTGCAGGGCTATCTCCAGGGGCTGCACCAGCATTGGCTCGCCACCCAGGCGCGGATGCAGGGCATGAGCGCCACGACGGGGCGCGTATCGGTGGAAAACCGTTTCCGCTACAATCCCGATGTCGAAAGTCTCCCCGCGATGGTGCCGTCGGTCATCCCGCTGCTGCTGCTGATGCTGCCCGCCATGCTCACCGCGCTCGCCGTGGTGCGCGAAAAGGAAATGGGATCGATCATCAACCTCTACGTCACTCCGGTGCGGCGCAGCGAGTTCCTGTTCGGCAAGCAGCTTCCCTATGTCGCGCTGGCGATGGTCAATTTCCTGCTGATGCTGCTGATGGCGGTGTTCCTGTTCGGCGTGCCGCTGAAAGGCAGCCTGTTGGCGTTGCTGCTCGCAGGCCTGATCTTCTCGGTGATCGCGACGGGAATGGGGCTGCTCGCCTCGGCGATGACCAAGAGCCAGATCGCCGCCCTGTTCCTGGCGATGGTGGGGACGCTGATCCCGGCGACGACCTTTGGCGGGATGATCGATCCGGTCTCCTCGCTGCAGGGCGCCGGGCGGACGATCGGCGAAATCTATCCCGCCAGCCACATGTTCACGATCAGCAAGGGCGTCTTCAGCAAGGCGCTGGGGTTCGGCGATCTGATCGGATCCTTCGTGCCGCTGGCGCTGGCCGTCCCGGTGATCATGGGCGCGGCGGTGCTGCTGCTCAGGAAACAGGAGCGATAGGATGCGGCAGACGCTCTCCAACATCTACCGGCTCGGCATCAAGGAATTGTGGAGCCTGTGGCGCGATCCGATCATGCTCGTGCTGATCGTCTTCACCTTCACCTTCGCCGTCTACAGTTCGGCGTCGTCGATGCCCGAAACGATGAACAATGCCGCGATCGCCATTGTCGACGAGGATCATTCGCCGCTCTCGCAGCGCATCGTCTCGGCATTCTATCCGCCGCAGTTCAGCCCGCCCGAAATGATCACGCCGGCGCAGATGGACGCGGGGATGGATGCGGGCATCTATACCTTCGTGCTGCACATCCCCGCCGAGTTTCAGGCCGACGTGCTGGCGAATCGCGGCGCGGAGATCCAGCTCAACACCGATGCGACGCGCATGTCGCAGGCCTTTGCCGGCAGCGGCTATATCCAGCAGATCGTGCTCGGCGAAGTCGCGACCTTTCTGGGCTCGGGCAGCGACGCCGCGTCGCGCGTGCGGCTCGAGGAACGCGCGCGATTCAACCCCACGCTCGACAAGAGCTGGTTCGGCAGCCTGTCGCAGATCATCAACCAGATCACGATGCTGTCGATCATCCTCACCGGCGCGGCGCTGATCCGCGAGCGCGAGCACGGCACGATCGAGCATCTGCTGGTGATGCCGGTGACGCCCGCCGAGATCATGATCTCCAAGATCTGGTCGATGGGGATGGTGGTGCTGGTCGCTTCGGCGCTGTCGCTCAACCTCGTCGCGCGCGGGCTGCTCGGCGTCCCCGTCGCCGGGTCGCTGCCGCTGTTCTTCACCGGAGCGGCGCTTGTCCTGTTCGCGACGACCTCGCTCGGCATCTTCATGGCCACGCTGTCGCGCAACATGCCGCAATTCGGGATGCTGGTGGTGCTGGTGCTGCTGCCGCTCCAGATGCTCTCCGGCGGGACGACCCCGCGCGAGAACATGCCGGAGTTCGTGCAGACCGTCATGCTCGCCGCGCCGACCACGCATTTCGTCGAACTGGGCCAGGCGATATTGTTCCGCGGCGCGGGGCTCGATGTTGTCTGGCCGCAATTGCTCGCCAGCGCCGCCATCGGCGCGCTGTTCTTCGCGATCGCGCTGGGGCGTTTCCGCAAGATGATCGCCAATGGCTGATGATTCGCGGCGGACGAGCGCCGCCGGGAGCAGCCATGCACAGCGCCGCTTCACACGCGCAGGCGACAGGCCTTCATAAATTTGCGGAGCGTTCGGGACGAAGCTCGCACTCGGCCCCCGCACTCAAGCAGTCGAAGGCGGTAGCGCATAAAGAATGGCGGAGAGGGTGGGATTCGAACCCACGTTACGGTTGCCCGTAAACCGCATTTCGAGTGCGGCGCATTCGACCTCTCTGCCACCTCTCCGCGAAGCGGTAGCGCGTGCGATTCGCCTGGCAAATCAAACGCGCCGGTCGTTGGAGGGCGGGCCATTAGCCCGAAGCGGGACGGTCCGCAAGCCCCGGCGCTTGTGCCCGGGCGGGAAATGCCTAGATTAAGGACATGACCCGCGTTTTTACCACGGGCGATTCGCTCGAAACGGGCGTTCCCATGCCGCCAGTCGCGCATGCGCGTTTTTCGATCGGCGATGTCGTGCGGCATCGGCTCTTCGATTTCCGCGGCGTGATCTTCGACGTCGATCCGGTCTTTGCCAATACCGAGGAATGGTATGAGGCGATCCCGGAAGATGCCCGCCCGGCAAAGGATCAGCCTTTCTATCACATCCTCGCCGAAAACCCGGATTCGGCTTATGTCGCCTATGTCAGCCAGCAGAATCTGGAAGTCGACGGCAGCGACGAACCCGTGGAGCACCCCGCGATCAGCGGACTGTTCGATCACTTTGCCGGCGGCCGCTATCAGCTCAAGCGCGTCCATCGCCACTGAGGCGATGATATCGACCTAAATTCGCGGCACGGACGGTTGACTTAACCGCCCCGTTCGCTTACCCGCCCCCTTCCTCCTGCGGAGACCCATGTCTTCGCGGGCACATGCAGTTTGAAGAAGAGAAAAACCGATGTTCGCAGTGGTGCGCACGGGCGGCAAGCAGTATCGCGTTGCCGCGGGAGACAAGATCGTGGTCGAGAAGCTCGACGGTGAGGCCGGTTCGTCGGTCACGCTGGACGATGTGCTGCTCGCCGGCGAAGGCAGCGACCTGAAGCCGACCGACGGCCTGACCGTCTCGGCCGAAATCATCGCGCAGGCCAAGGGCGAGAAGGTGATCGTCTTCAAGAAGCGTCGTCGCCACAATTATCGCCGCAAGAACGGCCATCGCCAGCAGCACACGATCCTGAAGATCACTGCGATCGGCGAAGCGAAGAAGAAGGCTGCCGCCAAGAAGAAGGCCGACGCCGCGCCGGAAGCCGAAGCTCCGGCCGCCGAAGCCTGAGCCGCAACTGAGATCTGAGGAGTAGTCACTCATGGCACATAAGAAAGCAGGCGGCTCGTCGCGTAACGGTCGCGATTCGGAATCCAAGCGCCTTGGCGTGAAGAAGTTCGGTGGTGAAGCCGTCATCGCCGGCAACATTCTCGTGCGTCAGCGCGGCACCAAATTCTATCCGGGCACGAACGTCGGTATCGGCAAGGACCATACCCTGTTCGCGCTCACCGACGGCCGTGTCTCGTTCAAGCAGGGCAAGCTTGGCCGCAAATTCATTTCGGTAGACGCGATGGCGGAAGCCGCCGAGTAACATCGGGCGACCAACCGGGTTGCCCACCAGGGCAGACCCGGGTTCGACAGCCGAACCAGACCGAAAAAAGGGAGACGGGTCCGCCCCGGTCTCCCTTTTTTCATGCTCCCTCCCCTGCGGACTGCAACCGGCGCGTCACGGCGATGCGTCATGGGCGGCCGCAAACGACTGAGGAGAGTCGGCATGTTCGTGCGTACGCAGAGACTGATGTTGCGGCCCGGCTGGATCGAGGATGCGCCGGAACTCGCCCGCGCGATTGGGCATGAAAGCGTGGTGAAGAACATCTCGCGTGCGCCCTGGCCCTATGCGCTTGGCGATGCGGAGGAATTTCTGGCGGGCTGGACCGATCCGATGGTCAGCCGCTTCCTGATCCTCGCGCATGAAAATGCCGGAGTGCGGATCGTCGGCATGATCGGCGTAGAACCGCTCGAAGGCGCGATGCATGAGCTGGGCTATTGGATCACCCCCGATGCCTGGGGCCGCGGCTATGCGACCGAGGCGGGGCGCGGCGTGCTCGCCGCCGTCCGCGCGATGGGCGTGCGCCACATCGAAGCCGGCCATTTCCTCGACAATCCCGCATCGGGCAAGGTGCTGCGCAAGCTGGGGTTCAAGGCAACGGGCGAAGTCCGGCAGATCCATTCGCGCGGACGCGGCACCGAAGCCCCCTGCGCGCGCTACACGCTCGATATGGCTGCGGAAAAGGCGACGGGAGACGATCCCGACGACGTTCGAATGGCGGCGTGACGGCTTAACGCCCGAGCGCCGCCGCCAGTTCGTCGCGAAGCAGGGCAACCAGCTTCGCGGCGGGCATCGATCGTGCGAGCGGCGCGCCCTGCCCCGCCCATTGCGCGCCGAATCCGGTTTCGCCCTGCGTCTTTGCTGCCGCGTTGAGCGCCTTGCCCGCGTCATAGGCGCGCGGATAATCGGGCGGGCTCGCACCGCTTATCGCCGCCGCCAGCGCCGTGAACCGATTGGGCAGCGCCCGCGCGGGCCTGCCGGAGATCAGCGACGTCATTTGCGTATGCGCGGCGCCGGGCCCGGCAAGCGCTTCGCGATAGGCCGCATCCGCCGATGATTCGGGGCAGCCGACAAAGGCCGTGCCGAGCTGCGCGGCCACTGCGCCGAGCGACAGCGCGGCGGCAATCCCCGCCCCGTCCATGATCCCGCCCGCGGCGATGACGGGCAGTGCCCCCTGCCGCACCAGCAGCCGCGTCAGCGCCATCGTGCCCCGCGCATCGTCACGCGCGTCGGGATCGAAGACGCCGCGATGTCCCCCGGCCTCAATACCCTGCGCGACGACCATGTCGATCCCGGCATCGGCGACGGCGCGCGCCTCCTGGGGGCTGGTCGCGCAGGCGAGCAGGCAGATGCCAGCGCGCTTGAGCGCCGCGATCGCCTCGGCCGGCGGCAGGCCGAAATGGAAGCTGACAATCGGTGGACGCAGCGCGAGCAGCATTTTCAGCATCGCCGGGTCGTCGACGAAGCTGGTATAAATGGTGCGCAACCTTTCCGGCGGCTCGGCGCCGAACTCGGCGAATATCGGGCGCAGCGTCTCGCGCCACGCGGCTTCGCGCCCGCTATCCTCGGCGGGCGCGGCATGGGCGAACAGATTGACGTTGAACGGCCGGTCGGTGCGCGCCCGCAGTTCGGCGATCATCCGCCCCGCACCCTCGGCATCGGCGGCGCCGACTCCGATCGATCCCAGCCCACCCGCGTTCGATACGGCGGCAGCCAGCTCCGGCGTTGAAACACCCGCCATCGGCGCCTGCACCAGCGGCACCGTCAGCCCAAATCCGTCGCGCAAATCCATCGCCGCGCTATCTGGCGCGGCGTGGACGGCGCCGCAAGCGCGAACGTTCAGGCCGCGGCCGTATCCGGCAGCACCGCGTCTGCATAATCGCTTTCGGCCTTGCCGATCAGCGTGCGATCGTCGTGATTCCAGGGGTGGAAGCCGGGCATGAAGAAAGCGAGCCACTGGCCCAGAATCTTGCGCCCCATGCCGGGATTGCCGAACGCGTACCAGAAGAGCCGCCACGCAACGCGCGGACCGGTGAGCCCGTCCTGTCGCAGCAGTTCGAGCATGCCGCGCTTGCGCCCGCGCACGAAGCGGTACGTGGTGTGCAGCATGACGATCGACTTGACCTTCCACCGCTGCCAACGGCTCCAGTCGCGCGTCGCGTGCAGCCAGGTGTCGTAGGCGACGCCCTTATGCTCGATCTCCTCGAGCGCGTGCCAGCGCCACAGCCTGCCCGCCTCGGGATCGGCGCCCGCGAGGTGCTTCGGGTTCGCCAGCAATTCGTGCGCAAGGATCGCAGTGAAGTGCTCAAGGCACATCGTCGCGGCCAGGCTGGCGATTTCGGGACGCGACTTGGCGAGGTCGATCTGCTCCTGCACATCGGCCTCGAGCGAGCTGATATCATAGCCCTCGCCGGTCACATGCCGGTTGAACGCGACATGCTCGCGCGTGTGCATCACTTCCTGCTTGGTGAATGCGGCGATTTCGGCCTGCAGCCGCGGCGGCGTGCCTTCGCGGAACCTGCGAACACTGTCGATGAAAAACCCCTCCCCCTTCGGAAAGGTGACAGACAGCGCATTGTAGAAGGCCGTCGCAATCGGATCGCCGTTCAACCACCAGCGGCGCTGCGCGGTATCGCGGCCGAAGCGGCGGTCGCGCGGGGTGATCGTCAGATCGGCCGGAGTCTTTGCTTTCGGCACGCGTTTCCTCCAGAAAATAGCCGGTTGGGGAATTAGGCTTTACTTACATTCATGTCAATAGCGAGAAAGCGCCTGTCGCAGGAGGAATCGCGGGATGCCGCGCTCGAAGCCGCGCGCGCATTGCTGATCGAGGCGGGGCCGCAGGCGGTGACACTCAAGGCGGTGGCTGCGCGGATCGGGCGAACACATGCCAATCTGCTCCACCATTTCGGGTCGGCGGCGGGGCTGCAAAAGGCACTGGCGGAGAATATCGGCGAAAGCGTCACCGCGCGCGTGGGCGAGGCGATTCTGAGCGCCCGCGACGGCGATCGCAATCCGCGCGAAGTGGTCGACCTGACTTTCGACGCGTTCGACAAACAGGGCGCCGGCGCGCTGGCGAGCTGGATGATCCTGTCGGGTAATCGCGACGCGCTCGATCCCATTCTTGATTCGATCCACCGGCTGGTCGACATGATCGCGGCGGATCACCAGCATGACGGCGAAGCGCTGCAAAGGGAAACACTGCATCTGGTGCTGATGGCGCTGGGCGATGCGCTGCTCGGCGCACCGATGGCCGATGCGCTGGGACTGCCGCGCGGAACCGCGCGCGAACTCGCAACCGAAGCGCTGCTGGCCGCGCCGCTCCACCCGGACCCCTGATTTTTCGCTGTCCTACAAAGCCTGTTCTCATTACGTTCCGTAGAATCGTCAGCCTCCCGCGCGGGCGCACGCAGGCGCGCTCGCGCGCGCGTTACGTCGCGACACACTGCGAACTTGGCACGCATTTGCGCGGTTTTTTTGGAGAGCGGGATGGGACGGACGAATCGGCGGGAATGCATTCGAAGGTTCCATTCCTCCCCGAGCTTGTCTTGGGGAGAAGGACCGCCAGCCACAGGCCGGTGGTGGAGGGGCACTGCGCAACACCAGCGGCTATTCCCTCCGCTTCGCTCCGGGCCCCTCCACCATCGCTGCGCGATGGTCCCCCTCCCCGAGCCAGCTCGGGGAGGAATTGGAAAGTCCCACGCCCTCGAAGCCCTTTGGCCCCTAGCCCTTTGCCCCGTTCGCCCCTACATCGCGCGCCATGCATTTTCTGGATCAGGCGAAAATCTTTGTCCGTTCGGGCCATGGCGGCCCGGGCGCGGTCAGCTTTCGCCGTGAAAAATTCATCGAATATGGCGGCCCCGACGGCGGCGACGGCGGCAAGGGCGGCGACATCGTGTTCGAAGCCGTGCCCGGCCTCAATACGCTGATCGATTTCCGCTATACCCAGCATTTCCGCGCCCCGCGCGGCAAGGGCGGCGCCGGTGTCAACAGGACCGGCGCGGGCGGCAAGGATCTGGTGATCAAGGTGCCGGTGGGCACGCAGATCCTGGCCGATGACGAGGAGCGCAGCCTGCTGGTCGACATGACTCGCGTCGGCCAGCGCACCGTTTTCCTGCGCGGCGGCGACGGCGGGCGCGGCAATGCCAGCTACAAGAGCAGCACCAATCGCGCTCCGCGCCAGCACGGCACCGGATGGCCGGGCGAAGAAGCCTGGGTATGGCTGCGGCTGAAGCTGCTCGCCGATGCGGGCCTTGTCGGCCTGCCCAATGCCGGCAAATCGACGTTCATCAACGCCGTCACCAATGCCAAGGCGAAGGTCGGCGCCTATGCCTTCACCACCACGCGCCCGCAGCTCGGCGTGGTGAGCCACAAGGGCCGCGAATTCGTGATCGCCGACATTCCCGGCCTGATCGAAGGCGCCGCCGACGGCGTGGGGATCGGCGACCGTTTCCTGGGCCATGTCGAACGCTGCCGCGTGCTGCTGCACCTGATCGACGCCAATGGCGAGGATGTCGGCGAAGCATATCGCATCGTCCGCGACGAGCTTGCGGCTTATGGCGCGGGCCTGACGGAAAAACCGCAGGTAATCGCGCTCAACAAGACCGATTTGCTCGACGAGGAGCTGACCGAAGCGATTTCCGCGGAACTTCGTGAAGCCAGCGGCGCTGAGATAATACCGATCTCCGGCGCGACCGGCGCGGGAGTGGATGCGGTGCTCGATAAGCTGATCGAGTCCATCGGTCCGGCGGACTCGAGTCTGCCGGCCGACGAACAACCCAATGAAGAGGACGACGAACCGCGCCAATGGTCTCCGCTAGCATGATCGACAACGCCGAACGTTTCTCCCCTGCCCGCTGCCCGCGGCTGATCATCAAGGTCGGCTCGGCGCTGCTCGTCGGCGCGGACGACGAAGTCCGCCGCGAATGGCTGGAAACGCTCACCGCCGACATTGCCGAACGCATGCGCGCCGGCCAGCAGATCGCCGTGGTCAGTTCCGGCGCGATCGCGCTCGGCGCGCGGCGTCTGGGGTTGCCGGGCGGCGGCCGCAACAGCCTTGAAGACGCGCAGGCATCGGCCGCGCGCGGCCAGATCGCGCTGGCGCAGGTCTGGGCCGGCGTGCTCGACAACGAAAAGCTGCAGGCTGCGCAGGTGCTGGTGACGCTGGGCGATCTCGAGGACCGGCGGCGCTATCTCAACGCCTCGGCGACGCTCGACCGGCTGCTGTCGCTCGGCGTCATCCCGATCATCAACGAAAACGACACCGTCGCGACCGAGCGGATTCGCTTCGGCGACAATGACCGGCTGGCCGCGCGCGTGGCGCAGGCCGCCGAAGCCGACGGCGTTATTCTGCTTTCCGACATTGACGGGCTGTACGATTCCAATCCGCACAGCAATCCCGATGCCAAGCTGATCCCGGTGGTCGCCGAAATCGACGACAGGATCCAGGCGATGGCGGACGGCAAATCCTCTTCGGGCATGGGCTCGGGCGGTATGCTCTCCAAGATCGAGGCAGCCAAGATCGCCGCGGGCGCGGGCATCGATCTCGCCATCATCAGCGGCCATGACGATCATGCGCTCAAGCATTTCTTCGACACCGGCCACGGCACGGTCTTCCACGGCGAAGGCACGCACGGCGCGCGCAAGGCATGGCTGGCGGGCGGACTGACCGAAGAAGGCGTGATCACGATCGACAAGGGCGCGGTCGCCGCGCTGCAGAACGGCAAGAGCCTGCTTCCCGCCGGTGCATTGCGGATCGAAGGCGAGTTTTCGCGCGGCGATCTGGTGCTGATCCTCGATGCCAAGGGCAACAAGGTGGCACGTGGGCTCGTCGAATATGACTATTCCGACGCCTGCCGCATCGTTGGCCGGCGCAGCGAGGATGTGCAGGCCATTCTGGGCTACGCCCCGCGCTCGGCACTGGTGCATCGCAGCCATATGGCGGTGCTGTGATTGATCGTTCCCGCTCCATCCCCCTCCCTTCCAGGGAGGGGTTAGGGGTGGGTGCCGAACCGAAAGGTTCGGCTTCAACGTCGGTCGCGGCGCACGCCCCTGCGGGCCGTACACCCACCCCCAGCCCCTCCCTTACAGGGAGGGGAGAGTGAGCGTGCTCGCCCTTACCGGCGGCACGGGGTTCGTCGGCGGCAAGCTGATCGATCTGGCACTGGCGGCCGGCCATCAGGTCCGCGCGCTCACCCGGCGTGAACAGCCCGCGCGTGACGGCGTGATCTGGGTCTCCGGCGCGCTTTCGGACACCCGATCGCTCACCGGGCTGATGTCCGGCGCCGACGCAGTGATCCATGTTGCGGGCGTGGTGAACGCGCCCACCCGCGAAGGCTTCGTTCAGGGCAATATCGAAGGCGTGGCGAACATGATCGCCGCCGCGAAGGCCGCCGGCGTTACTCGCTTCGTCCATGTCTCCTCGCTCGCCGCGCGCGAGCCCGAACTCTCCACCTATGGCTGGTCGAAGGCAGAGGGCGACAAGCTGGTTCATGCCTCAGGTCTCGACTGGAGCATCGTCAGACCGCCCGCCATCTACGGCCCGGGCGATTTCGAAATGCTCGAATTGTTCAAGCTGGCGGCGAAGGGACTGGCGCTCACCCCGCCGGGCGGGCGCCTCTCGGTGATCGAAGTCGGCGATCTCGGTCGTCTGCTGCTTGCGCTGGCATTGGCTGACGGCATGGGCGGGATGACGTTCGACGCCGATGACGGCCGCGCGGACGGCTGGAGCCATGCCGAGTTCGCCAGGGCCATCGGGGTGGCGGTCGACCGGAAAGTGAAGGCGATCGGCCTCCCCCGCCCGATCATGATGCTCGCCGCGCGCGGCGACCGCCTGTTCCGCGGCGACAAGGCCAAGCTGACCCCCGACCGCGTCGATTATTTCTGCCATGAAGACTGGGTGATCGACGCAGAAAAGCGTCCCCCAGCGCAACTGTGGCGGCCGAAAGTCGCCACGCCGGAGGGGCTTGCGGGCACTGCGGCATGGTATCGCGCGCAGGGGCTGCTATAGGATTAGCTTTCTACGCCCAAAGGCCGCCGTAATTGCTTGGCACGGGCCGGTGAGAGGCATTTCAAGGAACTACAGTGAGCGACCGTCAGGAAGTTTTCGAAACCGTCAAGGCGCAGATCGAGCCGTTCAACAAGAAGGGCGTCGCGCTGACCGAGAGCACCACCTTTGCCGGCGATCTCGAATGGGACAGCCTGACCGTGATGGATTTCGTCGCGGCTATCGAGGATGAGTTCGATATTCTCATCACGATGAACATGCAGGCCGAGATCGAAACGGTCGGCCAGCTGGTCGATGCCGTGCAGAAGCTGAAGCAGGATTGATTCTGATCATCCCGTTCGTGTCGAGCGCAGGTTCGAGCTTGCCGAGAACCCAAGTCGAGACGCAGAGCCGGTTCTCGACACGCCATCTCGACAGGCTCGATGGCTACTCGACCCGAACGGTTGGAACTGAGAGCGAAATATGACCGAAGCCGCCCAGACCGCGCACCAGCTCCCGAACGAACCGGGTGACGTAGCGCCCGAGCGCGACCTTTTCTCCAAATTCGACGGGCTGATCGCCGAGCGCGAGGCGCTGCTCGCCAGCGGCGTGCGCGATCCCTTCGCGATCGTGATGGACGAAGTGAAGTCCCCTACCCTTGCCGTGATCAAGGGCAAGGAAACGATCCTGCTGGGCACCTATAATTACATGGGCATGACCTTCGACCCCGACGTCGTCGCGGCGGGCAAGAAGGCGCTCGACGAATTCGGATCGGGGACGACGGGCAGCCGCGTCCTCAACGGCACCTATCAGGGCCACAAGGAGTGCGAGGACGCGCTCAGGGAGTTTTACGGCACAAAGCACGCAATGGTGTTTTCGACCGGCTATCAGGCCAATCTCGGCATGATCTCCACCCTTGCGGGCAAGGGCGAATACATCATCCTCGATGCCGACAGCCATGCGTCGATCTATGACGGCTGTGCGATGGGCAATGCCGAAGTCGTGCGGTTCCGCCACAACAGCGTCGAGGATCTCGACAAGCGGCTGGGGCGCCTTCCCAAAGAGGCAGGCAAGCTCGTCGTGCTCGAGGGCGTCTACTCGATGGTCGGCGATGTTGCGCCGCTGCCCGAGATGGTGGCGGTGGCGAAGAAGCACGGCGCGATGATCCTGTGCGACGAAGCGCATGGCATGGGTTTTTTCGGCCCGAACGGGCGCGGCGTCTATGAGGAAATGGGCGTCGAGGACGATATCGATTTCGTCGTCGGCACCTTCTCCAAATCGGTCGGCACGGTCGGCGGCTTCTGCGTTTCGAACCATCCCAAGTTCGACGTGATGCGCCTCGTCTGTCGTCCCTATGTGTTCACCGCCTCGCTGCCGCCAAGCGTGGTCGCAACAGCCGCGACGTCGATCCGCAAGCTGATGCATGCAGGCGACAAGCGCGCGCATCTGTGGGAAAACAGCCGCCGCCTGCATGGCGGCCTGCGCGAAATGGGCTTCACCCTCGGCACCGAAACGCCGCAATCCGCGATCATCGCGGTCATCCTGAAGGACCAGACCCAGGCGGTGATGATGTGGCAGGCGCTGCTCGAAGGCGGTCTCTACGTCAACATGGCGCGCCCGCCGGCGACACCCGCGGGCACCTATCTGCTGCGCTGTTCGCTCTGCGCGGAGCATTCGAGCGAGCAGGTCGAGCAGATCCTGGAGATGTTTCGTGCGGCGGGTACTGCCGTAGGCGTGATCGGCTGATCCGAACAGGCGCTTTTCAGGCGAGTCGCGGGGCTCTAGAAGCGACTGGGTCATGAACGCAGCCGATGAAGCGAGCGCGGTTCCCGGAGTGAACTGGCGCCTGGGGATGCTGGCGGTTTTCACGCTGCTCGGCACGGGTATCTTCGTCGCTTTGCTCACGCTGCAGATGCGCAGCACCGAACAGCGCGACGTCGCCCTCGAGCGGCAGGCGCATACCTATGAAGTGATCATCCGCGCGACGACGCTGTCCGGCCAGATCGGTCGCGCCGAAGCCGCACTCGGCCGGTATGTGGTCAGCGGCGATCAACGGATCGGTCAGCAATATAGCGAAGCCTGGCGCAAGGCTGCCGATCAGATCGACCGGATTGACCGGATGGCCGGCGAGGACGCGGTGCAGCGCCGGCAGATCGCGCTGTTGCGAGATGCCTTTCGTGCACGCGGAGACGAACTGGCGGAAACATCGGCCTATTCTGTCCATCACCGCAATGCCGACGCGCTCGGAAAATTCTATGCTGTCAGCGAAAGCGATGCGCTGCAGGCGCTTACCGACCGGTTGCGCGGGATCATCGATTATCAGCGCGTGCAGCTGGCCGAACGGTCCGAAGCACTGGCCCGATCGAATGAGCATGCCGTCCAAGTGTCCCAGGTCCTCGCGGCCTTCGGTATTCTGATCGTGCTCGGCGCGATCATATTGGGCTGGTTGACCGTCCAGGCGATCAATGACCGCGCGGCAGCCGATGCCGATGCCACCGACGAACGCGTGCGGTCGGCCGAGCTGGAACAGGCAGTGTCCGTGGCCACGGAACGCCTCCGCGCCGAGGCGCGCGAACGCGAAGAGGCCGAAGCACAGCTTCGTCAGGCGCAGAAGATGGAAGCGGTCGGCCAACTGACAGGCGGTATCGCACACGATTTCAATAACATGCTGGCAGTTGTTCTGGGTGGTCTGGAACTTGCCAGGCGACATCTGCAGACCGGCGGCCGGGACGCGCAGCGGCATATCGAAAACGCGATGGAGGGCGCCAATCGCGCCGCCGCGCTCACACGGCGGCTGCTCGCCTTTTCCCGCTCGGAACCGGTCCTCCCGGAAGCGGTCGACCCCGACGCGCTGGTTTCGGGCATGTCCGACCTGCTCGATCGTACGCTGGGCGACGGCATCGCGATCGAAACGCGCCATGAAAACCGCGGCTGGTCAGTCTGGGTCGATCGTCACCAGCTGGAGAATGCGATCCTCAATCTCGCCGTCAACGCCCGCGACGCGATGGAAGGCCGCGGTTCGCTGACCGTAGCGACCGGCGGCGGTTCGCTTTCTGAGAACGAAGTCGGGCGCCTCGATGCAGGCGATTACGTCACTATCGCGGTCACGGACGACGGCGCCGGCATGCCCCCCGAAGTCCTTGACCGCGTCTTCGAGCCCTTTTTCACTACCAAGCCCGCGGGCAAGGGCACCGGGCTCGGACTCAGCCAGATCTTCGGCTTCGTGCGACAATCCGGGGGCGACGTCGCAATCCGAACGGCTCCGGGAGCGGGAACGACGGTGACGCTCTACCTGCCGCGATACGAGGGCGAAGCCACGCCGGCGGCCGTCGCGATCGACAGCGCCCCAGCCGCGGCCGAGCAGTCGCTCGCCATTCTCGTGGTCGAGGATGATCCACGCGTCCTTTCCGCGACCATCGGCGCGCTGACCGAGCTTGGCCACCGCCCGGTGGCCTGCGAGGATCCGCTGCGCGCGCCGGAACTTCTGGACCGGATGGAAGCGCTTGATCTCATCCTTTCGGACGTGCTGATGCCGGGCCAGACCGGGCCGGAAATGATCGCCGCGAACAGCGATCGCATCGGCGATGCGCCGATACTTTACGTTACCGGCTTCGCGGGCGAAATGGATGCAGCGGATTTCGAAGGCCACCCCGTCCTGCGCAAGCCGTTTACGCTCGCGAGTCTCCAGCATGCAATCGACGAGGCAACACGCGGTGCGGCGCCAGGCGGGCGCCGACACGAAGCGAAGCGATGACCCGGCGCGTCGCCCCCATCCCTCAAATTCTACGGATGACGGGGGCCGATCACCCCGGTATAGCGAGCCGATCCGCTGGCGCTTCGCGCCGTTTTGCTGATCTGTCCAAAGGCTTTGCTGGCATCGCATGAAATCGATCGATCGCTATATGACGCGGCTGATCGCGGTGCCGTTGATTGCAAATCTGGTGATCGCATCGATGCTGCTGGTGCTCGATCGCATCCGCATCCTGCTGGAATTCGTCGCGAGCGAAGGTGGTCCGGTCAGCGTCGTCTGGGAAATGCTCGCCAATCTGTTGCCCGAATATCTCGGGCTCGGCATTCCGATCGGCGTCCTGCTCGGCATCCTGCTCGCCTTCCGGCGGCTGGCGACCAGCAGCGAGCTGGACGTAATGCGCGCGGTGGGCATGGGATATGGCCGTATGCTGCGCGTACCGTACATGTTCGCGATCGTCCTAGCGCTGGTCAATCTCGCCATTGTCGGCTTCATCCAGCCCAAGGCGCGATACGGATATGAGCAGCTTCGCTACGAGCTGCGCTCGGGTGCGCTCGGCGCATCGATCAAGGTCGGCGAATTCACCAGTTTCGGCGACGCGATGACGCTGCGTATCGAGAAGAGCGAGGATAACGGACACAATCTGTCGGGCATCTTCGTCCATGCCGTGCCGCGCGTGGGCGAATGGCTCGCCGTCACGGCCGAGCGCGGCCAGTTTCTGCGCACCGACGATCCCGACGTCATCATCTTTCGCCTGACCAACGGCACGCTGACTCAGAAATCGCAGGATTCGCCGGTACCGCGCGTGCTCACTTTCACGGCCCACGATCTGCCGATCGACCTGCCCAAATTCGAGAATTTCCGAAGTCGCGGCGGGCGGAATCTGGAGCTGACCATCCCCGAACTGTTCGCGACGGGGGGCGATCCCGGTGTCAGCCAGGAGGAACGAAACACGAGCCGCGCGGCGCTGCATTTCCGGCTCGTCGAAGTGGCGACGATGCTGCTCTTGCCGATGCTCGCCGCCGCGCTGGGGATTCCGCCCAAGCGATCGACATCGGCGCTCGGCGTGTTCCTGTCGATCGTGATGATCGTCACCTATCACAAGGTCAACGAATATGGGGAATCGATCGGCAGCCTCGGCCTGGTCGATCCGGTGATCGCCTTGTGGGGGCCATTCGCGCTGTTCGCAGCCCTGGTATTCTGGATGTATTATCAGGTCGCCTATGTTCCCGGCGGGCAACCGATCGGCGCGCTCGAAAAGGCGTTTGAAAAGATCGGCAAATGGCTGCTCAGCCTGTTGCCCGGGCGGAGGAAATCGACGTGAGCGCGACCAATTTCTTTCCGTCGCGCACGATGTCGCTTTACATGGCGCGGATGTTCCTGGTGCGCAGCTTCGCGGTACTCGCGGGGCTGGTGCTGATTCTGCAGACGCTCGATCTGCTGAGCGAATCGGGGCGCATCCTTGCCGATCCCAATAACGGAGATGCCGAAGTCTGGCGTTACGTCAGCCTGCGCACGCCGCAGATCATTGCGACCTTTCTGCCCTTCTCGGTGCTGCTTGGCACCGTGATCACGCTGGTGACGCTCAACCAGAATAGCGAAGTCATCGCAATGAAGGCTTCGGGCCTGTCGGCGCATCAGGTGCTGGCGCCGCTGATCGTCGCGGGACTGTTCGTCGCGGGAATTTCCTTCGCATTCAACGAACGGATCGTGGCTCGCGCCACCGCCACGCTCGATCAATGGAAGAAAGTCGATTATGGCGACATGCCGATCGATCGCGGCAATCGGGCCAATGTCTGGGTGCGATCGGGCGAGAATCTGATCGAAGTCGACCAGATCCGCAACGAGCAGAGCAACACGCAGCTTTACGGCATTACCGTGTACGAACGCGGCGCCGGCAGTCTCAAGTCGATCCTGATGGCCGAACGCGGTCAACGGGTAGGCGATAGCTGGCGGATCACCGATTCCCGTCGCTTCGATGTCGCCAGCGGAACCATGAGCGAAGTCGGCACTACCGCAATCGCGCCGGGGGTGACACCGGATCAGTTCACGCTTTCCTCAGTCAATCCTGACGGGCTTTCCTTCTTCGAATTGCGCGACGCCATCGATCAGCTCAGGGCCGTAGGCCGCCCCACCAAGGCGCTGGAAGGCAGCTTGTGGCACAAACTGTCGGGGCCGCTGTCGGCAGTGCTGATGCCGCTGCTCGGCGCCGTCGCGGCGTTCGGCGTGGCGCGATCGGGCAAGCTGTTCATCCGCGCGGTGATCGGAATGGCGCTCGGTTTTCTCTATTTCATGGCCGACAATTTCGCGATCGCGATGGGGAATCTGGGCGCCTATCCGCCCTTCCTTGCCGCCTGGGCGCCGTTCCTGCTCTTTCTGATGATCGGCGAGGCGCTGCTGCTCAAGACAGAAGAATAGGGGCGGAGCCGCCCGGCCCCACCCCTTCGCATGACTATCCCGTCCGCGCGCTTATCTGCCGTCGCGCGGCTTCATCGTGTTGTTGGCGAGCCGGGCCATCAACCCCGAGAGCGTCGGGTAGCTGGCCTTGTGATAGGTCGATTCGAGCCCTAAGGCTTCGGTAAGGCGGTAGTGCGCCTGAGTCAGCGAATGATAGGGCAGGCTCGGCAGCAAGTGATGCAGCGCGTGATAGCGCAGCCCGACCGGCGCCCACAGGTACGGCAGGAACGAAGGCGGCGGCACGTTGACGCTATCGAGGAACTGCGCCGTCACCGTCAGCGGTTCGCCTTCATTCTCCCACAGATGCGCGACCAAGGTGCGGACCTGATTGATCACCGCAACGCCCGAGATCACGCCCATATAGATGGCGAAGGCCTTGAGCGGCAAAATCCCCGTCGCGACCAGCGCGATCACACCGATCGCCCAGATGCTGCAGATCGTTTCCTGAAACGCCCATTGGCGGCGGAATTCGCCGGTCGGCGCCTTGCGTTCATAGCCCGGGTTGATCTGCAGCCCCGAATATTTGGCGACGACCACGCGACGCAGCTTCGGGAAGATCAGCGAGAGGGGCGTCAAAATGCCGAAGCGGATCAGCAGCCCGACCGGCATCAGCACCGAAACCAACAGGAAGATCGGCAGCGTCGACGGCTTCATATGTGCAAGCGGCAGATATTCGGGATCCTCGGCCGTACCGTAGCGCGTGCGCGAATGATGGATCGCGTGAATGCCCTCATACATGAACGAAGGCAGCATCATCGGCATGCCGACAAGCACGTTCCACCCCGTGCGGAAACCCGGCAGCAACGAATGCTTCACATGCGTGATTTCATGGATGAACAAGGTCGCGCGATACAAAGCCAGGATCGACACCACCCCGGCGAGCAACGCCCAGCCGACATTCGGCGCCAGCACTGCGCCGACCAGCGCGGCATAGCCGATCGCCGCCGAAACCAGACAGTCGGTCCAGTAGAGCCACTGCTTGGGCTTTTGCAGGTCCCGCGTCAGTTCCGCCGCGGCACGCATCATCTCGCGATCATCGGCGACGCCCGAAAGGCGAATGCGCGGCTCCCGCACCTCGCGCGTCGGCGCATCGGCGGGCTTCAAGGCAAATGTGTCGGTCATTGTCTGCTACTGCCATCAGATAGTGGCTAGATGTTGGCATGCCAGTTGCGGAATGCCACCGGTGCGGCCGCATTCCCCTGCGCATGTCGGCGTCGCTTGACAAGGCACCCTCAAGGCAGGACTGCATTGCGCAAAATCAATGCATTTCCCCTACGAGGTTGCCTTGCCCGCCAATATTGTCGTCCGCCCCGTTTCCGGCAAGCGCGACACCAAAGCCTTTATCGATCTGGCCTTTCGTCTGAACGCGAACGATCCCCATTGGGTGCCGCCGCTCAAGAGCGAAGTGGCCGGAACCATCGATCCGAAAAAGAACGGCTGGTTCAGCCATGCCGAGGGTCAGCTGTTCCTTGCCGAACGTGACGGCAAGACCGTCGGCCGCATCTCCGCACATATCGACACGCTGGCGCTGGAAATGCCCGCCGAGCAGGGATTCGGACCAGGCACCGGCTTCTGGGGCATGTTTGAGGCAGAGGACGAAGCGACTGCACAGGCGCTGATCGCACAGGCCGAACAATGGCTAGCCGGCAAGGGAACGACCCGCGCGCTGGGGCCGGTGAGCCTTTCGATCTGGGAAGAGCCCGGATTGTTGGTGAAGGGGCATGACCACGCGCCGACCGTGATGATGGGGCATCACGCGCCGCAATATCGCGGTTGGATCGAAGGCGCCGGCTACGCGCCGACCAAGAAGCTGCTCACCTATGAACTCGACATCACCAGGGAATTTCCGCCGGTGGTGCAGCGGATCGTCAAGTCGGGCGAGAAGAATGCGCGTATCAATGTACGCGAGGTCGACAAATCGAATTTCGATCGGGAAGCCGAGATCATCCTCGCTATCCTCAACGACGCCTGGTCAGACAATTGGGGGTTCGTCCCCCTCACTCCGCCCGAGATCGACGATGTCGGCAAGAAGCTGAAGCCGATCGTGTTCAACGATCTGATCCGCATCGCGGAGCTCGACGGCGAGCCGGTGGCGTTCATGATTACCCTGCCCAATCTCAACGAAGCGATCGCGCCGCTCAAGGGCAGCCTGCTGCCCTTCGGCTGGGCAAAGCTGCTGCTGTGGCTCCGCAAACCCAAATCGCGGACGATGCGCGTGCCGCTGATGGGCGTGGTCAAACGACTGCAGAGCTCGCGGATGGCGAGCCAACTGGCTTTCATGATGATCGAATATATCCGCCGCTCGGCCACCGCCAACTATGGCGCGGAACGCGGCGAGATCGGCTGGATCCTCGACGACAATCAGGGAATGATCGCGATTGCCGACGCGATTCAGAGCCAGGTGAACCGGGAATATATCGTCTATCAGAAGCCGATCGGATGAGGAACGGGGCGGCCCGGCTGCTCGCCGGGTCGCCCCTCCGCTCATTTCCGGGACGGTTTGAGCGGGTCGAACCCGTCCTGTGCGATCCACTGCGCGCGAGTCTTGCATGTCTTCCGCGCGAGCCGCGAGCCGGTGTAGCGATTCTCGACACAATAGCGGCGCGAATCGGCTTCGGTCGGCTTGGGCGTGGCGCCCGCCGACGGTGTTTGTGAGTTGCCCGGCGCGGCCTGCGGGCGCGCCCCTGCCGGGGCCGCCACGATGGTCGCCGCGATCAGGCCAGCCATGATCGCTCCGCCGAGGCGCGTTTTCTTCGATGTCATGCTGCATCTCCTCTCGTCACAAGGCAGCCGCGAAAACCCCTCGCGCCTGCATCCGACGAACTGCATGCACCGTGCCAAAGTAGCTTATCGTGCATTTTCATATGGTTACAATTTAGTACGATTCGTACCAATTGCCAACTTGCGGGACTATCCCCCGATATTGGGCGAAGATCGCGAAACCCCCGCCGCTCGCTTCAGCGCAGCCGTACCCAGGTCGGCGCGTGATCGCTCGCCTTTTCCCGAGCGCGATATTCCTTGTCGACGCCGGCATCGACAAATCGGTCGGCGGCTTGCGGACTGAGCAGCAGATGGTCGATACGAAAGCCGTTGTCGCGCTGCCAGGCGCCCGCCTGATAGTCCCAATAGGTCCAGATCCCGCCCGCCGGAAAGCGCGTGCGCAGCGAATCGGTCCATCCTTGCGCGAGCAGGCGTCGATAGCCCTGGCGTGATTCGGGCTGCATCAGCGCGTCATTCGCCATCGCCTTGACCGAAAAGACATCGTCATCATTGGGAATGATGTTGTAATCGCCCGCCAAAACAACCGGCTTTTCCTCGGCAAGCAATTCGCGCGCGCGCGACTCCAGCCGCTCAATCCAGCGCAGCTTGTAATCAAATTTGGGGCCCGGCTGCGGATTGCCGTTGGGCAGATAGATGGACGCGACGATCACGCCGTCGATTTCCGCCTCCAGATAGCGGCTCTGCTCGTCCTCGGAATCACCGGGCAGGCCGCGCTGCCGCTCGATCGGATCACCCCCGCGCGCAAGCACGGCAACGCCGTTCCAGCTCTTCTGGCCGTGCCAGATCAGGCCGTAGCCTGCTTCGCGCAGATCATTCGCCGGAAAGGTTTCATCCGACGATTTCAGTTCCTGAAGACAGGCGATATCGGGCTTCTGCTCGTCGAGATATTCGAGCAGCCGCGGCATCCGCGCCTTGATGCCGTTGATGTTGAAGCTGACGATTTTCAACGGTCGCGCAACCGGTCAGACCGCAAAGCTGGAACCGCAGCCGCAGCCCGCAGCAGCATTCGGATTCTCGACGCGGAACGCCGCCCCGCCCAGCGATTCGACATAGTCGACGCTGCACCCGCGCACCAGATCGAGGCTCACCGAATCGACCACCAGCCGGACGCCATCGGTCTCGGCAACAATATCGTCACCTTCGATCCCATCGGCAAAGCCGAACTTGTATTGAAAGCCCGAACAGCCGCCGCCTTCCACGGAGAGGCGCAGGATAGCCGGCTTGTCCTGCTTTTCGGCGATTGCCGCCACGCGTGCCGCCGCGGCGGGCGTCAGGGCAATTTCGGTTTGGGCGGTTGCCGTCATACCAACTCAGATAGTGACGCTTCCCGAATACGGCAACCGGGCGCGGACATAGTGCTCGCGCCCGGTGCTTCTCGATCTGCCAGCTGCTTATTCGGCTTCGGCCGGGCCGCCCACTGCGTTTTCGCGGCCGCGAGCCTGCAGATCGGTCAGATACTCGCCGGTGTGCAGGAACGGAACGGGATTGACCGCCCGACCGTCGACTCGGACCTCGTAATGAAGATGGCTGCCGGTCGAACGACCGGTGGACCCCATAAGGCCGATCAAATCGCCGCGATGCACCTGTTGATTGTCCTTCACCAGGATCTGCGACAAATGGCCATAGCGGGTTTCGATGCCGCGGCCATGATTGATCTCCACCAGATTGCCGTAGCCGCCGGCGCGGCCGGCGCGCGAAATGATGCCGTCCGCAGTCGCATAGACCTTGGTTCCGACGGGACCGGGAATGTCGATCCCGGCATGCATTGCGCGCGTGCCGCGGAAGGGATCCGAACGCACGCCGTACCCCGAAGTCAGGCGAACATGATCGACCGGGCGGAGCGACGGCACCGAAATCACGGTCTGTTCGAGCGTATCAAGCTTCTTCCAGGTCATGAACAGCGACCGGAACTGCGCATCGGCATCGGCTTCTGTGCCTTCGGGATCGTCGGTAGCCGGCTCATAGGGGCCGCCCATTGCTTCCACATCGACAAAGCGGTCGGGATTGAGCCCCAAGCGGCGAAGATGGTTGGCGGTCTGCTCGAACCGCGCCTCGCCCGCAGCGATTGCACGCTGTGCGAAGGCGCGCTGCCGCGTTTCGATGCGGCGCAGCGGCGCGAGCACTTCGTCGGTCATCGCGCTGGTTTCGGGAGCGTCGGGAAGCGGCCGGCTGAGTTCGTCAGCATCGCCCTTGCCCGAAAGCACTGCGGAAATCAGGCGCTGGCGCGCCTCGACGCGGGCGGCATGGATGCGCGCGGCTTCCTTGGCCGCGGCGATATCCGCCTGCATTCGCATCACCTGCTGGCGCATGTCGGCCATCTGCTCTTCGGGCGAGCGTGCCGCGGAAATTCCCGAAACGGCAATCGCGTCCGCCGTCGCCTGCGAAACACCATAGGCCGAGAAAGCCACCGTCAGCGTAGCCACACAGGCGAGAAACGCCTGGGTACGGCCGGCGATGCTGAAACGCCGCAGGTCGCGACCGTCATGCAGAATCAAATCGCGCGTCATGAACAAGGCGCGGAACCGTTTGAAGAGACCCGCGTTGTGTTGTTTCGAAGCGTTTGCCATGCGTTCCCCGGTGGTACCCCGCAGACATTCCCGGGGACCCGCCGGAAACGCCTGCCAAATGATCAGTCTGCCCGCGACAAAGCCCCCTCGTCGCCGGACGCCTTAACCTATGGGAAATTTTCGCCGTCGTGCGCAAGCGCCGCATAGTATTCTCGCGTCAAACCGGCTGCTTGGCGCGCTGAATCGTTGAACGGAGGCTTAACGATGCCTCGAAAATGCCGCGCAACGAGGTCTCGCCAGACCGCTTGCGGCGCAATTTCGTTACGCGCACAAGCGGATTCGAACCATTTCGTTCCCGAACCGACATGCCGTATCTCGTCTTTCAGGATCCGGTGGAGGATTCTGGCGGTCGCGCTGTCGCCGGCAGCTTCGAACCGACTGATCGTCGCCGGCGTGACATCGAGCCCGCGTGCCTCGAGCACCATCGGCACGACGGCCAACCGCGCCATCACGTCTCCAGCCGTCTCTTCCGCCGCTTCCCAGAGACCGGCATGCGCCGGTAATGCGCCATAGTGGCTGCCCATGCCGCGCAGCCGCCGATCGAGCAGCGCGAAATGCATCGCTTCATCCGCGCCCACCGCGATCCAGTCGTCGACGAAACCGCGCGGAAACGCCCCGCCGAATCGACCGAGCATGTCGAACGCGAGATCGATTGCGACAAATTCGATGTGGGCGAGCGCGTGCACGAGCGCGACCCGCGCGCGCGGCGATCCCGCCCTTCCCCGCTTGGGCATGCGATTGGGCGGCAGAAGTTCGGGCCGTTCGGGCCAGGCGGGACGCTCCGGCATCGCGACATCGAAACGATGCGCGAGTTCGCCGCGCCGCCACCGGCGCGCCGCCAGCCGCGCGGTCTTCACCTTTTCGGCCGGCTCGGCGGTTTCGAGAACCGCGCGCGCGGCCTCGGCGATACTGTGCATCAGCTGTTCGCCAGTTCCTTCACTGCCTCGAGCACTTCAACGGCATGGCCGGGAACCTTCACCTTGCGCCAGGCGCGCACCAGCTTGCCGTCGGTGTCGAACAGGAAGGTCGAACGGTCGATTCCCATATAGGTCTTGCCGTACATCTGCTTCTGCACCCACACACCGAACGCCTCCATCGCGGCGCCTTCGGCATCGGTGGCCAGCGGTATCGTCAGGTCGTATTTGGCGATGAATTTCTGGTGCTTGATCGCATTGTCCTTCGACACGCCGAGAACACGCGCTCCGGCAAGCTGGAATTCGGACAGTAGCGCACTGAAATCCTGCGCCTCGCGCGTACAGCCGGACGTGTCGTCCTTGGGATAGAAATAGAGGACGAAAATTTCGCCCGCCGCATGATCCTGCAACACCAGCGGCTGATCCTCGCCATCGGTCAGCGTCACTGCAGGAATCCGGTCGCCTTCCTCAATCGCCATCTGCGTCATTCTCCATCGGATTCGCGCCGGACCGCGGCCCAGCATTGGCGCACCTCCTGCCGTGTCGCCTCGAGCGACGCAACCGCGGCTTCCCAGCTTTCGGCCCCGACGGCGTGCGCGAGCAGTTTGCGCGTCGGCGGTGAAGGCTCGTCGCAATCGGGCGCTACCAGCCGCATCGTCACCAGCAGTCGCGAAAGAAAATCATGCGCCTCACGCAATCCGCGCGGCAACAGGCCCTCGCCGATCAGCGCGTCGATCGCGTCGCCCAGATCGGGATCGAGCGCCGTGTGACGCGTGAGTTGCAGAACCTGAACGGTGAATTCCAGATCGACCAGGCCGCCGTCGAGCAGCTTGACGTCCAACGGCCCCGAGGGCGGCTTGTGCGCCGCCATCTCCCGGCGCATGCGCGTCGCATCGGCGGCGATATCGCGCTCGGGCCGCGCTCCGTTCAAAACACGGTTGATGATCTTCGCGGTTTCGGCCCGCGCCGCATCCGAGCCGAAGATCGGACGCGCGCGTGTGAGCGCCATATGCTCCCAAGTCCAGGCGCTTTCCTCCTGGTATCGACGGAACCCTTCAAGCGAGACGGCGAGCGGCCCCTGCGCACCGGAAGGGCGCAGCCGGGTATCGACTTCATAGAGCGGCCCCGCTGCGGTCGGGGCCGACAAGGCACTGCTGATCCGTTGCCCGAGCCGATTGAAATAGGTGACCGCACCGAGCGGTTTCCGGCCGTTCGATTCGGCCGAATAATCACCGGTGAACAGATAGACCAGATCGAGGTCGGAGGCATGGGTCAGCGCGCCACCGCCCATCCGGCCCAGTGCGAGTACCACCAGTTCGCAGCCCGGCACCCGCCCGTGATCGGCTTCGAACTCGGCGACCGTCGCTTCCGCCAGCACGTCGATCGCGGCCTCGGCAACGCGCGCATAGCCTGCCGATACTTCCAGCGGGTCACTGACCCCGGCAACGATCTGCGCCCCCAGCGCGAAGCGGCGTTCGCCTACGATACGACGGACATGATCGAGCAGCCACTGATAGTCGCTGCCGGGTTCGCGCCGCGCCATTTCCGCCGCCAGCACCTCGGTGGCGGGCATCGGATCGAGCGCGGTGGCATCGATCAGCCCGTCGAGCAGTTCGGCCCGACGCGCCAGCGCTTCCGAAAGCGTCGGTGCATGGCTGAGGATCGTACTGAGCAGCCGCGCAAGCGCAGGTTGCGCCTCGAGCAAACGAAAGAAATTGATCGCACTGGGCAGCCGAGAGAGCAGCGTATCAACCCGCGCAAGCGCCGCGGCGGGCTCCGGCGCATCGGCGAACGCGTCGATCATCCCCGGCAACGCATCCTCCAGTGCGTCGCGCGCAGCGCCGGTGCGCAATGCCGGATATCGGCCGCTGCGCCATTTCTCGATCAGATGCAGCGCATTGGGTACATCGGCGAAGCCGGCGTCCGCGAGCCGCTTTTCCAGCCCGGTTCCCTGCGGCAGCCTTGCCGTTTCCCCGTCATCGTCGACGAGCCCGTCATAGATGCGTCCGACACGCTCGACCTGCGGGCGGAGCTGTTCGAGCAGCGCTCGCCCGTTCGCCACGCCGTCCAGCGCCGCCACGCGATCGAGCGCCTCGGCGTCCTCCGGCAGAATATGGGTCTGGCGATCGTCAATCATCTGTGCGCGATGTTCGATCCTGCGCAGAACGTCATACGCCGCCGCCAGTCCGCCCGCATCATAACCGTCGATCCAGCCGGCATCGGCCAGCGCGGCAAGCGCGCGCAAGGTGGCCGGGACGCGCAGACCAGGATCGCGCCCGCCGTGGATCAACTGGTGGATCTGGGCAAAGAATTCGATTTCGCGGATGCCGCCGCGTCCCCGCTTCAGGTCATAGCCCGGCCCGAAGCGCTGCGTCTGGGAATAATGGTCGCGGATTCGGTGGGAGATCGCGCGTATCTCACGGATAGCTCCGAAATCGAGCGCGCGCCGCCATATGAAGGGATGAATCGCCTCGAGAAAATATTCGCCGAGCGCGCGATCCCCGGCAGCGACGCGCGACCGGATGAACGCCGCCCGCTCCCAGGCCAGTGCCTGCGATTCATAATAGGAAATCGCCGCATCCACCGGCAGCGCGATGGGCGTCGCCTCCGGCGACGGACGCAGCCGCAGGTCGACGCGGAAGACATAGCCGTCGGCATCGCGGGTCTGCAGCAGTTCGACGACGCGGCGCCCGACACGCATCGCCGCCTCGCCCGGTTCCTCGCGCGTGCGGCGCGGGAGCGTTTCAGGATCGGCCAGGAAAATCAGATCGATGTCGGAGGAATAATTGAGCTCGCGCCCGCCTAGCTTGCCCATTGCGATCGCTGCGAAGCCGCGCGGCTCCGCATCCGGGGTCCTTTCGAAGATGGCGGTACGGATGGCCCGGTCGAGAGCATTATCGGCAAAGTCGCTGAGAATCCGCGTCACCTGCATGAGATCACAGGCGCCGGAGAGATCGCATAACGCCGTACCGAGTGCCACGCGCCGTCGCTCGATCCGCAATCGAGAGGCCATCGGCGTTTCGGGAGCGATGTCCTGCGCAGCGACAAGCAGCGGGTCGCGCCGAAATGCGTCGACATTTTGGGTGATCTGCGGCTCCCTGGCCAGCAGGCTGTCCAGAAACGGCGCATTCCCCCGGGCGCGGCTCAGGGCTGACTCAAGCCTGTCGGGCGGAATCACAACCGTTCCTTCTTGTATGCGCGCAAAGTTTTTTTGCCCCTGTCAAGCAACAAATTTCGAACATATCGGTTTTAATCTATATGGTTGGAACGCACCCTCGATCGTCCCCGGAGGCCTCCCCGAGTTATCGGGTTGAAGCGCCGCGCGCGAGCGACGCAATCGGAACTGCGCTACGCGACGCCTATGACCGCGATCTGGGGCTGCCCGATGACATGGCTGCCTTATTGCGGCGCCTGAACAAGGAAGGCCAAGCCCGCTTCACGCCCTGAGATGTTAGAAAAGGCGAAAGACGACTGCGTTTCGCATTCGCCTTTCCCGCTTCTATCGATCCCGACTGAGGTCGTCGACTTCACTCAGAATGGTATCTAGGGCGCTGCGCCCATCGCCGGCATCGCCGTCACGGCGCGACGGCAGTTGTCCATCGTTTAGCGTATTTTCGAGCGCGACGCGTCCTCGCGCGACGCGGCTCTTGATCGTACCAACCGCAACGCCGCAAATTTCGGCCGCCTCTTCATAGGCGAAACCGCCCGCCCCCACCAGGATCAACGCCTCCCGTTGCGGCTGGGGAAGATGCAGCAATGCCCGCTGCATGTCGGAAAGTTCGACATGACGATCCTGGCTGGCCGGCGCGGCGAGCAGCCGGTCGGCAACCATATCATCCCATTCGCCCTTGAATCGCGAACGCCGCATCTGGCTCAGATAAAGATTGCGCAGGATGATGAAGGTCCAGGCACGCATATTGGTGCCGGCCTGGAAGCGTTTGCGCGCGGCCCATGCCTTGAGCAACGTTTCCTGAACCAAATCGTCAGCAAGATCGCGGCTGCCCGAAAGAGACCGCCCGAAGGCGCGCAGGTGCGGAATCACCTGGGCCAGCTGGTCCTTGAACTCGGGATCTGAAAGCGCGACGTGCTCGGTCTTTTCAACCGATTCCTCATTGGAAGCATCGTCGGACTTGTCGGACTGCGTCATTCGATTCCGTTCATTAGCTGGACCGGAGCCATCAGGCTTCACCACATAAGGCGGCGGAGCGACTTTGCCAGGGGTAGCACCCTGGGCGCTTACCAGCCCCACCACAATACACCCATCATCACTATCACGATGAGAACCATCGAAAAGGTCAAGATGTAGCGAGTCATTCCGGGCGTGGCGCCGGCGCGGGCTCGATCAGTGTCGAGTTCGATATGTTCGTCTTGGTCAGCCATGCGCCATCAACCCGTGAAAACCGTTTTGGCTCCGTTCCATCTTTCGATTTTCCAGTGCGCGGCCTTATTCGCCGGCCGGAACCGTCGCCTGATCGAAGAAAAGCGCCTGGCTGATCGTCGTCTTGACGGTCTCGCGCTGGAACGGCTTGGTGATGAGAAACGTCGGCTCGGGGCGTTCGCCGGTGAGCAGCCGTTCCGGGAATGCCGTAATGAAGATCACCGGCACCGCAAATTCGTTCAGAATATCCTTGACCGCATCGATACCGGAACTGTCGTCGGCCAGCTGGATGTCGGCGAGCACCAGGCCCGGTCGATCTTCCATCGCAAGCGCCACGGCTTCGTCGCGCGTGACGGCGACGCCGGTGACATCATGGCCCATATCCCGGACGATCGTTTCGATATCCATCGCGATGAGCGGTTCGTCTTCGATGATCAGCACGCGCGTGCGCGTCTGGGTCTCGATTTCGGAAATCGCCTCGGAAACCAGTTCGGACACCTCCTCCGGCTCCTTCTGAATCAGATAAGCGGTGTCCTCGACCGTGAACCCCTCCATCGCCGTCAGCAACAGCGCCTGCCGGGAGATCGGCGCCAGTTTGGCAAGCCGCGCGCGCGCAATCGCTTCACCGCCCTCGGCGCTGCCGGCATCATGCTCGGCAACCTGCGTCGTCTGCCAGATCGCCTGAAATGTACGGTACAGGGCAAGGCGCGGCGAGATGTCGCGCGGAAATTCGTCGGGCGCTTCCACGATTGTTTCAAGCGCGGCGCGAACATAGCGGTCGCCTTCCACCTGACTGCCGGTCAATGCACGGGCATAGCGCCGCAGGAACGGAAGATGCGGCGCGATTTGCTGTCCAAGCGACATGGTTCGGTCATTCTCCTTCGCGTGAGCCGGCGACCATGCGGTCGCTGCCCCCCTGTTGCAATCGTCGATTTACATACCCGAAGAAGCCCCTCCCCGGATTTGCATCGCACTGTGGAACCAACGACGCGCTTTTTGGTTTCATGCAAATGGCGCGGGTTGTCCCTCCGGGTTTTTCGGGACGCTTGCACGACCAGGTCAATGTTCTTAATCCCGGGCCCTGCCGAAGGGCCCAAAGGGGGGAATTGGTGCACTCTGCTGATCAAGACAAGAATATGGGACAGCATCCGCCGTCGGAGAAAAACGGCGAAGGCAAGCATCGTGACGATCGCGATGTCGGCGATGCGCTGCGTAAGGCCTATGACGATACCGTTGGTGAGGCGATCCCGGATTCCATGCTCGATTTGCTGAAAAAGCTCTCCTGAGCTCAGGTTCATGGCCGAATCCGATCACGAGCCGGACAGTTCAGGGCCGGCCGCGGTGCTGGCGCGCATGCCCACCGGGGCCAAGGTTTTCCTGATTCTGTCCTGCGCGCTGTTGCCGCTCGCGCTAATCGCTCTGTTCACGACATTACGAACCACGCGGCTTGCCGACGTCGAGGCCGAAGCGCGGCTCAACGCCGCGTCGCGGGAAAGCACGGCGGTTCTCGAATCCTTCCTGAGTAACCATGTTCGCGTGTTGCGGCAGGCACTGATCGTGATCGAGCGCTCCCCAACAGACGCACCCGCCTGCACTCGGCTGCAAGGTAATTTCGCCGCGCTGGCGGCGAGCGGCGCGCAATTCGCGATCACCGATCAGAACGGCCGCATTCTATGCGGCACCCAGTTCAGTGTCGCCGGGGCGGAATTCCTCGAACCTGGCGAAGTCAGTGCCGCCATCGTCCCCGGAGAAGGACTGACGATGCGGATCGGAGGCGCAGCCGGCGGGACTGCATCGGCCTATTATCCGATACGCGCACTGGCAGCGCTTGCGCGTCCCAGCGGATTTGTGCCGCAATATGGCGCGGCGTTGACGAAACGGGACGGCCCCAGGCTCGAATTGCGCCGACTGGAGAGCGACACGCTGGAAGGTCGCGGAGTCGTCCGCAGCAATCTGGGCGTCGACGGATTGATCCTGGAAATGAAAATGCCCGGCGCGCCCATCACAGCGCCGTTGCTGATCGCGATGCTGTTGCCTTTGCTGATGTGGTTCGCAGCGGCGGGCATAGCCTGGTTCGTCGTCGATCGGCTGCTGATCCGGCCGTTGCGGCGGCTGCGTGCCGAAGTGGGGGCCTATCAACCGGGCGAAACGATGGAGGCTGGCAAGTTCGGCGCGATGCCGGCACAGGAAATCCGCGAGCTGGGCGAGACGTTTCGGGAAATCAGCCGTACCGTGCAAGTGCACGAAGCCGATCTTGCCGAAGGGCTGGTACGGCAGACACGGCTGACTCGCGAAGTGCATCACCGCGTGAAGAACAACCTGCAGGTCATCGCCAGCCTTATCAATTTCCACGCCCGCGGCGCCCGGGGCCCGGAAGCCGCAGAAGCCTATGCCTCGATTCAGCGGCGCGTCGATGCGCTCGCCGTCGTGCATCGCTATCACTATGCGGAGATGGAAGAGAATAGCGGGCTGGAACTGCGCTCGGTGATCGGAGAGCTGGCATCCAGCATCCGCGCCACCGCTCCAGCGTCGGCGTCGGGCGTGGGCATTACGCTCGAACTCGAACCCTATATGGTCAGCCAGGACGTCGCCGTGGCTGTCGCCTTTCTCCTGACGGAAATCGTCGAACTGGCCATGAATTGCTCGCCCGCAGCGCAGGTGCGGATCGTGCTCAGGCAGGGCGAAACCGAAGACCGCGCCACGCTCCGCGTGGTTTCCCCGGCGCTGGTCGAAAGCAGCGAGATGGAAGCGCTGCTTCAGGCCCGCTACGGTCGCGTCATCGGGGGGCTTGCGCGGCAGCTCCGCACCAAGCTGCATTACGATCCGCTGCTCGGCGCCTATGAAATGTCGATTGCCGTTGTCGGCCGTTCGTGACTGCAAACAAAAGAATCAAAAAATATTCCGGTCGAGGGAACCGCTGACGTAAAGGGGCGTTCTGCTATTCGGATAGTGACTTTATTGCCCCCCCGCTCTCGCTATCCAAGACATGGGCCCGGAAGCGTCAACCCCCTCCCCCCCCCGGTGACGCTTCCGGGCTTACTATTTGGGGCTCTCCTCACAAAAGCATTGGTTTCAGGCGACTTTCGGAACGAAAGCGCGGCTGCGGCATTGGCATTTTGACGCCGCCCCGGCGGCCGATCCATCCCTGGTCTGGAGTATTGAGCTATGCGTAAGATCTTCTTTGCAGCCACGATTGCGGGCATGTTCGCGATTTCCGCCTGCAACACGGTGGAAGGCGTCGGTCAGGACGTTTCCTCGGCAGGCGACGCGGTTTCGGGCGCGGCTGACGAAGCCAAATAAGCCATCCTCTCCCAAATATGACGAACGGGCGGGACGCGCGGCGTTCCGCCCCTTTTTTATGGCAGCTCCTCTTCGGTCGCGGCTTCCGCCTTTGCGCGGCGATGGTGGGTGATGCGGATCGCGACGATCGAGAGCATGTAGAGCCCGATCAGCGGCAGCGCGAGCAGCGACTGCGACCAGATATCGGGCGGCGTCAGCACCGCCGACACGCCGAACGCCGCGACGCAGAAATAGCGCCACGCACCCTTGATCTGCTCATAGGTGATCAGCCCCGAACGCTCGAGCAGCATCAGCAGCACCGGCAGCAGGAACGCCAGCCCGAAGGCGAACAGGAACTGCATCACGAAATCGAGATAATTGCCGACCGAGGGCAATGCCTCCTGCTGCACGCCGCCCAGATCGCCCTGGAAGCTGAGCAGGAAATGCAGCGCCACCGGGATGGTGATGTAATAGGCCATCGCCGCCCCGCCCAGGAACAGGATCGGCGTCGCCAGCAGGAAAGGCAGCAGCGCCCGCTTTTCCTTGCGATAGAGGCCCGGCGCGACGAATTGCCACAGCTGGTTGGCGATCACCGGGAAAGACAGCATCATCGCCGCGAAGAACGCAACTTTCACCTGCACGAAAAAGGCTTCGAAAATCTGCGTGAAGATGATCTTCCCCTGCCCCGCCGCGACCAGCGGCTGGACCAGGAAGGCGAAGATCACTTCGGCGAAATAATAGGCGCCGACAAACGTCACCGCCACGGCGAGCGCGCAATAGAGCAGTCGCCGCCGCAGCTCGATCAGGTGATCGAGAAGCGGTGCCTGGCTGTCGTCGATTTCGTCAGTGTCGCTCACGAACCGGGCTTGTCCGAATTGGCGGGCGGAGCGGTCTCGCTCGCCTCCGGTTGCGGGGGCTCATGGACAACGGGACGCTCGGTCATCACCGGCGGCGCATCCTCATCGGCGACATGCTGCGAAGCCGGCGGCGGCGCCGGTTCCGCGGCGGGCTGCGGCGCTGCGGGCGGCGCGACTTCGCCGTCGGGGCCGGGCAGCGAACCCTGCATCGGATGCTCGCGCATGATCCGGGCATTTTCCTCGGCCCATTTCTTTTCCATTTCGGCCAGCTCGGCCTCGCGCACCATCGCATCGAAGCCCGAGCGGAACTGCCGCGCGACGCCGCGTGCCTTGCCGACCCACTGGCCGGCGAAACGCATCGCCTTGGGCAGGTCCTTCGGGCCGATCACGATCAGCGCGATGAAGCCGACCATCAGCAACTCGCTCCAGCCGATATCGGAAAACATTCGCTAGTGCCTGTCCCTGAACTTCGAATGCCGCCCGTCCCGACCGCAGTCGGGGGACGTGCCGCGAAAGATGCGCCGCTGTGCCTCGCCTTCGCGCGACACGCACGGAGCGGAGGCGTGCCCCCGGCCCCGCGCCACGCGAGTGCTCAGCGCTGTTCCTCGCGGCTGCGCTCGGTTTCGGTTTCGACGCCGGGTTCGGACGCGCGACGGCCCTCGATGCGGCTCGGCGGCGCGGGCGTGGCATTATCGTCTTCCGACATGCCCTTCTTGAAGCTTTTGATACCCTTGGCGACGTCGCCCATCATGCTCGAAAAACGGCCGCCACCCAGCAGCACCACTGCGATCAGGGCGACGATGATAATCTGCCAGATGCTCGGACTCATACATAATCTCCTCGACTCCGACCTATTTAATGGCCGTCCATGCAATCGGCAACGCCGATCACCGGGCCGATTGCCGGGAAGCCGCTAATCCTGCTTTGTTACGGTTTGGCCATCGCCGTCGCCGTCCTCGTCGAAATCGGAGTCGTCGGCGTCGCTTTCCGCATCCTCGTCCTCGTCGGCCAGCTCCATTTCCGCCTGCTCCATCGCGACATCAACCGGATCGAGCAGCCCGGCGGCGCGCAAATCATCGATGCCGGGCAGGTCGCGGCGGCTGGCGAGCCCGAAATGGCTGAGAAATTCGGGCGTGGTGGCATAAAGCAGCGGGCGGCCGGGAACTTCGCGGCGGCCGGCGGGGCGGATCCAGCCTGCCTCCATCAGCACGTCGAGCGTGCCCTTCGAAATCTGCACGCCGCGGATCGCCTCGATCTCCGCGCGCGTCACCGGTTCGTGATAGGCGATGATCGCCAGCGTCTCGATCCCCGCGCGGCTCAGCTTGCGGCTTTCCTCGCGGTCGCGGCGCAGCAGATGGGCGAGATCGGCGCTGGTCTGGAAATGCCAGCGCTCGCCGCGCCGGACGATTTCGATGCCGCGCTCCGAATAGAATGCGCTCAGCCGGTCGAGCGCGCCGCGCACGTCCGCCTCCTGCCCGACATGCGCCTTGATCTCATGGATCGTCAGCGGCTCGACCGCCGCGAACAGCACCGCCTCTACCGCGCGTTCGATGATGTCGGGATCGTCGCTCATGCGCCTGCCCGCAGATAGAGCGGCGCGAAGGGCGATTTCTGCTGCATTTCCAGCCGCCCCTGCCGCGCGAGCTCAAGCGCGGCGACGAAGCTCGATGCCAGCGCCGACTTGCGATAGGCGCCGGTCGCTTCCTTCGGCAGAAAACTCTCGATGGTCGACCAGTCGACGGCCTTGCCGATCATCGCCGAAACGCGCTCGATCGCTTCGTCGAGCGTCATTACGGGCCGCGTGGCAACAACATGCATCACCGGCCGCGTGCGCGCGCTCACTCGGCCATATGCGGCGATCAGATCGTAGATTTCGGCTTCGTAGCGCGCCTGCCGCACCGTCCGCAGCCCCTCCGGCGCGCCGCGACGGAAGACGTCGCGATTGAGGCAGTCGCGCGCGAGTAGCCGGGCACCGGCCTCCCGCATCGCATTCAGCCGTTCGAGGCGAAGCTGGAGCCGCAGCGCCAGTTCCTCGGGGCTCGGCTCGACTTCGGGATCGCGCGGCAGCAGCAGCGCGGATTTGAGGTATGCGAGCCAGGCGGCCATGACGAGATAATCGGCGGCAAGTTCGAGCCGCAACTCGCTCGCCTCGTTGACGAATTCCAGATATTGCTCGACGAGCTGAAGGATCGAAATCGCCGTCAAGTCGACCTTCTGGTTGCGCGCGAGCGCGAGCAGCACGTCGAGCGGCCCTTCCCACCCGTCGATATCGAGATTGAGTCGTTCGGGAGCGTCTTCGACCGGAGCGTCCATCGCGGGAGTTAAGCAGGATGCGGGGGTCATCTCAATGGCCCTTCGACGCGGCGGGCAAAAACCGCAGATTTACGTGCAAAGTTCGCAGTGAGTCGTGACGTAACACGCGCACGCGCGTGCCCGCGACGCGCGCGCATGTACGCACGCGCGTACGCACGCGCGCGAGGGAGCGGGGTTGCCGGGGGCGGAGCGCGGGTTCGGGATGGGGTTGCATCGTGCGGGGAGGCTACGATGGGTGTGGGGTTGTAGGACAGGGGAAATTGAGCAGCGACAGCGAGGAACTAGTTTCCAAAGTCAACCAGCTTTAATACGAGGGGCACGCATATAGTAGACAACATCCAAACTAGTAGAACGAGCCTTGCGCGCCTGCGTCGACGCGGAACACCATAGTCAAACTCTATTGATGGGAAACTAATCGAGTATATATACCCGGCACCTATCGCCACGATAACCCCGATTCCCACGAAAAGAGTTGACACTACTAATCGCAGCTCATTATTGACTATTTCATTCATATTCATAGCTAAATGAATTGAAAACAACATGAAAAATATACCAAAAATGAAAGAAACAACAACTGATACCCAAATATTTCTAAAAAATGCGTAATCCACTTCCGACGCAGCGAACCTCTCCCGAAGGCGTGATGCTATATCATTTACAAAGGCCCGAGATCCGCTGATAGTAAAATATGTACCTCCGTAGCCATTACCTATATCTATCGACAACCTTGTCTCGTTATAACGACCAGTTTCTATTCTTATTCTATCCACTCCTGAAGATAAAAATCGAAGTTCCTGCCTAAGTACATCCAAATCGTTGGTTTGAATTGTAGATCCTGAGGAGAATTCAGCATAAAATTCACGATCTATTGATTCAATCTGATATTTTACTTTGAAATAAGTATCAAAATCTATAGTATTATTTTCGTTTTCAGATAAAAATTCGTAATATTTTTCTTCGGTAATGCCATTATTTTGGAAAATTCTATTTCGGGCTTCTCGGCAAACCTCTTCGGCAATATCGGATAAATCAACTAAAATCTGATCATCAAAAAGCATTGCTCTCGATATTACTTGCTTGTGATTGTATTTCAAATCGCCTCTCCCCATTTTCGATAACAACATGACATGCCAAATGACGCCAACCACCTTCTACTGACGCAATCAATCGCAGATAGTTCGTTAGTCACCACTGAATGACCATTGTAGATCAGTTAATCGATGATCACGAAACCATCCAGTTCGTGCATTGATTTTGCCCCTACGGCAGCAACCTACCCCCGATACCTTAGCGCCTCCACCAACAACGCAAATGCCGGCGCGTGCTGGCGGCGGCTGGGGTAATAGAGGTGGTAGCCCGGAAAGGGCGGGGTCCAGTCTTCGAGCAGGCGGACGAGGCGGCCCGATGCGATCGCTTCGCGCGCATAATCGTCGGGCAGGAAGGCAATCCCCGCGCCGTCCGCCGCGGCCTGGATCGCGAGCGCGACTTCGTTGACGATCAGCTGGCCCTGGACATGGACGTTGAGTTCGCGCCCGTCCTTTTCGAATTCCCACACATAGAGCCCGCCATAGGTGGGAAAGCGCAGATTGATGCAGTTATGCGCGGCGAGATCGTGCGGGCTTTCCGGCGTGCCGTGCGCGGCAAGGTAATCGGGCGCGGCGACCGCGGCCATCCGCATGTCCGGCCCGATCCGCACCGCGATCATGTCCTGCTCTAGCGTTTCGCCGAGCCGCACGCCGGCGTCGAACCGGTCGCTGACGATATCGACCAGCCCGGCATTGATGCTGAGTTCCACTTCGACATCGGGATAGGCGGGCAGGAATCTGGCAAGCGCGGGCCAGAGGATGCGCTCGGCGGCGTGGATGCCGGTGGTGATGCGGATCTTGCCCGCGGGCTTGTCGCGCAGCTCGGTGAGCGCGGCGAGTTCGCTTTCGATCTCGTCGATGCGCGGGCCGACGGCGTTGAGCAGGCGCTCGCCCGCTTCGGTGGGCGCCACGCTGCGCGTCGTGCGGGTGAGCAGGCGCAGGCCGAGCCGCTCCTCGAACCCGCGCACGGCATGGCTGAGCGCCGAAGTGGAGACGCCGAGCTGGGCGGCGGCCCGCGTGAAGCTGCGTTCGCGTGCGACTGCCAGAAATGCCTGAAGGTCGGACAAGGTTCCGCGTGGCATTGTTGAAACCTGCTCAATGACGTGTGAACATTATCGCATCTAATACAGAAAAGCCGCTTGGTCTATCTGGAGGATGCGACGGGTGCCGCCCCCCTCTCCCCGGCTCCCGTCGCGATCGATTCAGCGACATGGAAGGACAAACGGCAATGCTCACGATCGCCGCACTCGCCCTCGCCATCCCCGCTGCGCCCGCAGTGGCGCACGACCCCGAAGCAAGGAGCCAGGACATGGAAATCACCCGCAAGGAAGACATGCAGACCGTTGAAGGCCCGGCGGAATATTTCACCGGCCGCGCGACGATCACCGGCCAGTTCGCGCGCGAGGCCCCGTCCAACCTGACCGGCGCGATCGTCCATTTCGAGCCGGGCGCGCGCACCGCGTGGCACAAGCATCCGCGCGGCCAGACGCTGATCGTCACCGAAGGCGTCGGCTGGACGCAGCTGGAAGGCGGCGAGACGCACGAATTTTATGAAGGCGACATCCTGTGGTGCCCCGCCGACAAGAAGCACTGGCACGGCGCGACGCCGACGCAGGGCATGACGCATATCGCGCTTCAGGAAAAGAATGCCGAGGGCAGCAATGTCGAGTGGATGGAGCATGTCCCCGACGAAGTCTATCTCGCCGGGCCGAAGAAGGACTGAGCGCCATGCCGCACGTCATCGTCAAATTGTGGCCGGGCAAGACCGACGCGCAGAAGCGTGAGCTGGCCGAGGCGATCACGTCCGATGTGACGCGGATCCTCGGCTATGGCGAGGTTTCGGTCTCGGTCGGGTTCGAGGAAGTCGCACCGCAGGACTGGAACGACAAGGTCGTCGATCCCGACATCCTGGGCAAATGGCACAAGCTGGGCAAACAGCCCGGCTATGTCTCGCCGGACGACGCGCAACGATGACCCGCGGTTCGCCCGCCGCTGCGCGGGCCTTGGCACAGGGCGCGGGCAAGACCGCGACGCTGATCGTCGCCTGCGCGGCGACGGCGCTGGTGCTGGTGATCTTCACCGTGCCGGTGACGACCGTGACCGGAACGGCGGCGCAGCTCGGCGCCGGGCCGGGCGCGCAGGCATGGATATTGAGCGCGATGAGCGTCGGTGCCGCCGCCGGATTGCTGGCGAGCGGCGCGATCGGCGACGATTATGGCCGCCGCCGCACCTTCGTGTGGGGGATGGCGGTGATGGCGATTGCCTCGGTGGTCGGCGCACTGGCGGGCGATCCGATGCTGCTGATCCTGGCGCGTGTGGCGCAGGGTTTGGGGGGCGCGGCGGTGCTCGCCTGCGGGCTCGGGCTGATCGGCAGCGCCTTTCCCGGTGACGAATTGCCGCATGCGAGCGGCATCTGGGCCGCATCGCTTGGCGCCGGCGTGGCGGCGGGTCCGATCCTCACCTCGGGACTGGACGCGCTGGGCGGCTGGACCGCGCCCTATTGGGCGTCTGCCGTGGCATCGGCGGCGCTCGGCGTGGCGGGGCGCATGTATCTGGCCGAAAGCCGCGCGGCCAATCCGCGCCGGATCGATCTTGCCGGAACCTTGCTGCTTTCCGCCGGACTGGCGTGTCTGCTCGCCGGAATGACGCAGAGCCGCACCGGGCTTTCCCAGCCTCTGGTGTGGCTGCTGATCGGCGGGGGCGTGGCGCTGCTCGCCGGGTTCGTCGCGGTGGAGGCGCGGATCGCTGGCCCGATGCTCGACTTGAGACTGTTTCGCAGCCCCGATTTCGTCGGCGCGACCGTTGCCGCGCTGGCATCGGGCGCGGGCGTGCTGGCGCTGATGTCGCTGATCCCCACCGTGCTCGAGCGGGGCTATGGAGTCTCGCCGCTCGCCGCCGCGGTGATGCTGCTCGCCTGGTCGGGAACGACCGCGATCGCGGCGATCGGCGTGCGCTGGCTGCCGCTGAGCCCGCGCGTGCTGCTGATCGGCGGGCTGACCGGATGCGCGATCGGCCAGCTCGCCACCTATGGACTGACGCGGGACGGCTCGGCGCTGATCCTGCTGCCCGGCATGTTTCTGTGCGGGATCGCCAACGGCGTGCTCAACGCCGCGCTGGGGCGGCAGGCGGTCGCCAGCGTCCCCGCCGACCGCAGCGCAATGGGCAGCGGCGCGAACAATACCGCGCGCTATCTGGGATCGGGAACCGGCCTCACCATCGCGGCGCTGCTGATCACCCATGCCGGCAGCGCGGGCGGGGTCGAGGGGCTGCTGGCCGGCTGGCGCCATGCGGTGCTGGTCAGCGCGGTCTTTTCGGCAGTCGGCGCGCTGGTTGTCTTCCTCGCGCGCGACCGCACGCCTCGCCGCGCATAAAGGCGCCGCAAGCCGATCTCGACACAGGCGAGGAACCGGAAGCGCCGCCTGTTCGTATCCTTTCCAGAAACTCCCCTTTCCCCAAACAGATAAGGGCTCTGGATCATGGCCGACGAAAACAGCGTTCCCCCCACCACCACCGACGCCGGTATCCGCGTACAGAGCGAGGAACATTCGCTGACCGTTGGCCGCGACGGGCCGATCCTGCTTCACGATCACTATCTGCTCGAGCAGATGGCGAACTTCAATCGCGAGCGGATTCCTGAACGCCAGCCGCACGCCAAGGGGAGCGGTGCTTTCGGCCATTTCGAAGTCACCAACGACGTGTCGAAGTATACCAAGGCCAAGGTCTTCCAGCCCGGCGCGCGGACGGACATGATCGCGCGCTTCTCCACCGTGGCAGGCGAAAAGGGCAGCCCCGACACCTGGCGCGACCCGCGCGGCTTCGCGCTCAAATTCTATACCGAGGACGGCAATTTCGACATGGTCGGAAACAACACGCCGGTCTTCTTCATTCGCGATCCGCTGAAATTCCAGCACTTCATCCGCAGCCAGAAACGGCGGCAGGACAATGGCCTGCGCGACCATGACATGCAGTGGGATTTCTGGACGCTATCCCCCGAAAGCGCGCATCAGGTGACGTGGCTGATGGGCGATCGCGGCATTCCCAAAAGCTGGCGACACATGAACGGCTATTCGAGCCACACCTATATGCTCACCAATGCGTCGGGCGACAAATTCTGGGTGAAATTTCACTTCAAGACCGATCAGGGCATCGATTGCTTTACGCAGGAAGAGGCCGACAGGATGGCAGGCGCGGACAGCGACTATCACCGCCGCGACCTGTTCAACGCGATCCAGAAGGGCGATCACCCCAGCTGGACGCTCTACTGGCAGATCATGCCCTATGAGGATGCCAAGACGTACCGGATCAATCCGTTCGACCTGACCAAGGTGTGGCCGCACGAGGATTATCCGCTGATCGAAGTCGGCAGGATGACGCTCGACCGCAATCCCACCGATTTCCACACCGAAATCGAACAAGCCGCGTTCGAGCCCAACAACATGGTGCCGGGCATCGGCCTGTCCCCCGACAAGATGCTGCTGGCGCGCGGCTTTGCCTATGCCGACGCGCACCGCGCGCGGATGGGCGTGAATTACAAGCAGATTCCGGTGAACAAGCCGCAATGCCCCGTCCACAGCTATTCGAAGGACGGCGCGATGCGCACCGAGAACAGTACCGACCCGGTCTATGCGCCCAACAGCTATGGCGGCCCGGCGGCGCAGCCCTATCCGGGCGAAGCGGGGCTGTGGCACGCGGACGGCGAAATGGTACGCGAAGCCTATACGCTGCGCGCCGATGATGACGACTGGAGCCAGCCGGGCAAGCTGATCCGCAACGTGATGGACGATGCCGCGCGCGATCGGCTGGTGACCAACATCGTCGGGCATCTGAGCGCGGGCGTCAGCGAGAAGGTGCTCCGCCGCGCCTTCGAATATTGGCGCAATATCGATGACCAGACCGGCCGCCGCGTCGAAGCCGGCGTGCGCGAGAAGCTGGGCGGGGAATCGGATCAGCCCGGCCTCGCCTCCGCACAATCGGTGCGCGAGGCCGAGCCCGCCGAATAAGCCACGACGGCGCCGGGGCGGTCAGGCCGCCCTGGCGCCCGTCGCCGCATTGGCATGATCGCCATATTTGCGATCGATATGCTTGATGTGCGCGGAGAGCCACAGCATCAGGAACTGGAAGAATTCCCTGCTCGGCTTGCCGCCGGCAGCCTCGGCTGCCTTGGCGTGGCGACCGAAATCGGTGAGCAGCTTGGCATGCATTGATTTATGCGCCTCGCGGCCGGGAAAGCCGACCTGATCCATGAAGCGCTCTTCATCGACGAAATGCCGCGTGGTGACATCGGCGAGCTTCCCGATCTTCGCCATCATCGCCGGGCCGGAAACGCCCGCGGCATCGGCATCGAAAACATCATTCATCGCATCGAGGATCTGGCGATGTTCATGGTTCATCGCCTCGACGCCGATATCGAGTTCGGGCGTCCAGTTCATCAGCGGCATGCAACTACTCCAACGCGGGCGGTGACACCCCGTCAGCGGCCCACCCCCATTATAGCCGCTGGGGTCGGCGCCGGCGCGCCGGAAGGCCATGAAATCGGATCAGGAATTCTCCCAATTGATTCGAATAATCGTGCATTTTCCGTCTGTTACGATCAACCGGGTCGCACCCAGGGGGCGATCCCGGCGGGCGGGACGAACAGCGATTCCGACTGCGCGCCGCGTTCGAACGAAAGCGCCCGGATATCGAATTGATAATCGAGCATCTCTTCCTGGCCCTCCAGATCATGGACACCGCGAACGAGCCAGTGCAGCGGAATCCCGTCGCCGGTGGCGCAATATTCGCCGTCGAGCCGATATCCGGCGGAACGATCACGATTCTGGATATGCGTGCACATCGCCTGCGCTCCTGCCATCGGGACGCGGCGCTGCTCGCGCATGACGACATCGAGTTGATCGATGACGTCGGCCGGCAGCAGCCAGGGTGCGCGCCAGTCGGGTTCGATCGTGCCCCATCCGGCTTTGGTATCGAAGAAATAGACTTCGGCATCGCGCGGGAGATAGAGCCATCCCTCGCCGTCCTCGTCCGGCACGTAGCGCAGGCGATGATCCGAACCGTACAAGGTGCCGGTCGCTCCGGCGCTGTTCGTCACACGCGCGCGCCAATCGCCATTGCCCCAGGCCAACGCCCATTGCGCCGATTCGGGTGACAATTCGCTCTGGGCGAGTTCGTGGAGAAACGCATAATTGGTCGTTTCCACCGGCGAAAGCCGCGACAATGCGATATCGCCGACAGGGGCATACCAGTTGCGCCCCGTAAACACCGGATCCTCGGTAACCTGCCCGTGGCGGACGAGAATCTCGTCACGGGCAAGCGCAAGCTGTTCGGGAGTGAAACCGCGCACTTCATGCAGCATGAGTTCGCGGCTGTTCGAATGCGGCAATATCTGCGCATCGGGGCACGCCCGCGCATCGAAACGGTCGCGGCAGGGATCCCCGCCCGCCGAAACAGTCGCCACCGCAATGCCGGAAGCCGTCAGCATCGCCAGTCCAAGCGCGGCACCTACCAGACGATAGCGCATGCGGTGTCTCCCTCTGCTTCGGGAGATCGTAACGCATCCGTAGCTATCTCGGCAAATCGTCGATCAGCACGGCTCCGTACCGGCGGTCATGCAAGCGCGAGCAGGCTGTCGCGCTTGGCGATGAGATCGTCGAACGCACCCGGCTCCGGCTTGTCGGCAAGGGTCGCCATTGCCCGTTCGAGCCGCTCGCGCGTCTTCGATGAAACATCGCCCAGCTTTTCGGCGATCTCCACCATCTCGTCCATCCGCGCCCAGCAATCGAGCGCGACGTCGCAACCGGCCGCGACTGCCGCCGCAGCCTTTTCGCCTGCAGTGCCGGACAGCGCCTTCATATCGATATCGTCGCTCATCAACAGGCCGTCAAAGCCGATGCGCTGACGGATGATCTCGCCGATCACGCGGGGCGAGAGCGTGCCGGGGCATTCGCCATCCCAGGCGGTATAGACGATATGCGCCGTCATCCCCATCGGCGCATCGCTGAGCGTCGCGAAGGGTTCGATATCGAGCGCGAGTTCCTCCTCGCTCGCCTTGACCACCGGCAGTTCGTGATGGCTGTCGACGACGCCGCGACCATGCCCCGGCATATGCTTGACGATGCCGACCACGCCGCCGCGCCGCAGCCCCTCGATCGTCGCGCGGCCCAGCGCGGCGACGCGCATCGGCTCGGCGCCGAACGAACGGTCTCCGATCACGGTACTGGTCTCGGGCCGAACAATGTCGAGCAGCGGCAGCGCATCGACATTGACGCCGACTTCGGCGAGCATCAGCGCGAGCGCATGGGCATTGGCGCGCGCCGCCTCGATCGCGGAAACCGGGGCGATGTCATACAGCTTGTCAAAGACGGCGGGCGCCGGGAAAGCGGGCCATTCGGGCGGCTGCATCCGCGCCACCCTGCCCCCTTCCTGATCGATCAGGATCGGCAGATTGTCGCGGCCGGAAAGATCGCGCAAGCTGTCGGTCAGCGCGCGCATCTGTGCCCGATCGCCGCAATTGCGCCTGAACAGGATATAGCCGAGCGGATCGGCGTCGCGGAAGAAATCGCGCTCGTCGGCGGTCAGGCTGTGGCCGGAAAGGCCGAAGATTACGGGTTTCATGGGTTGGGCTTCACCGGGACAGGAACATCCGTTTGCCCTGAGCTTGTCGAAGGGCCGTCCTTCTTTTGCAAGCGAAGAACGCAGGACGGGGCTTCGACAGGCTCAGCCCGAACGGGTTGGAAGACCACGCATCATCCGATAAGAGGCCGCGCCCTCAGTTCGCGACGTAGCAGCTTTCGCCCGCCACCTTCAGCCGTTCGCACAATTCGCGAGCACGGTCGAAGCTGCCGGCATTGACGCGCAGGCGATAGATGGTGCGACCGTTGCGCTGCGCCTGCTCGATCGAATGGCCAAGCGGGGCGAGCCAGTCATACTTGCCCGACAGCATCTCCCAGGCGCCGTTGGCCCCCTGAGTATCGGGATAGGCGCCGAGCTGGATCAGCCCGCCACCGCCACCGTCTGCGGCGATATCGGGCTCGGGAACCGGATTGCGCGCCTCCAGCTGGCCGCCGCTCTGCGGCACGTCCAGCCGCGCGGTCGCGGATCCGCCGGCCGCGGGAGCGGGCGTCGATCCGGCAGCCGGCGTCGCAACCGGCTCTTCGGGTTTCACATCCATTGCCACCGAGCTGTTGGGCGTTTCGCCTTCGCTCGCGGCATAGGCAACGTCGCCCACGCCTTCGGGGTCCATCCCGCCGGGCTCGTCGGGCTTGACCTTATAGTCGCCAGACTGCGCGCGGATCAGTTCGCCGTTGCCGGTGAAGCCCTGATGGCGCTGATACCAGAACCAGCCGAACGCGCCCGCGCCGGCCACCGCCAGCAGCAACAGGATAAGGAGCAGGATCCGGCCCCAGGACGACCCTTCGGAATAGTCGTCGTCCACCGATTCCAGCCAGGGAAGGCGATCATCGTCGCCATAGCCCGGCTCGCCTGCACCCGTACCCATCACACCATCTCCTGAACGGCCTCCACTCCCATGAGGGCCAAACCGTTACGAATAATCTGCCCGATCGCGCGCGCCAAGAATAGCCGGGCACATGTTAACCCTGGCTGATCGGGCAGCAGGAAGCGGCGTTCGGGGTTGTCGTTCCCCATGTTCCAGAGCGCGTGAAACTCACCTGCAAGATCATAGAGATAAAAGGCAATTCGGTGCGGCTCGCGCGCCGCGGCGGCACCCTCCACCACGCGCGGAAACTGCGCCGCGCGCTTCACCAGCGCCAGTTCTTCTGTGTCAAGCAGGGACAGGTCGGCAGTATCGCACGAAATCCCCGCCTCTTCCGCCTTGCGGTGCAACGAAGCGACACGGGCATGGGCGTAGTTGACGTAAAATACCGGATTGTCCTTCGACGCTTCGACGACTTTGGCGAAGTCGAAATCCATTTGCGCATCGGCCTTGCGCGTCAGCATGGTGAAGCGAACGACATCCTTGCCTACCTCGCGGACGACATCGGCCAAAGTCACGAAATTGCCCGCGCGCTTCGACATCTTCACCGGCTCGCCGCCACGCAGCAGCCGCACCATCTGAACCAGCTTGACGTCGAACCGCGTCCGCCCCTCTGTCAGCGCCTGCACCGCCGCCACGATTCGCTTCACCGTACCGGCATGATCGGCGCCCCAGATGTCGATCAGTTCGTCGGCCGACTGCGCCTTCTGATAGTGATAGGCGAGGTCGGCGCCGAAATAGGTCCAGCTGCCGTCCGACTTCTTGATCGGACGGTCCTGATCGTCGCCGAACCGCGTCGCGCGGAACAGCGGCAGCTCGACCGGCTCCCAGTCGTCGGGCGTCTCCCCCTTGGGCGCTTCGAGCACGCCGTCATAGACGAGGTCGCGCTCGCGCAGCCATTTCTCGGCGGCTTCGGGCTTGCCCGCCGCCTGAAGCTCCGCCTCGGACGAGAAAAGGTCGTGGTGGATGCCGAGCAGCGCCAGATCGCGCTTGATCATCACCAGCATGTCGGCGACCGCTTCCTTGCGGAACAGCGCGAGCCATTCGCTTTCGGGCCGGTCGACATAGGCGTCGCGATATTCGTGCGCCAGCCGCTGGCCGGTCGCCTTCAGATAGTCGCCCGGATAGAGGCCCTCGGGGATCTCGCCGATATGCTGGCCCAGCGCCTCGCGGTAGCGCAGATGCGCCGAGCGGGCGAGGACGTCGACCTGACCGCCGGCATCGTTGACATAATATTCGCGGGTGACCGCATAGCCGACCGCTTCGAGCAGGCTGGCGAGCGCATCGCCGACCACCGCGCCGCGACAATGGCCCATGTGCATCGGGCCGGTCGGGTTCGCCGATACATATTCGATATTGACCCGGCGCCCCTGCCCCAGCTGCGACCGGCCATAGCCTTCGCCAAGGTCGAGAATCGTCGAAAGCTCGCCGCGCCAGGTCGCGTCGGTCAGCGTCATGTTGATGAAGCCCGGGCCCGCGATCGAAACCGATGCGACCCCTTCGCGCTTTTCCAGCTCGGCCGCGATCTTCTCCGCCAAGTCGCGCGGCTTCATGCCGGCACCCTTGGAAAGCACCATCGCGGCGTTGGTTGCGAGATCGCCGTGACTGGGGTCGCGCGGCGGCTCGACGGTGACGGCGCGTCGCTCGATTCCCAGCGGCAGGACATCGGCGGCGGTCAGCGTATCGAGCACATCGTCGAGATGCGCGGCAAAGCGGGCATAGAGTGTCATGGCGCGGGCCATTAGACCAGCCTTGCCCGGTTCGCAAAGCACCTTGATGCGCGTAGCGCTAGACGCCGCTCGCCCGGGCACGCCGTCGCGCGGCGCGCGCGGTCACGCCGCCATGCGCGCCATACAGTGCGAGCCCGGTCCAGATGAACGCGAAACAGACGATATGCGCCGGCGTCATCGCTTCGCGGAAGAAGAATACCGCCAGCAGGAACTGCCCCGTCGGCGCGATATATTGCAGCAGCCCCAGCGTCGAATAGGGCAATCGCCGCGCCGCCGCCGCGAACAGCAGCAACGGCGTGGCAGTGACGATCCCCGACGCCGCCAGCAGCAGCGAGATGCCCATATCCCCGCCAAAGTCGTTGACCGGGCCGAGCCAGAGCAGGAACCCACCCGCAAAGGGCGCGAGCAACAGCGTTTCGATCGTAAGCCCTTCGACCGACTCGACCGGCGCGAGCTTTCGGATAAGGCCGTAAAAGGCAAAGGACAGGGCAAGGACCAGGCTGATCCACAATGTCGTCCCCGCCCCCGCCGCGAGCACCAGCACGCCGATCGCGGCGAGCCCCACCGCCGCGGTCTGCACGCGCGTCAGCCGTTCGCCGAGCAGCACGACGCCGATCACCACATTGACCAGCGGATTGAGGAAATAGCCAAGGCTGGCAGCGAGCACATGTCCATTCTGTACCGCCAGGATGTAAGTGAGCCAGTTGACCGAAATCAGCGTCGCGCTGCCCGCCAGCATGCCCAGCGCGCGTGGATTGCGCAGCGCCGACACCAGCGCGGCCCCCCGCCGCATGACGGCGATCACGCCGGCCAGCAGCACCAGCGACCAGAGGATGCGATGCGCGACGATCTCGTCGGCGCGCGGACCGGCCAGCGCCGCGAAATAGACCGGCAGCGCGCCCCAGATCAGATAGGCGCCCACGCCCTGCGCCAGCCCGGTACGATCGGGCGGTTGTGCGGCGGGCGCGGAAGAGGAAGCAGCGTTCATCGGCGCCCGTTAGCGGGAGCGCAAACCGGCGTCAAAGCAGCGCCGGTTGCACTGCCAGAAGGAAAGCTATCCGCGCGTTTCCGGGCCTTTCGTGCATCGAACCGAGTGACGATTGCATGGATTGCATGCACAAATGAGCGTGTTTCACTTGCGCCATGTTGCACTGCAGCATACCCAGCCGGAGACAACATAACAGGATGCCGATCTGGCTTTCTTGAACCCTTCAAGGAGAAAGATCGTGACCAAGAAGATTCTTTTCACCGCCGCCGCTGTCGCCCTCGGTTTCGTCGCCAATCCGGCTGCCGCCGATCCCGAAGTGCATCGCTTCTCGTTCGAAGGCGTGCACTACAGCTACACCGTCACCGAAACCGATCGGGGCGTCGTCTATCGCGGCACGATGGGCCCGGGCCAGCATTTCCGCCTGACCGTGGCCGACGGCTGGGTGCACGGCCGCGTCGACGGCCGCCGTGTCAGCTTCCCGGTCAGCAAGACCCAGGAAGCGCGCGCCGACATCGCCGATGCGCTCTACGCTTCGCGCTGAGCCGTATCAGGCCGAAATTCGGGGCGGAGTGCCGATCGCGGCGCTCCGCCCCTTTTCGTTTCAGAATCCTTCGGGCAAGTCGATCGGGCCGACGCATTCGCGATAGCGCGCAATCGCGTAACGATCGGTCATTCCCGCGATGAAATCGGCGATATGCCGACTGCGCCAGGGCTCCTCGGCCGGAATCGTCTCGCGCCAGTGATCGGGCATCAGCGCCGGATCGGCGGCATAGGCCGCGAACAGCCCCGATATGACTCCGTGCGCCACCTCCGCCGCTTCAAGCTGGTGCGGATGGTGATAGAGATTGGCGTACATGAACCGCTTGAGGCTGCGCTCGGCCTCCTGCATCTCCGGTGAGAAGCCGCCCAGTTGCATGCCCGCCGCGCGGATATCGGCGGCGGTTTCAATGCCGGCTTCTTCGATATTGGCGCGGGTCTGTGCGATCAGGTCGTTGACCATCGCACCGATTTGCGAGCGCGTCAGTTCCCCGATCAGCCGCTTGCGCGACACGCCGGGAAAGCTGCGTTCCACGCGCCGCCAGCCTTGTTCGACCATCGGCTGTTCGAGCAGCTGGTCGAGCGTCAGCAGCCCGGCACGCATGCCATCGTCAATGTCGTGATTGTCATAGGCGATGTCGTCGGCGATCGCCGCGACCTGCGCCTCGAGCGACGAGAATTGCATGAGATCGAGCGGAAACGCCCGATCCGCTTCGGCCAGCGCCCAGCCGGGATCGGTGACCGGCCCGTTATGCTTGGCCAGCCCCTCCAGCGTTTCCCAGGTCAGGTTGAGCCCGTCCCAGCGCGGATAGGGGCAATCGATCACCATCAGCGCGCGCAGCGTATTGCCGTTGTGATCGAACCCGCCATGCGCCGCCAGCGCTTCGCTCAGCGCGCGCTCGCCGGCATGGCCGAAGGGCGGATGGCCGATATCGTGCGCAAGGCACAGTGCCTCGGTCAGATCCTCGTTGAGGCCGAGCACGCGCGCAACGGTGCGCCCGATCTGCGCGACTTCCAGGCTATGCGTCAGCCGGACGCGGAAGTGATCGCCGTCGGGGGCGAGGAACACCTGCGTCTTGTGGCGCAGCCGACGGAAGCTGATCGAATGGATGATCCGGTCGCGATCGCGCTGGAACGCGTCGCGCGGGCCGCGTTCGGTGGCTTTGCGTTCTTCGTGCAGGCGGCCGCGACTATCGTCCGGCAGGGCCGCCCAGGGGGCGTGGCGCGTCACTTGATCGTCAACCGGGTAATCTCTTGTCCGGCTTCGCTGGTCCAGGCGAAGGCATCGATATCTTCCGCCGCGAGCGCATTAACGAAGGCCTGCGCGTCGCCGCTGCTGTCGAACGGGCCGGCGAGCAGCCGATTGGTGAAGCGCAGCGGTGTCGTCCACGCCTGCCTGCCTTCGAACAGATCGGGCGCCTGGCGGACAAGCCGTTTCCAGGTGAAGGGCAAGGCCGACGCATCGGCGCCCCCGGCGACCTGAACCCAGTGCCGCGCGGGATGTTCGGCGGCGGGATCGGGGCGCGCCGCGGCCGGTTGCGCTTCGACCGGCGCCGATGCTTCAGGCTCGGTCGTTTCCGGTTCGGGCTCCGGCGCGGGCCGGTCACCGCCGGGCATCGGCGCGACACCCAGTTCCGACGCGGGAATGGTGATATTGCCGACGATATCGTCGAGCGCGCTGCTGCGGACCGGCGCGGGTGCAGGCTGCGCGGCCGGGCGCGTGGCACTGGCCTCCCGGCGCGCGGCTTCGGCTGCGTCGCGTTCGCGCTGCGCGGCAAGCGCTGCTTCGCGTTCGCGCCGCGCCGCTGCCGCAGCTTCGCGCTCGCGTCGTGCCGTCTCCTCGGCTTCGCGTTCGCGCTGCGCGGCCAGTGCCGCCTGCCGTTCGCGCTCGGCTGCTTCCGTCGCCTCCCGTTCGCGGCGGGCAGCGGCTTCGCGCTGCCGTTCGCGGTTGGCACGACGATCCGAACGCGGCGACTGCGTGGCTTGCGGCGACTGCTGAGCCTGCGCAAGCTGTACCGGTGGCGCCGCGGCCGGCGCCGTTTGCGGCAGCGGCGGCGCCAGCTCCGCATCGGCGATGCGCGCGGGCGTCGGCGAAAGCTCGCCGAAATGCACGGCAAAGGCGCGGTCCGCCGCCGACATCGTCTGCAACCGGCGGAAATAGGGTGCCAGCGCGCCGCCCATATTGGCGGGCATCATGTTATCGGCGATCCGTTCGGCACCGGCGACATCGCCGTTCATCGCCTGAACAAAGGCGCGCGCGCGCCAGGCGGCGCGATCGCTTCGCCGCAGCAGCGGATCGAGCTGCGCCATCGCTTCGTCGACATCGCCGGTAATGCCGAGCGACAGGGCATAGCGACGCACCGTTTCATCATCGTGCGGCCCTTCCAGCGCGACGCGGTAATCGCGCTGCGCCAGCGCCGGCGCGCCAAGCAGATCATAGGCGAAACCGCGATCGGCCGCGAAGGCCGACACCGGCAGGCCGGCTTCTTCCGCCTGGTTGAACAGGCCCAGCGCCTCGCCCGGCTTACCCAGCAGCACCAGCGCCGATCCCCTGCCCGCCGGAACGCGCGGATCATCGGGCGCTTCCTCGGCCGCACGCGAGTAGAAAGCGAGTGCGGCGACCGGATCGTTGAGCCGGACGCTGAGATTGCCCGCGGTCAGCAGCGCTTCCAGATTGCGCGGATCATCGGCGAGAATGCGTACCTGCTGGCCCAGTTCGTCGGCCAGCGGGCTGGGCGGCGCGACGACTTCGGTCGGCAGGTCCTGCGCAGCGGCAGGCAGCGCCCCGCCCGCAGCTGCAAGGACGAACGAAACCGCCGTGGCGCGAAACAAGGGGGTCATGCATCCTTTCCGGGCGGAAGCGATCCCGCCCCTCGCGATCGAGCGACCGGAGCGGAGGACCCGCAATCCGATGCCGCACATGCAGGCGCGTTACACCGGCCCTGCACGCGTCCGGCAATGGCCGATCGGCCCGGTCACGGTCAACCGGTGCCGATCGGCGATGAGCGGCTTACTGGTTGTTCTGGCGATGCAGGAAGCGCGGGATGTCGAGCGAGTCCTTGTCGTCCTCTTCGTCGGTCCGCGAACCGCCGCGCGAAGCCGAAGCCATACGCTCGAACAGAGTCCCGCCGGATTTCTTCGCCGGCTTGGCAGCCGGAGCGGGTGTATCCGCTTCCTCGTCTTCCGACGTCAGCCAGCGACGGCGCGAGCCGGATTCCGGCGGCGCGGCAGGCGCCGGTTCCTCGGGCTCGGGAGCCGCGGCAGCTTCCTGAGGCGCTTCGGGAGCGGGTTCGGGCACCGCGGCATCGCTGCCGAGCACCAGTTCATCGTCCGCCCCGTCGTCTTCGACGCGCGCTGCCGGTTCGGCAGGCGCTTCGGGTTCGTCCTGCGCCACCGGCTCCTCGACGGGCGCTTCGGGCTCGGGCGTATATTCTTCCGGCACGGCCGGAGCTGCAGGCGCTTCCTCGGCGGCGGGGGCCGAGGCGAAGCCCGGAGTCGCGGCCGGACGGCGCGGCGTGTTGAACGAGAAGACGCGCGGCTGCTCGGCGGCGGCGGGCGCCGCGGCAGGCTGTTCGCCGTCCTCCGCCTCGATGCCGGTGGCGACCACCGACACGCGGATCTTGCCTTCCAGCTCGGGATTGAACGCCGAACCCCAGATGATGTTGGCATCGGGATCGACCAGCTCGCGGATATGGTTGGCGGCTTCGTCGACTTCGAGCAGGCGCATGTCCTCGCCGCCGGTGATCGAGACGATCACGCCCTTGGCGCCGTTCATGCTGACGCCGTCGAGCAGCGGATTGGCGATCGCCTTCTGCGCGGCGGTGATCGCGCGGTCATCGCCATCGGCCTCGCCGGTGCCCATCATCGCCTTGCCCATTTCCTGCATCACCGATCGGACGTCGGCGAAGTCGAGGTTGATCAGGCCCGGCATGACCATCAGGTCGGTGATGCCGCGCACGCCCTGCTGCAGCACCTCGTCGGCCATTTCGAACGCTTCCTTGAAGGTCGTGTTCGCATTGGCGATCAGGAACAGATTCTGGTTGGGGATGACGATCAGCGTATCGACATATTGCTGCAGCTCTTCGATGCCGCGTTCGGCCGACTGGGCGCGACGCTTACCTTCGAAGGCGAACGGCTTGGTGACGACACCGACGGTGAGGATACCCAGGTCGCGCGCAGCCTTTGCGATCACCGGCGCTGCGCCGGTGCCGGTGCCGCCGCCCATGCCGGCCGCAAGGAACACCATGTGCGATCCCTCGAGCGCCTTCTGGACATGCTCGATCGTTTCCTCGGCGGCGGCGCGACCGATTTCGGGCCGCGACCCGGCGCCCAGCCCCTGCGTGATCTTCGCACCCAGCTGGATGCGCTGCCCTGCTTCGGAAAGCTTGAGCGCCTGCGCGTCGGTGTTCGCGACCAGGAATTCCACGCCCTGCACATCGGCGCGGATCATGTTCGCGATCGCGTTGCCGCCCGCGCCGCCGACACCGATCACCGTGATCTTGGGCGTCAGCTCATCCACGTCGGGCGGAAGGAATTCGATACTCATCGCCTATTCTCCCCTCGCGCTCCGGTAACTCGGGAGCACGTAAATCAGCGGCCGTTTTGCACGAACCTTTTAAGCGACTCTAGTGCAAAGACGGACAATCGTCGCATTTGTTTAATAATTCGCCCGAAACGCCGCCATAAGACGTTGAAACATGGCAACCGGGCTGGTCCTCGTAACCATCTGATGCGGTGATTCCAGCGCGCGCAGGTCAACCGGATCGCTCGCGGCGAACCGTGCCAGCCCTGCCAGCGTGGCAAAGGCCGATCCGGCATGCGCCTCGGGCATCGCCGTCAGCCCACGTGGGCGTCCGACCCGCACGGCGCAACCCAGTGCGGTCTGCGCATAATCGGCAATGCCCTTCAACTCGGCACCGCCGCCGGTCAGCACGATCTGGCGCCCCACCGGATCCTCGAATTTGAGCTTCACCAGCTCCTTCTGGATTTCCTGCATCAGCCGGTCGAGCCGCTGGCGGATCACTGCGATCAGTTGCGCCTTGGTGATGCGGTTGCCTTCGGCGCCTTCCTCGGCATTCACCGGCACGGCATCGATCATGTCGTGATTGTCGCGCGGCGTGGTATTCGCCGATCCGTGGAAGCATTTGGCGCGCTCGGCCCATGCGCGGCGCGTGCCGAAGGCAGATGCGATATCGTCGGTGATGTCCGCCGATCCCATCGGAATCGAAGCGAGACCGGCAAGCACGCCGCCCTCGAACACCGACACGTTGGTCACGCCCGCGCCGATTTCGACCAGTGCGACACCCAGCTCACGCTCTTCGTCCGACAGGCAGGAAAGCCCGGTCGCAACGGGTGCGGCGATGATCGATTTGACTTCGAGATGCGCCGAACGGACGCACATGTCGAGATTGCGCACCGGCGAGCCTTCGGTCGCGACGATATGCACGTCGACACCCAGACGATCGGCGTGCAGCCCCAGCGGACGCTTCACCCCCGCCAGCCCGTCGAGCGTGTAGCGCGTCGGCTGTGCGTGCAGCACCATGCGCCCCATCGGGTCAATCGCGTCGCGCCCGGCGCGCAGCAGCGCATCGATATCGCCCTGTTCGACGCGATGGCCGCCCAGATCGACTTCAAGCTTTACGATATCGGAGATGAGCCCGCCCGCGGAAAAGCTGACCCACACATCCTCGATATTGGTGCCGGCGATACGCTCCGCCTGCTCCACCGCCTCGCGGATCGCCAGTTCGGTGGCGTGCATGTCGGCGACATAGCCGCGCTTCACGCCCCGGCTCTCGCGCTGGCCGGTGCCCAGCACGATCAGTTCGCCGCCATCGCCCTTCTGCGCGATCAACGCGCAGACTTTCGATGAACCGACATCGAGTGCCGTAATCAGGCCTTCTGGTACTGGCTTGGCCATATCCCTGTTCCTTCCGATACGCCCTGATAGCAGAGCGATAAACTCCGGTCCCTCACCTAGTCGTCCCTGCCTGCAAGACCGAGTGTCTCCGAACGACTCACACCGCTCTGCCGGCGGATCACCAGCTTGGTCGGATCGCGCAGGTCGAACCCGACATACCCCTTGCCGAGCAGCCGCTGCGAAGCATCGAGCTCGGCGAACCTGGCAAGCGCGGAGGCCGCTTCGGCCTCACCCTCGGGCAGTTGCAACCGCTCGCCCGTGTCGAACAGCAGATCCCAGCGGCGATTGCCGATCCAGCTCCACGCGCGAACCATCGATTTGAGCGCGGGCGCGGCCTCCATCAGCCGCCGTCGCGCCATTTCCTCGCTGTTCGCGCCTTCGCCGATCAGCAGCGGCAGATCGGGCATCCGCTCGCGCGCGACCGGCTCGAGCAGTTCGCCCGACGGATCGACCAGCATCAGCTGGCGATTATGCTGCCACACCGCCGCCGGTTCGCGTTCGACGATATGGATCGCCAGGGTATCGGGCAGGCGCCGCGAAACGCGCGCATCCTCGATCCAGCTATAGGCGATCAGCCGTTCGCGTACTGCGTCGAGATCGACCAGCGGCATCGCGCGCGATTGCTGGTCGAGCGCCTGGGCATAGACCGACATGCGGTCCATCCGCTTCAACCCGGTAATCTCGATCTGCTGGACGCGGAAGCCGGCGCGGCCGACACCTTCCGCCATCGCCACGCCCGCCTTTTGCGGAATGCCGAACCAGCCGCCGATCCCAAGCGCCACTGCGCCTACGAACAGCACGATCGCCCAGGTCAGGATCCGGCGCAGCGTCGCTTCGCTGATCGGCAGCGCGGCCACCGTACGCTCGAGAAGACCGGGGCCTTTCTTCTTCGCGCGACGCTTCTGCGCCGGCCGCTTGGTCTGCGGCCGCCGGGCGGGAGATTTGCGCGTGGTCGGGCGCTTGCTCACCCCTTGGCATCCTCCTGCATCGCTTCCTCGACGATCGCCTGGACAAGCTGCGGATAGCTCATGCCGATATGCTTCGCCTGTTCGGGAACCAGGCTGAGCGGCGTCATCCCCGGCTGGGTGTTGACTTCGAGCACGAACAGCCCGTCGACGCCCTGATTGTCGTCCCAGCGGAAATCGGTGCGCGAAGCGCCCTTGCAGTCGAGCAGGCGGTGCGCCTCGATGGCGATCGCCATACAGGCCTGCGCGATTTCGTCGGGCACCTCTGCCGGGCAGACATGTTCGGTCAGCCCGTCGGTATATTTGGCCTCGTAATCGTAGAAACCGGCCTTGGGCTTGAGTTCGGTGACGCCGAGCGCCTTGTCCCCGAGAACCGCCGTGGTCAGCTCGCGTCCGCGGATGAAGGGTTCGGCGAGCAGTTCGTCGAATTCCTGCCACGGGCCCTTGGCGTCGCGGCTGATCGGATTGCCGTAATTGCTTTCGTCGGTGACGATCGCGACGCCGACCGAGGAACCTTCGTTGACGGGTTTCAGCACATAGGGGCGCGGCAGCGGATCGGCTTCGTAGAGCGTTTCGGTCCTGACAATGCGGCCGCCGGGCATCGGGATGCCGTGCGGAACGAGCGCCTGTTTGGTGAGCTGCTTGTCGATCGCGATCACCGAAGTGACGAGGCCGCTATGCGTGTAGCGCAGGCCCATCAGATCGAGCATGCCCTGCACCGTGCCGTCCTCGCCCGGCGTACCGTGAAGCGCGTTGAACACCACGTCCGGCTTGGCTTCGGTGAGCTTTGCGGCAACGTCGCGGCCCATGTCGATGCGCGTCACCCGATGCCCGAGCGATTCGAGCGCGTCGGCGACGCCCTTGCCCGACATCAGCGACACCTCGCGCTCGGCGGACCAGCCGCCCATCAGAACGGCGATGTGGAGGGGCGTGAGATCAGCCACGGTTAAGTCCTCCGTTGGGTTCGAGCGCAGGTTCGAGCCTGTCGAGAACCGAAGTCGAGAACCGGTTCTCGACAGTCGCTTCTCGGCTTCGCTCGAAGCTGCTCGAACCAAACGGTGTGCATTCGTTCCTCACTTGCTCACCCCCACGCGCTGAATCTCCCATTCGAGCTCGATGCCCGATTTCGCCTTCACCCGAGCGCGGACTTCCTCGCCCAGCGCCTCGATATCTTCGCTGGTCGCGTGATCGAGATTGAGCAGGAAATTGGTATGCTTTTCCGAAACCTGCGCGTCGCCGATGCGCAGGCCTCGGCATCCGGCGGCATCGACGAGCTGCCACGCCTTTTCGCCCGGCGGGTTCTTGAAGGTCGAGCCGCCGGTGCGGCTGCGCAGCGGCTGGCTCGCCTCGCGTTCGGCGGCGATGCGGTCCATTTCAGCGCCGATCGCCTGCGGATCGCCCGGCGTCCCTTCGAACAGCGCACCGATCACCACCGCGCCTTCGGGCAGCGCCGAGTGGCGATAGGTGAAACCGAGCTGGTCCTTTGACCAGGTACGGATCGTGCCGTCGCGCTCAACCACCATCGCCTCGACCAATATGTCGGCGACTTCGCGGCCATAGGCACCCGCGTTCATCCGCACCGCACCGCCGACCGTGCCGGGAATGCCGCGCAGGAATTCGAGCCCCGCGATACCGGCATCGCGCGCGGCGCTGGCGACGGTGATCCCCATTGCTGCGGCGCCGACGCGGATGCGGTTGCCGGGTTCCGCCTGCAGCTTGGCCATGCCCTTGGGCAGGCGGATGACAACGCCGGGAACGCCGCCGTCGCGGACGATCAGATTGGAACCGACACCGACGGGCAGCACCGGCACGTCCTTGGGCAGCGCCTTGAGAAAGGCCGAAAGACCATCGACACTGTCGGGGCGCACCAGCCATTCGGCCGGGCCGCCGGTGCGGAACCAGATGAAATCGGCGAGGCTGCCGTGATGCTCGACCTTGCCGGCGATATCGGGGAGCTTGGCAATGGTATCCAGCGCCTTTGCTCCGGCGCCGTCGGGCGCAGAAACTTCGCCCTTCGACAGGCTCAGGGCGAACGGATCGTTCTTTTCGGGGTTTTGGGGACTATCGTTCACTCCCACCCCCAGAACTTCGCCCAGGCCTTCCACGCGTCGGGATTGGCTTCGGCCGCGGATTCGCCTGCCTTGCGCATTTCCTCCAGCTGCTTGCCCGGATCGAACATCTTGCGCGCCGATTCGAACTGCGCCTGCTGTTCGCGCATCATCCGCTCGACGGTTTCCATGTGCGATTGCTGCGCGCGATAGAGTTCGCGCTGCATCTCGCTCGCCTTGTCGAACCAGTCGCTCATGCGTCGGCTCCCATACGTGCTTGCGTGATCGCCGGGGCCAGATTGGCGGCCCAGCGCGTAATGTCCCCCGCCCCCAGGCAGACGATGATGTCGCCCGCCCGCACCGTCTCCGCCAGTGTTTCGGCAAGCGCCGCCTGATCGGCGACGATTCCAGCCGAACGATGGCCGCGCTCGCGCACCCTGGCGGCAAGCGTTTCGGAGCTGACCCCTTCGACCGGTTCTTCGCCGGCGGCATAGACCGGCGTTATCAGCACCATGTCCGCATCGTTGAACGCCTGGGAGAAGTCATCCATCAGATTGCCGAGCCGCGAATAGCGATGCGGCTGCATCACTGCGATCACTCTGCCCTGCGCGCTTTCGCGAGCAGCGGAAAGGACCGCGCGGATTTCGACCGGGTGGTGGCCGTAATCGTCGATGACGATCGCGTTGCCGCCTTCCAGTTCGACCTCGCCGACCTTGGTGAAGCGCCGCTTGACGCCGCCGAACTTGGCGAAGCCGGTGATGATCGTCGCATCCTCGATTCCGAGCTCGAGCGCGACACCGACCGCGGCAAGCGCGTTCTGGACATTGTGACGGCCGGGCATCGGCAGTTCGACGCCCTCCAGCGTGCGCGTTTCGCCGTCGCGCTGGCGCACCACCACGTCGAAGCGATTGCCGCCGGGATAGGGCGCAACGTTTACGCCGCGAATGTCGGCGCTGGCGGCGAAGCCATAGGTCACGATCCGGCGATCGCGCACGCGCGGGATGATGTTCTGCACCTCGGGATGGTCGAGACAGAGCAAGGCCGCGCCGTAAAAGGGCACATTCTCGACGAATTCGATGAAGGCGTCCTTGACCTTGTCGAAGCTGCCATAGTGGTCGAGATGTTCGGGATCGATATTGGTGACGACCGCGATCGTCCCGTCCAGCCGCAGGAAACTGCCGTCGCTTTCATCGGCTTCGATCACCATCCAGTCCGACGCGCCAAGCCGGGCGTTCGAACCATAGCTGTTGATGATGCCGCCGTTGATGACGGTGGGATCGACCCCGCCGACATCGAGCAGCGCGGCGACCATCGAGGTCGTCGTCGTCTTGCCGTGCGTCCCCGCCACCGCGACAGTGGACTTGAGCCGCATCAGCTCGGCGAGCATCTCCGCGCGGCGCACCACCGGGATGCGGCGTTCGAGCGCGGCTTCGACTTCGGGATTGCCGCGCTGGATCGCAGTCGACACCACCACCACGGCGGCGTCACCCAGATTTTCCGCCTTCTGGCCGATCGTCACCGGGATGCCGCGTTTCTGCAGGCTCTGGACGACAGAGCCCTCGGCAATGTCCGACCCCTGAACCTGATAGCCGAGATTATGCATCACTTCGGCAATGCCCGACATGCCGATGCCGCCAATGCCGACGAAGTGGATCTTTCCGATATCGGTCGCGACACCCCTCATGCGGCGGCACCCTCCGTGGCTGCATTGGCGAGGCCAAGACCGGCCGATTCCCACGGCGCGTCGACGCTTTCGACAAGGTTGGCGAGATCGCGCGCGGCATTGGCTCGGCCGCAGCTCTTGGCGCGCGCGGCGGCGGCCTCGAGCCCTTCGGTGTCGAGGCCGAGCCGCTGGATCTGCTTGGCGAGCTCGGTCGGCGTGAACTGGCGCTGGTCGATCGTCCGCGCGCCGCCTGCCGCCGTCATTTCGCGCGCATTGGCGGTCTGGTGATCGTCGGCGGCGCTCGGATAGGGGACGAGGATCGCCGGACGGCCCGCCGCGGTCAGCTCGGCGATGGTCGAGGCGCCCGCGCGCGCGATGACGACATGCGCCCAGGCGAGTTGTTCGGGCATGTCGGCGAGATAGGTGGCGATCTCGGCAGGGATGCCGTGCTCGCTATATTTCTGGCGGACGCGATCGATATCCTCGGGCCGCGCCTGATGCGTCACCTGCATGCGGCGGCGGAAATGGGTGGGGAGCAGCGCGAGCCCGTCGGGCACGACCTGACTGAGGATCGAGGCGCCCTGGCTGCCGCCGGTGACGAGGACGCGGAAGATCCCGTCCTCCTCCAGCATCGGATAGGGGCGCTGGCGCAGCGCAAGGATGGCTTCGCGCACCGGATTGCCGACCAATGTGGTCTTCTTGGCCCATTTGGGCTGAAGCCGCTCGACCTTTTCATAGGCGGTGGCGATCGCATCGACCTTGTTGGCGACATGGCGATTGACGCGGCCGAGCACGGCATTCTGTTCGTGAATCACCGTCGGGATACCCAGGCGGAACGCCGCCATCAGCGATGGCATCGCGGGATAGCCGCCAAAGCCGATCACCGCCGCCGGGCGATATTCGCGGAAGAATTTGAGCGCCATTTTGCGCCCGGCCATCATCCGCCGCGCCGCCTTGATCCAGCCGAGCGGGCCGCCGCCCAGCCGCCCGGCGGGCAGGACATGCGTCTCGATATCCTCGAAGAGGCCGGGAAAACGCACGCCGCGATCGTCGCTGACCAGCGCGACGCGATGCCCCCGCTCGATCAGTTCGGCCGCCAGCGCCGCCGCGGGCACCATATGCCCGCCGGTGCCGCCTGCGGCGAGGACGTAGTTTTTCGACTTGGTCATGAACCGCTCCCGCGCACGGTGTAAGGTGAGCGCTTCAGATACGGATTTCGGCGCGTGAATGCGAGCAGCAGTCCGAACCCGACCGACAGCGCGATCATCGATGAGCCGCCATAGCTGATGAACGGGAGGGTCATGCCCTTGGACGGCGCCAGGCCGGTGTTCACTGCCATGTTGATGAGCGCCTGCGCGCCGAATTGCGCGGCAAGGCCGGCGCCGGCGAGCAGCCGAAAGGCGTCCTCCTCGTCGATCAGGCGCATCACCACGCGCGCGACGATGGCGAGATAGAGCACCGCGATCACACCGCAGGTGATCAGCCCGAATTCCTCGCCCACGACCGAGAAGATGTAATCGGTATGCGCTTCGGGAAGGCGGAATTTCACGGTGCCGCCGCCCGGACCCGTGCCGGTCACACCGCCCGACGTGATCGTCGCATGCGCCATGTCCGTCTGATAATGTTCGGCGAGCGCCTTTTCCTTGTCGGGGAACAGAAAGCTGTCGATGCGGATGCGCGCGGTATCGTAGAAGAGATAGGCCGCGATCACGCCCGCCACCGCGCTACCCATCAGCACGCCGATCGCGGCGGTCGAAACGCCCGAAAGTACCAGCAGCACCAGCCACACGAGGACGAAGACGAGCGTCTGCCCGAAATCGGGCTGCATCATCAGCAGCGCGGCGATGCACGCCGTCAGCGCGCCGGTGATGAACAACACCGGCAATTCGGGGTCCTTGGCGCGGAAGGACAGCAGCCAGGCGGTCGCGACGATATAGAGCGGCTTGAGGAATTCGGACGGCTGAAGCTCCGATATGCCGAGGTCGATCCAGCGCTTGGCGCCGTTGATCTCCTCCGCGACGAAGGGAGTCGCGGCGAGCAAGGCGAAGAAGATCACCGCTCCCACCAGCGCACAGCGGCGGGCGAAGCGGATCGGCAGCATCGAGATGACCAGCATCACCGGCACGGAAACGGCCACCCAGGCGGCCTGTCGCCAGAAATAATACATGGGCGGGATCGTCACCGATCCGCCCGAATAGCGCTGCGCCGTCGCCGGCGAAGCCGCCGCGACCGCAATCAGCCCGATCGCCATCAAAAGCAGCGCGAGCAGCAGCAGCACGCGGTCGATTTCCCAGAACCACATCCCGGCCGAGGAACGGCTGGTGCGCCCCATCTGCTTCGACACGCGGCTGCGAAAGCCCTTGGGAGTATGCTCGGCCATATCGGTCACGAAAGCCCCTCCACCAGCGCGCGAAACGCATCGCCGCGCGCTTCATAGTCACGAAACTGATCGAACGACGCGCAGGCGGGCGAGAGCAGCACGGTATCGCCCGGATCGGCGACGGTCACTGCCGCCTGCACTGCCATTTCGAGCGTCCCCACCTGCGCCACCGGCAGTTCGGGGCGCAGGATCGTTTCGAACAGCTCCGCCGCTTCGCCGATCGTATAGGCCTGAACAATATTGGGAAAACCCGGACGGCAGGCATCGAGTTCGTCGGTCTTGGCCTGCCCGCCCAGGATCCAGTGGATGCGATCGAATGCCTGCAGCGCGGGGGCAGTGCTGGTCGGGTTGGTCGCCTTGCTGTCATTGACCCAGAGCAGCCCCTTGTGGACGCCGAGCCGCTCCATCCGGTGCGGCAGGCCCGGGAAGCTCGCCAGCCCCGCATCGATCGCTTCGCGCGAGAGGCCGAGCGCTTCGCAGGTCGCGATGGCGGCAAGCGCGTTCTGCGCATTGTGCGGCCCCTGCAGGCTCGGCCAGCGCGACTGATCGAGGCAGACGCCGGGCGCGATTTTGGTGAGGGCTTCGGAACGGCCCGATACGGCGAGGTCGCGCGCGATATTCGCCGATGTCGTGTCGCCGATGCCGATCACCGCCCCATGCTCCGGCGACTGCATCGCGAAGAGCCGCGCCTTGGACGCGGCATAGGCGTCAAACCCGGCATAGCGATCGAGATGATCGGGGGTGATGTTGGTCAGCACCGCGACGTCGCAATCGAGGCTTTGGGTGAGGTCGATCTGATAGCTCGACAGTTCGAGGACATAGATTCCGCCTTCGGGGAGCGGCTCCTGCCCGAGGATCGGCAGCCCGATATTGCCGCCCATCCGCGCGGGAATGCCCGCGCTGTCGAGGATATGGTGGATCAGCGCGGTGGTAGTCGACTTGCCGTTGGTGCCGGTGATGCCGACGACCTTGTGGCGCGGCAGTTCGGTGCGCGCCTGCGCGAAGAGTTCGATATCGCCGATCAAGGGCACACCTGCCCTGGCGGCATGCCCGGCGATCGGGTGGCGATTGATCGGCACGCCGGGGGACACGACGACACCTGCGAATCCAGTGAGATCGGTTTCGAGCGGATCGGCGAGTTTAAGTTCCTCCCCGAGCTTGTCTCGGGGAGGAGGACCATCGGCGGAGCCGATGGTGGAGGGGTCGGCGGTGAAACCGCCGCTGCGCGACGGCCCCTCCACCACTCGCTGCGCGAGCGGGCCCCCTCCCCGAGCAAGCTCGGGGAGGATTTGGGTGCGCCGTTCCTCGCTGCCATCCCACGCGACAACTTCCGCCCCGCTTGCCAGCAGCGCAGCCACCGTCGCTTGCCCGGAGCGTGCCAGCCCCAGCACGGCGTAGCGTTTTCCGCTCCAGGTCGTGCTCGTGATCATCGCAGCTTGAGTGTGGAAAGTCCCGCCAGCGCCAGAACGAAGGCGATGATCCAGAAACGGATCACCACCGTGGGTTCGCTCCAGCCGAGTTGTTCGAAATGGTGGTGGATCGGCGCCATGCGAAATACGCGCTTGCCGGTCCGCTTGTAGAAGAAGACCTGGATGATGACGCTGAGCGCCTCGATCACGAACAGGCCGCCGATGATGCCGAGCACGATTTCATGGTGCGACGTGACTGCAATCGCGCCGAGCGCGCCGCCGAGCGCAAGACTGCCGGTATCGCCCATGAACACCGCCGCCGGCGGCGCATTGAACCAGAGGAAGGCAAGCCCCGCTCCGATCATCGCGCCGCAGAAGATGGCGAGGTCGCCCGCGCCCGGGACGTGCGGAATGCCCAGATAGCTCGCATAATCGGCACGGCCGACCAGATAGACGATCATCATGAACGCCAGGCTGGCGATAATCACCGGCATCGTCGCCAGACCGTCGAGCCCGTCGGTCAAATTCACTGCGTTGCCGAACGCGACGATCGTGAAGGCGGCGAAGACGATGTAGAACGGCCCCAGATCGATACGGTGCGTGACGAAGGGCAGATACAGCTCGGTGCCGTTCTGCTGGGTGATGATCCACGCCGCGACGCCCGCGATCAGAAACTCGCCCGCCAGCCGTACCTTGCCTGAAACGCCCGCCGTGCTTGCCTTTCGCACCTTGTCGTAATCGTCGAGGAATCCGATCATTCCAAAACCGAACGTTACGAACATGCACGCCCAGACGAACGGATTGGACAGGTCCATCCAGAGAATGATCGAGACCATCAGGCTGGTGAGGATCATCAGCCCGCCCATTGTCGGCGTGCCGCGCTTGGCGAGGTGGCTTTGCGGGCCGTCGCTGCGGATCGGCTGCCCCTTGCCCTGGCGGACGCGCAGCCAGCCGATGAAGCTCGGCCCGACGATCAGACCAAGCAGCAGCGCCGTCGCCACCGCTCCGCCCGTGCGGAAAGACAGATACCGGAAGAGATTGAGGATGCCGGGAAAATCCAGCAGGCTCGCGATCCAGTAAAGCATTAGCCCCTTCCCGCCAGCGACGTTACCACGCTCGCCAGCCCCACTGCGTTCGATCCCTTGACGAGAACCGCGTCTCCGGGTGCAAGCACGGCTTCAAGCTGCTCGCGCGCGGTCGCGGCATCGGGCACATGGACGAAATCAACCTGACCCTCAAGCGCCTTTGCGAGTGCGCCCATCCCTTCGCCCACCAATATGGCACGGCTCACCCCGGCGGCGCGGATCGGATCGGCCAGACCGGCATGATAGGCGGCGCTTTCGGGCCCGAGTTCGCGCATTTCGCCGAGCACGGCGATGCGCCCGGCCGTTGCCGGCTCCTGCGCCAGCACCGCCAGCGTCGCGCGCATCGAAGCGGGATTGGCGTTGTAGCTTTCGTCGATCACCAGCGCTTCGCCGCCATCGACTTTCGCGAGGAAACGCGCGCCGCGCCCGGCCAGGCCGCCCATTTCGGCGAGCGCGAGCCCGGCGAGTTCGAGATCGCTCCCCACCGCATCGACCGCGGCGAGGATCGCCATGCCGTTCGCAACCCAGTGATCGCCCGGCTGCGACAGCGTGAAGCTCAATTCGCGCGCGCCGAGCCGCGCAGTGACGAACGTGCCGCCGGTGCGGGTGCGCATCGTTTCGATCGCGCGCACATCGGCGCCTTCGCCAAGGCCGAAGGTAACGATCTTCTCCGCATGCGGCTTTGCTGCGGCGATCAGGCGATCACGATGCGGGCTGTCAAAGGGAATGATGGCAGTGCCGCCGGGTTCGAGGCCTTCGAAAATCTCGCCCTTGGCATCGGCGATCGCGCTTTCGTCCCGGAAGAATTCGGTGTGCGCGGGCGCGATGGTGGTGACGATCGCGACATGGGGGCGGACGATCCGGGTCAGCGCCGCGAGTTCCCCCGCATGGTTCATCCCCATCTCGAAGACGCCGTAGCGCGTTTCGCGCGGCATGCGCGCAAGGCTCAGCGGCACGCCGGTATGGTTGTTGTAGCTCTTGACCGATCGATGCGCCTGCCCCGGCACGGGACGGTCGAGCGCGGCGAACAGCGCTTCCTTGGTTCCCGTCTTGCCGACCGATCCGGTAACGCCGATCACCTTGCCCGCCATCCGGGCACGCGACGCGCGGCCCAGATCCTCGAGCGCGGTCATGGTGTCGGCGACGCGGACGTGCGGATGCGGCGTATCGGCGCTGACGACGGCGCCGGCCGCGCCCTGCGCAAAGGCCTGATCGAGATAGCGATGGCCGTCGGTAGTTTCGCCCTTGAGCGCAAGGAACAGGTCGCCCGGACCGACTTCGCGGCTGTCGAAAGTGACGCCGGACACTTCGAACCCGGTCGATGCCGTGCCGCTGGTGGCGGCGGCGATTTCGGATGCGGTCCACAGGCTCACGCCGCGCACTCGCGTGCGACGGTGACGTCATCGAACGGCAATACCAGATCCCCCACAATCTGCCCCTGCTCATGCCCCTTGCCGGCAATAAGCACGATATCGTTCGGCCCGGCCTCCGCAACCGCCAGCGCGATGGCTTCGCGGCGCCCGGCGACTTCGCGCGCATCGGGGCAGCCCTTGAGAATCTCGGCGCGGATCGCGGCCGCATCCTCGTTGCGCGGATTGTCGTCGGTGACGATGGCGAGGTCGGCGCCGGCCTTTGCGACCATGCCCATCGGCTCGCGCTTGCCGGTGTCACGATCGCCGCCCGCGCCGAACACGACGATCAGCCGCCCGGCGACATGCGGCTTGAGCGCGGCGATCGCGGCTTCGAGCGCATCGGCGGTATGTGCGTAATCGACATAGACCGGCGCGCCGCTGCGCGTGATGACGGCGCGTTCGAGACGGCCGCGCACCGGCTGGAGCCGGGAGAGATTGGCGATCGTCGCGGCAACATCGCCGCCGGTGGCGATCACCAGGCCCGCCGCGACGAGCGCATTGGCCGCCTGATAGGCACCGATCAGCGGCAGCGTGACCTTGTGCTCGCGCCCTTCGGCTTCGATCACCAAGCCCTGCCCGAGCAAGGTCGGATCGCGCGAGACGAGACGCAGCGTATCGCCATGTTCGCCGACGCTGACGATGCGGTTGCCGCGCACGCGGGCGAGATCAATGACGCGATCGGCATTGGGATCGTCGACCCAGATCACCGAAGCGCCGTCGGCATCGAGCACATCGGCGAAGAGCCGCAGCTTCGCGCAGAAATAGGCCGCCATGTCGCCATGATAATCGAGATGGTCGCGACTGAGATTGGTGAACGCCGCCGCCGCCACCGGAATGCCCTCCGTGCGGTACTGGGTCAGCCCGTGGCTGGACGCTTCGAAGGCGAGATGCGTGACGCCCTCGCGCTTCAGCCCGGCGACATTCGACAGGAACGTGACGATGTCCGGCGTGGTCAGCCCGGTATAGACGCTTTCATCGGCGGTAGTGACGCCCAGCGTGCCGATCGACGCGGCATGTTCGCCTGCCATCCGCCAGAGCTGGCGCGTCATTTCGACAGTCGATGTCTTGCCGTTGGTGCCGGTAACCGCAACGGCGGTTTCGGGAAACGGCGCGAAAAAGCGTGCTGCGAGTTGTGCAAAGGCCTCACGCGGGTTTTCCGCGGCGATATGCGCCGCGCCTTCGACCTTCGCCTCCGGCCGCGCGACCACGGCGATCGCGCCGCTCTTCACGGCGTCGGCGATGAAATCCTCGCCGTTGAACTTCGCTCCGCGAAAGGCGCCGAACACCGTTCCCGGCGCGACCTTGCGGTGATCGATCGCAAAGCCGGTGACGACGGCCGCCTCCGCGCCGCCGGTCAAGGCGCCCAGCTTCATTGGCTCGCGACCTCGTGCTCCTGCGGGCCCTTCCAGATCAGCGGCTCGACATCGGAAAGGTCTACGTCGCGACGCGGATCGGGAATCACGCCCAGCATCGGGCCGGTCCGCTGAATGACGCGGCCGACGACCGGGGCGGCGGTCCAGCCGGCGGTGCGCTGGCCGTGACTCTGGGCGTTTCCAACAGGCGAATCGAGCATGGCAATCACCACATAGCGCGGCGCGTCCATCGGGAAAGCCGCTGCGAACGTCGAAACATTGTTACGCGACGAATAGCCATGTTCGCCGGGCTTCTCGGCCGTGCCGGTCTTGCCGCCGACGCGATAGCCCAGGACATCGGCGTTGCGCCCGGTGCCTTCGGTCACGATCAGCCGCATCAGCTGGCGCATGCGCGCGCTGCTTTCGGCGGAAATCACGCGTTCGCCGGCAACCGCATGCCCCGGCTCGACCTTCATCAGTGTCGCCGGACGCCACACCCCGCCATTGACGATCGCGGCATAGGCCAGCGCCAGATGCAGCGGCGTCACGGCGATGCCGTGGCCATAGCCGACCGTCATCGTCGTCGCGCGGCCCCAGTAGCTGGGCCACAACGTCCCCCCGCCTTCGATTTCGATCGGCGCGCGATCGTCGAAATGCAGCTTGCGGAACATCTCGGCGAAGCGCTCCTCGCCGAGTTCCTCGCCGATCCGCGCCGTCGCGATGTTCGACGAATAGACCAGCGTTTCCGGGATGTTGAGCCAGCGCTTCTGCGGATGATCGTCGCGGATCGAGAAGCGTCCGATCCGCAACGGCTCGGTCGCGTCGAATCGGCGGGCCATCGACGTGACGACGCCGGTGTCGATCGCGGTCGCGGCGGCGATCGGCTTGAAGGTCGAGCCGAGTTCATAGACGCTCTGCGTCACATTGTTGAGCGGCAGCGTGCCGTGCACGTCGTTGGGATTGAAGCCGGGCAGCGACACCATCGCCATGATCTCGCCAGTATCGACATCGAGGATCAGTCCGGCCGCGCCCTTTGCCTGAAACGACTCCATCGCGTCGCCCAGTTCGCTGCGCAGCGCCGCCTGGGCGCGAATGTCGATCGACAGTTCGACCGGCGCGCCGCTTTGCGCGGGGTCGGTCAGCCGATCCTCGAGCACGCGCTCCATGCCGCGCACGCCATAGCCGTCGAAATGGAGATGGCCGAGCACATAGGCGGCAAGATCGCCCTGCGGATAGAGCCGCTCGGGTTCGCGATTGAAGCCGATGCCCGGTTCGCCCAGCGCATTGACCGCGCTCACCAGCTCGGGCCGCGCGCGACGCTTGAGATAGCGGAAACCGTCAGCGGTGAGCAGCTTGTAATAGTCGTCCGCGCTCCGATCCGGCATGATCTCGGCAAGGCTGCGCGCGAGTTCGCGGCGATCACCGATCAGCTTTCCGGGATGCACGCCGATCGTCCAGGCGTCGATCGTGCGGGCCAGCGGCTCGCCGTTGCGATCGGCGATGTCGCCGCGCAGCGGCTTCACGACCGCGGCGGTATTGCGCGCCGACGCCGGTTCGGCCCAGATGGCGAGCACCGCCAGCCGCGCCAGAATCGCGAAAATGCCCGCCGCGAAGGCAAGCAGCAGGATCATCAGCCGCACCTGCGCGACTGCGACCATCGCCTGTCGCCCACCGCCGGCCCGGCGCGATTCCGCCGGCGGAGCGACCAGGACGATCACCGCAGCGCCAGCCGCTCGATATTCGCCCGCTGGCGCAGATCGTCCACCGTCGAGGTCGAGAGCAACCGCTCGTCAAGCATCGCGACCTCATCACCGCCGCGCGCATGCGACGTTGATGCAACGCCCGAACGCGGCGCGGAGGTATCGGCCGATGCCGTCGCGACCGGCGCCGCATCTTCCGCCGAAGTCTGAACGGCAACGCCCTGCGATCCGCCCTTGGGCACGATCAGCGACGCCTGCTGCATGCCGCCGTCCATCGTCGGGCTGAGGCTCGCAAGCTGGCTTTCGTCGCCGAGATACTGGCCGGGTTCGGGCGAGGCGAGCTCAAGGAAATCGCCGTTCCAATGCTCGATCTGCGCCATGCTCGCGCGCGTGTTGAATTCGGTCTCGAGCGAGCGGATGTCCTTGTGTGCCTGCACGATCGCGCGATCCATCGCCGCGAGCTGCGCGCGCTCCGCCGCCACCTGGCTCGTCACCATGTAGCAGGCGGGCGCCACGACGACACCGCACAGGAACCAGCCGAAGCCCTTCAGTCCATAGCCAGCCATCATTTCAACTCCTTACTCACACTCACGACGACCACGGCGCCGCATTCGTACGCTTCGCGACCCGAAGCGTTGCTGAACGGGCCCGGGGATTACGGGCGATTTCCGCTTCACCCGGGCGCACCGCCCGCTGCGGCGCTTCGAAACTGGCGGCAGCCGCCTGGACCTGAACCGGGCGATGGCGCGATCCGGCGGGCTGCGATCCGCTGCGTTCGCGCAGGAAGCGCTTGACCAGGCGATCCTCAAGGCTGTGGAACGTCACCACCGCCAGCCGGCCGCCGGGCTTGAGCACGCGTTCCGCGGCTGCAAGCCCTTCCGCCAGCTCGTCGAGCTCGCGATTGATATGGATGCGGATCGCCTGAAATGTCCGGGTCGCGGGGTCCTTCTTGTCGTGCGGGCGATGGCCTAACGCTTTCCTAACCACGTTCGCCAGTTCGGAAGTCCGCGTAAGGGGCCTTGCGGAGACGATCGCCTTGGCCACCCGCCGCGAGCGCGGTTCCTCGCCATAGTGATAGAGCACATCGGCGATCTCGCTTTCGTCGGCGGTGTTCAGCCATTCGGCGGCAGTCATGCCGTCGGGCGCCATCCGCATGTCGAGCGGCCCGTCCTGCTGAAAGGAAAAGCCGCGTTCGGCCTGGTCGAGCTGCATCGAGGACACGCCGATGTCCATCGTCACGCCGTCGACTGGAAGGAAGCCGCGGCGTTCGAGCTCGCCTTCCATCGCCGAAAACGGCGCCTCGATCAGCGTCAGCCGACCGCCGCTCGCTTCGACAAGACCATGGCCGCCCTCGATCGCCTGGGAGTCACGATCGAAAGCGGCCACCTCGGCACCCCGCTCGAGGATTGCTTGCGTATAGCCACCCGCGCCGAAGGTCGCGTCGACATGGCGCTCGCCGGGCACGATGGCGAGCGCGTCGATCACTTCGTCGCGCAGTACGGGAATATGGGGAGCATCGCCGCTCACAGCGTCACCCCCTTCTGCTCGAGGAGAAACTCGCAGATTTCGCGGATTTCCTCATTTTCCGGGTCGGTATCGGCCATCAGCACTTCGGGTGCCCAGATGTCGAACGTCTCGCCGGCGCCGCTGAAAAAGGCCCAGCGCCCGACCTTCGCCTTCTTGCGGAAGAAGGGCGGAATCACGAAACGGCCATTGGCGTCGAACTGGGCGCGCTCGACCGCGCCGAACGCCTTGCGCTTGGCGCGCACGGTGCTGCCATCGCCTTCGAACGGCGATTCCTCGCGGTCGACACGCGAGAATTTCTCGCGCGACCAGCCAAGGTCGTGCGCCGAAAGGCAGGCATCGAAAGGGTGTTTGCCGACGACGATCTGGCGCACGTCGCTGTTGCGCTCGGCGGCGCTGCGCAGGTCTGCAGGAATGGCGACGCGACCCTTCTCGTCGACCGCCTGAAGCGCGAAACCTTCGTAGAGATCCCGTTCCTGCTGCAACGCTCTGCCCCGTTTCGAGGCACGCACCTACCCGCCTTCGGAAGCAGCCCTGACCGCGTCCAAGATAGTAATGATCGGCGAATACGGGACGTGCCCCCGTTACCATCTTCGGTAACAGTATAGATGCCGGGAGGCAATGCCTGAAACTGGATTTTAGCCCCACTGAGCCCCACTCAGGCCCTTTGTACGCTATAAAGATGCTATATGTTCTCTATTTGGTCTTTTCTCGCTTGTTTCGAGTATTTCGCTGTTCCTTTCCGGGGCGGCGCTGTTCCCTGTATTCCTCCCGCCCGTGCAGGCGGCCGCGGGTCGAGCAGAGGGATGCGCGCGTGTCGGAATCTAGCCGATCCTTGCGGATTCCGAAAGCCGGCAACTCAGTGCGAATCGCGGATTGACCGCGAGTCGTCGTTTAATGTCGATAGTTAACGTGCGGGCCGCGGGTTATTGCTGCTCCGGCTGCCTGCGGACTTCGGCCTCGCGCTGCGCCTCGATCCGGCGCGCGATTGCGGCGGCATCGACCGGCTCCTGCGACGCGGTGCTCGGCGCCACCCCGAGTTCGGCGAGCGGTTCGTCCGCCTTGGGCTTGGCGACCATCACGTTGCCCACCTCGTCGGTCATGTTGGCGACAATGTCCGCCTTGGGCGCGCCGATCGCATCGACCGGCTCGTCGCGATTGGCCGAACTGAAGATCGCGCTCGCCAGTCCGATCAGGATCAGCACCATCGCCAGCCCCGTCATTCCGACGCGAACCCGCTGCATGGTCTGTGCTGTATCTGGCGAAACCGTCTTCATGGCTGTTGCCCGGATGTAGGACCGGGCACCGTGCTTGTCGATTGCGACGTTCACGGAAACCGGCACCTGTTGGGTGCATCGATATCCCGGCGGAGTCGTTGCTTGCAAGCGGTGCGACGTAATCCCCGTATGCAACGTGTCGAAAGGAGATTTTCATGGCGCGCATTTTCATCACCGGATCGTCCGGCGGTCTGGGGCTCGAAGCTGGCGGGCAACTGGTCGCCGGCGGGCACGATGTGGTGCTGCATGCCCGCAACGCCGAACGCGCCGATGCCGCGCGCGGCGCGCTTGCCGCCTGTCAGGACGTCGCGATCGGCGACGTTTCGACGCTTTCGGGCATGCACGCCCTGGCCGATCGCATCGGCGCACTGGGCGATTTCGATGCGGTGATTCACAATGTCGGCGTGTTCGAAGGCAGGACGCGCGGCGAAACCGAAGACGGCTTCACCCCGACCTTCGCCGTCAATGTCATCGCGCCCTATCTGCTCACCGCCACGACGCCGCGCCCGCGGCGGCTGATCTATCTGAGCTCAAGCATGCACCGCAGCGGCAATCCCGGCCTTTCCGATCCGATGTTCGAAGCGCGCCGCTGGGACGCTACCCAGGCCTATTGCGACAGCAAGCTCTACGACACGATGCTCGCATTCGCGCTGGCGCAGCGCTGGCCGGATCGCCGCATCAATGCCGTCGACCCCGGTTGGATGCCGACCAATATGGGCGGGAAGAGCGCTTCGGGCGACATCCCCACCGGCGCGGCGACGCAAGTGTGGCTGGCCACGGCCGACGATGCCGATATCACCGGCGGCTATTTTCTGGAGAAGCGGGAGGAGCGCCCTGCCCCTTCCGCGACCGATCCCGACGCGCAGGCGCGGCTGCTGGCGTATCTGGAGGAACTGACCGGAGTCAGCCTGCCGGATTGATCCGCGATAGCCCGGGCATATCGGATGCCGCACCGAACCGGCTTCGATGCTATGCAGGAAGCGGATATCAGGCGGAGGGCGCGATGCAGGAAGTTCTCGACGGCTATGCCGCGGCGGCAAGCGACACGCTGATCGCGACCTATGACGCGCTTTCCTCCGAAGAAATCTATCGGCATGTCGCCGATCTCTTCCCGCGCGAAGCGTCGCGCGTCGCCGATATCGGCGCGGGGACCGGCCGCGACGCGGCATGGTTCGCCGCGCGGGGCCATCGGGTAACGGCTGTCGAGCCGGTGCGCGAGCTGCGCGAGGCAGGACGGGCGCTGCATGGCTCGGCCGCTATCGATTGGGTCGATGATCGGCTGCCGCATCTCACGCGGCTGGTCGGGTTCTGCGTGTTCGATCTGGTGACGCTCTGCGGCGTCTGGCAGCATCTGCCCGACCCCGAACAGGATATCGCGCTCGCCGGCCTCGCAGCGATCATCGCACCGGACGGCTTGCTGGTGATGTCGCTTCGCCACGGGCCGGGCGCGGCGGGGCGACCGGTATTTCCTGCCGATCCCGACGCGATGATCGCTGCGGCGCAGGCGCTGGGGTTTCAGCTTATCCGGCGCATCCATGCGCCTTCGGTGCAGCCGGGCAACCGCGTCAACGGCGTCCACTGGACCTGGCTGGCGTTGCGCAAGTCGGGCTGAAGGTTCCTTTCTCCTCCGCCACCTCCGCGAAAGCGGAGGTCCAGCTGCCCTGGCGACGTCATAGACAGGAAGAAGAAGCTGGATCCCCGCCTTCGCGGGGATGACGGCAAGGTTTACGCCTAGCGCGCCATCCACTCCGGCACGCTCAGTCCCTTCGTCTCCAGCCATTCGCGATTGTAGAGCGTCGAGAGATAGCGAAAGCCGGTGTCGCACAGGATCGTCGCGATCCGTTTGCCCGGGCCGAGCTCCTTGCCCAGCGCCACCGCGCCGGCAACGTTGATCCCCGAGGACAGACCGAGGCACAGTCCTTCCTCGGCGAGCAGGCGGCGGACCCATTCCATGCCTTCCTCGTCCGAGATGCGGAACTGGGTGTCGATCGGCGCGCCTTCCAGATTGGCGGTGATCCGCCCCTGCCCGATCCCTTCGGCGACCGAGGAACCTTCGGACTTCAATTCGCCACACGCATAATAGGAATAGAGCGCGGCGCCGTGCGGATCGCTGAGCGCGATGGTGATTTTCTCGTCCTTGCCCTTCAGGCCCAGGCCGACCCCGGCGATCGTCCCGCCGGTGCCCGCCGCGCAGGTGAAACCGTCGATGCGGCCTTCCATCTGTTCCCAGATTTCCTCGGCCGTGCCGGCGATATGCGCCTTGCGGTTAGCGATATTGTCGAACTGGTTGGCCCAGATCGCATTGGGCGTTTCCTCCGCGATGCGGCGGCTGGTGTGCACGAAATGGCCGGGGTTGGAATAAGGCGCGGCGGGCACGAGCACCAGCTCGGCGCCGAGCGCGCGCAGCGTGTCCATTTTCTCGCGACTCTGCGTTTCGGGCATGACGATGATCGTCTTGTAGCCCTTGGCATTGGCGACCAGCGCGAGACCGATGCCGGTATTGCCCGCAGTCCCTTCGACGATCGTGCCACCGGGCGCGATCTGGCCACGTTCCTCGGCATCCTCGACGATGTAGAGCGCCGCGCGGTCCTTCACCGAAGCGCCGGGATTGGCGAATTCGCACTTGGCGAAAATCTCGCAGCCGCTTTCCGCGCTCGGCCCCTTGAGGCGTACGAGCGGCGTGTTGCCGATCAGCGAAAGCGTGTCCTTGGTAGCTTGCATGGATCGCTAGATAGGTGCGCCCGCCCATGCTCGGCAAGCAAGCGTTGCTTGGGTGCGCCGTTTCCCGCGCTTCATTTGCACAGTCATCGCTTTCGCAAATCACGAGCTCCTCCCCTGGAAGGGGAGGGAGACCACCAGCATGGCTGGTGGTGGAGGGGTAGCTCGCCACAGGCGCTGCGCATGCGGCTAATATCCCTCCACCGCCTGCGGCGGCCCCCCCTCCGGGAGGAGGAATGCCACGCTCCCGCGCGACATGTGGGCCGCTACCATAACCGGCTATCACCATTATTGTCTTCATTTGCAGTTCATGCCCGATACGCGACCGTCACGATCGCCGGCGTATCGCGGCCCGTTTTTAAAGCCCCATCGGGATGATGGGAATTGACTTGCGCAACCAAGGCCAATCATGGCATGAATGTGGCGCAAATGAGGCAAGGGAGAGTGCCATGCGCGGGATATTGATAACCGGAACGATTGTCACAACGCTGCTCGCTGGGTGCAGTCCCGAGGAGAAGACGCAGGATTTCGCCGGTCCCCCGCCGATGCCGGCTTATGTGCCGAATGACCGCTCGGCGGAGTTGATGGTGGCTCCCCAGCCCTATCCGACGGCGCCGCAGGACCGCGAACGTTATGAGGAAAACGACGTCTCGCCGGTCCATGCCGTCGGCGAAGCGCCCGTTTCCACCTTCTCGGTCGATGTCGACACCGGTTCCTACACCAATAGCCGCCGGTTCCTCACCGATGGCCGCCTGCCCCCGCAGGACGCGGTGCGGACCGAGGAGTTCATCAATTATTTCCGCTATGACTATCCGCTGCCAGAGGAACGCAGCCAGCCGTTCAGCGTGACGACCAATGTCACGACGACGCCGTGGAACGCCAACACCCGGCTGCTGCGGATCGGCCTGCGCGGCTATGACATCGCCTATGACGAGCGGCCCGCCGCCAACCTGACCTTCCTGATCGACGTTTCGGGTTCGATGGCGACCGACGACAAGCTCGGGCTGGTCAAGACCGCGCTGTCGATGCTCGCCGACGGATTGCGGCCGCAGGACAAGGTTTCGATCGTGGTCTATTCGGGCGCGGCCGGCATCGTGCTCGAGCCCACCAACAACCCCGACAAGATCAAGGCGGCGCTCGAGCAGTTGAGCGCGGGCGGATCGACGGCGGGTGGTCAGGGCATCGCGCTTGCCTATGCGACAGCGCGATCGAGCTTCATCGAGAACGGCATCAACCGGATCATCGTCGCCACGGACGGCGACTTCAATGTCGGCGTCACCGACCAGCGCCAGTTGGAGGACATGGTCGAGCGCAACCGCGACAGCGGGATCACGCTCACCACGCTCGGCTTCGGGCGCGGCAACTATAACGAAGCGCTGATGGAATCGATCGCCGACCTCGGCAACGGCAACTACGCCTATATCGACAGCGCTATGGAAGCGCAGAAGGTGCTGGACGAGGAGTTGTCCTCGACGCTGTTCACCATCGCGGGCGACGTGAAGATCCAGGTTGAATTCAATCCCGCCCATGTCAGCGAGTACCGCCTGATCGGCTACGAAAACCGCGCGCTGCGCGAAGAGGATTTCGAGAATGACAAGGTCGATGCCGGCGACATCGGCGCCGGGCATCAGGTGACCGCGATCTACGAAATCGTGCCTGCCGGCGCCGAGGGCTGGCTGCCCGAGCGGCGCTACGAAGCGAACCGCCCGCAGACCGGCGCCGGCGGTGACGAGCTCGCCTTCGTCAAGCTGCGCTATAAGCTGCCGGGGCAAGATACGTCGCGACTGATCGAGCGCCCCGTCCCCGCCTCGGCAATCGCAGGCGCGCGGGCTCCGCAGGGCGACATGGCCTTTGCGGTGGCGGTCGCCGCCTTCGGGCAGAAGCTGCGCGGCGACACGCGACTGGGAGACATGGGCTGGAGCGATATCCGCGCGCTGGCCGGAAACCCGCAAAATTACTGGCGCCAGGAATTCGTCAAGCTGGTCGGGCTGGCGAGCGCCCATAGCGGCGAGCGACGCGCTGCGGACTGAACCCGCCGGTCCGCGATCGGCGCGCCAGTCCAGGGCGGCGCGCCGGCGCGAGGCGGAAACGCTCCGCCTCCCGTGCGCTATTGCGTGATATCGGCGATATCGCTGGCGTTCTCGACGGTAACATTTCCGCCGATATCGAGTTCGAGCTCGCCCGGCGCCTGATCGGCGCAACCGCGCAACACTTCGTCGCCGCGCCGGATTTCGACCGCCAGCGGCACCATGTCGCGCCCGCCCGCCGTGCGGCACTGCGCCGCCGTCAGGGTGATGACGACGGCCGTACCGTCGGTATCCTGGGTGCGATAGACTGCCGTGGTCGCGGTGGCATCGGGCGCGACGAAATAGAATTGCTCGGGCTCGTCGGACAATGCGCTGCGATCGGTGAAATAGATCGTGCCCGGAGTCAGATCGAGCACCCAATAGGGTTCGGTACCATAGCCGCGCACCGGACGCGAAAGATCGACTCCGCCGATAACCGGACCGGTTTCGGGGACCACGACGTTCTGCGCCGTTTCATTGGTAAGGTTCGCCGCCGGTTCCTCGCTCCCGCCACACGCCGAAAGCGCGACCAGCAGCACCGCGACAATTGCACTTCGCATTCATTAGTCTCCTGCCGCTCATGGTGCGCGGTTCGATCCGCGCGCGCAACCGTTGCGATTGCCGCGACTGTCCGCATTGTCCCGGCCTGAAATGCCCGGCCGCCCATTTCCGGCCGCGCCACCGTCCGACCGACGGCGAGTCGCAGCCGTCCGGCGGGCTGCATCCGCATCGCGAGCTCGCGACCCAAATTACCATCTCACTATGACCGGAGGCATCGAATTGCGCGGAAAACCGACGATTATCGTTATATCGTATCATTGCGGTGCAATATCAAGGCGACCTGCCGCAACGGGGAGTCTTGACGATTCGTGCTGCGTGCGCGAAGCAGAAGCCGTCATGAAAATGCTCAAAATAGCTCCTTTCGCCGCGGTCGCACTGCTCTCGCTTTCCGCCTGCAATCACGAACCCGAGGAAGTCGACAGCCGCGCGCCCGATCCGATGGCCGCCGAACTGGCCAATGCCGAGCCGGTCGCGCCGCCGCCTTCGATCGCGCAGTCGGTCACCTTCCGCTGCCAGCCGGGCAACAAGCTGGTCGCGATCGACTATTTCACCGGCGACACGATGATCGCCGTTAAGCTCGACCCGGAAGCTCCGGTCGGCACGACGCTGAACGCGGCGGAAGCCGGCGAGCCCTTCACCGGCGAAGGCATGACCGTCTCCGGTTCGAAGGAAGAAGTGACGATCGAGCAGGAAGACGGCGAAACGCTGACCTGCAAGGCCTGACACGCTTTTCCTCGCAAGGATCAACCGGGCCGGCGGCATGTTCCGCCGGCCCTTTTTCATGTCCGCGGGCTTGTCAGCTTCCCGGCGAAACGCCACCCTTGGCGCCGAACGAAAGGAGCGGCAGTGGCGCGGATCGCAGTCTACAGTCTGAAGGGCGGCGTCGGCAAAACCACGGTAGCGGTCAATCTCGCCTGGTGCTCCGCCCGGCAATCGGCGCGACGCACCCTGCTCTGGGATCTCGATCCCCAGGCGGCCTCCACCTATCTGCTCGGCATCGCGCCCAGGCCGAAGCGCAGGGCACAGGCCGTTTTCTCCCGCGACATCGATCCGGCGGACCTGGTGCGACACACCGATATCGATCGGCTCGACCTGATTCCCGCCGATACCTCGCTGCGCACGCTCGACCTGCTGTTCCACGAGATCGACAAGAAGAAGCGCCTGGCCAAGCTGCTGGGCCAGCTCGACAAAAGCTATGACCGGCTGCTGCTCGATTGTCCGCCGGGCCTGACCGAGACCAGCGAGCAAGTAATGCGCGCGGCGGATCTGATCCTGATCCCGGTCATCCCCAGCCCGCTCTCGCAGCGCGCTTTCGAGGAAGTGTCCGCGCATTTCGCCGATCGCGGATTCAAGGCAGCGCTGATGCCGGTCCATTCGATGGTGGACCGCCGCCGGACGCTCCACCGCGACGCGATCGCGCGCCATCCCGACTGGCCGGTCCTGCCGATGGCAAGCATCGTCGAAGCGATGACGGCCGAACGCCGTCCGGTCGGCGCCCTTTCTCCCCGATCGCAGGGGGCGCGCGCCTTCGCCCAGTTATGGACGCGGGTCGAGCGCAGGCTCGCCGACATCGAAGCGTCCTGAAACCGGAATGACCGGCCCCCTTTTCCTGCCCGAAGAGCTCGACCCGCAGCTTGTGTTGCGCGCCTATGCGATGGGCGTGTTTCCGATGGCCGATGATCGCGATGCGCAAAGCGTCTACTGGGTCGAACCCAAATTCCGCGGCATTCTCCCGCTCGAGGGGTTTCACCTGTCGCGATCGCTGCGCAAGACGATCGCTTCCGACCGGTTCCGCGTCACTGCCGACACCGCGTTCGAGCAGATACTGGCGCTATGTGCCGAATCGGCGCGGGATCGCCCCGACACCTGGATCAACGGTCCCATCGAACGCGTCTTCATCGAGCTGCACCGGCGCGGCCATGCCCATTCGATCGAATGCTGGGACGGCGATCGGCTTGCCGGTGGTCTTTACGGCCTGGCGCTGGGCCGCGCGTTTTTCGGCGAAAGCATGGTAACGCGCGTGCGCGACGCATCGAAAGTGGCACTCGCATGGCTGGTCGCGCGACTCCGCGTCGGGGGATTCACGTTGCTCGACTGTCAGTTCCAGACCGACCATCTCGAAACGCTCGGCGCAGTCGAGATATCGCGCGACGCTTATCTCTCGCTGCTCGAATCGGCGCTGGAGGGAACCGCCGGCGAAGCGGCGGTGCTGGGGCTTCCGGGCGTTGCTGTCGGCGAAGGCGATGGCGCGGGCGTGTTCGACGCGCTCGACCGGCTGGGCGTGCGCGCAGACGATTTGGCCACCGATTCCGCCGAAACCGTATCGGGGCCCGTTTCGGGAAAGGTCATCGCGCAGCTTTTGGGCCAGACATCATAGATGCCGTGCTGGATGACGTTGAGCGAGGGCCGCTCCTTGTAGAGCCAGCCGGAAAAGGCGCGGCTCCAATTGCCTTCATAGTCACGCACGTCGAGCTGAACGAATGCGCCGGTCAGTTCCTGCGATTCCCACGGCGCGGTGCGTTCGCATGCGCGCAGCCGCACCACCACATCCTCGCCGACCCGCAAGGCCTGCCCCGGTTTCAGGGTGATGTCGCGCGTTTCGCCGTTGCGCTTGTTGAGAAAGCCCAGCACCGCCTCGCGCTCGGCCATCGGCGTGGTACCCTCGGTCGCCAGCGCCAGATCGCCGCCGCTGTCGACCACTTCCGCGCCGCTGCTTTCCGAACTGCTCAGCGGCTCGGTAAGGATCTCGTCGACACTGTTGTTGCCAGCACCGTCATCGCCCGAACAGCCGCCGAGCGCGAGCAGCAGCAGCGCCGCTGCGCCGATTGACGGCTGGCGAAAGCTCATGCGTCGGGCGTCCAGGCCTCGTAATCGCCCGTCGCACGCACGCGCTTGCCGCCGACATCGAGCGATCCGGGCGGACGATAAGCGAGATTGGTGCCGGTCATGTTCGGAACCGGCGGCTGCTGCCATTCGCGGCGCGGCGGCATCGAATCGTCAGGCACGGCATCGACCAGATGGTGCAGCCAGCTGAACCATTCGGGCGGCACCCGGCTGGCGTCGTTGGACCCGTTGTAGATCACCCAGCGGCGCGGGCGGCCGGACATGTCCTTGCCGCCCTCATAATAGACATTGCCGAGCGAATCCTCGCCGACATTGTTCATGCCACGCGTCGCGAGACCGGTGCCGATGGTGGCGCCTTCCCACCAGGTGAAGATCGACTTCAAGATGCCCATGAGCGCCGATTAGCTCGCCAGAGCGCCCACGGCAACTGGCGAGCGCTGGTCATTGCCCGGAATTTGCCTTCACGAAGCCGGCGATCGCCGGAGCGAGCCCCGGTACGATCGGCATGTCGGGATCGGTATAGGTCGCAAGGTTGGCCGCCATCCCCGGCTCCTCCGCGATTCGCAGGACGTGAGTCATGTCTGGTACCAGCAGCGTTTCGGCGTCGGGTCGCGCTTCCCGCAGCAGCTCAAAATCGGCCTCCGTCACCTGGATGTCGCTGGTGCCCTGCACGATCATCATCGGCCCCGAATAGCTTTTCGCAAGCGCCACCGGATCGTGCGAGAACACGTCGATCCAGTAGGGCTGGATATCGGCGTTGAACAATGTGCGAAGCGCGGGATGGAAAGTCGACGTATCGACCGTTTCGCCCGCTTCGAGACTGTCCACGGCGCTCAGTGCATCATCGAGCACGGGGGCGTTGGCAGGATTGTCGCGAAACTGCTGGCGCACGACGTCGCCCATTTTCCGCCCGGCGGTTTCGACCAGGATGACACCACAAATCGCACCCGGATTTTCCGTGGCCTTGAGTGCCACCAGGCCGCCTTCGCTATGGCCCAGGATCCAGACGCACGGCGCACCGGTCTTTTCGCGGATCGTGACGATCCAGCTGTCCGCGTCGGCGGCATAGCCTGCGATGCTCGAATCGCGATTGGCATTTTCCACTGCCTCCGCGCTGCCGAACAGGCCGCGCTTGTCGATTCGCACGCTGCTGACGCCTTCGGCGGCAAGCCCCTGCGCGAGCTGGCGCAGAACGCCGCCGCTCGCGCCCATCGGATTGTCACCGTTACGATCCGTGGGGCCCGAACCGGGGATGATCAGCACCACCGGCGCCCCCTGCCCCGCATCGATCAGCGATCCGGCGAGCGCCCCTTTGGGGCCCGGCGCGGTGATTTCGCTTTCCCCCGGTGCCTGCTGCGCGAGCGCCGGTGCAACTGCAAGCATCGCGACCGCCGCGACACCGGCCTTCAACCAGGGAAATCCTTTGGACATGACCTGTCTCCGCCTGAATAATGTGATATCACCATTATATCAGGAGCGGCTCGGCCGCAAGCGATTTGCCCGCGCGCGGCGGATCGGCGATCAGCCGCCGCCCTGGCCGGGCCAGCTCACTGTATCGCCCGGGGAAATGCCGAGTTCGGCGGTACGCCCGCCGACCACTTCAAGCACCGCGCTCACCGGCTCGCCGGAACGGATCTGGTTGCTCGAATAGGGAATCGTGTTTTCCGCGATTCGCGCGATCGATCCGTCGGAGCGGATAAAGATGATGTCGAGCGGCATCGGCGTGTTCTTCATCCAGAAGCTCGCTTCGCGCGGGCCGCCGCCTTCGGCCGGATAGGGATAGAAGAGCATCGCATCGTCCGGGCCGATATCGGTGCGATACATATAGCCGCGGTCCTGCTGGGCGCGCGTGATCGCCCGTTCGGTGTTGAAGACATGCTCGGTGCCGTCGGCGGTGGTGACGGTCACCGAAATCCGCTCTGCCGCGGCGGTGCCTGCGGACGCGTTTCCAGAAGGTTCACCGCTGCACGCGGAAAGCGCGAGCAGCATCGCGGCGGCAACCGCCGAACGAATTGCACCGGTACGGATCATGGGGTCAGTCGGTCCTTTCGACGGCCACGGCAAGCGGCCCTTTTTCGCCATCCACAATACGCGCGCGCAGCGGCTGGCCGGGCTCGACCTCTTCGATCTGCGCGCGTCGCAGCGTTTCCATATGGACGAATATATCGCCCGAAACCGCGTCACGCACCAGAAATCCATAGCCTTTGAGACGATTGAACCATTTTACCGTCACTGCCTCGAACGGCCCGGCATCGTCGATCAGGCGCAGCCGTTCGCTACGATCGCCGCTACGGCGCGGCTGTTCGACAGCATCGCTCAGGTCGATCGCCAGCACCTCTCGCGCCTGCATCCCGCGATCGCGCTGTACGGCAATGCAATCGACTCGCGCGCCTTCGGGAAGGCTGCGCCGACCGTGATCCTGCAAAACAGAGAAATGTATCAGGACGTCGCCGAATTCGTCCGAATCGGGCACCAGGAATCCGAATCCCCGCGTGACATCAAACCATTTGATGACGCCGGAGAGCGAGAGCCCCTCCTCGTCCACAGCATCATCCGAACCGGCAGAATCAAGCGCGTCGACTTCGTAATCGTTACGCGCCTGCTGACTTTCAGCACGCATTATCCTTTTCCCCCAATGGGTACCATTAACACAAAATTTTCCTTAATTGGAATTGCTTTGTGTTAATCGGGGGCGAGGATTGCTTCGATATCGTCTCCCGGAGCCATCGCGACGATCTTTTTGGCGAGTTCGAACGCATGTCCGGCGCGCAGCATGGCGGCGAGCTGCCGTTCGCGCTGGTCACGATCGGCTTCTTCCTGGGCGAAGGGGCCGATTCGTCGACGGCGCGCAAAGGCCAGCGCCGCCTCCCCCGCATTGGCTTCGACCTGCGGCGTGATTGCTTCGGCATCGTCGCTTTCGATCCCCGCCTGACGCAGCGCCAGCGTCACGCGCCGCGCGCCAAGGCCACGCCGTCCCATCGCCGAGACCCGCGCTTCGGCAAAGGCACGATCATCGACATAGCCGAGCTCCGCCATCCTTTCGGCAAGCGCGCGCGAATCGGCCTCGCCCTCTCCGGCCCAGCCGCGCTCACGCAGTTTTCGGTCGAGATAGGCCGTAAGCCTGGCCCGAGTCGTCGCATATCGCTCGACATAGCGCAGCGCGAGCCGTTCCAGCGCGGCCTGGTCCAGTGGACGCGCCGGCGGACGCGATTGTGAGGGATGACGACGCATGCGCCATGATTGTGCCACACTGCCATCTGATTTTGAACGATAGTGCGTTGCAGAGCCGAGCGTAGTTCACTGCGTGGGGGAATTCGGCCTGCCACGGTAGGGGCACGGGAATAGGATGGAATTGCACGTTACGGGATCGCTTGAAGCCACCAGGGCTGCATCGACTGCACCGGCGCCGACGCCGACCGACGACGACACGCTGCCGCGCCGTTTGGCGGATTTCGACACACTCGGTGAGGCGCTGGATTATGCTGCGCGCGGTGTTCGCGGGCTGAACTTTCATGATGCGCGCGGCAATCTGAAACAGCCGTACAGCTATGCGCAGCTGCGCGAGGACGCGCTGGATCAGGCCTATCGCATGATCGCCGCGGGCGTGAAGCCGGAAGACCGAATCGCGCTGATCGCGGAAACCGGGCCGGAATTCGCCAGCCTTTTCTTCGGCGTGGTCTATGCCGGCGCCTGGCCGGTGCCGCTGCCGCTGCCGACCAGCTTCGGCGGCGCGCAGAGCTATATCGATCAGCTGCGCGTCCAGCTCGAAAGCTGCGATCCGAAGATGCTCGTCTATCCGTCCGAACTTTCGGCGATGGCGGGCGAAGCGGCCAAGCTGCTCGGCATCCAGGGAATCGACTGGGAGGAATTCGGCGGTCGCGAAGCGCCGCGGGCCGAACTGCCGCGTCCGACCAGGGACGATATCGCCTATCTGCAATATTCGAGCGGCTCGACTCGCTTCCCGCACGGCGTGGCGATCACGCATGAGGCGCTGCTCAACAATCTCGCCGCGCACAGCCACGGCATGCACGTCACCGATGGCGACCGCTGCGTCAGCTGGCTGCCCTGGTATCACGATATGGGGCTGGTCGGCTGTTTCCTGTCGCCGGTCGCGAATCAGGTTTCGACCGATTACCTCAAGACCGAGGATTTCGCGCGGCGCCCGCTGGCATGGCTCGACATGATCAGCCGCAACGCGGACAACACGCTCTCCTATTCGCCGACCTTCGGCTACGATATCTGCGCGCGGCGCATGTCGAGCCAGACCAAGGCAAGCGACCGCTTCGACCTCAGCCGCTGGCGTGTGGCGGGCAACGGCGCCGACATGATCCGGCCCGACGTGATGCAAAGCTTCGTCGACGCCTTCGCCGATGCCGGCTTTCAGGCCTCGGCCTTCCTGCCCAGCTACGGCCTTGCCGAAGCGACGCTGGCGGTGTCGATCATGCCGCCGTGCGAAGGCATCCAGGTGGAACTGGTGGAGGAAACCCAGCTTTCGGGCGGATGCAATGGCGGCGGACGTCCGCAGCGCTTCCGCGCGATCGTCAATTGCGGCAAGCCGGTGCGCGACATGACCGTCGAGATCCGCGAGGAGGACGGCACCCCGCTTCCCGAAAAGGCGATCGGCAAGGTCTGGTGCAAGGGCCCGAGCGTGATGGTCGGCTATTTCCGCGACGAACCCGCGACCGCCGCCTGCATGAGCGACGGCTGGCTCGACACCGGAGATATGGGTTATATTTCCGAAGGTTACATCTATATCGTCGGCCGCGCCAAGGATATGATCATCGTCAACGGCCGCAACCATTGGCCGCAGGATATCGAATGGGCGGTCGAGCAGCTTCCCGGATTCAAGCAGGGCGACATCGCCGCCTTCGCGATCACCACGCCGGGCGGCGAGGAAACCCCCGCCGTGCTCGTCCAGTGCCGCACGTCGGACGAAGGCGAACGAATTCGCCTGCGCGACGAAATCCGCGAGCGCGTGCGTTCGGTGACCGGCATGAACTGCGTGATCGAACTGGTGCCGCCGCGCACGCTGCCGCGCACCAGTTCGGGCAAGCTCAGCCGCGCCAAGGCGCGCAACCTGTATCTCAACGGCGAGATCAAGCCCTACAGCATCGCGGCATAAGCCGTGCCGCCATCGGCAGGTGCCGGTTTTTCGGGGCGCTCGATCGGATGATCGAGCGCCTTGCCGTTTCGGGCTATCGCTCGCTGCGCGATCTGGTGATCGCGCCTGCACCGCTGACGCTGATCACCGGCGCCAACGGCAGCGGCAAATCGAGCCTCTATCGATCGCTGCGGCTGCTTGCCGAAGTCGCGCAGGGGCAGTTGATCGGATCGATCGCGCGTGAAGGCGGACTGCCCTCGACTCTCTGGGCGGGGCCGGAAAAATTCTCGCGCGAGATGCTGTCGGGCGAAATGCCGGTGCAGGGAACGGTGCGTTCCGAGCCGACCTATCTGCGGCTGGGATTCGCGACCGAAGACTATGGCTATGCCGTCGATCTGGGCCTGCCCCAGCCGCCCACCGCCTTCCCCTACGACCCCGAGATCAAGGCCGAAGCGCTGTGGATGGGGCCGAAGCTCGCGCGTTCGGGTGCGATCGCCGAACGGCGCGGGCCGATGGTGCGGCTGCGCACCGAGGAAACGGGCGAATGGCGCACCGCGCATACCGATCTCGCCAGTTTCGACAGCATGATGACGCATGCCGCCGATCCGCGTGACGGCATCGAGCTGCTGATGCTGCGCGAGCGGATGCGCGGCTGGCGATTCTACGACAGCCTGCGCACCGATCGCGAAGCGCCCGCACGGCGGCCGCAGATCCTCACCTTCACGCCGCAGCTTTCGGCCGATGGCGGCGATCTCGCTTCGGCGATTCGTACGATCCGGGCGATCGGCGACGGAGCGGCGTTCGACGAAAGCATCGACGATGCCTTTCCCGGCTCGAAGGTCGCGATATCGGCGGGCGACCATGCCGATATCGAAATGCGCCAGCCGGGGCTGCTGCGCCCGCTGACGACGCCCGAACTATCGGACGGCACGCTGCGCTATCTGCTGCTCGTCGCGGCATTGCTGTCTCCGCGCCCCGCCGAACTGATCGTTCTCAACGAGCCCGAATCGAGCCTTCACCCCGCGCTGATCGCGCCGCTGGCCCGATTGCTGCTGCTCGCGTCGCGCCACAGCCAGGTCATTGTCGTCACGCATAGCGCGGCGCTGCGCGAAACGCTTTCCGGCGATCCGCGCGCCGATGAAATCCGGCTCGAAAAACGGCTCGGCGAAACGCTGGCGCCGGAGAAGGAACAGCCCGATTGGCACTGGCCCGCGCGGTAGCGTTTCAACCGCTGGAAAATTATCCGATGGGGGCCTCCGCCTAACCTCTCGCTAACCCCCCGGACGCTATAGCGTTGCGCGTGACTACACAGACCAAATCGCAATTCGCCCGGCCGCGGATCGATGCCCGCGCATTGCTCGGCCTGTACGACCCGGCGGACACCACCGACTGGGGGCCGATCCGCGCCGCCCAGATGCAGGCGGGCAGCCAGCTGGCGCTGTTCATGCTGGGCGCCAATGTGATCGGCGCCGCGATGGTCGCGCTGCTGCTGGCCAATCTGGTGCCGCAATGGCAGCTGGCGAGCTGGGGCGCGCTGGTCGCCGCGGTCGCGCTGGCAGTGGCGTTCCGGCGGCTTCAGGTCCGCAACCGTACCTCGGTGACGGCAACGCTCGCGCATGTTCGCGATACCGTGCTCGACGGCATCGCGCTCGGGGCGGTCTGGTCGATTCCCGCCTTTGCCTTCTCCCAGACGGCCGGATCGGAAGCCGCCCTGGGATTGTGGATCATCCTGTCGCTGCTGATGACGGCATCGGCGGTGGCGATGGCGGCGCTGCCGCTCGCATCGATCGTGTTCATCGCGATCGTCGGCGGATCGGTGACGCTAGTCCAGGCGCTGTCGGGTTCGCCCGTCCCCGCCGCCGCCGCCGCTTTGTTCACGGCGCTGCTGATTCTCGGCACCTTTCGCGGCGGCAAGGCGCTGGTCGTCATTCGCGCGAATGAAATGGGCCTTGCCGAACGCGACGAAACCGTAAGCTTGCTGCTCCGGGAATTCGAAGAGGATAGCGGCGACTGGCTGTGGGAAATCGATTCGCAGCGTCGCGTGGTCCGCGCCAACCCTCGCTTCGCCGTATCGATCGGCGCCGACCCCAAGACGATCAACGGCACGCCGTTCCTGCAATTGCTCGCCGGGCCGACCTGGGAAGCGGGCAATTTCGCCGCCGGGCTGCGCGACCTGGCCGAGAAGCTGAAGGCGCGCGAAACGTTTCGCGACCTGCTCCTGCCCGTCTATGTCGACGGCGAAGAACGCTGGTGGGAAATGTCGGCAAGCCCGCGTTATGATGAACGCGGTGCCTTTTGCGGGTTTCGCGGCGTCGGTTCGGACGTCACAGAGGCGCGCCGCTCGGCGGACAAGATCAACAAGATGGCCCGCTATGACACGCTGACCGGCCTGCCCAACCGCCTGATGATCCAGGAAACGCTGGCCAAGGCGATAAGCGATGCCGACAAGTGGAATTCGCGCTGCGGCTTCATGATGATCGACCTCGACCGCTTCAAGGCAGTCAACGACACGCTCGGCCATCCGATTGGCGATCGCCTGCTGGGCCGCGTCGCCGAGCGGTTGCAGCAGCTATGCACGCCCAACGAGACGGTCGGCCGGCTGGGCGGCGACGAATTCGCCGTCGTCGTGCGCGACGCCAGCGATTCGGCGGCGATGGAGCAACTTGCCTTCAGGATCATCGAGCACATCTCCAAGCCGTACGAAGTCGACCAGAACACGCTGTATATCGGTGCCAGCGTCGGCGTCGCCATCGGCCCGCGCGACGGACGGACGGCCGAGATGCTGATCCGGTCCGCCGACCTCGCCCTGTATCGTTCGAAGGATGCCGGCGGCGGCGTCTTCCACGCCTATGAGCCCAAGCTGCACGTCGCCGCGGAAGAGCGCCGCGTCCTCGAAATCGCGCTGCGCGAGGCCGTCGACAAGGGAGAGATGCACCTCACCTATCAACCGGTGGTTGATGCCGGGACGGGACGATTGACGGGGTTCGAGGCACTACTGCGCTGGACGCATCCCGAATTCGGCAACGTCTCCCCGGCCAAGTTCATTCCGCTGGCCGAGGATGCGCGGCTGATCGCGCCGATCGGCGAATGGGTGCTGCGCTCGGCCTGTCAGGAGGCCGCGCGATGGGACGATACCGTGCGCGTCGCAGTCAATGTCAGCGCCGAACAGCTTCACAATCCGGCCTTCGCCAAATTCGTCGCGCAAGCACTGACGCAATCGGGGCTGCCGCCGCAACGGCTGGAGCTGGAAGTCACCGAAAGCGTGTTCATGCACGAAGGCACGATGGCAGTGAAAGTGCTCGAGAAGATCCTCGATATGGGCGTGCGCCTCAGCCTCGACGATTTCGGGACGGGCTATTCCTCGCTCGGCTATCTCAGCCGCACGCGCTTCTCCTCGATCAAGATCGACCGCAGCTTCGTGCAGGGCGCGTCCAAGGGCGAACAGGAAGCGATCGCGATCATCCGTGCCGTGGTGGCGCTGGCGCAGAGCCTGGGCATGGCGACGACCGCCGAAGGCGTCGAGACCGAAGAGGAGCATCACCTCGTCCAGGCGCTCGGTTGTTCGAAGGTGCAGGGCTATTATTTCGGCCGCCCGCTGCCGGTGAACGAAGCGCGCGCGCTGGCAATTCGTGGCCCGGGCGGCGCGATCGCCGCCGCCTGACCCTTTCAGCCGGGCGTGACGCGCAGGAAAACGAAGCGGCGCAGCACCAGATAGTTGAGTGCCGACACCAGCAGGATCGTCGCCAGCCCCGCCCAGTAGGGCGATGCGATTGCCTGGTGCAGCACCCACAACACCCCGGCGTTGAGCAGATAGTTCAGGCCGTAGGAGAGCACGAAATTGCGCTTGTTGGCGCTATGCCCGACAAAGGCGTACCGGCTGAGCGTCCAGTAGTTGAACGTCGCTCCGGCAATATGGGTCACGATCTGTGCCACGAACAGGTTGAGCCCTGCCCATACCAGCAGCGCATAGAGGCTAAAGCCGAAGACCGTGTTCGCCAGCCCGGCCTGATAATAGCGAGAAATCCGCTTCCATTCGGAAAGCGAACGCCAGTCGGCAAACGCTGCCATCACGCCTGCCGGTAGTCGTCGGGGAAATTGACGCGCTCACGCTCCAGCACCAGCGGCTGATTGCGTGTCCGGTCGGCGATCAGCCGCACCTGCACGCCGAGCAGGCCGAGGAAGAGGAACAGCATGGTGAACTGCCCCTCCAGCATCGCCGCGAACAGCCACAGCTGCACCGAGCGGCCGGTAAACGCCGCGAATACCGATCCGGCGAGGCACACCATCGTCAGCACCGCGAAGGCGAATGCGACATAGAGCGGCGCGCGAAGCAGCCCGGCCGACGAGCCCGCCAGCCCATTGAGTGCGAAATCGAGCAGCGTGAAGAAATTGTTGTTCGACTTGCCGCCCGCCCGCGCGGGGCGCTTGAACGGAATCGTCTCGATCGCATAGCCGGTTTCGACCAGCAGCCCGCGGAAGAAGGGATCGGGTTCGTTGAGTTGCTTGATCGCATTGACGACGGCGGCGTCATAGATGCCGAAGCCGGTCGCGTTCGGGATGATCTTGTAATCGCCGAACGTCTCCTGGAGCTTGTACGACATCGACCGGACTGCAGTGAGCGCCGCGCCGCTCTTTTCGCTTTGGCGCACGCCGAGCACGATCGGCACGCCCGCGCGCCAGCGGCGGACGAATTCGGGCAGCAGCGCCGGCGAATCCTGGAAATCGGCGCACATCGAAATGATCGCGCGGCCACCTGCTTCGTAGATCGCATGTGTCGGCGAACGCATCTGGCCGAAATTGCGCGTGTTGACGATCAGCTTGATCCGCGGATCGCGCGCACACAGGGATTTTACGATCTCGACCGTGCGGTCCGTCGATTCATTATCAATGAAGATGATGTCGAAATCGGCGTCGACGCTCTCCATCCGCTCGGTGATCGCGGCGGCTATCGCTTCGGCATTCGCTTCTTCGTTGCGGCAGGCGACGCACACGGTGATTTCGGGATTGCGGATCAGGCCGTCGGCGCGCTGCGCCTCGACCAGATCGAGCATCCGGCGGGTATCGATCGGGGATAGGTCAGCCATGCCGGCTTACTCCGCATATGCGGCGAGGAAGCTCGCCGTCTCTGCAATCTGGTCCAGGAAGGGCACCGGCGTGATGCCGTGCCGCTCGAGCAGCCGGGCATAGCCATCGCCATCGCCGGCATAGATGTTCGCTTTGCCGTCCAGCATCGGGTGGCGGGCGACGCGCGTACCGAAGCGACTGGCGACTTCCACGGCGACTTCGCCGAGTTCGACCGGATCGCCGCCGCTGTCGAACCGCGTAACGGTCGCCCCGTCGCGCGCCGTCAGCTTGACCAGCACCAGCGACAAAAGCTCACGCAACGCGACATAGCTGCGCACCACGCGCACCGGCGCGCGCACTTCGATCGGGCGATGCGCCAGCGCGTCGCGAATGAAGCTCGCTAGTGCATAGGTTTCATGCTTGTTGATGAAGGGGCCGGACAAATTGAAGATCCGCGCGATCACCGCGCGACGCCCCTCGCCCGCGCGCGCCCAGTCGCCGAACCGCGCCTCGTCCTCGGCCTTGAGCCCGCCATAGAGACGCAGCGCCGCATCGGCATTCGGGTCGGCGGCATAGGCAGCCGCGCCCGACGATGCGAGGAACAGCCTTTCGACTCCGATCGGCTCCAGCGCGCCCAGCACCGATTTCGAAAGCGCGCGATTGGCGGCGCAATATTCGTCCGACGCCATCCCCGCGACCTTGTCCTTGGTCAGGAACGCCAGGTGCATCAGCAATGTCGGGCGTTCGGGCAGGTCGGAAAGCCGATCCAGCGGATGCTGAGTCACACAGCGCCCGAGGCCGATGTCGATCCCGCGCGTCGAGGAGCCGAATGCCACCACCCGATCATGCATCGCCGCTTCGCCAAGCGCATCGTACAGACCGGCCAGCGCCATGCGTCCGATCCAGCCGCCCGCACCGACCACCACGATACGGCGCGTATCGGCGGCAATCGCGGCGCGCGCCGCCGGATCGAGGCGCAGCGTCTGAGCGAGCGACGGCAAGGGTGCGAGCTGTCCCATCAGGCCTTGATCCCCGCTTTGGCGAGATAGTCGATTTCCGGCGTCATCCGGTCGATCGGGTTCGATTCCATCGATCCGCTCGCCGTGATGCGGCTGCTGATCTTGGGGAAATAGGTCTGTGCCGGATCGATCGGCACGAGGAAGGCCTGCAGCCCCGGCTCGGCCATGCGGCGGCGGATTTCAGCGTCGGCGGTGAAATCGAGCGGCAGGCGGACGACGGGAATGTCCCACGCCGCGAACAGCCGCTCCCAGCGCGGCAGGCCGAGCCCCGACTTGCGGTCGCATCCCAGATATTTGCCGTCGAAATAATTCTGCTGCGTCATGCGGATCGAGGCATGGCCCTGATCGTCGAAGATGAAGATCTTGAGGTTGAGCCCGTTGATCGCGGCGGTGCCGAGCTCCTGCATATTCTGTGCAAAGCCGCCATCGCCTTCGATCAGGATCGTCCGCCGCCCCTGCCCGGCAATCGCCGCGCCGATCGCGCCCGACAGGCCATAGCCCATCGAAGCGAGCGACTTGTTGGTCAGCATCCGCTGCCCCAGCTTCTGCTTGTAGAGCTGCATCGACAGCGTGAAGGCACTGCCGCTCGAACAGGGGATGATGAGGTCGTCCGGTGTCGTCAGCCCTTCGAGCGCGACGATGAAATCATAGGGCGAGAGATACTCCGCCCCGCTGTTGTTCACGTCCTCGACACGCGGCACGGCGGCGCGGATTTCCTGCGCCCTGGCGAGCCATTCGTCCTTGCGCGGCAAGTCATGGCCGAGCAGCCGCGTGAGGAAATCATTGGCGTCGACGCGAAAGCCGTGATCGACCACCGGATGGCCCTTGGCGAGCTCGCCGCCATCGATCTCGACCTGCACCAAAGTCGCATCGCGGCCGAATTCCCGCCAGTTGAACCCGGTCTGCTGCAGCCCCAGCCGCGTGCCGAGCGCGACGATCAGGTCGCTCTGCTGGATCGCGATATTCGCACTGCGCTGGCCCCAGGTGTTCGGCCGGCCGAGATAGTTGGGCGCATCACCGTCGATGCGGTCGGCGCCGTTGTACGTCGTCATCACCGGCACGCCGAGGCGGTCGAGCCGATCGCGCACGGCGTCCGCCGTCTTGCGATCCACCCCGCCGCCGATCAGCAGCACCGGACGCTCCGCTTCGGCATAAAGCTTCGCCACCAACGCAATGTCTTCATCACCTGCCACCGGCAACTGCGGCACGGCGACGGCGGGCAGCGGCGTTTCCTCCACGCTCGCCGCCTGCACGTCGAGCGGGAATTCGAGGAACACCGGCCCCTTGCGCGGCGTCCAGCTCGCCGAAATCAGGTCGAGAAATTCGGCGCCCGAAACCGGCGCTTCGAGGCGGTGCGAAACCTTGGTGGTCGATTGCACCAGCGCGACGCCGTCAATCTCCTGAATGCCGCGCGAACGCACCTGCCCGCGCGCGAGATCGCTGGTCTTCACCTGCCCGCCGATCACCAGAAGCTCGCGGCTTTCGAGCCACGCGCCGCTGATGGCGGTTACGATATTGGTGAGCCCCGGCCCCGCCGTCACCAGCGCCAGCGCCTTCGCGCTCTCGGCGATTTCGTTGAAATATTCGGCGGCGATCCCGGCGGCGACTTCATGCACCACCGGCACGCCGGTCAGATAGCGGTCGAGGCTTTCGGTGAGGTGCATGATATTGCCCCCACCCACATAGAAATAATGGGTGTAACCGGCGGCCTGAAGCCAGGCGCCGATCTGATCGGCATATTTCACGCCGCGATGCCCCGCCACTGCGTCTCGGGCACCTGTTGCGAAAGGACCAGCAGCGAGCTGATGATCTTCATCGCCTGTTCCTGCGAGATGCTGCCCGGCGTGGCGGCATCATAGCCCCAATCGGCGTGGAGCGGGAGCAGCACTTCGCCTTCGAACGGTTCGAGATGGCGGCGCATATCGTCGAGATAGATCGCCATGTGGCGCGTGCGATCGCACCAGCCCTGCGCCCGGGCGACGCCCAGCTTGCCGCCATGCGTGCGGACATGTTCCTGCCCGAAGACGGGGATCACATCGGCGTCGTGCCAGGCAAGCGTGCGACGGATCGAATCGACGTTGCGCGTCGAAAGAATCGCGAAACGATCGGGATGCGCGAGAATGACGGGTTTCAGCTTTCCGAAGAACGGATAGGCGGGCATCACCTTCGCCCAGCCCGGATCGGCCATCATCGTCTCGCGCGCGGTGAAGAAGCGATTGGCGAAGGCCCAGTCGTCCTCGCCCGGTTCAACGCTTTTCAGATCGGCGGGCGAGACCGCCTCGCTCTCGCTGTAGAGGCGATGATATTGCCAGGCATCGGTAACGACCGAGCGGAAGCGCATGAAGGCATCGAAATCGACATCCTGCCGGAACCCGGCGCGCCCCTTGGTCGCCTGTTCGCAGACGCTATAGGCCTCGAATGCGCTGTTGAAGAGCACCCCGTCGAAATCGAGGATGAATTTGACTTGCATCGCGCTGGCACCTCGCTTCTCGGCGACGGGCGCTATTTTGCCAAAGCCCGCCGACACCATCGGTAAAGACCAATGGTAAACGCGGTATTAACCGGCGGCTCCGGGTTCGTTTGGGAATGTGTCTGGTGCGTGCGTAGTCAGGCCGCGTGAAAATTTCAGCCGGTATGGCTGACGATCATTCAACAAGCGACGGAGGCGTGTCATCCTGTCGCTGACAGGCGCGGCGAGAGGAAACTATGCGGACAATCAGGCTTATGATGAAGGGCACGATCAATCCCAACAGGCCCAACAGTATCAATTGGCTGGCAACATCAGCGAACACATCGCAAGATGACATGGCGTCGCAAGCATAAGGGTTTGCGATCGTGTCGGAAATACCTAGAAATGGGCATACGACCCGTAACCCGTCGGGCCAGAGGAATATGGAGTATAGAGTTATCGTCAGATAAGCGACGACGCAAAATGCCAAGATTCTATTAGCAGACTTGCACCTGAGGATTTGCCCTTTTCCGAGTACCGCCACCAGCAGCCAGTAGATAACGAATAGTATTGCTACAATAGTATGCGCAATAGAAAACTCCGCCCGCCAAATTGAAACCAACCTAGCCTGTTCGTTACTTTCTAGACCTTCCGCGACCGCGAGAATCTGTGGCATAAAAACGAGCTGCGCTATTGCGACAACGACCAACGGCGCAACCGTAATGGCAAAGCCCGATGCCGCTGCGTTGAGTCGGTCTGTAAGCGCGCCCATAATCTCGCCTTGATGCGAACGGTTCGTCGACCAAATAGTGCCTATTCAAACAGCGATCGCAATAAGATCGCATCCAAAACGACAGCTTTTCAGGCGCGCACGGCAATTGTCTGCCGTTTGAACAGCGCAAAGATTTGCCCGCGCCGCCCTTGCGCCCCCGGCCCGTAAGGCACGCCTAGTAATCAGCCGCGCTTCCCGGCGATGAAATCCCGCATCACGCCGACGGCATACTCCAGATGCGACGGCGTCAGTCCCGGATAGAGGCCGATCCAGAAGCAGCGTTCGGTGATGATGTCGGCATTGGTGAGATCGCCGACAACGCGCCAGTCGCGACCCTTCATATAGGGCTGGCGGGTGAGGTTGCCGCCGAACAGCAGTCGCGTGCCGACCTTGCGGTCGTTCAAATGCCGGACGAGTTCGTCGCGGGTGAAGGGCAGGTTTTCGCGCAGCGTGATCGGATAGCCGAACCAGCTCGGGTCGCTGCTCGGCGTCGCCTGCGGCAGGATCATCACGTCCTCCAGGTCCGCCAGCATCTCCGTCAGCAGCGCGAAATTGCGCCGCCGCGCGTCGATGAAGCCGTCGGCCCGGTCGAGCTGCGCCACGCCGACCGCTGCCTGCATGTCGGTGATCTTCAGATTATAGCCGCAATGGCTGTAGGTATATTTGTGGTCGTATCCAAAAGGCAGGTCGCCCAGCCGCCGCGCGAAGCGCTTGCCGCAGGTATTGTCCTGCCCCGGCGCGCACCAGCAGTCGCGGCCCCAGTCGCGCATCGATTCCATCACGCGCTTCAGGCGCGGCTTGTCCGTGAACACCGCCCCGCCCTCGCCCATCGTGATGTGATGCGCGGGATAGAAGCTGAGCGTGCCGAGATGCCCGAAGGTGCCGACATGGCGGCCGTCATAGGTTGAACCGAGCGCGTCGCAGCAATCCTCCACGACGAAGAGGTTATGCTTCTCCGCCACGCGCATCACTTCGCCCAGGTCGAAGGGATTGCCGAGCGTATGCGCGATCATGATCGCGCGCGTCCGGTCGGTCACCGCCGCTTCGATCATCTCGGGCTTGATATTGTAGGTCGGGATGTCGACGTCGACGAACACCGGGACGGCGCCATATTGCAGCGAGGGGTTTACGGTGGTCGGAAACCCGGTGGCGACGGTGATGATTTCGTCGCCCGGCCTGATCGCGTCGGCGCGCATATAGTGCGAGGTCAGCGTGTTGAACGCGACCAGATTGGCCGAGCTGCCCGAATTGACCGTGATGGCGTGTGCCACACCGATCCGCTTCGCCAGCTTCGCTTCGAAATCGGCGTTGAACCGGCCCGTCGTCAGCCAGAAATCGAGGCTGCTTTCGACGAGCAGCTGCATGTCGGTATCGCCATAGACCTTGCCCGCCACCGGCACCGGGCTCTCGCCCGGCACGAAGTCCTTCGGCGCGTGGAAATTGCGCGCATACTCGCCGGTCAGGTCGACGATCAGCTTGCGGAATTCGGCTTCGGAAAGGCCGCTGGCGGCTTCGCGAAGCGCGGCAAGATCGGTCATTACTGGGTCACTCCGTCGATGGCCTCGGCCATGCGCGCACGATAATCGGCGATCTGCTCGCGGCAAATGGCGCGCGCGTCGCTGCCGTCCTCCACCGCGCGATGCCAGACGACGACGCGGTCGAGCGCGGTATCGAGATCGAAGGCCGGCCGCCAGCCGAGCGCCGCGCGCACTTTCGAACAATCGAGCCGCAGCAGATGCGCCTCATGCGGTTTGGGCGCGTCATCCATGACCACCTCACCCCCGCCCCATCCCTTCATCAGCCGCTCGGCGATCCAGCGCACCGGCTTCGCATCGCTGTCGGCGGGGCCGAAATTCCACGCATCGGCGAAGTCGCGTTCGCCCGCGCCCAGCCGCTGCGCGATCAGCAGATATCCGCCCAGCGCCTCGAGCACATGCTGCCAGGGGCGCACGGCATCGGGCGCGCGGATCGGGATCGCCTCGCCCGCGATCAGCCCGCGGATGATGTCGGGGACCAGCCGGTCGCTCGCCCAGTCGCCGCCACCGATCACATTGCCCGCGCGCACCGATGCGATCAGCGGCCCATCTTCCCGATCGAAAAAGGACCGGCGGAAGGATGCGATCGCCAGCTCCGCCGCGCCCTTGCTGGCGCTGTAGGGATCATGCCCGCCCATCGGATCGGTCTCGCGATAGGGCCACACCCATTCGCGGTTTTCATAGCATTTGTCGCTGGTGACGCAGACCACGCCCTTTAGCGAGCCGAGCCGGCGGCACGCATCGAGCAGGTGCACCGTCCCCTGCACATTGGTCGCCCAGGTGCCGACCGGATCTTCATAGGAAAAGCGCACCAGCGGCTGCGCGGCGAGGTGAAAGACGATTTCCGGGTCGGCGGCCTGCATCGCGCTTTCCAGCGCGGCGGCATCGCGAATATCGCCTTCCCGGTGCGTCACCACTTCCTCGACGCGCGCCTGTTCGAACAGGCTCGGATGTTCGGCGGGCAGCGCGAAGCCGGTTACTTGCGCGCCCATTTCGGTAAGCCACAGGGCCAGCCAGCTTCCCTTGAACCCGGTATGGCCGGTGACGAAAACCCGCCGCCCGCGCCAGAAATCGGCAGTTACCATTGTTTCCACGGCGCGTCGCTCTTCCACAGATCTTCCAGATAGAGCTTGTCGCGCAGCGTATCCATCGGATGCCAGAAACCATCATGGCGGAAGCGATAGAGCTGCCCGTCGGTCGCCAGCCGCTCCATCGGGCCGCGCTCCCAGATCGTGTCGGGGCCGTCGATATAATCGATCACGCCCGGATCGAGCACGAAGAACCCGCCATTGATCAGCCCGCCGTCGCCCGGCGGCTTTTCCTGGCAGCTCGTCACGCGGTCGCCCTCGCCTTCCAGCGAGCCGAATCGGCCCGGCGGCGCCACCGCCGTCACGGTCGCCATGCCGCCATGCGCCTTGTGAAACGCCAGTTCGGCGGTGATGTCGATGCTCGCGACGCCGTCGCCATAGGTGAGGCAGAAGGGCTCGTCGGGGTCCAGATAGTCGCGCACCGCCTTCAATCGCCCGCCGGTCATCGTGTCGGCGCCGGTTTCGACCAGCGTGATCCGCCAGCCCTCGTTCCAGTTACGATGCACTTCCATCGTGTTCTCGGCGAGGTCGATCGTCACATCGGCGGTGTGGAGGAAATAATTGGCGAAATATTCCTTCAGAATATAACCCTTATAGCCGAGGCAGACGATGAAGTCCTTGATTCCGTGGGCGGAATAGATCTTCATGATGTGCCAGATGATCGGCATCCCGCCGATTTCCACCATCGGCTTGGGGCGGACCGAAGTCTCCTCGCCCAGCCGGCTGCCCAGCCCGCCGGCCAATATCACTGCCTTGGTCAAATTTCGGCCCCCATCGCATCCCGGTACGGCGCGGCGAAGGCGCCCCGCTTTCCGGCGCCACCGGGGATTAAGCGGGGCAATGGCCCCGGGCAAGCGATTATCGCCCGATCCGGCACGATGCTGCGCATGGCCGCTTGCTCATTGCGAGCCGGAGCGCTACATGCGCGCTCCGCACAGGGGCGTAGCTCAGCTGGTTAGAGCGTCGGTCTCCAAAACCGAAGGCCCTCGGTTCGAATCCGAGCGCCCCTGCCATCGTATTCCCGGATTTTCTTCGCACGCGCCGCATCGCGATTGATCGGCGGCGCCCGACCTGCAAAGACAATGCGGGGACGGGAAAAGGGATTTCGCATGTTTCGTGCCTTGTATGACTGGGTGCTGCGCCTGGCGGAGCATCGCCATGCCAATCGGGCGCTGTTCGCGATTTCCTTTGCGGAAAGCTCCTTCTTCCCGATTCCGCCCGACGTGATGATGATCCCGATGATCCTGGCAAAGCGCGAACGCGCGTTTCGCATCGCCGCGCTGTGCACGCTGGCATCGGTGCTGGGCGGCATCTTCGGCTATGCGATCGGAGCGTTCCTGTGGGAAAGCGTCGGGAAATGGGTCATCGACCTCTACCATCTCGAAACGAAGATGGAGACGCTGCGCACCCTGTATAACGAATGGGGCGCGGTGGTTACGCTGACGGCGGGCGTAACGCCGCTGCCGTTCAAGCTGTTCACCATCGCAAACGGCGTCTTCGCGTTCAATTTCCCGCTCTTCGTCGTGCTGGCGATCGTCGGCCGCGGCATCCGCTTTTTCCTCGTCGCGGCGCTGCTCAAGCGGTTCGGCGCGCCGGTTCAGGAATTCGTGGAAAAGCGGCTCAATCTGTTCGGCTGGCTGTTCGTCGTCCTGTTGATCGGCGGTTTCGCGCTGATCTCGCTGTTCTGAAACAGAGCAGACGAACGAATTTCGACGCTGCGTTCGGGCCGCTTGCAGCCTGCCGCGCAACTCGCTAGATACCACTCCCAATCCGACAGCGTGGATGGGCCGCACCGCTTCTCTTGATCCAGGGGACGGGCAGCGGACCTGTGTCCCGCGCCGCCGGAGAAACTAACGAGCGAGTGAAACCGTGGCGAAAACCTCTCCCGTCGAATTCATGCGTCAGGTGCGCGCGGAAACCGCCAAGGTCGTATGGCCGACGCGGCGCGAAACCGTGATGACGGCAGTGATGGTGATGATCATGACGACGCTGCTCGCGCTGTTCTTCTTCGGCGTCGATTCGATTTTCGACGCCATCGTGCGCGGCCTTCTGAGCCTCGCGGAGTAAAAAAATGTCCCGCTGGTACATCATCCAAGCCTATTCCGGTTTCGAGAACAAGGTCCGCGACGCGATCATGGCGGAAGCCGAGCGCATGGGCCTGGAAGCGCTGGTCGAGGATATCGAAGTCCCGACCGAAACCGTGACCGAAGTCCGCCGCGGCAAGAAGGTCCAGTCCGAACGCAAGCACATGCCGGGCTATGTCCTCGCCAAGCTGGCGATGAACGACGACATCTATCACCTGGTCAAGAACACGCCGAAGGTGACGGGTTTCCTCGGTTCGTCGGGCAAGCCGCAGCCGATTCCCGATGCCGAGGCCGCGCGCATGCTCAACACCCGCGACGAAGCCGCCGCAGCGCCCAAGCAGCAGATCCGCGTCGATTACGAGATCGGCGACAGCGTGAAGGTCCTCGACGGCCCCTTCGCCAGCTTCAACGGCATTGTCGAGGAACTCGATTTCGACAAGTCGAAGGTCAAGGTCTCGGTGTCGATCTTCGGCCGCGCCACGCCGGTCGAGCTCGATTTCGAACAGGTCGAACTGTCGAAGTAATCCGGGCAGCCGACACAAGTATGCCGGGGGTCGGAGCCGAGAGGCTCCGGCCCCCTTGTCACATCTGAATTCTCACATCTGAAGCTGCCTTTATCGGTCTGAACCTGGGGAGGATCAGACCAGTCCCGCCGTCTCCGCCAGCATCCACAGGCCGATGACGATGAACAGCCCCGCCGCGACCATTCGCACGGTCTTCATTGGTACCCGCTCGATCAGCGCGTGGCCCAGAAATACGGCCGGGACATTGGCGATCATCATGCCCAGCGTCGTGCCGCCGGTAACCCACAGAGCGTCCTCGTACCGCGCGCCGAGCGCGATCGTCGCCAGCTGCGTCTTGTCGCCCATTTCGACGAGGAAGAAGGCGATCAGCGTTGTCACGAACGCGCCGAATCGCGCGGGCTTCTCGCTTTCGGCGTCGAGCTTGTCGGGGATTAGCGTCCACAGCCCCATCGCGATGAACGACGTGGCGACCAGATAGCGGAACCACGCCCCACCGAGGAACGCCGCCGCCTGCTGCCCCACAAGCGCGGCCAGGAAGTGATTGGCGAGCGTGGCGAACAGGATGCCGAGGATGATCGGCACCGGCTTGCGGAACCGCGTCGCGAGGACGATCGCGAGCAATTGCGTCTTGTCCCCGATCTCGGCGAGCGCAACGATGGCGGTGGAGGTAAGAAAGGCTTCCATGAATTCGGTCTCCGGGCCGGGCGACAGACAAACCAAAGGCATCGCGCCTCCCGCCCGGCCGGGGCAGAGGTGCAATGCCATTTGGTCTCGCCCGAACGGAAAATTCCGTCCTCTCCGCGCCACGGCCTCTCGGCCGAGTATGTTGACGCCGGAGCCCGCCTCGAAAAAGGCGGCTGGCTACTCCCCAGATGACGAAGCAGGGTCTAGGGCCACATCGGCTGCCGCGCAAGCGGGCAGCCATGCTTGCGAATCCCGCGGCTTTGCGCTAATGGCGCGCGCTTCCACGGCATCGCTATGGAAATTGCGGGAGGCCGTCCTTCGGGGCGGCCGCACGGACCGCTAAACTTGAACCGGCACGATGGCGCGGATTTCCGCGACATTGTGCCAGCAACAGAGTGAGACGACATGGCCAAGAAAATTACCGGCTATATCAAGCTGCAGGTGCCCGCCGGCACCGCCAATCCCTCGCCGCCGATCGGCCCTGCGCTGGGTCAGCGCGGCGTGAACATCATGGAATTCTGCAAGGCTTTCAATGCCGCCACCGGCGACATGGAAAAGAACATGCCGATTCCGACGATCATCACCGTCTATGCCGATCGTAGCTTCTCGTTCGTCACGAAGACTCCGCCGGCCACCTTCCTCATCAAGAAGGCCGCGAACCTCAAGTCCGGTTCGAAGGAGCCGGGCAAGGTTTCCGCCGGAAAGATCCAGCGTTCGAAGCTGACCGAGATCGCCGAGCTGAAGATGAAGGATCTCAACGCCAACGATCTCGAAGCGGCGACCCGCATCATCGAAGGCAGCGCCCGCGCAATGGGCCTCGAAGTGGTGGAGGGCTGATCCAATGGCAAAGCTGAGCAAGAAGCAGAAGAGCTGGACGATCGACGCCGACAAGCTGCATGGCATCGACGAAGCAATCACGCTGGTGAAGGACAACGCCACCGCCAAGTTCGACGAAACCGTCGAAGTTGCGCTGAACCTGGGCGTCGATCCGCGTCACGCCGACCAGATGGTCCGCGGCGTCGTCAATCTGCCCAAGGGCACCGGCAAGACCGTCAAGGTCGCCGTCTTCGCCAAGGGCGCCAAGGCCGATGAGGCCAAGGAAGCCGGCGCGGACATCGTCGGCGCCGAAGACCTGATGGAAACCATCCAGGGCGGCACCATCGATTTCGATCGCTGCATCGCGACGCCGGACATGATGGGCGTCGTCGGTCGTCTCGGCAAGGTGCTGGGCCCCAAGGGCCTGATGCCGAACCCGAAGCTGGGCACCGTCACGATGGACGTGAAGAAGGCCGTCGAGGACGCCAAGGGCGGCCAGGTCGAATATCGCGTCGAAAAGGCCGGCATCATTCACTCGGGCATCGGCAAAGCGAGCTTCTCGGCCGCCGATCTGCGCGAGAATTTCGATGCGCTGGTCGACGCCGTCGTCAAGGCAAAGCCGGCGGGCGCCAAGGGCAAGTATCTGCGCAAGATCGCCCTGTCCTCGTCGATGGGCCCGGGCGTGAAGGTGGACGTCGCGGAAGTCGGCGCCGCCTGATCCGAATTTCGGAGAGGAACAACGAAGGGTCGGGGGGAAACCCCGGCCCTTTTTTGTTCTGATGTTGCTGAGTTCCTCCCCCGAAGGGGAACCACGCGCCGCGTGGTGGAGGGGTAGTTCGCAATAAACGGGACGTTCGCGGCTCCTAACCCTCCACCGCTTCGCGGTCCCCCTCCCCTTCCAGGGGAGGAATATCGGCAGCATTAATCGCCCAGTGCCTCCCGGAAGAACCGCACCACCTCTCGGTCGAAATCCTCATGGAACGCCGCGCGGTCGAACCCCTCTTTCTGGCACGGCATCGGCACCGTGACCGGCTCGACGCAGGGCGCGAGGAAGTCGAGATGCGCCGCACCGGGCACGACATGATATTCGGGCGGTTGCGGCAATGCCGCGCGCACCGCTTCGGCATAATGGGGGGCGGGAAGCACCCTGTCCTCCTCCGCCCGCCAGAGCTGTACCGGCATCGTCACTTCGGCAAGCCCTTCGGGTCCGAAGGCAAAGCCCAGCGCCGGCGCGGCGACGACCAGCGCCTTGATCCGCGGGTCGGGCACCACGCGCCACTCGGGCATCGCGCTTTCCGAACGCCCGCTGATCACGCTGCAATCGAAGAAATCGGGATGCTGGCGACAATGGCCCGGAAGCCGCGCGAAATCCGCGCGTCCGCCCGCAGCCGCCAGGACGGTGAAGCCACCCGAGGAAAAACCGAACGCACCGATCCGCTCGGGATCGATACTGCCCCGCCCTTCCCATCGCGTCAGCATATGGGTGATCAGCGCGCTCAGCGCCGCAGGGCGATCCTGGATCACTGCCGCGCGGCTGTTGTCGCGCCAGTTGTCACCGGGATGGGTCAGCGACGCGACGACGAAACCGGCCCGCGCGAGCGCGACTGCCGTATCGACATGCCCGGCGAAATCGCCGCCGGTCCCGTGCGAGATCACGACCAGCGGATGGCTGCCCGAAGGCAATGGCGCATCGGGAACCACCTGTTGCGAATACAGGCCGACGCGGCGCGCCACCGGCTTACCCTCGGCGGGATACCAGATGCCGATTTCGACGCCGCTGTCGGTGCGGCTATGGATAAAGCCGGCTTGCTGTCCGGCCCCGCCGGCAAAGGCGGGCAGCGGGCAAAAAAACATGGCAAGCAGCGCGATCAGCGCCGCGAGGCGTTGGGACATCGTCATATCTCCTTCTTGGCTGGCCCTCGCCTGCATCGCCGGAGCGCGCCCCGAAAGCGCCGTTTCGCGAATGGGCGAACGGGTTCGCGACTTGGCGAACGGGCCGGGTGCGCGATAGAGACCGGCCATGTCCGCCGCGCCCCGCCCCGCCCGTTCGCCACAGACGATCGCCCTGCGATGGATCGCAGTCACACTGGCGGCCGGTGTCGCAATGGGGTTGCTCGGTCCGTTCGGCAGCTATTCGAACCCGGGGCTTTTGCCGCGCATCGGATACTGGGTGGGTGCGATGCTGCTTGGACTGTTGCTGTTCGCGCCGACATGCCTTTGGGTGATGCGAATCACGCCGCCGGGAAGTCGCTGGCACTGGCCGCTGCTGCTCGCCGCCACGCTGATCGTGACGATCCCCGAAGCGGCGGCCACGCGCTTCATTGCCTTTGGCCTGTGGCCCGAACTGGCCGAACTGAAGCTGGGGCTGCTGCTATGGTATGGGCAGGCCGTGGTCATTGCCGTGCCGATCGTCGCGCTGATGGCATGGCGATTGCGCGAGATGATCGGCGATGGCCGCGTCGCTCCTGTCGCCGAAACCGCTTCGCAGGCCATTCCCGCCGACGTGATCGCGCTGCAGATGGAGGATCATTATGTGCGCGTGCATACCCTCCACGGATCCTCGCTGCTGCTGATGCCGCTGGGCCAGGCGATCGCGGGCACTCGGCGCGAAGGCCTGCGCACGCACCGGTCGTGGTGGGTGGCGCGCGACGCTGTCGAACGTGTCGAGGGCAATGCCAGGTCGATGCGGCTCCATCTGTCGAACGGCCTCATCGCCCCGGTAGCGCGATCGGCGGTGACTCGGCTGCGCGAGGCACGCTGGATCGCGGACGTCTAGCAACGATCAGGCGCGAATATGATACATACTATATCATAAATCTTGTCGGTTCATGGGCGATCGCATAAAACCGCACGCGTTTCTTGCGAAAGGATCGCCATGCCCTTCCCCCGTCTCTCCATAGTGCTGCTGCCTGCCGCCCTTCTCGTCACCGCCGCCGCGCCCGACGCCGGCCCGCCTGGCGCTGCGATCGAAATCGCCGTTACCAATGTCGAAAGCAGCGAAGGCAGGGTTCACATCGAAATCTGCCCGGAGCGTCTGTTCCTCAAGGACTGCCCCTATGTCGGCGAAGCGCCCGCCCGGCAGGGAACGACAAGGGTGATCGTGCGCAACGTGCCGCCCGGCCGCTATGCCGCGCAGGGATATCATGATCGCGACGGCGACGGGAAAGCCGACCGCAATTTCCTGGGGCTGCCGACCGAGGCGGTGGGCTTTTCCAACAACGCGATGACTCGGCTCGCCAAACCCCGCTTTGGCGATGCCGCTTTCGATCACGGAACTTCCGATCAGCGTATCACGTTCGAAATGAAGAAGTTTCTTTGATCCTTCGGGTCGGGGCACTCGCGCCGGCCTTCTGAGAACCGGCGTTGCGGCACGGCGTCCGTTCGCGGGCGCGTGGCAACGCCCGTTGCTCAGGCTGGCGCAAGGAAGCATATGCTGTATTGCCCCCTCCGAACAGGAGAAGAAGGACTTGTCGATGCCCGGGATCCTGCGATCCGCCCGCCGTCACTGCGCCGCCGGAGCGCTGAGCGTGCTTGCGCTCGGAGCGCTCCCCGCCGCCGCGCAGCAAACGCCTAGCCCCGCCCCGCGCCCGAGCCCTACCCCGGCGCATCCGACACCGACTCCCGCGCCCACAGCCGCGCCGACACCGATCGTGCAGCCGCTGCCAGGCCAGGAGGGCGCGGCATCCACGGCCGCTCCGATCGCGCTGCCGACTCTCGGCCCCGCGCAGGAAGCCGAACTCGCCGGGCTGTTGCGCGAACGCTATGTCACGCAGGGCCTGCGCTACAGCGAACCGCCGCTGCTGCCCGAAAGGGGCCCCGAACTGGTCCGAGCGGCGCTCGACTATGCGCAGGCGGTGCGCACCGGAAGGCTCGCGCCGGAGGATTTCCAGTCCGACTGGGGCCTGCGTCCGACGCCCTATGATCCGCTCCCGGATTTCGCCGCCGCGGTGCGCGAGGACAGGCTGAGCCAGTGGATCCGATCGCTGCCTCCGCCCTATTCGGGCTATGATGCGTTGCGTGACGGGCTTGCCCGCTATCGCGCGATCGAGGCCGCCGGCGGCTGGGAGCAGGTCGCGAGCGGCGAGACGCTGCGCGAAGGTGACACCGATCCGCGCGTCGACGCGCTGCGCAAGCGGCTGGCCGTCGAGGACGATCAGATCATCACCGTCGAGACGCTGACCGCCGAGGAGCAGCCCGACCCCAATCTGTTCGACACCGCGCTGACCGAAGCGGTGAAGCGCGCCCAGACCCGCTACGGCCTGGCGGTCGACGGCGTGGTGGGTCCGAACACCCTCGCCGCGATCAACACTCCCGTCGGCGAGCGCATCCGCCAGATCATGGCGAATATGGAGCGCTGGCGCTGGATTCCGCGCCAGCTGCCGGTCCATCGCGTTCAGGTGAACATCGCCGCCACCGTGCTGACTCTGTTCGAAGGCGATCGCCCCGTCGGATCGATGAAGGTGGTGACGGGCCAGCCCGGCCATGAAACGCCGATGCTTTCCTCTACCATCCACAGCATCGTGCTCAATCCGCCCTGGAACGTGCCCTCCTCGATCGCCGCGAACGAATTGTGGCCGAAGGAACGCCGCAATCCCGGCTATCTCGCCCGCAATGATTTCCGGGTGATCGAGCTGGGCAACGGCCGCACGCGGCTGCAACAGCGCGCGGGACCGAAAAGCGCGCTCGGCCGCTACAAGTTCGATTTCGACAATCCCTATGCCGTCTATCTGCACGACACGCCCGCCCAGGCGACGTTCGATCGCGTCAATCGGCTCGCGAGCCACGGCTGCATCCGGCTGGCCCGGCCCGCGGCGCTGGCGCGGCTGCTGCTCGCCGACAATCCCGACTGGGAAGTCGCCAAGATCAACGAGACGATCGCGTCGGGCGACACGGTGCGCGCGGACCTGAAGACCCCGGTGGAAGTATTTCTGCTTTACTGGACGGCCTATGTCGGCTCTGAAGGGACGATGTATTTCCTGAACGACCCTTATGGCTGGGACGCCGTACTGGCCGACAAGATCGAAAGCCGCGCCCAGGCGCAGCAGGTCGCCGACCGCTGAGGAGAACCATGATGAAGATGGATGTGCGCAAGACGATTCCGGCGGCGCTCGCAGCGATGCTGCTGGCGGGCGGCTGCTCGGTGGAAGTCGAGAATGTCGTCGAGCCCGACGAGAACGTCATGTCGGAGGAAGTGATCGAAACGATCAACTATGACGAGCCGATGGCCAATTTCGTCGAGCCAGACGAGGATCCCATCCCCGAGCCGACTGCCGGACCGCCCGCGCCGATCGGCAATATCTCCAATTCGACCACCGGCACCGGGCTGCGCGAAGACGAAATGATGCTGGACGATGCCGCCGCCACTGGCATGACGTCACGCGTCGACCGCAGCGAGGAAGACGCCGCGCACTGAGACAGCAGACATGCGGGCAGCGGGCGGCGATCGCCCCTGCCCGCTTGACTTTTACGCGCGCGCCGTTATTTGGCGCGCTTCGCCGATGGGGTCCGCCCTGTCGGTATCCGTCCGAGACAGCGAGTGACCGGAATATGCCGGTCTTGATTTCTCGCCGAGACGGGGAAGGATTTTACCGGCCGCCGTCAGCGATGGCAGCGTTCGGGTCAATGCCCGGGGAAACCTGGCGCTGACGATCATGCCCCTCGGACGAGGGCCTAGGGCGACCGCCCTGGCTCGACGCAACCGGGCCCCGCAGTCAGCAAACTGCGTGGTCCATATTGAGGAGACCGGCATGGATCGTTCCCAGAAGACCGAAGCCGTTGCCGAGCTGAACCGCACCTTTGGCGAGGTGGGCGTGGTGGTTGTCACCCGCAACCTCGGGATGACCGTCGCCCAGTCGACGGACCTCCGCATCAAGATGCGCGAAGCCGGAGCGAGCTACAAGGTCAGCAAGAACCGCCTTGCCAAGATCGCGCTCGAGGGCACCGACTACGCGGGTCTTTCCGACCTGCTGAGCGGTCCGACGGCGCTGTCCACTTCCGTCGATCCCGTGGCCGCGGCCAAGGTGATCAACGATTTCGCCAAGACGACCGACAAGCTCGAGATCGTCGGCGGCGCGATGGGCAGCACCATGCTCGACGTGGAAGGCGTGAAGGCGCTCGCTTCGCTGCCGTCGCTGGATGAACTGCGCGGCAAGATCGTCGGCCTGGTTCAGGCACCGGCGCAGAAGCTGGCCTCGGTCACGCAGGCACCGGCGGGTCAGCTTGCACGTGTCTTCGGCGCCTATGGCGCCAAGGACGCCGCGTAAGCGACTTGCGACCAACTACCCTGATTTGAACAGATTTTCCGAAGGATATCAAAATGGCTGACCTGAATGCTCTTGTTGACCAGCTCTCCGAGCTGACCGTTCTCGAAGCTGCCGAGCTCTCGAAGATGCTCGAAGAAAAGTGGGGCGTCTCGGCCGCTGCTGCGGTTGCGGTTGCCGGCCCGGCCGGCGGCGGCGCCGGTGGCGAAGCTGCTGAAGAAGCCGAGGACGAATTCGACGTGATCCTCACCGGCGACGGTGGCAAGAAGATCAACGTCATCAAGGAAGTCCGCGCCATCACCGGCCTGGGCCTGACCGAAGCCAAGGCGCTCGTCGAAGGCGCGCCGAAGGCCGTCAAGGAAGGCATCGCCAAGGACGAAGCCGAAAAGATCAAGGCGCAGATCGAAGCAGCCGGCGGCACCGTCGAGCTCAAGTAAGCGCTTCAAGCTCTTTCGAGCGAAGAAAAGAAGGGCGGTCCGGCAACGGGCCGCCCTTTTTTCGTGGACGCGGTTCCGCCGGGGCGGGATTGCCGGCCTCGCCGCGGCCTTCACACGAACATGGAAAAGGGGGCGCGCTGTCCGGTGCGCCCCCTTCCCCTGCGCTGCGATACGCTACTGGCAACGCAGATTGCGTTCAGCCCGAATAAGAAGGCTTTCCTCCGAGCTGCCATGCGGCGGAGTCGGTGATCGATCCGATCTTCTCCTTCGCGCGCGCCACCGGATCGGCGACGGGCCGGCGCGCCCGAACCGGGGCCGGCGCGGCGGCCGCAGCGGCAGCCCGCTGAGGCGCACGGCGTTCCTCCGCCGCCTCACCGACGCGCTCGCGCTGGTCGAGGAAGCGCGCACGCTTCATCCGGTTGCGCAGCGTGAGGAACGGGTTTTCCTCGCTCGGGCCGCGCATTGCAGCGATCTGGTGGCGGCCCATGCCAGCCGTGGACGCCGTGGCGACCGCAGCGTTCGACATTGCCGGAGCAGCCGCGACAGGCTCCGCCCGGGGCGCGGGCGCCGCCGTAGCGGCCATTGCCGGCTGCGGCTCGCGAACCTCTCGCGTAACCGGAGCGGGCACGGGCTTCGCTTCAGATTTGGTGCGTGCGGCTACCGGCGCGGCTTCGGGTCGATCCGAACGCCGGCGCATCGCCGCCGCCGCACCGACACCGCCTATGCCGAGCACCAGCGCAAGACCGCCCCACAGCGCAACATCGTCGGCGATGCCGTCGCTGGTGGCCGTCGCTTTGGGTGCGGGCGCGACCGGAGCGGGCTCGCTCGCAGCCTGCTGTTGCTGCATCGCCTGCTGCTCGACACTCGAATTGATGGCGGCAACGTCACCCGAACCGTCGGCCGGCGCCAGGGCCGGGCCGGAAAGGTCCGCCCCCGCAGCCGCGGTTTCGACATCGGCGGACGGCGCAGCGGGCGCTGCCTCAGCTTCCGGTGCCGTCGTTCTGGTCGCGGCGGCCGAACGGCGCGCGACTTCGCGACGCGCGGCGGCCGCCTCGGCCTGCGCCGCGCGCTCGGCTTCGATCTGTGCAACTGCTGCGGCACTCACCGGCGTGGAAGATTCGGGATCGCCGACGCCCGAGGGGAGCTGCTGGGTTGCGACCGTCGAAGGGCTGGGCGTCGATTCTGGAATGTCGGGCGCGGTAAGCGACTGTGCGCCGTCCTGGGTCGATTGCGGAACCTGCGGCACAATCGGTGCCGGCGTTGTCGGTGCCGGAACAGGCGCAACCGAAGGTACCGGCGACGTCGTCGGCGCAATCTGCGTCGTTCCCGACGCAGCATCCTGTGCCTGTGCAGTGGTGGCGGAAACGGCCAGGGCGGCAATAAGCGCCACCGCGGCCGGACGAGCATGGTATCGCATCTTGGTCATAGCGAGCGGGACAATTCCACGCGGGCAAACCAGTTCCGGTTTTTCTCCAAATCGGCGATGAACTGATAGGTTCAGAGCGACGAAATAATCGGTTCATTTGGGGTTCATGCGGAAAAATAAGCAGCGTTATTTATATTTCTCCGCGACGACTGCGCATTTTTCCCGGGCGAACGCGCGCGACACGCACCCGCGGCCCCGCCCCGGCCCCGCTGGCCTGAGACAAACGCAGACTGCCTCTTTCGCCCGCGCCGTCACTTGCCTATCGAGGCCACCATATTTGCTGACCAAGGATACCCCCGTGAGCCCGAGCCGTATCGCCGCCCCGTCCCTGCGTTCGAAAGTGATGTCGGCGCATGATGCCGCCGCGTTGATCGATCCGGGTTCGACCATCGGGATGAGCGGCTTCACCGGATCGGGCTATCCCAAAGAAATCCCGCTGGCGCTCGCCGAACGGATCGAAACCGCCCATGCCGCCGGCGATCCCTTTGCCGTGCGTATCTGGAGCGGCGCCTCGACCGGCCCCGAGCTCGACGGCGCGCTCGCCAAGGCGGACGGCATCGAATTCCGCATGCCCTACAATTCCGATCCGATCGCACGCGAGAAGATCAATCGCGGCGAGATGCAGTATTTCGACCTGCATCTCAGCCAGGTCGCGCCGATGGCATGGGAAGGTTTTCTCGGGCCGCTCGATACCGCCGTCATCGAAGTCACCGGCATTTGCGAGGACGGGTCGCTGATCCCCTCCACTTCGGTCGGCAACAACAAGACCTGGATCGATTGCGCGCAGAAAGTGATTCTGGAGGTCAACAGCTGGCAGAATATGGCGCTGGAGGGGATGCACGACATCTATTACGGCACCGCGCTGCCACCGAACCGCGTGCCGATCCCGCTGGTGCGCGCCGACCAGCGCATCGGCGAGCCGCGCTTCCGCTGCGATCCCGACAAGATCGTCGCCATCGTCGAAACCGACACGCCCGATCGCAATGCGCCCTTCACCCCGCCCGACGAATGCGCACGGGCGATCGCCGGGCATCTGATCGAATTCCTCCGCCACGAAGTGAAGGTCGGGCGGCTGCCGCAATCCTTGCTGCCGCTGCAATCGGGGGTCGGCAACATCGCCAATGCCGTGCTGACGGGGCTCATTGATTCCCCGTTCGACGACATGACCGCCTATACCGAAGTGCTGCAGGACGGGATGCTCGACCTGCTCAAATCGGGCAAGCTGCGCGTCGCATCGACCACCGCCTTCTCGCTCAGCCCCGAGGCGCAGCTTGGCCTCAACCGCGACCTCGACCGGTTCCGCGACAAGGTGATCCTGCGCCCGCAGGAGATCAGCAATCACCCGGAAGTGATCCGCCGCCTCGGCTGCATCGCGATGAACGGGATGATCGAGGCCGATATCTACGGCAACGTCAATTCGACGCATATCATGGGATCGCGCATCCAGAACGGGATTGGCGGATCGGGCGATTTCGCGCGCAACGCCTTTATCTCGGCCTTCCTGACGCCTTCGACCGCCAGGCGCGGCGCGATTTCGGCAATCGTCCCGCATGTCAGCCATGTCGATCACATCAATCAGGACGTGCAATTGCTCGTCACCGAACAGGGGCTTGCGGACATGCGCGGCCTGGCCCCGCGCGCCCGCGCGGAGCTGGTGATCGAAAAATGCGCGCATCCCGATTATCGTCCGATGCTGCGCGATTATTATGACCGCGCGCGCAAGGGCAGCTATGGCCAGCAGACGCCGATGCTGTGCGGCGAGGCGTTCGCGTGGCACCAAAGGTTCATCGAGACCGGGACAATGCGGGTCTGAGGCGCAATCCCCTCTTTACGAAATCCAACATCGCCCCTATATGGCGAAATCCAACTCCATCCGAACGGGACATGAGCCGCCGTTGCGCAGCGGATCATAAGAATTGTCGGCTGGGGATTCCAACAGGTCGCATGAAGCTGCTGTTTTCCTGAACCACGGGAGACTTGCGGCTTTTTCGCGTTGGAAAGGAACCCGCGCCCTGCCCCCGCCAGCATAGCGGGCACGAATTTTTGACCGAGCGAGGCGAATACACTTCATGGCATCCAAGGCGATCGAAAACGGCGCGGCGCTCCGCGCGGGCCAGAACAGCAGCGTCAAGCGCCGCATCCGCAAGATCTTCGGCGACATCCACGAAGTCGTCGAAATGCCGAACCTGATCGAGGTTCAGCGCGAATCCTACGAGCAGTTCCTGCGGTCCGATCCCTCGATCGGCTATGTCTCGGGCCTGGAAAAGACGCTGCGCAGCGTCTTCCCGATCCGCGATTTCGCCGGCACCGCCGAGCTCGACTTCGTCAATTACGAACTCGAACCGCCGAAGTTCGACACCGACGAATGCCGCCAGCGCGGCATCACCTATGCCGCGCCGATGCGCGTCACGCTGCGCCTGATCGTGTTCGAAGTCGATCCCGATACCGAAGCCCGTTCGGTTCTCGATATCAAGGAGCAGGACGTCTACATGGGCGACATGCCGCTCATGACCGAGAACGGCACCTTCTTCATCAACGGCACCGAACGCGTCATCGTGTCGCAGATGCACCGCTCGCCGGGTGTGCTGTTCGACCATGACCGCGGCAAGACGCACGCTTCGGGCAAGTATCTCTTCGCCGCGCGCGTGATCCCCTATCGCGGTTCGTGGCTCGATTTCGAGTTCGACGCCAAGGACATCGTCAATGTCCGCATCGACCGCAAGCGCAAGCTGCCGGTCACCTCGCTGCTCTATGCGCTCGGCCTGAACAGCGAGGAAATCCTCAACTATTTCTACAACACCGTCACTTATGTGCGCGGTGAAGGCGGCTGGCAGATCCCGTTCACGCCGGAAAACTGGCGCGGTGTGAAGCCGACCTTCGACATCGTCGACGCCAAGTCGGGCGAAGTCGTGTTCGCCGCCGGCCAGAAGATCAGCCCGCGCGCCGCCAACAAGGCGGGCCGCGAGGGCCTGGAAACGCTGCTGATTCCGACCGAGGAAATCTTCGGCCGCTACAGCGCCTATGACCTGATCAACGAGAAGACCGGCGAGATCTACATCGAGGCCGGCGACGAAGTGTCGCCCGAAAACCTCGAAAAGCTCGACAAGGCCGGGCTCGACCGCGTCGAGCTGCTCGACATCGATCACGTCACCACCGGCCCCTGGATCCGCAACACGCTCAAGGTCGACAAGGCCGAGGATCGCGAACAGGCGCTGGCCGACATCTATCGCGTCATGCGCCCCGGCGAACCGCCGACGCTCGAAACCGCCGAAGCGCTGTTCGGCGGTCTGTTCTTCGATCCCGAGCGCTATGACCTCTCGGCCGTCGGCCGTGTGAAGCTCAACATGCGCCTCGATCTCGATGCCGAGGACACCGTCACGACGCTGCGCACCGAGGACATCCTCGCAGTGGTCAAGACGCTGGTCGGCCTGAAGGACGGCAAGGGCGAAGTCGACGATATCGACAATCTCGGCAACCGCCGCGTGCGTTCGGTGGGCGAGCTGCTCGAAAACCAGTATCGCGTCGGCCTGCTGCGCATGGAACGCGCGGTGAAGGAACGCATGTCGTCGGTCGACGTGTCGACGGTGATGCCGAACGACCTGATCAACGCCAAGCCGGCGGTTGCCGCGGTGCGCGAATTCTTCGGCTCCTCGCAGCTGTCGCAGTTCATGGACCAGACCAACCCGCTGTCCGAAGTGACGCACAAGCGTCGCGTTTCGGCGCTCGGGCCGGGCGGCCTGACGCGCGAACGCGCCGGCTTCGAAGTCCGCGACGTTCATCCGACGCATTATGGCCGTATCTGCCCGATCGAAACGCCGGAAGGCCCGAACATCGGTCTGATCAACAGCCTCGCGACGTTCAGCCGCGTGAACAAGTACGGCTTCATCGAAACCCCGTACCGCAAGATCATCGACGGCAAGGTCACGAACGAAGTCGTCTATCTCTCGGCGATGGAAGAGCAGAAGCACACCGTCGCGCAGGCATCGGCCGACCTCAACGAGGACGGCAGCTTCGCTGACGATCTGGTGTCGGCGCGTCAGGGCGGCGAATTCCTGATGGCGCTGCGCGATCAGATCACGCTGATGGACGTTTCGCCCAAGCAGCTCGTCTCGGTCGCGGCCTCGCTCATTCCGTTCCTGGAAAACGATGACGCCAACCGCGCGCTGATGGGATCGAACATGCAGCGCCAGGCCGTGCCGCTGGTGAAGGCCGAAGCGCCTTTCGTCGGCACCGGCATGGAAGAAACGGTTGCGCGGGATTCGGGCGCGGCGATCGCCGCCAAGCGTTCGGGCATCGTCGATCAGGTGGACGCCACCCGTATCGTCATCCGCGCCTCGGGCGATGTCGAAGCCACCGAAAGCGGCGTCGACATCTACACGCTGATGAAGTTCCAGCGTTCGAACCAGTCGACCTGCATCAACCAGCGTCCGCTGGTGAAGGTTGGCGAGACGGTGAACGCCGGTGACATCATCGCCGACGGCCCCTCGACCGAGTTCGGCGAGCTGGCGCTGGGCCGCAACGCGCTCGTCGCGTTCATGCCCTGGAACGGCTACAACTACGAGGACTCGATCCTGATCTCCGAGCGCATCGTGAAGGACGACGTGTTCACGTCGATCCACATCGATGAATTCGAAGTGATGGCGCGCGACACCAAGCTCGGGCCCGAAGACATCACCCGCGACATTCCCAATGTCGGCGAGGAAGCGCTGCGCAACCTCGACGAAGCGGGCATCGTCTATATCGGCGCCGAAGTGGAGCCGGGCGACATCCTGGTCGGCAAGATCACGCCCAAGGGCGAAAGCCCGATGACGCCGGAGGAAAAGCTCCTCCGCGCCATCTTCGGCGAAAAGGCCAGCGACGTGCGCGACACCTCGCTCCGCCTGCCGCCGGGCGTTGCCGGCACGATCGTCGACGTCCGCGTCTTCAATCGCCACGGCATCGACAAGGACGAGCGCGCGCTGGCGATCGAACGCGAGGAAATCGAGCGTCTGCGCAAGGACTCGGACGACGAACGCAACATCCTCAACCGCGCCACCTGGTCGCGTCTGAAGGAAATGCTGCTCGGCCAGGTCGCCACCGGCGCGCCCAAGGGCGTCAAGAAGGGCACCGAGATCTCCGAGGACGTGCTCGACAGCGTCGATCGTCACGAATGGTGGAAGTTCGCCGTTCAGGACGACGCGATGCAGTCGAACCTCGAAGCGGTGAAGGCCCAGTATGACGAGGCGGTGAAGAAGATCCGCGACAAGTTCGAGGATCGCCGCGAGAAGCTGGAGCGGGGCGACGAGCTGCCGCCGGGCGTGCTCAAGATGGTCAAGGTGTTCGTCGCGGTGAAGCGCAAGCTGCAGCCGGGCGACAAGATGGCCGGCCGCCACGGGAACAAGGGTGTCATCTCGCGGATCCTGCCGCAGGAAGACATGCCCTTCCTCGAGGACGGTACGCCGGTCGACATCGTGCTCAACCCGCTGGGCGTGCCTTCGCGCATGAACGTCGGGCAGATCTTCGAGACGCATCTCGGCTGGGCGGCCCGCAATCTGGGCATGCAGGTCACGCGGCAACTGGAAGACTGGCGCGAAGCCAATCCCGATGCGCAGCCGGGCGAAATCCCCGATGCGGTCAAGGACCGGCTCAAGACCGTCTATGGCGAACATTATGCCGACGGCATCGATGCGCGGAAGCCCGAGCAGGTCGCCGAGCTGATCCAGAATGTCAGCACGGGCGTCCCGATGGGCACGCCGGTGTTCGACGGCGCGCGCGAAAGCGACGTGGCGGACATGCTGGAGCTGGCGGGTCTCGATCGTTCGGGCCAGTCGACCTTGTTCGACGGCCGCACCGGCGACGCGTTCGACCGCAAGGTGACGGTGGGCATCATCTACATGCTCAAGCTGCACCACCTGGTCGACGACAAGATCCACGCGCGTTCGATCGGCCCCTACTCGCTCGTCACCCAGCAGCCGCTGGGCGGCAAGGCGCAGTTCGGCGGCCAGCGCTTCGGGGAAATGGAAGTGTGGGCGCTCCAGGCTTATGGCGCCGCCTACACGCTCCAGGAAATGCTGACGGTGAAGTCCGACGACGTGATCGGCCGCACCAAGGTCTATGAAGCGATCGTCAAGGGCGACGATACCTTCGAGGCCGGCATCCCCGAGAGCTTCAACGTGCTCGTCAAGGAAATGCGCTCGCTGGGCCTCAACGTGGAACTCAAGAGCCACGAGGACGAGGACCAGGACGAGCTGCCCGAGGCTGCGGAATAGCCTTTCTTCTCCCCTCCCGCTCGCGGGAGGGGCCGGGGGTGGGCCTGCCCACAGGTGCCACCCGAAGAAATGCCCACCCCTAGCCCCTCCCGCAAGCGGGAGGGGAATGAGGTAAGAAAATGAACGAACTGACCAATTTCGCGAACCCGGTGGCCAAGCCGGAAACCTTCGACCAGATCCAGATCGGCATCGCGTCGCCTGACCGCATCCGTTCCTGGTCGTTCGGCGAGATCAAGAAGCCCGAGACGATCAACTATCGCACGTTCAAGCCGGAACGTGACGGCCTGTTCTGCGCGCGCATCTTCGGTCCGATCAAGGATTACGAATGCCTGTGCGGCAAGTACAAGCGCATGAAGTATAAGGGCATCGTCTGCGAAAAATGCGGTGTCGAAGTCACCGTGTCGAAGGTCCGCCGCGAACGCATGGGCCATATCGAACTCGCAGCGCCTGTCGCGCACATCTGGTTTTTGAAGTCGCTGCCGTCGCGCATCGGCCTGCTGCTCGACATGCAGCTCAAGCAGCTCGAGCGCGTGCTGTATTTTGAAAGCTACATCGTCACCGAGCCCGGCCTGACCCCGCTCGAAAAGTTCCAGCTCCTCACCGAGGACGAACTGCTCGACGCGCAGGACGAATATGGTGAAGACGCCTTCTCCGCCGGCATCGGCGCCGAGGCGGTCAAGGTCATGCTCATGGACCTCGACCTCGAAGGCGAGCGTGAGGACCTGCTCAAGGAACTGGCCGAGACCAAGTCCGAGCTGAAGCCCAAGAAGATCATCAAGCGGCTCAAGGTCGTCGAAAGCTTCATCGAATCGGGCAATCGCCCCGAATGGATGATCCTCGAAGTCGTGCCGGTCATTCCGCCCGAACTGCGCCCGCTCGTCCCGCTGGACGGTGGCCGTTTCGCGACGTCGGACCTCAACGACCTCTATCGCCGCGTGATCAACCGCAACAACCGCCTCAAGCGGCTGATGGAGCTGCGCGCGCCGGACATCATCGTCCGCAACGAAAAGCGCATGCTGCAGGAATCGGTCGACGCACTGTTCGACAATGGCCGTCGCGGCCGCACCATCACCGGTGCCAACAAGCGTCCGCTCAAGTCGCTGTCAGACATGCTCAAGGGCAAGCAGGGCCGCTTCCGTCAGAACCTTCTGGGTAAGCGCGTCGACTATTCGGGCCGTTCGGTCATCGTGACCGGCCCCGAGCTCAAGCTGCACCAGTGCGGCCTGCCGAAGAAGATGGCGCTCGAGCTGTTCAAGCCGTTCATCTACGCCCGTCTCGATGCCAAGGGTCTCTCCATGACCCTCAAGCAGGCGAAGAAATGGGTCGAGAAGGAACGCAAGGAAGTCTGGGATATCCTCGACGAAGTCATTCGCGAGCACCCGGTGCTGCTGAACCGCGCCCCGACGCTTCACCGCCTCGGCATCCAGGCGTTCGAGCCGGTGCTGATCGAAGGCAAGGCGATCCAGCTCCACCCGCTCGTCTGTTCGGCGTTCAACGCCGATTTCGACGGCGACCAGATGGCCGTCCACGTTCCGCTGAGCCTCGAGGCGCAGCTGGAAGCGCGCGTGCTGATGATGTCGACCAACAACATCCTCTCGCCCGCCAACGGCAAGCCGATCATCGTGCCGTCGCAGGACATGGTGCTGGGTCTCTATTACCTCTCGATGGAGAAGGAGAACGAGCCCGGCGAAGGCATGATCCTGGGCGATATGGAGGAAGTCCATCAGGCGCTGTTCAACGGCGCGGTGACGCTTCACACCAAGATCACCACCCGCGTCCCGCAGACGGACGAGGAAGGCAATGAGTATATGCAGCGCGTCGAAACGACGCCGGGTCGTATGCTGATCGGTGAAAAGCTGCCCAAATCGCACCGCGTGCCGTTCGAAACGATCAACCGCCTTCTCACCAAGAAGGAAATCGGCGACGTCATCGACACTGTCTATCGCCACACCGGCCAGAAGGAGACGGTGCTGTTCGCCGACGGCATCATGACGCTGGGCTTCCAGCACGCGTTCCGCGCCGGCATTTCGTTCGGCATGGACGACATGATCATCCCCGCCGCGAAGGAAGGGCTGGTCGAGGAAACCCGCGCGCTGGTGAAGGATTACGAGCAGCAGTATCAGGACGGCCTGATCACCCAGCAGGAAAAGTACAACAAGGTGATCGACGCCTGGAGCCGTTGCGGCGACCAGGTGGCCGGCGCGATGATGGACGAGATCAAGGCGGTCAAGAAGTTCGAGGATGGCCCCGATGCCGGCCGCGAAAAGCCGATCAACTCGATCTACATGATGGCGCATTCGGGTGCCCGTGGTTCGCAGGCGCAGATCAAGCAGCTTGCCGGCATGCGTGGCCTGATGGCCAAGCCGTCGGGCGAGATCATCGAAACCCCGATCATCTCGAACTTCAAGGAAGGCCTGACCGTTCTTGAATATTTCAACTCCACCCACGGCGCGCGTAAGGGCCTGGCGGACACGGCGTTGAAAACCGCGAACTCGGGCTATCTCACGCGTCGTCTGGTCGACGTGTCGCAGGACTGCGTCATCATGGAAGATGATTGCGGCACCGAACGCGCGCTGGAAATGAAGGCGATTGTTCAGGGCGGCAGCACCATCGCCTCGCTCGGCGAGCGTATCCTGGGCCGCACCACGGCTGAGGATGTGGTCGACAGCAAGACCGGCGAAGTGGTGATCCCGTCGGGCACGTTGCTCGACGAAGCGATGGTCGCGCAGATCGAGGCCGTTGGCGTTCAGGGCATGAAGATCCGCTCGCCGCTGGTCTGCGAAGCCAAGATCGGCGTGTGCGGCAAATGCTATGGCCGTGACCTCGCCCGCGGTACGCCGGTGAATATCGGCGAAGCGGTCGGCGTCATCGCGGCGCAGTCGATCGGGGAACCGGGCACGCAGCTGACCATGCGTACCTTCCACATCGGCGGCGCGGCGCAGCTCAACGAGCAGTCGAACCTCGAAGCCCCTGTCGACGGCAAGGTCGAATTCCGCGACGTGCGCATGATCATGGATCAGCGCGGCCGCCGCGTGGTTCTGTCGCGCTCGGCAGAGCTGGCGATCCTCGACACCGAGGGCCGCGAGCTGGCGGTGCACAAGATTCCGTACGGTGCGCATGTGCTGTTCGACGATGGTCACATCGTGACCGCCGGCGACCGCATGGCCGAATGGGATCCGTTCACTGCGCCTGTGATCACGGAAAATCCGGGTACGGTGAAGTATCAGGACCTGATCGACGGCAAGACGCTGACCGAGCAGGCCGACGAAGCGACGGGCATCACCCAGCGCGTCGTCACCGATTACCGTGGTTCCGCCCGCAGCAAGGAAGACCTGCGTCCGCGCCTCACCCTGACGGGCGACAGCGCGGAAGAAGCCGGCCGCTACATGCTGCAGCCGGGCGCGGTGATCAGCGTCGAGGATGGTGCGACGGTCCAGGCCGGTGACGTGCTTGCCCGTGTTGCCCGCGAGTCCGCAAAGACCCGCGACATCACCGGCGGTCTGCCGCGCGTCGCCGAGCTGTTCGAAGCGCGCAAGCCCAAGGAAAACGCGATCATCGCGAAGGTCTCGGGCCGCGTCGTGTTCGGCAAGGACTATAAGGCCAAGCGCAAGATCGGCATCCAGCCGGAGGACGGCGGCGACGTCGTCGAATATCTGGTGCCGAAGTCGAAGGTGATCGACGTTCAGGAAGGCGACTATGTCAAGCGTGGCGACAACCTGATCGGCGGCAGCCCCGATCCGCACGACATTCTGGAAGTCCTCGGCATCGAGGCACTGGCCGAATATCTGGTCAGCGAAATCCAGGAAGTCTATCGACTGCAGGGCGTGAAGATCAACGACAAGCACATCGAGGTGATCGTTCGCCAGATGCTGCAAAAGGTCGAGATCACCGAAGCCGGCGACACCACGCTGCTTCCGGGCGAGCAGGTCGATCGCGACGAAATGGACAAAACCAACGCCAAGCTGGCTCCGGGCCAGATGCCGGCACAGGGCAAGCCCGTGCTGCTCGGCATCACCAAGGCTTCGCTGCAGACGCGTTCGTTCATCTCGGCGGCGTCGTTCCAGGAAACCACGCGCGTCCTCACCGAGGCCGCGGTGCAGGGCAAGCAGGACACGCTGATCGGCCTCAAGGAGAATGTCATCGTCGGCCGCCTCATCCCGGCGGGTACCGGCGCGGGCATGAACCGCATGCGCATCGCCGCATCGTCGCGCGACGCGGCGCTGCGCGCCCAGCAGCGCAAGCTGCAGGAAGCGCTGATCGCGCCCGAAAGCGCGGCGGCCGAGCACGAAGCCGAACTGGCGCAGGATCCGAACGACGCGCGCGTCACTTCGGATGCGCTGGAAAAGGTGGAAACCTCCGGTCACGGCACCGACGAAGACGCGGGCGATTACCTCAACAAGGAATAATCGCCGGCGGCTGACGCCGAAAAGGAAAGGGCCGCCTTCCGAAAGGAGGGCGGCCTTTTTCGTTGGCGGCTATGCCCCTGCACCACGCCGCTGTGCGGCGCGGCCCCCTCCGTGAGCGAGCTCGAGGGAATGACGCCACCCAACTCTCTCCCCTCGGGGGAGAGATACGAAGGCTTGCGAGCTTGCTCGCTATCCGAAGTTGAGAGGGGCAGCCCCCAGGCGCAACCTACGCCGCCTTCACATGTTCGCGGAACTGGCGGAATTCGGTGTCGATCGTCGATCCTAGCACTTTCGCCATTTCCGACAGCGACTGCGCGGCGCTGCGCAGTTCATCGGCTGAGGTCTGCGTGGACCCCGTCGTCGCCGACAGCCCGCGAATGCGTTCGTCGAGCCGGTACGAGGTTTCCGCGGCATCGGCAGCGCGTTCGCTCAGCTCGGCGGTCGCTTCGGATTGCTGATCGACACTGTGCGACACCGCATGGGTGGCGTCTTCGGTACGGCGGATCGCATCGGCAATCGTGGACATGCCGCCGACCGCTTCTTCCACCGCACGGGTTATGTCCTCCACGCGCCGCATCACGTCGGTGGCGGCATGGTCGGTCTGCTTGGCGAGCTGCTTCACTTCGTTCGCCACCACGGCGAATCCCTGCCCCGCTTCGCCAGCGCGCGCGGCCTCGATCGAAGCGTTGAGCGCGAGCAGGTTGGTCTGTTTGGCGACCGACTGGATGAAATCGACCACCGAGGAAATCGACTGCGCACTGCCGCGCAGTGAATCGATCAGCTCGGTGCTGTTCGATCCCGATCGCGCCGCTTCCACGGTGATTGCGCGCACCCGCGCCCAGCCGATCCAGAGCAGCAGCACGCCGGTAAGCGCAAGCACCGGGCTATGCCCCTGGATGCGCACCGGATTGCCCTGGGCATCGAACTTGCCGATGCGCGGACCAAGACACAGCACCGCCGCAAGTGCCGCGACGCCGCCGATGACATGCACGACAGTCGATCCCGCGAAATCGACGAAGCCGCGCGCTTCGAGCCATCCCTGCCCGGTATCGGCGAGCAAACCGCCCCATGCCCAATGCCCTGCGATCGGATAGACGATCGCGGAAATCACGACAGTACAGACCAGATAGCCGGTGAAGCGCATCCGCTCCGCCACCGCGCCCGACACGATGGTGCTGGCGGTGCCGCAGAACATCACCTGAAAGATGAAGAAAGTGAGCGTCGAAGTGTCGGTGAACCCGGCCAGCGCCAGCCGGCTGCTCCAACCGATAAAGCCGAATTGCGACGCGCCGAACATCAGCGCGAATCCGACCAGCGCATAGCAGAGCGTGGTCACGACGAAATCGACCAGATTCTTCATCGCGACATTGATGCTGTTCTTCGAACGCACCGTCCCCGCCTCAAGGAACAGGAAACCGATCTGCATGAAGAAGACGAGGATGCCGGCGAGCACCAGCCAGCCATGATCGAAGGCGGTCTTGTCGGCTTCGATCCATCCGGCATGCGCCGGAGGCGCCGCTATCGCAGTTGCGAAGAGCATTGCCACAATCGAAATCAGCCGCGTCATCCCGTGCCCCCCACCGTCGGAAGCAGCATCACTAACCTTGATTAGGTTTATGCCGCGTAAACCGTTCGGCGGTGCAACAATCCCCGTACAGCCGTCAGAAATGGACTGTCCGCGTGCCCAGCCGCGCGGCTTCCTCACGGTCATGCGTGACCATCAGGATCGGCAGCCGCATCGCGTCGCGCAGACGTTCGATCACGCGCATCACCTCCTCGCGCCGCGCCGGGTCGAGCGAGGAGAGCGGCTCGTCAAGCAGCAGGAACCGCGGATCGGAAAGCAGCGCACGCCCGATCGCCACCCGCCGCGCCTCGCCGCCCGACAGCGTTCGCGGCCAGCGATCGAGCAAATGGCCGATGCCGAGGAAATCGATACGGTCGAGAGATAAACCGCTCCCCTCCCCTCGTTCGGGCTGAGCCTGTCGAAGCCCTGTCCTTTCGTCTTCGTTTCGTACGCAGGAAGGACCGCGCTTCGACGAGCTCAGCGCAAACGGCGGCTTGGGGAGTGCCTGTCCATACAGCAGATTATCGCGCACCCGCATATGCGGGAAAAGCCGCGCCTCCTGAAACACCACGCCGCCGCGCCGCGCTTCGGGAGGCAGGTTCACGCCGGCAGCGTGATCGAACAACGTTCGCCCACCGACCCGGATATGCCCCGTGTCGGGCCGCAACAGCCCCGCAACCATATGCAGCACGCTCGTCTTGCCCGCCCCCGAGGGGCCGAAAAGCACCGTCAGCCCCTCGCCCACCTCGATTCGACAGGCGATGTCGCGCTCGCCCCGGCGCAGCGTCACATCGAGGTCAAAGGACATGCAGCCCCCTGCCCGCCCGCCGCGCCAGCAGTTCGGATCCGATCAGCGCGGCAAGCGCCAGTACCACCGACACCGTTGCCAGCTTCGCGACCGTCGCGGTGCCGTCGGGAAGCTGCAGTGCCGAATAGATTGCCAGCGGCAGCGTCTGCGTCTGTCCCGGCACGTTCGAAACGAAGGTGATCGTCGCGCCGAATTCGCCCAGCGCGCGCGCGAAGCCGAGCACCGCTCCCGCCAGCACGCCGGGCAGGCTTAGCGGCAGCGTGACTGTGGCGAACACGCGCCACCTGCCTGCGCCCAGCGTGCGCGCCGCTTCCTCCAGCCGCCGGTCGACTGCCTCGATCGACAGCCGCATCGCGCGCACCATCAGCGGCAATGCCATCACGCCCGCCGCGATTGCCGCGCCGGTCCAGCGAAAGAGCACGGTGCCGCCGAACAGCGCCTGCGTAACGGCACCCACCGGCCCCGATGGCGCGAACAGCAGCAACAGCAGCCAGCCGGTGACGACCGGCGGCAGAACGAGCGGGAGGTGGATGACTCCATCGAGCAGCACCTTGCCGCGAAACCGCCCGCGCGCGAGCAGCCAGGCCAGCGCGAAGGCGATCGGTATCGTCGCGACGATGGCGACACCCCCCACCCGGAGCGAAAGGGCGACGATGGTCCAGAAGGCGGCGTCCGACACCGCGTCAACCCGCCAGCGGCGAGAAACCGAAGCGCGCGAAGATCGCGGCGGCTTCCGGCGAAAGCAGGAAATTGCGAAACGGCTCGGCATCGGGGCTGGTCGATGCCTTCAATCGCGCAAGCGGATAGCGGATCGGCGGATGGCTGTTTTCAGGGAAGGTCGCCAGCACCCGCACCTTGTCCGATGCCGCCGCATCGGTGGCATAGACGATGCCGAGCGGGGCCGCGCCGCGCTCGACCAGCGCCAGCGCGGCGCGGACATTCTCCGCGCGCACGACATGCGGCGCAACGCGCTCCCACTGATGGAGATGTTCCAACGCGGCCTTGCCGTAGCGCCCCGCGGGCACGGCATCGGTGTCGGCCATTGCCAGCCGGTCCCCGGCCCGGACCAGCGAAGCGACATCATGGCCCCCTGCGCGTTCGGGCGGCAGTTGGAAATCGGCGCGCGCGATCAGCACCAGCCGGTTGGCAAGAAAGGTGGCGCGGCTTTCCGGCACGATGGCACCGCGCTGCTCCAGATCGTCCATCCATGCCTCGTCGGCCGAAGCGAACAGATCCGCCGTCGCACCGCTCGCCGCCTGTCGCGCCAGCGCGGAGGACGCGGCGAAGCTCAATACGGGGCGCGGATGCCCCTTCGCGGCCCAGGCATCGGCAGCGGCGCCCATCGCTTCCTGCAGACTGGCGGCAGCGAGCACCACGGGGGCTGCGTCCCCGCGCGGCGCCCGCAGCATCGTCACCCCGACCAGCGCCGCGACGAGCAGCGCCAGCACCCCCCAAAGCAGGGGCCGGCGTGAAAGGAAACGCGGCATCAGGCGGCCGCCCACCGACATGCAGACATCGCTCCGGCATAGCCATGCTGTATCCCGCTGTATATAGCTTGGCGATCAACGAAAGGAGGCGCGCATCGCCCGCCTGAAGCTGAAGATCCAGATCTGTGCCGGCGATGAAATCGCGTTCGGCCCCGGCAAGGCGGCGTTGATCGCGGCGATCGGCGAAACCGGGTCGATTTCGGCGGCGGCACGCACGCTGGGGATGAGCTATCGCCGGGCCTGGCTGCTGGTCGATACCTGCAATCGCTGCTTTGCCGCACCGCTGGTGACGACGGTGCGCGGTGGCGGCGCATCGGTAACCGACGAAGGAAAGGCCGTGCTGGCCGCCTATCGGCAATTGTCGGAGCGCGCGGCCGGGCTGGCCGAAGGAGCCGCCTATCGCCGCATTGCGGACGCGCTCAAATCGGACTGAACGGAGCGCCGACCGGCCCGTCGTCGGGGCGCCCCAGCGCACTGGCGGTGGGACGCCTGGCTTCCGGGTCGGCACCATAGGCGCTGTCGAGCTGTTCATAGTGGCGCCGGTTGACGCGCAGCCGGCATGCCTCGGCATTGACCGACAAGCCGCATTCGCGAAGCTCGGCGCCCCAGCGCTGGCGCTGTTCGGTCAGCGAAATGCGATCGAACCCCCGTGTACTGTCGATCAGGTCGCGATAACGGTGGGCGACCTGCCTGCCGACCTTGGCCGCGCCGTCGACCGCGCAGTCATATCGCGGTCGGCTGCCCGGTATCGTGGCGCTGCACAGCGATCCATAGTCGACGATGTCGGATTCGAAATCGGCTTCATTGGGAACCAGCGCCGCTTCGGGCACGAAGCCCGGCGATCCGTCACGCTCGCGCACGATCCACACCCAGGTCACGCCTTCGGCATCGACGCTGGTGCCGCGACCGATCACATTTTCGTAAAGCGAAAGGCGTGAGACCAGCGCGAAATCCTGGCCCGGGCCGTCACGCAGGTCCGCCGTCAACTTGCCGTCGCCCGGCAATACCAGAAATTCGCGCCCTGTTTCGAACGTATCGATCTGCGCATCGGCGGCGCGCCCGTCGATCGTGCCGGTAGCCGATCGATCCGCCGCCGCCTGGAACTGCGCGGCGGACGCCTCGCCATCGGCGATGCCGCCGGCCCGCAACGGCAATGCGATCCATTGCTGCCCGATCAGCACGGTCCCCAGCAACAACACCGCGAATATCGCCGCCATCCCGCCAAGGGCGCCGGAACGTCTGCGCCGATGCGCGCGCAACGGGATTCCCTTGCCCGGATGCGGCATCCGCCGCAGCGCGACCGCCTGACCGGGACGCGGCCGCGTCGCACCGGCCGGGCGCGCCATCGCGGTGCGTCGCGGCGGACGGCGCGGCGCGCTCTGGGCCGACGCCTCGATCCGCGCGTCATGCGCGCAAAAGCCGCACCCCATCCCGAAATGCGCATGTTCCTTCGGCTTTGCCGGGCAGGGAACGAGCTGCGAGATCAGCGTGTCGAGATGATCGCGCCATTCCGCCGCGTCCGGCCGCGCCTGCCCGGGCATGAAAGCGCGGTCGAACAGCGACCGCGTCGCCCGGCGAAAGGATTTGTGGATGCTCGCCGCACTGGGCACGACATCGTCGGGCGGCGATGCGCCATAGGGATAGAGCCCCTTGAGGATGCGCGACTGGATATCGGCGGGTTGCGCCGGCGTGCCCGGCGCCGCCTTGCCGGCAAAGGGATGGACGCCGTTGTTGAGCAGCTGGAAGATGATCACCGCGAGCGCGAACTGATCCTGCGCCTCGCCCAGCGCGGCTGGCTCCTGTTTCCAGCTTTCGGGTGCGATATATTCGTCGCTCACCTGCTCGGCGGGAATGCGTCCCTCCGACCCGGCGATGCTGAATCCGTCGGTATCGACCACCGCCATCCAGCTGACCGCGGGATAGAAGCGCAGATTGGCGGGCTTCATGTCGATCATGTGGTGGCCGGCGCGGTGCAGCTCGGCGAACACCGAGGCCAGGTTGCGCGCCACCAGCACGCGATAGCCGTAATAGTCGGACAGCTTCTCGACGCGGCGGCTGTTCTTCTGCAGCAGATTGACGAGGCTGGTCGAGCGCCGGAAATCGATCTCCGGCATCAGAAAGCCGATGAAGCGCCGCGCCTTGTCGTAGAGCTTGGCCTCGGGCCAGGCGATCTGCGGATAGCGGACGCCTTCGTGCACCGCAGCCGAAAGGTCCGGCGGGTTGGCCAGCATCCGGTCGATCTTCGCTTCATAGCGGCGGCATTCGGCCTCGCCATGATAGATTTTGGCGGCCGATCCGGGCATTTCGGGAATCGAATAGACCTTGCCCGCCGCGCCTTCGCCGAGCAGCTTGCCCAGCCGCAGCGGGCGCTGCTTCGCCCCCGTGCCCAGATAGATTTCGCTCATGGCCCGGCCACCTGTGCCCAGACCAGCGTCTTGTCATCCGATGTCCGTTCGCGCACCGCGCCGCTGTCCAGCGTCGCGCTCAGCGCCTCCTCGCCTTCCTCGCGGGTCGCGCCGGCAAGATAGCGGCCGATCGGGCGGAAAAAGGGCATGAACGGCTCATGCCCGCCCGGCCGCGCGGAAAGCGCGAGATCGGTAACGCCGTCGGTCATGACGAATATCGTATCATAGCCGCCGTCGATCAGCGAAAAGCGCAGGTTCGTCCGCCAGTCCGGTTCGGTGTAGAAATAGGTCGTGTCGGCATATTCGCCGTTACTCGGCGCCGACAGCTGCCAGCGTTCGCCGTCGCCGCCGATCGCGAGCGCCGCGCCGTCGCCGATATGGAAGAACAGCCCGCCCTGGCGCGGCAGCATCACCGCGCCAACCAGCGTCGCGTGAAACGACTCCAGCCCCACGCCCGCTTCCGCACCCTGTGCCCGCGCCGCCTCGCGCGCGTCATGCACGCCCTCGCGCACCGCCCGGCACAGGCCCAGCAGCCCGGCGCGCGTGCCGGTCTTGCGGACGCCGGCGGACAAATGCCGGTCGAGCCGCGCGACCAGCCGATCGCACAGCAGCGCTGCGCCCTCGCCGCCATATTCCGCCGAACCGGCCCCATCCGAAACGATCGCGATCAGCGCGCCTGATTGCGCGACGTGCAGCCGGTGCCGATCCTGACAGGGCGTGCCGGTTTGAACATGCGACGGTCCGGTAATCGAGCTTCCCGCCACCCGCCAGGCAGGTGTCGCCAGCATCAGTCGCTCCGGCCCGGCACCACTGCCCAATCCTGCGGCGCCGCCATCTGGATATTGTCGCTGGGCGCGGATTTCGATCCGGCCCGCGCCGAACGGCTGAGCCAGAGGAAGAATTCGCGAAAGGCCAGTCCCTTGAGCGCCAGCGGGCTGCGCTGCGAAAACCGGCCGAGCTTGTCCATATTGGCGTCGCCCACGCCGACGCAGAACGCCGACACCCGGCCCGATTCCTCGGCTGCACGGCATTCGGCGGCGGCGGCTTCCCAATCGGGATCGGTCGGTTCGCCGTCGGTCAGGATGAACAGCCAGGGGCGGTTATAGGGAATGCCGTGATCGCGATAGCGATCCTTCTCGTCCTCGATTTCCTCAAGCGCGCGGCGCACCGCCAGGCCCAATGGCGTCATGCCATTGGCTTCGATCTCGGGCGCTTCGAATTCGATCGCGTCGGTCCAGTCGGTGACGACTTCCACATCCTGCGGCGCGCCGACGCGCAGCACCATGATCCGCACCCGCTGGCGCGCGACGTCATCGGCCTTGAGGTCTTCCTCAAGCAGCCGCAGTCCGTCGTTCAGAGCGCCGATCGCATTGTTCTGGGACATGGACGTGGACCCGTCGAGCACCACGACGCACGGCAGACGCTGGCTGCTGTTTTCAGCAAGCGCCACGTCAGGTATCAAATTCACTAGCCCCTCCGCTTACGCACGCACGTTACCCGCGACCCGGAACAACGGCGTTCCCCTGTGTAAAACACCCCATCTGCCCGCAAACGACCGGCCGACCCGTCCGCCCGGCGGCATCACCGGAGCGTACCGCAATTCGCCCGGCAAAGGCAAAGTCAGAATGGCCCTTTCGCCTCCGCCGTGATTTCAGGCGTTTACGCGCCGACATCCGGGCTTCATTCGATCAACTGGCCTGTCGAAACACCCGGCGCAACGCGAAGGCGAGCAGCGGCGGCCAGAGCGCGAAATTGAGCAGGATCATCAGCAGCCCGAAATCCTCGGGCCGCATCGCCTCGATCCTCTGTTGCCAGAGATAGAGCGGCCGATCGCCGTCGTCCGCCAGTTCCCACTCGTCGCGCACACCAAGGCCGATCAGCGGAATATGCGTGCGCAGCCCGATCGAGGCGGCGTCCCAGCCATTCCATTGCCGCGGCACATCGGAAACCTCTCCCCCATGCTGCTTGATCTCCTCGAGCAGCGTGGGAGAAAAATTGCGCGCGTCGGTGTAGACGCCGGTGAAACCGATGGCGAACAAGGCAAGGATCGGCACCAGCAGCCGGGTCGGCGCAGTGCCATACCCAATGCCCAGATCCCACAGCAGCGCACGAAACGGTGAAAAGAGCCAGCGCAGGACCCAGGAGGGGCCGAACCGCTGGCTGGCACGGCGCGCACGATATCCGCGCCGCATCATGCTGCGATAGATGCCGTCGGCGGCGTCTTCATATCCGCCCTTGCGCAGGAACTGCTCGATCGAGAGATAGGAGGAACTGCGAAACTGCGGATCGGAATTCAGCAGCGCGCGATACAGCTTCAGGCGTTTCGCATCGGTTTCGCCCAGCCGCCAGATGCGCACGTCGATATCAGAGAGAGTCAGCGGCACCGGAAATCCCCTGTGCCCGTTCAGGCCAAGGAAGATCATTTCGTCGATGCGACATCCGTCGAGGCAGAGGCCGGAACGTTCGGGATCGGCCTTGCGCGACTGGAAGCTGCCGTCGGCGACGACGAGCGTGTTGATCGTCGACCCGCGCAAGTGAGCGGATCCGGGAATTTCGGCCTCCCTGCGGAAACACTCGTCACGCCATGTGACTTCGCGCGCGAGCAGGAACTCGCCGGTGACGCTGCAATCGTCCGCAGTCAGGCGCCCGTAATTATGGCCTTCCTCGATCTCCTCCCCGGTCGCGCGAAGCACCAGCCCGGACAAGTCGATATCGTTCGAAACCTCGACCATCGACATCGAGAACTGCCGGACCGACGTGTTGGGGCCGGCATCTTCCGCGCGTTCCGCGCGCGCGCGCTGCAACAGCGACCTGACTTTCTCGACGCCCGCCTCACGCTTGATGGCATCGTCGAGCAGCGAGACGGCGGACCGACACAGCACGTCACCCGCGATCGTGGCATCGTCGAGCGACACCGCGCCGTCGGCCAGCACATTGGTCAGCTGGCAATCGCCGCCGATATCAGCGCTCCGGCAGTCGATGTCGCCGACGACACGGGTGCCGGAACCATCGAGCAGCCCCGACCAGAAATTGAGATGGCTACCCATCGTCGCATTACGGAAACTGATGCCGCTGTCTTGATGGTTTCCGGTGATCTCGACGTCGTTCAACGACGCCCCGCGCTTGATCGTGGCGCCGCCTGCGTCGATAGCAGCCGCCTTCAGGCTGAATGCACCGGCACCCCAATTGCTTTCCGAACCGATGGTTATCGCGAGTTGGGTGGCGCTGCTCGAAAATAGCTGCAGCGCCCCGGAAAGAATCGTCGATTCCAGCTGCACATGACCACGCACATCGGATGCCGCCAGATTGAGATCGCCGCCGATGCGTGTCGGCTCGCCCCACTTCTCGCCGTCATATTCCTGTACAGCGCCAGAGATGAAGATATTGCCTCCGACATCGATCGACCACATCAGGCAGTTGCGGAGCACCTGGAGGCCTTCAAAGGCAATATTGCCCGCGATCCGGGCGTTCTGCATTTCCAGGTTGCCGCGGACGAAGGTCAGCGAACGTTCGCGCGCATCGGATCGATTGGCGAAAATCACATCGCCATCGCAATGTAGATTTGCGCAATCGAGCATCCCGAAGATCTGGGCGCCACGCAGGTGAATGCTGCCGTTCACGCTGGCCGAAGCAAAGGAAGCGCTGCCGTGCACGCGCAACGAGACGGCCTTCAGCATGCCGCCCACGTGGATCGCTTCGGCGGAAAGCTGCTGATCGACGACCTTCCAGTCATATCCGCTGGGAGCAAGGCGCCCGAGCGCATGGACCTCCACCTTGTCGAGCACGAGATTGCCGTCGATCCGGCAATTGTCGAGCCTGAGCGTCCGCAGGAAGACGCACCCGGCAAGATCGAGCGAACCCCGGATACGCGCATTGCTGAGATCGACCGGGCCTTCAAAAGTGACATTGAGCAACTGCAGCCTGCCCGGCCACTCATTGCCCGCAAAGCTGACTTCACCGGTGACCGTGACTCGCTCGAGTTCGTCGAGTGCCTTACGGCCGAGACGCTCCTTGAATTCAGCCGCGCTGATCGCGCGCTTCAGACCCTCCATGCCAGCGACCTCGGTACATAGACGAAGATCGAATCCTCACTCACCGTGCGCGGCACAATGGGAAGCCGCTGTCCGACCTCCTGATCATCGATCATCCAGACGATCCCATCGCCGCGCACCAGGAAGGTGGCATAAAAGGGATCCCGGTCCACCACGATCATTGCCGTGGCCAGAAACCAGTCGTTTCCCTCGTCGTCCTTCACGGGTACGCCGTCGCGATTCCAGACACATACCGGATCGATCAACTTGGCGAGTTCGTCCCGGCTGCGTGTACTGACCCCTTTCCAGTAGAGCTCGTCGACATCCTCGACCACCGCGTAGATCCCGCGATCCCCCGCGAGGTGACCACTGAAGAAATCGACATAGCCGGGCACGGAATCGGCAGTCAGATGGACGTCGAAACGTTCCCGCAGCACATGCAGGGGAACGGAGGTCCATCCCATCGCCTCGATCCAGTCGTCATCGTCCGACAGATCCGCCGACATCAGAAAGCGCGCACGACGCGGGCGGCTGCCGCGACGGTCGAGCATCTCGATCAGAATCGCCCCCGGGCAAAAAGGCAACGGCTTTGCCGTGATGGTGGCATCTTCGGCGGAACGCGGCGGATCAAAGCCCAGCATGCCGGCCTCGGCGCGACGGAAAAAAGCCTTGCACAGCGCCGCCTCCTCCGTCGCTGCCGCCTCCCGCGAGAACAAGGTGCGCCACGCGGCATTCGCCTCGCGTTCGGCGCGATTGGCTTCGCCGCGCTTGCGCACCGCCGCGATATCGTCATCGAGATTCTGCTTCAGCCGCTCGACAAGCTCGGCCTGCGGGTGGCTCGGATGCAATGTGAGGCCGGCGGGGAATATGCGTTCCACATCGGACTGAACTTTCGAGAACATGGGATGGGCTTCGGCATCGAAGTCCGTCGTCTTGCGCCAGTCCAGCCCGGCTTCGCCGACCTGTCGACACGGTCCTTTCGCCGCGACTCTTTCGGAAACAACGGAAAGAACGTGACCGCGCTCGACCGGCCAGCTGGCCAGACTGCCATAATTCTCGTCGAACCCACGCGCCGCATCGATCGGCCGAACGGTGTTCGGCCCAACCAGTGCAAAGCCCAGGAGCGCGCCGTCATCATCGGTCCATCCCATCTCCCAGAGCTGCAGCTCCTGCGCGGTATCGAGCACGAAGCGATGCAGCGTCTTCGGCATGCCGAGCCCGGAAGGCGCCGAATCCCGCAACAGCGCCAGGGCCGCGGCACGCCGCGCCCTGAACGCTTCATCGAGCTCGATCGCTTCCCACTGTTCCGCCAACGGAGTCCCCCTCTCCTGTTGCCTGTCCGTTAACTGCTAACGGACTGGCGGCGCGTGGCAAGGCAGTGGTTTCGGCAAACTGCTCCATCCTGGCATGGTTATGGTCCGGCGCGGTGAAGCCGGCAGGCCTTCACCTAGCTCTCGTCGCCCATCCGCAATGCAGCGATAAAGGCTTCCTGGGGGATGCTGACATTGCCGTATTCGCGCATCCGCTTCTTGCCTTCCTTCTGCTTTTCCAGAAGCTTGCGTTTGCGGGTGATGTCGCCGCCATAGCATTTGGCGGTCACGTCCTTGCGCAGCGCGGCGATCGTCTCGCGCGCGATCACCTTGCCGCCGATCGCCGCCTGGATCGGGATCTTGAACAGGTGGCGCGGGATCAGGTCCTTCAGCCGCTCGCACATGTGCCGCCCGCGCGCCTCGGCCTGGCTGCGGTGGACGATCATCGCCAGCGCGTCGACCGGCTCGTTGTTGACCAGGATGTTCATCTTGACCAGGTCGCCCGCGCGCAGCCCGATCTGCTCATAGTCGAAGCTGGCATAGCCGCGGCTGATCGATTTCAGGCGATCATAGAAATCGAACACCACTTCGTTGAGCGGCAGTTCATAGGTGATCTGCGCGCGCCCGCCGACATAGGTGAGGTCCTTCTGGATGCCCCGCCGATCCTGACACAGCTTCAGGATCGCGCCGAGATGTTCGTCGGGCACGTAAATGACCGCCTTGATCCACGGCTCCTCGATTTCCTCGATCCGGTTGGGATCGGGCATGTCGGCGGGGTTGTGCAGTTCGATCACCTGCGCCTCGGCCTCGCCCGCCGCCTTGGAAAGCTGGAGGCGATAGACCACCGACGGCGCCGTCGTGATCAAGTCGAGGTCATATTCGCGCGTCAGCCGCTCCTGAATGATCTCGAGGTGCAACAGCCCCAGGAAGCCGCAGCGAAAGCCGAAGCCCAGCGCCGCGCTCGTCTCCATCTCGAAACTGAAGCTCGCATCGTTGAGCCGCAGCTTCGAAATGCTCTCGCGCAGCTTCTCGAAGTCATTGGCATCGACCGGGAACAGGCCGCAGAACACCACCGGCTGCACTTCCTTGAAGCCCGGCACCGGCGTGGCGGTCGGCTTCTTCGCATCGGTGATCGTGTCGCCGACCATCGTCTGCGCGACTTCCTTGATCTGCGCCGTCACGAAACCGATCTCGCCCGGCCCGAGTTCGCCCAGCTGCGTCAGCTTGGGCCGGAAACAGCCGACGCGATCGATCAGATGCGTCGTCCCGGCCTGCATGAACTTGACCTGCTGGCCCTTTTTCAGCACGCCTTCCATCACGCGGACCAGGATCATCACGCCCAGATAGGGGTCGTACCAGCTATCGACGAGCATCGCCTTGAGCGGCGCGTTCGCATCGCCGCCCGGCGCGGGAATCCGATCGATCACCGCGTCGAGCACTTCCTCGATCCCGATGCCGGATTTGGCGCTGGCAAGCACCGCGTTCGACGCGTCGAGCCCGATGATATCCTCGATCTCCGCCTTCACCCGCTCGGGTTCGGCGGCGGGCAAATCGATCTTGTTGATCACCGGAATGATCTCATGGTCATGCTCGATCGACTGATAGACGTTCGCCAGCGTCTGCGCCTCGACTCCCTGCGCGGCATCGACGACGAGCAGCGCGCCTTCGCACGCGGCAAGGCTGCGCGAGACTTCATAGGCGAAGTCGACATGCCCCGGCGTGTCCATCAGGTTGAGCGTATAGCCCTTCCACTCCAGCCGCACCGTCTGCGACTTGATGGTGATCCCCCGCTCGCGCTCGATATCCATATTGTCGAGCACCTGCTGCGACATCTCGCGCTCGGTGAGGCCGCCGGTACGCTGGATCAGGCGATCGGCAAGCGTAGACTTGCCATGATCGATATGGGCGATGATCGAAAAGTTACGGATCTTGGAACGGTCAGTGGACATCGCGCGCGCTTAGCAGGGGTGTGAGCGCTTGGGGAGAGGGATTGGTGGGGTGTGGGATGGTTGGGGGTTGGGCCGGGAGCAGAAAGTCCGGTCCTAGGAATTTAACTCCGGGAAGCTGCCATTCGGAAACACACCTGCAAGCGGACTCGCCGAACGCGTCCTGGGTTGAGTGCGAAGCGGTGGTACGGACGATATGAACTGGCGGACTATATATCCGCCATTTTTGCCGTGCTTCTGCCAGCGTTGATTGTGTAGTATCGAAAGGCGATGACGGACGACATTGAATATTTGGCGAATTACAAGCCAAACCAACTTTACACCTATCCAGCGCGCAAGGGGGCATTCGCGACGATTGTGGCCGAAAGCGAAGAAGATTTAGGCGAAGTCGAAATCACGTCGCGATGCAAACTCGCAGTGAAAGCCTTTTACGTTTCCGAACGCAAAGATTTTGGTTCGCTCAAAATCACGAAGCTTCGCTATCACAAACGATTTGGTTGGCAGGATGATGGCCATATCCAAGTGAATTACTGCCAAGCGGCGCAGATGGCGCAGCTTCTATCAATCATTTCACACCTAGATTTGTCGGAAGCAACGAAAGCTAGGGTGTCGCTTGATAATGTCGATGTTGCATCGCTTGTCATGCTTCTAGGAACGGACAAAGGCGCGTCCATTGTCAAAGAACTAGCCGAAACTCCGTCGCTACCGCACGATATTTACGCCGTAGCCGCGAAGCGACAGGCATTAGTCGAATTTGAGGCGATGCTTGGCAAAAGCCATAAGGAAACGGAATGGCAAGCCTATTTCGAACGCAACCCTTGGATATTCGGCCATGGCTTAAACTACATCTTCTTAGATAAAGTTGGACCGAAGCTAGAGACGAAAACGACCGGCAGCGCGTTCGACACACCCGGCAAAACTGCCGACGCACTCATGCGAACGCGCGCCGAAATCAGCCAATACGTGCTTGTTGAGATTAAGAAGGATTGGACGGACCTTTTGCAGAAAGACACCTACCGTTCGGGGTGTTGGGCTGTGTCTAGCGAACTTTCCGCCGCCGTCACGCAAGCGCAGAAAACGACATTTCAGTTTGCCCACAATCGCCTTCGTGACGTGCTGAAGGATACCCATGGGAACGACACCGGCGAACTAGCGTATTCCGTTGAACCCCGTAGCTATTTGGTCATTGGAAACATGACCGAGTTAATCGGAAACGACGACAAAGTGGCGTGCTTCGAACTTTATCGCCGAAACACCCGGTCGCCTGAAATCATAACGTTCGATGAACTTTATCAGCGGGCACGTTGCATCGTCGAAAACCTTAGCTCAGAAATTGAAGCGGAAACGCAAGCCGAACCTGAAGAACGTGCCGTCGGGGACGACTACGGTGTTGCAGCGTATGAAAGCGGGGACGACATACCGTTCTAGTCTTCCACATGTTCCCGATATGTGCCAGCCTTTAGGTATGGCAGACACGTTATCACCGAACACGGTTTGGGTTGAAGACCCCGACACTGGCGAACCGCTGATTGTTGAACGCGACGACGAATATGTTCGTATCATTCGCGAGTTCCATCAAAACGAATGTCAGCACATTGAAACCGAAGTTCGGCGAATTGAATTGTCGAATGGGGCAATTCAGGTTCGCGATTGCTGCACATTTTGTGGAAGTGGCGTCGGGCTAGCGAAGCCGCAAAAGAACAAAACTTGGGTCAATTCGCTTCCTTGGGCGGACCCGGCGCTAGTCAATTCTTACCAAAACCGGCGGAATGCCGAACACAACGCTGCGCTACTCGCACTTGCCCGTAAACAATATGCCGAACGTGGTAGGTTCACCGAAGCTTACACGGCGTATCTGAAGTCGGACGCTTGGAAGGCGAAGCGGGCGCTAGTGCTAAAGCGGTGTGGCGGCGTTTGCGAGGGGTGCGGCACCGCCGAAGCGACCGAAGCGCACCACATGACCTATGACCATCTGTTCAACGAATTTTGTTCGAACTGTTGGGGCTTTGCCATGATTGCCACGAACGCATCACCGCGGAAAAACGGGCGCGTTGGGGCATCACCGACGAAGGTTCGGACGAGGATTATGGCGAGTCTGAAGCCGAAGACATTTTTTGACGGACCGTCGCCACAGCGGTAAAATCTCGCCAAATCTATCCCCTTCAGCCTGTGGGGCGGGTTGTGGGACGGCGCAACCATCCTTCAAGAAAAGCCGTAATATCAACGATTTATGAAGGAAGGTGGCGGAAACGGAGGAAGTCATACTTTTATGACTGCTCTGCCGCATCACATTACCAACGACGAACGACCGGGATTGAGGCGCAAAGCAGCCACCAATACCCCCTGTCCTACAACAACCGTTCCTGCTACGTTCCACCCCATGTCCGTCGCCGCCCCGAAGCCGTCCCTTCGCACGCCGCTCCCTCGCGCGCGCGTGTACGCGCGAGCGCGCGCACGCGTGTTGCGTTGTGACTCACTGCGAACTTTGCACGTAAAACTGCGGTTTTTGCCGAAACGGCTTGTTCCGGCCCGCGCACGGGTTAGGCTGGCGGGAAAAGGCTCGGTTTGCCGGTGGGAGTGCCCCGCTCGCGGGGACCAAAACCTCCGTTTGGCCCCGGACTTGATCCGGGGTTGTCGAAGCCCTGTTCTGCCTTCTTCCAGCCTTGGAAAAAGAAGAACAGCCCCCCTCGACTGCCTGCCTGCGGCAGTCGCTCGGGACAGGCTTCGACAAGCTCAGGGCAAACGGTGGTTATGATGGCGAACGGCGGAAGCATAACGGACCGCGCCGCGTGAAGGAGAGAGAAGGCCATGCGCCATATCGCAGTGATCGGCTCCGGCCCGGCGGGTTATTACACCGCAGAGGCGTGTCAGAAGGCGTTCGGCGAGGATTGCCGGATCGACGTGATCGATCGGCTTCCCGTCCCCTTCGGCCTGATCCGCACCGGCGTCGCGCCCGATCATCAGTCGATCAAGAATGTCTCGCGCCGCTATGAGGCGGTCGCGCTGACCGACAATGTCCGCTTCGTCGGCAATGTGACTTTGGGCGAGGATATTTCGGTCGCCGAGCTGCAGGATCTGTACGACGCCGTCGTCCTCGCCACCGGCGCCCCCGCCGACCGCGAAATCGACATTCCCGGCAGCGATTTGCCCGGCGTGGTCGGTTCGGCGGCGTTCGTCGGCTGGTATAACGGGCATCCCGATCATGCCGATCTCGCCCCCGCGCTGCACGGGCCGGGCGCGGTGGTGATCGGCAACGGCAATGTCGCGCTCGATGTCGCGCGCATCCTTGCCAAGAGCGAGAGCGAGTTCGACGGGTCGGACATCGTCCAGCACGCGCTCACCGCGCTGCGCGCCGCGAAGATCGACACAGTGACGTTGCTCGGCCGCCGCGGGCCGCAGCAGATCGCGATGACACCCAAGGAGCTGGGTGAGCTGGGCAACCTCGCGCGCGCCGCGCCGGTGGTCGATCCCGCCGATTTCCCCCCGGTGGAAAGCGACGACGCGCTCGATCCGGGGCAGCGCAAATCGGTGACGCATCTGCGCGGCTATGCGGCGGCGGGCGTGCCGGCGGACAAGCCGATCCATATCGTCTTCGATTTCTTCGCGCGCCCGGTGGAAATCCGCGGGGACGGACAGGTCGACAGCGTGGTGGTGGAACGCACGCGGCTGAATGCCGATGGCCGCGCCGAGGGCACCGGCGAAACCTATGAGATCCCGGCGGGGCTGGTGGTGAGCTGTATCGGCTATCGCACCCCCGCCATCCCCGGCGTGCCCTATGACGAGCGCCAGGGCCGTTTCGCCAATGACGAGGGGCGCGTTTCGCCGGGCCTCTATGCGGTCGGCTGGGCGCGGCGCGGGCCGACGGGCACGATCGGCACCAACAAGCCCGACGGCTATGCCATTGCCGAGAAGATCGGGGCGGATATTGCCGGCGGCAGCGGCAAGGCCGGGCGGCCGGGACTCGATTCGCTGCTGGAAGGGCGCGGGGTGGATATGGTGACGTTTCGCGACTGGCAGAAGATCGACACCGCCGAAGTCGCCGCCGCCCGCGAAGGCGCCCCGCGCGAGAAATTCACGCGGATCGACGCGATGCTGGCCGCGCGCGACGATGCTGCGAAATAACCCGCATGGAAGCGCTTGCGCAGTGCCGCACGCCCCGTTATAGGCCCCGCTCCAAGCTCAAGCCGGTTCGCTCCCGAAGCGTTTTGTGAACCGGACTCCGTCGGGGAGTAGCTCAGCCTGGTAGAGCACTGTGTTCGGGACGCAGGGGCCGGAGGTTCGAATCCTCTCTCCCCGACCATTTTCTGCGGAAATGCCGCCCCGCCCTAGCCGCGATCGAGCTTCAGCCCGCGCAGCCGCAGCGCGTTGCCGATCACCGATACCGAGGACAGGCTCATCGCCGCCGCCGCGATCATCGGGCTGAGCAGCAGGCCGAATACGGGGTAAAGCAGCCCGCCCGCGATCGGAATGCCGAGCGCGTTATAGCCGAAGGCGAAGAGCAGATTCTGGCGGATGTTGCGCGTTACGGCGCGCGACAGGCGGCGGGCGCGGACGAGCGCGGTCAGCTCGCCCTTCACCAGCGTGACGCCCGCGCTTTCCATCGCGACATCGGCGCCGGTGCCCATTGCGATGCCGATATCGGCGCGGGCAAGCGCCGGCGCATCGTTCACGCCGTCGCCCGCCATCGCGACCACGCGGCCTTCCTGCTGCAACCGCGCGACGGCGGCGTCCTTGTCCTCGGGCAGTACCTGCGCGATCACATCGTCGATGCCGAGCTTCGCCGCGACGGCGCGTGCGGTCGTCTCGTTGTCGCCGGTCAGCATGACGATGCGCAGCCCTTCGGCATGGAGCGCGGCGATTGCCTCGGGCGTCGTCGGCTTGATCGCATCGGCGACTACCACCATCCCCGCCGCCGCGCCGTCGACCGCGACGAACATGGCGGTCGCGCCGTCGCCCCGCGCGGCCTCGGCATCGGCTTCGAGCGCGGCGATATCGGCGCCTTCCTGTTCCATCATCGCGGCATTGCCGATCGCGACGCGGCGGCCGTCGATCGTGCCGGTGACGCCCTTCCCGCTCACCGACGCGAAATCGGCGACGGGCGCGATCGTCAGCCCGCGGTCCTCGGCAGCTTCCGTGATCGCATGGGCAAGCGGATGCGCGCTCGATGCCTCGAGCGACGCCGCCAGCGCGAGCAAGTCGTTTTCCGCCATGTCACGTGCCACTACCGACCGCAGGCTCGGCTTGCCCTCGGTCAGCGTGCCGGTCTTGTCGACCACCAACGTATCGACCGAAGCGAGCCGTTCGAGCGCAGCGGCGTTCTTGATCAGCACGCCCGCCTGCGCGCCCTTGCCGACGCCGACCATGATCGACATCGGCGTGGCGAGCCCCAGCGCGCAGGGGCAGGCGATGATCAGCACCGAAACCGCCGCGACCAGCGCGAAGGCAAGCGCGGGCGGCGGCGCGGCGAACGACCAGACGATGAAGGCGATCACCGCGCAAGCGAAGACCGCGGGGACGAACCAGGCGGCGACTTCGTCGACCTTGCGCTGGATCGGCGCCTGGCTGCGCTGTGCCTCGGCGACCATCTGGACGATCCGCGCGAGCATGGTTTCGGCGCCGACCTTGGTCGCGGTCATCACGAAGCTGCCGTCCCCGTTGATGGAGCCCCCGGTGACGGCGTCGCCCGCCGCCTTTTCGACCGGAATCGGTTCGCCGGTCAGCATCGATTCGTCGACGCTGCTCGATCCTTCGATCACATCGCCGTCGACCGGCACGGCCTCGCCCGGCTTGACGCGGAGCCGGTCGCCCGAGCGCACTACGTCGAGCGGGACCGTGCGTTCCTTGCGGTTCTCGACCAGATGCGCGGTCTTGGGTGCGAGGTCGAGCAGCGCCTTCAGCGCCGATCCGGTCTGTTCGCGCGCGCGCAATTCGAGGAGCTGGCCGACGAGTACGAGCGTCACGATCACGGCGGCGGCCTCGAAATAGAGGCCGACGCCACCGTCGGGCCCGCGAAAGGCGGGCGGGAAAATCTGCGGCGCGAGCACGCCGATCATCGAATAGGCCCATGCGATGCCGGTGCCGACCGCGATCAGCGTGAACATGTTGAAATGGCGGCTGAGGATGCTCTGCCACCCGCGCACGAAAAAGGGCCAACCGCCCCACAACACCACCGGCGTCGCCAGCACCAGCTCGATCCAGTCGAGCGTGCGCCCGCCGACCCATGTCAGCGTGCCGGGCGCGAAGTGCCGCAGCATCACCATCACGAACAAGGGCGCAGTAAGCACCGCCGATCCGATGAAACGGCGGCGCATGTCGCGATATTCCTCGCTCGGTCCCTCCATCGGCGTGAAGGTCTTGGGTTCGAGCGCCATGCCGCATATCGGGCAATTGCCCGGGCCGATCTGCTCGATCTCCGGGTGCATCGGGCAGGTGTAGACGACGTCTTTCGGCCCGCTATCCTGCGGGCGCTGCGCGACGTCGAGATAGAGTTCGGGACGCGCCACGAATTTCTCGCGGCATTTGGCGGAACAGAAATGATAGTCGGCGCCCGCATGATGCGCATGATGTTCGGTCTTTGCCGGGTCGACGGTCATGCCGCAGACCGGGTCGGTCACGGTGCCATCCGCCGGCGCTTCATGATTGCCATGCTGGTGGTGGTGACAGTCGGACATGCGGGACTCCGGTGGATTACTAAGCGGTGGGTCGTTGCAAAGCTGGGGTCGCGGGCCTAGTTTTGCCAGTGATGTCGCTGCTTCGCCCCCTGATTGCATTCTGCACGCTGGTTGCGCTGCTCGGCAGCGGGATGGTGATGGCGAGTGCTCCGGCGCATGCGATGGCGGGGAACGTCACTGTCTCCGAACATTGCCCGGCGATGCCGCCGCATGAAGGACACAAGGCGCCCGAAAAGGCCCCCGGTTTCGATTGTATGACGACCTGCGCGGTGGTTACCCCGGCGACGCCGATCGTCGCGCCGCGGACCGAACGGCTCTGGTCGCCGCCGCCGATGGCGCGGCAGGCGCCACTGGCCGAAACACGCCTGCCCACCGGCACCCCGCCTCCGCGCCTGGGCTGACGGTTCGTTCGGCTTCCGATCGGAAGCCGACGCTTTCCTTCAGCCAGGAGCCGCCGCTTTCGGCGGCCGGAGACTATCAATGAACATGACCGAATTGAGCCGGCGCATGCTGCTGCGCTCGGCGATCGTTGGCGGGGCCGGTATGGGCCTTGCTCCGCTCTTTCCCGCCTGGGCGCAGAGCGGCACTCCGGGCCTTGCCGCCAAAGGCAGCAACCCGCTGTCCGGCGAGCATATCGCGCTCGATATCGCGCGCACGCCGTTCGAAGTGGACGGCCGAACGGGCCATGCCGTGACGATGAACGGCACGCTGCCCGGACCGTTGCTGCGGCTGCGCGAAGGCCAGCGAGTGCACTTTGCCGTCACCAATCATCTTGACGAGGACAGCTCGATCCACTGGCACGGGCTGCTGGTGCCGTTCGCAATGGACGGCGTTCCGGGCGTCAGCTTTCCCGGTATCCGGCCCGGCGAAACGTTCGACTATGAATTCACCGTCCGCCAGAACGGCACCTACTGGTATCACAGCCATTCGGGGCTGCAGGAACTACAGGGCCATTACGGACCGATCGTGATCGATCCCGCCGACGCCGATCCCGTCGCCTATGACCGCGAGCATGTGATGGTGCTGTCGGACTGGAGCTTCCTCCACCCGCACAGCATCATCGCGCGGCTGAAGCAGGAAAGCGGCTTCTTCAATCGCCACAAATCGACCTTGTTCGGTCCCGACGCGGCGGCGCAGCGCATGTCGGGCGGAATGCTCCGCGAATTCGCGGCGATGCGGATGGACCCGACCGACATTTCCGATGTCAGCCAGGCGGCGCTGACGTTGCTGGTCAATGGCCATTCGCCGCAGGAGAACTGGACCGGACTGTTCGCGCCGGGCGAGCGGGTGCGGCTGCGCGTGATCAACTCGGCGGCGATGACCTTCTTCAACCTGCGCATTCCCGGCCTGCGGCTCGAAGTTGTCGCGGTGGACGGGCAGAATGTCCGGCCGGTCACGGTCGACGAACTGCAGATGGCGCCCGCCGAGACCTATGACTTGATCGTCACGCCGACCGACGAGCGCGCCTATACGGTGATGGCGGAATCGGTAGATCGTTCGACCTATGCCCGCGCCACGCTGGCGCCGCGCATGGGGATGGAAGGCGAAGTGCCCGGGCTGCGCCGGCGCCCGCTTCTCACCATGACCGATATGGGCATGGGCGGCATGGAATCCGGCGGCACGCACGACATGGCGGGCATGGATCGTGCTGCCATGTCCAGCGGCGGCGCGATGGAACATGGCATGCGCGACAAGTCGTCGGTCGATTTCCCGGTCGGCGTCGGCGTCGACATGATCGCGCCGATGCCGGTCGATCGCACCGGCTATCCCGGCCTCGGGCTCGAGGATGTCGGCCACCGCGTGCTCAATTATCGCGACCTGATGGCGCTGACGCCCAATCCCAACACCCGCGCGCCAAGCCGGATGATCGAAGTGCACCTCACCGGCAATATGGAGCGCTTCATGTGGTCGATGGACGGGGAGAAATTCTCCGACGGCGTCGAGCCGATCCGCTTCGCGCGCGACGAACGGGTGCGGGTGAAGCTGATCAACGACACCATGATGGCGCATCCGATCCACCTGCACGGCCATTTCTTCGAGATCGTCAACGGCCACGGCCCGCGCCAGCCGAAAAAGCACACCATCATCGTCCAGCCCGGCGGGACGGCCAGCTTCGATCTGACCGCGGACGAGCCCGGAGACTGGGCATTTCACTGCCATTTGCTGCTCCACATGCATGCCGGGATGATGCGTGTCGTCACGGTCCGTCCGCTGGAGGGAGGCGCATGATGAAGTATCTTGCCGCACTTCTCCTCGCCGGTGTAGCCACGCCCGCACTCGCGCAGCATGCCGGGCATGACATGCAGGTTCCTCCAAAGGCCGAATCGCCTGCCGAGGAGGACCATTCGATGCCGATGCAGCATGGCGATCCTGCGATGCAGGACATGCCGATGATGGATCATGGTGCGTCCTCGCAGGACCCGCCTGTCGCCGGGCCGCCACCGGCTGCACGCACCGGCCCGGCCCATGCCGCCGACACTGTGTTCGACCCGCAGGCAATGGCGGTCGCGCGCGCGCAGACCGAACAGGCGATGGGCGCGATCCTCACCTCGAAGGTGCTGATCGACCGCGTCGAATATCGCGCCCGGGACGGCGATGACGGCTATCTGTGGGATGGCCAGGCCTGGTATGGCGGCGACATCGACAAGCTGTGGATCAAGAGCGAAGGCGAAGGCAGCTTCGGCGAACCGCTCGAACATGGCGAGGCACAGGCGCTGTGGAGCCATGCTCTCGACCCCTGGTTCGATCTGCAGATCGGCGTGCGCCAGGATTTCGGCGTCGGGCCGGATCGCACGCATCTCGCCATCGGCGTGCAGGGCCTCGCGCCCTATTGGTTCGAAGTCGATGGCGCTCTCTTCGTTTCGAACGAAGGCGATGTCACGGCGCGTGCCGAAGCGGAATATGATCTGCGACTGACGCAGAAGCTGATCCTTCAGCCGCGCGCCGAAGTGAATCTGTCCGCGCAGGACATTCCCGAACTGGGGATCGGATCGGGTCTGTCGACGGCCGAAGCCGGGCTGCGGTTGCGCTATGCGATCGAGCCGCAATTCGCCCCTTATGTCGGCGTGAGCTGGGAACGCAGCTTCGGGCATACGCGCGACTATGCCCGGCAACAGGGTGAACCCAGCGGCGGATTCGCATTCACCTTCGGCCTGCGAAGCTGGTTCTGACCCAGAGGAAGGCGAGTGCTGGAGCGCTCGCCCTTCGCACCTAGTGCGGCGCCGCGAATTGCGGCGCATCCGGCGGGATTGCCGCGCCGCGCCAGCGCTCGACGGGAACGGCGTCATATTCGCCGTCGCCCGTCAGCCGGCGGCGGATCAAAGCGGCTTCCTGCTGGCTAGTGTCGCCGATCGTCGCGCGGGTTCGAACCCAGAACGTGTCCGAGGCAAAGCCCGCGCCACGAGGCATCGTAACGCGCTCGGCCTCCAGATCGCGCTGTGTGAGATATCCCTGCCGCTCGCGCACGGTCGCCAGCCGTTCTGCGACGCCGCTATCGCCGAACAGGATCGTCAGCAACATCGGGTCGGCTGCGTTTAGGTTGATCGCGGTCTCGCCCGGCAGCGCCGTCACCAGCCGCTCCAGCCGCGCCGCCACCGCCGGATCGACTCCCGCCATCCGCAGCGGGCGCAGATCGGTGACCGGGCCAGTAGCGACGACAAGCTCGATCAGCCGCACCGTCTGTTCGGGCGTGGCACCGGCATTGGCGGCGATGTTGCGGAACAGCACGATCGGTGCCGCCGCACCAGTGCGTACCATGTTGATGTTGAACCGCCCCTGCGCATCCGCGATGGCGAGGTCGAAACGCCCGCCTTCGATCGGAGCGCCGCTTTCGGAAAGACGCGCCCAAGCTTCGCGCCCGTGATCGGCCTGCTCGCGCTGGCGTTCGGCATCGCGGCGCAGCGCGACCCGCGCCGAAAGCTCGCCACCGCGAACGATCGCCAGCGCGCGTGAGGCCTCACGCATCCGCAGCCCCCGGTCGAGCGCCAGCTGCTCGTGACTGATCAGCAACAGCACCAGGCTGGCGGCGATCGCCACGAACATGAGCACGTTGACGAGGATCATCCCCGTCTCGTCGTCCTCTTCACGGCGCACGCGCTTCATTCCGCCGGCTCCGGCTTAGCGTCTGGCCGGGCGGGCAAGGCGATCACGCGACGCAGCGTCCCGCTGCCCGGCCCCTGCCCCGCCAGTTCCAGATCGACCGCGACGGCGCGCGGCCAGGCATCGGGCCGCGCTTCGTCGATCGGCCAGCGATCCTGCCATTCGCCGTCCCAATATTGCCAGCGCATCGCGGTGACGCCGGGCAGCAGCAGCTGGGGCATCCCGCCGATATTGCGGACCAGCGTGCCGCCATTCAACTGATAGCGCATCGCCACCGGAGCGCCGCCGAAACCGGGCGCGGCGCGCGTGAAGCCGATGCCGGCGGCATCGCCGCTGATCGGCCCCCGCGCGATCTGATCGAGATCGTCGGTTATGACATAGGTCGTCCGCTGCAGCTGGCCGAGCCGGTCAAGCCGCACTTCGGTGCGCTCGCCCACCCCCAATATGCCGTCGACCATCGCCAGTCCCGCCACCGCGATCAGCGCGAACAGGCCCAGCGACACCATCACCTCGATCAGCGTGAAACCGGCTTCCCGCCCGGATTCGCGCGGACGGGCGTTCATGCCCCCGAACTCGCCGCCACTTTCTCATATCCATTGGCCGACGCGAGCAGGATCGCGAAATCGCGCGCCACGCTGCCGTCAGTACGAAAGCGCACCGCGCCGGTGACGCAGCGAAACCCCTGACTGGTCAGCAGCCCCTCGCCGCTCAGCGCGTCGCGCTGGCGCAGCGCGTGACATATCTTGGCCGCGTCATAGGCCAGTGCCGTGATCGTGCCGGCACTGCCGCCGTTGCGGGCTTCATATTCGGTGGCGAAATCGCCGAATGCCGCGGGATCGGGGCCGGCGATCCACGCTCCATCGAGCGCGTCGAGCGCATCGGGGCGGTTGTCGATCGCCTGCAGCGTGCCAAGCAGTTGCACGCCGCTGCCGCGAAGCCGGCGCGCCACCGAAAGCGTCGCATTGCCGCTGCCGGGCAGCAGCACCGCATCGGGCGCGTCCTCGAGCGTAAACAGCGGCTGCTCTCCAGTCGGCGCGATCACGCTGACGCGCAGCCCGATTTCATGTTCCATCCGCCCCGCCTCGACTGCGCAGGCCGCGCTCCAGGCCGATCCATCGTCCACCACGGATACAACGCGAACCCCGCGCCCGCGGGCATAGCGCAGGATCGCACTGGTGACCTGCGCCGGAGTGATGCCGAACACCCAGCTTCCCGGCGCGCGCTTCAATGCGTCGTTGGTGAAGGAAATGATCGGCGCACGCCCGGCCACGGTGCCGGTGACGGCGGGAACCTCCTCTGCGGTAAGCGGGCCCAGGATCATGCCCGGATCGCGACGCAGCGCCTGCGCCGCCGCATCGGCCGCGCCCTGCGCTGTCCCACCAGTGTCATATGCCTGGACCAGATCCGCCTTTTCGGCGAGCAACACCGCCTGCCGCATGCTAAGCCCCAGCTGCGCATGGGCGCCGGTGAGCGGCAACAAAAGCGCCAGCGGCCGCTTGTCCTCGCGGTCGGCGGCAAAACCAGGGAGTGAGGCAAATGCCGTTGACGCTACGATCCCCGAACCGGCGGCGCGAAGCAGCCGACGGCGGTTCACGGGCGAATCCAGGCGAGGGGTCAGGCGCACGGCGGCCTATTATCCTTTTCGCGGCGCTCGGCATAGCCTCCTATGCGCTCGCGATGCTCGTTACCATGCCCGCCAGCGTGGCGTTCAAGAACCATCCCTGGCGCACCGGCGTATCGGGCACCTTGTGGAATGGCGAAGTCGGCATTGCCGGGGGCAGCACGCTGCGCTGGCGGTTCGCGCCGCTGCGATCGCTGACCAGCCTCGGCTTCGCCGCAGACTGGCACGCGACCGGGCCGAACACCGATCTGGGCGGCCGGATGCTGATGCGGCCGGGCCGCGTCGTGCTCGATGAAGTCGGTGGCGCGGCCGACGCCAGCCTGTTGCGGCTGATGGGTGCGCGCCTGCCCTTTTCGTGCGACTTCGCGATGCAGGTGCAGATGGAGCGCATCGCGCTGGGCGGTTCGGGGCAGATGATGCAGGGCAATGCCGTGACCGATCCGGGCAATTGCCGGACGACCGGCGGTGCCGCCACGCCCGTCCCCGCGCTCTATTTCGATGCCCGCGCAATCGGCAGCGAATCGCGCATCCGCCTGACCCCGGCGACGCAGCGGCGCAACACACTGGTTTCGGCGGTGCTGAGCGAAAGCGGCGCGATGGAAATCAGCGCGACGCGCGACGGCGCGACCACCCTGCCCTTTCTCGGCATTCCCCCGGGGGCGAGCATCCAGACGCAGTTCTGATCGGTTCACGCTGGCCCCCGAACGCCGCATCACATCGCGACGAGATCGTTGAGGCTGATGATCGGCAGCAGAATCGCGAGCACCATCATCAGCACAAGGCCGCCCATCACCAGCAGCACCAGCGGTTCCGCCAGCGCGACGAGCGTCGTGACCTGCGCATCGAGTTCGCGCTCCAGCTCGCCCGACGCGCGTGACAGCGCCGGTGCCAGCTTGCCGCTGGATTCGCCCGACGCGACGATCGCAGTCAGCATCGAGGGGAAGACGCCCGATTCCTGCATCGCCGCGCGCAGGCTCATCCCTTCGCGCACGCGCATCGCCACGCCCAGCGTCTTTTCGCGGACATGGTGGTTGGGCGTCACCGCCGCCGCCGCCTGAAGCGCCTCGACCAGCGGCACCGCACTGCCGACCAGCGTCGCCAGGCTGCCCGCGAACCGCGCGGCGTTGAGCTGGCGGGAAAAGCGGCGCAGCGGCGAACGTTCGTTGAACAGCCGATGCAGCGTCAATCGGTTCTTCGGCACGCGCGCCCATCGGCCGAGGATCAACCCGCCCACGACAATGCCGAGCAGCAGCCAGAGGCCGAAGGTTTGCAGGAACCAGCTAACCGCAATCAGCGCGCGCGTGAGAAAGGGCAGATCGGCCCCCCGGCTGACGAAGACGCGCACGATATCGGGCACGACATAGACGAGCAGCAACACCATCATGCCAAACGAAACCAGTGCCAGAAGCGCGGGATAGAGCAGCGCCAGCTGCAGCTTCTGCCCGTTCGCCTGCCGGTTCTCCACGAATTCCGCGAGGTGTTCGAGCACGCTTGGCAGCTTTCCCGACGCTTCCCCCGCAGCGACCGAGGCGCGATAGAATTCGGGAAATGCCCTGGGATGCTGGCCAAGCGCCGACGCGAAGCTGCGCCCGTCCAGGATCGCGGCGCGAACATCGAGCAGCAGCGTGCTGACGGCGGGCTGTTCGGCCTGCGACGCGATCAGGCGTAGCGCTTCCTCGATCGCGATGTCGGAACCTACCAGCGTCGCGATCTGCCGCGTGACGGTGGCAAGGTTGCGCGCACTGATCCCGCGCCCGCGCAGCGACGGCAGCGTCAGCCCGCGCCTGCGTTCGGATGCCGCTTCCACCGAGATCGGCAACAGCGCCTGTTCGCGCAGCGCGGCGCGCGCGGCCGCCGGACTCACGGCTTCGATCACGCCCTTTCGGGCGGCGCCCGACTTGTCGGCGGCGCGATAGGCATAGGCCGGCATGTCAGTGCTCCCAAACCCGCGGAAATGCGTCGAAGTTCGCACCGGGTCGCGACGTAGCGCGCGTACGCGCGCTCGCGCGCACACGCGCGAGGCCGATTTCGGCAGCGAAATTTCCGGTCGGATCGGCGCGGTGAATCATCGTGGCGACCATAAGCATATCGGCGCGCTGTAGGACAGCGACGAAGTGCGCGAAGCAGCCCCGTTGTGCTGCCTCGCCGCTGGCGCGGAACCTTGCCAGCAGGGGGACGAGGTCTAGCATGACGCCACTCGGCATGACGGCAGGAGATTGCATGCGCTCCTTCGCTATCGTTCGCGGCGGCGAACATGGTGGGAGGAAGGGCTGCGCTGGTCCGGCAGCTCGACTATCCTGCGGGCTTTTCCGCGATCAGCCAGAAACTTCCGTTCGCGCTGCCGCTGGCGGCGCGCCCTTCGGCACGGACCGTCAGCCCCGCCGCTTCCGCCAGTTCGCGCAGCGCGCTGGCCGAATAGAAGTTGATATGCTCGCGCATCGACACGAAGCCGAAGGGCGGCAGCACGCCGGTCTTCACGCGAAACGCAGTGCCATAGACATCGGCGGCGAGCAGCAGGCGCGGATGCCGTGAAAGCCACGCCATCGCGCCGCGCCCGATCCGCCCGGGGCCAATGCGCCGCCAGATCTGATCGGGCACTTCCAGATAGGCCATGCCGCCCGGACGCAGCAGCCGCGCGATATCCGCGACCAGCGCGGCGGGATCGGAGACATGCTCGAGCACCTGCGCGCAGGTTGCCAGATCGGCGCCCTCCGGCAGTGCGTCGGACGTTTCGATCACGGTCACGCCGGGCCGCCCGGGCGTGCCGGAAAGATCGAATGACACTTTTTGTGCCGCATCCAGATTGACGATCAACGTTCCGTCGCCGCCGCCATAATCAAGGACATAGTCGAAGCGCGGACCCAGCCCCGCTTCGCGCAATGCCGCATCCAGCCCCTGTCGCCGTTCGTCCGATGCCAGCATCGCCCCGGTCGCGTCATGCGCGGCACGGGTGTAAAAGGGTTCGTGCCGGTTGCGCTCGCGAAAATAGGCCTCGTCACGGTACCCGCTGTAATAGGCGGCACCCTCGGCATCGCTCAGTCCGCGATCGTAGAAGCGGAAATCGCAATCGGGACACCGGTAAAGCCGGCACGGTTCGGGCGTACCGCCCCATGCCTTGTCCGCCAGATAGGGCGATACGACCGAAATCTCGCTCGCCAGCGCTTGCTTGCCGCAACACAGGCAGCCCGAAGCGCCCCGATCCGCGATATCGACTGTCATGGCGCGCATCCTTAACGGCAGCGGCGCAAATGCAAATCCCTATCCCTCGTCGCGAACGACGCGAGCGACTTCCTCCACGGTGGTCACACCGTCCTTCACCTTGGCGATGCCGTCATCGAGCAGGCCAGGATTGTCCTTGCGGGCGTAGCGTTCCAGCTCGGCTTCGGACGCGCCTTCGTGGATCATCGTCTGGAATTTCTCGTCGACTGCGATGACTTCGTAGAGACCCGCGCGACCGCGATAGCCCTCGCCATGACACTGGTCGCACCCGACCGCGCGCCACAGCTTCCTGCCCGGCTTGATCGCGCCGCCGAGCAGCACCGAATCGGCCTCGGTCGCTTCGTCCTTGCGGCGGCATTCGGGGCAGAGGCGACGCACGAGCCGCTGCGCGCACAGCCCGACGACCATCGGGGCGAGCAAGTAGCGCTCGACGCCCATGTCGATCAGGCGCGTCACCGATCCCACCGCCGAATTGGTGTGCAGAGTCGAAAGGACGAAATGGCCCGTCATCGCCGATCGGACCGCGACCTGCGCGGTTTCCTGATCGCGGATTTCGCCGACCATGATGACATCGGGGTCCTGACGCAGGATCGCGCGCAGGCCACGCGCGAAGGTCATGTCGGTGCGCGGATTTACCTGGGTCTGGGCGATACCCGCCAGCTCATATTCAATGGGGTCTTCGACCGTCATCACATTGCGCTTGCGGTCGTTGAGGCGAGTCAGCGCGGTGTAGAGCGTGGTCGTCTTGCCTGATCCGGTCGGGCCGGTGACGAGCAGGATGCCGTGCGGGCGTTCGAGCAGCCGGCCGAAAACGGCGCAGTCGCGCTCGCTCATCCCGAGTCCGCCGAGTTCGAGCTTCATCGACCCGCGTTCGAGCAGGCGCATCACCACGCGCTCGCCATGCTGCGTCGGGATGGTCGAAACGCGCGCGTCGACATCATGGCCGCCGATGCGCAATGTCACGCGGCCGTCCTGCGGCACGCGCTTCTCCGCGATATCGAGCTTCGCCATCACCTTGATGCGGCTGACGAGCAGCGGTGCCAGGGCGCGCGGCGGCTCGATCATATCGCGCAGCACACCATCGACGCGGAGGCGGACGACGAGCCGCTTTTCCTGCGTTTCGATGTGAACGTCCGATGCGCCTTCCTTGATTGCCTCGAGCAGTAGCGCGTTGATCAACCGGATGACCGGCGCATCGTCGCGCGTTTCGAGCAAGTCGTCGACCGCCGCCGCACTATCGGCCAGCGAGGCAAGGTCCATGTCGCCCAGATCGAGATCGGCGGTGCCGCCGCGATCGGCATAGGCACTGGCAAGCGCGGCGGCGAACCCTTCTTCATCGACGGCGTGAAAGGCCGCTTCGGGTGCCACGCGCTGCACTTCGAGCAACGCGTCGAGCGCGGCGTCATGGCGATGGACGCACTCGATCCCTCCCGTCGCGCCCGGGCGCAGCAGCACCCCCTGCCGGCGTGCGAAACCATATGGGAGCGTGCGCGGTTCATGGCCCGTTCCGGGCAGCGTCAGCGGTTCGTTCATTGGGCGAAATCCACGGTGGCGCTCACCTGACCGGGCGCGGTGCCGCGACGGATGTCGGCGCGCGTCAGCTTCAGGCTGCTGCTGGTCGAAATATCGGCGATCCAGCCGAGGATCGCATCGTAACCGCCCCGGGCGATTTCTGCGCGCGCGCCTTCGGGCGTGGCGATGACGACGGCGTCGATTCCCCTGGCCTGCGCCGCGGCGTTGAGGATATCGACCGGCGTTCCGCTGCGCATTTCGGGAGGCGGCGCGGCGGAAAGCGCGCCGGCGGCGCGAATGCGCGCATTGAGCGTCTCATAGGTGCGAATGTCCTGAAGCGCGTCGGCGCGCGCGGCCTGAAGCGGCTTCACCACACCGTAGATCAGGATCAGCAGGCCGAGGAACACGCCCAGCCCGCCGACCATCCAGCGTTCGCGCGAACTGAGGCCGTTCCACCAGTCGGCGGCGCGGGCAAGGGCGTTGTCGAACGCGGGGGAGCGAAAGCGGCTCATGCGGCGCTCGCCGTAACGCGGATCGTGCCGTCGGGCGACTCCGCAACGCTGGCGGCGACCCCCGCCGATCGCAGCGCGGTTTCGATACGGGCGGCCAGCCCGGTGTCGTCGGCGGCGAAATCGAGCGTCAGCGTATCGGCCTGGAACGCCATCGCCTGCATCCGCAGGCCGCCGCCGATCGGCGCGAGCGCACCCGAGATGCGCGAGAGCGTCGGCAGGAACAGTTGCGGCACGGCGCCCCCTCCGCCGACAGGGAGCAATTCGGTGACGGCATCGACCGGGTCCTCGCCCAGCGTCACCTGCGGCGCCATTTGCGCCACCAGCGCGCGGGTTTCGGCCTCGCGGCGATCGGCGATGACATGGAGCATCGCCGTATCGGCCAGCGCGATCGCCGCATGCGCCGCCACGCCGATCCCGACGATCCACGCCGCGCGCCGCCAGAGCGGTCCGCCCGCGCCGCCGCGCGCATATTCGCCCTGCCGCAAGTCGAGCGCGGGCTTCGCCAGCCGCGCGAGCAAACCGTCGCGATCGATCGCGGCTTGCGAACCATGCCCGGCCATCTCCTCGGGCGGGGCATCGCCGCTCCACGAAAAGTCCGGTCGTCCGGCGGCTTCCCAGGCCGAGCGCAGCAGCGAAACCCGGCAGGCAAAACCGCCTTCGCCGGTGCGCACCATCGCCCGGCCGGCATCGCAATCGATCCACCACCGGCCCGCGTCCACGCCGGGCAAGGCCAGCGCGTCGGGAACCATCGCCGCACCGCCCAGACCATATTCCGACGCGGTGGCGAGCCAGCGCTCCATCGTCTCGCGCCGGACGACACCGACCAGATAGCGTTTGTCGCCCAGCGATTCGCCCAGCGCCAGATGGACCTGATCGATCGACTCGGCGATCTGGTCCTCGACCGCGAAGGGCAATGCCTCGAGCCGCTTCGTGCGCGAGGACAGCGGCAGGTCGACTGCCATCAACCGCACCGATTCGGCGGGCACCAGCAGGGTTGCCGGGCCCTCTGCCTCGACTATGCTGGGCACGTCGCCGCCGAGCAGCCACACACCGCCGACACGATCCGGCGCGGCGACATCCGCTTCGTCGATTGTCATAGTATTTTCATCGAGTGAACGCATGGGACCGCGATGCGCATAGTTTTCCAACAATTTTGTGACAGCCTGACAGTCCGTCCCGCGGACCGCAAGCGTCCCGCCCCCGGCGAAACGGGCCTGACCCTCATCGAAATGCTGGTCGTTCTGGTGATCATCGCGATTGTCGGCGGCATGATCGCAATGAACGTGATCGATCGCCCCGACGAGGCGCGCGTCACCACGACGAAAACGAACATAAGTGCCATTTCGGGGGCGCTGAAGCTCTACCGGCTCGACAACGGCGTCTATCCCACGACGCAGCAGGGGTTGCAGGCGCTGGTCGAAAAGCCCAGCACGCCACCGGTGCCGACCGCGTGGTCCTCGGGCGGCTATCTCGATTCGCCACCGCTCGATGCTTGGGGCAACCCCTATGTCTATACCAATGAAGGCGCGCGCTTCTCGCTGAAGTCGCTGGGCCGCGACGGCGAGCCGGGGGGCGAAGGCGTCGACGCCGATATCGAGGGCTGAGCCGCGGTCAATCGACCGCGTGCATGGCTTCTGGTACAGGCCTGAACGTCGGCTTTTTTAGCCGGCATGGGGAGGGAGTGGGTTCGGCAGCGTGAGGATCGCCGTCCGAAATCATCTGCACATGCCGCAAGGCCGCGCACCGCGCGCGGGCGAGGCGGGCATGACTCTGATCGAGATGCTGATCGTCCTCGCCATCATCGGGGTCGCCGCCGGCGCGGTTTCGCTGGGGATCGGCGCGGTTACGCGCGCACCCAATGTCGAAACCGAGGCGCGGCGGCTGGCGACGCAGCTTCAGGCGGCGGCGGACGATGCGATGCTCGGCGATCACATGATCGCCTTCACCGTGCGCGAGGACGGTTACGGCTTTTCCGATTACAGCCCGGGCGGGCTGACCGAACGGACCGGCGAGGCTTTCGGATTTCACCAGCTGCCCGGCGGGATCGTGATGACGCTGAACGTCAATCCGCCGGTGGTGCTGGGCGTCGACGGCGCGGGGCAGCCGCTGCTCGCCACGATCGAAAGCGGCGAGCAGCGCTGGATGGTGACGTTCGACGGACTGACGGCGACGGCCGCCCCCGCACCGGAACCGGCGACATGAGCCTGCCGCCCCCCGCCCCCGCGCCGAACGGCTTTTCGCTGATCGAGGCGCTGGTGGCACTGACGGTACTCGCCATTGCCGCAGTCGGCCTTACCCGCACGGTGGAATCGCACATCGATTCGACGCGCGGACTGGAACGGCGCGCGACAGCGATGTGGGTCGCGGAAAACCGGCTGGCGGAATTGTCGCTCGGCGCGACGGGTATGCCGGGGACGGTGACGATGCTGAACCAGGACTGGCAGGTCGATACGCAGCGCGAGCGCACCGACGATCCTGAGATCGAGCGCGTCCGCATCGCCGTGCGCGCGCCGGGCGAGGAATCGCCGCTTGCAACGCTCGACGGCTTCGTGGACGCACGCCGCCGATGATGCAGCGATTCGCCCTTTCCCCGCGCCAGGCACGCATCGCGCTGACGCTGCTGACCGGTGCGGTGGTGGTTTCGCTGGCGTTCGCGCTGGCCGGGCTGACCTGGCGCATCGCAGGCCATGCGGGCACGGGAGCGATCACGGTGCCGTCCGGCGGCGCTTCGGCGCCCGCGCCCGATATCGCGCCGGCGCTTGCCCTTGCCCCGTTCGGCAAGCCCGCCGTCGGCGAGGCGACGCAGCGCACGGGCCTGCCGCTCGAACTCAAGGGCGTGGTCGCCGCCATTCCCGCTTCGCTCTCCACTGCCTATATTTCGGTCGAGGGCGCCCCGGCCGAAAGCTTCGCCGTAGGCGATCGCGTGAGCGGCAGCACGATCCGCAGCATCCTGCGCGACCGCGTGGTGATCGAAAATGGCGGGCGCGTGGAAGCGCTCTATTTCCCCGACCCGACGCTGTCGCCCGAACAACGCCAGGCGCAGGCATCGGCGCCTGCATCCGGGCCCGCACCTTCGGCGCCAGATGCGGCAAATCCCGCCGCGCTGCTCCAGCGGTTCGACGCCACGCCGACCGAGCAAGGGCTGCGCATCGGCGACAGCCCGCCGCCGGGCCTGCAACCGGGCGACGTGATCGAGACAGTCAACGGCGCCGCGGTCAACGATCCCGCTTCGGCAGCGGCGGCAATCCAGGGCGCGCAGGCCAGTGGTAACGCCAGCGTCACAGTGAACCGCCAAGGTACCCGGCTAACCATCACCATGCCCATTCGCTAGGGAAAGCTCCGTGCATCTGATCCGCTTCTCCATTCCCATGCTGGCGGCTGCCGGAATGCTGCTGACCCCGCCCGCGGCAGTGATGGCGCAGACCGTCCCGGCGCAGGATGCAGCCGATATCGTCGTGAACATGCGCGGCGTGGAAATCGCCGATGTCGCCGAACAGATTTCGCGCATCACCGGGCGCACGCTGATCCTCGATCCCGCGGTAAAGGGCGTCGTCACCGTCACCTCGGCCCAGCCGCTGTCGCGTGCGGGCGTGTGGGAGCTGTTCCAGTCGGTGCTGCGCGCGAACGGCTATGCGGCGGTGCGATCGGGCCGGGCATGGCGCGTGGTGCCTCAGGCGAACGCCGTGCGCGACGGCGGCGCGCCGACGCGCGGCACGGGCGGGCAGGAACTGACCACGCGGATGATCCGCCTGTCGAACGTGCCCGCCGGCGAGGCCGCGCGCGTCGTCCGCCCGCTGGTCGCCAATTTCGGCAGCGTCGAGCCGCTGACCAGCCCCAATGCGATCGTCGTCACCGACTATGCCGACAATGTCCGCCGCATCGAAGCGATCGTCCGCGATCTCGACGGCGGCAGCGGCGCCAGCTTCGCCAGCATCACGCTGCGCCACGGCAATGCCGCGCAGGTCGCCGAAACGCTGCAAGGCGTGATGGGCGGCGGCGAGCAGACCGTGGGTGGGACGCGGATCGCAGCCGATGTGCGCAGCAACACCGTGATCGTGCGCGGCACGCCCGCCGCCGTCGCCGAGGCGCGCCGCATCGCCGCTTCGCTCGACGAACCGGGCGGCGCAACGCCCACCACGCGCGTCTTCCGCCTTGCCTATGCCGATGCGGAAATGGTGACCGAAGTGCTGCGCGGCACGCTGGGCATCGAATCCGAAGCGACCAACCCGGTCGCGCGCAGCCTTTCGGGCGGATCGCCCAACCGCACCAACCCCACCCAGGCGCTGTCCAACCTGACCTCCGGCAATGGCGGCGAGTTCAGCGCGGCGGAAGCCGCCGCTGCAAGCACCGCGCAGGGCCAGGTGACGACAAGCCGCCAGGAAACCCCAGCCGGTTTCTCCACGCCGGACCTGACCGTGCAGCCCGCGCCCGAGATCAACGCTATCGTCGTGCGCGGCACCCCGGCGATGATCGCGACGATCGAGGAATTGCTCGTCGAGCTCGACGTCCGCCGCCCGCAGGTGCTGATCGAAGCAGCGATTGCCGAAATCACCGGCGACGATGCCGAATCACTCGCGGTTCAGCTCGGCACCAGCGGCGCCGTGCTCGACGATATCGAAGGCGCCGGCACGTCGTTTGGAACGCCGGGCCCCTCGCTCGGCACGATCCTGTCGCTGCTCGGCGTTCCGGCGGGCAATTTGCTCACCAACGGCTTCACCGGCAATGTCGCGATCGGCGACGATTTCTCGATCCTCGTCCAGGCACTGGCGACCTCGACTCGCGCCAACCTGCTCTCGGTGCCGCAGATCACGGTGATCGACAATGGCGTGGGCCAGTTCGTCGCGGCACAGGAAGTCCCGTTCGTCACCGGCTCGATCCTGACCAACAATGCCGACGCCACACCGTTCACCACGATCGAGCGCAAGGATGTGGGCATCACCCTGCGCGTGCTGCCGCGCATCAACGCGGGCGACACGATCCGGCTGGACGTGACGCAGGAAGCATCCTCGATCGCGCCGGTTCAGGTGAGCAGCGCCGCCGACATCATCACCAGCAAGCGTTCGGTGACCACGACCGTCCTCGCCGACAACGGCAGCACGATCGTGCTCGGCGGCCTGACATCGGACGATTATCAGCAGGTGGTGAGCGCGGTGCCGGTCCTGGGGCAGATTCCGATCATCGGCGAGCTGTTCCGATCGCGGCAGGAGGGCCATACCAAGCGGACCCTGTTCATTTTCCTAAAGCCGACCATCCTGCGCGACGGCGACGATGCTTCGGCCGCCGCTGCCGATCGCTATGCCCGGCTGCGCGCCGAGGAAGCGGAGAACCGCGAGCATCGCAGCCTGTTGCTGCGCCCGCCCCGGCCGCGGTTGAAAGTCGAAATCGACGGAATTTACTGAACCGCGTCTTCCGTCGCCAGCGGCACGCGAATCTGACGGCCGCCGCGCGTGAACGACGCCGCGTCGATCGCCAGCGCGGTCAGCCGCCAGCCGTCGACGCTCTGGCCGATTTCCAGCGTGCGACTCGATCCGTCGGCAAGGCGGACGAGCGCCACCGCACCATCGCCCAGTCGCCCGACGATACCCACCAGATCGGGCGCGTCGGCCGGGAGCGTATCTCCCGCTTCCGGCGCGGCGAAGACCGGGCGGGCATAGGCAGCGACCAGCGGGGCGGGCGAAGCGACGGCGACGGGCCCGCTCGCACCCGAATAGACGGAACGGACCGGCGACGTTCCCGGAGCCAGAAAAAACGGCAACGCGGCGCCGGCCGCCGCCACAACCGCGACTGCGATGATCCGGGGATCCATCATTGCCAAACCATCACTGCAATCGCGCCCATCCGCACCACGCCATCGCCCTGCGCCGAGATGTTCCATTGATCGAAACGCACGATCGGCGGCTCGCGATCGAGCCGGTCGGCAAAGGCGATCACTGATTTCTCCGATCCCGATACGCGCAGCGCCACGGCCGCCAAGCCTTCGGGAGCGCGGCGCGCTTCGATCTGTTCGACCAGCAGGCCCGCCGCGGCAGCGCGCGTGCGGATGCGATGCGCCAGCGCCCGCGTGGCGGCCAGGCCGTCAGCTTGCCCGGCGCGCCATTGTTCGGCGACCAGCGCTCCCGTCTCGATCGGCGGGCGTTCGGCGATCGCGGCTAGGCGCGCATGCTCGGTGCGGGCAGCGGCAAGACCTTCCAGTGCCCTGGGAAGCACCGGCAATATCACCAGTGCAGCGAGCAATCCGCCAGCTGCCCACAGCCATATCGGACGCGCCGTCATTCCGGCCGTCCCGCCACGAAGACCACCATCCCCCGATGGCCCGGTCGCTGGTCGGTGGCGCGCAGCCCGGCAAGCATCGGCTCGTCATGCAACGCTGCAATGGTCCGTTCAGGGTCGGGGCCTTCGATCCTGATGAACACGATGCCGTCGGGACTGCGCTCCATACCTGCGACAAACGCGTCGTCGGGCAAGCCCTTGGCAACCGCTTCAATCACGGTCCCGGGTGAGGCGTTGCTGGTCAGCCGCTGCACCGCGTGGCGAATTGCACGCTCCTGCCGCTCCGCGGCGATCCGCGGTGCTAGTTGCTTGCGCAGAGCCGCATTGCGGGCGTCGATCCAGGCGGTCAGCAGCAGCGTGCTGCACAGGAACAGAACCGGTCCGATGGCGAACAGCAGAAGCGCCGTGGTGGCCCCTCGTGCACCGGCACCCGCCGTGGCGGACGAAGCGGGCCGCAACGCCGCCCAACGCGCCCGCAGCCAAACGCCTACGCGGCCCGCCAGGCTTTCGCGGCGCGTCGCGGGTTCGGAATCAGGCCAGAGCTCCATGCGCGAGCGCTTAGCCCAATTTCGCTGTCCGCGATATCGGCGGATCAGTCGTTGCGGCTGACCGTATGCGCGGTGCCGTCGGCAGTGATCGAAACAAGGTGCATCGTGCCGTTGGTGCAGGTCGCGCGCCAGGTCGGCTGGCCGTTATTGTCCTCGATCCGTTCGGATTCGGTCACGCCCTGGCAATTCACACCGGCATCGTCGAGCGCACGGAACAGCACAACATTGCGCTGACCGTCCCCCATTTCGAGCACGACGCTCTGCACATTCGTCGCAACGCCGTTGATCATCATGCTGTCGTTGGCAGCGCTGTTTTCCGCAGCGGCACCATTGGTTTCCGGCGTTTCACCGCAAGCACCGAGCGCCAGCGCAGCGGCCGCCGTCGCGGCAATCATCAAGCGGTTCATTTCCAGTCTCCTCGCAATCGGTTCTCTTCTGTCGGCAATGCAGCAGCCGCCTCGCGGTTCCTCACCGCCGATAGGCATTGGGAAGCTGATCGTCGGGCGGGCTGAGATAGCGGTCGCGCAGCAGTTGCTGGCGGGTTTCGAGCGGCTGGGCGACACCGTCTATATAAACCGCGACGGCATTGGTGCCGATTTCGAGCGGGTCGCCGTCCCAGATCACGACATCGCCATGCCGCCCGGGGCGCAGCGACCCGAACTGCCCGGCCATGCCGAGCGCTTCGGCGGGGCCGGACGTAATCGCGGCGAAGGCCTGCCCCCATTCGAGGCCGCTGGCGCCGGGAATGCGTGCCAGACCGACGAGATTGCCGGCATATTGCTTCACCCAGCGCGCCTGATGGCTTTCATCGCTGCCGATCGTGCCGATCGCGACAGTGACGCCCGCCGCGAGCATGCGGCCGATATTCGATTGGGTCGCGGCGAGACTTTCGAAGCTGTCGGGCAAATCGGCCAGCGGCTTGGCGATCACCGGCACGCCCGCCGCCGCGATCTGCGAGGCGACGGTCCAGCCCTCGGTCGCGCCGACCAGCACGAGCTTGAGGCGCGGAAACTCCTCGCGCAGGCCCAGGATCACCAGAATGTCCGACCCGCGCTCGACATGCACCATCAGCGGCACCTTGCCCTGCACAACCGGCGCGAGTGCGGCGGCATCGAGCCGGGTGAGAAAGGCATCGGGCCCGCGATCGGCGAAGCTGCGCGGGCTGCGCGCATAATCCTGGGCCTCCATCAGCGCCGTGCGCAGAAAGGCATAGGCGGCGGGACGGCTGCCCCCGGCCTCGCGCGAACCGGCTTCGCCATATTCCATGAACTGGAAGGCGCGCGGGACAGTGACCGCATCCATGTCCGCGCCGAGATCGATGATCGCGCCCTGCCCCGCGAACATCGCGCTGCCCGTATCGGGAGCGACGACCGCCCGGGTAAGTCCCTCGGCGCGGTTGAGCGCGAGCGAGGACGTGCGCGGATTGACTGCAGGCGTGACGTCGATCGCGGCGTGGAAAGGCGAATCGCCCGCCGCGGTGTCGTTGGTCTGGCCGACGCCGGATATTTCGACGATGCCGAGCCGGGTGAAGCCGGCGAAGATGCCCGGCGTCACCCATTTGCCGCCGGCATCGACGGTATCCATTCCGGCGGGCACGGCCACGCCCTGCCCGGCCGCGATGACGCGGCCGCCGCGAATGACGACAGTGCCGCCCTCAACCGGACCGTCACCAGTGCCGATGACGAGCTTTGCATTGGTGATCGCCACGTCCTGCGCGGCAGCGGGAGCAAGCGGCGCGGCGGCGATGGCCGCCGCGGCAATGAGCAGACGCCGGATCAATTGAAACTCCCCCCGCCCGGCTGGCCGAGCTCGAAATCGGACACCGGGCGTCGGCTCGGGTCGTTCATGTCATACATCAGCGCGCCGTCGATCCAGACCATTTGCGGCCGGGTATAGACGCTGAACGGATTGCCGTTCCACAGCACGATATCGGCCATCTTGCCGGGCCTGAGGCTGCCGGTCTTGTCGGCGATGCCGAGCACGCGGGCGGGATTGATCGCCGCCCAGGTCCAGGCCTGTTCCTCCGAAATCGCGATTCCCGCACGGAGCCCGGCGGCACGCGCCTTGGCAACTTCCTGATTGAGCCGCTGGATGCCGTTGGCATCGTCCGAATGGATCAGCCCGCACGCGCCCTGATGTTCAAGGATGGCGAGATTGGCGTCGGTCTCGTCATAGGCTTCCATCTTGAAGCCCCACCAGTCCGCCCAGACCGCGGCGCAGGTGTCGTTCGCCTCCAGCAGATCGGCGATCTTGTACGCTTCCACCGCGTGGTGGAAAGCGGAGACGTGATATCCGAACTCCTTGGCCATATCCATGACGATGGCCATTTCGTCGGCGCGATAGCAGTGATTGTGAACGAGGATCTCGCCATCGAGCACGCCGCGCAGCGTATCCATCGCGATGTCGCGCGAGGGGGGACTGTCGCCGCCCTCCTCCTCATATTTATCCCATTTGCGATCATATTCCTGCGCGCGCGCCCAAGTTTCGCGATCAACGGCGATATTGCCCATCCGCGTCGAAGGCATGCGGCCGCGGCTGCCGTAGACGCGCTTGGGATTTTCGCCGCATGCCATCTTGAGGCCATAGGGCGCGTCGGGGAATTTCATCCCCTGCACGGTGCGGGCATAGACATTCTTGATCGTCACCGAACGGCCGCCCATCAGGTTCGCCGATCCGGGCAGGATCTGCAGCGTCGTGACCCCGCCATTTGCGAGCGCGCGCGAAAAGCCGGGGTCCTGCGGCCAGACGCTGTGTTCGGCCCATACCTCGGGCGTGGTCGGGCTGGTCGCCTCATTGCCGTCGGACAACGCACCGATGCCCGGCGACGGATAGTCGCCGAGATGGCTGTGCACGTCGATAATGCCTGGCGTTACATATTTGCCCGTGCCGTCGATCACGGTCACGCCCGGACCGGCGGCAATATCGGTGCCTACTTCGGCGATTTCGCCGTCGCGGAACAGGATCGACCCGTTTTCGATACGCCCGCCCTCGCCGTCGAGGATCGTGACGTTGGTGACCAGCGTCGGCACCCCCGGATAGCGATGATAGGTCGAGGGATAGGGGTCGCGTGAGTAACTCTCCCCGCCCTTGCCCGGCGTCGCGGCGCTGCTGCCGGCACTCTGCGTTCCGCCACTATCCGGTGTGCAGGCCATCAGCGTGGCCGCGGCACCGATCGCGATCGTCATTCGCAACAAAATGCAATCTCCCCGCACGCTCCCCGCGCGGGAAGCCCCTGCGCCATTGATCGCGCGGGACGCCGCGAATGGCAAGCCAAACCCGGCCCCGCCGACAACACCGGCATCCCGGCGCACGGTTTCTTTTGTACCGATGATATTTTCCCGCTAGAACCAATCGGCCAAGGTCAGGGGCCAGGGGCGTGTCGATTGAATCGAATAGAAATACAGTAAAAAAATCGTTTTCGCTTGCCGAGCAAGGCGCCACGATTACCGCACACTCTTTCGCCGTGCTTGCATTTATATGCAGCTTCACGGCGTTGATGGGGTGGATATTCCCGCTACCCTGGCTGCGGGGCTTCGGTGCCGACCGACTTCCGATCAGCCCGCTTACCGCACTGGGCTATGCCACGCTCGCAGCCGGCATGAGCGCGCTGTTCGCCGACCGAAAACGCGCAGCATACGCGCTGTGGAGTGTCCCCCCTCTCGTCGCGCTGATCACTATCGGCCTGGCGGCACTTCCGGGAATCCCCTCGGACCCGAACATCATGCCGGGCGAGAATTCCGCCGTGACCTTCATCCTGCTGGCGATGGCGGCCTTTGCCTCGGGCCGGGCGACCTGGAGACAGAGCGAGACAGCCGGCGTCGTGGCGAGCGCCGCGATCAGCCTCGCCGTGGTCGCCGTCCCTTTGGCGTTTTTCGCTTCGCACGCGCTGGGTCAGAAGGGGCTGTTCGCAAGCTCGCTGCCCGGGTCGCTTTCGGCGATCACGGTTTCGGTGGCGATTGTCGTCTGGAACATCCGACTGAACTGGAAGGACGGCCAGTCCGAAACCGATCCGAGCTGGCGGCTCGCACGATCGCTGCTGCCGCTGATGCTTATGCTGCCGACGCTGCCGTCGCTGGCGGAAATCATGCTCAGCAATCTCGAGTTGCTGACGCCCGCGGCGCGCGAACTGGCGGTGGTGGTCGGCAATATCGTCATCATCGCCGCCTTCGCCATTTGGGCCCTGCGCCGCGTCGGGCGCGATCACGAACGCATGGCCGAGCTGAACCGGACGCTCGATCACGCATCGATCGCGATCGTCAGTTCACAGGGCACCATTCGCCACTGGCCGAAAGGGTGCGAGCAATTCTACGGCTGGACGGCGAAAGAGGCACTGGGCCGCAACAAGTACGCGCTGCTCCAGTCGCGCTGCCAACAGCATTGGGCGCCCGGCCTGCCCCGATATGTCGGAACCGACACGCAGGAACTTGTCGAAGTGCGCAAGGACGGCACCGAAGTCTCGGTGATCGAACGTGTCAGCCGCTTCGCCAACCGCAACGGAGAAGTACTGCGCGTGCTTTCGATGCTTGATGTTTCCCGGACGGTAGAAGCTGTCGATGCACTGCGCGCCAGCGAGGAGCGGCTGGCGGTGGCGACTGCGGCGCATCAGCTGGGCGTGGTCGATTTCAACATCTCGACCGGAACGATCGAATGGTCACCGGGAGCCGAAACGCGGCTGGGCCTGGAACCGGGCAGCATCAGGGATTTCGAAAGCTGGATCGCATTGGTTCATCCCGAGGATTCCGACCGGATACTCACAACCCTGCGCCAGGTGATGGAAGACCGCGCGGAACACTTCAACTATCGGTACCGCTTCCTGCCACCCGACGGACAGCCGCGTTCGGTGGAAGGATCGGCGCGCGCCTATTTCGATGCCGACGGTACGCTTACACGCGCGGTGGGCGTGGTGCTCGACGTTACCGAGCGCGAGGAAGGCGAAGCCGCACTGCGCGCGAGCGAAGCGCAGTTGCGGTCGATCTTCGACACAGTGCCCGATCCGATGATCGTGTTCGACGAACATGGCCGGATCCTGCGCTACAGCGCGGCGGCGGAGACATTGTGGGGCTATCAGGCCGACGAAGTGCTCGGCAAGCATCTCTCGATGTTGATCCCCGCCGCGGCACGCGGGGGCGATGAGGACGCGGGATCGGAGCCGTTCTTCCTCCGCGCCGCGCCGACATTCGTCGATCTGACGATCAATACCACAGCGCGCACCGCCGGCGGGCGCCTGATCCCGGTGGAGGCGCGAACAAGCGCCACGAACCTGGGCGATCAGACACTGTTCACGGTCTTCTATCGCGATTTGACCGATCAGCTCGCCAATGAAGAGCGTATGAGCGACCTTAACGCCGAGCTCGCCCATGTATCGCGGCAGAGCGCAATGAGCGAACTCGCTGCCGATCTGGCCCATGAACTCAATCAGCCGTTGAGCGCCAGCGCCAATTTCCTGGCGGCCGCGCGCATGCTGATCGAAAATGGCGGGGAAACCGAACGCGTCAGCGAACTGCTACGCATGGGCACCGAACAGACGCAGCGCGCTGGCCAGATCATCCGGCGCCTGCGCGAATTTCTGGCCAAGGGCGAAGTCGAGATGCGCGCCGAGCCGCTCGAACCGACACTGCGCGAGGCGGCGGAGCTGGTATTGTTGGGCACCGGCCAGTTCGATATTCAGATGAAGTACGATATCGAACCGGCGGCCAGGCTGGTATTTGTCGACCGAATTCAAATCCAGCAAGTCGCCGTCAATCTGTTGCGCAATTCAATGGAAGCACTTCGTACGTCGCGAAACTCTAGTCGTTCCATAGAAATTTCCGCCCGCAAAATCAGCGAACATCAAGTGGAAGTAAGCGTTTGCGATAACGGGCCTGGCATCCCCGATGCGCTCTTGACACAACTTTATGCGCGATTCACTTCTACCAAGGATGGTTCGGGAATGGGGATTGGACTTTCGATCAGTAAGCGTATCATCGAAGCATACGGGGGAACATTAAGCGCCGAGAACAGAGCGCAAGGGGGAGCGGTTTTCCGCTTCACGCTTCCGACCGTGGGAGAGGTGGAGGAAGTATGACTCGTACCGTTTATATCGTCGACGACGACGATGCCGTCCGCGCATCGCTGCACGGGCTGTTGTCTGTCCAGCCGGACCTCGTCATTCGGGGCTTCCGAACCGGCGACGCCTTTCTGGAGGAACTGCCCGAACTCGCGCCCGGCGTGGCGCTGCTCGACTTTCACATGCCCGGATCGAGCGGGCTGGATGTACTGCGTCGGATCGGATCGGACGTACGGTTCGCCGCAGTGATCCTGACCGGCCAGGGCAATGTTACGCTGGCCGTCGAGGCAATGAAGGAAGGCGCGCTCGACTTCATCGAGAAGCCATATGAGGCCGAAGAGCTTCTGGCGATCGTCGATGCCGCCTTTTCCAGGCTCGATCAGGACAGCGCCGAGGCCGCCCGGGTGCAATCGGCGACGACCAAGATCGACAAATTGTCACCCCGCGAAACCGATGTGCTCAAGGGACTGATTGAAGGGCGATCGAACAAGATCATCGCCTATGATCTCGATATCAGCCCGCGTACGGTGGAAATCTATCGCGCCAATCTCATGGAAAAGCTGGAAGTACGCAGTCTTTCCGAAGCGTTGCGCATCGCTTTCGCCGCGGGGCTGTTTCCCAAGGAAACCGTCTGACGCGGTTCCGCGCGGCTAACCCGTGAACCACGCCTCGGCAAGCGCGATCAGCCGCGCGGGCGCTTCGCCGCGGGGAAGGAAACAGGGGCGCCCGCAATCTTCCGCGTCATCGGGAAGACGCCGTGACACCACAACGACATGCAGCCAGCGTTCGTCCGCGACGAAACGGTCTAACGCGCGTTCGGGCAGACGTTCGAGCGTGGCATCGTCAAGCAGCAATATCGGATGATCGCGCATCAGGCGGGAAAGCGCTGCATCGGCAAGGTCGAACACGCTGATCACGTCTCTGCCGATCAACGACAGGCGTGCGGCCAGAATGCTGCGCAACCCGGCTTCGCCGATATTCAGGACGAACAGCCCGCCCTTCGCCATCCAAGGGCTCCCAATGTGTCGAGGAAACAGAATTCGACATCGTTCGGGCAATTGGACTGATGGGTCCATACGGTGTTTCTACCTAAGCAGCCCCTAAATGCCAGCCGCACCCACAGCAGTCTTGCCTAGGCGATGTCGCCGGATCCGGCCAGGAACGGCTGCAACAGCGCCAGCGCCGCCTCCGGCGCCTCTTCGGGAATGAAATGACCACTGTCGACCGGCGCGAACTGCGGTCGGTCGCACCAGCGCTCCCAAATTCGGCGCACATCGAAAAGCCGGCCGACCACGCCATCCGTCCCCCAGGTGACCAGCGTGGGGCAGACTGTTTTCCGCCCCGCCTCACGGTCGAGCGCCTCATGCGCCGTATCGATATGATAGCCGGTGCGAAAACACTCGCACATCGCGCCTATCGCCTCGGCAGTGGTGTTCGCCGCCAGATAGGCGCGCATCGCCAGTTCGTCATAGCCGACAGGCGCATCGGAAAGCCCCTCCAGGATACCGCGCATGAAACCTTCGGGATCGCCGGCGATCAGCCTCTCGGGAACCGGATGGGGCTGCGTGAGAAAGAAGAAGTAGAAATATTCCTGGGCGCTTCGGGCGTCGATCTCCGCATAGAAATCGAGCGAGGGAATGATGTCCATCACCGCCAGCCGCGTGACCGCCTGCGGATGATCGAGCGCCATGCGCTGCGCGACGCGCGCGCCGCGGTCATGGCCGACCAGCGCGAAGCGCGCATGCCCCAGCGCCTGCATCACCGCCAGCTGCTCGTCCGCCATTTCGCGCTTGGTATAGGGATTGCCCGCTGCCGCGCGTCCCGGCTTGTGCGTCTCTCCGCGCCCGCGAATATCGGTGAGGACGACAGTGAAGCGCTCTGCAAGCGTCGGCGCGATACGATGCCAGCACAAATGGGTCTGCGGATCACCGTGCAGCATCAGCAGCGGCGGTCCGTTCCCCTTTGTTAGGGTGCGAACCGGGCCTGTACCGGTATCGACGAAGCGCCGCTCGAAACCCGGCAGCAACCGGGCGTCGGCTTCCTCAAAGATGTTCATCTATCCACCGCTTATAGTCCTCGATCGCCGCCTCGTTCCGCCGGAAATAGGACCAGCGACCGATCTTGTTCACCGACAGGAACCCCGCCCGGCGCAGAAGCTCCAGATGACGACTGACCGTCGGCTGCGCCATTTCGAGCTTTTCCGCGATCAACGTCACGCACACGCCGATTTCCGAGGGCGCACCCGTCGCTTGATGCCCGAAATGACGATCGGATTCGGCCAACCAGCCGAGGATCGCAAGCCGCGCCTCCCCCGCCAGCGCCTTCGATTGTTCGAGCCGATCGACCATGACGGCTCTATACATAGTTATTTAGCTATATGTCAATGTGCTATCGGTCGCAGATATGCAAACGGCCGCGAGATCGCTCGCGGCCGTTGCTTTTCCGGTAGCTGGCTGTTTCCGCCCCGCCTCGGCGGCCCTCAGAAACTTGCTGACACCGCCGCATAGCCATAGGTCGTGTCGCCGTTGCCGGATGCGTTGGGCGCTTCTTCCATGAAACGACCGTTGGCGAACACTGCGCCGCCGACTTCGAGCCGCAGCAGCTTGCGGATCAGCCAGTAGCGCGCACGCGCTTCGATCTGCGTTCCGGCGTAGCTGCCCGAGGCGCCGCTGGCATCGCGAACACCGGTCTTGGAAAAACTGTCGGTGGCACTGTCGAGCCAGGCGCCGCGCACGGTACCGGCAATATCGAGGTCCGCGCTCGGCTGCACGCTGAAGCGCACGCCCGGCGAGATCATGTTGCCCCAGTAGAGCGGGCCGTAGATGCCGGTCGGTCCCAGCGCGCGACGCGCGCCGAAGAGCATGTCGAAACGGCCATAGTGATCGGGGTCGCGGCCGTCGCCGGTCGCATAATCGAGCTCGAGCGAAAGGTTCGGCTTGACCGGACTGTCGAACGTCCAGCCCGCCGAGACATGCGCGAATGCCGCGCCCGCGTCGATATCGGCAAAATCGGTGGGCGCGGCGCTGCCGCGCACCGTGCCGAACTGACCCGCCGCCTCGATTTCGAAATCGAACCGGCCCGGTGCCGGCTTGCGTACTAGGCGGCCGCCGATGGTCGTCAGGTGACGATCCTTCGATTCCACCTTGTCGGTATCGTGTTCGGCGAGGCGATAGACGAAGACTTCGCCGGTGGCGCCTGCGAACAGATCCGACTGCGCGACATGCACGCCGAAGAAGGTTTCGCCTTCCGAAACACGGTCCAGCTCGACCTTATTGTCATGTACTTCGGCGCGGCTTGACGGCAGCGTATCGAACGGATGCGCCCAGAAGCCGGTGACTTCGGTATCGCCGCGCTGCCAGTTCAACTGCGCGCCGGCATAGCTGACGATGTTGTTGGCATAGCCCGGCGTGCCGACCAGACGCCCGGAACCGATCTTCTGCGTGAAACGCCCACCCTTGAGCCGCGCCTCGCCTCCGAGCGGCGAGAAATCGAGTGCGGCCCATGCCTGGAGCGGTTCGAGCGTGTTGATGCTGCTGCCGCGCGCCGCCGAACCGTCCTCGATCGACAGCGCGCGCGAATCGCGCAACTCGCCGCCGAACGCGACCGGGCCGAAATCGACCTCGGCCTCGATCTGCAGCCTGGAGCTGAGGAAGAATTCGCTTTCGGGCGCGCTCGAACGAAACTGTCCTTCAACGGCTTCGGCAAGCACGCGCAGGTCCGCGCTGATTGACACGGTGGGACCGCCATCGCCTGCGGTCTGTGCCTGGGCCGCGGGCACTGCGGCGACGCTCGCGGCAACGGCCATCAGCGACGTCGAGAGCACGGCGCCGTGGCCGGGCATCGGGAAACGCATAGATTCTCTCCTGTTGGACGCTCCCTGCAATTATAGGAATATCATCGACGAAAGGTCGGATCGGTCAGTTGCCGTAGAAATACCCAGGTGCGGCCGGCGACACGCGTATCTGTACCGGAAACGTAACTACGCCGCGTTTTGCAGGCGGTTTTCGTCGCAATGCAGAATATCAATTTATGCCGGCAGCGGCCGGACCGGGAGATGCCGTCCTATAATGGCTTGAAAACCTCATCCCCAATAGCCACTGCAAGCCGGAGCCCCCTATGCTCTCCTTTTTCTCGAACTTGCGTATCTCGGCGAAGCTGCTGCTCAGCATTTCGTTGCTGGCACTGCTGTCCGTGTTCATCGCTTCGCTGGGCGTGATGTCGTTGAATTCGACCACGACCACCGCCCGCAACCTGGCCGACAAGGACGCGGAGGCAATCCGCCTTGCCGGCATCATCAACACTGCGCACAATCGCAATCAGCAGATCTGGCTGCTGTCGGTGATCGAACATGACCGGCCCGATTTCGAAGCGTTCATGGCGCGCATCAAGGAAACCGACGCAACCGTCGACACTGCGATGACGGAGCTTGAACGGATGGCCCCGCAGGAGAGCCAGAAGATCGGCGAACTGCGCTCGGCGCTCGACGAATATCGCCGGGAAACCGCCAAGATTCCGCCGCTCTGGTATGCCGAACGGCTCGGAGATGCCGAAGACGTCTTGCAGCATGATTCGAAGGATGCGTTCGAAGTCGCCGACACCACCGCCTCGGCGATTTCCGAAAGCGTGGCGCAACGCGCCCAGCAGAGTTCAGTGGCGCTGCGCGACCAGGCAAGCAGCACGACCTGGACCCTGATCCTGGTCGCGGGCATCGGCCTGGCGGTCATTTTCGGCCTGATCTTCGTCGTGATCCGCAACCAGATCACCGGCCCGCTCGCCGCGATCACCGAACGGATGGGCAAGCTGGCCCACGGCGACACGTCGATCGAAGTCGCCGGCAATGAGCGCAAGGATGAAATCGGCGACATGGCCCGCGCCGTCGTGGTGTTCCGCGACAATGCCCGCCAGCAGGAAGCCGATGCGATTGCCAAGGCCCGTGCCGACGCCGACCAGAAGATGGTTGTCGATACGCTGGGTGAATCGCTCAATGCGATGTCGCAGGGCGACCTCACCGTGACGATCATGCGCGACTTTCCCGAAGCCTATGCCGAGGTCCGCGCAAACTACAACAAGGCGGTCTCGTCGCTTCGCGAACTGCTCGGCGCCGCGATGGAATCGACCGCGGCGATCCAGACCGGATCTCAGGAGATTGCGGCGGCGTCGGAAGACCTTGCCCGCCGCACCGAAAGCAACGCGGCGAGCCTGGAGGAAACCAGTGCCGCCGTCACGCAGATGGACGATCGCCTCAAGGCGACCGCCGCCGCCGCGCAGCGCACGGTGGAACGCGCCGACGGTGCGATCCGGGTGGTTTCCTCGGGGCGCAACACCGCCGACGAAGCGGTGCAGGCGATGGGGCGCGTGTCCGAAAGCGCCAAGGGCATCGACAGTGTGATCGAAGGGCTCGACAAGATCGCCTTCCAGACGCGCGTGCTTGCGATGAACGCTGCGGTCGAGGCCGGTCGCGCGGGCGAAGCGGGCCGCGGCTTCGCGGTCGTCGCCGATCTCGTCTCGGCGCTGGCGATGCGCGCGGAGGAAGAGAGCAAGCGTGCCCGCGATCAGCTGACCATCACCCAGGACGACATCGTCGCGGCGGTGGACATGGTGCAGAAGGTCGACGGCGCACTCGCCAACATCTCGAGCGATGTCGGCGAAGTCCATGCGCTGCTCAACAACATCGCCACCGACAACCAGGCGCAATCGACCGCAATCACTCAGGTCAGCGCCGCGATCGGCACGATGGACCAGTCGACCCAGCAGAATGCCGCGATGGTCGAGGAAACCTCCGCCGCCGCGCGCAACCTGTGGGGCGAAGTCGCTTCGCTCGCCGAGCGCGCGTCGAAATTCAACATCGGCGAGGAATATGCCGCTACCGCTTCGCTGGTGAAGGCAGGGCAAAAGGCTGCTCCGGCGGCAAGCAAGGCTACGGTCAAGGCGCTCGAAACGCGCGCCATGACCCCGGCCAAGCCCGCCGAGGCAAAGCCCGCCAGCGACTATCAGTCGCCGGTCAAGCCGCTGCCGAGCCCGGCCGCCAACGGCGCCGCAGCGGACGAGGACTGGACGTCCTTCTGATCGCTTGACCATGTCAGGCAAATGAATCGGGCCCGGAAGCACATGCTTCCGGGCCCTTTTCGATTTCGCGGGCAGGAGCGCGATTCGTGCTGTCCGGGTCGAACTGCCTTACCCAGGCTATTCCTCTAACGACGAAATGCTGCATCTGTGCGTCAGCGGCGGATAACTTCCAGCCCTTCGCCCCCGTAACGCCGCCAATCGGCTCTGACCGCCCGCCGGTCTCCACAGGGCGCCGGACACGACAGCACGCCGATATGAGAAATACTCCAGGCCGACCGGTCCGCACACGCGAGTCAGCCCCCGTTTTGCCGCTGGGCGGAATTTCCTCTGTGCCCGGCAGGGAATGAATTGGAGAGGAGGCCGGACTGCTCGCTTGCATGCGGCACAAGGGCCCAATGCCGAAAAAAAGGGGCGCTCCGCGATACCGGAGCGCCCCTTTTTGCGAGCAGTAAGAAAGCGAGGTCAGGCGGCCATTGCCGGCGATCCGCGCAGTCCGTCGAGGATCGTGCGATTGACGTCGATCAGATCGTCGATCTTCTCGCGCCCGGCCATCACGTCGCTGGTGAAGCGATCGACCCAGAGCGAGATGGAAACGATCTGGGCGCGCAATTCGTCGGGCAGCCCGTTGCCGGGCGCGCCGCAATCCGTGGCGAAAGCGGACCACATTTCCCGGTTGCGGTGAAGCGGCGCCATCAGCGCCGGCCCCTTCAGACCGGCATCGCGGGCGATCATCATGTCGCCGATGATTTCGCCGATCAGGCGCTGCTCGGCAGCGCGGGGAGTTTCGGCCCGGCTCCGGGCCGCCTGGTAAGCATTGACGGACATCGAATACTCCTTCGGTGACCGTTCCATTTTAGACGGTTCCGACGCCGGGGCGGAACTCTTCCTATAAGAAATAGGCGTGCATCAGGGCGCGCGCTTTCCGAGAGGAACCATGTCCGACTTCATCCTGCCGCATGCGATGCCGCACGCGCTCGACGGGCGTGACGATATCACGCTGCTTTCACTCGACTGTTTCGATACCTTGCTCTGGCGCGACTGCCATGCGCCGACCGACTTGTTCGAAACCTTTACCGAAACCTCCAAGCTGCAGCGTTGCTGGGCCGAACATCGCGCGCGTGACGCATCGAAGATCCGCCGCGGCCGCAAGGAAGTGGCGATCGAGGAAATCTACGGCGAGTTGCTGCCCAATGCCCGCAAGCGCGAGCGCGCACAGGCGGTGCAGGTGGAACTCGATTCCGAAGCCGCACACTGCTTCGCCTTCCAGCCCACCGTGCGGCTGATGCAGGAGGCCAAGCGCCGCGGCATCAAGACAATCATCGTCAGCGACACCTATCTGAATGCCGGGCAGCTTCGCGGGCTGATCGCCGCTGCCGCGGGCAAGGACGTCGCCGATCTGATCGATCAGGTCTTCTGTTCCTCGGTACTGGGCCTTTCCAAGTCGGAAGGGCTGTTCGGCGAAGTGCTCAAGCGCGTCGATGCGAAGCCCGCGCAGATCCTGCATATCGGCGACAACCCCAGAGCGGACGTAGAAGGCGTCAAACCCTTCGGCATACAGACGCTGCACCTGCGCCAGTTCGGCGATGCGACCGCGCAGCGACTGCGGCTGGAAGCAGCCGCCGGATCCGTCATTCATCCCGAGGTCGCCGGCACCATCGGCACGCCCCAGCCACACCGCGCGACGCTCGCCGCTGTCGAGCCCGGACTGAACGATCCGGCAGAGGCGTTCGGTTTTGCCGCGCTCGGCCCGGTTTTCACCGGATTTTCCCGCTGGCTCGCGGCTGAATCGGCCGCGATCGAGGCGGAGCGCGGCGGCCGCGTCCATTATCTCTTCATGATGCGCGACGGCCATCTGCCGATGCGCCTGCACGAAGCGATCGGTAACCCGGCTCCCGCCCACGCGATCGAGATCAGCCGCTATACCGCGACTGCCGCCAATCTGCGCACGCCCGAAGCCGTCGAGCGGTTCCTGCAGAGCGAAGGCAGCAGCGACATGCCGACGATTTCGAAGCAACTGCTGCTGTCTTCGACAGAGATCGCCACGCTCGCGCGCGAAACATCGGGCATGACATCCGGCACGGCGTTCCTGAAGGCCGTGCGCAGCCCGCGCTGGATGAAGCTGATCAACCGCAAGAGCCGCGCTTTCGCCCAGCGCTTGGTGGAACACGTCCGCGCGGCGGTGCAGCCCGAACGCGGCGACACGCTGATGCTGGTCGACCTTGGCTATAACGGCAGCGCGCAGAACGAAGTCGATACGCTGCTGCGCGATTCACTCGGCGTACATGTCGCCGGCCGGTACCTGCTGCTGCGCGAACAGAACCGAACCGGGCTCGACAAACGCGGCTTCATCGACGCCTGCGATTATGACGGCAACGCGCTCGACGCGATGTGCAGCAATGTCGCCGTGGTTGAACAGTTGGCGACCGCCGCGCAGGGTTCGGTGGTCGATTACGCCGAGGACGGCACGCCGATCCGCCGCGATTCGAGCATCAAGGCTCGTCAGAGCGAGGTGCGCGAACGCGTCCAGGCCGGCTGTCTGCGCTTCGCCGCGGTCGAAGGCGCCGAAATCCTGCGCGCCGATAACGGCGTGACCTCCGAAATGTGGCGCCGGGCATCGACCGCGGCGCTGATGCGGCTGATGTTTCTGCCGATCGCGTCGGAGCTCGAAGTCCTCGGCGCGTTCGAACACGACGTCAATCTGGGCACCGACCAGACCGTGTCGCTGTTCGATCGCGATATCGCCGTTCGCGGCCTGCGCCAGCGCGGCCTGTTCTACATGAAGGGCGCCTCGCGCATGTATCTGCCGGCCGAGCTTCAGGGCGAAGGCCTGTCGATGAAGCTTGCGCTGATGACGCATCGCCGGTTCGGCCTGCCGCTCAAGAACGCCGATTTCATCGATCGCAGCATCGCCTTGCCCGTCATCGTTTCGGACGGCCAGCAGGCGACCACCGGCAAGGTGACCGCGACCGCCACGCATGACGGCTATTTCGTCGCGCCGATCCCTGTCGGCGATTCCCGCTACACGATCGGCATCCAGTTCGGTCAGCTGTTCGAATATGTCCAGCTCGACAGCGCGGTGTTCCTGCCCGTCGACCGTTTCATGAGCGACAAACAGCGCCCCGGCCTCGACGAGATCGAGGCCTTTCCGGCGCTGCACGGCATGGAACAGGTCGCGCCGCACCTGTTCCGCTGCGACGACGGTTTTTCCTTCATGACCGTGCCGCCGCCCGAGCTTCGGGACGGTCGCGCGATGATGCTCGCCGTCGTTTTCCGTCCGATCGCCGAACGTCAGGGTGCTGCGGCTTCCGCCCCGCAGCCCGGCAGCGATGCCAAGCCCCAGTCCACGCTTACCGGAGTTGCCGCATGAGCAATCTTCTCATTCACTCGATGTCCGAATTTTCGGATCTGATCCTTGGCAGCATGCACGCCGCCGGCACGCGTTCGATCGTCGAAGTGGGCGCCGAATTCGGCGGCATGTCGCATCAGCTCGCCGCTTATGCCGAAGCTACCGGCGGATCGCTGACCAGCATCGATCCCGCGCCCAAGGCCGGCTTCGCCGAATGGGCGGCGGGCAACGTGCATGTCACGCATGTCGCGGACACCAGCCACCGTGCAATGCCGGGCATGACCGACGTCGATGCCTGGGTGATCGACGGCGACCATAACTACTATACCGTGCTGGGCGAGCTGCGCATCGCGGACGAGCTTTCCCGGCGCGACGGCAAGCCGCTGCTCGCCTTCCTTCACGATGTGAGCTGGCCGTGCGCGCGGCGCGACATGTATTATGCCCCCGAAACGCTGCCGCCCGAATGGGTGCATCCGCACAGTTGGGACGGCGGCGTGAAGCTGGAAGACGGCGGCATCCATGCCGGACGCGGCATGCGCGGCATGGGCCAGTTCGCCTGGGCCGAAAAGGCCGGCGGGCCGCGCAACGGGGTGCTTACAGCCGTCGAGGATTTCCTCGAAGAGGTCCGCTCGGACGCGCGCCCGCTCGCATGGGTTCACGTCCCGGCGGTGCTGGGCCTGGGCGTCATTTTCGATGCATCGGCGCCCTGGGCGGCCGATGTCGCCGCATTGCTCCACCCCTGGCACGACAACCAGCTTGTTGCGACGCTCGAGCTCAACCGGCTGCGCAACTATCTGACCGTGATCGAATGGCAGGACCGCGAAGCCTCGCGGATCGGCGGACGCGCCGCGGCCTGAGGCGAGCCGGCGGCGGAACGCGCTTTTGTCGCGCGGCCGCACCTCCCGCGGACAAACCATCCTATAATTCAAACGTAATCCAGGGAAGCAAAGCACCAGTATCATGCTGAACGCGGTAGGTTTCATAATCATCTTGGGCTGCGTCTTCGGCAGCTTCATGATGGCGGGCGGGAAGATGGACATCATCACCCATGCCCTGCCGCATGAGCTGATGGCGATCGGCGGCGCCGCTATCGGTGCCTTCATCGTCGGCAATTCGATGGCGACGGTGAAGAAAGCCGCCGGCGGGCTGGTTCGTGCGTTCAAGGGATCGCGCTGGAAGAAGACCGACTATGCCGATCTGCTGACGTTGCTGTTCCAGCTCTTGTCGACCTTCAAGAAGGGCGGCGCGACGGCGATCGAGCCGCATCTCGACAATCCGCACGAAAGCAGCCTGTTTCAGCCCTATCCCCGGATCGTCAAGGATCATCATCTGGTGGAATTCATCGCCGACTATCTGCGAATGATGACCGTCAATTTCGAAGACCCGCATCAGATCGAAGCGGCGATGGAAGCCGATATCGAAAAGCATCACCACGAGGAGCTCGGCCCCCAGCACGCCTTGCAGCTGATGGCCGACGGCCTGCCCGCGATCGGCATCGTCGCCGCGGTTCTGGGCGTTATCAAGACGATGGGCTCGATCGATCAGCCGACCGAAATTCTCGGCGCGATGATTGGCGGCGCGCTCGTCGGTACGTTCCTCGGGGTGCTGCTCAGCTACTGCGTGGTGGGTCCGCTCGCCGCCAAACTCAACGAAACCATCGAAGAAGACAGCAAGCCCTTCTTCATCGTGAAGACCGCGATCGTCGCCTATGCGCAGGAAGTGCCCGTGCAGGTCGCGATCGAGATCGCCCGACGCATGACGCCCAGCGCCTATGCGCCGACTTTCCAGCAACTTGAAACTGCTCTCGACGAGGCGAAAAATGGACTCTCCGCAGCAGCCGCCTGAATTCGTCCCCCAGCTGGTGGACCTTGAGGACATCCTGCCCATCGATTGCGAGGCCGCCCCGGCGGCGGACGCAGCCGAACCGGGCGATGCCGAAAACCCGGCACCGGCCGACGAGGATCGCGCCGTGCGCCTGCCCGCGCATGCCAGCACCGTCGCGGCCGAGGACATCAAGGTACGCATGGTCCTTGCCGCCGATCTGGACGGCGAGGTCATCGTTGACGCCAGCGAAGTGGAAAGCGTCGGCCAGGCCGTGCTGCAACTGCTCGTCGCGGCGCGGCGTGAATCGGAACAGTCGGGCTACGCCCTTTCCATCGAAAACCCCAGCCAAGCATTCGTCGACCGCGTCACGCGCTGCCGCCTGACCGACGCCATCGGCATTCAGACCGGAGAACACCAGTGAGCAAGTTGATCCTTACCGTCGATGACTCGGCGAGCATGCGCATGCTGCTGAAGGCATCGCTGAGCGCGCAAGGCTATCGCATCGAAAGCGCCAATGACGGCCAGCACGGCCTCGAGCGCATGCACGAAGTGAAGCCCGACCTGCTGATCACCGACATCAACATGCCCAAAATGGACGGCTTCGAGCTGATCGAGGCCGTGCGTTCCGAAGGCGGGTTCAAGGGCACGCCGATCCTGGTACTCTCGACCGAGTTTTCGGACGAGAAGAAGGCCCGTGCGCGCAGCGCCGGAGCCACCGGCTGGATCACCAAGCCCTTCGAGGCCGAGAAACTGGGGGCGGCGATCCGCCGTGTGTGCCCGTGAGCGACGAACTCGACGAAATCCAGGCAATCTTCTTCGAAGAATGCACGGAAGGCCTGGCAGCCGCCGAAGAGGGGCTGTCGGCGATGCAGAACGGCGACACGTCCGCCGACACGATCGCCAGCGTCTTTCGCGCGGTGCATTCGATCAAGGGCGGCGCCGGCGCGTTCGGCCATACCGCACTGACGCATTTCGCGCACAGCTTCGAGAATGTTCTGGACGCAGTGCGCGGCGGCAAGATCGAACCGACGCTGCCGCTGGTTCGCGTGATGCTGATCGCATTCGATCTGCTGTCGGACCATGTTTCGGCCGCAACCGGCCAGGCAGGCGTTCCCGAGGATGGCGAGATGATCGCACGGCTCGAGGCGATCCTCGCCAATGGCGGACTCGCCGATGACGGAGAGGATGCCACTCCTGCGGCGCAGGCCCCTGCCCCGGCCGCTCCGGCGACCGAAGCGCCCGCCGGCGAGGAAGATCCGTTCGGTTTCCAGCCGGTGACGGTCGCGATCGAGGAACTCGATGGCGAAAGCGGCGGCCCTGCCGACTGGACCGTCCGTTTCACGCCGGGCGACGCCGATCTGGCCAATGCCGGCGAACCGATGCTCGTGATCCGCGAAGTCGAATCGCTTGGTGGTGAAATCGTCGCGGTCGACGTGGGCGATCTGCCCGCGCTGCGCGATATCGACACCGAAGCGGCATATTTCGGCTGGACGCTGCGCGTTCCCGGCACGGTCGAGGAATCGGCGATCCGCGATTGTTTCGACTTCGTCTCACCCGAGGCCCTCGTCGAGATAACGCGCGAGGAAGCCGGCGCGATTGTCGCCGACGCCGTGCCGGAACCTGCCGTCGAGCAGGAAGCCGCGTTGCCCGACGTGCGTGCGCAGGTCGATCCGTCGGCCGATCTCGATCAGATGCTGTCGATGGTGCAGTCGATCGCCGAAGCGACCACAATCGCGCCTTCGGCGCCGCCTGCCCCGGAGGCGGACAAGGCCAACAAGTTCGCCGACAAGCCGTCGGAAATGGTCTCGCAGACGATCCGCGTCGACCTGGCCAAGCTCGACATGCTGCTCAACCTGGTCGGCGAACTGGTGATCCGCAACTCGATCCTGTCCGATCGCCTCTCCTCGGCCGACGCGCAGCGCGTCGAGCTTCCCGAGCTGGCGCGGCTCACGCGCCAGATCCAGGACAATGTCATGTCGCTGCGCGCCCAGCCGATCCGGCAGGCGTTCAGCCGCGTCCCCCGGATGCTGCGCGACCTGGGTGCGGAAACCGGCAAGACGATCAACCTGGAAACGATCGGCGAGACGACCGAAGTCGACAAGGGCGTGATCGAGAAGATCGGCGACCCGCTGACTCACATGATCCGCAACGCCGCCGACCACGGCATCGAAAGCGCCGAGGAACGCATCGCGGCGGGCAAGTCTCCCGACGGCACAATCCGCCTTTCGGCCGAACAGAAGGGCGCGCGCATTTTCGTGCGGGTCAAGGACGACGGCCGCGGCATCAACCGTGAAAAGGTTCTGGCCAAGGCCGTCGAACGCGGCATCGTGCCCGCCGACGCCCAGCTTTCCAACGAGGAAATCGATCAGCTCATCTGCGCGCCGGGCTTCTCGACTGCAGACACCATCTCGAACATTTCCGGCCGCGGTGTCGGAATGGATGTGGTCCGGTCGAACGTCGAAGCGCTGGGTGGCCGTGTGGAAATCGCATCGGTTCCCGGCGAAGGCACGACCTTCACGATGATCCTGCCGCTGACGCTGGCGATCCTCGACGGCATGATCGTCCGTCTTGCCGGACAGCGTTTCGTGCTGCCGCTCGCGCATGTCATCGAAACGGTCCAGCCGGAAAAGGGCCAGGTGAAGCGCACGACGCCGAACACCGAAGTGATCGAGATGCGCGGCGAATATCTGCCGGTCAAACGCGCGACCGAGATTTTCGGCCTGAACGACGATCGCTCGATCGAGGATTCGCTGGTGGTCATCGTCGAAAGCGAAACCGCCGGCCATGTCGGCCTGATGGTCGATACGATCGACGATCGCCGCGAAGTCGTGATCAAGAGTCTCGACCAGAATCTGCATCCGATCCGCGGTCTGGGCGGCGCCACCATCCTGGGTGACGGCTCGATCGCCCTCATCCTCGACATCGAAGCGCTGGTCGCTTCGCCCACGCAAACCCGTTTCGCACCGAAAGGACTGGCAGCATGAGCAACACCGACACCGTTGCCGACCGTAAGATCGTCACCTTCACCCTGGGCAAGCAGATTTTCGGGATCGACATGACCTCGCTGATCGAAATCCGCGAATGGGAAGATCCCACTCCGCTGCCGTCGGTGCCGCCGTTCATCAAGGGCGTCACCAATCTGCGCGGCAATGTGATCCCCGTCGTCGGCCTGTCCGAACGGCTGGGCTGGGAGCCGAGCGTCATTCACCCGCGCTCGTGCATCCTGGTGGTCAGCATCAGCGGCAAGCAGGCCGGTTTCCTGGTCGATGAAGTGACCGACATCGTCGCGATCGGCAGTCAGGAAGTGCAGCCCGCGCCCGATGTCGAGATCGGCGAGCCGAGCGTCATTCAGGGGCTGGTGCGTATCACCGCGCGCGGTGCCGACGGCACCAAGTCGGAAGAGGGCCAGATGGTCCTGCTGCTCGACCTCGACGCGCTGAGCCTCACCAAGCATCTGGATCTGGCGGCATGACCGCCGCCGGCGCCAGCGCCACGGCGGCGCTCGCCGGCGGCACCACGGCAATGTCGGCGGCGGCCAATGCGGAGCTTACTCCGCGCGACTTCACCGCCATTGCCGCGATCATGCAATCCGACGCACGCATCGCGCTGAGCGAGGCGAAGATGACGCTCGTCCAGTCTCGGCTGGCGCGGCGGTTGCGCGAACATGGTCTGTCCCGGTTCAGCGAATACGTCCAACTGGTCGAACGCGACAAGGAAGAGCGCGGGCGGATGGTGGTGGCACTCACCACCAACCACACGCATTTCTTCCGCGAGCCGCATCATTTCGATCACTTGCGCGAAACATTGATGCCGCTGCTGCGCGAGAAGGTGTCCCAGCGAAAGCCCGTCCGCATCTGGTCGGCGGGCAGTTCGTCGGGCGAGGAAGTCTATACGATCGCGATGTGCCTGCTCGGCGCCGATCGCGCATCGGCTTCGTGGCTGCGCAATGCCGACGTCAAACTGCTGGCGACCGACATTTCGCCGCCGGTGGTCGAGGCCGTGCGCCGCGCCTGGTATCCCGAGAACGCCGTGCAGGCGATCCCGGAGGCCTATCGCAGCGCATGGATGCGGCCGGCCGACGGCGGGTTCGTGATGGCGGACGAAGCGCGGGCAATGGTCACGGCCCGCGTGCTCAACCTGTTCGAATCCTGGCCGCTCAAGGCGCAGTATGACGCGATCTTCTGCCGCAACGTGATGATCTACTTCGCCGACGACGCGAAGGAGGAACTGGAACAGCGTTTCGTCGATCAGCTCGCCCCCGAAGGATTTCTCTATATCGGCCACTCGGAACGGATGATCGGCCCGGCCTCGCTGCGAATGCGCAGCTGCGGCCACACCATTTATCGTAAGGGAGAGTGAGGGTGACACGACCGGTGCGAACCCTGATCGTCGATGACAGCGCATCGATGCGCGCGACGCTCAAGCGTATTCTTTCGGCGGACCCCGAAATCGAAGTGGTCGGCATGGCGCCCGAGCCCTTCTCGGCGCGCGAGATGATCAAGTCGCTCGATCCCGACGTGCTGACGCTGGACGTCGAAATGCCCGGCATGGACGGCCTGTCCTTCCTGGAAAAGATCATGCGGCTGCGACCGATGCCGGTGGTGATGTGCTCGACGCTCACCGCGCGCGGTGCCGCCGTGACGATCGAGGCGCTGCGCCTCGGCGCGGTCGACTATGTAACCAAGCCCAGCGGCACGCCCGAGGATATCGCCCGCGATGCCGAGTTGCTGTGCACGAAAGTGAAATCGGCGGCCCGCGCCGCGGTGCGCGCCGGCCCCAACCCGCTGCCGCGCGCGGTTTCCTCGAAACACGGGATGTCGAACGACGCAGTGATCGGCATCGGGTCGTCGACAGGCGGCGTCGAGGCGCTGTTCTCACTGCTGCCCGCCCTGCCCGAGGATTGTCCCCCGGTGCTGATCGTTCAGCATATGCCCGCGACCTTTACCCGCAGTTTTGCCGAACGGCTCGACAAGGATTGCGCGGTTCACGTCGCGGAAGCGACGGATGGTGCGATCCCGGCGCGTGGAACCGTCTATATTGCTCCTGGGAGCCAACGGCACATGGAATTGGCGAATGGACGGATACGATTGAAGGATGGCGACCCGGTCGGCGGGCATCGCCCCTCGGTCGACATTCTGTTCCGCTCGCTTGTTCCGCTCGGTTCCGCCGCGGTGGGCGTGATCCTGACCGGCATGGGCATGGATGGCGCCCGTGGCCTGATGGAGATGCGCAGCGCGGGTGCGCACACATTCGCGCAATCGCGCGACAGCTGCGTCGTCTGGGGCATGCCGCGTGCGGCGCTCGAGATCGGAGCAGTTGAAAAGGAACTTAGTCTGTCGGCCATGCCCGAGGCAATTCTCGCGGCCTGCCGCACCCATTCGATGACAGGGAACGTCTGATGCCAGCAGCGTCACAAATCAAGGTGATGGTCGTCGACGACCAGACCAGCATGCGGGCGATGATCCGTCGCGCTCTGCAGGATCTGGGGTTCAAGGACGTGCGCGACAAAGCCTCGGCGCCGGAAGCACTTTCGGCGGTGCGCAACGATCGCGTCCATCTGATCATTTCGGACTATAACATGCCGGAAATGGACGGACTGCAGTTCCTGCAGAACGTGCGTGCCGATCCGGTGATCGGCAAGACGGTGTTCATCATGCTCACCGGCTCGTCCGACCGCGAGGTCGTTCAGAAGGCCGCGGCGCTGGGCGTCAACAACTATGTCGTCAAACCCTTCGCTCCGGCCGCGCTCAAGGAAAAGATCGAGCGCGTCTTCGGCGAGCTGACCTGAGGACGCCCGCCGGATGCGCCGTATTCCCATCATTCAGGGCGAGCATGCGGTGGTTTCCGAACCACACGTCATCATCTCGACCCTGCTCGGCAGCTGCGTTGCCGTGTGCCTCTACGACCCGGTCGCGAAGGTCGGCGGGATGAATCACTTCCTGCTCGGCGAACCGGGCGTGGGCCAGGCCGTCTCGCCGGTCGATATGCAACGCTATGGCGTGCACGCGATGGAGTTGCTGATCAACGGCATGATGGGCAAGGGCGCATCGCGCCAGCAGTTGCGCGCGCACATCTATGGCGGCGCGAACATCATTTCGGGTCTCGGCTCCATTGGCTCGTCCAACGCCGCCTTCGCGCGACGCTTCATGGACACCGAAGGAATCGGCATCGGTCATTGCGATGTCGGCGGCACATCCGCCCGCAAGGTGGAATTCCTGCCGCATGACGGCCGCAGCCGCTGCACCAAGGTGGCGCAGGCCGTGCCCGAGGTGGCGCCGCGCCCCGCCCCCAAACCCGCCACGCATGGCGGCGAACTGGAGCTGTTCTGATGTCCTGTCTGCCCGTGCCTTCGCTGCCCCCTTCCGCACAGCCCCTGACCGGCTACGATCCTTACTCGATCGTACTGCACAGCGTGCTGGCCAAGGAGATTCTGGAGATCCGCGAGACGCTGGAGGGGCTGGCCGAAGTGCTGGTGAGCGACGCGCATTTCGCCGCCAACTATCTCGAGCAGCTTCAGTCGTTCGACTATGTCATCCAGCACGCCGAGGAATGTGCCAGTCTGATGAACCGCATCGCCGACGGCGAGGATTCGCGCGAAGCGATCGGCCATGTCCGCCTGGGTGCGGTGCAGGACAGGCTCCGTCGCGCGTTGGGAGGCTGACATGGCCAGGTCCAACGAGCGGCCGATCATCATCAAGAAGGTCAAGAAGGTCGCCGGGGGACATCATGGCGGGGCCTGGAAAGTGGCCTATGCCGATTTCGTGACGGCCATGATGGCCTTCTTCATGCTGCTCTGGCTGATTTCCAGCCCGGATCAGGAGCGGCTGAAGGGGCTGGCCGAATATTTCACGCCGACAGCGCCCAACGCTTCGCCGGCGACGACGCTGACCAGCGATCCCGGTGCAATCCCCGGCCTGGGGGGGCGCAGCCGCGCGGCGCAGGCCGACAGCAAGACCAGCGTCGGTCAGCCAACGATGGAAGCGGGCGTCAACGGCACGGCGCGGGGCGGCACGGCCAATGTTCCCGATGCTTCGCAGCGCGTGCTTGCCACCGAATTGCGTGTCGCGATCGACACGATCCCGCAGGATGCGCAGGGCAAGCAGAACGTCGACATCGAACCGTCGCGCGACGGATTGCGCATTACGCTGATGGACAGCGATCGCCAGTCGATGTTCCGCAGCGGCACTGCTCAGCTCAATCCCTATGCCCGTACCATCCTGGCGCAGGTCGCCGAGAAGCTCGCCCCCTCGGGCGCGCAGATCGCGATCGAAGGCCATACCGACGGCGCCGGCGGCAACAGCGAAGCGAATTGGCGGCTTTCGGGCGAGCGCGCGCTCGCCGCGCGCGGCGCGCTGATCGCGGCCGGCTTGCCAGCGGATCGCCTTTCGGAAATCGTCGCGATGGGCGCCACCAAACCTGTTTACCCGGATCAGCCGGACAGGCCGGAAAACCGCCGTATCACCATCATCGTGATGGGCGAAACCTCCGCGCTGCCGACCGATTCCAGCTTCAAGTTCTGAGGGGCGCCGCATGAAGAAGATTCTGTTCCCCCTGCTGCTGCTGATCCTCGGCATTGCCGTTGGCGGCGGCGCCGGGATCGCCGCGACAAGCGTCTTCGCCCCCCCGCCCGCCCGCGCGGAGGCAGAAGCGGCGCAGGAAGCGGAAGCAGAAGCCGAGCAAGCGCCGACCAGCTTCGTCGCCGCTGAGAGAATTCTCGCTCCGCTGGTGTTCGAGGACGGGCGGCTCGCCGGCTATGTCTCCTTCGATATCGGCCTGGAGGTTCCCGAGGAACAGGTCGAATTCGTCACAGCGCGGCTCGCCCTGCTGCGCCATGCGATCAACATGCGCACCTATCGCACGCCGCTCGCCAGCGGACCCGACGGCATGCTGCCCAGCATCGACGGCTTTCGCGACGTCGTCGAGAAAGCGGCGGTCGAGGCTTTCGGCGACAAGGTGGTTAAGCGCGTGGCAGTGACGAATGCGGCGCCGGCCTGAGCCCGTAGCTTCTATATTGGGAAGATGAGGCCGTCAGCGGGCCGGGATTGGAGTAACCGTGATAGAGATGCTTGCCTTCGACAATGGCGACGCTCTCCACCAGCAGGATGGAAGGTGGCAGCCGCGCAACAGCAAACGCAGCGTCAGCACGCTGCTGACCGCCCGACTGGTATCGGATCGCGTCCCGGATCAACCGTGTCGAATCCGAAACGTATCGACAGGCGGCATGATGATCGAATTCCGGGTTCCGCTTGTCGTGGGCGATACTGTCGCAGTGGAACTGCGCACCGGTGAACGGCTGGACGCGAGCATCGTCTGGACGAACGCGGGCCGCGCGGGGCTGCAGTTCTTCGCTCCCAGGGACATGACGTCGATCCTGACCCCCGCCAACCGCGCCGCGCCCGGCAAGGGCAAGGCGCCGCGCGCACCGCGGTTCGAAACCTGTTCGGCGGTGCGCATCGGCGACGGATGCCGCAGCTATCCCGCAAGGCTGATCGATATCTCGCAAAGCGGCGGCCACATCGCGATCGACGAATCGATCGCTCTGGGCGGCGCGCTGTGGATCTTGATCCCCGATCTGTCGCCGCGCCCCATATCGGTGCGGTGGCGTCGCGGCGGCGAAGCGGGAATCGCGTTCGGCCAGATGATCCCCTATGGCGAGCTGGCCGTATGGCTGGCGGATTCCTCCCGGCGCTTTTCCGCAGCCTGAGGCTCGGCTACCCCCGTTTACCCCGATTTGCGGTTCCTGACGGCGTTCAGAAGCTCTAGCCTTGCTCGCATCATGGCGGGAGGCGCGCTCTGACACTTTATCCCTGGATGCTGGCGCTGGCGACAGCCGCGCCTGTCGGATGGCTTGCGCCGCACGCGGCGCAGGACCCTTCCCCCCTGCCCGCCGCACTGGCAAACCAGCCGGGGATCAGCGTTGCATATTATGACGTGCGTGGCGCGACCGCGCGGGACATTCGCAGCGCGATCAACGCGGTACGACCCACCGAACCGCACCATGCGACCCCGGTCGATGCCTATGCCGATATCCGCTGGTACTGGCGGTGGCCGACATCGTCCGGCGGATGCGACCTGGCATCGGCACAGGTGCGCATGCAGGTGACGGTACTGTTGCCGAGGCTGGAAAACATCGACGCCCTGCCGGTGCCATTGCAGCAACGCTGGCGCGGCTATCTGGAAGCGCTGGGCGAGCATGAGGCGGGGCATATCGCAATCGCGCGGCGCAGCGCTTCCGCGATACGCGACGCGATTGCGGCGAGCGACTGCCGCAATGCCAACAAGGCGGCACGCAGCGCGGCGGCATCGATCCAGCTCGCCCAGATTGCCTATGACCGGGAAACCCGGCACGGAAAGGCGCAGGGCGCGACCTTTCCCTGATCACCGCCCGTGCGCTGCCCTTTGAAGCCGCGGCCTCAGCCGGCGCCGAAACTCTTGATCAGCGATCCCGCGACCAGCGCCCAGCCATCGACCAGCACGAAGAAGATGATCTTCATCGGCAAGGCGATTGTCGGTGGCGGCAGCATCATCATGCCCATAGCCATCAGCACCGCCGAGACGCACAGGTCGATCACCAGGAACGGCAGCAGCAGCAGGAAGCCTATTTCGAAGGCGCGGCGTAGCTCCGAAATCATGAAGGCCGGGGCAAGCGTGGTCAGCGGCACCTCGGCACGTGTTTGATAGGTCTTGCCACCCATTTTAGCGAACAGGTCGAGATCGCTGTCGCGCACCTGGCTGAGCATGAAGACCTTAAAGGGTTCGGCGGTGCGTTTGAACGCTTCGGATTCCGCAATCTTGCCTTCGGTATAGGGCGTGACGCCCTGTTCCCACGCCTTTTCGAAGGTCGGCGCCATGACAAAGAAGGAAAGGAACAGCGCAAGACTGATGATCACCGGATTGGGCGGCACGCCCGGTGCACCCAGCCCCGTGCGCAGCAGCGACAGTGCCACCACCATGCGCGTGAAGCTGGTGACCGTCATCAGCAATCCGGGCGCCAGGCTGAGCACCGTCAGCATCAGGACGAGCTGAATCGCCTTTGCCGACATAGACCCTTCGCCCAGCGTCACGATGGTACGCTGTTCGGTGATCGTCGCCATCGCCTCGCCCGGCAGCATCAGCCCGACGAGCAGTGCCAGCAGCCCCGCGGCCGCCCCGATGCGCGAGCCCTGAATCGCGATCTTCATGATGGGTCAGCCCCCGTGCCGCGCGGACATCCGCTCGCGCCGCTGTTCGACCAGCTGCGCGAAGCTCATCCGCAGGTCCGACAGATTGTCGTTGGTTGCTTCGACCGGAGAAGCGGCATCGACATTGGCGGTCTCCTCCGCCCCGACCCGCGCAATGGCGCTTTCGACGACCAGATGCCCCTCGGGCGCGAGCAGGATGAGGTGTTCGGCGCCGTCGCGACGGATCAGCGCGACCGAGCGTTTGGGATCGAGCGTCAGCCGCTCGACCAGCTCGACTCGCTTGCGCGATCCGGCGGTGATCCTGCCCGGCAGCTTGATATCGTACCGGCGGACAGCCCACAGCGCGCCGGCAAGGCAGCCGAGCAGCAGCCCCAGCGCGCCGATCGTGCGCAGAAGCGACAGCGTGTCCATCAGCCGTTCGCCTTTTTCACGACTTCGCCGACTTCGAGCGACATCTGGTCGCCATCGACCAGAATCTTGCCCTTCGCGACCAGCTGGCCGTTAACATAGACAAGCGACGGATCGTCCTGTCCGCTGTCGAGCGGGATCATGGCGCCGCGGCTCATCTGCAGGATCTGGCGGATGGGCACTTCGGTCGCACCGAGTACGATCGAGGCTTCGACCGTGATGCCGTCTAGGATGGACATGCGCATTTGCTCCTTTGTCCAAAATTATAGGATGTTTTTTCCGCCCATCCCGACCGACTAGGCAAAAAATGCCTATAAGAGAGGAAAGCCGCCCAATTGCGCGGCGCGGGAGAAGTTCATGGATCTCAAGACGTCGCTCGGTATCTCGGCTTCGGGGCTTCGCGCTCAGACGCTGCGGATGCGCGTGATCGCGGAGAATATCGCCAACCAGGATTCGCTGGCGACCACGCCGGGCGGCGATCCCTATCGCCGCCGCGTGGCCAGCTTCCGGGCGGAAGTCGATCGCGCCACCGGCGGAATGGAAGTCCGCGTCGACCGCATCCAGACCGATCGTTCGGATTTTCAGAGCGTCTATGATCCGGGCCACCCGGCAGCGAATGCCGAAGGCTATGTCCTGAAACCCAATGTTAGCGGCCTTGTCGAAATGGCCGACATGAAAGCTGCCCAGCGCAGCTACGAAGCCAATCTGAGTGCGATCGAAGCTGCCCGCAGCATGACGATGCGCACCATCGATCTTCTCAAGTAACAGTTCAAAAAATCAGGGAATTACGAACAATGTCGATCGGAGCATTGGACGCCGCGTCCGCTTATGGACGCGCGCTGGGTGTTGGTGCCGGCAAGACGCCGGGCGGCGCCCCTACCCCCGCCGCGGAAACCGGCAAGAGCGGCAATTTCGGCGCGATGGTCGAAAACATGGTCACCGAAACGGCGGACAGCCTTCGCGCCGCCGAACATGCATCGGCGATGCAAGTCGCCGGCAAGGGCGACCTGATCGACGTCGTGACCGCGATCGGCGCGGCCGAGACCGCGCTCGACACGATGGTCGCGGTGCGCGACCGCGTCGTGAACGCCTATACCGACATCATGCGCATGCAGATCTGACCGATGACCGCGGGACAGGTTCTGGAACTGGGACAGGCGGCGCTGCTGCTGGTGCTGACGATCGTCGGCCCGCTGCTGCTGGTGTCGCTGATCGTCGGCGTGGTGATCGGCCTGCTCCAGGCGCTGACCCAGATTCAGGAAATGACACTGACTTTCGTTCCCAAGATCATCGCGCTGGGTTTCGTGATGCTGCTGATGCTGCCGACGATCGGCCAGCAACTCGGCGATTTCATGGACAAGATCGGCGACTTGATCGTCACTGGGTCACCGGGGGCATAAACTTGTGACCACACACGCTCCGTTCGGGCTGAGCCTGTCGAAGCCCGGTTCTTCCTTCTCGTCCGACGGGTGCGAAGAAGAACGGCACTTCGACAGGCTCAGTGCCAACGGCGGATTTTGATCCAAGCACCGGGCCATGAACGCAATCCCCGAAAACCTGCCGCTGATCGTCAGCGCCTTCTTCATCCTCTTCGCGAGGACGGGGGCGGTACTGATGCTGTTGCCGGTCTTTTCCGAGGACGCGGTGCCTGGGCGGATTCGCCTCCTCATCGCCTTCGGCATGACCAGCGGAATCTGGCCGCTGCAGAACGAAGCCGCTCTGGCGGTGGCGCAAAGCGGCCCGCTGCCCGCGGTACTGATCGCCGAGCTGCTGACGGGGCTGGCGATGGGCATGATCGTCAAGATCCTGTTCTACGCCATCTCGATGGCCGGTTCGATCATCAGCATGCAGATCGGCCTGTCCGCCGCGATGCTGTTCGATCCCGCGCAGGGCAGCCAGGTGCCGCTGCTTTCCAAATTCGTGACGATGGCGGCCGCGATCGTGTGCATGGCGATGCAGGTCCATCATCTGTGGATCCAGTCGATCGTCGAAAGCTACAACCTCTTCCCGATCGGCGGCCTGCCCCCGGCGCAGGATTTCGCGCAGATGGCGATCGCCGCGATCAATCGTTCGATGATGCTGGCGGTGGGCCTTGCGGCGCCGCTGCTGATCTACGGCATCGTCTTCAACGTGGCGCTGGGCCTTGCCGCGCGCGTCGCGCCGGCGATCCAGGTGTTCTTCATTTCGCAACCGCTCAACATCATGCTCGGCATGGCACTGACCGCCATGACGCTCGGCACGGTTCTCACCGTGTTCGCCACCGAGATGGGTCAGGCGATGCTCGGCGGGTGGCGCTGAACCGTGGCGGATGGCCCCGACAAGGATCAGAAAACAGAAGATCCGACGCCCAAGAAGCTCGAGGACGCCCGAAAACGCGGCGAGACCCCCAGCGCCCCGGAAGTAAAGCATGCCGCGGTGTTCGTCGGCATGATGATCGTGCTGGCCGGCGTCGGCAGCTGGACTGCGCATTCGCTCGGCACGATGTTCGTGCGCCTCTGGGGCAATGCCGATGACTATCGGATGGAGCCGCAGGGCGCGCAGAATTTCGCCATCGGCGTGTTCGGCCATGTCGGTTCGGCGCTGATGCCGGCGCTCGGCGCGCTGTTCGCCTGCGCGCTGATCGGCGGGCTGATCCAGGGCGGGATGCCGTCCTTCGCCTGGGCACGGCTCAAGCCGAAATGGTCGAAATTCAATCCGATCAGCGGTTTCGGCCGGCTGTTCGGCAAGATGGCGCTGGTCGAATTCGCCAAGACCGTGGCGAAGCTCCTGCTCGTCGGCGGCGTTTCGCTGTGGATCGCCTGGCCGCATGCATCGGGGATCGACCGGCTGGTCGGCCTCGATCCGTCGCAGATCGGCAAGCACGCCTTCGCCATCGTTTTCGCGATGCTCCAGCCGGTGGCGATGCTCGCCGGCGCGCTCGCCCTGTTCGACGTCTTCTGGCAGCGGCACGCCTATATCCAGAAGATGCGCATGTCGCTTCAGGAAGTGAAGGACGAGCACAAGGACAGCGAAGGCGATCCGCACATCAAGGCGAAGGTGCGCTCGATCCAGATGCAACGATCGCGCAACCGCATGATGCAGAAGGTGCCCGAAGCATCGGTGATCATCACCAACCCGACTCACTTCGCCGTGGCGCTGCAATATGATCACGGTGCGATGGCCGCGCCGGTGGTGGTCGCCAAGGGTGTCGACGCGATCGCATTGAAAATCCGCGCAATTGCCGGTGAACACGACATTCCGATCGTCGAGAACCGGCCGCTCGCCCGGGCGCTCTACGCCCAGGCTGAACTGGATCACCCGATCCCGGTCGAACATTATGCCGCAGTGGCCGAAATCATCAGCTATGTGATGAAGATCGCCAAAAAGAAGAAGCGTTGACGGCTGTCGGCTTGACCGCCGCCGTCTGTCGCGCAGGGTGGTGCGATGGCCAATGACCGTCACAAGCCCCGAAACGCTGTCGAGCAAGTGGACAGCGGCAGCACCTTCTATGCCCGGCTCGGCTATGATGTCGCGCATTTCGGGCCGATGTGGCACTTGCTCAAACTCGCCCAGCTGATCGAGAACGATCTCAATCGCATCGCGGGCGAACAGGGGCTCAGCCTTGCCGACTTCCACTTGCTCGGCGCGCTGATGATGGAAGCCCCGCGGCCGATGCGCGCGACCGACCTCGCCCATGCGCTGAACGTGTCGAACACGGTGCTCACGGGGCGCGTGCGGCGGCTGGCCGAGGCCGGGCTGCTCCGCCGCGATGCCGATGCCGGCGACCGGCGCAGCACGCGGCTGGCACTGACCGGAGACGGCGAGCGCAAGGTACGCGATATCGGCCGGGTGATGGAAACCAACGGCCGTTTCGTTGCCGAGCTGGGGCGGCTGACCGGCGGCGACCAGCAGACGCTCAGCCATATCCTGCGCAGCCTGCATATCGGCATGGAACGCCATTTCCTGCCGCGCAGCCGCCCGGAATAGTCAGGGGGCTGAACAACCTGCGCTTGGCGGCGTGCTCCGTGGCGGCGACAGTGGCCTCCGGCGATCCGGTTCGAGATCGCAAGCGCAGGAGATGACGATGTCGCGAAGCACCGAAGTGCTGTTCCAGCCCTTCCGCCTGAAATCGCTCGACCTGCGCAACCGCATCGCGATGGCGCCGATGACGCGGGGTTTCGCGACTGACGGCGTGGTCGGGCCGCAGCAAGTCGCGTATTATCGCCGACGTGCCGAGGGCGGCGTCGGCCTGATTCTCTCCGAAGGGACAGTGATCGACCGCCCCGCTTCGCGCAACGAACCGGGCATACCCTTTTTCCACGGCGAGGCGCTGCCGGCGTGGCAGCCGGTGGTCGACAGCGTGCACGCGGCTGGCACGGCGATCGCGCCGCAGATCTGGCATGTCGGATCGGTTGCCAGCAAGACCACCGACTGGCGGCCCGATGCACCGATGGAAAGTCCGTCGGGGCTGACTGCACCGGGCGAACCCTGCGGCGTGGCGATGACCGAAGTCGATATCGCCGACACCGTCGCCGCCTTTGCCCGCGCCGCCGCAGAAGCCAAGCGGCTCGGCTTCGATGCAGTCGAGGTGCATGGGGCGCACGGCTATCTGGTCGACCAGTTCTTCTGGAGCGGCACCAATTTGCGCGACGACCGCTATGGCGGCCCCACCCTGCCCGAACGCGCCCGCTTCGCCGCCGAAATCATCGCCGCGATCCGCGCCGCGGTCGGCCCCGATTTCGCGCTGCTGCTGCGTGTCAGCCAGTGGAAGCAGCAGGATTATACCGCCCGCCTCGCCGAAACGCCCGAGGCGATGACCGAATGGCTCGCGCCGCTGGTCGAGGCCGGCGTCGACATGCTTCATTGTTCGCAGCGCCGTTTCTGGCAGCCCGAATTCCCCGAGATCGACGGCGAGACCGGGCTCAATTTCGCCGGCTGGGCGAAGAAGCTGACCGGCGCGGCGACGATGAGCGTCGGATCGGTCGGCATGACCGGCGATTTCGTCGACGTCTTCACCGAACATCGCTCCGAGACCGCCAGTTTCGAAGGGCTGCTCGACCGGATGGAGCGCGACGAATTCGACATGATCGCCATCGGTCGCGGGTTGATCGTCGACCCCGATTGGGCGGAGAAGGTGCGGACCGGGCGGCGCGAAGACCTGACGCCGTTTGAAATCGGCGCGCTGATGTCGCTCGCCTGAAGGAGACGAAGATGGTTCTCGAACGTGCCGATCTGACCGCACAGCCGGGCAAGGGCGAAGCGCTGCACCGCATGCTTGCCGATCAGGCCATCCCGATCCTGCGGTCGATCACGGGCGTCGGCGAAATTCGCCTGTGCCGCTGCGTCGAAGCCCCCGACCGGTTCATGCTGCTGGTCGAATGGGACAGTGTCGATGCCCATCACGCTTTTTACAGCCATGCTATCTACCCCGAATTTCGCGCGCTTTTCCCGCCGGTGACGCAGGACGGGGCGATGGATCACTACGAAACCCTCTGACCGCCCGACCGGTCAGACCTCGACGTCGTATTTGGCCAGCTCGACGCGCACGCGCAGATCGATGTCGCGCATGATTTCGGCCAGCACCGGATCCTCCGGCGTATCGATCGCCCTGGCCCATTCGGCCAGATCCTGAAGCGCGCATTCGTCCAGCGTCCCTGCGAGCAGTTCGCGATGCACGGTTTCGAGCATCTCCAGCCCCTCGCCCGCTTTTTTCGCTTCCCTGCGGCGGCGCTCGATCGTCGGATCGGCGGCGGCGAGCGTCACCAGCATCGCCACGGTCGGCATCGGCTGCGCGGTGGGCGCGGCCTGGGGCTGCGGGTGCGCGGCGACGGCGTCCGCCTTGCTTACCGGAAAGCTCGGCAGGACCTTGGGCAACGCATTTACAAGCGTGCGTGCCATCAGGGGAGGCAGTCCTTCGATGCGCACCGAATCTCGTTCCTTCCCACGCTTCTGGCGCAGTTCATCCTATAAGTCATTGTAGAGCATTTTCACGGCCCAGGGAAACAACCGTGTATCGCATTCTCACCGCCCTCGCGGCGCTGGTATTCGCGCTCGTGCCTTCGGGCACAGCAAGCGCGCAGACCCGCGTCAAGGACATCGTCGACGTCGAGGACGTCCGCCCCAACCAGCTGGTCGGTTACGGCCTGGTCGTCGGCCTTGCCGGCACCGGCGACCGCATGCGCAATTCGCCCTTCACCGAGGAATCGATGCAGGCGATGCTCGAGCGGATGGGCGTCAACATTCGCGGCACGCAGATGCGGACGCAGAATGTCGCGGCGGTTTCGATCACCGCTACCCTGCCCCCCTATTCCCGGGCCGGTTCGCGGATCGATGTGCAGGTTTCGGCGCTGGGCGATGCCACCAGCCTGCAGGGCGGGACGCTGATCATTTCCCCGCTGCGCGCGCTGGACGGCGAAATCTATGCCGTGGCGCAGGGTCCCGTCGCCGTTTCCGGCTTTCGCGGCCAGGGCGCGGCGGCAAGCATCAGCCGCGGCGTCACCACCTCCGCACGGATCGCCGGCGGTGCGATCGTCGAACGCGAAGTGCCGTTCGCGCTCGCGTCCGCCCACAGCCTCAAGCTCGCGCTGCGCAATCCCGACTTCGCGACGGCCGACCGGATTGCCCGCGCGATCAACACCCGTTTTCCCGGAGCCGCGCAGATGCTGGACCCGGCCACAGTTGAAATCGCGCCACCGCCGGGCTTTGCCGGATCGATCGTCGACTTGGTGACGCAAGTCGAAAACCTGCCCGTCATCGTCGATCAGCCCGCGCGCGTCGTGATCAACGAAGCCTCCGGCACGGTCGTGATGAACGATGACGTGCGGCTCAGCCCGGTAGCGATCGCGCAGGGCGGCCTCACCATCACCGTCACCGAAACCCCGCAGGTGTCGCAGCCCGGCCCCTTTTCCAACGGCCAGACGACCGTGGTGCCGCGCAGCCAGGTGACCGTGGACGACGGCAGCGGCGCATCGCTCGCGATGGTCGAGGGCCCCTCGCTCCAGTCGCTCGTCAACGGGCTCAACACGCTCGGCGTCAGCCCGCGCGACGTGATCACTATCCTCCAGGCCGTGAAGAGCGCCGGCGCGCTCCAGGCCGAAATCGTGGTGCAATGATGGATCCTTTCTCGCTTCCCGCCGCCCGGGGGCCGCAGATGCCGCAGGTCACGGCATCCTCGCCCCAGGCCGAAACCGCGCAGCAGTTCGAAGCGGTGTTCCTGGGCCAGATGTTCCAGCTGATGCTCGAAAATTCGGGCGAGGCCGGCGAATTTTCGGGCGGCAGTGCCGAACAGGTGTTTCGCGGTGTGCTCGCGGAGAAGCTGGGCAATGAAGTCGCCAAACGCGGCGGCATCGGCCTGGCACCCACGGTGATGGACCAGATTCTGCGTCTGCAGCAGGGAGAAGCGATGTGACCGATACGCTGTGCGACGCGATGCATTCGCTGGCGGCGCTGATGGAGGAGGAAACCGAAATCCTCACCCGCTCGCCCTTCACGCGCGAACTGCCCGAAATCGCCAACGCCAAGATCCGGCTTACCGGCCGCATCGAAAGCGAAGTCGCGCGGCTTTCGCGCGAAGCGGGCAACTGGATGGAAGTGCTCGACGCCGAAGCGCGTGCGCTGCTGACCGAGGCGAGCCTGCGGTTGCGCGACGCGTCCGCCGTCAACGCCCGCGTCCTTTCCCGCCAGATCGAGCTGTCGGTCGAAATGATGGCGGCGATCAATGCCGAGGCCAAGCGGCTGACCGGCACCAGGAGCCAGACCTATGGCGCGCGCGGCGGATTGCAGGGCATCGACGCCCCCGCCCCGATCTCGATCAACGCCAAGCTGTGACCCGACCCGGAGCGGTGAAAAGGCCGCCCGCGCAAAAACCGCAGTTTTCCGTGCAAAGTTCGCACCGGGTCGCGACGTAACGCGCGTGCGCGCGCTCGCGCACGTACGCGCGCGCGAGAGGCGAGAGAAAATGGCGGCGATGGCGGTGCGGATCGGCGCTGCGGGCATGAAGGCACCGTTTCACATATCGGGGTGTGTAGGACAGCGATTTCATCACGCCCGATCGCGACCATTTTTCCGATATTCAGCCCGTGGCGAAGCGCGGCTGCAACGGGACGCGCATCCACTCGTTCCCTGTCATGCGACCACCGGATCACGGCCGACCGCGCCGCGACCGCCCAGCAACCCGCCTTGATGGAGAACGGAATTTGGTACCGACGAAAATCAGCATCGTGTTCGAAAGCGCATACGGACATACCGAGCGGGTCGCGCGACATGTCGCGAAAGGCGCCCGGGAAATCACCGGCACCGATGTCGAGCTGATCGAAGTCGATGGCGAAAGCGACGTCGATCTCGACGCGCTTACCGCGAGCGATGCCATTATTTTCGGGTCACCCACCTATAACGGCGCGCTGGGCTGGAAGATGAAACGCTTTTTCGAAAGCACGACGAAGCCGATCTGGAGCGAACTGAAATGGGCCGGCAAGGTCGCGGCAGGCTTCACCAATTCGGGAACGGCGAGCGGCGACAAGCTGGGAACGCTCATCACCCAGGCATTGTTCGCGGCGCAGCACGGCATGGTCTGGGTCAATCTGGACCTGCTGCCGGGCAGTGGCGAGGATGCCGACCTCAACCGGCTGGGCGGCTGGCTGGGCGTCATGGCCCAGTCCGACGACGCTCCGCCCGAGGAAACACCACCCGAAGGGGATCTGAAAACGGCCCGACATCTCGGCCGCCGCGTCGCCGAAACGACTGCGAAGCTTCGTGCGTGACGGCGCCCGGCGGCGAACGCCGCAACGCGGTTCAGCGCCGCCAGCGGATCCAGTCGCCATAGGCCTGGCACGTCGCCAGAAGACGCGCTTCGCCGGTCGGCCAGACCGTCAGCGTCAGCCGCACTTCGCTGCGGTCGGCAGTCCATTCGAATCCGATCTGCGCCAACGGGCGCTCGGGCGTCGCACGCGCTCCCGCCTCGGCGAGCATCGTTCCAACCGCACGCCGCGCATCGGCATCGAGATATTGCAGCACCATCGAATGGAAGACGACGCGGCAAACCCCTTGCTGCTGCGGCTCTGCAAGCCGTTCCGCGAGCCAGGGAACCGCATCCCCCTGCTCGACATCGGGACAATGCGCGCGCGCCAGATCCAGCGCCGCTTCCAGCCGCGCGGAACGCGCGGTCTGGTCCGCCCAGATATGCGCGAGCAGGCGTTCGCGCGTCGCTGCGCTGCGCGCGTCGAGCGGATAGAGATCGACGCCGCGCGCCGAAACGACTTCGAGCGGCTGCGCAGGCGGCGGCGCGCCTTCCCAACGCGGCGCCACACGCACCGGCGAGTTCGGATCGCCCACCGCGGTGCCGCCGAGATCATGGCGATAGCGCGCGAGATTGAGATTGAGGCCGCAGCTCGAACCGATTTCGTGAAGCGCGACCGGAAGCCCCGTCTGCTCGCGCAACACCAGCAGCGCCGCCACGATGGCGGCGGACCGGCTGACTTCGTTGGTCTGCGGCGGATTGCGCATCCATTCGGCAATGAAATTGTCGCGCGCGGCGAGTGCCGCGCCAACCGCGCCGTCGAAATCGTCATGCTCGCGGCGATAAAGCGCGGTAAGCCGGGGGAGCATGCCCTGTCGGGCGAGGAAATGCATCGCGGCGTTGAAGCGCATCGCCAGCGCCGCCGCCGATGCGTCGCCGGGCCAGCCGGTCACCAGTGCCCGCGTCGCCGGCGCACGGCGCAGCTGGCGCTCGCCGGCCTCCAGGATGTTCGCGACAAAGGGCGACCCCAGGCGCGAGGCCACGACGGCCTGACGCCGCAGCTCGCCGATCTCGTCAATCGCGACGAGCATGTTCATACCAAATCCCCCGAGGCGGCATCGCAGGCCGGAACCCCCGTGCCGCAAGATATTTCAGCCGACGCGCCGAACCGATTGCGCAGCGCGCGGCGCAGCGGGGGGCCGATGTGCCCATCGCCGCGCCCGATAGTCAGAAGCTTGCCCAATCCTCTCCCTTGTCCGCATCCGGGCGCGTGAGCGCCGGAATGGCCGCTGCGGGAAGCGGCTTGACCGACCCTGGAAGCGCGGGATGGCTCGGGAGCCGCACCTGCCCCTTCGATCGGCCGACGTTGAAGCGGCTGGCCTGATCGGCGAGCGATGACACTTCACTCGACAGGTTGCGCGCGGCGGCGGAGGTTTCCTCGACCATCGCGGCATTCTGCTGGGTCGACTGGTCCATCGTGCCGATCGCGGCGCTGACCTGAGTGATTGCGGTCGATTGCGCCTGGTTGTCGGTGGCGATGTTGTTGAGCAGCGCATGGACTTCGCCGACATCGCTCGAGATGTTGGCGAGCGCGCCGTCGACCTTCTGCACCATGTCCACCGCCGCGACGATGTCGTCCTGGGTGATGGTCAGCTGATCGCGGGCACGCTTCGATTCCTCCTCGGCGCGCATCGCCAGTGCCGAGACGAGATCGGCGACGACCGCGAAGCCGCGGCCCGCTTCGCCCGCGCGACCGGCCTCGACCGCAGCGTTCATCGCAAGCACGCGCGTCTGGAAGGCGATCTTGTCGAGCCCTTCGATCACACTGTCGATGCCCTTGGCGCTTTCGGACACGCGCCCCATCGCCTGCACCGCTTCGTCGGCGGTGTTGCGCCCCGAGGAAACCACCCGGATCGCACCGTCGGCGCGTTCCACCGTGCGCTGCGCGGCGGCGGCGGTCGCCTTGAGGCGATCGTCCATCTGCGTGACGGCGGCACTGGTTTCCTCCAGGCTCGCCGCGTTGCTTTCGGTGCGGCGGGCAAGGTCTTCCGACGCCGCCGCAATCTCCTGAGATCCGGTCTGGATCGCCGCGGTGCTTTCGATCACCGCGCCGATCAGGTTGCGAAGCTGTTCGATCGCGCGGTTATAGCTGTTGCGAAGCGCCTGATAATCGGCCGGGAATTGCGCGACGATATCGGCGGTGAGATCGCCCTCGCTAAGCGCCGAGAGCCGGTCGGCGAGGTTGGCGACGACGAGCTTCTGCTCTTCGGCAACGGCATGCATCCGAGCGTCGGTTTCTTCCTTGGCGACCGCCGCGTCGCGGAACACCAGTACCGCACGGGCCATGTCGCCCAGTTCGTCACCGCGATCGCGATCGGGCACGTCGACGGCATTGTTGCCGCCGGCGAGTTCGGTCATCGTCCTCGTGAGATCGGAGATCGGCCGCGCGATCATCCGGCTGAGCAGGACCGCTAGCGCGACGGCGATGCCGACCAGCAGGAGGCCGCCGACGATCAGCGTGACGGTGGCAGTGGCGATCGCGGCCTGCTGGCGTTCGCCGCTCTGCTCGATCATCTTCGCCTCGGCGGCGCGAATGTCGCGCAGCGGCAGGACGGCGTTGCTGACCAGCGCGGCCTTGCCCGCGTCGCGCAGTTCGGCCTGCGCGCCAGCCAGATCGCCCGACTTGACGCGGTCGATCAGATGATCCCCCCAGTCCTTGCGCCACTTCAGCGTTTCGGCATGCGAGGTTTCGAGCGCCTGCTTGAGCTCGGGGTTCTCGATCTGCGGCGCCAGTTCGGCATAGGTCGCATCGAACGTGTCGCGGCCGTCATAATAGGAATTGAGGTAATTCTCGTCGCCGGTGACGAGAAACCCGCGCATCTGGCTGTTCTGACGGAGCAGTTGCGTTTCCATCGTCAGCGCCATCGCATCGACCTGCTGGCTGTGATTGCTCTGTTCGGTCGCCGAACGGATCATCGAGACGTTCACGAAGAACACTCCCATCGCGATGACCGCCGAGGCGCAGATCATCGCGAAGGACAGGCCGAGCTTGCGCGGGATTTTCATGGACTTGAACATGTGTCGCCGTTTCTCATTGGTTGGAGCCGGGCCGGGAGATCACCCCCCGGCCCGGCCCGGAGTCCGGTTCAGAAGTCGAAGCGCACCGATGCGGAAATCGAACGCGGGTTGATCACGCGCGCCGTGGTGACGTTGCTCGACGGAATGTAGCTGTCGTTGACTTCGACCAGCCCCAGCGCGTTGAACACGTTGTTGGCGTTGAGCATGACCGTCCAATGTTCGATCGGGCGATACTGCACGAACGCGTTGACCATCGTGTATCCGGGCATCTTGAGCTGGTTGCTGTCCGCGGCAAAGCTGTCGGTCGTGCCCAGCACCGCCGCGCCGATCGAGAAACGGTCGGTGTCGATCCGCGGCATCACCTGGAAGATAAGATCCGCCTGGTGCTTGGGCGTGTTGCCTATCGTCGTCGGGTCCAGTGCGTCGGCAGTGATTTCCGCCTTGGTCCAGGTCGCGCCGCCGCTGATGCTGAAAATGCCGGTGCGATAGCCCGCCTCGAGCTCGAGGCCATAGGCACGGTAGGAGCGATCGAGGTTGATGTTGTGCTCCTTGGTCTTGGCCCAGAAGCCCGTGGCGAAGACCATCAGCGCATCGGTGCGGTATTTGAAGCCCGCTTCGAACTGCCGGACCGGATCATAGGCCGCGTCGTCGCGCAGCAGCTCGCCGGTGGTCGTATCGACATAGCCCGCGAAGAGGATGCGGTCGGCATTGGCGCGGCCGCCCTTCGAATAGCGCCCGAACAACGAGAAATTCTGCGCCATGCGGAAGTTGGTGCTGACCGAGTAGGACAGATAGTCATAATCGTAGTCGACCGGCGCCGGATCCCCGTAGGGAAGCGTGCTGACGCGCGTTTCCGGGAAAGTGATCGTGCCGTCGCCGTTCACGTCATTGGTGGCGAACCGCGCCGCCGGCGTGAGCGAGGAGCCCCAGAGCGTGCCCTTGGCGCTGCCGAAGTCGTAGCGGATGCTGGCGCCGAAGGCGAACTTGCCGATCGCATAGTTGACCGAGCCATAGGGCGCGTTGACATTGTAGGTCAGGTCGTAGCGATCGTGGCGCTGGCCGCCGATCAGGACGCCTGAATAGCCGAGGAACCCGTTTTCGGTGAGCTGGGTCGGCCCGGCGAACATGTCGATCAGCGCGGCTTCGCCATCGCCCCGGATTTCGGAGACCATCGTGGCGTATTTCCAGGTGGTCGCGATCTCCTGACGCGATTTGTAGAAGCCGCCGGTCAGCGTGAACTTGCCATCGCCGATGCCGAAGACACGGCTGATGCGCAGATCGTTGGTGATGTTGTCGAGGCTGTCGAGATTGACGGCCGGCGTCGTCATTATCGCGAGCAGGCCGTTGCCGTTGAGCGTCGAGGGATCGGCGATCATCTGGCCCGCATTGGGGCCGGTGGCATAGCCGATGCCGGTCACGCCGAACATGCCCATCAGCGACGAGGCACTGCCGATCGAAGGCGGCAGCGGCGGCATCGTGCCGGTCAGGATATAGGGCTGGATGACGTTGCCCGAAATGTCCGAATAGCGGAACTTCTCGGTGACGCTCCATTCGCCGACATTGAAGCGGGTTTCGAAGCCGCCAGACCACATCTTGGCGTGCGAACCTTCGCTGAACGGCGTTTCGACCGTTGTGTTGTCGTTACCCAGCGCGAGATGCGCGGGATAATATCGCGACAGCATCGAATCCGACTTGATGTCGAAACCGGGCACACTCGAATAGACCGGGTCCGAATTGGTGCCCGTAACCATCACCGGCGCATAGGCGGTCGGCGGCGTACGATCGTCGAGATACTTGCCGTAGAAGCGGAAATAGCCGCCGCCCGCGAATTCCTGCGTGACGTTGAGCTTGACCTGACCGCCCTTGTAGCCGTCATACCCGATCTCGCGGGGGCCTTCCCCCTGGCGATAGAAGCCGCCGATATGGAAGCGCAGCGACTCCGTGATGTGGCCGCCATATTCGAAATCTGCGCGATAGGTCTCGTAGTCGAGGCCGCTGGTGAGCTGGAAGGTGCCGCCTTCGACGTCGCCGGTCTTGTCGATCAGATTGACGATACCGCCGGGCGAATTGGACGCGAAGGTCGAGGCAGAGCCACCGCGGATCGCCTGGATGCCGGCGAGATTGAGATCGGCGCGCAGGAAATTGTCGGCCGTCGCATAGGCGATGTCGCCGAATTCGAGCGTCGGCAGACCGTTTTCCTGGATCTGCAGGAACTTGGCTCCGCCCAGTGCGATCGGCAGGCCGCGAACCGACATGTTGGCGAAATTGTCGCCGCCGGTGCTTTCCGAACGCATGCCCGGAATGGCGCGGAAGATTTCGGAGGTGGAACGCGCCGAAAGCTCGACGATCTCGTCACCCGCAAGCGTGCTGGTCGAAATGGCGCTGTCGAGCAGGTCGCGGGCGCGCGCGACACCGGTGGAAAAAGTTGCGCGACGCTGCGGCTGATTTTGCGCCTGCGCGGCACCTTCCGAAGCTTCCGTCTCGTTTTGCGTCTGCGCGTGCGCCGTGACCGGGAGGCCCAACGCCATCGTCGCGGCGCCCAGCAGGAATACCTTTTTCATTTATCCGATTTTCCGATTGCTATTGGTTTCAACCATTGAAGACTGAGCTCAACCGCTGCGCCCTGGACCATCTCTCGACAGGCAGCTGTCGGTGCTACCGGACATTATAGACGGCGGGTGCCGAGACTGGCGGAATCGCGTAGATTTTTTGCGATTCACCATGTTTCCGGGCAAAGGAATCCCGGCGCGGGCCACCCGGCAGATATCGGGTTTCCTCGGGGAGTTTTCTGGAGTCCGCCGCGCCGGACAGACGCCGAGGTCGCAGCGCCCATCGTCCAGACAAGGGGGAAATCGCGGTTCGGGCTGCGGACCTTATCCGCCGCTCTTGCCGATCGCGCTGCGCAACAGGCCGAGCTGCTTGCGATAGAGGCTGGCCATCGCCGTGAAATCGGCCTGGATCTCGCCCATTTTCATCAGCTGGTCCTCGACGGTCACATTGTTTCCGTCGGGCTTGGTTTCGACGATATCGGTGTCGAGGATCACATTGCCGGCGCCCGCGGGCAGCACCGCGCCCAGGCTGCGCATGCCCTGCGTCAGCTGCACCTGCGGCGTCGCCACCGTGCCCGGGCCACCGTCCACCAGCGCTCCGAAGCTGGGGCGCGCGACATCGCGCGACTTGTATCCCGGCGTTTCGCCATGCGCGATATTCTCCGCCACCACGCGCTGGCGCTCGGCCAGATAGTGCATATTGTTCTTGATACCGGTGAGGAGCGCGGGGGTGTTTCCCATGACCATCAGAACCCTATCAGACTGGTGGAAGCGCCGCCGCCGCCCGAAAGCCGGTCGAGCGCCGCCTGGTAGTTTTTGAGCTGCGCGTTTTCGCGCGCGGTGGAATATTTGCCGTAGGCGCTGTTCTTTTCGCCATCGACCAGCGTCGCCTTGGCATCGTCCCAGAACAGCGAGCGATAGGCCGTCTGGCTCATCGACACGGCGTCCTTCATCTTCTTGAGCGCGATCTTGGCATCCTCGGCAGTGGTGAGGTTGAGCGCGTCGGTGAGCATCAGGCCATAGGTGCCGCCGGGCGACACCTTGGGCGCGTTGTCCGCCTTTTTCTCCGGCGTCTCGATGCGTTGCGGGTCGATACCCAGCTTTTCGAGCACGTCGCGTCCTTCGGCGCCGGCGATCAGATCGACTGCATTGCCTTCCTTGGCGGTGATGCGCAGCGTGCGTTCGCCATTGGACCGCGAAGTCGTGACCGTGGCCTTGGACCCGGTGATCTTGCTGAGCTTTTCGGTCAGCGATTTCATCGTTTCATCGGCGTCGATCGTGATCTTGCGCGTCGCACCGCCATTGAGCCGGATGGAGAAGGTGTCGCCGGCGCGGATCGCGGTCTGCGAGGTCAGCAGCTCGGAACTTTCCGGGTTGATCGTGCCGCGGCCGAAGCCCAGCGCCTTGATCCCCGTCGCGGCGCCGCCCGGATCGGCGGAAATCCGCACCGGTTCGGTACGCAGCAGCGACTGGCCGAACTGGCTGGTCGACTGGATCGCGCCGCTGGCCATGTCGATGCGCGTGACGAAGCCGTCGGTCGGTCCGCGCCGGGTGGCGCCGAGATCGCCCTTGGTTCGCCCGCCAGCGTACAGCTCGCCGTTGAGGAAGGCGATGCTGTCGACCTGATCGTCCTCGGCGGTACCGATATAGGTGATGCGCGATGCCGTCAGGTTCGCGTCGATCGTCGCGACGAAACCGTCGCGCGCGCCGGCGAAGCCATTGGTCTGCGTGCCGGTCATCACCGCTTCGGTAGTGCCGCCGACCGCGATCGTTCCGTCATCGGCGACCGAAAGGACGCGCGCGTCGGCGCGGCCGAGATCGATCTGGCCCAGATCGGTGGACAGCGAAGCGCCGTCGATCTTCCAGATCTGGGCATTGCCGCTCTTGTTGATCGCGGCGAGCAGATTGCCGTCCTTGTCGATCGTCAGCGCATTCACGCTTTCGCTGCCGCCGATATTGATCGTGCGGCGTTCGGAGATGACGCCGTTGGCGCCGATCCTGGCGATGAAGGCGTCGCCGCCGCCGCTCGCCGCGCGGCCGCCGACATAGATGCTGCCGTCCGCCGCGACGGCCAGCGCCTTTGCGGTGTCGGCGCCGGTCGCGCGGACCACCGTGGCGAACTGTTCGTCGCCATTTTCGTCGAACCGGGCGACCAGCATATCGCCGTCGGTCGTCATGTCGTCGAATCCGCCGTTCACGGTGCCCGCGACAGTGACGCTGCCGTCATCGTCGACATGCACCGACGCGCCCTGCGATGCGCCACCCGAGCCGAGGCTGCGCTGCCACATGACATTGCCTTCGCCGTCCAGCTTGGTGAGGAACAGATTGTCGTCGCCATCGGAACGGTTCGATCCCAGATCGCCCGCAGTGGTGCCGACGATATAGCTGTTGCCGAACCGGTCGGTTGTTACGGCGGCGGCATCGGTATCTGCCTGAACGTCGGGCTTCTCGATCTTTTCGAGCTTCACCTTGCCGTCGCTGCCCAGCTCGGGATTGCCGAACTGGTCATAGACGATGTTGGTTTCGGTGGTGGTCTTGCCGAGCAGCTTGTTGCGTTCGGTTTCCTGACGGTCGAGCGCCGACACAGTGGCGAGCGTCACGCGGCTGTTGCCGCCTGCGGGATCATCGAGGCGGAAGACCTGAGTTGCGCTGGGCGCGTCGAGCGGCGTCTGGCCGGTTGCGACGATCAGCGAATCCTTCGCGCCGATCTGGTCCATCGTCACCCGCTCGATGCCGCTCGGCGTCTTGAGCGTCAAACCCCAGCCATCGTCGCCCTTCTCGGCTTCGAACGTCGCCAGCCAGCGCGGGATCGGGTCGCCGTTCCCGTCCAGCTTGACGCTGCCGTCGCCATTATATTGCGGCACGGACTTGATCGCACCGTTGAGCGCCACGACGATGTCGTCGAGCGAGGGCGGCTGCGGTCCGGTCGAAAGATCGACGGTCACGGTGTCGCTCGCGCCCGGCTTGGTCAGCGTGATCGAAAACTGTTCCTGCCCGGTCAGCCCCGGCACCGCATCGGTGCGCCGGTCGACCAGCGCCGGGCCCTTGAGCGTATATTGATCCGCCGCGGGAATGCCGATCGACTTCACATTGCGCGCGGGCTGGAAATAGGAAAGGCTGACCTTGTCGGACGGTGCGCTGGTGAGAAAGCCCTTGAGCTCCCCCATCCCGGCAGCGAAGCTTTTTTGCAGCGCCTTGCGCTGCGCGTCCGACGTAGTCTTGTCGGCGGCGACTTCGGCGAGCACGCGCAGGCGATCGAGCGCCTTGTAGGTGGTGAAGGTGGTCTGGACGTCCTCGGGCAGGAAATCGACGCCCGTCCCGGCCTTGTCGATGATCGTCTTCATCGCCTTGATCATCGAGGCCTGAGTCGACAACGGGCTGCTGTCGGGCTCTTCCTTCCACGGCGGCGTGGTGGTCGGCTCCATCGTGAACTGCGCCTTGGCCTTGCGCACGGCACGGCTTTCGAACGTGATATCGGTGATCCCGCTGGAGAAGACATTGCTTCCCGTCAGCAGGCTCAGCCCCACCATCGAGTTCGAAAAATTTACCGTCATCGCTCGACCGAACCTCCAGTCCTCCATCCTATAATAGAAGGGAGTTCGCTCTCACATGCGCGTGGGTACGGATTCTTTTTACAGGGAGCCCGAAACGGATGAACATGATGGCACCGGTCGCCGACCTGCCCGAACTGAAGCGGTACAGTGGCACGCAACGCGCCGCCGCGCTGATGCTGGCGCTGGGCAAGGAGCATGGCGGGCCGATCTGGGAACAGCTTTCGGTCGACGAGATCAAGGAGCTTTCCTCGGCGATCGCCTCGCTCGGCCGCGTGCCGAGCCATGTCGTCGAACATCTGCTCGTCCAGTTTTCGGGCGAGGTTTCGAGCATGGCCTCCTTCCACGGCAGCTATGAAAGCGCCGAGCGCCTGCTCGCCGGCATGCTCCCGCCCGACAAGGTGAAGGAAATCATGGAGGATCTGCGCGGTCCTTCGGGCCGGACGATGTGGGACAAGCTGTCCAACGTGTCCGAGACGATCCTCGCCGGCGCGCTGCGCAACGAATATCCGCAGACCGTCGCCGTCATCCTTTCCAAGATCCGGCCCGATCACGCCGCACGCGTGATGGGCGAGCTGCCGCGCGAATTCGCCACCGACGTGATCATGCGCATGCTGCGGATGGAAACGGTGCAGAAGGACGTCATCCAGCAGGTCGAACAGACGCTGAAGACCGAATTCATGACCAACCTCTCCCGCACCAGCAAGCGCGACCCGCACGAAGCGATGGCCGAGATGTTCAACGCGCTCGACCGCGCGACCGAGGAAGCGATGCTCAAGGCGCTCGACGACAAGGCGCCCGACAGCGCCGAACGCATCCGCGCGCTGATGTTCACGTTCGAGGATCTGTCGAACCTGCTGCCCGCCGCGATCGCGACGATCGTCAAGAATGCCGACAAGCGCGAAATGGCGCTGGCGCTGAAGGGCGCGCCGGAGGAACTGAAGAACCTGTTCTTCGGCGCGATGACCGAACGCGCGGCGAAGCTGATGAAGGAAGACATGGCCGGCATGGGCCCGGTCCGCGCGCGCGATTGCGAAGAGGCACAGTCCTCGCTCGTCCGCCTTGCCAAGAACCTCGCCGATCGCGGCGAAATCCTGCTCGTCGATCCCAAGAGCGACGATGCGATGATCCTGTAGGGAGGGCGGCATGAAGATGAATGTCCAGCCCTTCCCGTTCGACCGTGTCTTCACGCACGGGCCGGAAAATGACGGCGCCTCGTCGTCCGATCTGATGCTCGAGCTGGCGACCGTCCGTACCGAACTCGAACTGCTCAAGAGCGAAGCCGAAGCGCGCGAGATGCAGGCGCGCAACGAAGGTTTCGAAGCGGGCATGGCGCATGCCCGGACCGAACGCGAAACCGCGCTGCTGAGCGCGGTCGATGCGATGCAGGCGGGGATCGAGGCACTCGACGGCCGCTATGCGGATGCGCAGGACGCGCTGACCGGCGATGCGACGCAAGTCGCGCTCGCCGCCGCCGAACTTCTCGCCGCGCGCACGCTGGAGGCCGCACCGGGCCAGGCAGTCGACGACGCCATCGGCCGCACGCTGCGCCAGGTGGCACGCGGGACCGAGATTCAGGTGCGCGTCCACCCCGATCTGGCCGAGGACATGGAAACCCGGCTTGCCGCGCGGCAGGCCGCCGACCGCCGCCGTCTGAACGTGACCATCATCGCCGATCATCAGATCGCGATGGGCGACGCCGAAATCCTGTGGGACCAGGGCGGCCTGACGCTCGACGCGGCGGAGCGGCGCGCGCAGATCCTGAGCGAGCTGGAGACGCTGTTGCCGGTGGCGACGGTGCGGGCACCGGCGGTGGATATCATCGCTGAGGAACAGGGCGCCGAGCGCTTTTGATCAACCGTGCTTCGGAAACCCGAGCTCCGATCCCACGCATCTGCTCCGCCGTTGGGAGTCCCTCGAAGAAAGTGTCTTCGACCTTTCTCCGATAACCGATAGTCACTGCGGGCCGAAGCGGCCCTGCGCCGCTTCGATCAACGGATCCGGTGCAATGGCCTGCCCGTTGACGAACACCGTATCAACATCGCGAATGGCGCTGGCATCGCGCGCCAGATCGCCGTCGATCAGCACCAGATCGGCTTCATAACCCTGGACGATTCGGCCGATCCGGTCGTCAAAGCCAAGCGCTTCCGCGCCGTTCGACGTCGCGATGCGGATCGCCTGCGGCACCGTAAAACCGGCTTCCACCAACAATTCGAACCCGCGCTGATTGCCGAACCCGGGAACGACATTCCGTCCGAAGTCGGGGCCGGTCAGCAACCTTCCCCCGGCCGCCACGAAGCGCCGTTCGAACATGCGGATATTGTCCCACGTGGCGGGCGTCCAGTTTGTGGTCGCGGCATTTTCCTTGAGCCGTTCCCTGTATGCCACCAGCCGCTCCCGCGCGGCAGGCGAGAGCACGGCCAGACTGCGCGCATCGCCCTGCGGACGATGCGCGAAACGGCTCTCCAGGATCGCGAGCGTCGAGGTAAGCGTAACGTCATGGTCGACCAGCGCGGCGATCAACGCCGAGATTTCGGGGCCGTCGATATCAAGAGAATCCAGCAGCGGCACGGCGGAGCGACAGGCGCCCGGCGCCTTGCCGGAGACGAGATCGCCTGCCGAACTCAAGCCGTGTTCGATTCCGTCAATGCCCATCGCTGCGGCTTCAGCGAGGGTTATGGAACAGAGGTGACCGGTCACGCGGCCACCGTGGCGATGCGCCTCGTCAATCACTGCCGCCGCGATGACGGGCTCGGTGTGGCGGTAAAGCTTGAACCAACGCGTGCCGCGCCTGCTCCAGTCGCGGACAAAGCCACGCGCTTCCGCTTCGTTGGCAGGGTGGAACATGGCAGGGCTGTCGCCTGGACCACCGATATAGGGCGCGCTTGCGACGATTTCAGGACCGATCCGCTTCCCCTCCGCGACCTGCCGGGCAAGCGCGATTTCCAGTTCTGTTTCGGCGCTTCCCGCGGTCATCACCGTGGTCACGCCGCCAGCGATCCACAGCCCCGCCGCGACATCGCCCGTAAAGGTATTTCCCGGCACATGGGTGTGGTCGTGCATCCCGACAAAGCCGGGGATCAGTGTCTTGCCGGCACCGTCGATCAATTCTGTTCCCGGCACTGGCGTGAAGTCGGCGCGCGGAAGGACGGCAGCGATACGACCGCCCTCGATCACGATCGCCATATCGGCGCGCGGCGGCGCCCCGGTTCCGTCGATTACGGTCGCACCGACAACCGCCAGGCGGGCCGGCCTCGCGTCGCCCTGTGCGCAGGCCGGGACCCCGATCGACATCAGCATGCAGGCGAGCGCGCGCCACCATCGTTGCCCGATTGTCAATTCCAGCTCCCCGCGCGCCCAAACGAACCCGCACGACTTTCTGCGATGATCGCGGCGTGCTGCAATCCTGCTTCGTCAGACCGTGACGCACGCGCGGCAGGCGCCTGCCCCCCCGGCAAAAATTTCCCACCCCGGCAAAGCTTGCCGCCTCGATCATCCTATAATTCCTGTGTGAGGGGCAGAACGCCCGCAAATCCGGCAAGCCACGAGGCGGGAATTGGAAGCAGTCAAGAAATTCGTCGACCAGGTCGGAGCCAAAAGGCTGATGATCATGGGCGCTGTGGCGCTGGCCCTGCTGGTCTCGCTCGCATTCGTTGCGACGCGCGGCGGCGACGGCGCGATGGGCTTTCTCTATACCGATCTCGATCCTACCGCCGCGCAGGCGATCGCCGAGAAGCTGGAAGCGCAGGGCGTCGACTATCGCCTCTCAGCCGACGGCAGCTCGATCCTCGCGCCGCAGGAAAAGCTCGCCGAGCTGCGGATGAGCCTTGCCGGCGAAAAGCTGGGCGGGCCGATCGGCTATGACGTGCTCGATCAGGAAGACAGTTTCGGCGTCTCTTCCAGCCGCGCCAAGATGAACGAGACGCGCGCCGTCGAGGGCGAGCTTTCGCGTTCGATCCAGAGCCTGCAGGCGGTTGCCGCCGCGCGCGTCCATATCGTGATGCCCGAACGCGCCATGTTCGCCGCCGAAGCGCGCAAGGCCACCGCCGCCGTTACCGTCAAGACGCGCGGGCGCCTGCCTGCCGAAACGGTGCAGGCGATCCGCTATCTCGTTTCCTCTTCGGTCCCCGAACTTTCGCCCGAAGCGGTATCGGTGGTCGATCAGTCGGGCGCGCTGCTGGCGCGTGCGGGTGACAGCGAGACGATGGCGAGCACCGATGCCGACGAGCGTCAGGCCGCCGTCGAAACGCGCCTGCGCGACGAGATCGAGGCACTGCTTTCGCCGATCGTCGGCCAGGGCAAGGTGCGCGCCGAGGTGTCGGCGGAAATCAACCGCGACGCCTTTCGCGAAGAAGCCAATATCTACGATCCCGATATCCAGGTGATCGCGCGCCAGGTGATGGTCGAAAGCGGCAATCAGGACCAGGAAACCGGCCCTGCTCCCGCCGGTGTCACGGTGGGCAACGAACTGCCCGAAAATGTCGGCCAGCCCGCCCAGCCGGGCGAGAGCCGCAGCTCGGCCGCCAACCAGACGTCGGAAGACACCACCTATCAGAACAGCTCGCGCCGCACCGTCACCGTGCGCGGACCGGGCGAAGTGAAGCGGCTTTCGGTCGCGGTGATGGTCGATGGCGGCGAGAAGGGGCTGGACGACGACATGATCCAGCGGCTGACCCGCCTCGTCGAAAACGCGATCGGCTACGACACCGAACGCGGCGACAGCGTGGTGGTGGAGAGTATGGCATTCGCCCCGGTCGACGACCTCGCCGAAAGCGAAGGCGGCCTGTTCTCGCTGATCTCGATGGACCGCATCTTCGGCCTGCTGCAGCTGCTGATCATCGCCGTTGCCGGTCTGGTCGCGCTGCGGATGCTCAAGCCCAAACCGGCCGCCGAATCCACGATGCAGGACGGCGGCGTGCTGAATGCCGAGAACGATCCCGAGATGCTGGCACTGGCCCAGCGCGCGGCGGACGGTGACGAGGAAGCGATGCATCAGCTCGAGGAACGTCAGGCCGAGAACGGACACCCCGCGCTCGACCAGGAAATCGCGCTCGCCCAGGTCGATGGCCGCATCAAGGTCTCCGCCCTCAACAAGATCGGCGAAACGATCTCCGCCAGCCCGCCCGAAGCGGTGTCGGTGATCCGCCAATGGATGAACGCATGATGGAGAATAGCGTGGACCCGCAGGACATCATTCCGACCGAGCCCGCCGCCGATCAGGCGCCGCCGCCGCTGGAGGATTTCGAACCCCAGCCGCAGCCTGTAGCTAGCGGCGACACCGGCCCCGAAGGACTGGAAGCCGTATTCGACGTGCCGGTGAAGGTGCAGGCCGTGCTCGGTCGCACGCGGATGCCGGTGGGCGACCTGCTCGAGCTGCGTGCCGGGCATGTCCTCGAACTCGATCGTCGCGTCGGCGAACCGGTCGATATCTTCGTCAACGACCGGCTGATCGCGCGCGGCGAGATCGTGCTGATCGACGGCGCGCTGGGCGTCACCCTAACCGAAGTCGTGCGGCAGGAAATCTGATCATGGGAATGCCTATCCGAATGCTGCTTGCCGGCGCTCCGGGAAGCGAATTCCGCCGCGCGGCGGAACTGGCGCGCGACGCCGGCGCCGAAGTCGCAATGGCAGACAGCTGCGACGACGCACTGGCGATGCTGCGCGAAAGCGGCGCCGACCTGGTGATGATCGACGTGCTGCTCGACGTGCCCTATTTCCTGACCAACCTGCGCAGCGAGCGGTTCACCGTACCGGTGCTGGCATGTGGTATCGATGCGCCGGCGGAGGCCGCAGTCGCGGCCATCCGGGCGGGCGCGCGCGATTATGTGCCGCTGCCGCCGCAGCGCGAGCTGATCGCCGCCGCCATCGCGTCGGTCATCGAGCGGCGCCCGAGCGAAGCGCTGGCCGAACATCCCGCGCTCGAACGCGCCAACGAACTCGCCCGCGCGGTCGCGCCTTCCAGCGCGCCGGTGCTGATCACCGGCGAGCGCGGATCGGGCAAGGAAATGATGTCGCGGACGATCCATGTCGCGTCCGGCCGACCCAATCCGATGCTCGTCGTCGAATGCGCGGGCGTGGCCGCCGACGTTCTGGAATCCGAATTGTTCGGGCATGAGGAAGGCGCCTTTCCCGGCGCCATCGCCCGCCGTATCGGGCGCCTGGAAAAGGCCCAGAGCGGCACGGTACTGCTGCGTGAGATCGGCGCTTTGACGCCGGCGACGCAGGCGAAGCTGCTCGCGGTGCTGCAGGAACAGCGGTTCCAGCGCGTCGGGAGCACCGACCCTGTGCCGTTTCAGGCGCGGCTGATCGCTTCGACCAGCGTCGATCTCGACGCGCGCGTCGCCGAAGGCGGCTTCCGTGCGGATTTGCTTGCCCGGCTGGGTCTGGTCCGCATCGAAGTGCCGCCACTGCGCGAACGCGGCGACGACATCGCGATGCTGGCCAACCATTTCGCCGAACGGCTGGCGGTTTCGGACGGCATGGCGGTCAAGCCGATCTGCGACACCGCGATGGCGCTGCTGCGCCGCTATGACTGGCCGGGCAATATCCGCGAGCTGGAAGATGCGGTGCATCGCGCCGTGCTGCTTTCGCGCGGTGCCCAGATCGAACCGGGCGACTTCGTGCTGAGCGACGGCACCCGCCTCGTCAGCGCCGAAGCCGAGAGCGGCGAGCGATTGCATGTCGAAAGCCTGGTCGGGCGCACCGTCGAGGAAGTCGAGCGCGAGCTGATCCTCCAGACGCTCGAGCGCTGCCACGGCAACCGCACCAGCGCGTCGAGCATCCTGGGCATTTCGGTGCGCACGATGCGCAACAAACTGAAGGCATTTGTCGAAGCGGGCATTCCCGTGTCGCCGGCGGCATGACCGACATGGCCCGCGCCCTCCCCCATCCCGCCAACGACTGTGACGCCGCGGTGCCGGTGCGCTGGGTGCTGCGGGGCGGACGCGGGCAGCCCGCCGGGTGGGAAGCCACCGGCAAACGCGATCGCCGCGATGCTTCGCTGCGATTGACCAATTCGGCCGCATCGCGCGGCGTGCTGGCGGGATCGCCCTGCCTGATCGTTTTCGGAGTAGCCTGACGTGCCCCCAGCCATTGCGCGTTTCCTTGACCGGATCGGTGCCAGCCGCGACCTCGCGCTGGCGATCGGCGTCGTCGCGATCATCGCGATGCTCATCCTGCCGATGCCGGGCTGGCTGCTCGACATCGGACTTGCGCTGTCGATCACCATTTCGGTGATGATCCTGATGACCGCGCTGTTCATCGAAAAGCCGCTCGAACTCAGCGCCTTTCCGACGATCCTGCTGATCGCGACGATGCTGCGGCTCGGCCTCAACCTGGCCTCGACGCGCCTGATCCTGGGCCACGGCCATGAAGGGCCGGACGCCGCGGGCAATGTGATCGGCGCGTTCGGCGAGTTCCTGATGGCGGGCGAGACCGCGATCGGCCTTACCATCTTCCTGATCCTGGTGGTCATCAACTTCGTCGTCATTACCAAGGGCGCGGGCCGCATCGCCGAAGTCGCCGCGCGCTTCAGCCTCGATTCGATGCCCGGCAAGCAGATGGCGATCGACGCCGACCTCTCCGCCGGGATGATCGACGAGGAGCAGGCGAAGAACCGTCGCGCCGAAGTGGAAGCCGAAAGCGGTTTCTACGGCGCGATGGACGGTGCCAGCAAATTCGTGAAGGGCGACGCCATCGCGGGCCTGCTGATCACCGCGATCAACATCGTCGTCGGCCTGGGCATTGGCGTGGTTTCGCACGGCGTGCCGCTGGGCGAAGCGTTCCAGACCTATACCGTGCTGACCGCGGGCGATGGTCTGGTCAGCCAGATCCCGGCGCTGATCGTGTCGGTGGCGGCGGGTCTGCTCGTTTCCAAGGGCGGCCTGCGGACCAAGGCAGGCACCGCGCTGGGCGATCAGCTCGGTCGTCACCCCAAGGCGTTCGGCATGGTCGCGTTCCTGATGGGCGCGCTGGCGCTGATGCCCGGCCTGCCCTTCATCCCCTTTGCGAGCATCGCGGCGGCATGCGGATATACCGCCTGGAAGATGACGAAGAACGCCGAAGCGCGCGCCGCTCAGGAAAAGCTGATGGCGGCGCAGGCAGAGGAAAAGGAAGCAACCCGCGAACAGCCGATCAGCGAAACGCTGGCGATCGACTCCGTGCGCATCGAAATCGGCTATGCGCTGCTGCCGATCATCAACGATTCGACGCGCGAGCCGCGGCTTGACGATCAGGTGCGCGCGCTGCGTCGCCAAATGGCGACCGACTACGGCTTCGTGCTGCCTTCGGTCCGCATCATCGACAACATGTCGCTACAGCCGAGCGAATATGTCCTCTACATCAAGGAAACCGAAGCCGCGCGCGGCGAGATCCGGCTCGACAAGCTCTTGCTGATCAATCCGGGCGGCGGTCCGACCGGCCTGCCGGGCGATGCGACCACCGAACCGGTGTTCGGCCTGCCCGCGCTCTGGATCGATCGCGAGCTGCGCGACGAAGCCGGCTTCCGCGGACTGACCGTCGTCGATTGCGGCACGATCATCACCACGCACCTGACCGAGCTGGTGAAGGAAAACATCGCCGACATGCTGAGCTATTCGGAGACGCAGAAGCTTCTGAACGAAGTGCATCGCGAGGCGGAAAAGCTGGTGGCTGACATCGTTCCGTCGAAGGTTTCGGTTTCGACTGTACAGCGCATCCTGCAGAATCTGCTGAGCGAAGGCATTTCGATCCGCGACATTCCGACCATCCTCGAAGGCATTGCCGAAGCCGCGCCGCTGACCGCCAATGTGACGCAGATGACCGAGCATGTCCGCGCGCGCCTGGCCCGCCAGATTTCGGCGGTCAACATGCGCGGCGACGCGATCCCGATCGTCACCCTGTCGCCGGAATGGGACCAGGCGTTCGCCGAAAGCATCGTCGGCGCGGGCGATGATCGCCAGCTCGCGATGGCACCGACGGTGCTGCAGCAATTCATCGGTTCGGTCCGCGCCACCTATGACAAGCTGGCGCATGACGGGGAAATCCCCTGCCTGCTGACCAATCCGTCGATCCGCCCCTTCGTCCGCTCGATCATCGAACGCGTGCGGCCCGCGACGGTGGTGCTTTCGCAGAACGAGATTCACGCCCGCGCCCGCATTCGCGCGCTGGGCAGCATCAGCTGAGCGACCGTTCGCGCGGCGACCCCTCTATAATGAAAGGTGGCCTCCAGGCGGCCACGCAATGAGAGTGCTGCATGAAAGTTGCCGATAGCGGCCTCGCCGCCAATTCGCTGCTCCCCGGTTTCGCTTCCGGCGCCAATGCCGGCCCCGGTTTCGGCATCCTGGTCGAAACCGGCAATGCCCTCGCGCGCACCCTGGTTCCGGGCGCAAGCAAGTTCGGGGAGACCGGGCCCGCGTCGCTCGCAACAGCGCCGGTGTTGCCCGAAGGCGATGCCGCCGCGACGCTTCTGCTGGGTGCGAAACCGGCGGGCACCGGCTTCCCGCCAGCCGTCGAGGCCGGCCCCGCCATGCTGGCTCACGCCGAAGACATGCCCCAGCGACCGGCCGAAGCCGGAATGCCCGCAATCCAGCCGGCCACCGCGCCCCGCGCGCGCCGCACGATGCTGCCCGAGCTGCTGACCGGCGGATCGCTGCTGACCACGGCGGCAACGGGTGTGAACAAATCCGTCCCGGCACCGATCGCCGCGCGCGTGCTTGGCGCCTCGCCTGCGATGCCGCGCGGGGAAACCGCCATGCCGGTGACTGCCTCCGCGCCGGCGATCGGCGATACCGCGCTTGCGTCAGCAACGCCGCTTGCTCCCGCGACGCCCGAAACGGCCGCGTCTGACGGGCAGACCGCAGGCCTGAAACCGCTCGCAGCCCCGGTCGGCGCGCCACAGCCCGACGCGACGATCGCGACGCGCCAGCCGGCGGCCGCGACCCAGCAGGCGACAAATCCGCAAGGTTCCGAGCCGACGATCGTGCCTGGAACGCCTTCTTCAGCCACGCCGACGGCCGCCCCCGCGGCTGGCAGCGACAAGCGCCTGACCGAAACAACCGCCGCCCCGGTCGACAGCCGTGCACACGCATCGCCGCTCACCCAGGCAGGCGACAATGTGGCGGAGCAGGCGCCGTCCGACACGCCTGCGCCACCCGCAACGGCGGCGACGCAGACGCGCCCTTCGGACGTCGAAGCGAAAAGCCCGGTCGCGGAGCCGACCGGCAGGAGAGGCCTTGAACCTTCTGACGACCCGGCTCCGGTAGCGTCCGACGCCGCCGTGATGATTGCCCCCGCCGCCATCGCCGAGCGTCCCGCCGAGCCCGTCCCGGCCGTGGCGCAGGACGCCCGGCAACAGTCCTTCACCACTGCCGCATCGCCAGCCGCCGAACCGGCAACCGGCCAGGAGCCGAGCGCGACGACGGACCGGAACGGCAATACGGATTCGTTCAAGATTGCAACGGGCCCGGAAGGCACCGGAACACCCGACACGAGCAACGACGGCGCCGGCCAGAACGGCGACGGCAGCAATGCGTCGCACGGCGAGCGCGATTTCACCAACCTGATGCGCGACAAGCCGACGGCTACTCCCGGCGAGAGCACCGATAGCTCGAAGGTGTCATCACAGGACGCGCGACCGCTTCAGCCCGGCTCCGCGCCTGCGCCGACGCCCGATCGCATGCCGGTCCCCGGCCAGCCCGCGGCTTCGGCCGCCACGGCGGCGCCCGCCGGCACGACGGCCGCCCCCGCGCCCGTCGCGGCGCATGATGTCGAACTCGACTCCGGTTCGGGCCATGTCGGCCGCGATCTGGGCATCGCCATCGCGCGCAAGGTCCAGAACGGCGAAGACATGCTGCGCGTCCGCATGAACCCGGGCGATCTGGGGCGTGTGGAAGTGACGCTGGCATTCGATGATAAGGGCCATGTCCAGGCAACGCTGAAAGCCGACACGCAGGCGGCGATCGAACTGCTGCGCCGCGACGCCGCCGATCTGGGCCGCGCGCTCGATCAGGCGGGCGTGCGTGCAGACCCCCAGAATTTCCGCTTCGAAAGCCGTTCGGACGGCAATCAGCAGCAGCAGATGATGCAGCAAAATGGCGGGAGCGGCGGCAATGGCGGCCAGCATCGCCAGAATCCAACCGGCAATCCCGCCAATGACGGCGATTTCGTCGATTCCGATGCGGGCTATCGCCCGGTCAGCCTCGATGGTCGCGTCGACCTGATCGCATGAGGATGAACCGATGACAACTGTAGCTTCCAGCACCGGCGCCCCCGCCGCCGCCACCGGCGGCTCGGCGCTTTCCGGGCTCAACGCCGATTTCGACATGTTCCTGAAACTGCTGACCTCGCAGATGCAGAATCAGGACCCGCTCGATCCGATGGATACCAGCGAATATACCCAGCAGCTGGTGCAGTATTCGCAGGTCGAGCAATCGATCAAGCAGACCGAAACGCTGCAGCAGATCCTCTCGGCAATGGGCTCGAGCGACCTGGTCCAGGCCTCGTCGCTGCTTGGCCGCGAGGTCGAATTCGATTCGGCGACCGCCGCGTTGAGCGACAGCGCGCCGGCGTCGTGGAGCTGGTCGGCCTCGCGCAACGTCGCTTCGGTTGCCGCCACGGTGAAGGATGCCAATGGCCGCGTCGTCGCGACCGGGCAGCTTCAGCCGGGCAGTTCGGGACGATTCGATTGGGACGGGATGCGCGCCAACGGGTCGCTCGCACCGGCGGGCAGCTATACGCTGGAACTCTCCGGCGCCGACGCCAACGGCTCCAGCGTCCCGATCACGGTGCGCGGCACCGGAACAGTGCGCGACGTGCACATGATCGAGGGCACGGTCACGCTCAACGTCAACGGCGCCGAAGTACCCGCCGACAGGCTGCTGCGCATCGGCGGCTGAGCCGGCACCGCACGAATACGGACCCGTATAAACCCCTAGCTATTATAGGCACTTACGCGCCACGCGACGTCATCAAAACGTCTATAAGATAATCAGAACCGGGCGGATCATCGAACCGATCCCCTCGCGATCCGCCCGGTTCCCCTTCCCTTGGCCTGGCAACAGGCAAGAAATCGACGGCAGACCGGCCCCCCTCCGGTCTGCCGTTTTTTTTCGTGCGCGCCCTGACCCGGACAAAAAAGGACCGCTCCGGGGGGCGGAGCGGTCCAAGGGAGCGACTGACAAAGTCGGATCGGTTCAGGCATGCACCGGTATCGGACAGCTCCGAAGCGGCGTAATCGCAGGCAGGCGCGGCAGCGCGATCGGCTCCGCGCCTGCCTCCTCGCTCGACCGGATACGCGCGTCGTCGAGGGTACAACCGGGGATCGCGGTCGGCACCGCGAGCATCGCGAGGCAATCGGCGATCGAGGGATCTTCGCGCGGACCGATCGTGTCGAGCACGTCGGCCAGCGTCATGCCGGGCGCCTGGAGCGCGCGCTCCGCCGCAGCGTTCCACAATGCCTGCACATCGACGACGTCCAGCGTCACCGTGATGCGATATTCGGTGGTTTCGGCATTGTTTTCGGAAACCGTTCGCAGCGAGCGCAATCCCATACCCAATTCCCAGTCTCGTTCATATTCGTCACGGGCGTCTCCGTGATGATTTCTGACTATTTCCGGGCACGGCGCTGCGGTATTCCGGTTTTGCCCCAATACGTATTTGCCCCGAAGACATCGCAGCCATCGTTGCGGTTCAATGAACCCGCGCTTCCGCCCGCCGCGCCAGTTCGCGCGCATGCGCCGATACGAGGCAGAGTTCGGCATAGAGCCGGTCCCAGAAGGGCGAAGGAATTTCGACATCGCCACCGCTTGCTTCGGCAATGCAGATCGCGGCGCACGGCTCCAGATCGAGACGGAACGACGCGCCGAAATTGCCGTCGACATGTTCGTTGGGAAGGCCGTGCGGAACCGCCAGCCGCGCCGACATCACATAACCGGCAAGCACGTCGCAGCCATAGCCGTCGAGCAACACGCGCGCGCGATCCGCAGCGTCGGGCCGCTCGATCACGACAAGCGCACCGGACGGATGTTCCTCGACGCTGAGCCGCAGGCGGCCGCCGAACGCATCGGTGATCTCTCGAATTCGCGGGAACAATGGTTTCTCCTGAATCTACTTCATTATAGACCGATTTGCCCGGCCCCGCATGATCGCAGCGGCGGAGCACCGATTGCTCACCGACAAAAAAAGGGCCGAAACGGCGTACCGTCCCGGCCCGGAAAAGAGTGCCCTCCGCGCTTCCAGGGCAAAGCGCGGAGCGCGCCCTTAACGGAACAGCGAAGTGATGGTCTGCGGGGCCTGGTTGGCGATGCCAAGGGCCTGCACACCCAGCTGCTGCTTGACCTGAAGGGCCTGCAGCTTTGCCGATTCCTTCGCCAGATCGGCGTCGACGAGGTTGCCGATACCACCCTCGATCACGTCGGACAGCTTGCTGGTGAATTCCGACTGCGCGTCGATCTTGCGCGAAGCCGCACCGAGCGTGCTGAGCGAGGTGTTGAGGTTTTCCTGCGTGGTTTCGAGCGTGTCGATCATCGCCTGCGCATTGGCCTGCGTGTCGATTTCGCCGCTCGCGGAAACGGTCACAACCGAACCGCCCAGATCCAGGCCCTGGTTCGCAACGCTCAGCGAATCGGGGTCCCAGGTGCCGGAGCCGTCCGAGTCCTTCAGCGACTGGAGCGCCGTAACGGTGCCGCCCGAAGCCTTCAGGAGGTTGGTGCCGTTGAACTCCGAGGAGTCGACGATCGTCGTGATCTGATCGCGGAGCGCCTTGAAGTCCTCGTTGATGGCGTCACGGCTGGCAGAATCGATGCCGTCGTCAGCTGCCTGATAGGCCTTGGCCTTCATTTCGTTGACGATGTCCGAAATCTGCTCGGTGCCGGCGGTCGCCACGTCGACCACGCTCTTGGCGCGGCTGAGCGACGAGCTCACCGACTTCAGACCGCCCAGATCGCCGCGAAGCGTCTGCGCAATCGTGAACGAAGCCGAGTCATCCTTGGTCGACGAGACCGAGAGGCCGGTGTTGATGCGGCTCTGGGTCTGCGACAGGCCCTTGTTGGTTTCGGTCAGGCTCTGCAGCGCGGCCATCGCGCCGGTGTTGGTGTTGACGGAAAAACCCATCGTAATCTTCCTTCTGGGAGTAAGCGGCCGCGTTCTGCGTCCTGTTGAGCCGGAGACGCCGGCTCGCGACAGGCGTGTTCCAGTGCCTGCACTTCCATTTTGGGAAGAGTTTCGCGCCGACCAAAATAGAATGCGAATTTTTTTCTTGGTTTACAGTTAGTTAAAGTCAAGCAACCCGGCAATTTTTTCCGCATGCCACTTGCGCCACGGCAATAATTTCCTGTGATCCGGGTAAAGCCGCCAAGAAAAAGGGCCGGACGCACCCCCCGATGCGCCCAGCCCGATGCCGTCCCAGGTGCAGCGGCGCCCGGCGCCGCCGCACACCATCAGAACGGAAACAGTGCGTCGTAGATCTGCTGGCCCCAGCGCGCCTGCTGCGCGTCGGTGAGCTGACCGCGGCCGCCATAGATGATGCGCGCCTCGGCAATCTTGCTGTGCTGGATCGAATTGTCGCGCTCGATGTCCTGCGGACGGACAATGCCGGTCAGGATCAGTTCGCGCATTTCGAAATTGACGCGCACTTCCTGACGCCCGCGGATCACCAGATTGCCGTTGGGCAGCACCTGCGTGACGATCGCCGCCATCGTCATGTCGATCGTTTCCGAACGCGCAGTCGAACCGCCGCCGGAAAACTGCGAATTGCTGCTGGTATCGACCAAAGTCGAGGGATCGGGATTGCCCGGCAGCACATTCTGCAGCGGAGTCTGAAGCCCCAACAGCCCGGCGATGCCGCCGGTTTCCGATCCGCCGCGCGAACGCGAGGTGTTGTTACCCAGATTGGCGCGGTCGTCGATATGAATGCGGATGGTGAGGATATCGCCCATCGTCGAGGCACGCTGATCGCGGAACAGCGCGCCCGCGCCGGTGCGGAACAGCGACGCGCCCGATGCCTGCGGCTGCGCCTGCGCGACCTGCACCGGCTGCGCATAGCCGTTGCCCGAACGATCCGACGGCGCGGCGATCGACGGCTGAACCTGCGGCGCGGCGACCGGCTGGATAGCAGTCAGTTCGGGGGCCTTGCCCACCTGGCTCAGCCGCCCGACGGCGCCGCAGCCTGAAACCATGCTGCCGATCACGGCAATGGCGATAACGCGTTTCATATCCCTGATACTCCGATCAAAATTGCATTGCATGGCGGTGGGCGGATCTGGCGTCCGCCTGGCCGCGGCCGGTTACGGCAAGGCGATCCGCACGCTGCCCGGACCGTCGACAACGGCATCGAGCGTGTGGCTGGTGGTATTGGTGACGACGCGGACCAGCTCGCCATCGGCGGCGTCGCCCAGCGCCCGACCGCTCGTCGCGATCACCAGCGATCCGTTGACCAGCCGGATCGTCACCGGCTCGCCGCGGCGCACCAGTCGAGGTTCCTGGATGTCGGTGCGGCGCACGATGCTGCCTTCGCGCAGGTTGCGGCGCGCCTCCATCCCCGCCGCTTCGCCGGGCGAAAGCGCGCTGCGCGCCTGGACCTGCGTGCCGGTGTCGACCGCGAAATCGCTTGCCGAGACCAGTTCGCCGCGCGGTACGTCGCGCACCAGCACGGCAACTTCGACATCCTGCGCCGCCGCTTCGAGCGGCAGCACGATCGCGACCAGCGCCGCGCCGAGGGCCAACAGCGCGCGCATCAGCGCATCTGGCTGGTCGTCGCCAGCATCTCGTCAGCGGTCTTCACGACGCGACTGTTCATTTCATAGGCGCGCTGCGCGGAAATCAGCGCAGTGATTTCGGCCACCGGATTGACGTTCGAGGATTCGAGGAACCCCTGGTTGAGGATGCCGACGCCCGGATCGCCCGGCGCAGTGACGGTCGGCTGACCCGAAGCGGCGGTTTCGAGGAACAGGTTACCGCCCTGCGCCTCAAGCCCGCTTTCGTTCATGAAGGTGGCGAGTTCGAGCTGGCCCACCGTCTGCGGCTGCGGATCGCCCGCCACTGTCACCTGCACTTCACCGGTCTTCGAGACCGTCACGGCAAGCGCTTCCTGCGGGATGGTGATGCCCGGCTGCACCGGATAACCGTCCTGCGTTACCAGCTCGCCCTGATCGGAAACCTGGAACGATCCGTCGCGGGTATAGGCAGTGTCGCCCGAAGGCAGCGTCACCTGGAAATAGCCGCGGCCCTGAATGCCGAGGTCGAGCGGGTTGTCGGTCTGCATCATCGAACCCTGCTCGATGATGCGATAAACGCCGCCGGTGCGCACGCCCGAGCCGATCTGGATGCCCGAAGGCACCATCGAATCCCCGCCCGAAGCCGTGCCGGGGCGCGACACCTGCTGATAGAGCAGGTCCTGGAATTCGGCCCGCTGCCGCTTGAAGGCAGTCGTGTTCATGTTGGCGATGTTGTTCGAGATGACATCGACATTGGTCTGCTGCGCACGCATGCCCGTGCTGGCAATGTTGAGCGATCGCATGTGTTCGTTCCTTCGATGTGAAGCGTTGGATCAGGGGGTTGCGTGAAATCAGGCGCCCGGGCGGCCGAGCCGTTCGATCGCGCGCTTGCGCATGTCCGACATCTGGTCGGACATCGCCTTGCTCGCCTGATAGGCGCGCAGAATCTCGATCATGTCGGTGGTTTCGGAGATCGGATTGACGTTCGACCCCTCGACTCCGCCGCTGACCAGCTTGGTTTCGTTCGCCGCCAGCTCGCGACCGCCGGCGCCGTTGAACAGGCCGTCGCCGCGCGGATCGACGCTGCCTTCATTATCGAAGACAGTCACGGCGATCCGGCCGAGCGGCCCGTCCTTGCCCATGACGGTACCGTCCTCGGTAATGCTCAGATTGGCGGCCTGATCGGGCGGCACGGCGATGGTCTGTCCGCCTTCGCCCAAAATCTTCTGTCCGCCCGAAGTCACCAGTTCGCCCGATTCAAGGACCTTGATGAAACCCGCACGCGTATAGGCGGTTTCGCCGTTCGGCGCTTCGACCGCCAGGAAGCCCGGCCCGTCGATCATCACGTCCAGCGGGTTGCCCGTCGGCTGGAACACGCCGTTGCTGGTATCGTGGACGGTGCCATAATCCAGCACGAACGACGTCGTTTGCGCGGAGCGCACGATGCTGTCGGTCTCCTGCATATATTCGTGGAACAGCGGCTGTTCGCGCTTGAATCCCACGGTCGTCATGTTCGCCAGATTGTTCGACACGACATCCATGCGGCGACGCAGCGCCTGTTCGTGGCTCAGCAGCACATAGGAAGAAATGTCCATCGCGCTTCCCGTTTTCCAAAATCATCGCACTAGGCAGTTTTTGCCGGGCGTTGATCCTATAATAGGAAGAAATCGCCCGGACCGGTGTTCGTGCGATCAATTCCAGGGAAGTCGGACATGTCGGATGAGATCGTAGAGGTGACGGAAGCAACCCCGGCGCCGAAGAAGAGCAAGAAGAAGCTCATCATCCTCGGCGCGGCGGCGGGCGTGGTACTGCTCGGCGGCGGCGGCGGCGCGGCGATGATGCTGGGCGGTGGCGGCGAAGAAACGCACGAGGAAGCGGCGGCGGCCGAAGAAGGCGGTCATGACGCCCCGGCCGAGACCGCCGCGGAAGGCGGGCATGGCGAAGCCGGCGGCGAAGGCGCCGCCGAGCCCTATATCGACGTTCCGATGATGCTGGTGAACCTGCGCTCGCCGGATGGCGGCGCACGGTTCCTCAAGATTCACTTCATGCTCGTCCCCGGCCCCAACGGCGCGGGCCTGGAAGAGAAGCTGCCGGTGCTGCTCGACAGCTATCAGCCGTTCCTGCGCGAATTGCGCCCGGTCGACCTTGCCGGATCGGCGGCGGTCTATCGCATCAAGGAAGAGATGCTCGTCCGCGCCAACCAGGCACTGGGTTCGGGCGTGGTCAGCGATGTTCTCATCCAGGATCTGGTGCAGCAATGAACGACGATTTCGCCCTGCCCGATCCGCCGGTGGCGGATGCCGGCGGTGGCGACGGCAAGTTCGATCAGGCGGATATCGATGCGCTGTTCGGTGACCTGGGTGGCGATATCGCGCCCAAGAAAGGCCTGCGCGCCGTCATCGAATCCAAGGTCATCCGCCATGAGCGGCTGCCGATGCTCGAAGTGGTGTGCGACCGCGTGGTTCGCTCCTTCGCCAGCTCGATGCGCAATCTCTCCTCCGATGCGGTCGACGTCAGCCTCGAGGAAGTGACGTCGAGCCGGTTCGGCGAGTTCATGAACCGCGTCGCGCTGCCCGCGATGATCGGCGTGTTCCAGGTCAAGGAATGGCAAAGTTTCGGGCTGATCACGGTCGAATCGGGGCTGATCTACGCCGTTGTCGATGCGCTGCTGGGCGGCCGCGGCGGCGCGGGCAATGGCGGTCTGGTGATCGACGGGCGAGCCTTCACCACCATCGAGACCAATCTGGTGTCGCGCATGCTGACGCTGGCGCTCGACGATTTCGCCGAGGCGTTCGCGCCGATCGAACCGATCGAGACGCAGCTCGAGCGCATCGAGACCAATCCGCGCTTCGCGGCGATCGCCGGTCCGTCGAACATCTGCGCGGTGGCCACCTTCCGCGTCGACCTGGACGGTCGCGGCGGCAAGTTCACGATGCTGCTGCCCTATTCGACGCTCGAGCCGGTACGCGAAAAGCTGCTCCAGCGCTTCATGGGCGACAAGACCGGCCGCGACAGCATCTGGGAAGCCCATATGGCGTCCGAAATCTGCAAGACGCATGTCGATGTGAATGTCGTGCTCGGCGAGAAGCACATGCGGCTGGCAAAGCTCCAGTCGCTCGAAGTCGGCCAGACGTTGCGGTTCAACAAGGGGCCGGATGACCCGCTGGAATTGCATTGCGGCAATGTCGCGCTCGGCCAGGCGCAGATCGGCCAGCGGAACGGACGCGTAGCAGTACGGCTGATGTCGGGCATTTCCCGACTGACCAAGGGATGAGTGCCATGAATTTTGCAGTGACCACCAATATCCTCACCATGATGCTGTGCATCGCCGTGCTGGTGCAGAGCCTTCGGATGATGCGCAGCCTGCGCAAGGTGAAGGACGGCGCGCTGACCGACACGGTCAAGGCGCTAGACGTCGCAACGGTTCAGGCCCGCGCGGTGCTTTCCGACATGAAGCGGACGCTGAGCGGCGATTGTGCGGAAAACGCCCGGATCGTCAACGAAGCCAGGGCGCTGCGCGAGGAATTGTCGGTGATGATAGGCATCGCGGATTCCACCGCCGAGCGCATCATCGAGGCCGTCGGCGCGGCGAACGCCCGGGAAGCAAAGCCGGCCCGCGAGGCCAGGCAGGCCAAGGCCGCGCCGCGGACAGCATCGCGCCCCGCCAGAACGAAACCGGCCGAAGCAAAGCCGGAGGTTCCGCGCGCCCCGGAAAAGCCCGCCGCCAAATCGACTGCGAAACCCGCTGCGAAAACGGCACGCCAGGCGGCGGAAAAACCCGCCACGAAAACGCGCGCGCGCCGCAGCACGAAACAATCGCGCGAGGAAGAAGCATTGGTGTCGGCGCTGGTCGCGGCGGTTTCCGCTGAAGCCGGGGCACGAGCAGCATGATCGCGCGCCCTTCCCTGATGCTGCTGATGGCCAGCGCCGCGACGCTTTCCGCGGTCGCCAACGGCGTCACCGCAGCCACCCCGCAGACGTCGCAGCAGGACGCCTCCCAGGCCTCTGCGCCCAAGACGCGGCTGGGGTCGGCGATCGAACAGGACATGGCCCAGCGCGATCAGCAGGCGGCGGAGCGCCGCCGTTCGCTGCAACTGCGCGAACAGGCCGCCGTCGCTGCCGAGGCGCGGCTGCAGGCGAGCATGGCCAGCCAGCGCGAGGCAGCCGCGGAGGGTGACGCCGCCGCCGGGGCGGAGGCCGAAGCCGAAGGCGTGCAATATGACGAACTGGCGCGCATCTATCAGTCGATGCGGCCGAAAAACGCCGCCGTCGTGTTCGAACAGCTCACGATGGACGTGCAGGTCGAAGTCGCCAAGCGGATGCGCGAGCGCAATACCGCGCTGATCATGGCGAACATGACTCCCGAAGGCGCGGCGAAGCTGACGATGGCGCTGGCCCGGGGGCGCGCGGTAGACGAAGCACAGCCGGCCGCCGCGCGGCCGCAGGCACGCTGATGCCCGTCGCCCGGGCGAAAGCCCGGGCGAACAGCTATCATTGGCGGGGAAAAAGCTTCGTCGCCGAAGTGTCAGTTTCGGGAAGCGGCGACTTCGACGATCAGGACGCGCGCGACGCCGTGATTGGCGGCCTGCAGCGCGCCGGTGAGATCGTGATCGAGCAGCGAGACGTCGACCGCCCGCATGCCGCTGGCATGGAGCCGGGCGAATTCGAGCGAGGCAGCCAGCGCCGCCGCGCGCAGTTCGGGCATGGTTTCCTTGAGCTGCGCGGCGCTTTCCTCATCAGCGGCGTCGAGCACCAGCGCGACGCGCAGATTGCCGTCGAGCCGCCCGCCATCGGTGATGGGCACGCTGATCCGGTCCATCGGCACCAGATGCAGGCTTTCCCCACCCGCAGCGCCGTCGCCGGAGGCATTGGCGACCGAAGTGGGAAGCGCAAGCGCAAGCAGTGCGGAAAATACGGCCGGAATTCGCAACGAAACAGCTCCCGTGATCGGCGCCGTCGCGGCGCATCTCTTCCTATAATAGTATAAAAGTTAAGCGAGTATCCAATGACCCACGACCAGCGCCCGGGCAAGATGCGCCTGGTGGCGGATGCCAAGCCCGCCCCGGCCCGCGATAACGCCGCGTCAGCCCCGCAATTGCCCCCGCCTCCGGCCGAAACCGGCCCGGCGCCGATGGGCATGGGCGCGAAACTGCTGCTCGGCGGGCTGTTTCTGATCGGCTGCGCCGCCGGCGGCACGGCCATCGCGCTGATCCCCGGTTCGGGCCTGCTCGGCTGATGGCGCGCTTCGTCTCCCTTGTCGCGCTGGCGCTCACCGCCGGATCGCCGCTCGCGGCGTTCGAACCGGACAAGGAGGTCCATGACGCTCCCGCCGGTCCCACGCATAACGAAACGGAAGAACATTCGCCGGGGCCTGTCGCCACGACATCGCAAACTTTGCCGCGCTTCGCCGCCGAACTGGCGCAGCGTCCGCTTTACGCGGGCGCCACGGCCTGGCGGGTCGAAGGCAACGCACGCGATCGCTGGATCGCAGCACGGGCCGAACGCCGCCAGTCGGCGCGCTGGGACTATGCCCGCGCGATGCTCGGCAAGGGCAATGCCGCCGAAGCGTTCGGTATCCTGACTCTGATGGAAGAAGACGACGCCGATCTCGCGCTCGTCCCGGCCTTTCAACTGGCGAAAGGGGTTGCGCACGCGATGCTCCGCCGGAACAGCGACGCGCTGGCAGTGCTGTCCGGCCCCGGCCTGCGCGACAATGCCGAAGCCTGTGCCTGGCGCCTGCGCGCGCTGGTGCAGCGCGGCGACGCCGGCGAGGCGCTCGACGAAGTCGAATGCGCGCTTCCCGCGATCAACGGGCGCCGCGATCGATCGCGCATCCCGTTCGTGCTCGCCGCGGCCGAAGCGGCAGTGAATGCCGGGCGACCCGGCATGGCGATGCGCTGGCTCGGCCCGCTGACCGATCGCGACCCTGCCGCCAACCTGTTGCGGGGCCGCGCCTATCTGGCGCTGGGAGAGGCGCAGGCCGGGCGATTGCGGCTCGAACGGGCATTGCTCGACGGCACTGCAGAGCAACAGGCCGATGCGCGGCTGGCGCTGCTCGAAGGAGAAATTGACGGCGGAACGCTGTCGCCTGCCCAGGCGATCGAGAAGCTGGAGGCCGTCCGCTTCGGCTGGCGCGGCGGGCCGGTGGAGGAACGCGCGTTGCGGCGCGAGCTGAAGCTGGCGGTAGCAAGCAACGACACCGCCGCCACGCTGCGCTCGGCAGCAACGCTGATCGCCTATTTCGAACCGCGCCGCGATGCCGGCGAATTGCTCGAACAAGCCCGCGCCGCGCTGTCCGCCGTGCTCGCGCCCGACAGCAGCGTGCCGCTGGCGCAGGCGGCGGGACTGTACTGGGACTATCGCGATCTCGCGCCGGCCGGGCCCGAAGGTGACCGGCTGGTCGCCCGACTGGCCGGGCGACTTCAGGACGCCGGCCTGTACGAACGCGCCGCCGATCTGCTCGACCATCAGTTGCGCACGCGCGCGCAGGACGTGGTGCAGGGCCCGCTGTCGGTGAAAGTCGCGTCGCTGCGCATTCTGGCGGGGCAGCCCGAAAAGGCGATCCAGGTGCTGCGCGAAACCGAACAGGCCGGATATTCGAACCGCATGCAGTGGGACCGCAAGCGCGTGGAAGCCGTCGCGTTGCACATCATCGGCAAGCCCGAAGCGGCAATGGCCGCGCTGGAGGATGTGCCCGGCGCGGACCTGCTGCTCGCCGAATTCGCATGGAAGGACGCCGCCTGGGAACAGTTCGCGACGGCCAACGGCGCGGCGCTTCCCGGCGCCGGCGCGCTGGACGCGCCCGACCAGGCACAGATCCTGCGCCAGGCGATCGCGCTGGCAATGCTCGGGCGCGAAGAAGCGCTGGTCGCGCTGCGCAACCGCTACAGCAAGGCATTCGAGGCACTGCCCAGCGCGGCGGTGTTCGACGTGTTGACGCGCGCAGTGGGGTCGGTCGATCCGGCCACGGTGAGCGAAGCGATGGGCGCAATTCCCTCGGCCAGCCCGGCCGGCGGGATCGCCGATCTGCTCGACGCAGCGCCGGACGAATAATCGGAGATTGCGGACACGAAAAAGCCGCCTGTCGTATAATTCCGACAGGCGGCTTTTTTCGTTGCCGGAGCCGCTGGCAACGCGGCCCCGATCCGTTACAGATAGTTGAGAAGGCTGAGCTTGGAGAGCTGCGAGAAGACCGAATAGCTCGCTTCGAGAACCGCCTTTTGCTGCGCCAGATCAATCGCGACCTGACCAAGATCGGCATCTTCATTGTCCTCGATCACGCCCTGCAGCACCAGCGCGCGCGCTTCGCCGCGGGTCGCCAGCGTTTCGACCTGCGCCTGGCGTCGGCCATTGGCGGCGTTCACGCTGGTGACTTCCTCCATGCCCTGGGAAAGCTGTTCGGCCGCGCGGCTCAGCATGGTCTTCTGATCCTCGGTCAGTTCGCTGCCCAGCTTGCCGCCCTCGGCCAGCGTGCGGAATGCGTCGAACAGCTTGCCGCCCAGCTGGCTGGCACCGATGCCATAGGTCACGTCGACATTGTCGTCGACGCGCGCCTTGGCCATGACGCCGTCGTCGCGAAACGCGTCGGCGGCATCGAGCCCGTCGAGATCGGAAAGCTGCATCGGCCGGAACGGCTGGCTGCCGGTTTGCGAGCCGGCAAACAGCGGCTTGCCGCCCTCGGAAGCGTTGAGCGAATTGCGAAACTGGTCGAACGCCGCTTCGACATCCGCCTGCAGACCGGCCGATTGACCGGTCCCGATCGCCGCCAGGATCGTGGTACGCAGCGTGCTCGCGGTGTCCGACACCATTTCGATGTGGCCCTGATAGAGATCGAGCGTCGTTCCCACGCGCTTGGCGACGCTGGCCGTGGCCTGCTGCTTGGCGAGCATCGAATGCGTCGAAAGGTTGCGCACCGCCTCGGTACCGAGGTCGGCGAAGTCAGTGGCCTTCTTGCCGGTCGACAGCCGTACCTGCGTAATCGCCAGCTTTTCCTGCGAGCGGCCGATGGCATCGGCCATCGTGCGCTGAAGCGGAATGGTTGCAACGCGAGTCATTTCATCATCCCCGATCAGCCGACCATCGCGATCAGCGTGTCATACATTTCGCTGGCGGTGCTCATCACGCGCGCCGAAGCGGCATAGCTATTTTGCAGCACCACCATCTGCGCCAGTTCCTCGTCGATATTGACGCCGGAATAGGCATCGCGGCGGTTGGTCGCGTCAGCGCGACGCGCGGAGGCATCGGCGAGCGAATCCTCCGCCTGCGACGCCTGCAGGCCGGCCTTTCCCAGCAACAGGCTGGAGAATCGTTGCAGTGTCGCGGTCCCGTCCTTGCCGAAATCGATCTGCTGATCGAGCCCTTCGACAAAGCCGTTGGCGCCGCGGGTGTCGCCCGCACCCAGTGCGATCTCACCGACCACGGCGTCCGGCTGCAGTCGCGACAGGGGCAGCTTCAACGCATTTGCAAGGATATCGGAACGGACCGTCGCGGTACTCAATCCGCTGGATCGCCCGGTGAGACCCACCAGCGAGGAAAAAGTACGCCCGGTCCCCCAACGATCGGTCGAATCGACCGGGATGGAAATCGAGGCCCCGGCGGCCGAGGCCACCGGATCGAACGTCATGCGACCGCGATCATCGAAGGAAAAGCTGCCGAATTGGCTCAGCGGGCTGCTGTTCAGATCGTCGAGGATATCGGTGAAGGCGTTGTCGGCCATCGTCAGGGTATGGCTGGCCAGTTCGCGACCATTGGTGTCGCGAAGCACGAATGACGCCGTCTGGCCGGGAGCGAAACCATGCCGGTCGGCGGAAATGTCGAATCCGGGCGGAACCAGCGAACTGGTCTCGCTGCGGATCAGATCGTTGAGGCCGAAGAAGTGCGAGAAGCCGACACCCGCGCGTTCGCTGGGATTGGCGGTGTCCTGGGCGACCACCACGCCATTGCGGCTGTCGGTGGCGGCGATGGTGAGCTTTCCGTCGACGAAACTCGCGGTCGCCTGACCTCCCAGGCCGCTGTTGATCCAACCCACGACATCCTTGATCGTGGAAGAGACCGGCATCGCGGAAAAATCAATGTCGGTCCGGGCAACCATCTTGCCGTTCTGGCCAGTGACCGCGAAAATCGCAGTGCCCGTGAATCCCATGCGATCAATGCCGTCGAGACCGGTCTGACGTCCCTCCAGCGCGTTGGGTGCCGGAACGGTGGTGTTCGCATTGGAGACCGTGTTGATCGCTTCAGCCATGCCGCGGAACAGCACCCCCACCTGCTCGTTGAAATCGGGCAGCGCGCGATCGCGAAGGTCGATCAGACCACCCAGCTTGCCTCCGACGACGGAACTGTCCAGCTTTTCGCCGGTCGCCGCGCCGAGATTGCCGGCGGCATCGGCAAATCGGATTTCGATCGGCGGGTAGCTGGGCTGGCTGACATCCCCGCCGCCACCGGTATAGGAAAGCTGGCGCAGCTTCCTGTCGACCAGCGTCGCGCCGTTGGCCGCATCGACCGTCACGCGCCCGTCAGGCTGCTCGCGGACATTGATCGAAACGAGCTGGCTCAGTTCCTCGAGCGCGTTCATGCGCTGGTCAGCGGGACCTCCGGTGCTGCGGCCGAGACCGGTAAGCTGCGAAACCGTGGTGTTGAGATCGTGGACGCGCACCAACAGGCTGTTGATGCGGTCGACGGTATAGCCGACCTCGCTTTCCACGTCGCCGCGCAGATCATCGACATCGTCGGTCAGCCGCTGCATCGAGGACAGCGCATCCTCGACATTGGCAGTGAATTCGGCGGCGGTCTGCTCGGTGCCCATCGCGCCGGTCATCGCGACGGCGGATGCCGCAATCGCATCGAGCCGCGCGGGCAGGCCTACTTCGCTGCCAGGTTCGCCGAGCATTTCCTGGAGACGGTCCAGATATTCGGACTTCACTTCGGCGCGGCCATAATCGCCGGAGCGACGATAAACAGTTGCTTCGAGAAACTGGTCCGCGACGCGGCTCGGTTCGCCGATCGCCACACCGTTCACCCGGCCGCCGACCACCTGTGTGGAAAGGTTGGTCTTTTCGCGGGCATAGCCGGCAACGTTGACGTTCGCGATATTGTTCGAGACCGAACGCAGTCCCGCCTGCGACGCAGCCAGCCCGGATACCGCGCTGCTGAGGATCTCGTTGATCATGATATTCCGATCCCCGCCCGATCGCCGGTCCGGGCCGGATCAGCGATCCGGCCCGGTAACGGCAAGGTGATTAGCGCTTGAGGTCGCTGACTTCGCGCAGCATGTCGTCCACGGTCGTGATGATCTTGGACGACGCGCTATAGGCGCGCTGGAAGCGGATCATGTTGGTGAATTCGCCCGCCAGATCGACGTTCGAGGATTCGAGCGCGTTGGACGAGATCGCCCCCGCGCCGAGCGAGCCCGGCGCGTTCAGTGCAAAACCGCCCGATGACTGGCTGATGCCATAGGCATTGCCCGAAAGCCGCGTCAGACCGTCCGGGTTCTGGAAGGTCGCGATGGGCAGCTGGAACACGGCACGCGTCGACCCATCGTCGAAGATGGCGTTGACGATGCCTTCGTCGCTGATCTCGATCGTCGAGAGATTGCCCAGCAGGCCGCCATCGATCGTCGACGAGATCATCGCCGATTCGGTGCCGAACTGAGTCAGTCCGTTGATACCGCCATCGGCGCCCAGCTCGAAGCTGATCGGCACGGAGGCCGCGCCGTTGGTCCAGTTGATGTTCAGATCGGCGAACGGCGCCGGCGAGCTGCCGGCCAGATCGAGGCTGCCGTCCGGGTTGAACGCGATCGAGCCGCTGGTGAGCAGGCCGCCCGCCGCCGTCACGTCGCTCGCCGGTTCGGCATAGACTTCCGTCTCCCAGGCGTTCGGTCCCGTCTTGAGGTACGACATGGTCACGCGGTGCGTGGAACCTTGTGAATCATAGACGTCGAACGAGCGCGAGAAATGCGGCGCCACGGCGCCCGAAGCCATGTCGCCCGCGGCATAGGCGCCGGTAAAGGCCGCCTGTTCCGAGCTCAGGTTCGCGCGCATCTGCAACTTGGTCGACGGCTGGGCAGTGCCCGTCAGGTCGCTGATCCGCACCGGTTCGAGCGTGCTCAGATTGCCGGTGTTGGTGTAGCTCCCCTGCGCGTCGAGGCGCCAGCCATAGAGGTACAGCCCCGCGGCGTTGCGCAGAAAGCCCTCATTGTCCGGCCGGAACGAACCCGCGCGGGTGAATTCGACGTCGCCGCCGGCATCGGGCGCGTTGCGCGTGACGAAAAAGCCCGCGCCGTCGATCGCGATGTCGGTGCTGCTCGACGACGCCTGCAACAGGCCCTGTTTCGAAACCGTGGCGATCGGCGCGACGGAAACGCCGCCGGCCGAATAGGAGCTCTTGCTGTGGCCGTCAGTCACCATCGAGCGGAACTGCGCGTCGGTGCCCTTATAGCCCACGGTGTTGATATTGGTGATATTGTCAGCGACTGCGGCCATCGCATTCGCATGCGCGCCAAGGCCGGACACGCCGGCATATAGTGCGGAATAGAGACTCAACTCTGCTTCTCCCCGGATGACGGCTCACACGAGCCCTTCCCGCACATTATAGGATGTTGCCATGCGAAAGCGGCATATTGCGAAATTTTCTGGCGAATGCTCAAAACGGCCAATTCGGTCGATTCATCCGATTTTATAAGGGGAAATACTGGGCGTCCCGATGATCTAGGCAAAATTTGCCGGTTGCCGCCCCCTCTGCGGATACGCTTTCCTATAATTATCCCGAACCCAGTTGGAAAAGGACGGCCCATGCTTCGGATAACGCTGCGGGACGGGGAAAAGGCAATCATCAACGGCGCCGTTGTGCGCGCCATCGGTCGCACCAAGCTGCTGATCGAAAACCGTGTATCGATTCTGCGCGGCAGCGAAGTGATGCAGCCCGAGGACGCCACCACGCCCGCGCGCAGCCTCTATTTCACGTGCATGATGGCCTATGTCGATCTGGAACAGCGCGACGCGCATAACGACCGGATCCTGTCCGATCTGCAGCTGGTGCTGAAGCAGATGCAGCAGCCCGCCGCGCAGGCCGCCTGTGTCCGCTTCGCCAATCACCTGGCGCGCAATGATTATTATCGCGCACTGGCTTCGGCGCGCGAACTGATCGCGATCGAACAGACCGGCTCGGACAGCTCCGAAACCGGCGACGCCATCAAGGCGGCCTGAAGGCACGTCCGATGCAGACTCTCGCCAGCGCAGCCCGTGCGATCCGCGCCCAGACGCCCGACCATCGGTTCGGCCGCGTCGTCGCCGTGCGCGGCGCGCTGATCGAAGTCGAAGGGCTGGCCGGCGCGACACAGATCGGAAGCCGCGTCGCGATCGCCAGCAATGACGGCAGCGTCGAAACCGAAGTGACGGCGCTCGACCGGGATCTGGCGCTGTGCATGCCCTTCGCCGATCCGCAGGGCGTGGGGCTCGGCGCGCGCGCCGATCTCACCGCGGGTCAGCTCAGCCTGCGCCCTTCGAGCGGCTGGCTCGGCAGGATGATCGACGGCCTGGGCCGCCCGATCGACGGCAAGGGCAACCTTCCGCTCGGCGGCGATCCGCACCCGATCAAGGCCCCGCCCCCGCCCGCCGCCGCCCGTGCCCGTGTCGGCGGCCGCATCGAAACCGGCGTGCGCGCGCTCGACATGTTCGCGCCGCTTTGCCTGGGCCAGCGCCTGGGCCTGTTCGCCGGTTCGGGCGTGGGCAAGTCCGTTTTGCTTTCGATGCTCGCCCGCTGGACCCGCTGCGATGTCGCGGTGATCGGACTGATCGGCGAACGTGGCCGTGAAGTGCAGGAATTCGTCGAGGACGATCTCGGCGAGGAAGGCATGGCGCGCAGCGTCGTCGTTGTCGCGACTTCGGACGAGCCCGCGCTGATGCGCCGCCAGGCGGCATGGACCACGCTGGCGGTCGCCGAACATTTCCGCGACCAGGGGCTCAATGTGCTGTGCCTGATGGATTCGGTGACGCGCTTCGCGATGGCGCAGCGCGAGATCGGCCTCGCCAGCGGCGAGCCGCCCGCGACCAAGGGCTATCCGCCGACAGTCTTCGCCGAACTGCCGCGCCTGCTCGAACGCGCAGGCCCCGGCCTGCCGGGTCAGGGCAGCATCACCGGACTGTTCACGGTACTGGTCGATGGCGACGATCATAACGAGCCCGTCGCCGACGCGGTGCGCGGTATCCTCGACGGCCATGTCGTGATGCGCCGCGCGATTGCCGAACGCGGTCGCTATCCGGCGATCGACTTGCTCAAATCGGTGTCGCGCACGCTGCCCCACTGCCTCGACGCGGATCAGAACGACGCGCGTATCGCCGCGCGCAACCTGTTGTCCACCTATGCCGATATGGAGGAAATGGTGCGGCTGGGCGCGTACAAGCGCGGGTCCAATCCCGAAGTCGATCGCGCCGTCGATCTCGCGCCGCGGATCGAGGCGATGCTCAATCAGGGCAAGGGCGATCGCGGCAATTCGATCGAATCCTTCGCGCAGCTGGGTGCCGTCGTCGCGCCCGCTCCGGTCGAGGAGGCAGTGGAATGAAGGCTCTCAACACCGCATTGCGCATCCAGCAGCGCGAACTCGATGCGTTGCGCGTTTCAATCACCGTGGAGATCGAGCGCGTCGACGGGCTGAGCGATGCCCAGCGCGCTCATCTTGAATCGGAACGGCGCGAACGCGCGGCCGCCGCGGCCGCCACCGAAATCTGGATGCCGACCGATGCCTGGGCGGCGCGCGCGCGTGCCGAACGGGCGCGGCTGGCGCGCAATGCCCAGGAAGCGGGCGACCGTTTGACCGCGCTGCGTGTCCGGGCGGCGGAAAGTTACGGCACGATGCGTGCCATCGAGGAAGCGGTCAACCGGCGCCGCGAGGAAATCGACCGCGAACATGCCGCCGTCGAACAGGCGCAGGCCGATGATTTCGGCACTGCCCGGTTCCTGGCCGCACGCGGCCGCGAACGGAGGGGGATGCAATGATCGGTCCCGAAACGCTTGCTTCGCTGCCGCCCGCGCGCCGGGCGGAGATCATCTTTCGTACCGCTCAGTCGGAAATGTCGAACCGGCTGTGGCGCGCCGCGCTGGGCGATACCGAAGGCAAGGGCAGGAACAGCGATCCCAATGGACTGGGCAGTGGCGGCAGCGGCTTTCCCGTCGAAACGCTGATGCAGCTGATGGGCGGCGGCACAGCGACGACAGGGGCGGCCGCCGTTCCCGGCCGGCAGCATTGCTGTTGCTGCGAGCATGATGATGCCGCCGGCGGCGCAGTCGCACCCACGCCGAATCGCGTGGGCGAGCTCGGCACCGCCACGATCGACACGGCACGCGCGATCGCGCCGCAGAGCGATGCGACGCTCGATCTGGGGCCGAACCAGCGTTATGCCGGTGCCATCTCGGCGGCCTCTGCGGCCACCGGCGTTCCCGCCCCTGCCATCGCCGCGATCGTCGACGCCGAATCCGCCCGCCACGCGGACGGCAGCTGGAATCCACTTTCGCGCAATCCGCGTTCGAGTGCCGCCGGGCTCGGCCAGTTCCTCAGCGGAACCTGGCAGGACATGGCGCAGACCAAGGGGAACTGGCTCAACGATGTCGCCGCGCAGCGCGGCTGGCTGGACGCCAGCGGCCGCGTGCGGCCCGAGGCGCGCGCCGAGCTGTTGCAGCTTCGCTATGATCCCGAGGCCTCGATCCGCACCGTCGCGGATTTCGCGCGCATCAATCTCGACCGGCTTGAGTCGGACGGCTTTCGCGTTCGGCTCGATTCCGAAACGGTCGCCAAGGCAGCCTATCTCTCACATCATCTGGGCCTGGGCGATGCACGCAAATTCCTGGGCAATGCGATCGGAAGCGATCGTGCGCGCACGCTGCTGACCGCTCAGGTTGGCTCGGCCGCGGCGCAGGCGCGGATCGCCGATGCCGGCGGCGCGGTACAGGCGCATCGCCAGTGGTTGCTCGGCTATATCGCCCAGCGCGTCCAGCCCGACCGCTTCACGGCATGAACGCCGCGTAAACCATCTCCGTACAGCTACGGACCCGCACGCAACTCCGTATATCATCCTATAATTTGATTTAGGTTTGAATGACCGTGTTCCTGGTCTGGAGTTACAGTGCATGTCGATTGAATCCGAAATCGCGGACCGGCTTCGGTTTGTCGGACTTGGCGAAGATCGCCGCGCCATCCTGGCAGAAGCACTGCCGATGGTCCGCGAAGAGCTTCCTGGGCTGCTACAGAAATTCTATGCCAATGTCGCCGAATGGCCCAGCCTGCAGGCGATGTTCGACAGCGCGGAAGCCAGCCGGCGCGCGGCAAAGGCACAGGAAACGCACTGGCTCCAGCTCTTTTCGGGCAGATTCGATGCTGCCTATGTCGAATCGGTGCGCCGGATCGGCCGCATGCACAGCCGCATCGGGCTGGACCCGCGCTGGTATATCGGGGGCTATTCCTTCATTCTCGCCGAGATGTTCGAGCGTGTCGGCGAACGCTGCACGCGCCGTTTCGGCGGCAATTCGCGCAAATGTACGCGACTGATCGCGGCGCTCAACCAGGCCGCGCTGATCGACATGGAACTGGCGACCTCGGTCTATCTCGAGGAAAATGAACTCGAATATGGACGGAAGCTGGAAGCACTCGCCAGCGCGTTCGAAGCCAAGGTCGGCGTCGTCACCGGGCAGATCGCTTCGGCCGCGAGCCAGCTCGAAGCATCCGCGCGCACCGTTTCGGACAATACGGCAGATTCCAATACGCGCGCCGGAACCGTGGCGGCGGCGGCAGAACAGGCCAGCGCCGGACTACAGACCGCGGCGGCTTCGGCCGAGCAGCTTTCGGCTTCGATCAACATGATCCGCGAGCAGGTGACCAATTCCTCGGCCACTTCCAAACGCGCCGCTGCGAATGCTCGGGAAACCGACAGGATCGTTCGCGCGCTGTCCGAGGGCGCCGAGCGGATCGGCGCGATCGTCACGCTGATCGGCCAGATCGCGGGCAAGACCAACATGCTCGCGCTCAACGCCTCGATCGAGGCCGCGCGGGCGGGCGAGGCCGGAAAGGCATTCGACGTCGTCGCGGTCGAAGTGAAATATCTCGCCGACAAAACCGCGGCGGCTACTGGCGAAATCGAGAACCATGTCCGCGAACTGCAGCAATCGACGCGCGAGGCTGTGGCCGCCATCGAATCGATTTCGGGAACTGTTAACGAAGTGGCCGAAATCGCCGCGACCATCGCCAATGCAGTGGATCAGCAAAACGCCGCCACTGCCGATATCAGTCGCAACGTTCAGCAGACCGCGCAGGCCGCTCACGAGGTTTCCGAGAATATCGTTCGCGTCAGCCATTCCTCCGAAACCAATGTCGGGGCGGCGCGCGAGGTGTCCGGCTCCGCTTCGCACCTTGCCGGCCAGGCGGATACGCTTTCGCAGGCGGTGCAGGCCTTCCTCGCGCAACTGCGTGCGGCCTGAGGCGATTACTTATATGTAGGACTACATATAGGATCGGTTAAGATTCTTTTAGGAGCGCCGGTGCAATTTCCTGCTTGTGAACGGCAGCCAGGGGGCCGCTGACAACAAGCAGGGGGACAGAGGATGTCCAAAGTCACGATCGCTCTTGAAGCCGCAGTCGCTTCGGTTCTGGAAAACATGCCGAAGGACGGCGAGCAGACCCGGCGCCAGCGCGCCAATGTGGACCGCGCCTATGCCGATATCCTCAAGCTGATCGCACCGCGCATCCGCCATTTCATCCGTCAGTACGGCCTGACCGCCCATTGGGAGGATGCCGAGCAGTGCTGCGCGATCGCAGTGCACCGTGCGATTCAGGCCTATGACCCTTCCAAGGCCCAGTTCACGACCTTCATCAACTGGCAGCTTCGCGGCGAACTGCAGAGCCTGCGCTTCCGCCTTATGACCGACCAGCGCCCCTCGGCGAAGAAGGTCGAGGCCACCACCGTTTCGCTCAACGCGCTGGCCACCAGCGCCGACGGCGAGGAAATGTCGCCCGAAACGCTGATCGAAGACGAGTTCGCCGAAGAACGCACCGAAGCCGGTGCTTCCGATTTCCTGGCCGACAACGCCATCGACGCGCTGGTCGACGCCTATGTCGACCACCTGCGCAAGGTTGGCATGGAGCAGCTGCGCCGCCGCCCGCGTCCCAAGCGCCGCGAACGCGTTCAGAATGACGGCCCGCGCCTTCGCCTCGCGACGCACGGGATCGACCCCGAGGAGCTGGAAAAGCTCGAAGCCAAGCTCGAACGCGACCGCGAAATCGTCGCGCGCCGCGTGTTCGAAGCCGCAACGCTCGACGATCTCGCCAACGATACCGGCGTGACCAAGGAACGCGTGCGCCAGATCACCAAGCGCGCAACCAAGGCAATGGCCGAGCTAGCCGCGACCGACCCGCGCTTTGCCGTTATGGCCGAATACAAGACCGCTGCGCCGGCGCGTCCCAAACCGCGCCGCGCCGCCGAAAAGCAGTCGGCCGCGCCGCTCCTGCCGAACGCCGACAACGCGCATAACCGCCTGACCCGCGTAGTGGCGATCGACCCCGCCGCGCTTCCGGCCGAGGCAGCGATGCATGCCGGCCTTGAAGCAGGCTTCTCCGAACTCTTCGCCGCGCCGGCCGCTGCCACGCGTCACTGATCCCCCGAGGCGCGGCGCCGGACGGCGGCGCGCCACTCTCCTATAATGAGAACAAGAGAAGCCCGAGGGATCCCAACCAGTGCCGGTTCGCCTAGTCACGCCCGCCGCCGATGCCTTCGAAGCAGCGGGGCATTTCCGCCACAATCGCCGCCTGTCGGTGCTCGCCCGGCGCGTCGCCGGCAGCGCCGCGACACTGCTTGCACCCGATCCGCGCCTGCTGTTGGGAGCCGCCCGCGCCGGCGAAACGCTGCGCCTGGGCTGGTGGAGCGACCGGTTCGAACTTGTCGCCCGGATCGATGCATCGCGAGAGGATTTCAGCCCGGTCGGCAGCGGCGAAGGCGCGCTCCAGCGCAGCTCCGCCGCCCTGATCGACTGGCTTGCCGGCCGCTGGCCGCCAGAGGCGGCTCCGGCGACACTGGGCATCATCACCGACGGCACGGGCGTCGCCTTCGCTCCCGAACGTCCCGACCCATTCGCCCCCGGCTGGTTCGGCGAAATGGCCGGCTGCCGCTTCGCGTTGCGCGAAATCCGGCCGGTTGCCGGAACCGGGCCCGCCGCGCTGCTGACCTGCCGACGCACGTCTTCGCTCATCCATTAAGGAAGCGCGCAAAGAACCGCTTGTTCACCAATTCGCTCCAAGATAGATTAGGGATTGGAGGCGAAGGGCGACATGAAGAGCAGCGCGGCCAGTGGCGACAATGGCGCCGCCATTGTCACGGCGGCACATATTCCCATCGATTTGTATCGCGCGGTCGTATTTCCCAATCGCATGCGCGAACTGCGCCGCTCACGCGGCTATCCCAAGTTGCTGCCGCTTTCGGCATCGATTCCCGATATTCCCTATATCCGCCTGTCCAAGATCGAGCGCGGCGAAGTCATCGCGCGAGCGGAGGAATTGCGCGCGATCGGTGCGGCGCTCGGCGTTGCCCCGGTCGAATTGCTGATTGATATCGGCGCACCCGATTTCGACATCGCACGCTGGGCCGAGCCGTTTCGCGACAGCAGCGACGTCGATCTTGCCGAGGAACGCTTCGCGGTGCTGCTCGGCGCCGCAGTGCGCGCGCTGCGCTCGCAGGACGCGGCACTCACCATCGCGGCGATCGAACGCGATCACGGACTGCCGCCGGTCAATCTGTCGCGACTGGAAAATGCGCAGAAGACATTCCCGCGCTGGAACGCGGCGGTGCGCCAAGCGCTCTATTCGCTCTTCGGCGTGCGGGACGAAGCCGCACTGCGCGCACGGGTTGTCGATCGTTATGAACGTGGCGAGCTGGACGATTTCCTTGCCGACGTATCCAGTTCCGAGGAACGGCTTGCACGCAGCCGCGAACGCATCGCGCAACTGCGCGAAGCAGTGACCGACGGCAGCGCCCTGGGGGGCACCCGGCCCGATCGCACGGCGCCACCACGCCCTGCGCCGCCGCCTGCCGCCGCTCCGCCGGCCGCCGCCGTCGCGGGAATTCCGGTCTATTCGGGTAATCTGCCCGGCGGACTGATCGCTCCCGAGAGGACGTCGGAGCGCGCGAGTACGCCCACCGCGGTCGGCCCCGATGCCTTTGCCGTGCGGACGACCCGCGCGGTGCTGGGTCCGGGGTTGCCGGTCCACACGCTGCTGGTCGCCGATCCGGCCCGCTCTCCCGCGCCGGGCGGCATCGTCCTGTTGCGCGAGGAGGCTGGCTGGCGGCTGCTCGCGGTGGAATCGAACCGGGATGGCGGGATGACCGGCTTCTCGCTGAACCCCGATTACGAGATCGCACTCGACGACTGCGATCCCGCTCGGCTTGCCCCAGTGGTTAGCGCAACCTTTCAATAGCGCTCCGCATAAGTCCAAACTGACGCGGGACCGGCTTTCCATCTAGATAGAGGATGGAAAGGAATTCCGGGCGTGGGGGCTATGGGCAGGATCGGGAACTGGGCGGCGCGACATCAGAACAAGCTCATGCTTGTCGTTCCGGTGCCGATTCTTCTTTTCGCTACCTTCGCCCCGCATCTCCTTGCCGGCTCCGAGAGCATCGTGCCCACCCATTATGGCTGGCACCTCGTCGACGCGCTCTTCGCCACGATGATGGCGACGGCACTCATCTATCTCCTGCTGCTGGTGCGGCGAACCCGACGGCTCAAGCAGGAACTGGAGTTGCGCGCACGCGCGGAGGAAAGCGTCGCACGGCTGATCCGGTTCGATTCGATCTCCGGGCTGCCCAATCGCGGCTCGATGCTCGACGCGATCGCCAAAACCATCGCCCAAGCCGGACCTGATGAACGGACTTCGGTCCTCTGGATCGATCTGGACAGGTTCCGGCCCATAAACGACCTGCACGGCCACGCATGCGGCGATCATGCGTTGAAGACGATCGGTAGCCGGCTGGAACAGCTGTGCGAGAACCGCGCGTTCGCCGCGCGGATCAGCGGTGACGAATTCGCATGTGTCCTCACGCATCGCTCGGATACCAACACGATCGAGCAGCTGGCGCATGACCTGCTGCGCGAGATTTCCCGGCCCATTCAGTTCCGTAACGGAGTGGTGCAGCTCACCGCCTCGATCGGAATCGCCGGCACGCCCAGCTGCCCGGCGGACGGGGAACGTTTGCTGCGCGCGGCCGCGTTCGCCGGCGAGCGTTCGATGCGCAGCGGGCCGGGCAAGTTCGCTTTCTTCGAACCGGAAATGGATGCGGCGATGAATGACCGCGCCGCGCTCGAAATCGATATGCGAGCGGGCATTCAGCGGGGGGAATTCATCCCCTATTTCCAGCCGATTGTTTCGCTCCGGTCGGGTAAGCTGCACGGTTTCGAATGTCTGGCGCGCTGGCGCCACCCGACGCGCGGATTCGTTTCGCCGGATGTCTTCATTCCGATCGCAGAGGATGTCGGGCTGATCCAAGATCTGAGCTACGCCATCCTGAGCGCGGCGTGCCGCGAAGCGCGCGAGTGGCCGGCCGAACTGACTCTCTCGGTCAACATCTCCCCGCTGCAGCTGACCGACAGCTGGCTTCCCGAACGCATCTTGCGCACACTGTGCGAAACCGGCTTTCCCGCGCAACGGCTGATCGTCGAGATCACCGAAAGCCGGCTGGTCGGCGATTTCGAAGCGGCGCGCGCGATCCTGACGTCGCTGCGCAATGCCGGCGTCCAGATCGCGCTCGACGATTTCGGCACCGGATATTCGGGCCTCAAGCATCTGCGCGAACTGCAGTTCAATCGCGTCAAGATCGATCGCAGCTTTGTCGAGAACATCGAAACGCAGGAGAACCGCGCGATCATCGCATCAATCCTGCGGCTGAGCGAGGGACTGAAGCTGACCGTGACGGCCGAAGGCGTCGAGGATGCGCGCCAGGCTGCAGCGCTGGAGGCGCTGGGTTGCCCGTTGGCGCAGGGCTATCTGTTCGGCCGGCCCGGCGACGCGCGCTCGGCGCTCGAGCATGCGCGCGCAGCATTGGCGCGCCACGCGCCGCGGCTGCCGCAGGCGCATCGCGCTTCGGCCGACCCCATCCCGGCCACGCGCATTCCTGCCCCCCGTCTTTTCGCCGCCAAGGGGTGAACGCCCCCGCGTGACTCACCCCGCGAGCATGCTAGAGCGGCCGCTGGCGATCATCAGGGAAAGGCTGCGCAGTTATGGGTTTGCTCGTCGCGATCGAAGGCGCGGACGGTGTCGGCAAGAACACCACCGCCAATGCCCTGCGCGAAGCGCTGATCGCGCAGGGACGCAGCGCCGAACTGATTTCCTTTCCCCGCTATGGCGAAACCGTTGCGGGCGTGACGATCGGCCGGTTCCTGGCCGACGAACTCGACGTACCGATGAGCGTGAACGCGGCTGCGGTACTCTATGCGCTCGACCGGCTCGAGTGGCGCGACCGGCTCACCGCCGCGCTCGACACCAATGATGTCGTCGTGCTCGATCGCTATGTCGCGTCGAACATGGCCTATCAGGGGGCCAAGGTCCCGCCTGAAGAGGCGCGCGCGCTGATGGCGTGGATCCTCGAACTCGAAACCGGGCAATTCGCCCTGCCCGCGCCCGCGCTAAACGTCTATCTCGACACGCCCTGGGATCTGGCCCGTGAGCTGATCCTGAAAAAGGCGCAGCGCAGCTACACCGATCGCAGCTATGACGTGCACGAGGAAGACGTCGCGCTGCAGCAGCGGGTACGCGCCAATTACGAAGCGATCGCGCGTGACGGCCTGCTCGGCCGCTGGTCGGTGGTTCAGGCAAGCCAGGACGGCGCGATGCGGCCAACGGCGCGGATCGTCGCCGATATCCTGACGGCGATCGAGAGCTGACAACCGTTTCGGGGGCGCTTCGACTGGCGATACGGTAGCGAAACGGCTATGCCCGGGTTCAGGGAAGCATCGCAACGAGGCGAGCCGTCAGACGCTCGCCCGGCTCGGTGACGCCGGCACATGGGCCGGCCCGGCACCGCAACCTTGGGGGGAAGTCATGCGACCGATATTTCTCGGGCTTCTGATGCTCGTCACCTTGAGCGGCTGTGCACGCGGCGCGCTCGATATCGATTGCCCGAGCTTCGAAACGATGCGCCGCGACCTGCCCTATTCGCAGCTCGAACGCGAAATTCACGGGCTGGGCGCCGAGCAGACCGCGCCGGCCCCCGAACAGGCGGAGCTGACCAAGCGCGTCGAAAACACGCTGCCGTCCGATTATGACCCCGCCCATCCCGAAGCGCCGACGCCGACTCCCATCCTGCTGCTGCTGAGCGGCGGCGGGCAATGGGGGGCTTTCGGCGCGGGCTACCTCAACGAATTGCGGCTGCGCAGCGACTTGCCCGAATTCACCGTGATCACCGGAGTCAGCACCGGCGGATTGCAATCGCTGTTCATCTCGGTGGCGACGACCGAGGCCTTTGACGGCCTGCTCGCGGCCTATGATCCGGTGCGCGAAAGCGACGTGGTCGATCGCAACCCTGCCTGGCAGGCCGCGTTCCGGGGATCGCTCGCCGGGCTGGAGCCGTTGCGAAGGCGGCTCGAAAACGCGCTATGCCCGGACGACCGGATCGACGATCCCTCGCGCGATTGCATGCTCGACGGGCTGCGCGCACTGAAGGGCCGCAAGACGGTGCTGATCGGTTTCGTCAACGCCGAGAACGGGCGGTTCCAATATGTCGACGCAGTCGATCTGGCGCAGCTGCCCCGGCGCGAGGCACGCACCTGCCTGACCGGCGCGGCGCTGGCATCGGCGGCGATGCCGGTTTTCTTCCAGCAGGTGCGGATCAACGGCGTCGCCTATTATGACGGCGGCGTGCGCTCCTCCGTATTCGAAGCCTCGGTGGCGCATACCGCGGCGCTGGTGACCGAAAGACGCGCGATCCTCGATGCGCTCTACAACCGCGTCTGGGTCGATCGCGACGCACGGCTGCCCATCTATGTCGTTCGCAACGGACCCACTACGGTCGAGCCCGATCCCGCCATCAGCAACCAGCCCGGCCCGCTTTCCGCCGCGCTGCGCGCCGAAAGCATCGTCGTCAACCAGCTCGAGGTCGGATCGATCTCGGCGCTGCGGATCGAGCATCCACGCGGGCCGCTGCTGCTGGTCACGGCGGACGGATGGGAGGAAGCGGGCTGCGTCAAACCCGGCGGAGGGGTGATGTTCGACAAGGGCTTCATGAACTGCCTTACCCGCTATGGTGCACAAAAGGCGCGTGTTCCCGATCCCTGGATATCGCTGTCGCAACTGCCGCTTCGCGGACAGGAGCCGCCGGCACCACCCGACAGTTGAAATAGCAGCGCGCGAGGTGAATATCGGCCCCGGTACGGGCGTGTCGGCTCGTCCGGGGAGATGGAGCGTTCGATGGCAGCGCCGAAGGCGCAGGAACATGCCGATCCGCAGGCGGAACTGCTTGCCTTTCTGGAAGGCGGCGAACCGCTGGGCCCGGTCGAACGCCGCATCGATACGCACGGCGCGCATGTGCTGCTGACGCGCGATCGCGCGTGGAAGATGAAGCGCGCAGCGCACTACGCCTATCTGGATTTCTCAACGCGCGATCGCCGCCGCGAGGCACTGGAAGCCGAATTGCGGCTCAACCGCCGTACCGCGCCGGAGCTCTATCTCGGCATGGCCCCGGTCACACGCGGCTCCGACGGCGCACTGGCGCTGGGCGGCGAAGGCGAGCCGGTCGAATGGCTGCTGGAAATGCGGCGCTTCCCCGATGATGCGCTGCTCGACGACATCGCCGCCCGCAAGGGACTCGAACCACCGCTGCTGACAGCGCTCGCCGATCGGATCGTCGCGCTCCATGCCGAAGCCGAACGCTATTCCGGCGGTGATGGCGCGGCGCGCATCGCGGCGATCCTCGACGGCAACCGGCGCAGCTTCGCCGATGTGGCGGATGTCATTCCGGCCGAGCAGGCGCAGGCGCTCGACACGCTGCAGCGCGCGGAGCTGGACCGCTGTGCCGCCCGGCTCGATGCCCGGGCGCGCGCCGGACGCATCCGGCACGGACATGGCGACCTGCATCTGCGCAACATCGCGCTGATCGATGGCGCGCCGGTGCTGTTCGATTGCCTCGAATTCGATGCCGAGCTCGCTACGGTCGACGTCCTCTACGATCTGGCGTTCCTGCTGATGGACCTGTGGCATCGCGGCCAGCGGATCGATGCGAACATCGTCGCCAACCGCTATCTGGACGTCAGCCCGCAGGGAGCCGGCGGATACAGCCTGCTGCCGCTTTTCCTGTCGATCCGGGCGGCAATTCGCGGCCATGTGGCCGCCGCCGCGGCGCGATCGACCGGAGAAGAGACAAAGATTGCCGAAGCACGCGACTATTGTCGCCTCGCCGCCGATCTACTCGCGCCCGCGGCACCGCGGCTGGTGGCCGTGGGCGGCCTTTCCGGGACCGGCAAATCCTCGGTCGCGCGGCTGATCGGCGCCTGGATCGGCCGGGCGCCCGGCGCGCGGGTGCTGCGCAGCGACGTGTTCCGCAAGCGGCTGGCCGGCGTGTCGCCCGAAACCCGGCTGCCCCCCGAAAGCTATACCGCCGCCGCGTCCGATCACACCTACGAAGCCTTGTTCGAATCGGCCGAGGACCATCTGCGCTGCGGCTCCAGCGTGATTCTCGACGCGGTCTTTTCCAGCCGCAGCGAACGCGAGGTCGCGCAGATGATTGCCGAGCGCGATCGCGTGCCCTTTCACGGCATCTGGCTGGAAGCACCCGAACAGGAACGCATCGCGCGCGTTTCGGTGCGCAGCGGCGACGCCTCCGACGCCGGACCCACAGTCGCGCGCGATCAATCGCGCAAATCGGTGGGCGATCTGGGAAGCTGGCTGCGGCTGCGTGCCAACCGACCGCTCGATATCGTAGCACAGGCGGCGCGCGCATTCCTCGAGCGGCGCAGGCGATGATCGCTTGACCCCACGGGCTACCGCCCCTTAGCTCCTGCACCATGCAGCCGATCGTCACGCTCACCATGAACCCCGCGCTCGACGTCACGACCGGGACCGATCACGTACGACCGACTCACAAGCTGCGTTGTACCACCCCGCGCTTCGATCCGGGCGGCGGCGGAATCAACGTCGCGCGCGTCATCCATGCGCTGGGCGGCGATGCCACGGCGGTGTTCCCCGCGGGCGGCCCGTCCGGCGAGAAGCTCAAGCAGCTGCTGACCGCGATCGGAGTGACCATCGCGCCGGTTCCCGTCGCCGGCGCGACACGCGAGAGCTTCACGGTCGACGAGGCGGCCACCGGCGATCAGTATCGTTTCGTACTGCCCGGTGCCGAACTGACACCGTCCGAGCGGCAGGCGATCGTGGCGGCGCTGGAAAACCAGCCCGCTCCACCCGCCTACATCGTCGCAAGCGGCAGCCTGCCCGCAGGAGTAAGCGACAATTTCTATTGCATCATCGGGGCGCTGTGCCGCCGCATCGGCGCACGGATGATCCTCGATACCTCGGGCGCGGCGCTGGCCGCCTCGGAGGGTTGCGATGCCTGGCTGGTCAAGCCCAGCCAGCGCGAGATGGAGGATCTGCTGGGCCGCGAACTGCCGGATGAAACGGCATGGATCGACGGCTGCCGCGAATTGATCGCGCGCGGCTTCGCGACCACGGTTGCGCTGTCACTGGGCGCTGACGGAGCGATGCTCGTAACCGAGAAGGAGAGCCGCCGCTATCGCGCGCCGAAGGTGGAAGTCTTCAGCGCGGTCGGCGCCGGCGATTCGATGGTGGCCGCGATCACGCTGGCGCTGGCCCACGGCCTGCCGGTCGAGGAGGCATTCCGCCACGGTATGGCGGCAGGCGCCGCCGCGCTGCTGACACCGGCGACCGAGCTGGTACATCGCAACGATTTCGAACGCCTGCTGGCGCAAGTGGAATGAAGCGCCGCGACCTAAGGGCAGCCGAAGAGCCGGTCGAGCAGGTTCAGCGTCGCGATCGCATCCTCGCTGACCAGCGAATAATAGATTGTCTGCCCCGCGCGCCGGGCGGCGACAATCCCGTCGCGCCGCAACAATGCGAGCTGTTGCGAGACGGCGGTATCGCGCACGCCGCTCAATTCCGCGAGTTCCCCTACGGAACGCTCGCCATCGCGCAGCAGACACAAAAGAACGAGCCGCGTGCGGCCCGAGATGAGTTTCAGAAAAGCCGACGCGCGGTCGACATTGGATTGCAGTTCTTCTGTCACGGGCGGCAGAGCTATTCGGTGAATCGCATTCAGGCAACAGGCTATCTTACCGAAAACGAAAGATATTTCTCTGCCGTGACAAATCCGGCGCGCTTTGCCTCGCCGAAACCCACGCTAGTCCGCGAAATTGCGGCGATTGATCCAGGTTATATATCGAGATGAGGTGCAGTTGTGCGTGATCGGGATAAGCGACGGGAGACGGCCGGCTATGACAGCCCGGTCGGCGGCTGGGGGTCGATGCGCGGTATTGCCAGCATCGCGCGCCAGGAACGCCCCTCCTCCGATGCGCTCGACACGCTGCGGCGATTGAACAAGCCGGGCGGCGTCATGTGCACCTCCTGCGCCTGGACCCGCCCCGCCGACACGCACATCGTCGAATTCTGCGAAAACGGCGCCAAGGCGACTCTGTGGGATCTGACCAGCCGGCGCTGCACGCCCGAATTCTTCGCCAACCACAGCGTCACCGAACTGCGTGAGTGGAGCGACCATGATCTGGAGCAGGCCGGGCGACTGACGCACCCGATGCGCTACGATGCCGCAAGCGACAAATATGTCCCCGTCGGCTGGGAAGAGGCGTTCGCGCAGATCGGCAAGGCGTTGCAGGCGCTCGATCCGCAATCGACGATCTTCTATGCCTCTGGGCGGGCCAGCCTCGAAACCAGCTATCTCTACGCGCTGTTCGCCCGGCTCTACGGCCACAACAATCTCGCCGACAGCTCGAACATGTGCCACGAAACCACGTCGGTGGGACTTAAGAAAGTCACCGGCTCGGCGGTCGGCACGTGCTCGCTCGACGATTTCACCAAATGCGACGCGATCTTCTTCTTCGGTCAAAATCCGGGGACCAACAGCCCGCGTCTCCTCCATCCGCTGCGCCAGGCAGCAAAGCGCGGCTGCCGGATCGTCACCTTCAATCCGATCCGCGAAAAGGGGCTGATCGAATTCCGCAATCCGCAAAGCCCGATGGAAATGCTGGCCGGCGGCAAGACGCGGATATCGGAACTCTATTTTCAGCCACGGCCCGGCAGCGACATCGCCGTAATGATGGGCATCTGCAAATATGTGATCGCCGAGAAGGACGGCGCACTGCTCGACACAGCGTTTCTCGAAGAACATTGCACGGGATTCGAGGCATTCCGCGCAAAGGTGGAAGCCACCAGCTGGGAAGATATCGAGGCCGAAACCGGGCTGTCGCGCCACGATCTGAAACAGGCGGCGGATGTCTATTGCAACGCCGATCGCGTGATAGGCGTCTATGGCATGGGCGTTACCCAGCATGTCCGCGGCTTCGAAACCATCGGCATGTTCGTCAATCTGCTCGCGCTGCGCGGCAATATCGGGCGCGAGGGCGCGGGCATGTCGCCGGTCCGCGGACACAGCAACGTGCAGGGCCAGCGCACCGTGGGCATTTCCGAAAAGCCCGAGCTGGTGCCGCTCGACCGCTTGCGGAGCATCTTCAACTTCGATCCGCCGACGCAACCGGGGCTGGCGACAGTCGAAGCGTGCGAAGGCATGATTTCGGGCAAGGTGAAGGCCTTTATCGGCCTGGGCGGCAATTTCGTGCGCGCCATCCCCGAAACCGAACGGATGGAAGCGGCGTGGCAGAACATGGCGCTGACCGTTCAGATCGCGACCCGGCTCAACCGCAGCCACCTGATCAACGGCAAGAGCGCCTGGCTGCTCCCCTGCCTCGTCCGGTCCGAAGCCGATGTTCAGGCGGGCGGGCCGCAGGTCGTTTCGATGGAAGACAGCATGAGCCAGATCCATGCCTCGATCGGCAAGGCGAAGCCCGCGAGCGCGTTCCTCAAATCCGAAATCGCGATCATCGCCGGTATCGCCAAGGCGACGCTGCCGCCCAAGGACGAAATCAAATGGGACGAATGGACCGCCGACTACGGCAAGGTCCGCGACCTGATCGAAGCGACCTATCCCGACATGTTCGCCGACTACAACACGCGCATGTACCAGCCCGGCGGCTTTTTCCGGGGCAATGCCGCGCGCGAGCGGATCTGGAAAACGGACAGCGGCAAGCTGGAAATCACGATGCCCGAAGGGCTGAACAGCTGCGGCTTTGCCGACGCGCCGGGCCGGTATCGCCTGATGACGCTCCGTTCGAACGATCAGTTCAACACGACGATCTATGGCTATTCGGACCGGCTGCGCGGGATTGAGGGTACGCGCGACGTGCTGCTGATCAGCCCCGCCGAAATGGAGGCCGCCGGGCTGGTCGCCGGGCAGCTGGTGTCCCTGGTCAGCGACGCGGAAGACGGCATTCACCGCGAAGTCGGCGGGCTGGCCGTCACCCCGTTCGATCTGCCGCGCGGTTGCGTCGCGGGCTATTATCCCGAGCTCAATCCGCTGATCCCGCTGTCGCATCACGACAAGCTGGCGCAGACGCCCGCGTCGAAATCGGTGCCGGTGCGGATCGTGGCCTAGCCGGCGGCAAGTCGCGCTCACATCGCCTGTGAACTCGTCATGCTGGACTCGTCTCCGCATCCACCGTGCAACAATCGCGGGCTTCGCCAGCGGCGCGGTGGACCCTGAAACAAGTTGGCACTTATCCCCTTCGGATATGTAAAGCCCGGTTTCATCGTCCCCCGCCAAGGGGAGGACAGAATTTCCGCCTACGTGTCCCGAAGGGGATAAAGGCCAAACGAGCTCAGGGTGACGAAAACACTTGGCTGCCAACGCCGCCTAGCGCCGCGTTCCCGTCATCGGAAACGTCCCGAACGGTCCGCTCTTGCACTTGCCCGAGAAGCTGTCGCCGGTTTCGTCGAGCGCCACGTCATATTCGAGCGTCATCGGGAACGGGATCTTGGACTTGCCCTTGAACCGGGCGTGATCGCCATCGACAGTGCCCTCGACTTCCATCGCACCCTGCGAGGCCGACAGCGTCCCCTTCAACGCATCGCCCGCCACGCTGAATTCGGCCGTCGCGGTCTGCTTGCCGACAGGCGCGTTGATCACGATTTCCCAGGTGCCTTCGAAACTCATACCCTCATTCCTCTTCCTTGCGCGTGCCTGACACCGGGAAAGTGCCGAAGGGCCCGCTTTTCGATTTGCCCGACAGGCTGTCCCCATCGACCACCAGGTCATATTCGATGGTCATCGGGAAGGGCACATTGCTCTTGCCCGAGAACTTGGCTCGCCCGTTTTCGACGGTGCCAGAGACATCGAGCGATCCTTGCGACGCCGCCACAGTCCCGGTGATGCGATTGCCGTCGACACTCAGATTTGCCACCGCCTTCTGCTCGCCCACCGGAGAGTCGATCGACAGGTCCCAACTGCCGGCGAAGGAGCCGTTGCCCCTCCTTGCCTCCTCCTTCGCCGCTTCGCGCGCCGCGGCCAGCTCGGCCGGCATCTGTTGCGCGCGGGCACGCAGGAACTGGCGGATCGCGGCAACCTCGCCATCGGTCAGCTCGGGAAAGCCCGGCATCCCGCTGCTCAGCAGCGCACCCTCCTGCACCACCGCGGCAAAGGCATCGGCGTCGGTGATATAAGGCGACTGGCGTAGATCGGGCGCGCTGCCGCCGCCGACAGCGTTCCAGCCGTGACAGGCGATGCAGCCCTTCATCCCGTAGGCAACCGCGCCTTGCGCGGCGAGATCGGGGTCAGGCGCATAGTCCGGGTCCGCGACCGGCTCGAGCGGCGCCGGTTCGAAGTCGGGCACGCTGTCCTCGCCGTCGAGCGCGAAGGTGAGGATGCGGCGCGGCATGCGATAGTCGGTGCGGTAATTGGCGAGACCGGTGGAAAGGATGCCGCCCCCCGATGCGCCGCTGCCGGTGATCACCGTCACATATTGCTTGCCGTTCACGCGATAGGTGATCGGCGGCGCCACCACCGGCGACTGGGTGGCGAAGCTCCAGAGCTGCTCGCCGGTCTTCGCGTCATAGGCCACGAACTGGCCGTCGATCCGCCCCTGGAAGACCAGGTCGCCCGCAGTCGCCATCGTCCCGCCCGGCCAGTTGCCGGGCAGCTTGACGCGCCACGCCTCGGTCTGCGTCACCGGATCCCATGCCTTGAGATAGCTGGCGCGGCCATCCTCCAGATCGGGATCGGGCACGGCATTGACCTTGAAATCGCCCAGCCCGGTCGGCGTCGTCATCGGCACATTTTCGTCGCCGATCAGCGATCCTCCCTCGATCACCGGAATATAGACCAGCCCGGTGCGCGGGCTGTAGCTTTGCGGCAGCCAGCTATGCGCGCCGCGCAGCCCGGGCCACAGTTCGAACATCCCCGGCTTGCCGTGATAGCGGATGCCCGGATTTTCGACCGGGCGGCCATTCTCGTCGATCCGCTCGGCCCAGGTCACCTTGGCGATCTTTTCGGCCGAGATATATTCGCCGGTCGCGCGGTCGAGCACATAGAAGAAGCCGTTCTTCGGCGCCTGCATGATGACCTTGCGCTCTTCACCGTCGATTTCGAGCGTCGCGAGCGTCATGTCCTGCGTCGCGGTGCAGTCCCACTGCTCGCCGGGGCAGACCTGATAGTGCCAGACATATTCGCCGGTATCGGCCTTCACCGCCACGATCGAGGCAAGGAAGAGATTGTCGCCGCCGCCCGGACTGCGCAGCGCCTGGTTATAGGGAAAGCCGTTGCCGACGCCGATATAGATCAGATCGGTTTCGGGATCATAGGTAAAGGCGTTCCACGCAGTACCGCCGCCGCCGAGCTTCCACCATTCGCCATTCCACGTCTTCGCCGCCATTTCCTGCGCGGGATCGCCCTTATTCTCCTCCGGGCTGCCCGGGACGGTGTAGAAACGCCACACGCGCTCGCCGGTCATCGCGTCATAGGCGGAGGCATAGCCGCGGATCGCGCTGACGTCGGCGCCGCCATGACCGATGATCAGCTTGCCGTCGAAAATGCGCGGCGGGCCGTTGATGTAGCGCATCTCGCCTTCGGGGAAGTCGCGCTTGGTCCAGATCGGGTTGCCGCTCTCGGCATCGAGTGCGACGATCCGCCCGTCCTGCGTCGCGACGAAGACGCGGTTGTTCCAGTAGGCGATGCCCTTGGGCCCCCAGCCCATGCGCAGCTCGATGCCCGACTGTTCGCGCGTCTTCGAATCCCAGTCCCACAGCAATTCGCCGTTGGTCGCGTCGAACGCGCGGATATGGCTATGGCCGGTCGTGACGAACAGCTTGCCGTCGGCGGCGACCGGCTCGGTCAGCGTGTTTTCGGGGTCGAGATCGACATGCCAGGCGAGCTTCAGCCGATCGACCGACTTGGTGTCGATCTGGTCGAGCGGGCTGTAATGCTGCTCGCCGTCGGTGCGGCCCCAGACGGGCCAATTGTCGGCATCGCCCATCGCCGTCGGTTCGGGCGGTGCGCTTGCCCCGCCGCAGCTGCCAAGTGCCAGCGCGGCCGATGCGATCAGCGCGATGCCTCCAAGGCGCGTCAGCCCGTCGCGAACGCGGCGCAGCGAAACCATACTCCCCTCCCCACTCCTGTTCCGGTGGCAAGCACCGACCGGGCGATGCTTCCCGACCGCCCGGATTATCCTGTTTCGGGCTGTTGCCCTAAGCTCGGCAAACGGTGTAGCCAAGCGAAATATAAGCCACTGTGTCTCATAACCGGGTGAGGGAAACAATATGCAGATGACGGGGGAACAGCGGATTTCCGCGCCTCGCGAGCGGGTTTGGGAGGCACTTAACGACCCGGCGATATTGAAAGCATGCATTCCCGGCTGTCAGTCGGTCGAGAAGCTGTCGGACACCGAGTACAAAGCGACGGTGGCGATCAGGATCGGTCCGATCGGCGCGAAATTCGACGGCAAAATCGCGCTTTCGGACCTCGACCCGCCCAAAAGCTGCACCATCACCGGCGAGGGCCAGGGCGGCGGCGCGGGCTTTGCCAAGGGCGGCGCCAAGGTGCGGCTCGACGAAGCCGATGGCGGGACGCTCCTTGCCTATGATGTCGACGCGCAGGTCGGCGGTCGGCTGGCGCAGGTCGGCGGCGCGTTGATCGACGCGACGGCGAAGCGGCTGGCGGGGCAGTTCTTCAAGAAATTCGGTGCGGTGCTGGAGGAAGGCGTGCCGCAGGAGGAAGCCGCTCCCTCCCCCGCCCCGGCACCCGAAAGCACCGGGGACATCGTCAATCACGAAACCCGTCCGCCGAGCCCGCCCATCCCGGCGCCGACGACGCAGAGCCTGCCGGTCGGCTGGATCCTCGCGATCCTCGGCACGCTGGTGTTCGGTTTCCTGCTCGGGCGCGCCACCGGTGAGGCGCCCGGCGACTGGGCCGGGCTGGCGATTGCCGTGACGGTGATCGCGGCGGCCGCGCTCGCCTTCGAACTCGGGCGCCGCAACGCGCCCGGGGAGCCGCGCCGATGAAACCCGCACCGTTCGACTATGTGAAGCCCGAAACGCTCGAGGAAGCACTCGAACATCTCGCGCAGGCGGGACCGGAGGCGGCGATCCTCGCGGGCGGGCAGACGTTGCTGCCGCTGCTCGCGCTGCGGATGAGCACGCCGTCGCTGGTGGTCGATATCAACGGCATCGCCGAGTTGCAGGGCTTCTCGCATGGCACTGACGGGCTGAAGGTCGGCGCAGTGACCCGGCAGGCGGCGGCGCTGGGCGACGCGACGGTGGCGGAGCATTTGCCGATCCTCGCCCACGCCATTTCCCATGTCGGCCATGTCCAGACGCGCGCACGCGGGACGATCGGCGGATCGGTGTCGCTCGGCGAACCGGCAGCCGAACTGCCTGCGACTGCCGTGGCGCTCGGCGCATCGGTGGAAGTGCGCTCGGCGAGCGAGAGGCGGATGATCCCGGCCGAGGAGCTTTATTACGGCCCCTACACCACCGCGCTCGAACCCGAGGAACTGGTGACAGCGGTGCATTTCCCGACGCTCAAGCCCGGCACCCAGCCCTTCTTCCGCGAAATCGCGCGGCGGCCGGGCGATTTCGCGCTGGTCGGGCTGGTCGGCACAATTTGTGTCACGAACGGCAAAGTCGCCGACGCCAGCATCGCCTGGTTCGGCATGGGACCGATGCCGATGAAGTCCTATCGCGCCGAAGCCGCACTGATCGGCCAGGCACCCGAGGGGCTCGATTTCGCCGGCATCGCCGAACTGGCGGTCGCCGACACCGACCCCTTCGACGATCACCACGCCACCGCCGACTATCGCCGAACGGTGGCCAAGCGCGCGCTCGCCCGCGCGCTCACCGAAACGCTGAATGTGAGGCAGGCGGCATGAGCGAGCATCGCATCGAAACGAAGGTCAACGGAGAGGCCGTGGCCGCGCATGTCGAGGCGCGCGAAACGCTCGCCGATTTCCTGCGCGGAAAACTGGGGCAGACCGGCACCCATCTCGGCTGCGAACATGGCGTATGCGGCGCCTGCACCGTGATCGTCGACGGCGCGCCGGTGCGCGCGTGCCTGATGCTCGCGGTACAGGCCGACGGCACTGCGATCACCACCGTCGAGGGGCTCGCCGATCCCGACGGCACGCTCCACCCCGTCCAGCAGGCATTGCGCGACGAGCACGGCCTGCAATGCGGCTTCTGCACGCCGGGCATCGTGATGACGCTTGCCGCGCTGACCGCCGATGGGGCCAAACCAGCCGAGGATGCGCTCAAGGACGCGCTTACCGGCCATATCTGCCGCTGCACCGGCTATCAGGGAATCCTCCGCGTCGCGCAGCGTCTGGCGGGAGAAGCGGCATGAGCGAGACCAAGGTCGCCGCCGCGCGCTTCGTCGGCCAGCGCATGCCGCGCACCGAGGACAAGCGCCTGCTCACCGGCAAGGGCGTGTTCGTCGATGACGTCAGCTATCCCGGCATGCTCCACATCGCCTTCGTGCGCAGCAATGTCGCGCGCGGGACGATCAAGTCGATCGACACCGATGCCGCGCGCTCGATGCCCGGCGTGCGGGCGATCTACACCTATGACGATATCGCGAAGTTCGACATCGAAATGGTGAGCTTCTACCTCGTCTCGCCACCGCCCGGGCCGAAAGTGACGGCGCTGGCAAACGGCCGCGTCGCGTTTGTCGGCGATCCGGTGGCGATGGTCGTTGCCGACAGCCGCGCGCTGGCGGAGGATGCCGCCGCCGCCGTATTCGTCGATATCGACGAAGAACCGCCCGTGGTCACGATCGAGGACGCCAAAAGCGGCGCCCCCGTCCACCCCGATGTCGAGACGAACGTCGCCGCCGAAGCGGGAGTCGAGGAAGACGAAGACCTTGAGGAAATGCTGTCGGGCGCGGCGCATCTGATCACCGGCACCGTCCGGCATCAGCGCATCGCGCAGGCGCCGATGGAAACGCGCGGCGTCGTCTTCGCGCAGAACGGCAGCGACATCACCATCCATATCGCCTGCCAGAGCCCACACATGGTCGCGCGCTATGTGGCGATGGCGTTCCGCCTGCCCGAAACGGGCATTCGCGTGCTTGCCAAGGATGTCGGCGGCGCTTTCGGACTCAAGGTCCAGCCGTGGCGCGAGGAAATCGCGGCGATGGCGGCGGGGATGCTGATCGGACGCCCGGTGAAGTGGATCGAGGATCGCCTCGAAAACCTCACCGCCGCCTGCCCCGCGCGCGAACAGATCTGCACGCTGCGCACCGGGTTCGACGAGAATGGCGTGATGGTTGCGAGCCATGTCGATTACGCTGTAAACAACGGCGCCTATCCGCATTCGCCCGACGCCAATCTCGCGGTCCCAATGTTCCTCTGGGCACCGTACAAGATGCCGCGGCTCGGCTTCATCGCGCGCGGCTGGCACAGCAATACCGGCGGGCTCGCCGCCTATCGCGGCCCCTGGGCGATGGAATCGCTGGTGCGTGAAACGACGCTCGACATCGCCGCGCGCAGGATGAAGATCGATCCGATCGAATTGCGCCGCCGCAACATCGTGACGCGCGCCGATCAGCCGACTTTCTCGTCGATGGGCATCCCGCTGGAAGACGTAACGCCCGCCGAATGCCTCGAACTGCTGCTCGAGAAGATCGACGTCCCCGCCTTCCGCAAGGAACAGGCCGAGGCACGCAAGGCTGGCCGCTATCTCGGCTTCGGCTGCGCGACCTATATCGAGCCGACCGGCTCCACCGCCGTCCCGGTGATGGCGAGCGAAATGGCGCAGCTTCGCATCGAGCCCACCGGCAAGGTGAGCGCGATGATGAGCACCTTCTCGCAGGGGCATGGCACGCAGACGACGATGGCCCAGGTGATCGCCGATCACCTCGGCGTGCCGTTCGAGGACGTCACCGTGTTCGAAGGCGATTCCACGCGCGCGGGCTTCGGCCCCGGCGCGGCGGGCAGCCGTCAGGCCGTGGCGGGCGGCGGCGCGGCGATCAAAACCGCCGACATATTGATCGAGAAGATCAAGCGCCTCGCCGCGCATCTGCTCAACGCGACGCCCGACGATGTGCGCATCGAGGACGGCAAGGTCATCGTCTCCGGCACCAAGGAAATGACCCGCAACCTCGCCGACATTGCCGAGATCGCGTATAACGAGCCCGACCGCCTGCCCGAGGGCATGGAGCCGGGGCTGGAGGCGCAATATCGCTACAAGGGCCCGGCGATGGTCTTCGCCAGCGCCGCGCATGGCTGCATCGTCGAAATCGACGCCGAGAGCGGTTTCGTCGAGATCAAGCGCTGGGTGGTCGCCGAGGATTGCGGCGTCGTGATCAACCCCGCCGTGGTCGAGGGACAGGTCGCCGGCGGCGTCGCGCAGGGGATCGGGCAGGTATTGCTCGAAAACCTCGCTTATGATGCGTACGGCAATCCGACCGCGGCGACGTTCAAGGATTATATGCTGCCCGGCATCACCGACGTCCCGGTGCTCGAATTCCACCACATCACCACGCCCTCGCAAGCCGAAGGCGGCTTTCGCGGCGCGGGCGAAGGCGGCAACATCATCGGCCCGCCGACGCTGGTGAATGCGATCAACGACGCGCTGGCGCCGTTCGGGGCGGATTTGCTCGATCTGCCGCTGACGCCGTCGAAGATACTGGCGGCGATGGAGGGTGCGGGCTGACCGGTGTCGCACGCCTTAAGCGTCGCCCCTGCGCAGGCAGGGGCCTATTTCTGCCGATTTCTGCGCAACGCCTGACACGGACAGCTCCGCCATTGTGTCAAGGTGCAGGTCATTACGGTACAGACATGGGCCCCTGCCTGCGCAGGGGCGACGGCATGCTAAGTTTAACACACCACGATCGCATTGCGCAGCTCGTAACTCATCAGCGCGCTGTTCCACGTCATATCGGGCGCGCGTTCAAGCTTAAGGCCCGGCACGCGCATCAGCGCGTCGATGAAGATCCGCGTTTCGTGCAGCGCGACCTGCCAGCCCGGACAGGTATGCCCGCCATCGCCGAAGCTCAGGAAATTGCCGTTGCCCTTCACGCGCTCGGCACGGTCGGGATCGATCGCGAAGGGGCAGGCCCCCACCGACGCAGCATCGGTGTTCGAGGCGCGGATATCGAGCGCGACCAGCGCGCCGGCCTCCAGTTCGCCATTCGGCGTCTCGATCGCCTCGGTCGCGCGGCGGTGCACCATCGCGGCGACCGGTTCGAGCCGCAGAATTTCCTGCAATATCGCGATCTGCCCGTCATCGTCGCTCGCCAGATAGCGTTCGACAAGGTCGGGCCGCTCGAACAGGTGCCAAGCGACCATCACGATGAATTCGCGCGTCGTCACCATGCCCGCCGCGCCATAGGTCATGCATTCGATCAGGATCGCCCGATCCGAATAGCCTTCGTCGATCAGATGCGAGATGACGTCATCGCGCCGTTCCTTGCGCCGCGCGCGGATCGCCGGGCGGACTTCCGTCCAGTAGAAGACCGCAGTCTTCGACGCGGTCCCGATCCCGGCGATCGCGCCCGCCAGTCCGCGTTTGCGATTGGCGGTCGCCGCCGACAGGCTCGCCTCGATCCGCCGCGAAAGCTTCTTGAGGTCGCCATCGGCGAGCCCGACAATCTCCGCCGCAACCGCGACCGCCAGCCGGAAGCTGATTTCATCGAGCTGCGCCCGGCCGTTCGCGCGCAATTCGCCGATCAGTGCCTCGGTAGTCCGCTCCATCACCGCGCGATGCCGCGTCGTAACCGCCTTGGGCGTGAAGAAACGCGCGATCGCAGCACGCTTCTTCCGGTGCGGCGCACCGTCGAGATAGAAGACCGGGGCATGTTCGGGATTGCCGGTATCGACAAATTCCGCCCCCGCCCCCGCCTGCCGCGCCACCGGGCTGCGCAGGATATCACGCGCGAAGGCGAGATTGCCGATCCGCTGCGCGCCCGCATCGGGACGCGCAAAGCGATCGGCCAGCGGCGCCGATTTACGGTCGTCCCGATTTGCTGCAATAGGGCAGGCTTGCGTTTCCGGCGCGGTGCTCATGCTGCGTTGTCCATAATTATGATATAGGGTGTATCATATAATCATGACCGACCCCGCGTCAACGCGTCAGGACGCCCGCGTGGTCCGCACGCGCGAAGCATTGCGCCGGGCGTTGCTGACGCTGCTCGAAAACCAGTCCTTCGATCAGATCACCGTGCGCGATATCGTCGCGCAGGCGTCGGCGGGATACGCGACCTTTTTTCGCCACTACAAGGACAAGCAGGAGCTGCTCAGCGATCTGGCCGCCGGGGAGATCAGCGAATTGCTGACTCAGGCCGTGCCGGTGCTGTTCGAAGCGGATACGCGCCAGGCATGCCGGACGCTGTGCGAATATGTCGGCCATCGGCGCGAGCTGTGGGCCGCGCTGCTCACCGGCGGCGCGGCGGGTGCGCTGCGCGAGGAACTGCTGCGCCAGGCGGGAAGCATCCAGCCACCCGAACCGATCGAGGAGAGCTGGCTGCCGGCCGATCTGTCGGTCATTTTCGGCGTTTCGGGGATGCTGGTGATCATCAGCTGGTGGCTGCGCGACCGGCCGGACATGCCCGTCGAGCAAGTCGCGAAGATCCTCGATCAGCTGGTCGTCACGCCCGCGCTCACGCGGTGAGATATTGCTGGAGCGGCGGCTCCCCGTTCGCAACGGTCAGCGGGACATCCAGCGGCTGGCGCGCCACTGCCCATTGCGCGAGCGTGGCAAAGGCAATCGGGCGGAAAAAGCCGATCTCGGCCATGCCCTCGCCCTGCCACAGGATATGGCCGCGATGATTGTCGAGACCGCTCACCTCGAGGAACATGTCTTCTTCGCAACGCAGCGCCGGCCAGACGAACCGGGCGCCCGTCGTGGCGACGCTGTGCACCGCAACCGACGCGCTTTCCTGCGAACAGCGCAGGACGCCCGTCGTCGGAATATCGAGTAGCGGAAAGCGCAGCCGCTCGGCAGCCGGGGACGCCATGAAGGGCGGGTTGAGCACTTCGGAAACATCGATCTCGCGGTCGAATCGCACGCCGATATGCGGCGGATCGGCCCAGACGACCATGCCGTCGATCCGGTTGTCGCCGGTCAGTTCGACACAGATTGCCGAGCCGACCGGCACCGCTTCGTACACCCGCGCCTTTAGGCCGCCGGCGGACAGATTCTTGACGAGGATCAGCCGCTGAACATTGCCGATCCGCATACGCGCGGTACGATAGACGGTCAGATGCCGCGACGTCGACCGCCGCTCAGGCACCGCAAGCTTCATACCGGGCGTCATTTCGCCACCCCGGGGGCGGCTGGCATCCCGATCCATTTCCGTGATCCTTCGCAAACGGTCAAACTTACGTTTTGGCCACTGCGACCCCTGCGACTTTCATTGGTCGTCTCGATATCCATATCCAACGACGAGTCTTAACAAATTACTAATGCGAAGTATGCTTCAGTATAACATGGATCAATACCTGTAATTAAATTACAAATTGCGACAATAAATACAAATACCGGCATAATAGCGCGCCCAAACCATACTTGCGCAGAACGACTGAAAGCTTCCGTAGATATTCGATTGTTTTTCATACAGCTAAACCCGGCTTCCGGGCGCAACTGTGGCAGATCCCTGAAGAATTCGAGCAAGATTAACCCATGCTCACCGGCACCGTCCGCAGCCAGATCGACAAGCTGCGCGTCTCCCTATGGTCCAACGGCGTGTCCAACCCGCTGACCGGCGTCGAACAGATCATCTAGCTGCGCTTCGCCAGGCGCATCGACGATATCCAGCTGGTTTAACGAGCAGACCCGCTCAAGCGTAATGGCTACCACGCAGCGGCAAGTAGTTCAGCTTGCTCGATAACGGTCTGGACAGCAGCATCCTGCAGGTCTGGCGGGTAGCCATATTTCCGCAGGATGCGTTTCACCAGAACGCGCATTCTCGCACGTGCAGTTTCCCGATGCGCCCAGTCCACACTCGCGTTGGCTTTCAAACTCTTCACCAACTCGGCCGCGATCACCTTCAGGCTGTCGTTGCCCATCACATCGACCGCGCTCTCATTGTCGGCAAGCGCCTCGTAAAACGCGATTTCTTCGTCTGTCAGGCCTTCCTCATCGCCTCGCGCCATCTTTTCGCGGATTTCCTTGGCGAGGTCGATCAGCGTCTGGAGCACCTCGACAGTGCTGATGGCGTTAGTGTGATAGCGGGCGATCGCGGCCGTTAGGCGTTCCGAATATTTTCTGCTTTCGACAGCATGCGATTGCGACCGTGATCGTATCTTGTCGGTCAGCAGCTTTTTCAGAGCTTCCAACGCCAAATTCGGACGCTCACTGTCGCGCATCTCGGCGAGAAACTCGTCGGACAGGATCGAGATGTCTGGCGATTCCATGCCGGCAGCCTGAAGGATGTCGACGATCTCGGTCGAGACTACCGAACGGTCGATCAATTGTTGAACCGCCAGTTCCCGGTCCTTCATCGATTTGCCCGAACCGTTGCTCTTCACCAGCGCAGCGCGAACCGTCTGGAAAAACGCAACCTCGTCACGGATCGCTTTCGCCGCATCGCTGGCCGCCGCCAGCGCGAAAGCCTTGCTGAGTGCGAGAACTGCGTCCTGAAAGCGCCGGTGTGCTGCCCGCTTCGCGTCGTCGCTGGTTTCCTTCTGCGCGGCTTCGTGCTGGCGCGCGAGAATCCATTCAAGAGCTTCGGCGAGGCATTTGAGCCGCTGGCTGGCGGTGCCGTGCATGCCGGGTTCGCAGTCAAAGCCATGAAACATGGCACTCACTATTTCGAACCGTTCGCGCATGACCCGGATCGCCAGTTTCTCGTCGATGCCTGTCTTTTCGCGATCGGACGGTGAATAGATCCCAAGCGCCGCCTTCAGATTCTGGGCGATGCCGATATAGTCGACGACAAGGCCCGCTTCCTTGTCGCGGAATACGCGGTTTACGCGAGCGATCGCCTGCATGAGGCCGTGCCCGCGCATTGGCTTGTCGATATACATTGTGTGCATCGACGGCGCGTCGAAGCCCGTCAGCCACATATCGCGTACGATCACCAGCTTCAGCGGATCATCCGGGTTCTTGGCGCGCTTCGCCAGCGCATCGCGCCGCGCCTTGCCGCCGATATGAGGCTGCCATTCCTGTGGATCGGAGGCGCTCCCGGTCATCACCACCTTGACCGCGCCCTGTGACACATCGTCGGAATGCCATTCCGGGCGGAGCGCAACGATCTCATTGTAGAGTGCAACGCAAATGCGGCGGCTCATGCACACGGCCATCGCTTTGCCGTCGAGTGCTTCGAGCCGCCGTTCGAGATGCTCCACCAGATCGGCCGCGACAAGCTGCAGCCGCGCCTTTGCCCCCACCAGCCGCTCGACCGCAGCCCAGCGCGCCTTCAGCTTTTCCTGGTCCGACGCCGCCTCGTCCTCGGTCAGCTCCTCGACCTCGGCGTCGATCAGCGGCACCTGATCTTCCGGCAGCTCGATCCGCGCGAGCCGGCTTTCGTAATAGATCGGCACCGTCGCGCCGTCCTCGACAGCGCGGCTGATGTCGTAGATGTCGACATAGTCGCCGAAAACGGCGGGCGTGTTCACATCATCCTTCTCGATCGGCGTTCCGGTGAAGCCGATGAACGAGGCATTAGGCAGCGCATCGCGAAGATATTTCGCGTGTCCATAAGCCCGTTTACCGGTCTTCGGATCGATGCGCGCGCGAAAGCCATATTGCGATCGGTGCGCCTCGTCCACCATAACGACCACGTTCTGCCGCTCGCTGACGGGTGCAAGGACGTCGTCCCCTTCCGCCGCGGCAAATTTCTGGATCGTCGTGAAGATTACCCCGCCCGATGCGCGATCGAGCTGTGATCGCAGATCATCGCGGCTGTCGGCCTGGACCGGCTTCTGGCGGATCAGATCGCTGCACATCGAGAATGTGGCGAACAGCTGGTCATCCAGGTCGTTGCGATCGGTGATGACTACGATGGTGGGATTCTCGAGCGCGGGATCGCGGACAAGCAGGCCGGCATAAAATGCCATCAACAGGCTCTTGCCCGAACCCTGGGTATGCCAGATCACGCCGATGCGTTTGTCACCCGACGGCTGCTGCGTCTGGCTCGGCAAGCCATAGTTGAGCGGGCTTTCGCGAAGCGACCCGCGTTCGACCGGCGCATAGGGCAATGCACGCAGTGTAGCCGACAGGGCATGCTGGGCAGCGAAGAACTGGTGATAGGCCGCAACGATCTTGACGATCCCGCTGCCGGTATCGCCGAAGACGGTGAAGTCGCGCAGCAGGCGGAGCAGGTTGCCGCGATCGAACACGCCCTTCAGCAGCGTTTCGAGCTGCGGGTCGCTGGTCGGTGCGATGTTCTCGCCATCCTCCGAACGCCACGGCATCAACCGTTCAGCCTCGGCCGTCAGCGATCCGACGCGCGCCTTGATGCCGTCCGAAGTGACAAGCAGCGCGTTGGTGCGAAACAGCGAAGGGATTTGCGCCTTGTAGGTCTGAAGCTGGTTGAAAGCACCCGAGAGCGTCGCGTTCTCATCGCCGGGATTCTTCAGCTCGATCACCCCGAGCGGCAGGCCGTTGACGAACAGAACCACATCCGGTCGGCGGTTATGGCCATGCTCGATCACCGTGAACTGGTTGACCGCAAGCCAGTCATTCTGGTCGAAGCCGCCGCTTCCGTCGAAGTCGATCAGGCGGACACGGTCGCCGCGCACGCTGCCATCGTCGTAAAATTCGACCGGCACGCCTTCCACGAGATAGCGGTGCAGTCGTCGGTTCTCTTCAACCAGCGAGGGCGTCTCGCTCGCCATCAGGCGCCGTATCGCCTCTTCGCGCGGATCGAGAGGAATAGCCGGATTGAGCCGTGCGACTGCATCGCGCAATCGATCGATCAGGACCACGTCCTGATAGGCCGCGCGGATCGGCTGCGCCCCATCCGGCGATACGTCGGCCCCGAGTGCGACAGTCCATCCCAGCGCATCGAGCCATTCGAGCGCGGCTTCCTCGACATGGTTCTCGATGAACCGGCTCATCAGCGCGCCGCCTCGATTTCATCCAGATCGAGTGCCGCGATACGGTGGCGAAACGCCTTGTTCATGCGCACCAGCTTGTCGGCCAGCCAGGCATGTTGTTCCGGCCACTCGCTCTCCCTGGTAAAATCGGTGTTTTCGCGCGCGATCTCTATGCGCGTGCCGATCCGCCCCGGCAGCTCCTGCCAGTCGAACGTCAGTCCTGCGTCCGCTTCGATCGCGTCGCGATCCGCCCTCAGCAGTTCAAGGTAATCATTGGCGCGGACATGGCTGATGAACAGCTCGCATCCGATGACATGCGCTTGCGAATTGACCTTGGTGCATAGTTTGAATTTCGACCGGCCGATGCTGAAATTATGCCAGTGCTGGGGTCGCGCGGTGCGCGTGCGCAGCGGCACGCCCTGTTCTTCGAGAAGCTGGTTCAGCCCCTGCCAGTAGCGCTGTTGCTGCAGCTTGGTCTCGCTCAACACTTCGGAATCGATCTGGCTGGCGGCACGCTCGACCGATCGGGTCCAGTCGTTCGGCTTGGAAATCACGTTGAAGCGCGGCGCGGGCATCGAATCCGCGATGCGCCACAATTCCACCTCCAGCCCGAAAAAGCGGAAGCGGCTGTTGGTAATCTCGTTGAGCCAGTCGAGCGCGGCGCGATGTTCCTCGGTGAATTTGGCTGCGACCCAGACGATCGTCACCGTCTGCAAGCCCGCAGCATAGGTGAGCAGCTGGCCAAGGTGATTGTGATCGGTGCGCTCGAGCTGGTTTTCGATCAGCACCCAGCTGTCATTGTCGCTGTCCTTGCACAGAATGTCGGCGCGGAACGGCCCGACATATTTCTCCTGCGCTTCCAGCTCCAGCTCGATGCCGATCGTCTCACCAAGGATCGACAGATTTTCGGCCTTGGCGAGCCAGGGCGTGAAATCGGACGATTCCGACAGCCAGATGGTGCGCAGATCGACCTTGTGCAGCGTGCCGAGCGCGGGCGTCATGCAACCTTCTCCACTTCGCGTTCCACCGCGCCGACGCGGATTTCGCCGGACATCAGTTTTGGCAGCAGCAGGTCGCGGGTTTGGGCGAGGGTTTGGTTCTCCTCGATATTCGAAAGAATACGATCGAGCATCGGCCCACAGATGGCTTGAAACCAATCCGCGACTGAATCGCCCGGCTTTACCATCGGATACGTCTTCATGATCTTCCAGCTGGTCCTCGGCATTTTTGTGCCTGTCGACGATAGGTCAGTGAATGCGACGAACTCGTCGGTTGAGACGCAAGCGAGCACCAAGGCTTCGAAACGTTCCTTCTTCGGCGCCAGAACCACGATGTCGGTCGAGCAGATACCATCAACCGGGGCGATTCCTACCTTGTGGAAATATGGTCGCAATTTGCCAAACAGTATCTCGCGGCGGCGGAACCAAGATTTTGCGCTGCTTACTTTCTCGGCCCCCTCCCATTCGCTGAGCGCGATCGACCGACGTGGCATATGCTCAAGGCCAATGTAGGGGGTTCCTTCGTCCACCTCCTCCAGATCGGCTTTGCGGTTCTGGCAGATCGCAAAGTCATTGAGCGTAGCAACTTTCCACCCCTCCGGTACGCCGTCATCGTCGAGGCGATCAGGGAAGAGCGACCAGAGGTCGGGCGCGAGATAGGGGGCCCCTCCTGCATCTGGGCCGGCCATCCTGGCCTTCACCGGGCCGAAGTCGACGAACCAGTCGCGGAACAGCGCCCGCGCCTGTGCCTCCAGCGTCTCGTTCATCCGCCGGTTCAGCTCGATCTTTTTCTGGATTGGTCCTACCGAAGCGACGATCAATCGCTGCTCAAGCTTGGACGGCAGCCCGACCACCATTTGCTTGAAGTCGCCCAGAGTGACGTGCCCTAAGCCAGTCGTCTGCTTATTACGCGCTATCTCGGCAAAACGCGGCCTCAGGGAGCGAAGAAGGAAGAAAAGGAATTCTTCCTCTACGCCTTCGGCGGGATATACCTTGTATATGTGCTGGTTGAGCCAGCCTTGCCGCCCCTCCCAACGGAAAACATCAATCGATGTGTCAGGATTCCCTGACCACGAAAAGAGCATATCACCATCGCAGACCATCACGTCCCGGTCGTATTCAGCTTGGGTGAATTTCGTCTGATCGGTGATACCTGCCTTCAGCTCTGCGATTTTAATTACCGGTCGACCTTCAGCAGAGAAGTTTATGTTTTTGAAGGCGAGGCCATTTTTCCACCGCGCCAGGTCGTAAAGCGTCGTCTTTGCCCAGTGATCCGCTCCCACGAAATCATACATTCGCGATCACCTCTGAAATATTCTGCCGAATTACCGCAGCCAGTTGTTCGGCCTCCTCGAACTGCTCCTCCAGCGTCGCCTGCAACGCCGCGAACCGCTCGACGAACGGCACACCATCGTCCTCGGCCTCTTCCGCACCGACATAGCGCCCCGGCGTCAGCACATAGCCGTGCTTCGCCACCTCCTCATGGCTCGCCGCACAGGCAAAACCGGGCACGTCCTCATATCCCTTGCCCTCGCGCCAGGCGTGATAGGTGTCGGTGATCCGCGCGATGTCCTCGTCCGAAAATTCGCGCCGGGTGCGGTCGACCATGTGGCCCAGCTTGCGCGCGTCGATGAACAGGATCTCGCCGCGCCGGTCGCGCAGTTTGGCGTCGCCGACCAGTCCGTTCGACTTGTCCCTGGCAAGGAACCACAGGCAGACCGGGATCTGCGTCGAATAGAAGAGCTGGCCCGGCATGGCGATCATGCAATCGATCACGTCGCCTTCGACCATCGCCTGCCGGATTTCGCCTTCGCCGCTCTGCGTCGACGACATCGACCCGTTGGCGAGCACCACGCCCGCAGTTCCCGCAGGCGCCAGATGGTGCAGGATATGCTGCAGCCAGGCGAAGTTGGCGTTGCCCGCGGGCGGTGTGCCATATTTCCAGCGCGCATCCTCGCGCAGCCGGCTGCCGCCCCAATCCGACACGTTGAACGGCGGGTTGGCAAGCACATAGTCGGCGCGCAGGTCGGGCAGCTCGTCGCGGTGGAAGCTGCCGTCGCTGTTCCAGCGGATATCGGCGTCGATGCCGCGTACCGCGAGGTTCATCATGCACAGCCGCCACGTCGTGTGGTTCGATTCCTGGCCATAGACAGCGATGTCGCCGATGCGCCCGCCGTGGTTTTCGACGAACTTTTCGGATTGCACGAACATGCCGCCCGATCCGCAGCACGGATCGTAAACGCGGCCGTCATGCGGCTGCAGCATCTCGACCATCGTGCGCACCACCGATCGCGGCGTGTAGAATTCGCCGCCGCGCTTGCCCTCGGCGCCGGCGAACTGGCCAAGGAAATATTCATAGACGCGGCCGAGCACGTCGCGGCTCTGCCCCTCGTCCGACTTGAATCCGATCCCGGAGATAAGGTCGATCAGCTCACCCAGCATTACAGGGTTCAGCGCGGGACGGGCATATTCCTTGGGCAGTACGCCCTTGAGCGAGGGGTTCACCTTCTCGATCTCGAGCATGGCTTCGTCGATCAGCTTGCCGATGCCAGGCTGCTTGGCGCTTGCCTGAAGGTGCGCCCAGCGCGCTGGCTTGGGCACCCAGAAGATGTTGTCGGCGCGGTATTCGTCCTCATCCTCGACGCCTTCCGGGTAGTCGCGCTCCAGCTCGGCGCGCTTGGCCATGAAACCATCGGAAATATGCTTGAGGAAGATCAGGCCGAGGACGACATGCTTGTAATCCGACGGCTCCATATTGGCGCGGATCTTGTCCGCCGCCTTGAACAGTTCCGCCTCGAACCCGAGGTCTCCGCCTTTGGAACTGCCTGCCTTCTTTGCCATTCTTACCCCTCGACCATGCGATAGCGACCGCAATAGCAAGGCAAAAAGGGTCTCGCTATCTCTAACACGGCAAATCCGGGCGTTGCTCTCCGGGCTGATCGCCGAATACAGAACAAGTCTCATGCAACCGGCCATCACTATATTGATTTTCGGCAAGTAAATTGATCACCGGGCAAAGATGGAACGGGAAGATTTGCATGAACGCCGCAGCCGATCCGCAGATTCGCAGGCTGTTCGACCAAAGTCGGCGCAGGCGGGTTGAGACCGGCACGCGCAACAGGCTCGGGCACGTCAACAGGCTTTCGTCTTCGACCGCGCGGGCATCAGGCACCGGCTCCATCGACTGATGGAGGGCAATTGACGCGACTGCGATGGTCGAATCCGGCCGGATCGACGGAGAAACTGAGGTTTCCCGTCCCCTGGATGAGATTCGAACTCAGGGGCAATCCTCGCTCCGCCATCGGTAAGATGTTCACGCTGGATGATCGCAACCCGCGCTTTGAGGCCGATATGATCGATCACACGCGCAAGGCCAATCTCACCTTCCGCAAAGCGGCGCCGGAGCAGAGTAATGGGAAATCACGAGCCGGTGACAGCCGCACCATCCGTGATAAGGACAACACCGCCCCAAAACCCAAACCGCCATTCCATCTCGATCATCCGAGGTTGGCACCATTAGGCGCAACAGGAATCCGGCGCGCCCACACGGAGCTTGTCCGCGAACCGAGTTGCAAATCGCCTGGTCGCCCCATTGAGCGCTGACATAGGCGTGGTATCACATGGCCAACAGCCGCGATTGAGCTCATTGAAAACCGTTTATGGATTATAGCTAGTCATGGGAAAAACGCCTACACGATCAACGCCCGAGGGGTTGATCTATGTGGATCACATTCTCGCGCAACACAAATTGACCCTTTTGCGTGACCAGCGCCTTAGCTCAGCCGTTTACCGCCAGTTGATGACCGAGATCGGATACATCCTCTGCAACTATGTAACCTCGGACATCGAGCTCATTAAGGGGGAATATGAGTTTGATGCGGCATCAGGATTGAAAGGGCCGTATGTTGATCAAAAGTCGATTGTTATTGTTCCAATCCTACGAGCGGGGTTGGGCCTTGCCAACGCTTTTCAAAGCCTAATTCCAAATTGCATGTCAGGACACATCGGATTGGTTCGCGACCATGAAAAAAACCGCGTGAATATTTATATGCATTCGATCCCTGTTGGCGAGAATCTTCATTACATTATCTTAGATCCTGTCGTTCACTCTACTCAAAGTATACAAGCGGCGTGTCGTATTATTGAAGAGAGATTTTTACATGAAGGAATGCGCCTATCTTTTGAAAAGATCAGAGTGGCATCTGTCATTTGCCATGAGCAAGGAGTAGCCAACTTCTTTAAGATGGACCATTTCAAGGGTGTTAAAATATTTACTGTTGGAGCGGATACTGAGGAAGATAAAGAAAACCCTAATTTCCTGTATCCCGGAATCGGAGATGCAGGCGATAGAATATTCGGATTATCGTAATGTCTATTCAGAAAAGTGTCTCATCTAATATAAGAGCCTACTACACAGACAGCAGTAATACCATTAAAGGCTTGAGATACGTTCCGACTCCTACAAGAAATACTGGACATAAAAACCGTTCTTCTGGTATATTAACGACCAGAGGGGCCTCGCGTGTGCGCGAGGATAAAAAGTCGCGATTTGAATGTTCGCCGGAGAGAATAAGAGATACCCTTGAAGAGCGCGGTCTTCCAAGGAGCGTATCCATTGAATTGGCGCGCAGCTTTGCGTTGGCAGTTAATAGTGCGCAATCGGCGGCCGATTTAGAAAACGCAGCTGCTGATGCGCTAGCCTCTAGCTATCAGGCCGGCCTTCCCAAAGTTGTTGCGCCCGCTACCGTCGAGGATCAAGCGCTCGCCGAACTGCCGCCTGTTCCGACGGAAAAATATGTCGGCAACCGGGGCGGTAGCCCGAATGGTGAAAACATCGAGCAATTTATGCGCCGCGTTTGGAAGGACTGGTTTCCAGCACCTGCTGGCAACGCGCCCAAGCCGCTTTTAACGCGTAAGGACCTTCGCGACGCAGACCCGAAAGCGGCTCAAGCAATTTCGAATTGGGAACGCAAACTACCTTGGCCAGACGAGCTCCCCGTGCTCACAAAAAAACAGCTTGTTGACGAGGAGTTAGAAGGTGCTGGTGATATGCGAAAAGCGAGACGCCTTAGCCAAGCGGCGTACCGCAGAAAAGCCATGTAGAATATTTCGTTTACGTTTTTTGTTTACATTCCCTGCGATATAGCATAGGCCCTTCTCAGCCGCTGATGGAGTCGGCTGCCAAGCCTGAGCTTGGTCCACTTAAGTCGCCTGAGGAGGGCACTGAAATGTCCAATGCTTACAACAACGGCCGCCGTGACGGCCAGGTCACGACTTATGCTCCCACGACCGACGTGCTGAAGGGTCGTGGCTACAGCGACACGCAGGTGAGCGAATACCAGCGCGGATATAACAGCAGCAAATAGCTCCACATTTTCCTTAGCCGCTCCGGTGCATAGCCCCGGAGCGGCACATGGGAGGGCAGTTATGCTCTATCATGTTGGTACCAAATGCCCTGTTTGCGGCAATAATGAGCAGAGACGTTCTTCAAAGCAGGACGTTCATTACCCTACTCTGCCAAGGCACTCCGCTGACGTAGTCTGCATGTATTGCGGTGTTTCAGGGTTCACGCGCTTAGAACTTCGGTAGAACTACATTTCCTCTAGCGTGTTAGGGAGAATGAAGATGCTTTCATTTCGGAAGTTGACGATTCTTGTCCTGAGCTTGGGTGGAATTGCTTTAAGCTCGCCCGCTTACGCTCAGGTTCAGGTTACATTTCGAAACAAGTCTGAATGCGAGTCCAAGGCGGAATATGCTGCACACGCGGTATTTCTGCGAAAGAAACTGCGGCTCGATCAGCGCTATCGCGGCAATACGTCGCTCGCTACCTACAAGGCCGGCCTTCGCAATCTTCAGCAGGCCGAGGCCCGTGATCGCAGTCAAATCGCTCGCCAGTGCCGCGGCTATTTTCTGATGCCCAACCGGCCGCCATGGGTATACCGATGGGCCGAATAAGCCCGGGGGATGCAACGGGGGCGTGCAACAGCCCCCTTGCCGGAGGCGCGTTAGCGCCGGAGTACAAGATGTGCGGTACTACCGCACACATCTTGCGATCAGCTTTAGCTGTCGTGGTGCCCTGAAGCTACTGGTTCGACTCTGAACCGTTTTGTGTTGCCATGGGTGCCGCATACCCGGCGAACATTGCCGCAGGCGCAACGCGCAATGCGTCTGCGATATCAAGAATGGTAAGCACCGATACGGCCCGCTCGCCGCGTTCAACCATGCTGATGAAGTTGCGGCTCAGTCCAGCCAGATCGGCCAGCTCATTCTGACTTAAGTGCCGTTCTTTACGTAGGCGGCGGATTTCTCGGCCAAGGGTCAGAAGGCTTTTACGGTCGTGCTTCACGCAAGATGCGTGGCACGCGCCAGCCTTCTTGAATGCAAACTAGCAGTTGGAATTTTTTCTGCCAAAAGGCGTTTTGTTCAGGTAAATGACAACTAAGGGTTATCATTTTATGAGCGCGGCTCACAGGGAGCTGCCCAGCACAGGAGAATGATCATGGGACATGAATCCAACCCCGCCGGTGTGAGCGGCGCGAACAATCCGGGCCGGTCGGCGGACTGGTTCAAACAGCGCGGCGCGAGCGACAGCCAAGCGGCGGAAGCCGCAGCCGCTGCCAAGCGTGCGCAATCGGGCGGCAGCCGGAGCTGACGCTGACCATCCTTGAGGGCGTGTGCCGCGTGGTGCGCGCCCTTCTTTTTGAGCGGGGGACATCACGTGCGCGGGACAATCTTAGGATACGACGCCGCCTCCAATGAAGGCGTCATTACGGACAGCGAGGGCAAGCGGGTTTCGTTTGCGCGAAGCGAGTGGAAAAGCACCGGCGATCCGATGGCGGGGCGTCCGGTCGATTTCGATATGGCGGACGATAAGGCCGTTTGCGTTTATGCCCTGCCGGGCGCCGCCGATAAGTTATCGCTTAACGGGCAGGACCCGGCCCGCCAAGCCACGCTGTTTGGCATTATCGCGCTGGTCTGCGCGGTCCTTACCTTCTTTCTCGGGCCGCTCGGTATCGTCACCGTGATTGTGGCGATCGTATTCGGGACCAAGGGTAAGAATGTCGGGCGGGGTCTGGCGGATAAGACCGGCTATCAGCTGAGTGTCGTGGCGCTTGTTCTCGCCGCTATCGCACTACTCATCATCATTCTGGCACTGAGCGCCTGCGCCAGCATTGTGGGCCTGACGAAAGGATTTGGCGCATGGCTATGAGCGATAGACCAGTCTGCATCGCGCTCATTGCCGCTCTCGCTCTGCTGGCAAGTGGCTGCGGCGATGCAAAAACCCGAGAGTTTGAAGCTTTGTGCCGCGAAAGCGGCCAAACGGTCAAAGCCTGTTCATGCCGGGGCGAGATGTTCGCCAAGCTCTCGGACAAATCGCAAGAGGCGGTGCTCGAATTCACCGACCGGATGGTCAACTACCCCGGCTCGCTGACGGTTGCCTACACCAAAAAGCTCGAAAGCCAGTTCTCACCCGATGACGCCCGGCTGTTCGCGCAGGCTGGCCTGACCTGTGGCGGCTAGACCGCCGTACAAAAGGAGGTTGTTTATGAAGCGTTCTTATTTGACGATAGCAGCGCTGTCCGGCCTTGCCGCCTGTTCCAGTGCCGCGAGCGAAGAACATAGCGCGTTTGTGCGCTATTGTATTCAAAGCGGCGCCTATAAGGAAGTGTGCAGTTGTTACGCCGACAACATGCAGCAAGATGTCAGTGCGCAAGGACGTGCGGCATTTCTGAAACTGCTGGAAGAAGGTGCTGACATCACCGAACGGCGCGTGGTCGAGCCCGAAGTCAGCCCGGCGGATTATGAAGCAATCCGCCATGCTGGTGTCCCCTGTGCGCAAGCCGCTCAAACCCAGCAATAAGGAGGCTGTCTCATGCGACCAAGCATCCTGTGGACTGCACCGGTCTGGTTTATCTTGGCGTCCTGCGGTTCCGGGGGGAGCGCCATGACCGGTGCGTTATCCGCCGATGATTTTTATGCCTCCTGTACCGCACTTAAACGTTCGGAGGCCCTTTGCACCTGCCAAAGGGACTCGCTCACCAAGCTGTCGCCTGACGCACGCACGACTATGATCGAATACACGCACCGTATGGCGAACAATCCCGAGAGCATCGATAAAGCTTACATGGAAGCCCTGCGCACACGTTTGCCGTGGGATGAAATGAGCAAATTTTCGACCACGGAACACGGCATGGATTGCGAGGAAGATATCAATATGAATGCGCCGAACTTTTAGGCGCGAATGGAGGGGCGTTATATGCGCCCCTCATCCTTGTTCTCGGCGGGCGGGCACAGGATGATGTGTCCGTCCGTCGAGACGGTTTTAAACTGGAGCATGGTGCCTTTCCGTTCTTGAGCTGCTCCCCTCATCGACTGAAGGAAAATCGGCCCTCGTAGTAGATGAACAAATTTTTGTGCATGTAACTCAGGGTTGGCGATATGATCTCCTGACATGTCGGGAAAAGATCGATCGGGAAAGCATCACTGGTGGCCAGTCGCGCTGCAAAGCTATTGGGCGGACAGGAAGGGAGACGTTTCTTGGATCGAGCCGAATGGCAAGATCGACAAGAAGCGTTTCAAAAATAGAAAAATCGGTATCAAACGCCACGGCCATACGATGCACAGGGGCAGCGGCTATTGGGAAACCAATTTTGAAAGCGATTTCGGCATTGATACGAAAATCCACTCGATCATAGCCGCGCTACGAGATTGTAGGCCTCTAGGACGCACCCCGGCCGAAGTCCTTTCTTTGCTGAAGCTGGCATTCAGAAAAGACCGCTCATTGCGCGATCTCAGTAAATTTCATCATATCGACGAACGAACCCATCGTGATCTGCTTCTACTGATCTACTCGCTGTTGATCTGTAGCCCGAGTAACAGGTCAAAATGGGAGCGCTTTCCTCTGAAAGCGGGATTGCCTGTTAGCGAAAATGTTGGGAAAGCAAACATGTACCAACAATATCGCCATGCCAGAAAGCTGTGTGAAAACGGCTACATATCGCTTCACGCTTTTGTGCTGCTGCGCGCACCGCCTTGGAAACATTTCATCTGCGGAGACGGTTATCTCGACTGGCTCACGGGGAGCCTTACCGCAATGAGGATCAATGGCCGAGCGTTGCTTCCACTCACGCCCGACCTCTGCATCTATTTTTGTACATTGAACTCTAAGCTAGAATCCGCTCCGAACTGCGCCGCGCTGACCGCTGCACCTTGGATGGTCGATTGGGTTAACGATATCACTCAGATTTATTCGCGGGACCGACTGTTCTTTCGCGGCAATCCACCGAAACTTACAAACCCATTCCGTCAGCGAGAGTTTTACGAATATGCAGAACCCACGGATAAGCTGCTGGAAATGCTGGACGAAGTGGCCGGAAAAAGGAAGCATAGCGGACTGATTTCAATTGGGCTGTGGTAGGCGGTGAATACCGTGTGCATCAACTGACGGCCGCAACTATGAGCACGTTTAGGCACTATGCAGAGAACAAGCTCGGTGCGCAGCCCTACATTCCCGATCCCGGCGATTTCGTCGATCAGCCGTTCATAACCGCCTTAGCCAGCTTTGAGGCGCTGGCGGCGCGGTCGCGGGATATGACCAACGCGCAGGGTATGCGACTGCGGTTTGAATGCGGCTATGTGCGCTCGATGTCCCCGAACGCGTTTGCGGCTATCTATGACGGGGCGCATGTGATTGGCGTCAATCAAGCGCTGCTCGTCACCATCATTGAATTCGCACTTTATGTATTCACGCAGGCCGATCAGTTCCCGCAGATCGGCGATGCGGCTGGAGAGGACTCGCCGGGCCCGGCCTTTGGCGCGGCGCCGGGTATTTTGCTGCTGGATAAAACGCTGCGCGGCGAAGCTATGAATGCGCGCAAAGATGCGCACCGCGTCCCCAAAGATGCGGCCCGGCATATAGCAGCCATTTATCTGGCGATGCTGATGATCCGGTTTGTGTGGATGCACGAGCTGGCGCACTGCGCCAACGGTCATGTGCTGCTGCTAAGAGACATGAATCTCGATGCGGCGCTCAATGAAGTGCCCGGCCCGTCGATGCTGGTGGGGTTCAAGAAAGCGGCACTCGAAACCGCCCCGGACGCACGGCAACGCGTGCTGCACGCCTTGGAGCTGGACGCCGATGAATGCGCGTTGCGCACGGCGGCGCGCATTCAGCTCTGGGGCGGTGAGAATATTGAAGGCATTGCCCGGCTCGATCCGCGCACCCGCATGGCGATGTGCCTGCTGGGCGCATATCTGATGACCTGGCTGTTTGATGAATATCAGCGCTTTGCCAACACGGTGCATGACCGCACGCACCCATTCCCCAAGGACCGACTCGCTAATCTGGTGCGCTATGCCAGTACAGAGATTGGTGAAGGGATAGACGGCTATGCGGCGCTGCACGCGGCTATCTGCGCCAGTTTCAACCGTCTCGCGCTCAAAATCCCCAACATGCACCGCATTGACCCGGAAACGGCGACTTATTCGCCGGTACGCTACGATGCCGATCTGATAGCGCGGCTGGCCCCGCTGCGCTTTGTGCCCGTCACGCCCGAAACATCAGGTTGATGCGCAGCATATGCCATTCCGTTTCCGCCGCCAAAAACTGGTCAGCGATCTGATCCAGCTCCGCCGGGGCCATCGGCCTTCCAACCGGCACGATGGATACGAGCGGCGCTATCACCTCAGCCTGACCGATCAGAAACACAAATCCGTGCCGCCCGTCATGCGCCTCTTCCGATAATGGATAAGGCGTATCGCTGCCCAGCTGACGCGGGAGCATCTGCACACCCGGTAAGACCACATCCGTGAGCGCGTCCTCGCGCAAGGGCAGTGCGTACCACGCGCCGCCGACCGCCTGAAGCGCCAGCGCCATCCCGGCTATGGGGCTGTCGATCTCAAAGCCGAACGAGGCGCCAAACGGAATAACCGGGCCAGCTAGCGGCTCGCCCCTGGCAAATGACACAATGCCTAAATCCGCATCACGCAGCAGCACGGCGCGTACCCGCGCATAGCGGCCATGCTCACTCAGGAAGCGCCGCCAATGCTCTCCGGTGTGTTGTCTTTCGTCTTCATCCGCTAACGCCGCCTCTAGCGCCTTGGCGCGGGCCGGGTAGCGCTCATCCAGCCAGTTGTAGATGGCGTGGGCTTTCTTGCGGGCGATCCGCCCCGCCCGAAAATTATCCTCATAGCCGTGGCCGGGCGGGTAATCTTGGCCCAGCGTATCCCGGTACAAATCACCCCAGCTGAGGCCTTCCTCATCGAGCAAGCGCTTCACGGCCCGGTAAAGCGCCTGCCGCTGCGCTACGCTCGCCGCAAGCCAATCAATCATCCGCCAGCCGCCTCCAGCCCAACAGGTACCTGCGCTCTACCCGCGCTTTGCAGCGCATGCCGGTAGTACACGGCTCCAAGAGAGAAGCATACGGCAGTATGTAAAGTTGAAATAGATGGTCCTTATGGTTGCCATGTGATAGGATTTAATTCCTTGATGATGAACAGCACCCCACCGCAGCACAAAAACAACCCCGAAAACAAAAACACGGGAGCTTTGCCGGATGGTAAAAATGATATGCATCCCGCTATCATTCAACTTGTTCGTCATTTGGCGCGTATTTCTGCGGAAAACGACTATAAATATTTTCTGGAGACCGGAAAAGTGCCTTATACTGGCGATGAACCTGAAAGGACATCGCCATGATGAAGGTCGCCCTATACGCCCGCTATTCCTCCGATAATCAAAAAGACAGCAGCATCGAGCAACAGGTCCGCCTGCTGCGCCAGCGCGCCGATGCCGAAGGCTGGAAGATTGTCGCTGTGTACGAGGACAAGGCGCTTAGCGGGTCCAACATGATGCGCCCCGGCCTGCAAAAGCTCATGGCTGCCGCGCTCGATAAGCAGTTCGATATCGTCCTTACCGAATCCATTGACCGGCTGTCACGCGACCAAGAAGACATCGCGCATATGCATAAGCGCTTCCGCCATCGTGACATTCAGATTGTTACGCTCATCGAAGGCGAGATTAGCGAGCTGCATATTGGCCTCAAGGGCACGATGTCAGCGCTCTATCTCAAAGACCTTGCCCGCCGTACCCATCGCGGCCTGCAACAGCGCGCCATGAATGGCGAGAGCGCAGGCGGCCGGTCTTACGGTTACGATATTGAGCCGCGTTATGATGCCAAAGGCAATCGCATCAGCGGCCTGCGTACCATTAACGAAGAGCAAGCCGCCATCGTGCGCCGGATTTTCGAGGAATACACCAAGGGCAAATCGCCTCGTAAGATCGCCGTCGAACTGAATGCGGAAGGCATTCCCGCGCAAGGTGGTCGGACATGGGCTGCTAGCACGATCTATGGCAATCGCCGCCGTGGCACCGGTATTTTGAACAATGAGCTGTATATCGGGATGCAGGTCTGGGGGAAGCAAAGCTACTTCAAAGACCCCGATACGGGCCGCGAGAACGGACGGATGAATGACGAATCCACATGGGTCCGTACCGAGGTGCCGGAGCTTCGCATCATCGATCAGGAATTGTGGGACCGCGTGAAATCCATGCAAAAGGATTTGGACGCGAAGGGCAATCACACTGCACAACGGCGTCCACAAAAGCTGTTTTCGTTCCTGCTCAAGTGCGGCGATTGCGGCGGTGGCTATGCGAAGGTTTCTGCAACCCAATATGGCTGTGCCGCTGCACGGAACAAAGGCACCTGTACGAACCGGCTGACGATCAGCGAAACCAAGCTGGAAACCACGGTGCTTGGCGCATTGCGTGACCGGCTCATGGATGCCGATCTCTGCGCCGTTTTCTGCGAAGAATATACCGCGCATCTCAATCGCATTCGGATGGAACAGAATGCGGATATCTTGGCTGACCGCGCCGAACTGGAACGCGTTGAGCGCGAGGTCGCCAAGCTGGTGCAAGCCATCAAAAACGGTATCGACCCCGTTCTCATTCGTGACGAGATTAACGGCCTGCAAAAGCGTAAAACGGCTCTGGAGCATTCGCTGTCCGGCCGGAAGGAAGCGCCGGTCTATGTTCATCCGCAAATGGCGAAACGCTATCACAGCGCGGTACAGCGGCTCATCGGCACGATGAACCAGCCTGAGCATCGTGACGAAGCCGCGATGCATGTTCGTGCGCTGATTGAGAAGATTGTTCTCGCCCCGAATGAGAACAAAACCGAACTGGCAATCGACCTGCATGGAGACCTCGCCGGTATCCTGCGAGTCGCTGCCGGACAAAACCTTAACCCCTCGGTCCGGCTCAGCTTTGCTGAGCAGTCCGAAATACAGCAGGTGAAGCTCGTGAGTAGCGGCGCGTGTCAGTCAGAGCCTGACGGGGATACCCGTAGGAATCGCTGGCTGGGGCGGCAGGGATCGAACCTGCGAATGGCGGCACCAAAAGCCGCTGCCTTACCACTTGGCTACGCCCCAGCAGGCGCCGCGCCCGTCAACCGGGCGGGTGTGCGCTTATAATCGTCTCGCGCGATGATGGAAGGGGGCGAAATCGCACCCTCGCCGAATCGCCGAAACGGCCTGACCCTAGAGCCGCTCGATCCAGCCGTGCGGGTCGGGCGCCTCGCCGCGCTGAATCCCCACCAGTTGCGTGCGAAGCTGTTCGGTCAGCAGGCCGGGTCCGCGATTGCCGATGCCGAATTCGAAACCCTCGCCCTTCACCGTGCCGACCGGGGTCACCACCGCCGCAGTGCCGCAGGCAAAGGTTTCGCGCAGCCTGCCGCTTTGCGCGTCGGCGTGCCACTGGTCGAGCGTATAGGGCTCTTCGCGTACCGAGACGCCCGCGTCGCGCGCCAGCGTCAGGATCGAATCGCGCGTGATCCCGGGCAGGATCGTGCCGCCGAGCGGCGGCGTGGTCATCGACCCGTCGTCGAACACGAAGAACAGGTTCATACCGCCCAGTTCCTCGACATAGCTGCGCTGCGCGGCATCGAGAAACACCACCTGGTCGCACCCTTCGCGGATCGCCTCTGCCTGGGCGATCAGGCTGGCGGCATAGTTGCCGCCGCATTTGGCGGCGCCGGTGCCGCCCGGCGCGGCGCGGGTATAATCCTGCGAGGCCCAGACACTGATCGACGACGCACCGCCCTTGAAATAGCCGCCGGCGGGCGATGCGATCACCAGATAGAGATATTCGGATGCCGGTTTGACGCCGAGGAACACCTCGCTGGCGAACATGAAGGGCCGCAGATAGAGCGACCCGCCCTCGATCGCGGGAATCCAGTCCTTGTCGGCGCGTACCAGCTGACGAACCGATTCGAGGAACAGCCCTTCGGGCAGCTCCGCCATCGCCATGCGCCGGGCCGAATCGTTGAACCGGCGGGCATTGGCATCGGGACGAAACAGCGCCGTGCCGCCATCGGGCAGCCGATAGGCCTTCATCCCTTCGAAGATTTCCTGCGCATAGTGCAGCACCGCCGTCGCCGGATCCATCTGGATCGGGCCGTAGGGCGTGATCTTGGCGTCGTGCCAGCCGCGATCGGCGGAATATCGGACCATCGCCATATGATCGGTGAAAACCTTGCCGAAGCCGGGATTGGCGAGGATCGCCTCGCGCTCGCTTGCCGGTACCGGGCTGCCATGCGCCTCGAATGCGAATTCGAGATCAGGGGCATCGGACATGGTGACGGCTCCGCGAAACAGGGGTGAAAGCCACGCGGAATCGCGCGCTTCGAAGGTTGCGCGAAACTAGGCGTGGTGGCAGGATCGGTCAACATGGCTGCCCCAATTCCCGCCTCCCCGCTTTTCCTGCGCGAACCCGAGATCCGGCGCGGCGTGGAGCTGCTCTATTTCGGCTACAGCCACCTTACGCGATCGATCGACGAACAGCTCGCCGCGCAGGGGCTCGGCCGGGCGCACCACCGCGCGCTCTATTTCATCGCGCGCAAGCCGGGCCTCTCGGTCAGCGAATTGCTGGCGCTGCTGGCGATCACCAAACAGTCGCTCGGCCGGGTGCTTGGCGAGCTTACGGAGCGCAAACTCGTGGAGACTACCACCGATCCGAACGATCGCCGCCGCCGGATGCTGCGCCTGACGGTGAGTGGCGCCGCGTTGGAAGCGCAGTTGTTCGATGCGCTGCGCCGCAAGCTCTCGATCGCCTATTCCGAAGCGGGCCATGATGCGGTCAGCGGTTTCTGGGCCGTGCTCGAGGAACTTATCCCGGCCGAGGAACGCACCCGCATCCAGAAATTATGGGAACGCGACCGGGGGTAGCGCGCTCAGGCCACCTTGAAGCCTTCCTTGTTCATCGTGACGCCCAGCTTCCTGTTCTTCTCTTCCGACAGCTGCTCGTAAAGCTTCGGGAAGAGCGTGTTTTCCTCCTCCGCGACGTGCTTTTCCAGATCGGTGCGGAACTTGCGCAGCTTCGCGATCCATTCGGGCGAAGCATAGGGCATCGTCTCGAGCTCATAGAGATACTGCTTGATATAGCCGTGCTCGCGGGTGAGCTGATCGGCCTCTTCGGTCATCCCCGCTTCGCGCAGCGCGGGATAGATGACATTGCCTTCCTCGACATCATGCTTGGCAAGCGCATGCTTGAGCTGCGCGAGATGCAGGCTGCGGCGCGTCGTGGCGCGCTCGTCGGTATTCTCGATCAGGTCGAACAGCTTGAAAACCGCCTTATGCTCGTTTTCCAGCGCCTTCACCCAATCGCCCGAAAGGGCCGAGGGCGCCTGCACGGCGGCCTTGCGCCCGACCATCGCCATCAGGCCGATCGCCGCGCCGCCGGCGGCGGCCGCGCTGATCAGGCCGATATGGCGCCCGGCACCTTCGGCCTTGCCCTTGAAGCGTCCTTTGCTGTCGCGTTCCATCGTCGGCATGGCTATCCATCCTCCTGTTTCTCTTGCGGTATCAACCGACAGCGCGCGCTGTCGTTCCGCAGGGAAAACGGAGGAGGACGCTACGGCTTCCCGTCGGTCAGTCGCGAGCGGCGGCGGCCAGTTCCTGATTGCGCTTCGTCGCCGCGGCGAGCGTTGCGTGCATCAGCTTGAAAACCGCATCGTCGGCGTCGAGGACATTGAGGCCCTCGCGCGTCGATCCGCCGGGGCTGGCGACCTTGTCCGCCAGTTCGCCGGGCGTTTCGTCGGCATTGGCGGCGAGCGTCGCCGATCCTTCGACGGTCGCGGTGGCCATACGCAGCGCCTGATCCTTGGGCAGGCCCAGATCGGCGGCGCCGGCCGCCAGCGCGTCGATCACGCGATAAACGAAGCCCGGACCGCTGCCCGCAAGCGCAGTGACGACGTCGAACAGCTGTTCGCTGTCGATCCATTCGACCAGACCCAGCGGCGCCATCAGCGCCGACACCTTGTCGCGCAGGGCGGGTTCGGCGTCGCTGCTGTACAGGCCCGCCACGCCCTTGCCGATCGCGACCGGCAGATTGGGCATCAGCCGGACGATGGCATCGGCATCGAACCGGCGTGCCAGTGCCGATTCCTCGACCCCGGCGAGGATCGAAATAAGCAGCGGCAGCTTGCCGCCGCGATCAACGTCCGAATAGAGCGGCGCCACCTTGTCGAGCAGCTGCGGCTTGACCCCCAGCATCGCCGCGTCGGGCCAGCCTTCGGGCGGCTCGCTGACATGCGTGATGCCCTTGGGCAGTTTCGGCTCGCCCGGATCGATCACGGTGAAGATCGACGGATCGATCCCTGCCTCGACCCAGCTGCGCAGGATCGCGCCGGCCATGTTGCCGCACCCGATCAGCCAGATGGATTTGAATTCGGTGGTGGCGTTTTGCTTTGCTGTCTCGGTCATGCCTCGCCTTGTGTTTCGATCAATGCCGCGGCGATCGCTTCCGCCGGCGTTTTGCCGCCCCACAAGACGAACTGAAACACAGGATAGAAGCGCTCGCACTCATCAATGGCGCTCTCGACCAGGAGTTCCGCCTGGGCAAGCGAAAGCGTCGCTTCATCACCATCGACCATCGCCGCGTGGCGGAACAGCAGGATGCCGCTCTGCGACCACAGCTCGAAATGGCCGATCCAGAGCTGTTCGTTGACCAGCCCGATCGCTTCGTACAACGCGGGGCGCCGATCATCGGGAACGCGAATGTCGGGAAACGCCAGAAATTGCAGGACGCCGTCATCCTCGCGCCAGATCGCGCGAAGTTCGTAGGGCGCCCAGCTTCCCTTCACCTTGGCGACGATTTCATCCTCGTCGCGCTGGTGATTCCAGCCATGCGCGGAGAAATAGCTCTCCAGCATGTCGATCGGTGCCGCATCATCGCGGTCGAAATCGGCTTCTTCCAGCATAAAATTCCTCCGCGCGGCCGCGATGCAGGTCAAAACTGCACGGCGGCGCGATGCGGTACAAGCGCAGTGTTGATGATATTGTAGAAAAGCTGTGGAAAAGACGTTCAGTCCTTGTCGACAGCCTTCTTTGCCCGGCTGGCCGGCTTGGCCGCGGGCGCCGCTTCCAGCTTGGCCTCCAGCGCCGCAAGACGCTCCTTGAGCGCATCAGCCTCGTCGCGCGCTGCAGCGGCCATTTCCTTGACCGCGTCGAATTCCTCGCGGCTGACGAAATCGAGCCCGCCGATCCATTCGCGGGCGCGTTCGCGCGCCGAAGCCTCGCCTTCGCGTACCATGCCCGCCATTGTCCCGGCGGCACCGTTCATGAATTTGACGAAGTCGTCGAAAACCCGATTGTCGCTCTGCATCATGTCCTCCAGATTTACAGCTGAATCTGGTCGCTCGACGGCGACGGTACAAGGCTTTCCGCATTCGGATTGAGCTGATCGACCTGGTAGAGCAGCATTCCCGCAAAGCAGAGCCACGCCAGATAGGGCAGCAGCAGCAACGCCGCGCCCACGCGAATCCGCCCGAACAGGATGGTGGTGATCAGCACCAGCGCGATCAGCACGCCGATAACCACCAGTGCCCAGAATATCTGATGCATGCCGAAAAACAGCGGCGTCCACAGCAGGTTTACGCCCATCTGCACCGCGAAAACGACCAGTGCCGGCCCGCGCAGCTTCGATCCGCGCGCGTTGATGATCATCGCCAGCGCCAGCCCCAGCAGGATGTAGATGATCGTCCAGGCGGCGGGGAAAACCCATTCGTCGGGCAGGATCGCCGGCTTGGCAAGCTGGCTGTACCAGAGATTGTCCGATCCCGACGGCACCAGCCGCGCCGACGTGAATCCCAGCAGAAGAATAAAGGGTACGGTAACGACCGCCCAGCGTAGATAGGCGAGACGCAACTGCCCCTTGGATGCGATTTCCATTACCCCTGCGATCCTTCCGCGCGACCTTCGTTTTCCAGCGCGGCGTCCAACTCTCGGCCGACGGCCTCGGGTGAGCGCGTGCGCTGGGCTAGCTTACTATAGAGAATGGGGATTAGGAAAAGAGTGATGATCGTGGCAAGCGAAACGCCGCAGATGATCACCACGCCGATAGCGGCCCGCGCGGCGCTGCCGGCGCCTCCGGCGGCGACCAGCGGCACCGCCCCTGCAACCGTCGCGATCGATGTCATCAGGATGGCGCGCAGACGCCGCCGGGCCGCGTCGCGGATCGCGTCGGCGACATCCAGCCCCTCGTCGCGCAGCTGATTGGCGAACTCGACGATCAGCACGCCGTTCTTCGCGGCCAGCCCCACCAGCATGACGATGCCGATCTGGCTGTAGAGATTGAGCGACTGGCCGAACACCGCAAGGCCGATCAGGCCGCCGCCGACCGCGAGCGGCACCGTCGTCACGATCACGGCGGGATGGATGAAGCTTTCGAACTGCGCGGCAAGCACCAGATAGACGATCACGATGGTCAGGCCGAAGACGATCAGGATCGAACTGCCCGTCTCCTTGAACGCCTGGCTTTCGCCGCGATAGCCGACTGCGGTGATTTCGGGGGCGGCGCGCGCTTCCGCTTCCAGAAAGGCCAGCGCGTCGCCGAGCGAATATCCCGGAGCCAGTCCGCCCGACAGCGTGATCGCGCGCAGCTTGTTGAACCGGCCCAGATCGCGCGGCCCGGCAACTTCGCGCGTCGTGACCAGATTGGACAGCGGCACCAGACCGCCGTCGCGCGCACGCACATAGATGTTGGCAAGATCGGAGACCGACGATCGGCTGTCCGCCTCGGCCTGCACGATCACGCGATATTCCTCGCCGCGATCGACATAGGTCGACACGCGCCGCGACCCGAGCAGCGTCTGGAGCGCCTGGCTGACCGCCTGCACCGAAACGCCCAGGTCGCCTGCCCGTGTCGTGTCCACGTCGATACGCAGCTGCGGCTTGGTTTCCTTGTAGTCCGAATCGAGGTTGATGATCCCGGGATTGTCCGCCGCCGCGGCCAGGATGCGATCGCGCGCACGCGCCAGATCCTCATAACTGTTGCCCGCGATGACGAAGTTGATCGGCTGCCCCCGCCCCCGGCCGAGCGCCGATCGCACCTGCGCATTGCCGCGCACCGCCGGCAGTGTCGCCATGATCCGATTGACCTGGTCGGCGACATCCTGAGTGGACTGCTCGCGCTCTTCCCAGGTCTTGAGGTGAACGATGAAACGGCCGCTGTTGAAATCGTCCCGCGCGCCGAACCCGCCGGGCGTGCGCGTGATGACCGATCGCACCGCCCCCTGTTCGAGCAGCGGCAGCAGCTTCGCCTGCGCCTCGGTCATATAGGCGTCCATCTGGTCGAACCCGGTGCCTTCGGGCGCCGAGACGCTGACCGACAACGCGCCCTGGTCTTCGGCGGGGGCCAGTTCCGATTCGAGCGTCGAAAAGGCGAATCCGGCGACCCCCAGATAGACGAGCGTGCCGAGCACCGGGATCAGCGGCCGGCGAAGCGCGCCGTCGAGCAGGCGACCATAGCCGCGCTCGAGCCCGCGCACGCGACCGTCGACCCAGCCGGTGAAGCGGCCGCGCTCCTCCACCTTCAGCAGCTTGGAACAAAGCATCGGCGTGAGGCTGAGCGCGAGAAACCCGGAAAAGGCGATCGCCGCGATCATCGCCACGGCCAGTTCGCGAAACAGCAACCCCGTCTGCCCGGCAAGGAAACACACCGGGACGAACACCGCGCACACGACCAGCGTCGTCGATATGACCGCGAAACCGACCTGCCGCGTGCCGCGAAACGCCGCTACCAGTGGGGATTCGCCCTTTTCGATCCGGTGATAGACATTTTCGAGCACGACAATCGCGTCATCGACCACCAGCCCGATCGACAGCACCAGTGCTAGCAGCGTGAGCAGATTGATCGAAAAACCGGCCAGCCACAGCACCGCGAAGCTGCCAAGCAGACAGATCGGCACCGTCACCGCCGGGATCAGCGTCGCGCGCCAGGAACCGAGGAACAGGAAGATCACCAGCACCACCAGCAATGCCGCTTCGGCGAGCGTGTGCCAAACCTTCTCGATCGCGCGATCGATGAACAGCGAATCGTCCGACGCGACGGAGATCGTCATCCCCTCGGGCAGTTCGGGCGCCACTTCCGCCATCCGCTGCTTCGCAGCCTGCGCGACCGCAAGCGTGTTGGCCCCCGACTGACGAACGATGCCGAGGCCAACCCCCTGCGCCCCGTTCAGGCGAAAGCGCGAATAGGGATTTTCCGGCCCTTCCTCGACCCGCGCGACGTCGCCCAGCCGGACCAGATAGCCGTCCGGCCCGCGACCGACGACCAGTTGCGAAAAAGCCTGCGCATTCTGGAACGGCCGCTCAACGCGCAGCGTGACGTTCTGCTGCTGCGATTCGATACGACCGGCGGGCAATTCGACATTCTGCGTGCGCAGCGCGGTCTCGATGTCGTCGGTGGTGAGGCGAAAGGCAGCGAGCTTTTCGGGATTCAGCCAGACGCGCATCGAGGGACGCGCGTCACCGCCGACAAAGACGCGGGCGACGCCGTCGATCGTCGAGAACCGGTCGACCAGGTTGCGATCGACCCAGTCGGAAAGCTGCAGCGAAGTCCAGCCAGGGCGGGAGATCGTGATGAACATGATCGGCCAGGCATCCGAATCGACCTTGCGCACCTCCGGCGCCAGCGCCTCTTCGGGCAAGTCCTCCGCCACGCTGCCGATGCGGTCGCGCACGTCATTGGCCGCCGAATCGACGTCGCGGCCGGGACGGAATTCCAGCGTGATGTCCGATCGCCCGTCGGACGATTGCGACGTGATCGTCTGAAGCCCCTCGATCCCGGCAAGACGCTCCTCGATCAGCTGCGTGATCCGCGCCTCGATCACATTGGCGGCGGCCCCGGTATAGCCGGTCTCGACCGAAACGATCGGCGGGTCGGTGTCGGGATATTCGCGTACCGTCAGGCTGGAAAAGGCCACGACGCCGAAAATGACCAGCAGGATCGCGACCACCGATGCGAAAACGGGACGGCGGACGGAAAGGTCGGAAAGCTGCATCAGTCGCCTGGAGCCGCCGCCGTGGCGTTCGCGTCGCCGCTGCTGCCAGCCGGCGTCGCTTCGGCATTTGCCGGCCCCGCGAGGCGCACCGACATGCCGTCGGCAACCTTGACGACTCCTTCGGTCACGACGCGCTGGCCCGGGGTCAGCCCCGAACGGATTTCGACCATGCCGTCCTGCCGCGCTCCGGTTTCCACCGGCACGCGCGAAACCTTCCCGTCGGACACGACGAAGACGAAACTGCTTTCGCCTTCGCCGATGATCGCCAGCTCGGGCACCGCCAGCGCAGTGCGCGCCGCGCTTTCGATGGTGACGGTCAGCAGCATGCCCGGCTTCAGCCGATTGTCGCCATTGGGCAGGATCGCACGGACCGTGACTGCCCGCGTTTCGGGGTTGAGCACCGGATCGATACTGGCGATCGTGCCGCGGAACGGCTGATCGGGATAGGCCTGCGCCCGCGCCTCGATCGGCTGGCCCGTTTCGATCTGCGAAAGCAGCGTTTCGGGAACCGCGAAATCGAGCTTGATGCGCGAAAGATCGCTGATCTGCGCGATTTCGGTTCCCGAGGATACGACCGCGCCCGCCGAAATGGTCCGCAGCGAGACCCAGCCGGCAAAGGGCGCGCGGATCACGCGATCGCCGATCGAGGCGCGTGCGGCCTCTGCCTGGGCACTCGCCTGCGAGGCGGCCGCCCGTTGCGCGTCCACCGAGCTGGAGGTGGCGAAACCGCGCTCCTGGAGCGATTCGAGCCGGTCGAGCTGCTGGCGCGCTTCCTGCGCGCGCGCTTCGGCTTCGGCGAGCTGCGCGCCTTCCTGCCCGGCGGCGAGTACGGCGACCACCTGGCCTTCGCGGATAAAATCGCCATCGTCGAAATTGAGCCGCACGATCCGCTCGGTCACCGGAGCGGCGAGCGTCACCTGTTCGTTGGCGCGGGCGGTACCCACGGCTTCGATGCGATCGACGAACCGCATGGAGGAAACCGCCGATGCGCCGACCAGCGGCGCCTGGCGCCCGTTCTTGCCAGTATCGGCCCCGCCGCCGCACGCGGCAAGGAACAGAAATCCGAGGAAAGCAGGGAACGGCGTGCGCATATCTGTGCCGTGGCGCTATGCGCCCGAAGGAGGAAACGCAAGCCTGTTGCGACCAGATTGCATTTGCAAAACCGCTTTTCGCGATTCAGCCCTGCTTGCGCGCGGCAATCAGGAATTCGACATTGCCCTCGGGCCCGGTGATCGGACTTTGCACCACACCGTCGATCTGCCAGCCGGCCCCGTCGAGCCAGTCGGTCACTTCACCGCACACGCGCGCATGCACCGTGGCGTCGCGGATCACGCCGCCCTTCCCCACTTCCTCGCGCCCCGCTTCGAACTGCGGCTTGATCAGCGCGATCAGCTGTGCGCCCGGACGCGCGAAACCGAGCGGAACATCGAGTACCTTGGCGAGCGAAATGAAGCTGGCATCGCATACGACCCAGTCGACCGGTTCAGGAATATGCTGCGCGGTCAGGATTCGCGCGCTGGTCTTTTCGTGAACGACGACGCGATCGTCCTTACGCAGCTTCCACGCTAGCTGGTTGGTGCCGCTGTCGACCGCATAAACGCGCTCGGCGCCCTTGCTCAGCAGAACGTCGGTGAACCCGCCGGTCGAGCTGCCGACATCGATCGCGACTGCACCGGCGGGATCGAGCGCGAAATGGTCGATCGCATGCGCCAGCTTGATGCCGCCGCGCGATACCCAGGGATGATCGCGCCCGCGCACCTCCAGCGCGGCGTCTTCGGGCAGCGTCTGGCCGGCCTTTTCGATCTTGCGATCGCCGGCGAAAACCAGCCCGGCCATGATCAGCGCCTGTGCGCGCGTGCGGCTCTCGGCAAGCCCGCGATCGACGAGCATCTGGTCTGCACGCTGCTTTGCCATGCCGCTTCCCTGCCCTGCTGCTCCGGTCGCCGCAAGTCACCTTCGGATGAGCGCTATTTTGTGGCCCGCTCCAGGAGGACTCCCTATAGCCGGAGATGCGGGCGTGGCCGGGCGACGTCCCCCTAGAGCGGCGCCCGGCCTATCCGCTTTCTCAAGCGTTGTCGGTGTCCGCCTGCGGCGTGAACGGATGGCGTTGCGCCTCCAGCCACAGCGCGATGTCGCCGACTTCCTCCATCACCGGAATCTGCTGCGGATCGCGCCCGTCGGGCCGCTCCCATCCCAGCACCGACCAGCAGCGCGCGACGATGTCCTCTACATCCTCAGGTTCAAGCCCGAGATAGGCGGTCAGGCTGTCGCGCGGCTGGGGCACGAGTTCGCGCGGATAGTGATCGCGCAGCGCCGCCAGCAATGCCTCTGCGATTTCCGGCGAAACGCCCAGCGCCCTGCATTCCTCGAGGAAGTCGCCGCTGCCATAATCGACACGCTGCTGGACCAGCGCCTTGTGCGCACGCCACATTCGCGCATTGAACCCGATCATCAGCAGCACCGCGCCTCCGATCAGCAGGAGCGCCGGCACCCATCCGCTCAAGCCCGCGCGCCTTCCTCCACGACGCCGGCGTCATTATGGCGCAACGCCTTGAGCACGGTTTCGACGATGTTGTCGGCATTGAGGCCGGCCTCGTCATATTGCTTGTCAGGCTTGTCCTGGTCCTGGAAGAGGTCGGGAAGACGCATCGTGCGAATCCTGAGCCCGGCATCGGTGAGGCCTTCGTCGCTCGCCATCGTCAGCACATGCGCGCCCAGCCCGCCGACCGCGCCTTCCTCGACCGTCACCGCAACTTCGTGGGTGGTCAGCAGCTTGCGGATCAGCGCCTCGTCGAGCGGCTTGGCGAAGCGCAGGTCTGCGACGGTGGTCGACAGTCCCTTGGCGTCGAGCGTATCGGCGGCCTTGAGCGCCTCACCCAGCCGCGTCCCGAGCGATAGAATCGCGACTTTCTTGCCTTCACGGACGATCCGGCCCTTGCCGATCTCGAGCCGCTGCGGCGTTTCGGGCAGTTCGACACCCGTGCCGCTGCCGCGCGGATAGCGCAGCGCGATCGGGCCGCTGTCATGCATCGCGGCGGTATGTGTCATATGGACGAGCTCGGCCTCGTCAGCCGCTGCCATGACCACGAAATTGGGAAGCGTCGCCAGATAAGTGACATCGAAGCTGCCCGCATGCGTCGCCCCGTCCGCGCCGACGAGGCCCGCCCGGTCGATCGCGAAACGCACCGGCAAATTCTGGATCGCCACGTCATGGACGACCTGGTCATAGGCACGCTGGAGAAAGGTCGAATAGATCGCGCAGAAGGGCCGCATGCCCTGCGCCGCCAGCCCCGCCGCAAAGGTGACGGCATGCTGCTCGGCGATGCCGACATCGAACGCGCGATCGGGGAATTTCTGCTCGAACTTGTCGACGCCGGTGCCGCCCGGCATCGCCGCGGTGATGGCACAGATCGTGTCGTCGCGTTCGGCCTCGGCGATCAGTGCCTTTGCGAAGACGCTGGTATAGCTGGGCGGTCCGGGCGGCGCCTTGGCCTGGGCGCCGGTGATGACATCGAATTTCTGAACGCCGTGATATTTGTCGGCCGCCTTTTCGGCGGGCGCATAGCCCTTGCCCTTGGTCGTCACGACATGAACCAGGATCGGCCCCTGCTCGCTGTCACGGACATTTTCGAGCACCGGGATCAGATGGTCGAGATTATGCCCGTCGATCGGACCGACATAATAGAAGCCCAGTTCCTCGAACAACGTCCCGCCAGTCACCATGCCGCGGGTATATTCCTCCGCCTTGCCCAGCCCCTTGTGTACCCGGCGCGAGAATTTGCGCGTGATCCGGCTCGCCAGGCTGCGCAACCCGAGATATTCGGACGAGGAAATGAGCCGCGCGAGATAGGCCGAAAGCCCGCCCACCGGCGGCGCGATCGACATGTCATTGTCGTTGAGGATGACGACCAGCCGGTTTCCGGCGGCCTCGGCATTGTTCATCGCCTCATAGGCCATGCCCGCGCTCATCGCGCCGTCGCCGATCACCGCGATCGCCTTGCCCGGCGTGTCGGCAAGCTTGTTCGCGGTGGCGAAACCGAGCGCCGCCGAAATCGACGTCGAGCTGTGCGCCGCGCCGAACGGATCATATTCGCTCTCGGAACGCTTGGTGAAACCCGAAAGCCCTCCGCCCTGCCGCAATGTGCGGATGCGGTCGCGCCGGCCGGTAAGGATCTTGTGCGGATAGCATTGGTGGCCGACGTCCCAGATCAATCGGTCGCCGGGGGTGTTGAAGATATAGTGAATCGCGACGGTCAGCTCGACCACGCCGAGACCCGAGCCGAGATGACCGCCCGTCGTCCCCACCGCCGAAACGGTTTCCTGACGCAGCTCATCGGCCAGCTGTCGCAACTGGGCCGGTTTCAGCTTGCGGAGATCTTCGGGGGTTCGCACCGTGTCGAGCAGCGGTGTCTGGGGAAGGTCAGCCATCACGCCTGCTTACTCCACTCGTTTCGACAAGTCGAACGCTTCGGTGTCGATCAACCGTGCAGATTTCAAGGATTTGCACCGCAATCGCCGCCGGACCCGGTCAGTCGCCTTCGCAGTCGCTGCATTTCCCGCGCACTTCGATCACCGGCCGGACCGGTGAAAAACCCGCGCTTTGCGCCGCCGCACGGACCCTGCTGGTGATCGCGTCGTCGTCGATATGCGTGGTCTGGCCGCAACTGTCGCAGACCAGGAAGATGCAATCGTGCAGGCAATCGGGATGCGCGTTGGCGACATAGGCATTGGCGCTTTCCACCCGCCGCGCGAGATTCGAGGCGACGAACAGATCGAGGATGCGATAGACGCTGTTCGCGGCCACCCGCCGCCCTTCGCGTTTCGACACCGCATCGGCAATGTCATAGGCCGAAGCCGGCTTGTCCGAAGCGGCCAGCGCCTCGAACACCCGCTGACGCATGGTGGTCCATTGCTCGCCGGATTTTTCCAGCGTCGCCTGCGCGGCACGCGTCAGTGCCGCGCCATGATGTTCATGATGTTCGTGCGCGTGCATGGTCGGGATGTAGGCGCGCGACCACTGCCGGGCAAGCGCCGCGCATCGGCCGCGCGATCAGCAGGACGGCTCAGTAGGTCGCGCGGCGATTGAGATCATGGCCGAGCGCGACCAGCGCCACGCCGACCAGCGTCCACAGCGTTTCATAGCCGCCGTGCTCGAGGCTGAGCGCGCCCGCCATCATGCCGATGCCGAAAGCGCCAACCGCCGCCGGCATCATATAGCCGTGCGAGACGATGCCCCGCCCCAGCGCGATCACCGCGAACACGATCGCCAGCGCCAGCCCCGCCTCGTGGATGATCGGGCTGACCAGCGCACCGGCCGAGGAAAGCAGCGCGAGAAATACCGAGGTCGCCAGACAGTGAACAACGCACAGGCCACTGATCGCCATCGCCCAGCGATCGAATCGCGAACCGGCGGCTTCGACGACATCATCGTCGAAACGCCGCCCCTCGCAGGACCGGAAAGCGGAAAGCGCCTGTACCATGCCGGTGATATAGCCACCTCGATATGAAGTTACAACATATCATTGCGGAAAAATCGGGACGCAAAGGATTCGCTTTTCGCCGGCGCCGAACCTAAACCGCCACGCATGCTCCAGCCCACGCCCATCCCCGCCACCGCCCGGCCGCGCGCGCTGGCGATCTGGTTGTTCGCGGTCGCCGCGCTGATCGTCACGATGGTCGTCGTTGGCGGGATCACGCGCCTTACGGAATCGGGCCTGTCGATCACCGAATGGCAGCCGATCACCGGCATCATCCCGCCGCTGACCGAAGCGCAGTGGCAGGCCGAATTCCTGAAATATCAGCAGATCCCGGAATATCAGCTGCTCAACCAGGGCATGACGCTCGCCCAGTTCAAGGGCATCTTCTTCTGGGAGTATCTCCATCGGCTGCTTGGGCGGCTGATCGGCTTCGCCTTCTTCCTGCCGCTGGTCTTCTTCGCGGTGCGCAAGGCGATCCCGCACGGACATGGCTGGCGGCTGGTGGGCCTGCTCGCGCTCGGCGGGCTGCAGGGCGTGATCGGCTGGTGGATGGTCACTTCGGGGCTCACCGAGCGTACCGATGTCAGCCATCTCCGGCTCGCGGCGCACCTGATGCTGGCACTTTCGATTCTGGCGGCGATCGTCTGGGAGGCGCTCGACCTTCTTGCGCTGCACCGCGATCCCACCGCCCGTCCGGCGCGGCTGATGCGGCCGGCGATTGTCGTCGGCATCGTGCTGTTCATCCAGCTTCTGTACGGCGCGTTCGTCGCGGGGCTGAACGCCGGACTGATCGCCGATGACTGGCCGCTGATGAACGGACGGCTGGTGCCGTATGAAGGCTTTGCGCTGTTCGGCATATCGGCGCTGATCGACGATCCGGCGATGGTGCATTTCATTCACCGCTGGTGGGCCTGGGTGGCCGTAGCGGCCCTGGTTCTGTTCGCACGCCAGGTGCGCGCCGCCGGCGGCCGCAAGGCATCGATCGCGATTCACAGCGCGTTCGGCATCCAGATACTGCTCGGCATCGCGACGGTGATGACGGGCGTCGCGATCGCGCTCGCCGCGCTGCACCAGCTTACCGGCGCGCTGCTCGTCGTCGCCACGGTCTGGGGCGCGCATGAACTGGGTCGCATACGATGAGCGACATCGCGCTGGTCTATGCCACCTTTCCCGATCGCGACACGGCGGGGAATGTCGCCGAAACGATAGTCGGCGAACGGCTGGCCGCCTGCGCCAACATGCTCGCCGACTGCACCTCGGTCTTTCACTGGGACGGCAAGGTCGCGCGCGAGAGCGAGACGCCCGTCCTGTTCAAGACCGCGATCGCGCTGACGACGCCGCTGCGCGACAGGATCGCGGCGCTGCATCCCTATGACCTCGCCGTTATCGAGGCCTGGCCCGCCAGTGTGAGCGACGCCGTATTCGCCTGGGTCGCCGCGGAGACGGAGGGCTGATCGCCGCAATGTTCGCGCCGCTCCTGATGCTGCTGCAACCGGCGGCCGCCGATCCGGCCTTTCGTCCGCCCACCGATACCGCGTTGATCGTCGAAACCCGGCGCGTCCAGACCGAAGCGGCTGCACAAAGCGTCTTCACCGCCACGCGCCGGATCCGCTTCGCCCGCGAACAGGGCGGCTATGCCGCGACAGTCACGGTCATTTCGGTGGAGGGGCAATCGCCGGGCGATGCCGGCGCCTTGTTCGAAGCAGGCTATGGCTTCCTTCTGGGGCGCAGTGTCACCGTGCATCTGGATGCTGCGGGGAATGTCGTCTCCGTCGACAATCTCGATATGCTGTGGCGCGATTTATGCGCGAGCCTGGCCGAGCGCTTCGTCGCCGCGCGCGGCATCGCCGATTCCGAGCGACGCGACCGCATGGTGGCGCAGGTCGCCGCTGCGCTCCGGGCGTGGCCGGAAGACCGGCGGCGCGCGGCATTCGCCTCGATGGTGACCGATATCGTCGCGCCGGACGCACTGCCGCGCGCGGGAACCAGCGAGCCGGTGCGCGTGCCCGGGCATGCGCCGGACGGCGAAAGGATCATCCTAACCGGCACCGCCGCAACCCGGGCTCAGGGCCCGCTGCTTTATGTCCTCACCGAGGCGAGCGGCGAACAGGCCGGGGAGCGCCCCGTACGAATCGCGCGCAGCGAGGAACTGGTGTTCGATCCGGCGACCGGCCTGATCCGCCGCCATGTCGAGCGTTCGCGCACCGAAATCGGTATCGGCGGGGATCGCGACATACTGGAGTATGAAACGACCATCTCGGTCGCCGCGGAATCATAGAGGTATCATAATACCCGTTTGCAAAGCCGCAGTTTTGCTTGACTTACGGCACGTGTTGCGACAAATGCCCGTCGATCGCGCCGCTCCGAATGGGGCGGCGTGCTGCATTTCAAACCCAAGAGGTCCAGAGCCATGAAAGCGCTCATGAAGACCACCAAGTCGGCAAAGCCGGCCGAGGTGGAAAAGAAGTGGCATCTGATCGATGCCGAAGGCCTGGTGGTCGGCCGTGCCGCCGTCATCATCGCCAATCTGCTGCGCGGTAAGCACAAGACCAGCTTCACCCCGCATGTCGATTGCGGCGACAATGTCATCGTGATCAACGCCGACAAGGTGCGGTTCACCGGCAAGAAGCTGACCGACAAGGTCTATTACAAGCACACCGGCTATGCCGGCGGCATCAAGGAAACGACTCCGGCCAAGGTGCTGGAAGGCCGCTTTCCCGAGCGCGTGCTGGAAAAGGCCGTTGAGCGCATGATTCCGCGCGGCCCGCTCGGCCGTCAGCAGATGCGCAACCTGCGCATCTATGCCGGATCGGAACATCCGCATGAAGGCCAGAACCCCGAGGTTCTCGATGTCGCGGCGATGAGCCGCAAGAACAAGGTGGGCGCATAATGACCGACAATCGCCAGTCCCTTTCCGATCTGGGCGACGTCGTCCAGACCGAAGGCGCCGAAGCCGGTGCCGAAGCTCCCGTCGAAACCGCGCCGCTGCGCGAGCAGGAGCTCGACAAGTTCGGCCGCGCCTATGCCACCGGCCGCCGCAAGGACGCCGTTGCGCGCGTCTGGCTGAAGCCGGGTACGGGCCAGATCACGATCAACGGCCGCGACCAGACGACCTATTTCGCACGTCCGACGCTGCGCCTCGTGATCAACCAGCCGTTCGAAGTCGCCGGCCGTCAGGGCCAGTACGACATCGTCTGCACCGTCAAGGGCGGTGGGCTTTCGGGCCAGGCCGGCGCTGTCAAGCACGGCATCGCCCAGGCGCTGACCCGCTATGAACCGGCGCTGCGCACCACGGTGAAGCGTGCCGGCTTCCTCACCCGCGACAGCCGCGCGGTCGAGCGTAAGAAGTACGGCAAGGCCAAGGCGCGCCGCAGCTTCCAGTTCTCGAAGCGCTGATTCGCTTCCGCACTTTCGCGGAGAGTCGGAATCGAAAAGGGCGGCCCTCGTGGCCGCCCTTTTTTGCGTCCGAACGGCGCCCGGGCGCAGGCTTCGTAATTTCCGAGTCCAAGATCACGCCGCTTTGGTAATAATATTGCAGATGAGCAACGTGTAGCTACTTGTGCAGGCTCAATAAACGTCATAGCCCTGTAGCATTGCGGCGACATCGAACGAAGTCGCCCCGAAAAACGGGGGTATATCATGATCCAATATGGTTCCACGACCATTGCGCAGCGTTCGCGCAAGAAGGTTCTGCTCGCCTCGGCAGCCGGCCTTGCGCTGGTAACGGGCGCCACCGCGGCACAGGCCCAGGACGGCCCGGCCTTCGCCGAAGACATCGCTCAGGGCGCGGGTCCGCAGTTCGTGCAGGACATCGCCCAGGGCGCCGGCGCGGAATTCGCCGAAGACGTGCCGCACGCCGCGGGGCCGCGTCGCGCGCCGATCGCCGAGGACATCCCGCAGGTCGTGGTCCAGGGCCCCGGCGAAGGCTATGACGTCAATCCCGGTGCCGAGGGCAGCATCTATGACGACGCCGTCGACGTCACTGGCGTCGGCCAGTTCTATCGCGCCGACGGCTATGTCTGCACCGGCACGCTGATCAACCCGCGCACCGTGCTGTTCGCCGCGCACTGCGTGAACGACATCCCCGAAGAACAATATGGCGCCGCCACCGGCGGGCTTCCCGCGGCCTTCTCCTTCCGGGCCGATGCGGTTCCCGGGCTGATCGACTGGATCAACGCGGGCTATAATTCGGTTGCGGACTCCTATGTCTACAACGTCAACGAAATCGTCTGGAACGAAGAGTCGGTAGCCCGGCCAGAGGGGCTGGGTTTTCTCGAAGGCGACGTCGCGATCGCGACGCTGGATACGCCGGCAGCGAACGTTCCCACCTGGGCACTGCTCTTCTCGCCGCTTCCCGCGCCGGAGGAAATCGATTCGGCAAACGGCACCGGCTATCATGTCGTCCATAACGGCTATGGCGTCACCGGCTATGGCAACGGTCCGATCGCGGCCGGCGTCGATTTCTACCGCCGTGCCGCCGAGAACATGATCGGCATTCTCGGTTCGCTCAACGATCGCAACGATTTCCTGTTCGGGCCGGGCGGCGATGACCTTCCCCAGAATCTCTACCAGATGGATTTCGACGATCCCACGCGCGAAAATCCGTATGATTTCAACCTGTTCCGTGACGACGCGCAGGACCCCGAAGGCACTACCGCCGGCGGCGATTCAGGCGGTCCGCTGATCCTCGACCAGACCTTCGACCAGGAGGTCGTGATCGGCGTGCTTTCGGGCGGGTCTCGCTTCTATGGCGCGCAGCCGTTCAGCACCTATGGCACGTCGAGCTTCTATCAGCCGCTCTATCTCTTCTGGGACTGGATCGCGGCGAACAGCGCCTATCGCTACGCGACCAATGTCGAAGGTGACGGCAATTGGGCCGATGCCGATCACTGGGTGAGCGCACTCGATCCCAATTTCATGATCATCGAGGACGGCGGGCTGGTGAACGGCCTGCCCGATAATCCCGGCGCGGGAGCCTTCGGCGAAGACGACGCTCAGGAATTCGGCCAGGTCTGCTTCAACACCGAGTGCTATGACCTCGCGACCGGCGAATATGTCGTCTATGACGACGCCGGCGGCGCCACGCGCGAAGGCAGCGGCGGCAACAACCCTGCGGACGGCGATACCGAAATCAGCGGCATCGCACGCGTCGACGGCCTGATCGCCGAGGACCGAGCGACTGCAGGCGGCCAGGGCACCGGCGGCAGCCAGGGCACCGCAGCCCTGCCCCCTGCCACGATCGAAAACGGCCTGCCCGGCGCGACGGGTTTCACCCCGGACAACATCACGCCCGATCCCGTCGCCGGGGTGCGCGCGCGTTACTATGACGTGACGCTCGCCGCAGCGGGCACGACGACGCTCGACACCGATGTCGTCATCGACAACTTCACGATGGTCGGCGCGGAAACCGCGCTCGACGTCACTTCCGAAGGCACGCTGTGGAGCCATATGGGCTTCCTGCACACGCTCGGCACGATGACGGTGGACGGCGCGATCGGCAGCTACAGCAATTATTCGCTGATCGCCGGCGGACTGATGGGCAGCGGCGATATCTACGTCCCATATTTCATCAACGTCGGCGGCGCGATCGCACCGGGCAGCCTGACGGAAACGGGCACGCTCTCGCTGCACGGGAACGCGATCCTTGCCTCGGCGTCGACCTATTACGTCAATCTGGGCGCGTCGGGCACGTCCGACCTCCTCAGCGTCAACGCCACTGCCTATGACACCGATGACGCTCCGCTGAACGGCATGGCCAGCATCGGCGGCGGAGTCCTCTTCTCGCCGACCGAAGGCACGATGGTCCGTGACGGATATACGTACACGATCCTGACGGCCGAAGGCGGCATCAGCGGCACCTTCGATCAGGCAAATGCGCTCAGCGCCATCCTGTCGCCCGTCTTCACCTATTCCGACAATGCCGTGATGGTGGAAATCGAAGCCGGCGACTATGCCGATGTGATCGACGCCAGCTCGCCGGTGCAGTCGGCCTTTGCCACGCTGCTCGACGGAAATCGCGACAATTACGGCGCCTTCTCGGATCTCTTCGGCCCGCTCGACCTGCTCGACGGCCCGAGCATTCAGAGCCTGTTCGAAAGCTGGGCACCGCGCAATCCGACGATGAACGGCGCGATGGCGATGTCCACGCTGGAAACCACCGCCGGGCTGGTCGGACAGCGCATTTCGGCCTTCTCGCCGGGCGCCGGAACGGAAACGATGGCATCGCTTCCGTATGCGGGCAATCCGATGGGCACGGTGATGACGATGACGTCGCCCTATGCCGGCGACAGCATCGGCAGCGGTGTCCAGATGGAGGATCGCGCGCTTTCGAGCACGGCTTCGGTCTATCTGGCCGGCGGCTATATCGACGGTGAAAGCACCGGCATGATCACCGCGGCGCCGATGGGCAACGACTCGTTCGACGGCTGGTATGCCACTGCGGGCGTCGAAGCGATGGTCGGCGATAGCGCCATGATCGGCTTCGCGCTGACCTATGCCGATGTCGAAGGCGATGTGTACGGTGCGCCGCAGTCGACCTCGTCGACGCTCTATCAGGGCACGCTGTACGGCGTCGGCTATTTCGGCGGCGTCAAGGTGGACACGATGCTCAGCGCCGGTCTGCTCGATACCGACAGCACCCGGACGGCGTCGCTCGGCGGAACCAGCTACACGCTGCGCGCCAGCGACAATCCGCTGACCATCACCAGCCAGCTGGGCGTCAGCGTCCCGCTCACCTACGGGGCGTTCAGCGTCACGCCGCGCGGTTCGCTGCGGGTCATGCATATCGGCTACACGCCGACCGCCGAACGCGGCGGCCCGATGGCGCTCCAGTATGACATGGGCGATTTCAACAGCGTGCAGGGCCGTCTCGGCGCCACGCTGCAGGGCACCGGAACCTTCCGTCCCTTCCTGACCGCCAACTATGTGCACGATTTCGACGAACGGCCGGCGGCCTTCGCGGCGAATTTCGTCGGCTCGGTCAGCCCGTCCGTGTCGTTCGCGCTGAACGGCACCGATCAGGATTGGGGCGAAGTGTCGGGTGGTATCGCCTATGACACGCCGACGGTGCGCGTCGCCATTTCGGCCAACACGACGTTCGAACGTTCGGACATCGAAAATCGCAGCTATCAGGGGTCGGTCACGGTCCGCTTCTGATCGCGATGGTTCGAGCTTCGGGTTCGAAAGAAAGGGGCGGTCCGGTAACGGGCCGCCCTTTTTCTTTGGGAACAACATGGTAGGGGGAGCGTCGCAATCGCCGGTCACCGTCACTTTTCACAGACGAGAGCGGTGGCCCCTCGGCATGGGGAGAGACGAACCGCAATGACATCGCGCGAAACCACCCAATTCCTGCCGCGCAGCGATGCCGAGGGCTGGCCCGAAGGAACGCGCCGTTCGCTGTCCGACATCGCGCATCTGATCGCGATCGGCGCCGTCCAGTGGCCCTGGCTGTTGCGCAGCCTGAGCGGCGGCACGAAGGCGGCCAAGCAGCGCTTGCTCGATCGGCTCGACCTCGCGCCCGATGCCCTCCCCAATCTCGGCAGCTGGAAGGCCGATACGGGATTTCTCCACCTGATCGTCGATCATATTCTCGAGCACCAGCCCGAGACCGTGCTCGAACTCGGCACCGGCGCTTCGAGCCTGATCATCGCCAAGGCACTGCAAAGGGCCGGTCGGGGCAAGTTGATCAGTTGCGACCAGCACGCCGATTTCGTCGCCGCGACCCGCGAATGGCTGCACGAAAACGGTGTCGAGGCGGAGCTGCGTGCGACGCCGCTGCGCCCCGCACCGGGCGGCTGGCCGGGCATCTGGTATGATCACGGCTCCCTTCCCGACCGGGTCGACCTGCTGGTGATCGACGGACCGCCCTGGACGATCCATCCCTATGTCCGCGGCGCGGCCGAAACCTTGTTCGATCGCATTTCGGTGGGCGGCAAGATCCTGCTCGACGACGGCGCGCGGCCGGGCGAGCGGATCATCGCCCGCAAATGGCGCAGGAACTGGCCCGATTTCGAATTCAGGCTGGTCCATGCGGGGACCAAGGGCACGCTGATCGGCACCCGGTTGCGCTGATCCGGCTATCCGGCGACCGGCTCGACCAGCCCCTTCGCCTGCGGATGCGCCTCATCCATCACCCGCGCGAGCGTTTCGAAGCCGCTGTCGCGCACGCGGATCTCGTTGAACGATGGCGGATGGTCGCGCAGCCGTTCGGACAGCGTGCCCGCGCCGATCAGTCGCATGGGGCGCCCGGCGACCTGATGCTCGACATCGAACGGGTCGTGGACATGGCCGGTGAGCACCGCTTCGGCCCCTGCCCGCGCAAGTGCATCCAGAGCGGCCTCTCCGCGCCGCGTTTCCGAACTCATCCGCGTATCGGCCTCGACCAGCGGATGGTGACAGGCGATGAAGATGCGATCGCCCTCGGGCGCGGCCTCCACCAGCGCGAGCGATTCCTGCAGCGCACTGGTACTGACATGACCCTTCGACCAGTTGAGCCGCCACTGGAAGCGCGCGGTGGTCTTGAGCGGCACGATGCTGACACCGCTGACCTCAAGCGGCCGCTCGATCATCGATTCAAGCGCGCGGTAGCGTTTGTACGGCGTTACGAACCGCGCCCAGGGATTGAAATAGGGCAAGTCGTGATTGCCGACCTCGACCGTGGTCGGCCGGTCGAGGCTTTCGAGCCATTCGGCCGCCGCTGCGAATTCGCGATGCCGCGCGCGCATCGTCAGGTCGCCGGTAACGATGATCGCATCGGGCACTTCATTGCGCACCACACGCTTGAACCAGTCGAGCGCCTCGACGTCCTCGGCCCCGAAATGGATGTCGCTGACGTGAAACAGGCGGATCATGCGCTTTCCTCCTCGCGCGTGGAGATGAACGCCGGCGCACTCATGCCGCTGGTGATCGCCTGATCCGCGTCGAGCCGCACCGGCTCTCCATCGAACAGTGCGAGCACCTTCCCGGTTCCGCGAATTCCCATCCGCTGCACACGCGCGCTGGTGACGGCGCGCGCAGTGACCCAGTCACCGGTCAGCCAGTCCCAGCCCAGCTCGACGATCGCGCGCCAGTCGCGCGCATCGATCCCGCGCACGTCGATGCCGTCGGCAAAGGGCTCGACGAACACCGCCTGGTATCCGCGCGGCGCATCGGGCACCCCGGTAACGCGCAGGCCGCTGCGCCCGAAGGTCTTGCGCCAGGCGAACCCGATGGCGCGCAGCACTCTGGCGGGGTGATGCCGCCGGGCTTCCTCGCGCGCACGGAACCAGTGCGCGGCGGGTCCCAGAATCAGCCCGACAAAGGCCCGATGCGGCCCGGCCTCGACATAGGGCAGCGCGACACGCCGGTCGCTTCCATGAGCAGCGCGGATGATCGCATGCGGGTCGCGTTCCCCGTGCAATGCCTTGGCGAGCAGGTTCATCGTCCCGCCGGGGAGGATCAGAAAAGAGCCCTGCCAGTTTGCCAGTTTGCACAGGGCGGCGTTGATCGTGCCGTCACCGGCGAACAATACCAGCGTGTCGACGCCTTCGCGGTCGAGCGTTTCAGCCTCCGGGATCGGATCATCAGGGAAGCCACTGCGCCCCACCAGAGTCAGGCCGCGCTCCTCGAACACGGTTTCGATCGCTTCGCATTTCTGCCGTGTGGCAGAACCGGAATGGGGATTGGTAACAAACCAGAGTCGTTGCATCACCATAACAACGCGCGAGCGGCGGAAAAGACGCCTGCTATCTTTGCGCGTCCGCCCGGCGCCGCAAATCAGCTCTCGATCAGGATGAACGGCGCCCAGATCGCCGGATGCGCGGCATCGGGAATATCGGGATCGGCCATCAGTTCGAGCTGCGCACGACGCAATGCCTCCGCCTTGCCCAGCCCCTGTGCCGCGCCGCGCACGGTAGCGACCGAAAGCCGCGCGGCGGCATCGTCACGCACGCGCCAATGCGATAGCAACAGCGATCGCGCGCCGGCGAAGACGAAGGCCTGCGCCAGCCCCGAATAGGTGGGTGTACCGGCATCGGATCCCGCCGCGGTGTTGCAGGCGGACAGGATCACCCAGTCGGCATCGAGCCGCAGGCGGGCGATTTCCGAAGCCGTCAGCAAACCGTCGTCATCCTGCACCGCCGTGTCGGGCGGTGTCATCACCAGTGCGGGCTCGTCCAGTCCGCCCAGCTGGCCGCCGACCAGACCGTGCGTGGCAAAGGCAAGCACGCTGTAGCGCGAGAAATCGATGGCACGGATCGCGGTTTCGGTTGCCTGGCTGCCGGTCAGCAACAGATTGCCGGGATTGTCGAAGGTCCGTGCCATCGCCGCCAATTCCTCGCCCGCACCCGGCAGGGACGGCAGGTCGCGGATATCCTGAACCGAAACGCCGCCGCCCCGCACCAGCACGGCGAGTTGCGCTTCCCCGGAGCCGGCTGGCGCAAGCGCGGGGTCGCCGAATCCGGCAAATCGCACCGGGCGCACCGAACGCGCGGATCGCGGTTCCGCCCGATCGATGTTGAGCGGGGTCGAGATCGCGAAGCGGCGGACCAGCCATGCCGCATCCGCAAGCGTCTCGCCAGGCTGTGGCGCGCGCTCGACCAGCAGCGAGAAGGGAATGACCGACAGATATCCGCCGGCCAGTATGTCGAGCCGTTCCTTGCCCGCCAGCAGGGGCGCGATGTCTGCGCCGAAAATCGCGGAATAGAGCAGATGCGCATCCGCCAGCGCGAAGGGCTGCGTGCGATCCTCGACCGACGTGCGTATCGCCGTCACCGCAGCCTGGAATTCGTTGCGCTTTCGCGGCGTCAGATGCCAGGCGATGCCTTCGCGAGTAACGGCGACGGTCAGAATGCCCATCAGCCCCGGCTGGGCGATCAGGATCGCGCCATTGGCGGGAATCCTTTCGCGCAATCCTTCAAGCCGGACGAGCTCGGGGCGCTGAGCCGCCGCGTATCCGGGGAAAGCCGTTGCCACCTCGCCCCGGGCCGAACGGATTGCGCGATCCGTCTGCGCCAACGCCGCTTCGGCTTCGCGGATCGCCGCCGAATCGGACTGCGCCACGGCCGTGCTCAGCGCGGCGCGAAGCTGCTGCTCCTGCCGCACCAGATCCTGAAGTTCGCGCAGGTGCGTGCCGGCCGATCCGGCGGCGGCGGCGCGCGCAGCCAGCATACGCCCCGAACGCTCCAGATCGCCCAGGCGCGCCAGTTGCAGCGCCTCCAGCCCCAGCCCGGGATCGCCGGCTTCGAGGGCCAGCTGCGCGAATAGCGTCAGCGTCTGGCTATAGGCCTCTTCGGTACGCAGCCGCGTCTCATCGGCAACCAGATCGCTGCGCATGCGCTCGCGGATCGCGATATAGGCCGGCCGCGCCGCGTCGAGCCCTTCCGCCGCCTGTCCCGCCTGAAGCATGGCAAGGCCGTGAAGCACTTCGGCACGCACCCGGAAGGTTTGATAGGGTTCGCTGATCCGGTGCAGCGTTTCCAGCGCCGGTTCGAGGAAGGCGAGCGCCGCCGAAGCATCCCCCCGCTGCAACGCGAGTTCGGCGAGCACGATGGAGACGCGCGCATAGGAGAGATTTTCGGTGCCCGCACGTGTAGCGACCAGTGTCCGGGCGCGTTCGGCTCGCTCGGTAGCCTCTTCCCAGCGACCCGATCCGGCCGCGATGCTGGAGGCATTGAGCAGCACAGCGCCCGCAGTCTGCGGCGCGCTCGAATCGGGATTGGCTTCGAAAATCGCCGACGAGGCAAGATAGAGCTGCTCTGCCTCGCGCACCTTGCCGGTCCGCTCGAGCGAATAGGCCAGGCTGTTCAGCGTCAGCGCGGTCTGCGGATTATCGCCGCCGAGCAGCCGTTCGCGCGCGGCGAGCGCCCGGCGCAGGATCGGAATCGCCTCGCCATGCCGTCCCGCCACTCCGAGCAGCGCCCCGAAATTATGCAGCGTGGATGCCGTGAGCAAATGATCCGACCCGAGGTTAGCCTCCGACCAGAGTGCTACGGCGCGCGAGGATTCGAGCGCTTCGGGAACGCGTCCCAGAATGTTGAGCAGCGACGCTTCGCTGATCCAGTACATCGCGACATCGGGATCGGCGGTGCCGGCGGTCGCGTCGCGCTTGATCCGTACCGCCGTGCGAATATCGCGCAGCGCCGCCTCCACGTCGCCCTTCTGATATTCGATGAAACCGATCGTGTAGAGCGCATCGGCATAGAGCGAGCTTTCCGGCCCCTGGCGGGCCGCGATCCGATCGAGCAATTCGCGCTTCATCGACAATCCGCGATCGAGATCGCCCATATCGGTGTAGGTCGACCCGATCATATCGAGCACCGAGATCATCAGCTCGCTGTCCTGCAACCCCGCGCTGGCGAGCGTTGCATGCGCGCGCTGCAGATCGACAAGCGCGGCTTCATCCTTCTTCAGGTGATAATATGCCGCTCCGCGATAGATCAGCCGGTCGCCAACGCCTCCGGGCAAAGGGGATCGTCGTCGGCTCGCGCGAAAAGGGCATTGGCCCGCTCAAGCGACTGCGCCGGATCGGCCGTGACATCCGCATCGCCAAGCGCGAGCATATTCGCCTCGACACCGGCCTCCGCCGCATCGGAGGCGACTGCGCAGCCGGCCTGTCCCGCCGGCCCGGGCGCCGCCGACTGAGCCGAAAGACCAGTCGGCATTCCTGCGGCCAGCAGAAACGCCAATCCGAAACGTGTCGCGTTGCTCACGAACTCCCCCTCGTGACAAACCCCTCGATACAATATCGTACGCAGACTCGGTTCGAACCAATAAGCGCGCCCGTCGCCGCCCGGCCTTAGTTAGTCACCAGATAATAGTTGACCGCCTCCGCCTGTCCATTGTGCAGGCGGATCGTCACTCGGCGCGTGAAGATGGGCAGCCAGCGGCACAGGGTGCGCGGCGGCGCCACCCGCTGGTCGCACAGCGTCTTGTCGTCCTGATCGGTGATGATCAGCCTCAGGCCGTTTCGTGCCTGCGGCACCACTGCGATCTCGGCGGGCTGACCGGCGAGAAACACCTGTTCGGTAACGAAGGCGCCATTGGCGTCGATCGCCCCGCGGCTATAGGCCGGGCCGAGCGCGCGCCCGCGAAAGGGCGGCGGCAGATCGACACCGCCCGCCCGTGCCGCGTCGCGCCAGCGCGACGCCAGATCGGGCGTATCGTCCTCCGCGCGGGCGCCGAGCTGTTCGAGCGCCAGCGCCGCGGCGGCATATTCGCTGGTCGATCCCGAATGTTCGGCGGCGTCGCCGCGCGCCAGCGCTTCGGCCACGCGGGCCACCGCGCTGTCGTTCACGGGCTGCGCCGCAGCGACCGGAGCCCGGCCGCCGTTCTGACACGCGACGAGCAGCAGCGCCGCGACGATGGCAATCCTCTCCACCTTCATCTTTTCGCCTCCGGCCTCAGCAGGAACACGGCGCCCGGCGCCGCATCCCGACAGGAGATGGCAAGACCGTGCCGCTCCGCGATCGCCCGCGCAAGGGCCAATCCGAGCCCGGCACCGGGGATCGCCGCCCCGCCCCGCTGAAAGCGTTCGAAGATCCGCTCGCGCAGTTCGGGCGGCACACCGGGCCCGTTGTCACGCACTTCGACTTCCGGTCCGGGCGCGACGCGAACCGTCACCTGCCCCCCGGCCGGGACATATTTGAATGCATTATCAAGCAGATTGGTCAGCAGCCGAGTCAATTGCATCGCGTTGCCGGACATCATCACGCCGGGCATGATTTCGGCGCGCAGGTCGAGATCGGCCTCTTCAGCGCTGTCGGCGTAAAGATCGACGATGCTTTCCGCCAGTTCGGAAAGATCGACCGGTTCGAACCCGGTCTGATCGCCGCGCCCCGCACGGCTTGCCGCGATATCGAGCAGCGAATCCAGCAGATCCGCGACGCGCCGCGCCTCGATCCGCACCTGCCCCAGCCCGGCGACCAGCGCGGGATCGACACTGTGATCGATCAGCTTGAGCACGCGGTTTTCCAGATGCGTCAGCGGCGTGCGGATTTCGTGCGCGATCTGATCGGTGACGTCACGCTGCGCCTGAAGCAGCGTTCCGAGCCGCGCGATCAGCCGTTCGGCATGGCGCGAAAGCTCGCCCAGTTCGTCCTGTCGATCATCGGCGCTCAGTTGCAGCGGTTGCGCGCCTTCGCTCTCGACCTTGCGGAACGCCGCGTTGATACGGCGCACGCGCCCGCGCAGCCGCGCCGCGGCGAACCAGCCGAATCCGGCCGCGCCCAGAACGACCAGGAAGCCCGCGATCAGAAAGGCCGTGCCCAGCCGCGCAAGCAACGCGTCGCGCGATCCGTGCTCGCGCGCGGCGACCAGCTTTAGCTCGGCATCGAGCTGCGTCGCACGGGCGAAGACGCTGCGGCCGTCCTCCAGCGTCACGAACCCCGCTTCGCTGTTTTCGGCCGAAAGCAACGGCCAGCGGGAGATATCGCCGGCGATCCGCGCGCCGTCGGCAGCGGCGATCAGATAGCGCGGGCGATCGGGCGCGCTGGGCTGCAGCGCCAGCCGGTCGCCGATCCGCGTGACCAGCTCCGCCTGCCCGCCGGTGGCATAGATATCGGCGAGCGCGGCGATTTCTGTGTCGACGCTGCGCCGCAATTCCGCGTCCGACGCGCTGCGTACGACACCGGTCGTCACCAGATAGACGGCGAGCATTGCCAGCGCCGCCAGCGCCGCGACGGGCGCGACGATGCCGGGAACCAGCGACGGACGCATGCGGGGAACCTCCATCGAACTGTCCACCGCGCGCTAGGCCGCCACCAGCCGGTAGCCCGTGCCCCAGATGGTTTCGAGCACCGGCGTCTCGAACCCTTCCTCCAGCTTGCGGCGCAACCGGCCGACGCTGACGTCGATGACATTGGTCTGGGGATCGAAGCTCAGATTCCACACATGCCGCAGCAGCATTTCGCGCGTCACCACCTCGCCGCCGTTCTCGATCAGATATTTGAACAGCTTGAACTCCTTGGGACTGAGCGGAATGTGCCGCCCCTGACGGTGCGCAGTGCGCGCCTTCACATGGCATTCCATGTCGCCGAACAGGATCACCGCGCTGTGCGCCTGTCCCGCTGCGCGACGATGCAGCGCGCGGATGCGCGCGACCAGCTCGCTCGGCTCGAACGGCTTGGCCATATAATCGTCGACGCCCGCTTCCAGCCCGTCGACGCGGTTCTCGACCCGGCCCAGCGCCGACAGCATCAGCACCGGCGCCGCAACGCCCGCCTCGCGCAGCCGCGCCACCAGATCGATACCGTTGAGATCGGGCAGCATCCGATCGAGGATCACGACGTCGAACGCCTCGCTCGCCGCCCTGGCTAATCCCTCGCCGCCGCTCGCGACCCATTCAACACTGTCGCCCTGTGCGCTCAGCGTTTCGCGCACCTGTTCGGCAAGACGCGCATCATCCTCGACATAGAGTAGCTTGAGACCCGTCATCGCACCTCGACCATCGGCGTTACGCGTTTCGGTCTAGGATACTGCCCGCCGAACGGGGAATGAAAAAGGCCGTTAGCTTCGGAAATGCGGGTGCAGGTTGGCGGCCGGCGTGATGTCGTCGGCTGCCCAAGCTGGGATGGCTGGAGCCTCGGCCCACGGCGATTTCCCCCGTTAAGGAGTCTCGCTAAATGGTGCCCCTGGCCGGACTCGAACCAGCATGCCTTGCGGCACTCGATTTTGAGTCGAGCGCGTCTACCAATTTCGCCACAGGGGCAGCGGCGGAAACGGCTAGACGATGCGCCGGCCGCCCGCAAGCGCTCGATGCGCCGCGTGGGACGGCGGCGCGCCATTACGCGCACCGCCGTCCCTCCGGGATCAGAAAGTCGCTTCGAGTTCGGCCAGGTCTTCGGGATCGCGCGGATCGGGGCCGAAGCGGTTTTCCCCCTCGGTGCCCGGCAGCAGCGTGAACACCAGCATCACCAGTGCTCCGATCAGCGGAACGAAGAGGATCAGATACCACAGCCCCGAACGATCCGAATCGTGCAGGCGCCGGATCCCGACCGCGATCGACGGAATGATCATCGCCAGCGTGTAGAGGCCGTAGAGCCCCATCAGCAGCAACGACGCCGGACTGGCCGGCGCTGCCGCCGGGGCAAAGGGATCGCCGCCAGGATAAGCCCCCGGCCCCGCGACCATCTCGCCGCCGCCGGGCGTAAACATCGCTTGCAGGAAAGCTACGCCGACTGCGATGATGAGCTGCAGCAGCGCGAACAGCCAATATTCGCGGCGCGTCGAACGCCCTTCGAAATCGAAAAACCGCTTATACGGCAGAAACATCCACTGCATTATTCATCCCCCCGGAATAGTTACTGCCCGCAACGTATCGCTTCGGTCCGGTCAGGCAAGTAAATTCGGATGCGGTTCAGCGCAGTCGATTTCCTTCCACATCCCACACTTCGACCTCGCCCAGATCCAATGCGCGGATCGGTGCCTCGATCTTCGAAAGATCGCCGACGATGACCCAGGTCATCGCATCGGGATGCAGCATCGTCGCGGTCTGCGCGATCGTGTCGGGCGTTATCGCGGCATAGCGATCGGCCAGCGAGACGATCCATTCATAGGGATGGTCGTAGCGATCGACATAGCGCAGATAGCCGACCATCGCGTTGTTGGTCTCGAGCCGATCGGGCAGCGTCAGCACTTCGCCGCGCCGGTAAAGCTCGAGTTCCTCGGGCGTCACCGGACGCGCGCCGGTGATGCCGTGGAGTTCGCCGTCGATTTCGGTCAGCGCCTCGGCGGTCTTGTCGGTCTGCACGCTGGTCGCAACCGTGAAGGCCTGCGGGCCGCGGCCGCCGCCGATCCCGCTGCTCGCGCCATAGGTCCAGCCCTTGTCCTCGCGCAGGTTCATGTTGAGCCGCGCGGTGAAGCCGCCGCCCAGCACGCCGTTGACCGCATCGAGATCGAAATTCACCGGGTCAAGACCGTCGGGCATGATCTGCCCCACCCGGATCACCGACTGGATCGCGCCGGGCTTGTCGACCAGCACCACGCGCGGCGCGGCCTGCGCGGTCAGCGGCGCGACCGGCTTGTCGCCGCGCGCCGTTTCGGGCGGCTGCCAGTCGCCGAAATGGCGTTCGAGCGTGGCGATCAGCGTGTCGAAATCGACGTCACCCGCAGCATAGATCGTACCGTTGTCGGGACGAATCCAACGGCCGTGGAACTGCGCCACCTCCTCGCGACTGTAGGACTCGATCACCTCCGCCCGCCCCGCCAGCGGCGCGCCATAGGCATGGTCGGGACCGTAGAGCAGATACTGGAAGACGCGCCCGGCGATCGCATCGGGGCTGGCCTGCGACTGGCGCACGCCGTTGAGCGCATTCTGCCGGTCGCGTTCGAGGTCTTCCTCACGAAAGCCGGGATGGCGGATCATGTCGGACCAGAGCGCCACCGTGTCGTCCAGCGAAAGCGTCAGCGCCGAGGCCGCGAAGTTGCTCGTGTCGGAATCGCCATAGGCGTTGATGCGCGCGCCGAGCATTTCGCTACGCTCTGCGAATTCGCTGGCGGTGAGATTTTCGGTGCCGTCGTCCATCATGCCGAGCATGAAACCCTGCAGCCCCGGTTTGGCGGTCTGATCGGCTGCGCCGCCGGCATCGAACGAAGCGACCATTTCGACAGTCGGCGTGCCCTGCTTGCGCGAAAAGATGACGCGCATGCCGTTGGACAGCGTCGCTTCCTGCCGTTCGGGCAGCGTCAGCGGCGGATTGGGTCCCAGCGGCGGCAATGCGCTGCGATCGGCGCCGTCGGCGCTCGCCTGATATTGCCCGAAGGGTTCGACGGTCAGCCGGTAATTGGGCAGCGACAGCCAGTCGCTCGCCGCCGCGCGTACTTCCCCGGCGGTCAGCGCGGCGAATTCGGCTTCGTCGCTGGCATAGTCGCCTGGGTCGTTCGAGAAGACCATGCCGCCCGCAAGCATCATCGCGCGGACGAACAGCGACTCGCGCGAGCGGACATTGTCGCTATAGGCGATCGTCTTGTAGCGCGCGAGTTCGGCCTCGGTCGGACCTTCGGCGATGAAGCGGTCGAGCTCGCGCTGGAGCACCGCTTCGGCTTCGGCGGGATCGACACCCGGCTTCAGCCGCACGTCGATGGTGAACATCCCCGCGATCGCCGCGCCCTGATAATTGACCATCACCCCGGTGGCATAGGGATTATCGGTCACCAGCGCCTGATAGAGCCGCGAAAGCCGCCCGCGGCCGAGGATCGTCGCCGCCATGCGCAGCGCCTGGGTTTCGTCGGCATTGCTGCCCTGCACCGCCCAGTTCCACGACAGCACGGCCTGCGGGACATTGTCCTGCACGCTCTCGCGCTTCACCCGTTCGAGCGTCGGCACCCAGGCTTCCATACGCGAGACCGGCTGACCCGGCGGAACGCTGCCGAAATAGCGCTCCATCAGGTCGCGCGCCTGTTCGACCGTGACGTCGCCCGCCAACGTCACCACCGCATTGGTCGCGCCGTAATAGCGGCGGAACCAGTCCTTCACATCCTCCAGCGACGCCGCGTCGAGATCCGCCATCGAACCGATGGTCGCGTGATAATAGGGATGGTTGACCGGATAGAGTCCATGCGCCCGCAATTCGGGAATCATCGAATAGGGCCGGTTTTCGTAGGTGCGTTTCTCATTCTGGACGACACCGCGCTGCTCGTCGAGCTTGGCCTGGCTGACCGCGCCGAGCAGATAGCCCATGCGATCGCTTTCGAGCCACAGCACGCGTTCGAGCCCGCCGGTCGGCACCACTTCGTAATAATAGGTCTGGTCGAGCGAGGTCGCGCCATTCACCGCCGACACGCCGACTTCCTGCAGCGGCGGCATATATTCATCGTCGCGATGCTCCGATCCGTTGAACATCAGATGCTCGAACAGATGGGCAAAGCCCGTCTTGCCCTCGGGCTCGTTCATCGATCCGACATGATACCAGACCGCGACCGCCACCTTGGGCACCGAATGGTCCTCATGCACCACCACGCGCAGCCCGTTGGACAGGGTAAAGGTCTCATAGGGGATCGCCTGATCTTCGGCGGCAACGGCAGGCGTCTCCTGCGCCTGTACGAGCGTGGGGGTGAGCAAGGCCGCCGTCGTCGCCAGCAGCAGCGTGGTCATTTTCATTATAGATACGTCCCGAGAGGTTCCCGGCCAGGCGCCACCGCCCGGCCGGTTGGAGGTCAGAAAGAGGCGGAAACGCCGAGCTTGAAGCTGCGGCCGCCGAGGTAAGTGGCGCTGGAGTGGAATTTGGGATCGTCACCGAGCGAAAAGGCGACGTCGGGCGAATCCGTACCCTTGAGCAGGTCTGATCCTTCGAGAAAGATGCGGAACTGCCCGAAATCGGGGCGCAGATAATATTCCACGCGCAAATCGAGCGACTGCGCGTCCTCGGCATAATAGCTGAGGCCGCGTGGATAGAAGCTGCTCAGTGCCCGCGACTGATAGGCATAGCTCAGCGTCGCATCGATGTCGTATTTGTTATAGGTCAGCGCGAAGGTTCCCGAATGCTTGGGCGACTGCGAATAGGGCACGCCGGAGAATTCGAAGACATTGTCGTCTGGATCGGTATAGGCCCAGCTATAGCGGTCGACGCGCGAGCTGTGGGTGTAGGTGTAATTGGCATAGACACCGAACCCGCCCCATACGCCCGGCAGGAAATCGAACCGGCGCTCGGCCTGCACTTCGACGCCCCACAGCTCCGCGACATCGTCGCTGTTCACCGGCGTCGACCCGGTGATGAATACCGAATCCGGGTTGGCCGGATCGAAATAGGGCGGGCCCTGGAAATAGGGATGATCGGGCAGAGTCACTGCGTCGAGATTGGCGGCGCCGTTGCTGATGTTCGATTGCAGCAGATTTTCGGTGCGCTTGTGGAAGCCGCTCAGCTTGAAGATGCCGACTCCCGAATAATATTCGGCGCTGAGGTCGAAATTATGCGTCGTCGCGGGCTTGAGGTCCGGGTTGCCGCTGTTGATCTGCAGTATCGGCTTGGTGCCCTGCGGCCCAGGGATCGGGAAGTTGATGAACGAAATCCGCGTCTCGTTCGACAGCAGCGAAATCTGCGGCCGCGCGACCGACATGAAATAGCCGCCGCGAAAGATCAGATCGTCGCTTTCACGATAGTTGAACAGGATGCGCGGCAGAAACTCCTCGGTCGTGCCGCTTTCGGTGACGAGCCGCGAAAATTCGTTCTGGAAGACCAGGTCGACACCGACGCCGCCGCCGTTCTCGGGCAGGATCGGGCCGGTATAGACCGGATAGACCAGGTTGCGCGCCTCAAGCTTGACGCGATTGTACCGCACGCCGCCGACGATCTCGAGCTTGCCGAATTGCAGCTTGGTCTGGAGATAAGCGGCGAGATTGGTCTCGCGCGTCATCTCGTCATCCTCGCCCGGCACCGGGGGAAGATCGGTGATGGTGAGGCCGGTGCTGCCGGCAACCTGATCGATATTGTTGACGAAATCGCGCAGCGATCCTTCGCTGACGACGGTAAAGCCGGGCACGTCGACGCCGATGCGCGACAGGTCCGACGGCACAAAGTTCAACCCGACATCGGTGGCGAGCACATTGCCCCCGATCTGCGAACGCGAATGGGCGGTGTGGAATTCGGCGCGCTCGTAAAAGGCGCCGAGCTCGACATAGGAGAGGAAGCCCTTGTCCGCCTGCCAGCGCACGCTGCCGCTGGCGGTGTAGCGATCATTGTTGCCAGACGATTCGTCGATCTGACCGCTGGCGTTCTGAACGGTGAAGCCGGCCGGGTCGTTGATCAGGCCCCAACCCTGCGCGCTGAGCAGCGGCAACGGAATTCCGTCGCCGGTACGCGGCGCCCATGCCGAAACCAGCGTGCCGCCGTCAAAGGCTTCGGGCAGGAAGTAATTCGCCTGCGCATCGAGCGCCGTGCCGCCGCTCACGGCGCCGAGCCGCAGCGATTGCGAAAAGCCGCGCGGGTTGGTCAACGACCCATGCGCATAGCCGGCGAGATATTTGATCTCGAACGCGCCGAGATTGGTCTTGCCGTTCAGCGCATAGGTGTCCGAGACATTCTTGACGTCGCGCGAAAAGCCATAGCTTTGCGAGCGCGAAATCGCCTCGTTGCCCGGTGTCAGATCGACGCTCAGTTCGGGGCCGTCATAGCCCCCCGGCAGATCGCTATATTCGGCCGAAACCGAAAAAGTGTCGGCCAGGCTATAGTAGGTCTGGTTGGTTTCCGAATGCTGGAAATCGAATTTCAGATTGGTGTGGCTGGCAACCTGCCATTCGGCGGAAAGCGTGCCGGTGAAATATTCGGTCTCGATATGGTCGAACCGCGTCGTCAGGCCGGTGACATAGGCCTGATCGGCTCCCTCCACGAAGGGAAAGGTGGCATAGGGATCGATCTCGTCGGTCGATTCGTAGGTCGGCAGCCCGTTCTCGTCGAGCGGCAGTGCCCGGCCGGTGCGGATCGTCGTGCCATAGCCGATCGTGCGCTGCTCGTGGTTGCGATACTGGACCGACGCGCTCAGACCGAAATCGTTGCCGAACGTGCCGGCGATCGTGCCGGAAACCAGATAATCGCTGTCGAAATCGTCGGAGGCCTGCCCACCTTCGACCAGCAGATTGGCGTAGCGGCGCGGCCGATCGAGCGGCGACATCGTCTCGATCTCGATCAGGCCGCCGGTGCCGGCGCTGTCGTGGCTGGGCAGCAGCGTCTTGTTGACGGTGATGCTGCTCACCGAATCCGCCAGCAGGTTGGAAAGGTCGGCCGAACGGCTGCTGCCGTTGCCCACGGGCAGGTTGAGCCCGTTGAGCTTGACCTGGTTCATGTCCGGCTCGAAGCCGCGCACGATCACATTGCTGCCGTCGCCGGTCGCCGAATCACGCTGGAACGAAATGCCGGGCACGCGCCGCAGCGCTTCGGAAAAGGTCGTGCCGGTGAAATTGCCGAGATCGTCGGCCGAGACCACGTCGGCGCTGTTGTCGGCGGTGCGCTGCTGGTTGAGTGCGTTGGCGCGCGCGCTGAGCGAGCCATAGACGACGATTTCGGCGCCGGCGACATCCGTCGAACCGCCGAGCGCGAGATCCACGCGCGTGCTGTCTCCCGGCGTGACCGTCACGGTCCGCGTGACGGTTTCGTAGCCGAGGAACGAGATTTCCACCGTGTAGGTGCCCGCCCGAATGCCGGGAAATCGAAAATTGCCATATTCATCGACGGCGGTGGTCGCCCCCGTTTCGACGATGCGCACCAGCGCGCCGGTGACGCCGGCCGCGCCATCCGGGCCGGTGACATGCCCCGCGAGCGTACCCCTGCCCTGCTGCTGCTGCCCGCTCTGTCGCGCCGGCGCCGTGCGGACGACAAAGGAGCCGCCGCTTGTCACGGTCAGCGACAGGCCGGAGCCGGCGAGCAGCGCCTGATAGGCGGACCGTGCCGAGTGGCTGCCGCGCAGCGGCGCGGCGGTCTTGTTCGCCACCTCGGCGCTGGAAAAGACAATATTGGTGCCCGTGCGCGCCGCGACCGCGCGCAGCGAGGTTTCGAGCGATTGCGCGGGCAGGTCGAAGCTGAACCGCGCTTCGGCCTGTGCCTGCGCCACCGGCATGATGCTGGTGGATGCGGCAAGCGCCGCCAAAGTGAATCTCGATAGCATTTTCTGCCCCCCATTTTTCGAGCGCGACCCCGTTCGGCTCCAAAAGGGTAGACGTTGCTGCATCGCAAAACCGACATGACAGCGACACAAAAAGGTAAAACCGCTCGATTCAGCGAACGATTTGAATGATATCCCCGCTTTTGCGGACATGAAGCCCGTGCAGCGCCGCGACTGCGTCGGCGAACTCGCGGGTGTCGTTGGTGGCGAAGACGCCCGACACCGGCAGCGCCGCGACATGCGGATCGGCGATCTCCAAGCGCGGCCCGCCATAACGGTTTAGTTCCGACGCCGCGGCGGCCAGCGGCGTATCATCGAACACCGCCTGGCCGCGCCGCCATGCGGTCGCGACTTCGATCGATTCGCGCGCGATCATCTGCTGCCCCTGCGCAGGCGCGGTCAGTCGTTCGCCCGGCGAAAGCTGCGCCGGCGGCGCCGGAACCGCTGTGTCGCCGCGCGGCGCGATGTCCGACACCGAAACCCTGCCTTCGATCAGCGTCACGGTAACCTCGGCGCCGTTCCGCCGAACGATGAATTCGGTGCCGATCGCGCGCACCTGCTTGTTGCCGGCATCGACGATGAACGGCCGGTCCGCATCATGCGCGACTTCGAACATCGCCTCGCCGCGTTCGAGGCGCACATGGCGCAGACCGGAACTGAAGGCGACGTCGACACGGCTGTCGGTATTGAGCGCCACGCGGCTGCCGTCGTCGAGCGTCACTACCTTCTGCTCCCCGGCACGCGTCGTATAGCCCGACGCGTCGGCGAATGCCCACCAAAAGCCGCCGAATGTCAGCAGCAGCAGCAGCGAGGCGGCGAGCGCGAGCACCGGGCGCCGGTTGCGTACCGCCGGCGCGGGGTCGGGCGCCGCCGCGCCGGTCTCGCGCTCCGCATCCAGCCACAGTGCGGCGCCGGGAATCATCGCCCAGATCTCAGTCGCGCGTTCGAAGGCATCGGCATGCGCGGCATCGGCGTCGAGCCACGCCCGCAGCCCCGCCTGCGCCTCGGGCGTCGGCTCGCCCTGCAGCCGCGCGACCCAGGCGGCGGCTTCGGCCTCGATAGAATCCTGTGCGAACGCGTCGGTCACCAGTGCGATACCCATTGCATCAGTTGCAGCGTGGCGCGCGCCACCTGCTTCTCCACCGCCGCGACGCTCATCCCTTCGCTTTTCGCGATCTCGGCATAGCTCATTTCCTCGAGGCGACGCTTGAGCAGAATGCGGCGCGTGCGTTCGGGCAAGCGCTCCATCTGCCGCGCCACTTCGCGCAGTCGGGCCTGCTGCTCGACGATCTGCGCCGGGCCGGGGGTCGCATCGGCGATATGCTGCAAATCGTCAATCTCGGTGAACCGCAGCCGCGCCGCGCGGCGCTGCCGGTCGATCGACAGATTGACCGCGGCAGTGATCAGCAACGCCTCTTCCGAGCGCGCCGCATTGGTGCGCTGATATTTTTCCACCTTGAGGAACGCGTCCTGTACCAATTCGTCTGCATCCTGTTCGGAAATGCCCTGCCGCAACACGGCACGGCGGGCTTTCTGAAGCATTTCGGTGAGCGTCGGCATCAGCGGAAGCAGACCTCAGCCAACCAGACGAATCGGCCGGCGAAACCCGACATCGCGGCACGGAAGAATGGCGAGGGATGCGACCATGTCGGCCATAGTGGCAGCTATGATCGGCGATGCAAGCGGCATGGAACCACTCAACTGCGCGGCGGCTGTCGGCGATAGCCGAGCGCTTCGGCGACATGGATGCGCGTCACCGCTTCGCTCTCCGCCAGGTCGGCGATGGTGCGCGCTACCCGCAACACGCGCGTATAGCCGCGCGCGGACATGCGCATTGCCTCGGCCGCCTGCGCGAGCAACTGGCGCCCCGCCTCGTCCGGCGTGGCAAAGCGTTCGAGCGCGTCGCCTTCCAGTTCGGCATTGGTGCGCGCGTCGCTCTCGGCCAGCCGGTCGCCCTGCACCGCCCGCGCCGCCGCGACTCGCGCCGCAACTTCGGACGAACCTTCGGCGGGCGGCGGCAGGACGAGGTCGGCAGCGGTCACCGGCTGGACGTCGACATGCAGGTCGATCCGGTCGAGCAGCGGCCCGGACACCTTTGCCTGATAGTCCGCCGCGCATTTCGGCGCCCGCGCACAGGCGAGCGCGGGATCGCCCAAATGCCCGCATCGGCAGGGATTCATCGCGGCAACCAGCTGCACCCGGGCAGGAAAACTTACATGCGCATTGGCCCGCGCGACGCTGACCATTCCGGTTTCGAGCGGCTGGCGCAGCGAATCGAGCACCGCACGCTGGAATTCGGGCAGCTCGTCGAGAAACAGCACTCCCAGATGCGCGAGGCTGACTTCACCCGGCTTCACTTTCAGCCCGCCGCCGACCAGCGCCGCCATCGATGCCGAGTGATGCGGACTGCGGAACGGGCGCGTGCGCGTCAGCTTGCCGTCCTGCAGCGTCCCCGCCACCGACGCCACCATCGTCACTTCCAGCGCCTCCGGCATTATGTAGCAAACGCACCAACGTAAGTACAGACGTAATCGCACGCGATGCGTAATGTCTGCATATGACGGACTACGCCCTAGAAGCGCTCAAAGCCAAGCGCGCAGAGATCACCGGAGCAATAGCGCGGTGTCACGCGGACATTCAGAGGCTATCGGAGGAATTGGAGCATCTGGACGCCACGCTACGGCTGTTCGCTCCCGACTTCGTGGCTGAGAGCGTGCTTCCAAAGGTATTCACGCCGCCTAAATCGTGGAGCAAGCGCGGGGAAATGTCGCGCGCCGTCCTGTCGATCCTCCGCATAGCCAAGGGTCCGCTATCAACGCGGGAGATCGCCAGCATGGTGGTGCAGCAACGGGGCTTGGAAGTAACTTCCGAAATCACCAACATCATGACCCGGCGTGTCGGGCACGTCCTACGGGACAAGCGCGACAAGGGCGTGGTGCGTTCTATCGAGGAAACCGGGCTTTGGCTTCAATGGGAGATCGTGCGCTAGAGAAGCCCATACACGCCCGCTGCCAGCGCTAGCACCGTGAGGGCGGCTATCAGGGCGAACTCTAGGTGTATGAGCTTGGGGCGGTTAAAGGCCACGCCTATTAGCCCGAAAATTCGCAGGGCGCTCGATGGAGCGTTCACTATCCACTTGTACAATATCAGCGAATTGCGCCGCTTCCAATCGTTCGGTTCCAATTTGCATTTTTGGCCCAAGGGCGCGGCATATTTTATATCGGTTTGGCGGCGTTGCAACAAACACCTCAACATGTGGAGCTAATTGCGCAATCATTTTAATGGGTGGAGCCAAATCCGTATCGGCACTGATTAATATTATTCTGTCGCAGGCACCTGCAAGAGCATCGGAAACCATATGGACTGCAATCTGGACGTCCGTTTCTTTTTCTTCGTGACTTGTCCATCGCTGATTGCACGACCGGCATCGCCTTGGTTTTTCTTTAAATTGGCCCAGGTGGACATCAATTCCCACTGAGCGCAGCGCAGCAACATATGCTTTGTGGCGGCTTAGCCCGTCTGGCTTCCAAGTGGCATACGCTGAAAAGTACTTCACGCTCTTGAGGACTTCATCCTTGCGGAGAAGCCCTTCGGCAACAGCCCTGAGGTTGAGCCATTTCAGCTCTGGCCGTTTGAGTTGTTCTATCGCGTGGTACAGATTGAAGCCGTCCACATACACAATGACTTTGCGCATAGTGCCAGTACATAGAACGACAAAGGCCGGAGCGATAGCCCCGGCCTGTCTAACAGGATATGCCTGCTAGGATGATGAGGATCAGATAGCGGGGAGCGGTTTAGGATTCAATAATTTTGTGAATCATTCCATCGATTTTATGCTGCCGCTCGCTGCCAATACCCTTTCCACTGGCGCGATACCGGAGCGTCCATAGCGGCCTCCAGAACCATGCCAGCCTGCGCACCGTTCGACACGCGGCGGTTATCCTCACGCCACGCCATTTCGCCCGCATAGGCGTTGAGATACGGCCCCGCGATATGGTGGTGCGTGCCGATTTCGGCGCGGCGCAGGCGGCTGAAGAAACTCTCTGCCATGTTCGTGCAGGCACCGTTGAGCGAATAAGCCTCGCTGTGATTGATCCGGCGCACTTCGTTGCGAGCGTGCAGCACATCCCAATGCGAAGCTTCGTCGGCGTGGATCACGGCATCGGTATCGACGCGAGCAGCGACCGCTTCGACGCCATCGCTTTCATGCTTGCCGACGAACGTCAGCATGTCGCCATCGCGTTCGCGGATCACAACAACCGACTGGCGCTTGCCCGACTGGTTCGCGAGCAAGCGGCGATCCTTACGGTCGGCGCGCTCATTGGCAGGCTTCACATAGCCGCCGAAATAGGCGCCGTCGACTTCGACCGTTCCGCCAAGCTTCTGCTCTGCATCCTCAAGCGCCATCGCCTCGCGCAGCTTGTGAGCGAGAACGAACGCGGTCTTATACTGCACGTCGAGATCGCGGCTGACCTGGAGGGCCGAAACGCCCTTGGCGCCGTTCACGAAAATGACGATCGCGGCGAGAAGGTCGGTGTAGCTGAGCTTGCGGCTGGCGAAGATCGTTCCCGAAGTCACCGAAAACTGGTGGTAGCAGGCAACGCACTTGAAGCGACGGCGCGACGTGATGTTGTACGTCTCGGTGCAACCGCACTTCGGGCAAACCGCTTCACCGTCGTTTTCCGGCCAGCGCATTTCGCAGAACGTCTCGTAAGCCTTGTCCTCACCCATCTTGAAAACAGCCTTGAGGCTGAGGGTGCGTGCTTTTGCCGAGAGAAGAAAGTGCTGTGCCATGTCATCGTTTCCAGTGCTTATGCACTCTTTATGATGACACTATGCACCGTTGTCAATGGCGAATGTATCGCCTATGATGGCATATCACATCATAGGAGGCGGTATGCCGGTAGCAGAGAAGGAATGGGAGGACCGCGTTAAGGGGATGCTCAAAGGCGAATTGAAGCGCCGGGGCGTCACCTATGCGGAGCTGGTGGGTAAGCTGGCGGATATTGGCGTTATGGACTCAGAGCCGAATATCAGGAACAAGATTAGCCGGGGCAAATTTACGGCGGTGTTTCTGATACAATGTCTGGAAGCGATTGGGGCAAAGGAATTGCGGTTGTAACAGGCGTCGCGCTTCTATTCTTATGTTTTGGCCTAGGATTTTACGTTGCCTCCCTAAATTATTCCAATAACCAACGGCATCAGCAATATCGCTACGCCTCCGACAAGCCAGAAGAAGTTGACCCGTCTATGATGCCGGGGGGAGTTCCAGCCCAAACCTTCGAATATCGCCGCCCATGCGATGACCCAAAGGGGCACGACGAGAGCGATCTTTGCGCTCAATGGCGCGCGGCCAAGGCTGGGGAAGATAGCGCATTTTGGGCAAAGTGGGGTTTCTGGGCTTCCACTGCTGGCCTGATAGGTCTCTTCTGGACGCTCTACTATACGCGAAAAGCTGTAGAAGACACCGGCGATGCCACGAAGGCTATGGTTCGTCAAAACGAGCTTTCCGAACAAGCGCAGAGAGCTTGGATAGATATTGAAGTTCGCGTTGAACGTATTGTGATCGAAGGTAACCTGTTCAGCATTTATTACCGCGTCATTTTTACAAATATCGGCGAGACAATGGCGACCAATGTCATCACGCACTCCTCCGGTGCCTCTCCTGGAGAGGATTGGAGTGACTACGTCGCCCGCAAAAGGGCTAATTGGCTTAGCTCCAACAAAAACGAAGTTGACGCGCTGATGCCCGGCGAGGAATTCCCTCACTGGGGTGAGAGCAACCTGAGCATTGAGCATATGCCGTGGCAACCCGACCCTGAGCGCGTTCACTTTATTGTCACCGCCTTGGCCCGATATAAAATCGCTACCGACCCGCCCGAAGCTGAACCTCGGGTTACAGCCCGGACCTTCACGGTCGGGATGCGTCACGAACGCCCCCTCATGCAGCTCCAGCTCTACAGAGATAGACTTGCAAACACCGAAGGCGACGGACTCGTGGTTACGCCATATGGGGAATCCTTGACCACCTAACCCCAAAGCGAGCGCCATGAGAGCCGCAATCACGCTACGCCACCATCTGCGATACGTTCGTAACCCCTGCCGGGGATCGACGTAATCGCCTTGGTGCGTTTGCTACATAATACCGAGCGCCTCTGCCGCATCAAGCGGCGGCAATATCCCCGGCAGGCACGATGCCAGCAGCGACTTGCCCGCGCCCGGCGGCCCGCACATCAGCAGGTTGTGGCCGCCCGCAGCGGCGATCTCCAGCGCACGCTTGGCAGTCTCCTGCCCCTTCACCTGTCTGAGATCGGGGCCATGATCGGGCGCTTCGGCTTCGCCCGGTTGCGGCGCGGTGAGAAGCTGGTTTCCCTTGAAGTGATTGAGCAGCGAAATCAGGTCGGGCGCCGCGACGACTTCGATCGATCCCGCCCATGCCGCCTCGCTGCCCTGCGCGGCGGGGCAGATCAGCCCCTTGCCCGTTTCCGAGGCATGCAGCGCGGCGAGCAGCACTCCCGGCGACGGCGCGATTCGCCCGTCGAGCCCCAGTTCGCCGACCACGACATAGCCCGCCAGCGTCTCGGCATCGACGACACCCATCGCCGCGAGCAGCCCCATCGCGATCGGCAGATCGTAATGCGATCCTTCCTTGGGCAGATCGGCGGGCGAAAGATTGACGGTGATCCGCTTGGGCGGCAGCGCGAGGCCGATCGCGGCAACGGCGGCGCGCACCCGCTCGCGGCTTTCCGCCACTGCCTTGTCGGGCAGGCCGACGACAACGAAGGCAGGAACGCCCGGCGCGACCTGCACCTGCACTTCGACGCCGCGCGCCTCGAGCCCCAGATAGGCGACGGTCGATACGATCGCGACCAAGATGTTTCCCCCCAATTCCCCCGCGATCGCAGCATAACGGGTTAATCGCGCCGGGGAATGCCACATTCACGATGGATTGGCTTGCAGCGAATCGCGCGCGCGCCCACATGGGAGCGGCAATGTCCGCTCCGCCACTCCGCAAGTTTCGAAAACCCGCCCATCCGGTGGTGCGAATCACCATGTTGACGACCGGCACGACATTGATGGTCGCAGCGCCTTTTGTCGGCGTTATACCGGGGCCCGGGGGCGTTCCGGTGTTCGCGCTGGGGCTGGTGATGGTGCTGCGGCATTCGCGCTGGGCGCGCTATCGCTTCGTCGAGGCAAAGCAGCGCTGGCCCCGATTCGGCCATTTCGCCGACCGCGTGCTCCGCCGCCCGAGCGCATTGCGCCGGCGCAAGCGCCAGACCGAAACCGAAACGATCGTGACCATAGCGACGGTGGAAATCGAACCCGAACGCCCCGCAGCGCCGATCATAACAGGCATTACCGATACCGCGATCGGGGGCGAAGGGCGGACGCGTTGACACGCGCCTGCGCTTTGCCTATGAGCGCGCTTCACACGGCCGTCTTCGGGGCGGCCTTTTTACGTTCCAGAATCCTGAGGATGAGCGATGAAGCGGACTTTTCAGCCGAGCAATCTGGTGCGGGCGCGCCGGCACGGCTTCCGCGCACGCATGGCGACACCGGGCGGCCGCAAGGTAATCCGCGCCCGCCGCGCGCGCGGTCGCAAGAAGCTGTCGGCGTAACCGCGCCGGGCGCGCGGGCAGGTGTGGCGCTTGCCCGCATGACGCGCCGCAGCGAATATCTCGCAGCGAATAACGGACGCCGGGCCCCCATGCCCGGCTTCGTTCTTTTGGTGCGCGATCGCGGCGACGGCGATTCGCAAATGCGCATCGGCATCACGGTTTCCAAAAAGGTCGGCAATGCCGTGACGCGCAACCGCATGAAGCGGCGGTTGCGCGAACTGGCGCGCGCAGTGCTTCCCAATGCGGGAATCGCCGGCGCCGACCATGTGCTGATCGGCCGCCAGAGCGGAGTCGAACGCGACTTTTCGAAACTCGACCATGAATTGCGCAAGGCACTGGCAAAGGCCGCGCCAAGGGTGGAAAGCGCATGATCGCGAAGCTGCTCATCCTGCTGGCGCGCGCGTGGCAGATCGGCCCTTCGGCGATATTGCCGCCGAGCTGCCGCTATCAACCGACCTGTTCGGCCTATGCAATCGAGGCGCTCCGCCGCTATGGGGCGCTGAAGGGAAGCTGGCTGGCGGCAAAGCGCATCGCGCGCTGCCATCCTTGGGGCGGCCACGGCTATGATCCGGTGCCGTGATCGCTCGATACGGGGATAATTGGTGAAAGAAGAGCAGAAGAATCTCATCATCTTTGGTGTGCTGGCGGCGTTTATCCTGTTCGCCTGGCAGCCGATCATGAATCATTTCATGCCCCCCGCCAGCACGCCCGCGCCGCAGGCCGAGCAAGGCGAAATCGTGGTTCCCGATCAGGAAGCGGCCGATCCGGCCGCCGACACGGTGACTGCGATTCGCGATCGCCGGATCGTGCTTGGCGAAACACCGCGCGTGCGGATCGACACGCCTTCGCTCAGCGGATCGATCAATCTCAAGGGCGCGCGGATCGATGACCTGGTTCTCAAACAGTATAACGAGACCGTCGAAGACGATTCGCCGCCAATTCACCTGCTGTCGCCTTCGGGCACGGAGAATGCCTATTTCGCGCAGTTCGGCTGGCGCGGCACGGGCGTTACCGAACCCGGCCCGGACACGGTGTGGCAGGCGAGCGGCGAAACGCTGACTCCCGACAGCCCGGTAACCCTGACGACAACGAAGGGCAGCCAGCGCTTCCGCATCGAGCTGTCGGTCGATGCCGATTACATGTTTTCGATCCGCCAGACGGTCCAGAATGTCGGCGGCGCGCCGATCGCGGTCGCGCCCTATGGGCTGATCAGCCGCCGCGGTGAATCCGACGACCAGGATCTCTGGGTCGCGCATGTCGGGCCGCTGGCGGTGTCCGAAGGCGTGGCGGACTATGTCAACTATGGCGATATCGAGGACGAACCCTCGTCCTACGAAACCGTCGGCGGCTGGGCCGGTTTTTCCGATCACTATTGGCAGACCGCACTGGTTCCCGATCAGGGCCTGCCGGTTTCGCTGCGCCTGCGTTCGGGCGGCACCGGCCGCTTCCAGGCCGATTACTCGGTTCGCAACGCCGTTGAAATCGCGCCAGGACAGCAAGTCACGCAATCCTCGCGCTTCTTCGCCGGCGCCAAGGAAACCCGCCTGATCGATACCTATGAGGAAGATCTCGGCATCGTCGAGTTCGACAAGATGATCGACTGGGGCTGGTTCGGCATCGTCGAAAAACCGATCTTCTATTATCTCGACTGGCTGTTCCGCATGGTCAAGAATTTCGGCCTTGCGATCATCCTGCTGACGATCACGATCCGCCTCCTGCTGTTCCCCGTCGCGCACAAGCAGTTCCAGTCGATGGCGGCGATGCGCGTGGTGCAGCCGAAAATGAAGGCGCTGCAGGAACGCTACAAGGACAACAAGGAAAAGCTCCAGCAGGAGATGATGAAGCTCTACAAGGACGAGAAGGTGAACCCGCTCGCCGGCTGTTTGCCCATGTTCCTGCAGATCCCGATCATGTTCGCGCTCTACAAGGTGCTGATCCTGACGATCGAAATGCGGCATCAGCCGTTCATCCTGTGGATCAACGATCTGTCGGCGCCCGATCCGGTCACGCCGCTCGATTTCTTCGGCTATGCGCCCTGGGCGGGCATGCTGCCGTCGTTCCTCCATATCGGCGTCGTGCCGATCCTGCTGGGCGTTTCGATGTACTTCCAGTTCAAGCTCAATCCGCAGCCGATGGATGATACGCAAAAGCAGATCTTCGCGTTCATGCCCTGGGTGATGATGTTCATGATGGCACCGTTCGCGGTTGGCCTGCAGATCTACTGGATCACCTCGAACATGATCACCATCGGTCAGCAGGCGTGGCTCTACAGCCGGCACCCGCATCTCAAGAAGAAACCGGCGGGATGACGGCCGGCTTCGACGAGGAAACGCTCGAAACCGCACGCAAGGCATTTGCCGGGCGCGTCGATTTTCTGAAGTCCGCGCCCGAGCTGCGCTTCCTGCCCGATCCCGATGTCCCCGAAGTCGCATTCGCGGGGCGATCGAATGTCGGAAAGTCCTCGCTGATCAACGCGCTCACCGGGCGCAAGGCGATCGCGCGCACCTCGGTCACGCCGGGGCGGACGCAGGAGCTCAATTTCTTCGATGTGGGCGATCCGCTCGCCTTCCGGCTGGTCGACATGCCCGGTTACGGCTTCGCCAAGGCGCCCAAGGACGTCGTCAAGAAGTGGCGCTTCCTGGTGAACGATTTCCTGCGCGGCCGTGACGTCCTCAAGCGCGCGCTGGTACTGATCGACAGCCGCCACGGCATCAAGGACGTCGATCGCGAAATCCTCGAGATGCTCGACAAGGCGGCGGTCAGCTATCGCATCGTGCTGACCAAGGCCGACAAGGTGAAGGCGACAGAGCTCGCCGACGTGCTCGATCGCACCGCCGCCGAGGCGCGCAAGCGTCCCGCCGCGCATCCCGACATCCTCGCCACGTCGAGCGAAAAGGGCATGGGCATCCCCGAACTACGCGCCGCCGTGCTCGAAGCGATCGGGTAAATCGACGTAGCTCTCCGTTCTTGTCGAGCGAAGTCGAGACACGCTGAGGGCGCACGCCACCGCTTGCGCTGAGCTCGTCGAAGCGCCGCCCTTTTCTTCGTCCCGGCGCAAGAAGAAGAACAGCCCTTCGACAAGCTCAGGGCAAACGACGCTAAGTTTCCATCCCCCCTGCGAACCATTCGCATTTGAAACCATCGCCAGCGCCCGCGCGTCCCCGAACTGACCACTCGGGAGAAACCCATGCACATCACGCTCACAGTCAATGGCGAGCACCATATGCTCGACATCGACTCGCGTACGACCATCCTCGATGCGCTGCGCAATCACATCGGCCTTACCGGCACCAAAAAGGGGTGCGATCACGGCCAGTGCGGCGCCTGCACCGTCCTGATCAACGGGCGGCGCATCAACAGCTGCCTCACGCTGGCGGCGATGCACGATACCGATGCGATCACCACGATCGAAGGACTCGGCGATCCCGACCAGCTTTCGCCGATGCAATCCGCGTTCGTCCGCCATGACGGGTTTCAGTGCGGCTATTGCACACCGGGCCAGATCTGTTCGGCGACCGCGATGCTCGACGAAGCGAAGCAGGGCTGGCCGAGCTATGTCTCGGCCGATCTCGAAGGCGCTCCCGACCTCTCCACCGATGAGATTGCCGAGCGGATGAGCGGCAATCTCTGCCGCTGCTCGGCCTATCCCAACATCGTCGACGCCATTGCCGAAGTCGCGGGAGGCGCCAAGTGAGGCCGTTCGACTATGCCCGCGCCGCCTCCCCCGCCGAAGCCGCCACCAGCGGCGCCGAAGCGGGCACCAGCTTCATCGCCGGTGGCACCAATCTGCTCGATCTGATGAAACTCGAAGTGATGGCGCCGGCAAAGCTTGTCGACATCAGTCATCTCGACATGGGCGAGATCGAGGAAACCGAGGACGGCGGCCTGCGCATCGGCGCGCTCGTTCCCAACAGCGATCTCGCCGCCGATCCGCGTATCCGCCGCGATTACGGCGTCCTCTCGCGCGCGCTGCTGGCGGGTGCCAGCGGCCAGTTGCGCAACAAGGCGACGACCGGCGGCAATCTGCTCCAGCGCACGCGCTGCTATTATTTCTACGACACTGCCATGCGGTGCAACAAACGCCAGCCCGGCAGCGGCTGTCAGGCGAAAGACGGGTTCAATCGCATCCACGCGATCCTCGGCGGCAGCGAACAGTGCATCGCGACGCATCCCAGCGACATGGCGGTGGCGATGCGCGCGCTCGACGCGCAAGTCGAAACGATCGCCCCCGATGGCGCCACGCGCACCATTCCGATCGACGAATTCTACTGCCTCCCCGGCGAGGCGCCGCATATCGAGAATGTGCTGGCGCCGGGCGAGCTGATCCGCGCCGTCCGCCTGCCCGCACCACGCGGCGGCTGCCACGTCTATCGCAAGGTGCGCGACCGCGCTTCCTATGCCTTCGCGCTGGTCTCGGTCGCGGCGGTGATCCGCCTGGAAGATGGCGTAATCGCTGACGCTTCGCTCGCTTTCGGCGGGCTCGCGCCCATGCCCTGGCAGGACAAAAGGATCGAAGCGATGCTGGTCGGCGAAGCCCCCGCCCGCGAACTCTTCGCGCTTGCCGGCGAACTGCTCGTCGATGCCGCTCAGGGCCAGGGCAGCAATGATTTCAAGATACCGCTCGCGCGCCGCACGCTCGCTGCCGTGCTGGGCGAAGCCAGCGGACTGGAGGTGCCGGCATGAGCAAGGAACTGGTCATGGACGCGGCGGACACGCGCCGCCTGCTCGATCACACCGCGCAACATCTCACCGGCGCCCCGCTCGACCGGCCCGAAGGCCCGCTCAAGGTCAGCGGCCGCGCGACCTATGCGCATGAATATGCGCCCGAAAACTGTGCCTATGGCGTGCTCGTCCGCGCGACGATCGCCAAGGGCCGGCTGCTCTTGCTCGGCGAGGATGTGGTGCGCGGCGTGCCGGGCGTGCTCGGTGTCTTTTCGGGCGACCGCTTCCTGCGCAACCCGGCGCAGGGCACCGCCAATCAGGCGCCGGTGCAGGGCGCCGAGCAAATCGAATATCTCGGCCAGCCGATCGCCTTGGTCGTCGCCGAGACATTCGAACAGGCGCGTCATGCCGCCCAGTCGCTCGACCTTCGCTTCGCACCCGAGGAGGACGGCGCCTTCGATCCCGAAGCCGAGGGCACGACCGTCGAAGCGCCCGAGAAGAAGCAGCAGGATTTCGGAGATTTCGACGCGGCCTTCGCCGATGCCGCCTTCACGATCGACGCGACCTACACCACGCCTGCGCAAAGCAACGCGCCGATGGAACCGCACGCCTCGGTGGCGTCGTGGGACGGCGAAAAGCTGACACTATGGGGCAGCTATCAGATGCTCAAATACAACCGGAACGAGCTGGCGGACTCGCTCGGCATCGATCCGGCCAATATCCGCATCCACGCGCCCTATGTCGGCGGGGGCTTCGGATCGAAGCTCGGCATCGCGCCGGAGGCCGTCGCCGCCGCGATCGCGGCGCGCGATATCGGTCGTCCGGTCAAGATCGCGATGAGCCGCCAGCAGGTGTTCGAAACCACCGTCCGCCGCTCCGAATCGCGCCAGCGCGTGCGCCTGGCAGCGGACAAGGACGGCGTGCTCACCGGCCTCGCCCACGAAGCCCGCGTCTCGCAATTGCCCGGCGAGGCCTTTTCCGAGCCGGTCGCGCAGGCGACGCACTTCCTCTATGGCGGTGCCAGTCGCCGCTATCGCCACGAAATCGCGCGCGTGAACCGGCCCTGCGCGGGATCGATGCGCGCGCCGGGCGAAGCGATCGGCATGCTCGCGATCGAAAACGCGATGGACGAACTCGCCGAAGCGACCGGCATCGATCCGATCGAACTGCGCAAGCGCAATTTGCCCGATCGCCATCCCGAACAGGATATTCCCTACAGCTCGCGCATGCTCGCCGAATGCCTCGACGACGGCGCGCGCCGCTTCGGCTGGGACAAGCGCCCCGCCCGCCCCGGCGAGATGCGCGACGGCGAGTGGCGCATCGGCTATGGCGTCGCCAGCGCGGCGCGCAAGAACATCACGTCACCGGCCGAGGCGCGGGTAACGCTGACCACGGAGGGCGATGCCGTGGTCGAAACCGACATGACCGATATCGGCACCGGCACCTATGCCGTGCTGGGTCAGATCGCCGCCGACATGCTCGGCCTGCCGCGCGAGCGTGTCCGCGTCATTCTCGGCGATACCGAGCTTCCCCCCGGCCCAGGCTCGGGCGGGAGCTGGGGCGCGTCCTCCAGCGGCTCGGCAGTGCTCGAGGCCTGTGTCGCGGTGAAACGGGAACTCGCCGACCGGCTCGGCCTCGTCGCCGACGGTCTGGTGCTCAGCGACGGCGACGTCATCCTCGACAACCGCCGCATTCCGCTCGCCGATACGCTCGGCGCAGGGCCGATTTCGGCGCATGGCGTGTTCAAGCCCGGCAAGACCAGCAAGGAATATGCACAGGCCGCCTATGGTGCCTTCTTCGCCGAAGTCGGCGTCAACGACGTTACCGGTGAAGTGCGCGTTCGCCGCATGCTCGGCAGCTTCGCCGCCGGGCGCATCCTCAACGAAAAGACCGCGCGCTCGCAATGTATCGGCGGGATGGTGTTCGGCATCGGTTCGGCACTGACCGAAGAGCTGGTCCATGACCTGCGCGACGGCCACATCGTCAATCGCGACCTTGCCGAATATCACTTGCCGGTGAATCTCGACGTGCCGCAGATCGACGTGCATTTCCTCGAGGAACGCGACGATCTGACTTGCCCGCTTCAGTCCAAGGGGATCGGCGAGCTCGGCATTTCGGGCGCGGGCGCGGCAATCACCAACGCGATCCGCAATGCCATCGGCGTGCGCATACGCAGCTATCCCGCGACGCTCGACAAGCTGCTCGCCGAAATGGGCTGAAGCCGCGTGAAGACACAAAGGAAATATCGATGACCATACCGGCCAATGCGCTGGAGCTGCGCTCGAAAATCGCGGACAGCACCCTTACCCTCTCGCTCGAACCGGTTTCGCTGGAGGAACCGGGCGGCGACCAGGTGATCGTCGCGATGGAAGCCGCGCCGATCAATCCCTCCGATCTCGGGCTGCTGCTCGGCCCCGCCGATGTGTCGACCATGAAATCGAGCGGCAGCGCCGACCGGCCGGTGCTGACCTTCGCCATCCCAGAGCAGGCGCTGCCCACGGTCGCCGCGCGGCAGGGCGAATCGATGCCGGTCGGCAATGAAGGCGCGGGCAAGGTGATCGCCGCCGGACCCGATGCGCAGCATCTGATGGGGCGCACCGTCGCGCTGTTCGGAGGGTCGACCTATGCAACCCATCGAGTCGCTCGCGCAAAGGATGTTCTGCCACTGCCCGAAGGCGCGTCGGCGCGTGATGGTGCCGCTGCCTTCGTCAATCCGCTCACCGCGCTGTCGATGGTCGAAACGATGCGGATGGAGGGGCACAAGGCGCTGATCCACACTGCCGCCGCTTCCAATCTCGGCCAGATGCTCGCGCGCATCTGCCGCGACGACAATGTCCCGCTGATCGGCGTGGTGCGCAGCGACGAACAGGCGGCGATCCTGCGCGATCTCGACGTGAAATACATCGCCGACAGCTCGAAGGACGATTTCCGCAAGACGCTCGCGGATGCCTGCGCCCTGGTCGATGCGACGCTCGCCTTCGATGCGGTGGGCGGTAGCCTGTCCGGCGAGCTGGTGGCCGCGATGGAGACCGCGCTTACCCGCGACGAACCCTATAATCGCTATGGCTCGCCCCGGCACAAGCAGGTCTATGTCTATGGCATGCTCGATCGTTCGCCGGTGCAGGTGCCGCGCTCGGTGGGCATGTCGTGGAGCGTCTCGGGCTATCTCCTCCCGCATTTCCTCGCCAAGGCGGGACCGGAAGTGAACAAGGCGATGCGCGAGCGCGTCGCCGCCGAACTGACCACCACCTTCGCCAGCCATTTCACAAGCGAAGTGAGCCTCACCGAAGCGCTCGATCCCGACAATCTGCGCGCCTATGCGAAGATGGCGACGGGCGAGAAATATCTGATCGTCCCGCAGGGCTGACGCTGCACGGTTGCCGTAACGCCGGCGCGCGGGTAGCTCTCGCGCCATGCGCAAGCTCATCATCGGCAACCGTGCCTATTCGTCCTGGTCGCTGCGCGGCTGGCTCGCCTGCAAGCAATCGGGGCTCGACTTCGAGGAAGTCGTCGTCCCGCTCTACGATTCGGACTGGGACAAACGCCGCGAAGGCGATGAATTCGCGCCGTCCTCGGGCAAGGTGCCGATCCTCTGGGACGGTGACATCGTCGTCTGGGACAGCCTGGCGATCATCGAATATCTCAACGAGATTTCGGGCGGCGACAAATTCTGGCCGACCGATCCCGCCGCGCGCGGCATGGCGCGATCGATGGCCGCCGAGATGCATTCGAGCTTTCAGGCGCTGCGCCGCAAGCACAGCATGAACATCCGCCAGGTCTATCCGCCCAAACAGCCCGACGAAGACGTGCTGCAGGATCTGCAGCGGATCATGGAGCTATGGGCACAGGCGCGCGCGCGCTTCGGCGGCGACGGCGATTTCCTGTTCGGACAGTTCGGCGCGGTCGACATCATGTTCGCGCCGGTGGTGACGCGCATCGTCACCTATTCGCTCCCCATCCCGCGCTTCGCACCCGCCTATATGAACGCCGTGCTTCAGCACCCCTTCATGCAGGACTGGATCGCCAAGGCGCAGGAAGAGGACTGGGTGATCGAACAATTCGAAATGCCCGCCCAGTAAGGAGAAGCGCGCCATGAACGGATCGAAACTGGCCATCGGTATCGGCGTGGGCGTCGCGCTGGGCGTGGCGATGGACAATATCGCGATCGGCATCGCGCTGGGCGTGGCGATCGGTGCGGCGCTTTCGGCACAGGATCGCGACAAGGACAAGCAGGACAGCGAGTCAGACGGCGATCGGGAATAGCGGGCCAGATCGCCAAACCCGGAGCGTGATGCTGAACGCGTTGCAGCATCCACCGTGCTGCTTTTGTGTCCATTCGAAACGCAGAAAGCCACAGCGATAGGCCTCTGCCTGCGCAGGGGCGACGAAAGGCAGGACCTAGTCGAACCCGCTCCCGTCCTTGCGCCGAAACCCCTGCCCCTCGAACAGATGCATGTCGATATCGGGATAGTGGCAATCGCTCGCCGAGGGCCGCCCCACCGCTACGAACACGCAATCTGCATCGCCGCGGTTCTGCAGCACATGACCGTTCGCCTCTCCCCTGGGAAAGGCCGCGCAATCGCCCGCGCGCATCACATGCTCGCCTTCGTCGTCGACCAGAACCGCCTCGCCCGACAGCATCACCACGAACTCGTCCTCGCCTTCATGCCAGTGCCGCTGCGAGGACCACGCACCGGGCCTGAGCGTCACATGGCTGACGCCGAATTCATTGAGCCCGCTTGCCGACCCCAGCCGCCGATACCAGCGCCCCTCGACAGCCCCGGCATATTCGGGCGGATAGCCGGTCGCATTGGTCTGGGGGATTGTATCGAGATCGAGCTTGGGCAATGCCGCCTCCATGACTGATGCCCAAGCAATGCCCGATGTCGTCGAACTCACCAAGGCCCTGATCGCGGCCGAGAGCGTAACGCCCGCGCGCGGCGCGGTGTTCGATGTACTCGAGGCGGCGCTCGTCCCGCTCGGCTTCTCGGTCGAGCGCTTCACCAGCGGCGAGGAGCCCGACGGGCCGGTCGAAAACCTGCTTGCGATCCGGGGAACAAGCGGACCGCATTTCGCATTCGCCGGGCATCTCGACGTCGTTCCGCCGGGCAAAGGCTGGTCGGGCGATCCGTTCGTCCCGGAAATACGGGGCGACTTGCTCTACGGGCGCGGCGCGGTCGACATGAAGGGCGCGATCGCCGCCTTCGTCGCCGCGCTTGCCCGCGTCGAAACCGGAGGGACGGTCAGCCTGATCATCACCGGCGACGAGGAAGGCCCGGCGATTTACGGCACGCGCGCGCTGATCGATCGCATGCGCCAGATGAACATCGCCCCCGACCTGTGTCTGGTCGGCGAACCGACGTCGAACATGCGGCTGGGCGACACCGTCAAGATCGGGCGGCGCGGATCGGTCAATATCTGGATCGACGTGCCCGGCAAGCAGGGCCATGTCGCCTATCCCCATCTCGCCGACAATCCGATTACGCGCCTCGTCGCCGCGCTCGGCGAAATCGACGCGCTGGTCCTGGATACCGGCACCGACTGGTTCCAGCCTTCGAACATCGAAGTCACGGACCTGGAGGTCGGCAATCCCGCATCAAACGTGATTCCCGGCCATGCCCGCGCACGGCTCAGCATCCGCTTCAACGACCTGCACAGGGGCGCCGAGCTTGCCGAGCGCATCCGCGCGATCGTGCTCGCGCACGCACCGGAAGCCGAAGTGACGGCGAAGGTGTCGGGCGAGGCGTTCCTCACCCAGCCCGGTACGCTCTCCGATCTGCTGACCGGCGCGATCGAAGCGAAGCTGGGCGTGACACCCGAGCTTTCGACCAGCGGCGGCACGTCCGACGCGCGCTTCCTGGTGGCGCTGTGCCCGGTGATCGAATTCGGCCTGCTCAACGCGACGATGCACAAGCTCGACGAAGCCGTCGCGCTGCGCGATCTGACGGCGCTCGTCGATGTCTATGAGGAAGTGCTGGCGCGCGCGTTCGCCTGAACGTTACGCGCGCAATTGCTGGACATGGGGCCGGCGGACCCAGGATAGGAACTCCGCCTCGTCCATCGGCTGGGCAATGCCATAGCCTTGCAGCGCATCGCAGCCGATTACGCGCAGAACCTTGGCCTGCGCCTCGCTTTCGATGCCCTCGGCAACCGCCTCGCGGCCGAGCCCGTGGACAAGCCCGATCACGGCCTGGGCGATGGCGCGCGCCTCGGGGCTGTCGGCGACATGCTGGATCAGGCTGTTGTCCAGCTTGACGCGATCGACCGGCAGTTCGCGCAGCCGCGTGAGATTGGTGTAGCCAGTGCCAAAATCGTCGATCGCGATGCTGGCACCGTCGGCGCGCAGTTCGGCAATCGCGTCGATGACATCGTCGGAACAATGCATCGCGAGCGATTCGGTGATCTCAAGCTCGAGCAGCGAAGCAGGCGCGCGTGCCGCGTGCATCGCATCGCGCAACCGGCGGAAGAAAGTCGCATGGTCAAGCTGGCGCGGGCTGATATTGACCGCCAGCCGCTGCTCGATGCCCAGCTTGCCCCAGCGCGAAATGGTGTCGGCAACGCTCGTCACCACCCATTCGCCGATTTCGACCATCAACCCCGTCTCTTCGGCGCGTTCGAGGAACGCGCCGGGCATCTTCAGCCCGTCGGGGTGGCGCCAGCGGAGCAGCGCCTCCGCTGCGACGATCCGGCCGTCGTCGGCACTCACCTGCGGCTGATAGACAAGCGAGAATTCCTGCTTGTCGACTGCCTCGCGCAAATCGCTTTCGAGCTGCGCGCGCTCGGCGATCTCGGCAGCGAGCATATCGGTGAAATGCTCGGCACGCCCCCGCCCCTGCGACTTGGCATGATACATGGCGACGTCGGCCGCGCGCATCAGCTCGGTCAGGCTCGTGCCGTGTTCGGGACGCAGCGCGACGCCGATCGAGGCGCCGATCGAGACTTCCTGATCGGCCAGGTCGAAACTTTCGGACAAGGCGAACAGAATGCCGCGCGCGATCCGCTCGGCGTCGCGGACATTGCCCAGATCGGGAAAGAACATGGTGAATTCATCGCCCGCCAGCCGGCCGATCAGCGGCTGCCCGGTGCTGCCTTCGGCGGCGAACCGATCGGCCACCGCGCGCAGGCGATTGGCGACCATGCCCAGCAGCACATCGCCCGTGGCATGGCCCAGCGTGTCGTTGACGTTCTTGAACTTGTCTAGATCGATGAAATAGAGGCCCGCGACGCCTTCGGACGGCAGTTCGGTGAGCACGCGTTCGACGGTGCGGCGAAAATTGGTGCGATTGGGCAGGCCGGTGACCGGATCGAACATCGCCAGCCGCTGCACGCTTTCGAAATTGGCGTGGAGCTGACTGAACAGGCCCTCCATCGCCTCGGCGAGCGGCGGAACGCAGGCGCCGACTTCGTCGGGAATTTCGCTTTCAAGGTCGCCGTTCGCGGCGCGCGACAATCGCTCGATCGCCGCGTCGATCGCGGCGGCGGTGTTGGAAATGGTCCGCTCGGCGGTCGCCCAGCACATCGCGCCGCACACGATCGCCGCGATCAGCGCGCGTGTGGCGCTGTCCACGTCCAGCTCGCCATGCGAAGTCGCCGTAAGCGCGAGGATAAAGGCCACGGCACCGGCGCACATCGAAAAGGCAATTGCGCGACTCTTGAGCGAAAAGCCTTCCACTTGTCTGAAGATTCCCCCCAAGCGCCGCGGTTACGAGCTCCGAAGACGCCCGTTCGTGCGCTTAATGCAGGACAAGGGTTAAGATTTTGGTGGCACGGCCGTTCGATGACGACGCAGGACAATGTACAGCGCGCCCTGCCCGCCATGACGCGGATGCGCGCCGCGCACCGCCGCGATCCGATCGGCATGGCGCGACGCGGCGAGCCAGTCCTTCACTGCCGCGCGGATCGCGCCGCGCGCATGCGGCCGCTCGGATTCGGGGCGCGGCGGCTTTCCGGTGATCAGCAACAACACCCGGTCGCCGCGCGCGATCGCGAATTCCAGCCCCCGGTCGAGCCGTCCATAGGCGCTGTCCAGCGTGTGGCCGTGCAGGTCGATGCTGCAATCCGGCGCGACAAGCCCGCGCGACAGGCGCCGGTCCCACCCGGCGTCGAGCGTCGCCTGCGCCGGAATCGCGCGGCGTGGCGGCACCGGAGGCGCAGCAGGACGCGGTTCAGGGATGCGCCCCTTCCTGCGCGCGCGCGGTGGCTCGGTCGTCGGTTCGGGAAGCGGCTCGGGCATCGCCGCGGGCCGGGGGTCGGTGTGCAGCGGCTGCACCGTGGAAATCACGCGATTCCACAGCGCGGCTTCCTCGGGCGCCAGTCGCCGCCCGTGCCGGCTCACCGGGCGCCGTGCCGCGCCAGCGTACCCACCGGCAGCAACAGGAAGGCCGTGCCGTGCGCCGACATGCCGCCGGCGATCGCGCGCGCTTCGGCGCCCGCACCCCAGAAGGTGTCGAAACGATTGGCGCCCTTGATCGCGCCGCCGGTATCCTGAATCACCCACAGGCCGGTCGCGTCGGCACGATCCATCGACAGGAAGACCGGCGCGCCCATTGGCACGAATTTGGGATCGGCCGCCGCGCTCGTCCGCCCGGTGACGGCATAGCCCATCGCGCCGAGCGGACCCGGGCCGGTCAATTCGCGGAAGAAGACCCAGCTCTTGTTCTCGCGCATGATCGCCCGGCCCTCGGCCGGGTGATCGCGCAGCCATTGCATGATGCCCTGCATGTTCGCCTGGCCGGGCGCGAGCAATCCGCGATCGCGCATCAGCCCGCCGATGCCGGTATAGCTGCGACCGTTCTGCCCGGCATAGCCAATCCGCATCACCCCGCCATCGGGCAGCCGCAGCCGCCCCGACCCCTGGACCTGCAGGAAGAAAAGCTCGACCGGATCATGGGCCCAGGCGATTTCGAGGCCACGCCCCGCCAGCGCGCCCTGCTCGATTTCGGTGCGGTCGTAATAGGGGACGAAATCGGTGCCCTGCACCCGGCCGCGGATCTTGCGGCCTTCCAGATCCTCCGCGAAATCGCCCAGATCGACGTCGACCAGATCGGCGGGCTTGCCATAGATCGGCACGTCATAGCCCGAGCGGCGCGTGCGCGATCCGGCGATCTCGGGCTCGTAATAGCCGGTCGCGAAAGCCGATCCGTCGGCGATCTGCACCGTTTCGAAATAGCGGGCGAAGAAATTGCGCGCGTCGGTGACCGGCCAGTTCTGCGCGGCCTGACACGAAACCGCCCAGTCCTCCGGCCGGGTGAGCCCCGACTGGTCGGTGCGCCGCGCGGTCGATCCGCAGCTGGTGCGATAAGCCGCCAGCGCACGGGCGGCGGCGTCATCGGTGATCGGCAGCGTAGCGAAATCGGGGCCGCCGACGATTCCCGAACCGGCGGCGATATCGGCGCTTGGCGGCGCGGGCGCGGCGGGAACGGGCGGGATCGGCGTAGCCGGCGTCGGTTGCCGCACCGGCACTTCGTTGACCGTGCCGCCGGGCGAACCGCCATAGGGCGCCGAACCATATTCGGTTGCGGGCGGAACCAGCGATCCCGAACAGGCACCGAGCAACAAGGCCAGTGCCGCCACACCCCAAGCGCGCATCGCACCCCCCTTTGTTACGGCCCGTCGATCAGGCTTCGTCGGTTTCCGCGAGCTTCCAATTGGGATCGTCGCTGCGCAGATCGCGCGCGAAGGTCCAGATATCATGGGTCTCGACTGCGTCGCTCATCGAGCCGGCGACGACATTGCCGTCCGAATCGCGCGTGATCGCGGCGATGTCGGCGTCGAACCGCACCGTGATGCGCGCGACGCGACCTTCAAGCTGCGCATCGACGATCTTGGCGGTCTCGATCGCAACCAGCCGATTGTCGAGCGTGTGGCCGGCTTCGTTGCGTTCGGCGATCGCGGCGGAAAAGCCTTCCCGGACATCATCCTCGACCAGCCATTTCAGCGTGTCCTCGTCGCCCGACCAGAAGGCCTTGAGGATCATCTCATAGGCCGATTTGGCGCCTTCGATGAACTGGGCGACATCGAAGCTCGAATCCGCGCCGATTACGGCGCGCAGTCCCGATTCGGCGCCCGGCTCCACATGGCGCGAGCCGGGCTCGCGCGATTCGGCGGGTACATCGATGGTGCGCGGCATGGTGGGCGCCCTGACGCGCTCTTCCGCAGGCTTGGGCATCGGCTGCTGTTCATGGCCGGTGCGCTTGCCGAGCACGGAATAGAGGCGCAGCGCAAGAAATGCCGCCACCATTGCGAACAGAACGATATAGAAGATGTTCACCGTGCCTCCAGAAGCTTTGGACCATACATAGGCCTTTGCAGCCATTGTTTCAAATCGCCGCAGAAGTGCAGCGTTGAACTGGCGCGAACCGCCTGCTACGCGCTCCGGCCTGTTACCAACGCGCCCGCGCGCGAAGGTTATCCGTAAACCCAAAAAGGATTTTTCGATGGCTGAGCCCGCCAGTGCCGATCCGACCGGCACCCCCCAGCCCAACGGCAACGACACCGGTCCCGTCGCGAGCGTGATTTCGCAATATGTGAAGGACATGTCGTTCGAGAATCCCGGCGCGCCGGGCATTTTCCAGAAGCAGGGCCAGCCCGGTTTCGACGTCCAGTTCAACATCGGGTCCGATCGCGTCGGCGACGACGCCTTCGAAGTGGTCCTCAAAATCGAAGTCCGCGCCGAAGTCGAAGGCCAGACCGCCTTCCTGGTCGACCTGTCCTATGCCGGGCTGTTCGGCCTGCGCAACATCCCGCAGGAGCATATGGAGCCGTTCCTGCTGGGTGAAGCGCCGCGCATCCTCTTCCCCTTCGCGCGCCGCGTGCTGGCCGATGCCGTTCGCGACGGCGGCTTCCAGCCGCTGATGCTCGAGCCGATCGATTTCCAGGCGCTCTATCTGCAGCGCGTTGCCGAACGCGACCAGCAACAGGCCGCGGGCCAGCCCAGCGGCCAGGCCTGATCCGATCCGACAGCGAGGCCGCTGACCGATGAATCTCGCAAAGACGCTGGGATCGGTCGGCGGCCTCACGCTGGTCAGCCGCGTTCTCGCGCTCGGGCGCGATTCGCTTCAGGCGACCTTTGTCGGCGCGGGGTTCGCGTCGGACGCCTTCCTCGTCGCCTTCCGCCTGCCCAACATGTTTCGCGCGCTGTTCGCCGAAGGGGCGTTCAGCGCAGCCTTCATCCCGATGTTCAATCGCCGGGTGGCGGAAAGCGAAGGCAGGCTCGCCGCCGGACTGGATTTCGCCGAGCGCGCGCTGGCAGTGCTGCTGCCGCTGCTGATCCTGTTCACGCTCGGCATGATCGCCGCCGCCTGGCCGGTCACCTGGGCGCTTTCGGGCGGATTCAACGATCCCAGCCCCGAACAATTCGCCTATGCGGTGACGCTCTCGCGCATCACCATTCCCTATCTGGCGCTGATCAGCATCGTCTCGCTGCTCGGCGGCATCCTCAATTCGCTCAACAAATTCTGGGTGAACGCCGCCGCGCCGATCCTGCTAAACATCTCGATGATCACCGGCCTGTGGTTCTTTCACGGCGACAATGCCTATGAAACGGCGCGAGTGCAGGCGATCGCAGTCACTGCGGGCGGGGCGTTGCAGCTTGCCTTCCTGATCCTCGGCTGCGTGCGCGCTGGCGTGAAGCTGCGGCTGCGACCGCCGCGGATCGACAAGGATATCCGCCAGCTCTTCAAGCTGATCCTCCCCGCCGCCGCCGGCGCGGGGGCAGTGCAGATCAATCTGCTCATCTCCACGGCGCTGGCGGGCAGCCTGCTCGCGCCGGGCGCGATTTCGTACATCTATTATGCCGACCGACTCAATCAGCTCCCGCTCGGGCTGATCGGCATCGGCCTGGGCACCATCCTGCTGCCGACGATTTCGCGGCTGCTGGGCGAAGGCAGGGACGCCGAGGCGATGGCGATGCAGAATCGCGGGATCGAGCTGGCGCTGTTCCTCACCCTGCCCGCGATGGTCGCGCTGATGATCGCGGCCGAGCCGATCATCCGCACGCTGTTCCAGCACGGCCGGTTCGACGCGGCGGACACCAGCGCGACGGCCATCACGCTCGCCGCCTTTTCGATCGGCCTGCCCGCCTATGTGCTGATCAAGGTGCTGACGCCCGGCTTTTACGCGCGCGAGGATACCAAAACGCCGGTGCGGTTCGCGATGATCGCAGTCGGCGCCAATATCGCGGGCAATCTGATCCTCATCCCCACCATCGGCTATGTCGGGCCGCCGCTCGCCACTGCCCTGTCGGCATGCATCAACATGGGGCTGCTCTACGCGACGCTGCGCAAGCGCGGCCATTTCGAAGCCGATGCCCGCCTGAAGCGCCGCGTGCCGCGCCTTGCGCTGGCGGCGCTTCTGATGGGTCTCGCACTGTGGCTGGGCGAACGGTGGATCGAGCCGTACACGACCGGCAGCTTCTGGGTCCGCGCGGGCGGCATGCTGGCGCTGGTGGGTGCGGGCGGCGCGATCTACGGCGCGGCGTGTCTGGTGACACGCGCCTATCTGCTCAGTGACCTCAAGGCGATGGTGCGGCGGGGATAGCGCCCGCCACGCCTTATTTCTCGGTCTTGTCGAACACGGTGGCGAGCACCGTCCCTTCATAGGAATAGGAGCGCGAAACCATGTTGTCCGCGCCGCTGCGCCAGCTGATCGCGCCATAGGCGGTGCCGATATAGGTGGTGTTCACGCCCGTCTCGACACGGTCGTAGGAAATCCCGACAAGCGCCGGATCGACCGTGACCAGCACATAGCGCTCGTCCGCCCGCGGCGCGAACTGAACCGAATAGCGATCGGAGCGGATCAGATACAGCTCCGATGCGAAGGTGCGGACGCGCTTTCCGGCGGCGTCGAGCGTCGCCACCGTCGCGGGAAAGCTGCGCTGCGGCTCGAGCATGCCGCCCACTTCGACGACGCGATTGTCGATGGCCGACGGCAGCGCATAGACGATATAGGGCGTGCTGAAATCGCTGCCGCCCGCCAGGCACGGCGTATCGGCCGTCACCGGCGTACTCAGCGTTTCGCCCGATTTCTTCCCCGGTCCCAGGCGGATCGCGCCGCCGATATCGGGCACCTGCGCACATGCCTGTGTCGGCGCGTAGCGGACCACCGGCGGCAGCGGCTTGGCCGCGCAACCGGCGAGCAGCACCGCGCCGCCCGTGAGGACGGCGCGTGCCGACATCCGTCTCGCGCTCACTGCAACAGGCCGACGGCGGTCTCCGCCACCCTGTGCATGGCATCGCGCAGCCCCTCGGCCAGCCGCTCGGGATCCGACTTCATCTCGTCGCGGTTTTCGAAGGCATATTCGGGATTGGGCGCCAGCGTCACCACGCCGCGCGGCGCGCCGAGCACGTTATAGGCGATCCTGTTTTCCATCAGCGTCTTGTGATCGGGCAGCGACAGCAGGCGCACCGATGCATAGACGCTCGGACGCCATTTCTTGCCCGATCCCGACGCGGCATAGCCCCAGTGAGTCACCACGATGTCGAGGAACACCTGCGCCTCGCCCGTCTGATCGGGCACCCGGACCAGGAACTTGCCCTTTTCGCGGTTGCCGTTTTCGACGACTGCGGCGGAGACACCTTTTTCCGCGAAGGCCGAGACCAGCGCGGTTTCCATATCCGCCTCGGCGTCGAAATCGACCGTCGCCAGCGCCGCGTCCAGCGCGTCCTCGCGGCTGTCCTGCACGCCGGCGTCGATCAGCGCTCCGATCAGGCCGAAATTGCTGCCGACCGACGCGCTTTCGAACGCGGCGATTTCCTCCGGCGTCGAATGATCCGATATCGCCACCTTGGTGATCGGCTGTGCGCTGCCCGTATATGGCGTCGCGACATAGCTATTCGAGCACGCGCCAAGAGTCGCGGCCAGAGCGGCCGCGATGAAGAACCGGAACATTATTTGACTCCCCCAAGACAAGTGGAGAGATTAATTATCCCCGACTTGATCGAAAGCAAGTAAAATCGTCGCTGCAATTTCGGGGGCGCGACCCCTGTTTCCCGAAGCGTAGATCGACCCGGTGCGCGGCGCCGGCGCCCCCGACATTTACGTCGCCTTCGGTCGCATGCGCGGCGCGCCCCTCCGGGAAATCCCCCCTTGCCCGGCGCCCGAACGATCGGGCAGCGCGGAACGCGGGAAGACAAGGAGAGCGCATATGGCCCACTCGCTGGAATCCATCCATCCGCGCAGCATCAAGATGCTGACTCACGAGCTGCGCTTCCTGATCCGCTCGCGGCTATGGGCGCAGATTCTGCTGGGGATGGCGCTGGGCGTTGTCGCGGGGCTGATGCTTTCTCCCTCGTCCGGCTGGGTGTCGGCCGACACCGGTGAAGTCATCGCGAACTGGATTTCGCTTCCCGGCGAGCTGTTCCTCGTCCTGATCAAGATGGTGATCGTCCCGCTCGTCATCGCCTCGGTCGTGCGCGGCATCGCGGCGAGCGGCGATGCGCAACAGCTGCGCAGCACCGGCATTGGCCTGGCCATTTATTTCGTCGCGACGACTTTGCTCGCGATCGCGATCGGGCTGTTCATCGGCTATCTGTTTCAGCCCGGCATCTATGTCGATCCGGCGGTCGGCCAGGCGCTGTCGCAAGGCGCGCCGCCGCCGGTCGAAGCCGCCGATACCGGCCCGCCGACTCTCGCCGCGCTTCCCCAGTCGATCGTCGCGCTGCTGCCGCAAAACCCGCTGAGCGCCGTCGTCGAGGGCGATTTGCTGCAAGTGGTGATCCTCGGCGTGATCCTGGGCATCGCGCTGGTTTCAATGGCGCCCAACAGCGCAAAGCCGCTGCTCGACCTGATGGGATCGATCCAGCAGGTTTCGATGCACATCGTGACTTTGGTGATGACAGTCGCGCCGCTCGCCGTTTTCGGGCTGCTGGCGCGCGCGATGATGCAGACCGGGCCCGGCGTGCTGGTCGGCGTCGGCGTCTATGCGGGCAGCGTGATCCTGGCGCTGCTCCTGCTGCTCGCCGTCTATCTCGTGATCGTCGCGGTGCTCGGGCGGCGCAAGCCGTTCCGGTTCCTGCGCAACATCCGCGACGCGCAGTTGCTGGCCTTTTCGACCGACAGCTCGGCGGCGACCATGCCGGTATCGGTGCGCGTCGCCGAGGAGAAGCTGAAGGTTCGCCCCTCCACCGCGCAGATCGTAATTCCGATCGGCGCGACGATGAACATGGGTGGGACCGCCTGCTATCACGGCATCGCCACCATCTTCATGGCGCAGCTTTTCGCGATCGATCTCGGCCCGGCCCAGATACTCGCGGTGATGATGACTTCGCTCGGCGCCTCGATAGGCGCGCCGGCGGCGCCGGGCGTGGGAATCATGGTGCTGTCGGGCGTGCTTGCCTCGGCGGGGATTCCGCTGGCGGGGCTGACACTGATCATCGGGCTCGATCAGGTGCTCGAACGCGTGCGTTGCGTGATGAACGTCACCGGCGACCTGGCGGCGTGCATCGTGGTCGACCGCTTCGGGGGTGGCAAGATGACGCGCGACCAGGAGATCTTCCGCGACGAGCATCTGGAAGCCGAACGCGAATGGGCCAATGCCGATGTCCTGACCACCGACGACGGCCGGGGATAGGAACATCCAGCGCTGCCCATTCTGTGCCGCCTCTCGACGCTCGCGACATGCAGCGGATCATGGGCTGTGACCGATGCTGCGAAATCGCTGTCCTACAAGCGGCGAAACATGCCACGAACCGGAATGCCGAACGCAAACCGCTTCTCCGAAACCACCCGGCCGGCCCGTTTCCCTCGCGCGCGAGCGCGCGCACGCGCGTTGTGTCATGACCCGGTGCGAACTTTGTACGCGTTTCCGCGGTTTTCGCGGTTCCGGGTGCGGAGGGCAAAGGAGGCGGGACGTGGTGTCTCTTTTGTCTCCTTTCGCGCCCTTCCCCCCGGCCCCGCGCGCCGCTACAGCGCGGCCATCCCGAGCATGACGAACAGCGGCGGCGCCCCCGCTGCACGGGATCCGCGGCCGGTCCAACGGCCGAACGGTCAACCGGGCGCGGAGTGAATGAATATGCGCGTCGTTTCCGGCATTCAGACCACCGGCAATCTCCACCTCGGCAACTATCTGGGCGCCATCAAGCAATGGGTGGCGATGCAGGATCAGGGTGAGTGCCTGTTCTTCCTCGCCGATCTCCATGCATTGACCGGCAATGTCAGCCCGGCAGAGCTTGCCAATTCGACGGTCGAAATGGCCGCCACGCTGATGGCGGCGGGGATCGACGATCGCGCGATCCTGTTCAATCAGGCGCGCGTGCCCGCTCATGCCGAGCTGTGCTGGATTCTCCAGGGCACTGCGCGGATGGGCTGGCTGAACCGCATGACGCAGTGGAAGGACAAGGCGGGCAAGAACCGCGAAGGCGCCAGCGTCGGCCTGTTCACCTATCCGGTGCTGCAGGCCGCCGACGTGCTCGTCTATCAGGCGACGCATGTCCCCGTCGGCGAGGATCAGAAACAGCATCTCGAGCTTGCGCGCGACATCGCGACCAAGTTCAACACCGATTTCGAGACCGAGCTGTTTCCGCTGCCCGACCCGCTGATTTCGAAGGCGGCGCCGCGCATCATGTCGCTGCGCGACGGGCAGGCGAAGATGAGCAAATCCGATCCCTCGGATATGAGCCGGATCAATCTGATCGATGACGACGACACCATCGCCCAGAAGCTTCGCAAGGCGCGGACCGATCCCGAGCCCTTGCCCGAAAAGCTCGACGATCTCGCCGAGCGGCCCGAGGCGAAGAATCTGGTGACGATCTATGCCGCGCTGGCCGATCGCGATCCGCAGGGCGTGCTGAGCGAGTTCGCGGGACAGGGTTTCGGCGCGTTCAAGCCGGCGCTCGCCGATCTGGCGGTGTCGGTGCTCGGCCCGATTCGCGACCGGCTGACGCAATTGCTCGACGATCGCGCGGCGGTGCAGGCCAATCTGGCGAAGGGCGCCGGACGCGCCCAGGCACTGGCCGAACCGACGCTGAAGGCCGCGCAGAAGGCCGTGGGATTGCAGGTATAAAAAATCCTCCCCGAGCTTGTCTCGGGGGAGGAACTGGAAATCGCTGTCCTACACGGCCGCAATCTGCCAGCCTGACCGCTGCTCTTTGAACAACCGGAAATCCCGCCCGGAAACGGGGGTGAGCGGCAACGGCGGGGGTCGGGTGCCTCCGCAGCGCTTCCGGGGTATGGTGCGCAGAGGCGGGTCGCCGCTACGCCGCTCACCCCCGCCCCGCGACCCACAGGATCGCGGAGCGAAACGCATACGCCTACTCACACCTGTCGGAAGGCGAAGCTCAGCCTTCCAGTTTACGCATCAACGTGCGCACCGCGCCGTCGATTTCACCGTCCTTGCCGCGCAGATCCTCGATCCGGCGGACGGCATGGATCACCGTTGAATGGTCGCGATTGCCGAACTTGCGCCCGATTTCGGGCAGCGAGCGAGTCGTCAGCCGCTTCGCCAGATACATGGCGATCTGACGCGGACGGGCGATCGCGACCGCGCGTCGTTCCGAAATCAGATCGAGCTGCTTCAGATCGAAATGCGCCGAAACCGCGCGCTGGATCTCGTCGATCGTGATGCGGCGCTGCACATGGCGCAGCACTTCGCCCAGCGTCTGCACCGCGAAATCGATCGTGATCGCTTCACCGTTGAGCTGCGCATAGGCGACGAGGCGATTGAGCGCGCCTTCCAGTTCACGAACGTTGCTGGTGATCCGCGCGGCGAGCAGCTCGATCACGTCCTCGGGAACCGCGACGTCGGGCATCTCGTCCAGCTTGCGCTGCAGGATGGCGCGGCGCAGCTCGAGTTCGGGGGGGCGGATATCGGCGACCAGCCCCGATCCCAAGCGACCGGCGAGTTGCGGTACGAACCCCTCGAGCGCCTGCGGTGCGCGATCGGCGGCGATCACCAGCCGCTTGCCCGCGCCCATGAACTCGTTGACCGTGTGAAAAAACTCTTCCTGCGTCACGTCCTTGCCGCCGATGAACTGCAAGTCGTCGATCATCAGCAGGTCCGCGCCGCGCAGCCGCGCCTTGAACGCGATCGTATCCTTTGCCTTCAGCGCGCGGACGAATTCGAACATGAAGCGTTCGGCGGGCATATAGATTGCCGTCGCTCGCGGATTGGATTCGAGAAAGGCCTGGCCGATGGCGTGCATCAGATGCGTCTTGCCCTGCCCGGTCGCGCTGTGGAGAAACAACGGGCTGAACTGCGGCACGCCCGGCTCGGCCAGCTTGCGCGCGGCGTTGAACGCGACTCGATTCGACGCATCGACAACGAAGCGATCGAAGACGAAGCGCGGATCGAAGGTCGAGCTTTCGCCGCCCGCGGGCGGGCGCGTGTCATTGTCGCCAGCGTGAAGCACGCGCTGCGCTGGCAGGGTGTTCGACACGGTTTCGATGCACACCGTCTCGACCGAGGGCAGCACCGCGCGGAATTCGAGCAGAAGCCGCTCGGCATAGTGATTGCGGACCCATTGCGCCATGAAGTCGGACGGAAGCCCGAGGCGAATCTCCGCCTCGCTGCTCTCGCGGATCAGCTCAACCGGCTTCAGCCACTGGTCGAACAGCCGCTGGCCGGCCGAGCGCCGCAGATTGCCGCGCACATGGCCCCAGGCGTTCGCCACCGCATCGCCGTTTCCGGTTTCCAAGATCCGCGCCTGCGTCACTAAGCAGCACCCCCAGTTCCCGCGGATTCCCAAGAGTTTCCGCGCAAGATTTCACACGCAAAGATCCCCCGCAGCCGGAATCACACTCCGCGCTGGAACGATGCTTTGCTTGGCCCCGGAGGCAGTTCGCCGTACCGGGACTAACCTTTTAGGAAGCGATTTCTGAGTCGGGCAAGAGGCGCCTTGTCAAGAAACTGAAATAAGTAGTGTTGACTCGTTCCGAACGGCGGAATCCCGTCAAACTTTTTTATAATAGGCTGATATAACTATGTTTTTCGGCATTTGTCTCGAATCGGGAATACGCGACTCGCGGTACATCCTGTCCATTTTCACCGAAACGTAATGAAAGCGTAATGACCGCCGCAGCGCAGCAAAAAACCCGCCGGAGAAATCTCCGACGGGCCTATCCCGCTGAACTGACAAACAGCCGTTGCGCTCAGCCGAGCGCGACGAGCCGTTTGTTGAGGCGCGAAAACTTCCGCGCGGCAGTGTTCTTGTGCATCACGCCCTTGGCGACGCCGCGCGCCAGCTCGGGCTGTACTTCGCGCAGCGCGGCGGCGGCCGCTTCCTTGTCGCCCGAAGCGAGCGCGGTTTCGACCTTTTTCACATAGGTCCGAATGCGGCTCACACGCGAGCCGTTGATGTCTGCGCGACGCGCGTTGCGCCGGATACGCTTCTTCGCCTGTGGCGTATTCGCCATGCCGTCCTCGAAATTCTGCTAAGCGGGATGGACGCGAAACAGAGCCTCACGTCCGGGAAAGGGCGCCCCTTAACGGTTGTCGGGGATTCGGTCAACCGTCATCGCTGGCATTTGGCACACCAGAAGGTCGATCGCCCGGCATCGACACGCCGCCGGACAGTGGCGCCGCAGACGCATTCTTCGCCTTCGCGACCATAGACGCGCCATTGCTTGGCGAAATAGCCGAGTTCGCCGTCGGGCCGCGCATAATCGCGCAGGGTGGAGCCTCCGGCCGCGATCGCGGCAAGCAGCACGTCGCGCACGGCATCGACCAATCGCTGAAGCCGTGCCGCTGAAATTCGTCCTGCCGCGCGATTCGGCGCGATGCCCGAAAGATGGAGCGCCTCGCACACATAGATGTTGCCGAGGCCGGCGACGATTCGCTGGTCGAGCAGCAGCGCCTTCACCGGTGCGATTCGCCCGGCGAACATTCGCGCCAGATGCGCTGCGGTGAAATCGGGGCCGAGCGGTTCGGGGCCCATCGCGGCGAAGGGCGGCCATGCGGCCAGATCGTCGGTGGGAACCAGATCGACCGATCCGAACCGGCGTGGATCGTTGAGCGCCAACCGGTGGCGCGCCGTTTCGATCAGCAGATGATCGTGCGCCAGCGTCTCGTCGGGATCAATTCGCCACCGGCCCGACATGCCGAGGTGAAAGACCATCGTCTCGCCGCGATCGGTGTGGACAAGGCCGTATTTGGCCCGCCGCCCCAGCGACGTCACGCGCGCCCCGGTCAGCCGCTGGCCGAGATCGGCGGGGAACGGACGGCGCAGATCGGCACGGCGCAGGATCAGCCGCTCGATCACCTGCCCTTCCAGTACGGGGGCAAGACCACGAACGGTCGTTTCGACTTCGGGAAGCTCGGGCATGGAAGGATTGCGCTAGGCGGGGTTTGCCGAGGCCGCAAGCTATGGCTAGAGCGAGCCGTCTGCCTTCCAACACCGAGTGCCACATGACCGACACCGTTTCCTTCGGATATCAGGACGTAGACCCCGACGAGAAGACACGCCGCGTCGGCGAGGTCTTCTCCAACGTGGCTAGCAAATACGACCTGATGAACGACGCCATGTCGGGCGGGCTGCACCGGATATGGAAAGACGTGTTCGTCCGCCGGGTAAAGCCGCGCGCCGGCGAGCATATTCTCGACATGGCCGGCGGCACCGGCGACATCGCCTTTCGCATGGCCCCCTCGGGCGCGGCGATCACCGTCGCCGACATCAATCCCGAAATGCTCGAAGTCGGCATGGAGCGCGCCGCCAAACGCGGGCTCGACGGAATGGTGTGGACCGAAGCCAATGCCGAGGAACTGCAATTCCCCGACAAGTTCTTCGACGCCTACACCATCGCCTTCGGCATTCGAAACGTGACGGACATTCCGAAGGCGCTGCGCGAGGCGCATCGGGTGCTCAAGCGCGGCGGGCGGTTCTTCGTGCTGGAATTCTCGACCACGCAATGGCCCGGCTTCGCCGATGTCTACGACGCCTATTCGCACAAGCTGGTACCGCAGCTCGGCAAGCTGCTGGCGCAGGATGCCGACAGCTATCGCTATCTGATCGAATCGATCCGCCGCTTCCCGGACATGCCGAGCTTCGAGAAGATGATCGGCGAGGCCGGATTCGTGCGGACCAAAGTCGAACCGATGCTCGGCGGGCTGGTCGCGATTCACAGCGGCTGGAAGATCTGAGGATGGCGAGCAACCTTCTCCCCTCCCGACTGTGGGAGCGGTGACCGGATGACTCACCCCAGCGTCCATCTCTGGCGGCTCCTCAAATGGGGCCGCACGCTGGCGCGCCACGGCGCGCTGCGCGGGATCGAGCGCGATCCCAACACCCCCAGGCCCGTCCGCCGTATCGCTCGGCTCGCCCGGTTCGGCGCGCGCGTGCCCAAGGCACCGGCCTATGCCGACGCATTCCAGGCGATCGGTCCGGCCGCAATCAAGCTCGGCCAGACACTGGCGACGCGCCCCGATCTGATCGGCGAAACCGCCGCGAAGGACCTGCTGCGGCTGCAGGACGCGCTGCCGCCGCTCCCCTATGCCGCGATCCGCGAGCAGATGGTCGACAGTTTCGGCCGACCGCCCGAAGAGCTGTTTTCCGAAATCGAGGAAGTACCGATCGGCGCCGCCTCGATCGCGCAGGTCCACCGCGCCGTTACCACCGACGGCCGCCAGGTCGCGGTGAAGGTCTTGCGCCCCGGAATCGAAACCGACTTCTTCCGTGCGATCGACACCTATGAATGGGCTGCCGCACAAGTCGAATCGATGGGCGGCGAAGCGGCGCGGCTGCGCCCCCGGCTGGTAATCGATACGTTCAAACGCTGGACGATGCGCGAGCTCGACCTGCGCCGCGAAGGCGCCTCGGCATCCGAACTCGCAGAGGGGATGCAGGCCGAACCCGATTTCATGGTACCGGCGATCGACTGGCAGCGCTCGACCGGCAAGGTATTGACCCTCGAATGGATCGACGGGATCAAGCTGTCGAACCGCGATGCGCTGATCGCCGCAGGCCATGATGTTTCCGCGCTCGCCGAAAAGCTGGTCCGCGCGTTCCTGCGCCAGGCGATCGCCGAAGGCTTTTTCCACGCCGACATGCATCAGGGCAATCTGTTCGCGCTGGCCGACGGGCGAATCGCCGCGATCGATTTCGGCATCATGGGCCGCATCGACCGGCGCGCGCGTGTATGGCTCGCCGAAATCCTCTACGGCCTGATCACCGGCAACTATCGCCGCGTCGCCGAGATCCATTTCGAGGCGGGCTATGTGCCGGCGCATCACAATGTCGCCGAATTCGCCACCGCGCTGCGCGCCGTTGGCGAGCCGATGCGCGGGCTACCGGTCAAGGACATGTCGATCGGCATGATGCTGGACAGCCTGTTCAACATCACGCGCGATTTCGACATGCAGACGCAGCCGCACCTGCTGCTGCTGCAAAAGACAATGGTGATGGTGGAGGGCGTGGCGACCGCGCTCGATCCAGACATCAATCTGTGGGACACCGCCGCTCCGTTCGTGCGCGAATGGATTCGCACCGAGCTTGGCCCGGAAGCCGCCATCGCCGACCAGCTGATCGAGGATTTCCGAACGCTTTCGCGGCTGCCCCAGCTCGTCCGCAATATCGAACGGCACTTCCCGACACCCGGCGGCGCTCCCCCTGCCCCGCCGCTGCGCGAAATCGAGCGCGTGCGGATCGGCGGCCTTCGGTACATCATCGTCGCGGTTCTTTCGGGCGCGGCCGGTGCCGCAGTGACCTTGTTGCTGTTCCAGTGAGGGGAGCTGAACCCTTTTGGCTGCGCGAACCCTCGCGCTTCGCCCGGTTGCGCGCGACGCCAGCACGCGCAGTGCTCGTACTGCTTGGCCTGCTGATATTGCTCAGCTTCACGGCGACGGGAATCGGCGATCCGCCGGCGATCACCGCGGCGCATCAGGCGGATCGCGCCGCGACCGATCTTGCGTTGTACGATCAGATCGTCGCCGGCGTACGGCATGGCGGCGGCTATTACGACGTCACGGCGCAGGCCCTTCGTGCCAACGACTATCCGCTGCGTCCCTTCGTCACCTTCCGCCTCCCTGCGCTGGCGATGGTGCAGGCGGCACTGCCGCCGCTTGCCGTGCAATTGCTGCTCTATCTGGTCGCCATCCTCACTGCATTTGCCTGGCTCGGCCGGATCATGCCCGAACTGCCGCGGCTGGCTCCGCGGATCGCGATCGTCATACTGCTTGCCGGATCGATGGTCGCATTCACCCAGACCGAACTGGCTGCGTTTCATGAAATCTGGGCTGCACAGCTGATCGCGCTGTCGCTGGCGCTGCGCCGCCCCGGCCGCTGGGTCGAGGCCGTGGCGCTGGGTCTTGCCGCGATGTTGATTCGGGAAACGGCCGCACTGTTCGCCATGCTGATGGCACTGGCCGCATGGATTGACGGAGAACGCCGCGAGGCAATCGGATGGGGCGTCGTACTCGCGATATTCGCGGCGGTCGTCGGCGCCCATGCCTGGGCCGTCGCGCAAGTCACCGGACCGCTCGACCCGACCTCGCCCGGCTGGCTCGGCATGCAGGGTTTCGGCCTGTTCGTGAAATCGGTGACACTGGCGACGGCATTGCAGGTGCTGCCGTTGTGGCTGGCGGGCCCGCTGGTCGCACTGGCGATTTTCGGCTGGTTCTGCTGGGATGAACCGGCGGCGCTGCGCATGGCGGCGCTGCTCGCCATTTGGGCCGTGCTGATGAGCGGCTTTGCCCGCCTCGATACCTTTTACTGGGGCCTGATGGTGTCGCCGGTGCTGCTCGTCGGACTGGTGTTCGTGCCGGACGGACTGCGCGACTGTTTCGCGCGCGCGCTCGACAGAAGGCCCGTGCGGGTTCAAATAGTGCGGCGATGAAGTCCATTCTGCTGATCGTCGGTGGCGGTATCGCTGCCTACAAGGCGTGCGAGCTGATCCGCCTGTGCCGCAAGGCAGGGATCGGCGTGCGCTGCGTCCTGACCAGGGGCGGCGAGCATTTCGTGACTCCGATGACGCTGGCGGCGCTTTCCGAAGCGCCTGTCCATACCAGCCTGTGGGATCTGAAGGACGAGGCGGAGATGGGGCATATCCAGCTCAGCCGCGAAGCCGATCTGGTGGTCGTGGCGCCGGCCACCGCCGATCTGCTGGCAAAGATGGCGACGGGCATGGCGGATGATCTCGCCACCACATTGCTGCTCGCGACCGACAAGCCCGTGCTGGCGGCGCCCGCGATGAACGTTCGTATGTGGGAACATCCCGCAACGCAGCGCAATCTTGAACGGCTGCGCGCCGACGGCGTCGGCTTTGTCGGGCCGGATGAAGGCGCGATGGCTTGCGGCGAATATGGCGCCGGGCGTCTTGCCGAACCCGAGGCGATTGTTTCGGCGATCACCGATCGGTTGAGTGGTTCCGGCAAGCGGCTCGCGGGCAAGCGCATCCTGATCACTGCCGGGCCGACCCACGAACCGATCGATCCGGTCCGCTATATCGCCAATCGCTCTTCGGGACGGCAGGGCTATGCAATTGCCGGGGCGCTGGCACACCTGGGCGCGGAAGTGACGCTGGTCTCCGGGCCGGTAGCGCTGCCCACGCCGCCGGGCGTGACGCGAGTCGACGTCGAAACCGCGCAGGAAATGGCCAATGCCGTCGCCACTGCCCTGCCCGCCGATGCTGCAGTGATGGTCGCCGCCGTCGCCGACTGGCGCGTGGAAACATCTGATCAGAAGATCAAGAAGACCGCAGAGGGGGCACCCCGGCTGGAATTCAGCGAGAATCCCGACATATTGGCGATGCTGGCCCAAAGCCCGCGCCGCCCCGCCCTGCTGATCGGCTTTGCTGCCGAAACCGAGCGCGTCGTCGAGCATGCCGCCGAAAAACGGACTCGCAAGGGCGCGGACTGGATTGTCGCCAACGATGTATCGGGCGACGTGATGGGCGGAGAAGCAAACAGCATTCATCTGGTCACGGGCGACGGAATCGAGCATTGGGAGCGCATGCCCAAAGCCCAGGTCGCCGAAAAGCTCGCGCAGAGGATTGCCGATGCGCTGTAGATCCACATTATTGCTGCTGCCCATGCTGCTCGCGGGGTGCGCGCATTTCGGCGCGCCGCCGATGCCCGATCCGGGGCTCTACGGCGAAACCTATACCAAGGGCTCGCACGGCGACGTGCGCACGCTGATCGTCGTTCTGAACGGCGACGGAAGCCCCGGGGTGCGCACCGACGAACGCCGGTTCGCCAAGACGGCCAGCGACACGATTCCCGAAAGCGCTGTCGTGGCGCTGCTGCGACCCGGCTATGCCGATGGCGAGGGACATGTCTCGCCTGGCGAGCGCGGCGCGGATATCGGGGACAATTATACCAGCGAACAGCTTGAAGCCGTCGCAACGGCCGTATCCGCCTATCGCCATCGCTATCCCAAGGCCAATGTCGTGCTGGTCGGCGATTCGGGCGGCGCGGCCATCGCCGCCAACCTGGCGGGCATCCGGCCCGATCTGGTCGACGGGATCGTTCTGGTCGGTTGCCCCTGCACGCTGCCCGAATGGCGCGCCTATATGGAACAGCGCAAGCCCGCCATTGCCTGGGAACAGCCCGTCGCTAGCCTGGACCCGTTGAAAACCGCGGGCGGTATCGCACCCGGCCTGCGCGCTGCGGTGATCGTCGGGGCCGAGGACGAAGTGACGCCGGTGCGTTTCTCGCGCTCCTATGCGGAGGCATTGACGCTGCGCGGGATCGCCACCGATTATCGCATCCTGCCCGGCCGCGGACACGACCTTTTGAACGACCCCGAAGTGATCGCCGCCACCAGCCGCCTCGCCGCTTCACTGCCGGAGGAACTATGACCGCGACACCGATCCGCATCGCGATCCAGCGACTCGCACACGGTGAAGGGCTGCCACTGCCTGGCTATGCCACGCAAGGCGCAGCGGGAATGGACGTCGTCGCCGCCGAATCGCTCGAACTGGCACCGGGCGCGCGCCATGCCGTCGCGACCGGTTTCGCGATGGCGATTCCGGCCGGATACGAAGTGCAGGTGCGCCCCCGCTCGGGTCTGGCACTGAAGCACGGCATCACGTGCCTCAACACGCCCGGCACAATCGACAGCGACTATCGCGGCGAAGTGAAAGTGATTCTCGCCAATCTGGGCGATACGCCCTTTCCGATCGGCCGCGGCGACCGCATCGCGCAACTCGTTCCCGCTCCGGTGCAGAAAGCGGGATTCGTCGAAGTCGACTCGCTCGACGAAACCGCGCGCGGCAGCGGCGGATTCGGGTCGACCGGGCAATGAGCCGGCTCGCTGCGCTGTTGCTGATGACCGGCGGCTTCACAGCACCAGCACCCCCGCCACAGCAGACCGCGACGATCGACTGGTCCTCGCTGCCCGATCTTCCCTATCGTGCGCCGCCGCGGCTCTCGCGCGACATGCATGATTTCGCCTTTCGCGAAGCGCGGTCGCGCAGTTGCCCGATTGCCGATCCGAACAGCGGCCAATGGCGGATGCAGGTCGATATCGCCGTCCTTGTCGACGGGTCGGGCGTGGTCCGCGTGGCAGTGCCTCGCGCAATCGACTGTCCGACGGTGGAGCAATATGCGGCAGGCCTCGCCACTGCCTTTGCCCAGAACAACCTGCTGCCGCGCGAATCCCGGACGCCGCAATGGTATCGCACAAGCCTCTCCTTCGCCTGGCCGCAATGACGCTGAGCGATGAAGAGCTCGAACGCTATGCCCGCCATATCGTGCTCAAGGAAATTGGCGGATCGGGTCAGGCACGGCTGAAGCAAGCCAGCGTGCTGGTGATCGGCGCGGGCGGGATCGGGTCGCCGGCGATCCAGTATCTCGCGGCGGCCGGATTCGGCCGGATGACGATCATCGACGACGATCGCGTCGCCCTTTCCAATCTCCAGCGGCAGACGTTGTTCGTTGCGCGCGATGTGGGGCACGGCAAGGCGATGGTCAGCGGCATGCGCGTCGCCGCGCTGAACGCCAATGTGGCGGTACGGGTTCATTCGCACCGGATCGACGCGGCCAATGTCGACGCGCATGTGCGCGCTGCCGAAGTGGTGCTCGATGGAACCGATAACTTCGCCACGCGCCTGCTCGTCGCCGACGCCTGCCTGCGGCATCGCGTGCCGCTCGTTTCGGCGGCGGTCGGTGAATTCGAAGGGCAACTGGGCGTGTTCCGCGGCTGGGAAGCCGACAAGCCCTGCTATCGCTGCTTCGTTGGAGAGGCCCCCGAGCGCGAGGGCGTAAGCTGTTCCGAACAAGGTGTGCTCGGCGCGCTCACCGGCGTCATGGGCAGCCTCGCCGCGCTGGAAGCGATCCGCGCCGTTGCGCCTTTCGGTGAAGACAGCGCGGGCAAGCTGCTGCTGGTCGATGCGCTGGCGATGCGTTTCCGCACGCTGCGCCTGCCCAGGGATCCGGGCTGCCCGGCCTGTGCCGGACAGCCCGCCTGATACCGCTCAGCCGAGCAGCGATGCGGCGTATGCCTTGACCTTCGGGCCGATATCGTCGCGGGCGAAGGCCATCGCGATATTGGCCTCGATGAAACCCGCCTTGTCGCCGCAATCGTGGCGAACACCGTCGAAGGTGACGCCGTGGAACGGCTGGTTACCGATCATCTTGGCCATTGCGTCGGTGAGCTGGATCTCGCCGCCCGCGCCCTTTTCCTGCGTTTCCAGCACGCGCATCACTTCGGGCTGCAGCACATAGCGGCCGATCACCGCCAGATTCGACGGCGCCGTGCCGGCCTTGGGCTTTTCGACCAGGCCCTTCACTTCGGTAAGCGACCCTTCCTGACCGCCCGGCGTGATGATGCCGTACTTCTCCGTCGCCTCGTCGGAGACTTCCATCGCGCAGATCAGATTGCCGCCGACCTTGTTATAGGCATCGACCATCTGCTTGAGGCAGCCGGGTTTGCCGACCATGAAATCGTCAGGCAGCAGCACCGCGAAAGGTTCGTCACCGACAATATCGCGAGCACACCACACGGCATGGCCGAGCCCCATCGGCTCCTGCTGGCGGACATAGGCGGGAGATCCAGGCTTGAGCCGCGTATTTTCCAGCGCGGCGAGCGATTTGCCGCGCGCCTGCATCGTCGATTCGAGTTCATAGGCGATATCGAAATGATCCTCGAGCGCTCCCTTGCCGCGCGCAGTGACGAAAATCATCTGTTCGATGCCCGCTTCCAGCGCCTCGTCGACGGCGTACTGGATCAGCGGACGATCGACGACCGGCAGCATTTCCTTCGGCATCGCCTTGGTGGCGGGAAGGAAGCGGGTGCCCATGCCTCCGACCGGAAAAACGGCTTTTCGAAGTGGCTTGAATGTCATGAAATCAATCTCCCCAGTCGCGAATAGCCCGAACTTTGCGCCGCAGCAATGACTCGGATCAACCCCGCGCCACATCGTTGCGCCTGCGCGATAAAGCGCCAATGTTTCATTTTTCGATTCCGCGCTTTCGGTCGAATAGTTAGTCGGCTTTTAATGCTGCGGCGTTAGGCAAAGGGGCATGGCGAACCCGACTGTCCTCCTGATCTTCGGCACCCGGCCCGAAGCGATCAAATTGTTTCCAGTGGTGCAGGCATTGCAGCGTCGCGGCGGGATGCGCGTTCGCACCTGCGTGACGGCGCAGCACCGCGGACTGCTGGACCAGGTGCTCGAAATCGCGGGAATTTCGCCCGATATCGATCTCGATCTGATGCAGCCGGGGCAAACGCTCGACCAGCTTACCGCGCGGCTGCTGACCGGGCTTGGAACGGTTCTCGATGCCGAGCGGCCCGACCGGGTGATCGTGCAGGGCGACACCGCCACGGCGATGGTCGGCGCGCTTACCGCCTATTACCGAAAGACTCCGGTCGGCCATGTCGAGGCCGGGCTCCGCTCGGGCGATATTCATCATCCCTGGCCCGAGGAAGTGAATCGCAGGATGATCGCGCCGATCGCCGATCTGCATTTCGCACCGACCCAAACCGCCGCCGCTGCGCTGCACCGCGAAAATATCGATCCGGCGAGTGTCCATGTCACCGGCAATACGGTGATCGACGCGCTGCTCGCGACGCGGGACCGGATCGCCGCCGAACCCGAACTGGCGGTCGGACTCGACTCGCTCGCCAATCGCTTCGCCGGCAAACGAATCATTCTGGTCACCACGCATCGCCGCGAGAATTTCGGCGGCGGAATGGAAGCCATCGCGCGTGCGATCGCGCGGATCGCCGATCGTGAAGACGTGGCGCTGATCTTCCCGGTGCATCCCAACCCCAATGTCGTTTCGGTGATGGATGCGATGCTGGGCGACCGCGCGAACATCGCCCGCATCGATCCGCTCGACTATCCGCATTTCATCCGCGCGCTCGATATGGCGCATATCGTGCTGACCGATTCGGGCGGCGTCCAGGAAGAAGCCCCGGCGCTCGGCAAGCCGGTGCTCGTGATGCGTGAAACGACCGAGCGCCCCGAGGGCGTGGCCGCAGGCACTGCCCGGCTGGTCGGTACCGACGAAAGCCGCATCGTTTCCGAAATATCAACCCTGCTCGACGACAACAGCGCCTATTCGGCAATGGCGCGCGCCCACAATCCGTTCGGGGACGGCCATGCCGCACAACGGATTGCGGAGATCGTCGCACATGGTTTCGGACTCTGAACTCGACGTCGTCGTCGTCGGCCTTGGCTATATCGGGCTGCCGACCGCCGCGGTGATCGCGCGGAGCGGCGCCAACGTGCTTGGCATCGACGTGCACGCGGACGTCGTCGACACAGTCAATTCGGGCAAGGTCCATATCGAGGAGATCGATCTGGACGGCCTCGTTTCCGGGGTAGTCGCGCGCGGCAAGCTGCGCGCCTCGCTGCAGATCGAACCGGCCGACGTGTTCGTCATCGCCGTCCCCACCCCCTTTGCCGAGGATCACTCGGCCGACATCGGCTATGTACTGAAAGCCGCGACCAACATCGCCACCGTGCTCAAGCATGGCGACGTGGTGATCCTCGAATCGACTTCGCCGGTCGGCACGACCGAAGCGGTGGGGGAGCTGCTCGCGCAGCTGCGTCCCGATCTGAAGATCCCCGGCCATTGCAGCGGCAGCGCCGACATCGCGCTGGCCTATTGCCCAGAGCGCGTGCTGCCGGGCCGCATCCTGGTGGAACTGATCGACAATGACCGGGTGATCGGCGGGATCACGCCGCGCTGCGCGCGCAAGGCACTGCAATTTTATCGCCGCTTCGTTCGCGGCGCCTGCGTTACGACCACGGCCAAGGCCGCGGAAATGACCAAACTAACCGAAAACGCCTTTCGCGACGTCAACATCGCCTTCGCCAACGAACTGTCGATCGTCGCGGAGAAAATGGGCGTCGATGTGTGGGAAGTGATCCGGCTGGCCAATCGCCATCCGCGCGTCAACATCCTCTCCCCCGGCCCTGGCGTCGGCGGCCACTGCATCGCGGTTGATCCGTGGTTCCTGGTCCACAGCGCGCCCGAGTCAACGCCGCTGATCCGTACCGCGCGCGAAGTGAATGACGGCAAGGTCGATCACACCGTGGCGCGCGCCGAAGCGCTGCTGGAGCGATTGCCCAATGCGCCGGTCGCGTGCCTCGGCCTCGCCTTCAAGGCGAATATCGACGATTTTCGGGAAAGCCCGGCAATGAAGGTCGCCACCGAACTCGCCCGCCGTCACGGCGAGCGCATCCATATCGTCGAGCCCTATGCCGACACGCTGCCCGAAACGCTTGCCGCGACGGGCGCAAGCCTGATCGACATCGATACCGCGATCGAAAGCTGCCCGATCTTCGTGGTGCTGGTCGATCACGACGTATTCAAATCGGTGCCGCTCGACGAACGCGCGGACAAGCTCGTTTATGATTCGCGCGGGATCTGGCCCGATCAACCCGCCGCGAACGAAGCGCGACCGCGCCGGCTGCTGGCAAGCTAGGTCGGGGAAACCCGATACTGTACATTCCTATATACCGTGACGGGCCTATATACCGTGACGGGCCTATATACCGTGACGGGTTGCCAAGAAGGCGGCGTCTATCCATATCCCTGCGAGCATGCTGCGCAGGGTAGTGATCGTTCCGCACGGGAAATAGTCGAATGCTTGCGCGCAATTCTATAGTATCAGACCGGGCGACATGATTGGACGATTACTAAACCGCCGTGCGCCGGCCGGTCTCCGCGGGCGGTCCATTTCGACTCTGGGCAAGCGCGTATATGCCATTGGCGACATTCATGGACGCGCCGACCTGCTCGAAGACCTTCTGGCGCGGATCGAAGCGGATCATTTCGCGCGCGGAGAGGCACCCGTTCAACTGATCTTCCTCGGCGACCTGGTCGATCGCGGCCCCGACTCCGCGAAAGTCGTCAAACGGCTGATGCAGATCCGGCGCGAGCATGAGGACACGCATTTCCTGATGGGCAATCACGAGGAGGTCTTCCTGCTCGCGCTCGAGGGCAATATGGAAGCGCTCAGGCTGTTCGATCGCATCGGCGGACGTCAGACGATGCAGAGCTACGGCATTTCCGATCATGCACTGATGCGCGCGGATTTCGAGGAATTGTCCGGCATATTGGCCGAGCATATCCCGCAGGACCATGTCGATTTCCTCGCCGGCTTCGAGGACCTGATCGTTGTCGGCGACTATGCCTTCGTGCATGCGGGCATCGATCCGCGCAAGCCGCTCGCCGAACAGTCCAAGGGCGATCTGCGGTGGATCCGCACCCGCTTTCTCGACCATCGCCAACCCTTCGAAAAGGTGATCGTGCATGGCCACACGATCACGCCGGAAGTCGATTGGCGCCCGAATCGAATCGGCATCGACACCGGCGCATTTGTCAGCGGAACGCTGACTGCGCTCGGGCTGGAAGGGGAGGAACGCTGGCTGCTCCAGGCGCAAGCCTCTGCTTAGGATCGACTTTGTTCCGGGCGCTCCATAGCGCCGGACCGCTAGTAGTTTGCCTTCCGATCAGCTACACTGCGGCGCACAATTTCCATTGACGCGCCGGGGGCTGACGTGGGGCTGTATCATTTTCTTGGCTGTTTGTTCGGCAAACATCATCGCGACGGGCGCAAGGCCCATTATGACATGGAAGGCGTTTTGCGGAGTGTCTGCAAGGGATGCGGCCGTCCCATGATCAAGGAAGATGGCAAATGGCATCTGCGGCGAACCGCCAAGAGCCACGCACATCCCGACGGGAGCAGTTGACCCGTTCGCCTCGCTCCCCTGTTACGCCGACCATGTTTTTCCGGCAGAACGTTCAGCGATAAGTGGTGATATGGGCATAGGAACCCAGCGGGGACCAGTCACGCTTCGCGGCGAGCATTGAAACGGCATTGTCCAGTTCGCGGGCGATCGGCACCTTGTCGAAATAGCCGTGACCGTAGAAGGTACGGATATTGACCTTGCTGAAGCCCGCCGCGGTCAGCATCCGGGTCATCTTGTCGCGATTGCCGAGACACCAGGAATAATAAGCGGGGAACTTGCTCTTCTTCTGCTGCCGATGCGGCGTCAGCGCATAGAGAATCTTTTCCGAAAGCGTCTCGGGCAGCAGCTTGTTGACCACGAAAGGCGGCGAATAGAGCGTCGGCGCCATGTGAAAGGCCACACCGCCCGGCTTGAGCAGCCTGTGGATGTTGCGGTGCATCATGACACCGTCGCGAACATGCTCGATCAGCGTGCGCGAGAAGATGACGTCGAACTGCCCTTCGAATCCCGAAACATCCCCAATCACGTCGAAACACGCCTTGTCATATTCCTCGCCGGCCATCGCAAGTTCGTCAGCACTGATGTCGTTGACGGTGTAGCTCGCGATATTGTCGGGCATCTCATTCAGGGCGAATGAAGGTTTGCGTCCGCCGCCGAGTTCCAGGACGCGCGCATCGGGATATTGCGAGACGAGCTGGCGCAGCGTGCCAGCATATTCCCCAAATGCTGCTCGATAGGACTGCTCGTACGGAATGGGCATTGTTGCTCCCCTTGTTCGGCCAGGACGTTAGCCGAGCAGTCCCTTGCCGCAAAGCCACTTCGAACCAACAGCATGGCGGTTTCGCGCGGCGTGCGACCGAACGTTCGCGAGCGCGGACAGGCGCCGTTGCACGTCGGAAACCGATCGCGCTCCACCGTTCGGAAAGGTCCGTCTGCGCCGGGCGTGACAGGGGGCCATGCATCCGGCGGGCATCACGAAATCAAACGTCCGTGAGCCTGACCGCGTGATACGATGTCGCGCGCAGCGACGTCCGATCTCCGCCAGTCGGAAGGCTCGGTGGGATCTACATGGAGGCCCTGCTCCAATCAGGATCGAAAATGGCTGTAAACGAAAAAGGGGCGGCACAAGGCCGCCCCTGAGAACATATTGTAAGCTGAAGAAGCTTAGTACGGGCTGACCGCAGCTTCATCGTCCTCGTCAACGGCGATGATGATGCCGCCGACCACCGCTGCAGCGGCGAGAACGACGATGATCGTCGTGGACGGCGAGAACTTCGACGAATCGCTCATGTCGGCGCCGGTGCGCTCATCATCAAGCGAGTAGTTCGTGCCGGTCGTGACGACCGAAACGGGACGGACGGCGGCATTGGCGGCCATCGCGGACGAAGCGAGCATCGCGGCGGCGCCAGCTCCGGCGATCAGTTTCCGAACAACCATCTTCAACTCCCTTTTTTCGGTGTAGCCTCGATATTGCGCTACACAAATTAACAGTTTGCCTCAACCCCCAACGATCACCGATCGCATTGGTTTCCGAAATTTCCCTCAATCAAGTGGAATATCGGAACGAAAACGCAATTTAACCCTGTCGAATCGTGACTAAGTATCGCAATTTTCCGTAGTTTGTCAAACCGTCCGACGGTGAAGTAAAACCCCGCCGGGCCGGAAATACCACGGCTTTCGCGACATGCAGACGATGCGGGGCAGTTCATGTCGCTGCGACACGCGCCCTGCCATGCTGCGCTGCAACACGACAGGATGCCGATGCCAGACGCCGAAGCCATTGAATCTGTACCAGAATCATTACGGCTACCCGCCGTCCGCCAGCTGACGGGGCCGATCCGATCGCTGGTGGCGGTCGCGCTCATCCTGCTGTTTCTGCCGCAGGCCGGCCGGGCTTCTGCCCAGCCGGTTCCTCAGGACCGGGAAACCGCAGACGCGGTGCTGGCGGACGTCGGATACCGGCTTACGGTGGCGGCGGCGCCATATTGCAGCAAGCGCGTCCACCGCCCGGGGTTCACTATCCATGATCTGTCGCAATATTCGCGACGATCTCAGGACATGATCGCGCGCCGTTACGGTTTTCGGTCAGAACCGCTTGTACTGGCGGTCGCGCAAGGCTCGCCGGCCGCCGCCGCCGGGCTGCAGCCGGGCGACGCGATCATGGCAATCGACGACGCGCCGCTCGCCCCGCGCGAACCAGGATCGCACAACAGCCACGCCCGGGTAGCGAGGATACTCGATCAGATCGATGCGGCCGCCTCCAACGGCGTTTTACGGCTGACGGTGCGACGCGCGGAAGAAACACGTGAACTCCGGTTCGCGCTGGAGCCGGGCTGCCCTACCCGGTTTCAGATCCGCAGCGACGATTCGATCGAGGCCAGGGCCAACGGCAGCTATGTCGAGGTCAATTCGGGCGTGTTTGGATTTGTCGGCGATACCGCCGAACTGGCGGCCCTGGTCGCGCACGAGTTGGCGCATAATGTACTGAGCCACCGCGCGCGGCTGCATGCCGATGGCGAGGCAAACGATACCGGCGCGATCCGAGCGACGGAAATCGAGGCGGATCGGCTCGCAGTCCATATCCTCGACCGGGCAGGCTATCCGCCCGAGGCCGCGATAGCCTATCTCCAGCGCTATGACCGTCACCACGGCTTGGACTTTCTCGACAGCAGGACGCATCCGAGCGAAGAAGCGCGCATCGCAATCGTCCGCGCGGAGATCGCCGATATCGCTGCCGCCCGCGCGCGCGGCGAGGCACCCTGGCCCCAGTTCGTGCCCCATCCTTCTGAAAACGCAGACGTGGAGCCTATTTCGGACAGCCAGTCGCGTTGACCCTGATTGACCGAGCGGGCATGGTCGCGCCGCGGCATTTCCGCCGCCCGCTTGGATGGGGCCGGGGCAGGTGAGGGGCTGGTGCAGATGAGCCTGGGAAAATCTCGATCCGCTTCCGGGCATTCGGTTTTCGCGTCTCCGCTTACCGCACCCGACCGCCCGATTTCCCCCTCGGAGCGCTGATCATGACTCGCCTGATGTCCCGCACTCGCGTCGTATCGGAGTCCGTCGGTCTTGCCGCCGCCGCGACACTCCTGGGCGCGGCGTTCCTGTTTGGCGCCAGCAGCGCGGTCCCGCCGCTGCGTGCGATGATGGTCGAATTTATCGCGCTTGGCGGCCTATTTCTGGCTCTGGCCTATGGCGCCCCTTTCCGGCGTTCGCCGCTGGTGCCTGTGCTGGTCGCGCTTCTCCTGGTTCCGCCGTTGCTGCAGTTCATCCCCCTCCCGCCCGCGCTATGGAGCGCGCTGCCCGGTCGCGATCCTGCGGTGGCCATCGATCGCTTCATCGGCGGCCTCGAGTGGCGCCCGCTGACACTGCAACCCAATGCGAGCTGGATCGGCCTGCTTGCCCTGCTCCCGGCGATCGCGATGTTCCTGATCGCGATCCAGCTGCCCGGCCGGGCGCGCATCCGCCTGCTTCAGATACTTGTGGGTCTCGGCGTGATCAGCGTGCTGCTGGGAATGGCGCAGCTGGCGACGCGCAGCGCATCGCTCTATCTTTTTCCCGACTCCGTACCCGGCCTGCCTTCGGGCCTGTTCGGCAACCGCAATCACCAGGCCGATTTTCTGGTGATCGCTTCGGTGGCGGCAGCGGTGCTGCTGCGCATTGCCCCGCGACGGGCGGTATTGGAAAAAACGATCTATGGCGGGCTGATTCTGCTGTTTGCCGCCGGCATTTTCGCCTCGGCATCGCGGTCGGGCATGGCGTTGTTCGCCTTTGCGTTGTTCGTCGGCATGTTCCTGTTGTTTCAGCGCTATCTCACGCGGCGGCTGCTTATCGCGGGGACCGCCGCCTGCGTCGTCGTCATCCTTCTGCTGGCACGCAGCCCGGTAGTGCTCGACGCGATATCGCGGTTCAGCACACTGACCAGCGGGTCGAGCCGCTATGCGATCTGGTCCGAGTCGCTATACGCAGTGAGCTCCTATTTTCCGTTCGGGGCCGGCTTCGGCACCTTCACCGATGCCTATCGGGCGATCGAACCGCTCGATCTGGTCGGGCGCTATTACGTGAATCACGCGCACAACGACTTTCTCGAGCTCACCCTCGAAGCCGGCGTGATCGGGATCCTGTCGGCGGCGGTGCTGGCCGTCGTCTTTCTCGGCCGCTGCTGGACCGTTCTCCGCGCCAAGGCCGGCGATCCGGGCGCGTTCATCGCACGCGGAGCGATCATCGCAATTCTGGTTCCGGTGCTGCATTCGGCGGTGGACTATCCGCTGCGAACGATGGCGCTTCTCGTGACTGTCGCGATGTTCGCAGGCTTTCTGTTCCCGGCGCCCGGCGAACGCCGCCGCCCGGACAGCAATGCGCAGGGAGCGGCCACTGCCGGCCCGAAAACGATCCGCCTGGCGGTTGTCGGCGCGCTGTGCCTGCTCGGACTGGGCCTTGCGGGCCAGGTGGGGCTTTCGCGCAGCGCACTGGCACGCGGCGATGCAAACGCCGCACTTGCCTATTGGCCCGGCAATGCGGCAGCGGCAGTCGCGGCTGCGGAAAGCGAAAGAGTCGACGGCAATTTCGAAAACGCGCGAAATCTCGCCATTCGCGGCATACGCAACGACGCGCTCAATCATGACGCGCTGCGCGTGCTCGGCCTGACCGAGCTCGCGCGCGACCGTCCCGGCGCCGGATATGCCGCAATTTTCCTTTCAGCCGGTCTCGGCTGGCGCGATCCGGTAGTGCAACGTACCGTTTTCGAGCGCGGAATCGCCACCGGCGATTATGCGGTCGCGGCACGCGCCGGCGACGCACTGTTGCGCACTGGCGCCGATCAGAGCGCGATTTTTCTCGGCCTGCACCAGATATATCGGGACCCGGCCGGCCGTGCCGCGCTGCTCGAGCGGTTGAGCGCAAGGCCGGGATGGAGCGCCCGCTTCCTCGAGACACTGCACCCGCAATCGATCGAGGAGGGCCTGGTCTATGTCGATTTCCTGCGACAGCTCGACGAAGTCGGCGTGCTGCCGAAGAGCGTCGATCCGCAGGCCTACGTCAAAGGGCTGCTGACCTCGGGCGATGTCGATGCGGTGGTGGCAATGTGGCGGCGCATCGATCCCCAGGCGCAGGGAGACCCGCGTATTGGCGTGATCGACGGCAATTTCGCGCGCTTTAACGGCAGCAACGACCGCTACGCTCCCTTTGGCTGGGCCAGCGTGCACAATCCGGCCTTCATCGCGACCCGCCAGCCGCGATCGGAGCTCTCGCAGTCCGAAACGCTCCGTCTCGAAAGCTATGTCGGCGAGCCTACCACATTGCTGAGTCAGCTGCTGGCGCTACCGCCCGGCGACTACCGACTTTCCTATGCCGTACGGCCCGAGCGCAACGGATCCGATTTCCGGGTCGAACTCGACTGTCTGCCTTCGGGCCGTTCCCTCGCGCGCCGCGCGCCGGACATTTCCGAATCGGGCGACTGGGAAACGATCGCGTTCGACGTGACGGTGGCGTCCGCGCGCTGTGCGGCGCAGGAGTTGCGGATCGTGGGGGATCGCACGCCTGGCGAAGGCTCGGTGGCGGCGTTCGATTCCTTCGTGATCACTTCGGTCGCCGAATAGCCCGCTTACCGTGAAGACGCTTCATATAGCCCAGATCCTGAAGGGCGGCACGGCTTCGCATCTCTGCGAAGTTCTGCCACACCAGATTGCACGGCACGGGGTGGAGAATGTGCGTGTGCTCGCCCCTGCCGACCAGATCGGCTATCTCGATATCCTGCCGTCCGAAACGATCCGCACTTTCCCGACCGCGCAGCGAAGCCCCCGTGCGCTAATGGACTTCACGCTGGCCGCGCGCCGCGCGATCCGCCGGGAAAGGCCCGACATCGTGCATCTCCACGGCACCTTCGCCGGGACCTTCGTCCGGCTTTCCTACCGCCTGTGGCCGGCACCACGTCCGCCGATCGTCTATTGCTCGCATGGCTGGGCGTTCAACATGCGCGTCTCGCAACGCAAGCGCGCGCTATATGCCCGGACCGAGCGGATGCTGGCCGGCCTGGCCGATCGCATTCTCTGCATTTCCCGGTTCGAACTGGAAAGCGCATGCAAGCGCGGAATCGCGCGGGACCGGCTGACGCTCGTCTATAACGGGATTGCCGACCAGCCGCCGCACGCACCGACCGCTCCGCGCGACGCGACCGAGCCGGAGGTGCGACTGGTGTTTGTCGGGCGCGACGACGACCAGAAAGGTTTTGATACGCTGTGCGCGGCGATGGCGCGGATTGCGGACGCGCCGGTCCGGCTCGACGCGATCGGCCCGGATCGCAGCGATCGACAGTCGCCCAATATCGTTCGCCACGGCTGGCTTACCCGCGAGACCGTGGCGGCGTTTCTGGCGGAGGCGGACGCGATGGTCGTGCCCTCGCGCTGGGAGGGTTTCGGGCTGGTCGCAGCCGAAGCGATGCGACAGGGACTGGCGGTGATCGCCAGCGATGTCGATGCCCTGCCCGAACTGGTCGAGGAGGGCGTGACCGGCCGGCTGTTCCCCGCTGACGATCCGGCGCGACTTGCCGAAATCCTGCGCGAACTGGATCGCGAAACGCTGGCACGGATGGGCAGAGCCGGGCGCGAGCGGTTTCTGCGCGATTTCACGGCGGACCGGATGAACGCGCAGATCGACGGGATCTACGCGCAACTGCTCGCCGGCTGATCGCCCTGCCCTGCCGGGCAGCGCGGATCAGCCTTGCGTGTGCCCCTGGCCGTAGCTGTAATAATAGGAATCGTATTTGTAGCCGTAGCCCGAGCTGCGGGCGTCATATTTGGTCAGCACGATGCCGATCAGCATGCCGCGGGCGTCCGACAGGCGGCGCAGCGCGTTGCGGATGCCGACGCGACGCGTGCGGCCCGCCTCGACGACCAGCGCGGTCGCCTGGGCGACGTCGGCCATCAACGGCGCGTCCGACAGGCCTAGCACGGGCGGACCGTCGAGCACGACGATGTCGTAATGCGGCAGCACCGTATCGAGGAACTCGGCGAGACGGACCGAAAGCAGCTGTGCCGGGTTGGGCGGGATCGGGCCCGAACACAGAATGTCGAAGCCTTCGTCCTCGAGCGAAATGATCGCTTCGGATGCGGGCGCGCCATCGGCAAGCACATTGGCGAGACCCAGCGTGTTCGGCTTGGAAAAGCGGCGATGCAGGGTCGGGCGCCGCAGATCGGCATCGACCAGCAGCACGCGCTTGCCGCGCTCGGCCATGCCGCGAACCAGCGCCGCCGCCGTCGTCGACTTGCCCTCGCCCATGTCGGTGGACGTCAGCAGCAGGCTGCGCGGTAGGCCGCCGGGCGTCGCCAGCTGCATCGCCGTCTGGATCGACTGATAGGCTTCGGCAATGCCCGAACGGCGTTCGCCGAGCGCCTCGTCGACATTGCCTTCGACTGCCGGCGTGACGCCGAGCAGCGGCAGATGCAGCTTCTCCTGTACGTCCTCGGGCGTCTTCACCGTGTCGTCGGCAAGTTCGATCACGAAGGCCGCACCCACGCCGATGGCGACACCGGCTACCGCGGCCAGGAACAGATTGAGCCACAGAATCGGGCTGGACGGGGAACCCGGAACGCGCGCGCGATCGACCACCGACACGCTGTTCGCGCCTGCGCCGCCGGCAACGCCGATTTCCTTGTAGCGCTGGAGCAGCGCTTCATAGAGGGCACGATTGGTGTCGACCTCGCGCTGCAGGATCGCATAGCGCACACCGCGATTCTGGAGGTCGAACATCGAGGTCTTCATCTGATTGAATTCCTCGGTCAGCGCCTGTTCGTCGCGCACCGCGAGCTGATAGGTCGCGCGCAGTTCGGCGACCTTCTGCCGGCGAAGCCCCGCCAGCTGTTCCTCTACACTGGCGATTTGCGATGCGAGCTGGCGCATCGGCGGATATTCGGGCCGGAAGGTCGAGCGCTTCTGCTGATACTCGCTCTGCAGCGCCTCAAGCCGCTGCGACAGGGCAATGAACTGGGGATCCTCGCTGATCTCGGCCATTGCCTGGCCGCCGGCCGACTGCGCCATCCGCCAGCGCTCTTCGGCCAGGATCTTCGCCGCGCGCGCCGTCGCCAGCTTTTCGTTCATCGAAATCATCGCCGCCGAATCGAGAGACTGGCCCCCGCCCTCGCCGCCGATATTCGTGACCGACAGAATGCCGTTTTCATTGGCGTATTCGATCAGTTCGCGCTCCGATTCCTCAAGCCGTTCCTTAAGCTCACTCAACCGTTGCCCGACAAAGGTGCGCGTATAGCTCGATGCAGCGAAACGCCGCTGGACGCTGCTCTCGGTGAATTCGGCCACTGCGGCATTGGCGATGGTCGCCGCGAGCCGCGGGTCCTGGCTGGAAAAGGAAAGCTGGATGACCGAAGAGCTGCTGTACGGCTCCACTTCGATCCCCTGCTGCACCATGCTGGTGGCGGCCTCGACCCGCCGCTGGCGCTGCGCCGCAATCGCCTTGGCGTCATCGCCCGCCACCGGCGCGACTTCGCCCATGAAGTCGGCATTGCTGTCGAGATTGAGGCGTTTCACCACGCCCGCGGCGAGAAAGCGGCTTTTCAGCAGCGCAAACTGCGTCTGGAGGAACTGCTCGTCACTGCCGCTGGTGTCCGTTTCGGTGGCGTCGACGCCGATGCGCGGCGCGTCGCGCTGCACTTCGAACGTCGTGCGGGCGACATAGACCGGCTCGCTCAGCAACGTGATCACCAGCGCGATCAGCAGCGCGCCGATCGTGCATGCGACGATCAGGATCCTGCGGCGGACGAGGATATTGTAGAAACGGCGCAATGAGGCGCCGCTGTCATCCCATGCGTCTTGCTCCTGCGCAGCACCGGACATGGCGCCGCCGCGGGGATTCTCATCGGAAGCACCAAACTTCTGCTGGGTATTCAACGCACTCATCTCCGAAGGAGAAAGAAGGAAAACATGTTGCGCCCGCCGTCAGTCGACGATGCGATCGATGCGCGTGAAGGCGCCGACGATCGGCAGCGTGCCGATGATGTCGCGCAGCAGCACCTTGCCGCGTGAACGTTCGACCACGATCACGTCATGGCCGAAAATGGCGGGATCCTCCATCGTACCCTCGCGGATGCGATGCAGGTCGAAAGCCGCGGCCATGCGCTGCCCGTCGATCGTGCGAAACACGACCACCAGCCGCTCGTTCGCCACGGCATTGGCTCCGCGTGCCATCGCCATCGCACGTAACAGCGAGGATTCACCGGCGATCGGGTAGATGCCCGGCCGCGACACGGCGCCTTCGATCGTCACCGTCTGACTGACGGCCTCGCTCACCGCGACGGTAACATCGGGATCGACCATCACCGAGCTGCCCAGCCGCTGGCGGATTTCGCCGCGCACTTCCTCAGGGGTGTGGCCGGCCACCATCACGCGGCCGACATAGGGCAGATTGATCGCCCCGGACGGATCGACCATCGTTTCCTTGGTCAGTTCGGGAAGGTCGACAACCGTGATGTCGAGCTTGTCGGACGTGCCGATATAATAGGCTTCCTGGGCACGCCCGCTGATGACGCGCAAATCCGGCTCCGGCAGCGCCTGGGTGGCAACCGCGGCGGTGGTTTCACCCCGACTGACGGCATTGCTCGACGCACAGCCCGAAAGCGCCGCGGCCAGGAGCGCAAGAGAAACGACTGCGCGGCCAACCGCCCGGTCCGCTGAAAAGATCACCACCCGCCCCCGAATTAACGCCAAGAGTAACCGACGCCGCCCCTACGATGCTCCGCAGGTTCCGCGCAAGGGAAGCCGCAGCGTGTAGAAGCGCTGACATCAGTAATTTACCCTAAGCTACCCCCGCCCGAGGTCAACTGGTTTTCCGGTCTGTTCGTGACGGTTCGGGACAATACTCGACACCGGCGGACGGCAAGGCTAAGCAGCCGCACGATGGCCGGGATTCACGCCGACAGACAGATACTCGCGGTAATCCCCGCTCGTGGCGGCTCGAAAGGCGTGCCGCGCAAAAACGTGCTTCCGCTCGCCGGCAAGCCATTGATCGCGCACACGATTCTTGCAGCGCGCGAGTCTTCCCTGATCTCGCGCGTTGTGGTTTCGACGGACGATGCCGAAATCGCGGCGGCGGCGCGCGATGCCGGCGCCGAAATCGTCTGGCGTCCCGCCGACCTCGCCGGAGACATGGCGAAGTCGGAAGACGCGGTGCTGCATGTTCTGGGCGAACTTGAATCGAACGAAGGCTATTCGCCCGAAATCACAGTAATGATTCAGTGCACGTCGCCGCTTACTGCCGCCGAGGATCTGGACGGAACGATCGGCAAGCTGATCGATGCGGACGCCGACACGGCGCTGGCCGTCACCGCATTCCACTATTTCCTTTGGCAGAATGACGCCGAAGGCGAAGCGATCGCAGTCAACCACGACAAGTCGTTCCGGTTGATGCGGCAGCAACGCACCCCCGAATTCGTCGAGACCGGCGCCGTCTATGCAATGCGCACCGCGCGGTTTCGCGAAGTGAAACACCGGTTCTTCGGCAAGACGGTGCTGCATGAGACGCCACCCGAACGCCGACTGGAAATCGACGAGCCGGAGGATTTCCGGGTCGCCGAGGAACGGTTCGGCCGCTTGCGCCGCAGTCGCGAGGCGGCACTTCCGGCGCGGCCTTCGGCGATCATGATGGATTTCGACGGCGTCTTCACCGACGATCGCGTCTTCGTCAGCGAAACCGGCGAGGAAAGCGTCGTCTGTTCCCGCCGTGACGGGATGGGGATAGAGCGGCTGCGCGGCCTGGACATTCCGATGGTGGTGATCTCCAAGGAACAGAATTCGGTTGTCGCCGCGCGGTGCCGCAAATTGCGGCTGGAACATCACCACGGCATCGACAACAAGCTTGCGCTCGCGCGTGACTGGTTCGCCGATCGCGGGATCGATCCGAAAAACGCGATTTTCGTGGGCAACGATCGTAACGACGTCGAATGCATGACATTCGTCGGCACCGCCGTCGCGCCGCGCGACGCGCATCGCTCCGCGCTCGATGCGGCCGATATCGTGCTCGATGCCGATGGCGGCAGGGGCGCGATCCGGTTGCTCGCCGACATGATCGAGGCGAAGCAGGCCGGTGACCACTGAGGCAGCCGGGAAGACCGCGGCGCTGCCACGTTCGCTGCTCCATCTCCGCTTCCTGATCGACAATCGGGCCGCGCCCGACCTGGTCCTTTATCGCGATCCGGCGCTGGCCGAACCGCTGCAACGGGCCTTTCCCGACCGCACGGTCTTTCTCGGCCGCGAAAAACTGCCCGGAAAGTCCCCGCGCGGCTTTCTCGAAGCGCGACATTTCAACCGCGGCTATTATCCCGGCGTGGCGGACCTGGTGACGCGGCTTGGCATCTCGCGGTTGATCCTCTTTCTGGAAGGCGAACCGCTCGAACGGTTCCTGCTCGATCTGCCGCAGATTCGCGACGCGGAACTGTGGGAGGACGGACTTTCCCACTATGTCGACCTGACCGGTGATGCCTGGTACGCGGCGCGTGGCGTGGTTCAGGCGCTGTGTGGTTTTTACCCCCGCAACATCACGCGCCGCCGCATCGACCGCGGAACCGTGACGGTCCGCGATCGCTTTGCCGCGGGCGGCCTCATGCTTGTTCCCCCTGCCCGGCCGAAAACATGGCATGATGCCGTGCTGCTGATCGGATCGCCACTGGTCGAGGACCGCATCCTCGGGCGGAAACGATTCGTGAAGTCGCTGCGGAAGCTCGCGGCGGCCTCCGCCGTGCCGCTCGTCTATCTGCCGCACCCGCGCGAGGACCGGCCCCGGCTCGCACAGGACCTGAAGCAGGTCCCGACGATCGCCCTCAATCCCGATGATCGGGGACTGATGGTACATGCCGGCGAGCATGGCTATCGCGCCTATCTGGCCGCCGTTTCGACCGGGTTACTCGATCTTGGTCGGTTCGATCGCAGCGTTTTTATCCCGGGGATGTTCGGCCTGCGCGCAATGGCCCGCACCCTGTCTCGCTGGCCATCCAACCCGGTGCCGACGGCCGCGTCGGCCGCGGAACTGACCAGCCGTCTGGCGGCGATGCCCGCCCCGACCGGACCAGCCGACTAGGCTCCGCTTCCCTGGCCGCCGCCGATCAGCCGGGCCAGCTCACGCCGCGGCCGCTGCCACAGCGCCGACAGCGAAATGCGCCGGCGCTTGAAGTCCATCAGCGTGACATCACCGACCGCCGCCAGGGTGTGGCATCCGTCGATATGGGGCGCCATTTCCGGGAACAGTGCCAGTGGCGGACCGATTTCCGTCTCGATCCGGTCCGGGCCGAGCGTATCGATCCGCAGCAGGCGCACTGCGCCGCCATAGGTGCGCGAACAATCCTGAACCGGCAGATGCAACCGTCCATCGATTGTGATCGGCGTGCCTCCCGGTCGGGCGCCGTCGGCGCCGCAACGCACGGGATTGGCGGGGTGCTCCGTCCAGGGTCCGGTCAGCCGTTCGGCGAACGCGAAGAAGAGTTGCGACAACCTCTCGCTAGGGGAAAGCGCGGGTGCATAGGCGATCCACCAGAGCCCCTCGTGGAAAAAGGGCGTCGCGTCGATAGGCGCCGGATCGAGCCGGATCCTTGCCGCGATTTCCCAGCCATAGGGGAACCGAGCCGCGCGATAGAGGTTCAGGGTTCCCGAATCCGCCGCCTCGGGCAGCATCCAGTGCGCGCCCTCGGCATAGAATATAAAGGGGTAGGACAGGTGCCAGCTTTCCTCAAGGACAGTCCGGCGCTCGACGATGCGATAGCGGTCGTCGAGGCGGATCAGGTCGATCACGCCCTTCGCGGTTCGATAGTCGAAATGCTCGACGAAAACGCACAGCCCGTCCTCATGCGGCAGCGCGAAGGGATCGGCCGAATAGCAGAGCGGGTCGCGTTCCGGGAAAGCGTGGACCGTCAGTCCGTCGAGCGACGTGCGTCCGATCACCTCCGCGACCGGCGCGTCGATCAGGACGGGGAGCCAGAAATCCTTCTTCACCTGCACCATGACGATCCGCGGACTTTTAAAGGACAACCGGAAAACAGATTGCGCATATCCGCAACAACGCCGCCCCCGGATGATACGCGCTTGCTGCGGGGCAGGCCGCAACATCGCCGGAACGATTCCGCCGGCCTATGCTCTGCGCGATCACCAAGGAAACCCCGCCCCCAAATTGCGGTTTCCTTTTTCCGCCATTTCCGTTTGAATCGCAATCTGTATCAATTCGTTTGAAAACAGGTTGCACAGGGAAAATTCCCGTTCAACGGTATGACTTATTTGAAGAAATGCGACTTTCTTTTCTGGGCGAGGCTTGGATTGGCTGTAGTTGGGTGTTTGGGCCTGGGGGTCGAAGCGCGTCGGAGACCACAGCGGAACACGTTCGGAAGAAACGAAAAATTCCGCTATCCGAATTGGGAGAAGCAATCTAAGGAGTCTGTGGCGCAGTCGGCGATCCGTTCCCGGCGGCTGCGATCGAAACTCGCTTTCTGGAAAGTTCTCCCTTTCATGGAATGCGCCCGATGAAGCGCGTTTGCATTCTGGGTGGTTCGCCTCACTATTGCGGAGGCCTCGAAGCCTTTTGCGAACGCGCCGCGATGGCCATCAACCGATATTGCCGGGAATGGGAAGCGATCCCGCTTCCCGCCAATTCAGCGTATATACGCCCCGCCGGCGCACGAAGATACGTGGAGAGCTTTCGCGATCTTTCGCGGCTCAAGAAGGACGGTCTCGATCTGGTCTGGTTCCAGTACAGCAACCTGCCCGACCTGTTCTTCATCCCGCATATCCGGTCGCTTGGTTTGCCGCTGCTCGTCACGCCGCATCTGGGGCGGGCGAGCCGTACGCAACGCTATGGACTCTTCCGGGCGTTTTCGAAGAAGATACTGGAGCAGGCCGACGGTTTTGCCATGCTCTATCCCGACCATGACCGCGAAGTCGCATTGCCCGAAAAGATTCCGCAGCGCGCAATTCGCACCTTCCTCCCCGGCAGCATCCTCGAGACGGATCTCCCGCAGCCAACCCACGGCCAGGTCCTGCGCCTGATGCATGCCAGCCGCCTGTCGGAGCAGAAGGGAAGCTTCCGGTTTCTTGACCTTTGCGCCGAATTGAAACGGCGGGAAATACCCTTCTCCGCGCGGCTCGTCGGACGCGGCGATTCCGGGGTTCTTCGCCGGCTGAACAGGCAAATCGAAAATGATGCGCTGGAAGACTGCGTGACGTTCGAGGGATGGCAGTCCGAAGACGCGATCGCATCGCTGCTGCGAGAGAGCGACGTTCTCGTTCATCTCTCGACGCTCGACACCTTCCCGCTGATCGTTCTCGAAGCGCTCGCTTCGGGCGTCGTCCCCATCGTCTATGATATTCCCGGGGTCGTCTCGATGCTCTCGGGAAAGACCGGCAAGATCCTGCGCGCCACCGATCCGGTGACCAGAGCGGCGGATTGGCTGGAGGAACAGTCGCCGGTCGCACTCCGCACCGCCGGACTGAAGTCGGCCCAGGCCGTGCGCCGGGACTATGCCTGGGAAACCTGCGTGCGCATCCTGAGCAGCCAGTTCGACGCGACGCTGGCGACCGCGGCGATGCACCGACCCGCCTGACCTCCGCGACAGGGCGCATCGATGTGCGTTGCCATTTTGCAACGCAGCATTTTTCATTTTGGGGCCGCAGCGCTTTGCAGCGGACGCCGCTGCCCCGACATGGCATGTCTATTTCGTGCCCGTAACCACAAATTCTACGGCGCCGGTTTTCAGCTCGGTTTCACGCGGCCCCCGGGACGCGAACCTGTTCGGGCCGGCGATCAAGAATAAAAGAGACGGCCGATGACTCTCAAAGAACGCATTGCGGCCGAGACATCGTGAAGTTTCGGCTTTCCGTGCTGTGCTTGTTCGTGCTGCTGATCTTCGTGCAGTTTCTGCGCTGGTGCCTCGATGTCTGGGAAGCGTTGCTCGATACGCGGTCGCGCCGCCGCTAGGCCTTCAGACCGGCGAGTTCGAGGATCGACTGGGCGCATCGCGCGGCGGCTTGGCCATCCACCAGCCCCGCTTCTTCAGAGAGTTTTTCGGTCGACACCGCCCCGCCTTCACCGTTCGACAGGCGGCGCAACGCAATCTCGACTTCCCCGGGCGTGCGGGCGACGGGCGCGCCCAGCCCGGACATCCAGAGCTGCTTGTCCGCCTCGGACCGTTCGGCGAATGCGTCGGCCGGTACCGGCAGGCACAGAATCCGTCGTCCGAGCAGGAGCGTTTCGAGCAGGCCGCTGGAATAGTGCCCGATGACGACATCGGTGTGCTCCAGCACCGCTTCCAGCGGCGCGTCGCCCGCGTCGCGTATCACGGGCATCGTCAGTTGCGCCGCCAGAGTCGCCACATCATCGCGCCCGGACCGGGGATGCGCACGGATGGTCAATTCGAAGGGAACGTCGCCGACGACCCGATTGAGCCCCTCGGCGAATACCTGCTGCAACCGCTCCGCAGCAGCCGCATCGACCTTGCCGTGCGCGGCAAAGGGCTGAACCAGATAGAGCAGCCGCAGCGGTCGGCCTTCCGGCAGCGGATCAGGCGACAGTCGCAATGCGGCAAGCGCATCGTAGCGCGGTATGCCGACCACATCGATTTTTTCGGCGGAAACGCCCGCAGCGATCCATTTGTCGCGATAGGCGGACGAGGCGGCCAGCACCTTGTCGTGTCCGGCACAGCCATAATCGGGGATAGGCGGGATCAGCCCGCCGAAATTGACGACCGGCGCCAGCGCAGCCTTCAACCGCAGGGTCCGGTTCTGCGGCCGTCCATGTCCGATCGCGCAGAACGGCCCTTCCTGAAGCAGTGCCGTCGGCGTTCCCAGGCGATGCGCCGCCCGGACCAGTCCGGTCTCCGCATACATGCGGTCATGGCACAGTATCAGCGCGTCGTGGCGACGGCCCAGCAGCGTCGCCATCCGGTTCACCAGCCGGGCATAGGCTATCGGGCCGCCGCTGAGCAGCAAATTGGTGGTCTGGCTGCCGGTGCGACTCCTGATGCCGCAATCCTCGGGGCTGACGAGAACGACATCGCCGCCGCCGTCATAGCGTGTGGTGCCGCGCGTGCGCAGATTGAACGGCTGGGTATCGACGAACAGGAACCGTGCATCGGGACGTCGCTCGCGGATGCTGCGCTCGACCGCCGCGAGGGTTCGCCCGGAGGAACCGCCGGTGCCGACCAGCGCGAAACTGAGGCCGCCCTCGCTCACGCAGCCCCGCACATCTTGGCGCGCGTGACAGCCGCGCCGATGAAATCGTCGAACCGCCGCCGAAAATCCGCCGTCGCCGGGTTACGGCGGTCGAAATAAGGCTGCGCGTTGCCGATCAATGCGTCGCTTCGCGCGATCAGCGCCGGACCCGATTGCGCGTCGAGCGGCACCGACCAGTCCGCGAGATCGCATGCCTCCATGAATCCGACCACCTTGGGATGGCTGGAAAGAGCGATCGTCGGCCGGCCGAGCCCCACGCCGCAGATCACGGCATGACCGCGCATCCCGACAATCAGTTCCGCATTGGCATAACCCGCGAAGAAACGACGCGCATGGACGGGATGCGGCGTCCCGCCGACCCGAAAGGGGCGATGCAGCGCCGCCTTGCCCGCACGCGCATAGAGCATCCGCATGATCGCGGCGCAGATCGGTACATCGTGGGGGATATGCGGCGCCAGCAGAATATCGAGGCCGTGCTGCCGCCAGAGATGCATGGCGAGATCGGCAATGGCCGCATTGAGCGGCGTAACCGGTTCGGAGGCACGCAACCGGCCGACCAGGCGGCTGACTCGGCTGACCGGCATGCGGCGATTGATCGAATCGCCGGCAACCTGGATCAGGGCATAGGGCCGCGCGCTCGCTTCCGGCGGACGCTCGGCATCGGCGGCGACGAAGAAACCGGGATCGGGAATCTCGACGATCCCCGCTGCCGCTTCGCCCAGATCACGCTGCATCCGCGCCAGCGACCCATCGTTGCGAACCGCGAACTGGTCCCCCTTTTCCCGCACCGTCGCAAGCAGCTTCGCCAGTGCCTCGGCATGGACGAGGCGTTCTCCGGCAAAGATGTTATGGCCCAGCGCAGTGAAGGCGAAGGGCGTCTTCGCGCTGCGATATTCCTTCAGGCCCATCGGCATCGGCGTGCCGGTTCGCGCGGCGAACGGTCCGTTCGAAATCCCGCCGCCGCCGCCGACAATGACGAGATCATAGGGCGCGACGTCTTCGGCGCTCAGTTCGCGCCGGAACACCGCGACATCTTCCAGCGTAAAATCGACCGGGCCGCCATGCTGTGCCGCAACGCTCGCCTGAATCGCTGCGTTCAGCGCGCCGTCGCCGACATTGATTTCGTGCGAGGCGATGTGAAGAACCTTGAGTGTCGTCACTGCGCCGCCTCCAGCAGGAATACATCGGGGTCGATCTGATCGACGGCGATCGTCGCATCGCCCGCAATCCGCAACCGCGCGACCAGATCGCGCAGCTCGTCGCGATCGAGTCCGCCGAAACGACGCTTGTCGTCCTGAACCTTGCCGTCGAGAAAGCCGAAACGCCGCGCTGCAATGCCGATTTCGCGGCGCACGCGCCGCACGAAACCCGGACCGTTCAGTTCGGGCGCGCCGCCACCCTGCACCATTCGCGCCGCAAGATCGGCAAGCGCATCGACCGAGGCATCGCCTTCCAGTCCGCCGATATGCGCCACGGCCTGTTCCCATTGCCGCGGCGCCATCCAGTCCTTCCCACCGGTTTCCAGAATGCCGCGCAGCAGATTGGCGACCGCATCCCAGTCGGCACCGACCCGGCTGAGCAGATTGGGAAGCGGCGAATCCATTGCCGCGGCCACATCATCGGGCTGATAGGCGACCGACGGCACGTCGAGCAGAAACGCCTCGACCGCGGTGGTGCAGCTGTTGTGGACGATGGCTTCTGCGCCGACGATCCAGGGCAGCACCGGCCCCTTGGGCGGCTCCACCATCAGCCGGGGCAGCCGCGCGGCCAGCGCGCGATACGGCTCCGGGCTTTCGCTCGGATGCGGGCGCAGCACCAGCGCCACATCGCTCAGCGCATCGTGAAGGCGCGGTATCCCCTCCAGAAAGGCATCGTACATCGCCTGACGAAACACCGCCCAGTCGGCGAATTTCGCTTCGTCGCGCGGGCCCGAGATGCGGCCGCTTTCGAGCATGCGGCGGCGAAACCCGCCCGGGCCGTCGGCATGGTTCACCATGTCGAAATTCGTGTTCACCAGCACATAGCGGCCGAAGCGTTTGCGCAACTGCGCGCCCTCGGCATCGTATAGCGCCCGATAGGGCGGGCGCAGCAGATCGATACGCCCATTTCCCAGCGGATGGATCGGTGGCGCGTCCTCGGGCAGCGTCGCAGCCAGGTCGTCGGCCGGGATACGCCCCCAGCCGATCAGCGCATCGGCAAGACGCGCCGATGCGCCGCTGACGCGATTGGCGAAATACCAGTCGGGATCGGGATAGACCAACCCTTCCTCGTCCCAGGCGATGATCCGGTGGCCGCGCGCGCGCAACGCATGAAACCGCCTTTCCACCGCCGGCACCAGCAGCGGGCTGAAATAGACGCCGTTGCGCGCATAGAAAGCGCGATAATTGACGTAGCTGTTGCTGCCCAGCACGACGCGAAAGCCCCTGTCGACCAGCTTGATCGCCAGCAGCACGCGCGCGTCGAGCTCGCGCGCCTTGGTGATGACGGGCAGAAAGGCAAGCGGCCTTGCCGGGGTGGTCTTCATCCGGCGCTCCCGCCCATTGGCTCAGGCGACATGCTGCGACACCGGAGTTTCGGTAAGCACGCCGTGCTCGACGCGGAAGATTCGGTCGCAGATGCCGAGCGTCGCCGGGCGATGCGCGATCAGCACGATCGTCGTATGCCCTTTCAGTTCTTCCAGCGTCTGGCCGACCATCAGTTCGGAATTCCTGTCGAGCGCGCTGGTCGGCTCGTCCATCACGATCAACTTCGGCCGGGCGAGCAGCGCGCGCGCAATGGCGAGACGCTGACGCTGACCGCCCGAAAGCCCGCGCGCACCCGGCCCGATCAGCGTGTCATAGCCTTCGGGAAGCCGCATGATCTCGTCATGCAGATGCGCCCCTTTGGCGGCGGCGATCACCGTCTCGTCATCATATCCGTCGCGGAAGAAGCGAATATTCTGATAGACAGTGCCGTAGATCAGATGGCTGTCCTGCGGCACGAAAGCCGACAGTCGCGCCCAGCTTTCCGCCGTCGCGCGCTCGAGCGGCACATCATCGACGGCGATCGTTCCCGAAGCGGCGCTGCGCAGGCGCAGGATAAGCCCGCTCAGCGTGCTCTTCCCGCTGCCCGAGGGGCCGACGATGCCCACCATCTCGCCCTGGCGGATGGCGAAGCTCACATCCTTCAGCACGCGCTCGCCGGGCTTGTAGGCATAATCGACATGATCGAAGCGCAGTTCGCGGAAGTCGGCAATTTCGCGATCGCCCTCGGGCCAGGCATTTTCTTCAAGCGCGCTGACTTCTTCTTCGATCGACGTGATATAGGGCGCCATTTCGCGCGCGACATGCATCGCGCGCTGCAGTTGCCGCACATAGGTCAGCGCACGCACCAGCAACAGTGCAAGCGGCGCCAGCCCCTCCAGATGCCCCGTGCCCGAACCGGAAAGAACGAGCACCAGCAACAGGACGATGCCGATCGCGCCATATTGAAAAAGACTGGGGACGAGTCGGCCTTCGAACCGCAGCTTGCGCATCGCCTCGGCGGCAATGGCGATGTCGCGTGCCAGCATGTCGATCACCGGGCGGGCGACGTGGAAGGCGGATATTTCCTGAGAGGTGCGCGTCGCCTGCGCCACGCGCCCGACCACTTCGCGATTGGTGAGGATCGGCTTGGTCGCATCCTGCCGCATCCGGCGGATGATCGGGAACAGCAGCGCGCCGCAGAGCGCCAGCCCGCCGACCATGCCCAATGCGATTACCGGCGAACTGATGATCGCCCCGGCCAGCACCGCCGCGAACATGCAGATGGTAACCAGTGCAAGCGCGAGCTGCTGCACCGAATTTTCCGCACGCATCGCATATTCGCCGATCAGCTGCTGCAGCAGCCCTTCGCGATGCGTGTCGCGATAGTGCAGCGAGGCCGACAGATAGGCGCGCAGCATCCGCCCGCGCAGCCGCACCATCGCCCGCGAGCTGAGCGAGGCGAGCAGCTTCGCCAGCGGAAAGGACAGCGCGAGCAGCACCACCACAACCGCCAAGCCGATATGACAGGCAGTGGCGATCGATACCTCAAATCCCATGCCGGCGGGACCGAGCCGGACCGCGCCACCGCCCGACATGGCGATCGCGATCGCTGCGATGATGTAGAGAATGCCGGTCTCGACGATGCCGACAAGCAGCGCCAGCAGCGCCGAGGCGATCAGCCGCGGACGATCGGGCCCGATCACCATCAGTCCGTTGCGGATCACTTCGGGCGCGGCGGCCACCCGTGCCGGACGTTTCGCTGCTGTCATTCCTGCCCCTGTGGCCCCCAACCCGGCCAGACGTTCGCAATCGGGCTGCACATCGCCGCGCGCATGGTCAAGCCGTTTCGAAGCGCGAAAGCAGTCCGGGGACCTTTTCCGCCAGCCTCGCTGCGGTCCCGGCGATTTCCCCGCGCATCGCCGTACCGTGCTCCAGCCATTGCCGCGAGCGTGCAACGATGCCCGCAATATCGGCATCGGAGGGAAAGGCGTCATACTCGACCGGATCGGCATAGCCGAGCATTGTCTGGAGGCTGAAGGTCTTGTGCGAATTCGATCCCATGAACACCGACGGCGTGCCACCCAGAGCGGCCATGATGCCCGGATGCCAGCGCCCGCTGACGAACAGTCGCGCATTGGCCATCAGCGCGGCGCCCGCCATGATCGGCGCGTTCACGTCGACCAGCGGCAGCCCGGTGCGCTTCGCGACATCGCGCAGGAACACGTCGCCGATACAGGTTTCGACCAGCAGGATCGGCACCCCCAGCACGCGTAACGCCTGCGCCAGTGCCGTGTAGCAGTCCGCCGCCCGCGCCGGGTCACGCGCCGACAGCGAACTGCCCGACAGGATCATATAGGGCGCGCGGACGGATGCGGGCATGGCCGTGCCGGTGCGATCGAACCAGGCGCGCAGCCGCGAAGCGTCATAGGGCGCCGTGGCGATGTCGGCGAAATGATGCGACCATCCGAACAGCGCGTCGGGATAATAGGGCGTTTCGAACTCGGGCAGGATCTCCGCTGCCAGATCGGCGGAGCGGGGATCGCGCACCGAGAAGGTCGCATCCGCCATAACCGCGCGGAAAGCGGCCAGCGTCGTCTGGTTAATGCCGCCGTCCGGTCCCCCCGAAACCATGCCGTTGAGCCAGTAGACGCGCTTGCCCATCCGCTTCGCCAGCGCGCAGATCGCCAGCGTCTGAAGCAAGGTGGGGCGTTCCGGCGTGGAGAAGATCGTCTCCCCTTCCGCATTGACCACTACGGCGTCGCACGGATCAAGCGCGGCGACGATGCGCGACGCCTTGGGCGAGACATCGCGCTTCTCCCACAACAGTTCGGCATCGGCGGCAATATCGTGGGACGGCGCGTGAAAGGCGCCGATCGCGTCGATCGCGCCGAATGCCGCCGGCCCCACCAGCGGCAGAGCGCGCAGCCGCTTGCGCCGGAGCCTGCGCACGAGATTCCAATGCGCCTCGCCCGATATGCGCGCATCGGACGTGAACGGTGCGCTCAGCAGCGCACGATCGATCGTCGCGACAATTTCATGCCGCGTCGAAAGCAATTCCCGCAATGCGAAGCTGGTGGCCCGGCATCCCCAATTGGGCGATGTCGAATTGTCCGCCAGAAAGGTCAGGCGCATCGCCGTCGCAAGCCCAATCGTCGTGAAGCCGTGCCGATCATCGACGCCATCCGCACGCGCGGACGGCGCCGATGCCGCGTCGGCGAAAGAAAATCAGGCCGCGCTCGCCGCCTTGGGCTTGGGGCGCCATTTCAGCTTGTCGCGCTGCGCCTTCTCGATCTCGAGGATATCGTCCTGCTTGTAGGTAAGCGAGTTCGACACGGCCTTGGCATCGCGGCACAGGCGGCGCAGGCCATCGGGTTCGAGCGAGGCAGCGTGATCGGTTCCCTTCCAGGTACGGTCGAGCGTGAAATGACGCTCCACCCAGCTCGCGCCGAGCGCGATCGCCGCCATATCGGCGGCGATGCCGAGATGATGGCCCGAAAAGGCGATCGACTTCACCGTGTCGCCGAATTTTTCCTTCAGGCGGGTGATTTCGAGCAGGCACAGCTCGTCGAACGCCACCGGATAGCCCGAGGTGCAGGCATAGAGGACCAGTTCCTTGGCACGCCCCTTGTCGACGAAGAACTGGACGATCTTCTCTTCCTCTTCCTTGGTCGTCATGCCGAGCGAGAGGTGGACTTCGCCTTCATATTCGTCGGCAAGCACTTCGAGCATTTCGAAATGGAGGTTGCAGGCCGACGGCACCTTGATCAGAGACGGCTTGAGCGAGGCGATTTCGCGCGCGGACGTGACGTCCCAGGTCGAAGTCGAATATTCGATCCCGTTCTTTTCGCACTCCTCCATCAGCTCGCGGTGCTGATCGACCGAGAATTCCAGATACTCGCGATGGGCGCCATAGGTGTCGCCATAGGAATTGACCGGATTGGGGTGCGGCGCGTTATACTGCGCTTCGGTAAGAAGTTCGCGATTGTTCCGCTTCTGGAACTTGACGACGTCCGCCTTGGCATAGATCGCCGCGACACGGATCATTTCCTTCGCGATTTCCATGTCGCCCTTGTGGTTGCAGCCAACCTCGGCGATCACCTTGACACTCATGCTCAACTCCCTCTTCGCCTGCTCCGGCGCGCGCGGAACGACAGCGTTCGCAATCTCTATAGGTTGCGGAGGTTTATCAGCATCCTGCCGGTATAGCCAGCGCTTCGATGGCACGGTTCGCCGCTGGAGAAAGCCGTGCGAACGCGATAGACGAGGCGCGCGGCGCAGCGCATGACGCCGGTGGGGGACGGATATGCTTCAGTCGATACAGGCCTTGCGCGCGGCGGCGGCGATCCTCGTCCTGCTGTTTCATACGCACCTTATCCTCGCAAAGGCGGAATATCTGGGCACCGCGCCCTTCGGGAGCGCCTTTTCGGCCGGCTATGTCGGAGTGGACATCTTCTTCGTCCTGAGCGGCTTCATCATCCTGCACGCCCATCATGCCGATATCGGCCGCCCCGATCGCATCGGCACCTATGCATTCCGCCGCTGGTCGCGCGTCTATCCGCCCTACTGGTTCTATCTGATCGGCGTCATCGCACTGATGATGCTGGGATTCGGCGAATTCCCGGCCGCACCCGATCCCAACTACCTGTTCAATGCGTTCAGCCTGGTGCGCACGACCGGCGCTCCCCCGCCCCTGTCGGTGGCCTGGTCGCTCTATCACGAAGTGCTGTTCTATGCCTTTTTCGCGCTGCTGATCGCGCATCGCACGCTGGGCATGGCGGCGTTCGCGCTGTGGATGGGCTTCGTCGCGCTTTCCTATCCGCTCGGCCTGTCGATCCCCTTCGAGCAGCATCAGGATTTCGTCGGGGTGCTCGGCAGTCTGTTCAACCTCAATTTCCTGCTCGGCATGGCGGTGTTCCTGCTGGCCCGCCGATCGGGGCCGTTCGGCGCGCGCTGGTTCCTGCCCGCCGGGATCGCGGCATTCGCGATCGGCTGGCTACTGGTCGTCTTCAGGATGGCGCCGCCGGAATCGCGCTTCCTCTTTTCCTTCGGCAGTTTCGCGATCGTCGCGGGGCTGGTGCTGCTTGAGCGCGAACGGCCGATATCGGTCGGCAAGCCGCTATTGTTCCTCGGCAATGCCTCCTACAGCATCTACCTCGTCCACACACCGATCCTGTCGGTCGCGACCAAGCTGATGATGGCGAGCGGGATCGCCCCGCTGCTCGGTGCCGAGATCAGCTTCGTGATCCTCGCGCTGGCTACGCTGGCCGCGAGCGCGCTGGCCTATCATTTCGTCGAACGCCCGCTGCTCCGCCTGTTCCGGCGCAGACGCAGGACGACGCCGGCCGATCCGACGGCGCCGCCGCACGTTCCGCCGGCCGAACCGGCAAAGCCCTCCTGACCGACCGGATTGGCACTCAGATCGAGAAACGCTCGTCGCGCGGGTCGGCCTTTGGCGACCGCGGGCTCCTGCTTCCCGCCAGCCACCTGCGCATCGGCTCTTCGAACAGCTTGAGCGAGAGGATGCTCAGCACCCCGGCGACCCCAAAGCCGACCAGCGTCCAGGCGGTGAGCATCACGCCTTCGAGGCCCAGCAGCTTCCGGCCGATGACGTTGAGAAACACCGTCTGGACGATCGGGTGCAGCAGGTAGAGCGAATAAGTAAGTCGTCCCGCCGGCGCCAGCAACCGCACCCAGCGCGGCACATAGCCCCGCATGTCGGCCGCCGCCCCGAACAGCGCCACAGAATAGGCGATCAGCACCAGCACGCCCTTGTGCCATTCCAGAAACACGCCGGTCAGGAAAAGCAGCATCGCCGCGACCATCAGCGCCGAAGACGCCGGAATGACCGCCAGTCGCTCGCGATAGTGGAAGAGGAACACGCCGAGTGCGAAGCCCGGAACGGCGCGAAGCACACCCAATTCATGAGTGCGCTCGACCCAGAAAGGCTCCAGCCCGCCAAGATAGAGATAGGCCAGCAGGGCGACCAGCCCGGCGGCATAGGCGAGCGGGGTACGCGTCACGACGAAGAACAGCAGCGGGTAAATGAAATAGAGGAACATCTCCGCGCTGATCGACCAGCTCACCGTATTGAACGACGGGCCGCCGCACACGCCCCAGCTCTGGATCAGCAGTGCATTGGGGACCAGGCAGCTCCAGTCATATTTGACGGCCTTTCCCGGCTCGAAATCGGTAACCGACGTGATCAGTCCGACCAGCACGAAAAAGAGCAATGTCGCCCAGTGCAGCGGGATGAGGCGCGCGACGCGCTTTCGCATGAAGTTGGCGTATTTGCCGGGAGTATCCAGTCGCGCGCGATAGACCCAAGCGATCACGAAGCCGGAGACCACGAAGAACAGGTCAACGGATACCGAGAAGCCTTCGATAATGTCGAACAGCCGTTGCGGCCGATCGGTGAAGGACAGGAAATTTATGCGGAAATGCACCAGCACGATGAAGTAGCAAGCAGCCACCCGCAACATGTCGAGATGGAGCAGGTCGGGCGATTCGGGCTTGAGCGAGAACAGCGAGCGCAGCTTCCCCATGACGCTCAGCGGACCAGTCCCGCGGCCTGCGACAGCGGAACCGGGCCATAATGCGGAAGGCGCGGCACATCGGCGCGCGCGGGCGATGCGGCGCCGACATAGCCGCGGCGATAGACCATCACGGTAACGAACAGGAAGATCAGCATCACCGGCGGATAAATGAAAGCCGCGTCGGATGCCGCGGCGAGCAGATAGGCGACGACCCCGACCAGCGCCGAGCGCCGCAATGGCGAAAGCCGCGCCAGATTCATCACGCCGAACCCGACCGGAAAGAACAGTGCGACCAGCGCGGTGATCGAACCGAGCATCCCGAAACTCTGGAAGATGCCGGCATAGAGCACTTCGCTGATCCGTACGTCGTCACCGCCGAACAGCGTGAATTCGAGCTGTTCCCACTGCAACATCCGGCCGCCGAGCTGCGCATCGTAGATGCGTTCGGTGGTCCACCCCATCATCGGCAGCAGGATTATGATCAGCGCGATCACCGCCAGCCCGCCGAGCCAGAATTGCCACCGTACCAGCCTGAGCTGGCCCACCAGAATCATGCCGGCCGTCATCGCCACCAGTGCGAACCATGCGGTACGGCTGAGCGACAGGATGATCGCGGCGCAGAATGCCGCAATGAAGAATTTCGACTTTTCGAACCGGAAATAGATCGGCCCCAGCATCGCCATGCAGACGCCGTAGATATTGCCGTTATTGTACGTGGAAACGAGCTTCATCAGAAAGCCGCGTCGGTTGTTCTTCGAGTATATCTCCCCGGAATCGAGCGGATTCACGGTCAGATAGGGAATTTCGATGAAGTTGCGGCTGACCGCGAACAGGATGAAGTTGAATATCCCCCACACCACCACGAAGCGCAAAATCCATTTGAGCGCGACGCCGATCTGTTCGTCGGTCAGCGCCTCCAGATACGGCGCATAGATCACCAGCATCAGCGCCGGCAGGATCGCGAACAACACCGTGTAGATGAGCAGCGCAAACATCGCGCCCTCGCCCATCAGCTTGAAGATCGCCAGCGCCGCAATCGGGATGAATCCGAACATCATGTGCGTGATCGCCACCGGCGAGATGTTGCGCAGCCCGACCATCCCGACCAGCGCGACAGGCGCGAGCGCGGCGAACAGCAGATAGCCGAAGGTCAGCGGACTGCCGCCATAGGCGATGCCTCCCTTGGGCATGCCGATATTGAACAGTACCAACAGGATGAAACCGGTATAAATCAGAAGATTGCCGGGCTTTCGGCGGGCGCCCCCCATCGTCGTACCGGTTCGCATATGAGATGGAGTCACCACGCGGTCCTTTTTGTCCCCGCGGGTTCAATGCCATAGCAGGGCAACAGGTCAACCCGCGCGGCATATGTGCAACCGGGGAAGCCGTCCAGGAAGTACGAGGAACGTCCGATGCCGATTGCCCGCCGTTCATTGTTGCAGATCCCCGCCGCCGGGGCGGTGACATTGCTGCTCGGTTCGCGACGCGCGCCTCCCGCGAGCGAGGCCGCCGACTGGCCGCAATGGGCCCCCACCCGCGCCGACCTCTATGCGCGGATCGCAGCTGATGCCGGTGCGCACGGCACCGATATCCGCCGCTTCGGCGCAAGGCTGGACGGCAGGAGCGACGATAGCGACGCGATGGAACGGGCGCTCGCTTCGGGTGCGCGCGTGCTGCTGATCCCGGGATCGGGGACCACGGTCATGCGCATCACCCGGCAGCTGCGGATCGCCGCGCCCGTGACGATCGTCGGAATGGGCGAGCGCCCCACCATCCGCTGCGAACAACGGGACCGCGATCTCTTTCGCGCCTACCCGGAGAGCGACGACCCGGCCCGGTTCCTGACCGGCGTCCGGTTCGACAATCTCCATTTCGACCGGCCCGAAGGAAAGCGCGCGCATGGCAAGGCGCTGCGCGGCTACAATCTGTGCGATGTCAGCGTAACGCGCTGTTCGGCACGGCGCATGGGGCTGGTGGGCATGCATCACGCCCGCCAGCGGCTCGGCCTCTATCGTCGCGCGCGCGGCACGATCCAGGAGGACCCCGCCGTGCTCGCCGGCTTTTCAGCGACCTCCACCGACGATCTTTGCGAAGGGCTGTTCGTCTATGACAACGACGTCGACGGCGAAAGCTACATGTCCCAGATCGCGCGCTTCGAATTCACGCGCCGTGTCGCCGCCGCGCACAATGTGGGCCGTTTCGCCAATATCAGCTGGTGGGGCGGCGGCGGACGGCGCGACGAAGGCGGCGATCCGCGCCATCTGCGCCGCGTGCGCGACGTCTATGCCGCCGACAATGTCATCTCGCACGCCAATGGCGGCGTATACGGCAATAACGGCCAGCATATCGTCGTCGCCCGAAACCATGTCAGCATGATCAGCGACATCGGCATCGATTTCGAAGGCTGTTTCGACGCCGTCGCCTATGACAATTATGTCGAGCATGCCGGAAACTATTGTTTCGCCACCTTCTTCGCCGCGAAGAACATTCTGTTCCGCAACAATGTCGGCGTTCAGGACGGCACCGGCGAGAAGATCAATGAGCGGCTGGGCGCGCCGGGGGCCGGCGCGGTGACCGGCCGGGCCCTGTTCGGCATGCGCAGCGCCGGGTTCGGCGCGGTCGACGGCGCCATCACGGTAAAGCTGATCGACAATGACTTCCGCTGGAAAGGCGAAACGCTGTTCGGCGTGATGCGCCCGAGCTATTTCACCAGCCTGGAACTGCGCGGCAACCGCTTCGAAAATGTCGAATGCGACCTCAACTATCGCAGAACGACCCGAGTCATCGCGGAAAACAATCTCTTCACCATGAATCGCGCCGCCGATCGGCCGTTCCGTTTCATTTCCTCCAACGCCGCGGAAATCCGCATCGCCGACAACCGAATCCGTTCCGCCGTCGAACAGCCGGCAGCGTCCTTCGCTGTTCTGGCGCAGCTGTCGCAATGGTCGCGCGCGGCGACGATTTCGGGCAACGACATCCGGTCGGCAGGCGGGACGCTCCCCGTCGTTGTGCGCGGCGAAGCGGATCCGGGGGTTCGCATGACGCTCGCCGACAATTCGGGCGCCCCTATCTTTGCCGGCACCACTGCCCGAATCAGCGCTTCGAACAACAAGGACGCATCGGGCCGCGCGGTACGGCCCGCGCCGCTGCCGGAGGAATATATCCTTGATCGGGATTAGTCTCTTATCGGAGCGCCCCGCCACGAACCCGCTTTGCCGCACGGCGAAAAGCGGTTAAACCCAGCCCGATAGGACTCCGCGGCGGACACCGTTCGGCCCGGAGCATGGCAATGGTGTGGGGAGGCCGATTTTGGCTGGCGGATCGGAAGCACAGCCCTTGCGGGGAAGTTGCCGCTCGTCCACCGGGGGCCATCGGCCGTCGGCCATTGCGGTCAACACCATGTTTCCGGGCATCCTTCCGTGAACTATCTTTTTCGCCACTCCTCCATAGCGACCGAACAGTCGCAGGCATCGGGCACCGGCGCACTGAAATCCAAGCGCACCTTCCGCCAGCGCCTGCTGCTGCTGCTGATCGCGGCGGATATCGTTTCGATCTATCTGGGCTTCTTTCTGGCGGCCGCGATCTACAACATCATCGATTATGGCCATTGGATCGCTATGGCGACCGCGCTGTTCCCGATCTATCTGCTCGGCGCCGCCAAGAGCCGCGCCTATTCCGGCGAAATCCTGTTGTTCCGCGGCGTCGGAACGCCGCGCGCGCTCAATGCCTTCTTCACCAGCATCGGCATTCTCACGCTTTCTGTCTTCCTGCTGAAGATCAGCGACGATTTCTCGCGCGTGAACTTCGCCGTTGGATCGCTGTTCGTTCTGGTGCTGCTTGTCCTCTCGCGCGAGATGTTCGTTCGCGTCCTGCGCCACGTCCTGCACGGCGAACCCTATAGCGCGGTGCTGATCGCCGACGGATCGACTGCGCATCCGCCGGGCAATTTCACGTCGGTGATCTCGGCCGAAAGCTGGCTGGACCCCGACAGCGACTGCCCGAAAATGTACGATCGGCTCGCCAATGCGCTGGGCGGAGCGGATCGCGTGGTGATTGCCTGCGCGCCCGAGCGGCGCGAGCGCTGGGCGCATGCACTGAAGGGCGCCAATATCCGCAGCGAAGTCATCGCGCCCGAGCTGGCCGGGCTGGCACCACTCGCCATCTCGGCGAGCAGCACGACGCCCACGCTCGTAATTGCCGATGGACCGCTCGGCCCGTTCAACGAATTCATGAAGCGCTGCTTCGATATCGTCACCGCATCGCTCGCGCTGGTGTTGCTGGCGCCGGTGATGCTGGTGGTTGCAATCGCTATCAAGATGGAAAGCCCCGGTGCGGTGCTGTTCATCCAGGAGCGGATCGGCCGCGGCAATCGCGTGTTCCGCATGCTGAAATTTCGCAGCATGCATACGCGCCAGCTCGATCACAACGCGTCCAAGCTGGTAACGCGGAACGATGCGCGCGTAACGCGGGTCGGGCGTTTCATCCGGCGGACCAGCCTCGACGAACTGCCGCAGCTCTTCAATGTCCTGTGGGGACAGATGAGCATCGTCGGCCCGCGCCCGCATGCGCTGGGGGCGACCGCGAACCAGAAACTCTACTGGGAAGTCGATGCGCGCTACTGGCACCGCCATGCCGTCAAGCCCGGCCTTACCGGCCTTGCTCAGGTGCGCGGCCTGCGTGGCAATACCGAGCGCGAGCAGGATCTGACCAAACGGCTGCACGCCGATCTGGAATATCTTCATGGCTGGTCGATCTGGCGCGACGTACTGATCGTCCTGCGAACCTTCTACGCACTGGCATCCAACAGGGCCTATTGAGCGGCCGGCAGCGGCCCCGCCCTTCGCCGATCTGGCCTGATGCCGCTTTTTGATTTACGCTTGATCGCCGGTCGGGGCAGTTTGGGGGGCTTTCTTGTTCACGAAAAACAAGCTGGCGGTTTATGCTGCCGTGGTCCTTGTCGTGCTGGCGATCGCCGTCTTCGTTCTTCCGATGCTGTTCGATGACGGCCGCATGAAGCTGAAGGCGCGGCGCATGTATTCGGAAAACGAATATTTCGCCTATGTCTCGCCGTGGGGTGCCGAAAGCAGCAGCCTTTTTCGTTCATGGGGCAACCATGCGGATACGATACACATAACCCCTTCTGCCTTTCCGGCGCAGACCGGCATCAGCTGGCGCTGGCCGCCCTTCGCGCCAAGCAACGGGCTGAGCATCTGGGGCTATGATCATATCGGCTATGGCAATTACGACGGCGGCCATCCCGAGGTGCGGATTCCCGCCAAGCAAGTGCAGGATATCGAGCTGCTGTCGCAGACCTATGCCTGGACAGGCTCCTTCTCAACCGGCGAAGCCACATTGCTGACCGAATTTTATCTGCGCAGCGACCCGGAGGACAATGCGTCCAAAACGCTGGAAATCGGATGGTTTCTGCACGTTCCGAAACAGACACGCAAATTTCTGGCGACCGGCAAGCGGATCGGCCGCTATACCGATGGCCAGAAGCGGGTCTGGGACGTCACCCTGCAGGACGCGTTTCTGACCTTTGCGCCGCCAGCGGACAGCGGCGACAAGAATTTCGGTTCGATCGACATGCTGGCCGCGCTGCACTGGCTGCGCGAGAAGAAGGTGATCAGCGGCGAGGAATGGTTTAACGGCGTCGCGATCGGTGTTGAGCCGCTCAAAGGCTTCGGGTCGGTCGAAATCCAGTCCTGGGAAGTCGAATATCGCTGACGCCCTGGGGGAGTGGCACAGAGAGTGATCAATACCGATCTGTTCATCGCACGGGACCGATGTCCGGTTTGCGCGTCAGGCGATGGCAAGCAGCTGTTTTCCTCACCGCTGACCGAACCGCCCGTTCGTTCGCTTCTCCAGAGCCATCACGATCCCCAGGGGACAGTCGACTGGTCGCTGCTCGAGGGTACGGACTATCGCTTGCTGGAATGCGGCGTATGCGGGCTGATATGGCAATGGGCCGCGCCGAACGATCGGATGATGTCCGAAATCTATGATCGGATGATCGACCCCGCCTTTCTCGAGAAGGTCGAGCATGAGCGGCTGACACTGGCCAGTTTTCAACAGATCGCCAACGAACTGGCGATGCTGTTTTCACGGCTGGGAAAACATCCCGGCGATATCACGCTGCTCGATTTCGGGTCGGGGCACGGTCGCTGGGCGCGGGTTGCTCGCGGCATGGGGGCCCGCGTATTCACGACCGAAATCGGCGAAGCCAAACGGGAAATGGCCCGATCGATCGGTGCGGAGGTAATCGCCGACGCCGAGGTCGACACGATGCGCTTCGATATCGTGCACACCGAGCAGGTTTTCGAACATGTCGCCGACCCGGGGGATCTTTTCCGGCGCCTTTCCCGGGTCACCGCCGGGCTGATGAAACTGGCGGTACCGCCCGGAGACACCGTCGCAGCAGCTTTGGCGCGCCACCCCTTCCCCACTGTATCGCCATTTGAAAAGGTTCTCGCGGGCAAGCGGCTGACGCCACTCGACTATAGCTGGAACGCGGTTCAGCCGCTCGAGCACATCAATTGTTTCCCGCGTTCGGCGATCGCCCGGCTGGCTGACGATCACGGTATGGAGATCATCGGAGAGCGGCGGCGCCGCAATCTATCGGTCGACCTTTCGAATCCGGCCTCTTTTCTCCGTTCGGCCGCCGGCGCAGTGCGCAGTCTGGGAAAGAACCTGCTGCGCGAAAAGGGATATTATGTATTGCGGCCCAGCAAGGGCTGAGAGCCGAAGAGGCTGCCGGCAAGCTGCCCTTCGGTATCGGCCGCTTCATTTTCCGGTTCGGACGGCTGATCGGGGTCAGTCGCCACCGTATCGCGCGCTTCGTCCTCGACATAGAGCGCGGTAAGGACGCCGGTCTGATAGGCACCGGTGTCGATCCCGACCCGGTTCGAACGAATATCGACGCCGGGCGAAATACTATGCCCATGTACCACGACCGCGCCGTGATCGCCTTCATAGTTCAGAAATTCGTCCCGGATCCACATCAGGTCGTTTCGCTTCTGGCGATTGAGCGGCACCTTGGGACGCACGCCGGCATGGCAGAAGTAATAGTCGCCCGATTGGGCACAAAGCGGCCATTTTCGAAGCCACTCGACAATTTTTGACGGAATTGCCTCGCGAAGCGCTGCGATGAACTTCTCCGGGTTATCGCGGCGATGAAACTCCTCCAGGCCGAAACTCTCGACCGTTTCCTTCCCGCCGACATGCATCCAGGGCCGCAACAGCCGCAATTCTCCGTCCAACACCCGCAGCAGCATTTCCTCGTGATTGCCCATCAGCATGATCTGGCCGGTCGTGTTTTCCGACCAGTCCCAAAGGAAATCGAGCACCTCCGCGGAGTTCGGACCGCGGTCAATCACGTCTCCCAGCAGCACGACATGCAACGCTTCCGGCTCGGGCAGCCCGCGCGAATGCTGCTCGATCCGGCGCAGCAAGTCGCGGAGCAGATCGTAGCGGCCGTGGATATCCCCGATCGCATAGATGCGTTCGCCCGCTGCTGTCGCTCTTGCCTTTCCACCTTTTCGTTTCGAAGGGGATCTTGCCAAACAATTGCTCCGGCATAGCGGCTGACGGGACGAGGAATCTTCCATAGGAAGGCGCTTTGCGCAAGCCAATCGATCGCAGCCGAGGAAATCGACCCGACCAGGGGCAGAGGTCATCCCACCTCTCTGCTTTCTCGTTTAAATAATCGGGATAGCTTCAAAATTTCGCCGAAATGGAATTGTTCTCTTGCCTTTGGCAGGACCGATGTGATGTAGCTTTCGCGAAGAAACACCACGAGGGAATTTCCGTCCATCTGAATTCCCTGGGAGAGAATCTTGCCAACGGCCAATCCGGTACCGCGGACAGCATATGGGTGTCTGGACGCATCATGAGCGATCAGACAGGGTTCCAAACTGCAGCGGACCAGCGTTTTGTGGTCATGGCCGTGGCATCGGGGGGCGGGCATTGGGAAGAACTGATGCTTCTGCGCCCGGCGCTCGACCGCTATAGCCCGATCTATGTGACGACCAATGCCAAGCTCGGCACTCGCGACGGACTTGTCGGCGTTCGCGTGCTGCCCGATTGCAATCGCGACCAGCCCTCGAAATCGCTGCGCAGCCTTTGGCACAGCTTTCGGCTGGTCTGGAAAAGCCGTCCGAATCTCCTGGTCACCACGGGCGCGCTGCCCGGTCTCTTCTGCCTGATCGGCGCGCGCCTTCTGGGCGCCAAGACCATCTGGATCGACAGTGTTGCCAATTCCGATGGTCCCTCGCTGAGCGGCCGCTTCGCCAAGCCCTTTTCGACCTTGTGGCTGGCACAATGGCCCCATCTCGCCGATGGCCGCGACGTTCTCTACGGGGGAAGCCTTTTGTGATCCTCCTGACGGTTGGAACCCAGTTGCCGTTCGACCGCCTTGTGCGCCTGGTCGACACGATCGCACCCGAACTGTCCGAAGCGGTCTTCGCGCAGATCGGCGCGAGCAGCTATGAACCGAAGAACATGAAGTGGCGCAGCGTCGTCGATCCGATCGAGTTCGAAACGATGATCGAAGAGGCATCGTTTATCGTCTCGCATGCGGGAATAGGCACAGTCGTGATGGCGCAGCGACACCTGAAGCCGTTGATCCTGTTCCCCAGACTTTCCACGCTGCGCGAGCATCGCAACGACCACCAGCTCGCCACGATCCAGACCCTCGAAGGTCGCGAGGGAATCCACGTGGCACGCGATGAGGAAGAGCTGCGCAAGCTGCTGATCGGCCACCCGCTCCCCCCGCCGGCGCCGCTTCCCGAAAACCCGGAACGACTGCGCTTGCGCACCACTGTCGGTGAGTTCATTGAAAAGGTGCGTTTGGGACAGCGTGTTTGACGGTTGCCCTTTCAACCGCCGGATCAAATAATCACCACTAATCGAGTCGCACGTCAGCGGGGAACTTCGAATGGCAACACAGCCGGCTTCCGGTTCTAGCGCTCAAACCGAAAATCCGAAGCAGGCCGCCGTCGGTGCGACACCAGTCGAACGGGCGTTGGCTTCGCTCTGCTTTTTCGCGCTCCTCACCTTCACGCTGCTCGGCCCGCTGATGACGTTCGGTCGCGATGATGCCGAGGGAAGCGGCTCCTTCATCCGGCAGGTAGGCTATGTCGTGATCGCGGGTCTGGCCTTTCTCGCCGCAGACGGGTTCCGCAAACCCTGGCGCCTTACGGTCGTCCCCGTTTCCATCATCGTTGCACTGGGGTGGTGCTGGCTGAGCGTGACCTGGGCGATCGCGCCCGACATTGCGCTTCGCCGTCTCATTCTGACCACGCTGATTATCTGGACGGTTTTTGTCCTGGTGCGGCAGATGGGATTTGACAGGACCGTCGGCGTGATTCGCCTGGCGCTGCTTCTGGTTCTGATCGGCAATTTCGCGGCGGTATATTTCTGGCCGGATTTCGGCATCCACAGAGCCAACGAACTGGGCGACAACTCGCTTATCGACGACTGGCGCGGGATCATGGGGCACAAGAATATCGCCGGCATGACCTCCGCGCTGACCGTGATCTTCTACCTGTATTACAGGGGCAAGCTGCCCCAGCTGGTGCGCTTCGCGATCATCGGCGCAGCCATCTACTTCCTGCTCATGAGCAGTTCGCGAACCTCCCTGGGTGTCGGCATCGCGGCGATCGTCTTCGGCTTCATCCTGCAGCGCTACAAGGTGCGGTATCGGGGCATTCTTCTGGCGCTGCTCATGATCGTGCTGATGGTGGGCGCAATGTTCATCAACGTCGCGATCGATCCGCTGCGCGCCAGCCTGAACGACCCGACCGCCTTTACGGGCCGCACGCAGATCTGGAATGCGATGATCCATTACGCGCGAACCAGGCCGTTCACCGGTTCGGGCTACGGATCTTTCTGGAATATCGGCGAACGCAGTCCGATCTATCGATATGCCATCGACTGGGTCATGACGGTGCGACAGGGCCATAACGGCTATCTCGATCTGATCGTCCAGATCGGCCTGCCCGGTCTCGCCATCGTATTGGTGGCGACGCTGATCCTTCCTTTCGCGAAACTGTTCAATACACGCCAGGCAGAAGGCATGCCGACCGCGCTGATCAGTGCATTGCTCGTCTTTCTGATCGGCCATAACGGCTCTGAATCGAGCCTGTTCGATCGCGACACGCTGGGCCAGGTCTTTCTGATGATCGCCATCGGGCTAATCTGGGCGCTGGCTGCGTCGCGCCGTGGGCGCCGGCTCAAATCCTCCGGCGCCGACCTCCTCGCCTGGGCCAATCGGCGCGGCACCGAAATGCGGAGCCAGGGAGAGCCGGGAGGCCGCTGATATGGGCGCGCGCCGCAGATTGGTGTGCCTGTTGGGCGGAACAATGCAGCACCGCGGCGGCGTCGAATCTTTCTGCGAGCGCGCATGCACCGCCTTCGAACAACATTCCCGAAGCTGGGATGTCGAATGGATCGCAGCGGACACGGCCTTTGCGCGTCCTGCGACTCTCGGCCGGATAGCCGCCGGAATGCGCAGGCTCCGCCAAGCGAAGCGCAAGGGCGCCGCCGCGGTATGGATCCAGGTGACGAATCTGCCCGATCTGCTTTACATCGGCTGGGCAAGGCTGATCGGTCTCCCGGTGATCGTCACGCCGCATTACGGTCGCAACTTCACGATTGAACGCTGGGCCCGCCGGACACCTTTCGTGCGTTTCGCGCTCGCCCGTGCCGACCGGCTGGCGCTGCTCTTTGATCGCCAGCCGAGCGATATAACGTTGCCGGAAAGGACAAAACGCGCGTCGATCGGAACGTTCCTGCCGCGCAGCATATTCGAGCTGTCGTCGCCCCCTTCCGAGGGTCCGGCTACTCTCACCTTGCTGCACGCCGCCCGGTTTTCCGAGCAAAAGGGCAGTTTTCGCTTCGTCGAAATATGCGCCGCGCTACACGCGAAGGGCCTGCCTTTCCGTGCAACAATGATTGGAAGAGGTGACGCATCGACAATGGCGCGCATCGAAAGCGAGATCGATGCCGCCGGGCTGGCCGGTCACGTGACGATATGCTCCTGGGCCGACGAAAGCGAAATGGCTGCGCTGCTGAACGATACCGACGTGCTGGTGCATCTTTCGACGCTCGACTGTTTCCCGCTGATAGTACTCGAGGCCCTAGCGGTCGGGGTCGTACCGGTGGTTCACGAACTGCCCGGCCCGTGCGAGATGGTCGAGCGTTATGCCGGACTGGCCGTTGCCGGCAATGCCGTGGCGGATGTTGTCGACTGGATTGCCGCTCGGGACGTGCAGGTGCTTCGCACCGAAAGGTCCGCCCTGCGCACGCAGGTGCGCGGCGACTATCAGTGGGAACAACCGATCCGCAAAATCGAAGCGCTTCTCGATTCGGTGGCGCCGCCTATTGCTCATCCGACGCAATGACACGAACGGAAAGCGGATCGCGGGGAGATTTACGCGGCCGGACCATGCCCAGCAGCGTCATTGCCGCGCTCGCATTCCAGTAGACGAAGGAATAGAGGCCAAGGTTGAGCGACCGGCGGCGCCAGGTGAGAAACACCAACGGCACGAGCAGGAGCGGAACAAGCCCGAGCGGCCAGTAGCTTGCCGCCGCCAATATCGCCAACCACCAGCACAGCACGGCCAGTGCGCTGCGCAGATGGCCCAGCCTGCGAGCCACGAAGGGGAAATAGCCCCCTTCCAGCGATGCCCGGATCACACCGCCACTACCGGTCATCTGCCCCGATTTCAGTCTGCGGATCATGAGACGATAGCCGCCGCCGCCATGCGCGGTATGCTCGGTGGCGTTGACAGCAATGCGCGCGAGCCGCCACCCCTTGGCATGCAACCGCGCACCGAGATCGAACTCCTCGAAGGATTTCAGATTGCGATCGGCGAGATACCCGACCTCGCATATGGCTTTCGTTCGATACAGTCCGCCGCCATCGAGCCAGGCGACATCGCCGGCCTTCCACTTGCGCATTTCGGCCACACGGATGCGGAATTCCTGTGTTCCTGCATTATGCTCGGTCATCAGCCCGCCCACGCCGGCAAGATCATTGCGCTTGCGCATCAACGCGATTGCGGCGGGCAGGAAATCGGGATCGAGCGTCATATCCCCGTCGAGGAGGTAGAAAAACTCGGTATCGACAGTCTGGAAGGCGAGCTGGGCACCGGCGCCGCAACACGCATCCGCAGGATTGCGCAGCTGGACGATGCGAATGGGAAACCGGCGCGCAATCGCGATGGTGGCATCGGACGACCCGCTGTCAGCCAGAACAACTTCACCGTTCAGCGGCGCAACGGCGGCAAGCGCACTGCGAATCGCATCAGCGATATGCGCCTCCTCGTTCAACGCCTTTATGCCGACGGTCACGGTCATCCGCCCACAACGCCCCCGTTGCCCGCTTCGCTCCGTTCGTTCGCTCCGCCCTTTTGATTTCGGTGCCAGCGGCCGGCCGCGCGAAAGATCAGCAGCGCACTTAACAATTCACCCGCGACGACGCCGACGAGCGACCAGACCGGCTCGGCAATCGACAAGGCAATCGTAACGCCGATACAAGTGACCGGCGCAGCGATCATGCCGACCACCGCAAGCTCCCTGAACGCGCCCGAAGCTTGCAGGAGTACGGCTTCGGGCAGCCGCACGATGCGGAACGCCACAGTGGCCATCCAGAGTATGGCTCCGGCAACGATGCTCGAATAGGAATAGCCTTCCGGGATCAGAAAACCCGGAGCGGCAAGCAGCAGCGTCGCCGCGACGATACCGGTGCCCACCCAGATGGCAGCGATGATTCCCCGGCTGGACCATCGCAACCAGCCGATCCGCGCCAGATTCGCCTCGGCGATCGCAATGGCGAAACGCGGGCGTTCATATTCGAAAAGCGCGTTGATCGCGACTGCGGTGGGGCGGACGAGGAGGCCGCTGGCGGCGATCGGGGCGAATGCCGCCGGATCGACAAGAGTCGCCACGAGATAGGCATGACCGTTGGCGGTGAGTTCCGTCGTCACCACGCCCAGGATCGACCACCGGCCATACTCGCTCCAGACGCCGCGATAGGAACGCGGTATCCGCTGCCGCAGGGAGCGAAGCTGCATGCGCAACGAAGAGCGTATAAAGGGAAAGAGAGCGCAGAAGGCGGCGGCAAGGAACAGCGTGAAGGGATAGGCGCTGCCCAGCCCGAACACGCCTTGCGCCGTGGCGAGCACGCCGATCAGCAGCACCGCAGTATAGACAAAATCCGATACCACGACATCACGCTGCCGGCGCGATATGCTGTAGGAATGCGCGCGGGCGAACCAGCGCAGCAATGCCAGGCCGGTAAAGGCGCCATAGGCAGCAGCGCCCCACCCGTCTTCTCCCATCAACAGGGCAAGCGCGGAAAAGACGATCGCCACTGCGAGCGAACCCGCCATGCTCAGCGACAGGATGCCGTGCAGCATGGCTCGCTGGCTATCCTCACATCGCGTCAGGATGGTGGGCAACGGTGCACAGAACAGCGCCGTCCATATCCCGAGTGTGAACTGCGACGCGATCAGGAGGAACGAATATCGTCCGAAGCCGTCGGGCGCCAGCTGCTGCAGCAACACCAGCGAAAGCAGGAATTGCGCCGCCGCCGCTCCCGCCGGCCCGCCGATCGCGAAGCCGTATCGGCTCAAATTCGCGGCACCGGCGCCAAGGCGGGGCATCATCCGCATCGGGACGTCATCTACCGTTCGCGCAGAAGGGCGAATGGAAAGGCCTATTCGCCCTTCTGTTGATAATAGGCCGAATAGCGCTGCAGATAATAATGTCCTCCGACCATTTCGGCCGACGAGTCCACCATCGTGACGATTGCGCCGCCGACGTTCGCACCATCGCTACGGACGGTCGCAACCGCCTGACGGGCAAGCTTTGCCGGCGTATCGTTCCACTTGATCACCATCACGTTGACATCCGCCATCGCGGCAATGAAGCGGCCGTCGGCCAGGCCCACCAGCGGCGGCAGATCGAGCACGATATGATCGTAGCGCTTGCGAACCTCGGCCAGGAGCTGCTGCATGCGGCCACCGCCGAAAAGATTTTCCGACGTATAATAGGGCTCGCGGACGAGCAGATGGTCCAGCAGCTCGAAATTGCTCGGCTGGATCGCTTCGTCCACCGTGGCTTCCTGGCGCAGGATTTCCACCGTACCCGGAATTCCCTTGCGCAGCGGAACCAGCTGACTCAGCGCCGCACGACGAATGTCGCACTCCAGCAGCAGCGTACGGCTTCCGGCATTTGCCAGAGTTCGTGCGAAAGCAAGCGCGGTGGTCGTCTTGCCTTCCCCCGGGATCGCCGACGAAATGGCGATAACCTGCGCCTCGCTCTCGTTCTGCCCGGTGAGCAGGGCCGCCCGCGCGATACGATAGGATTCGGAGAAGAAGGAAGTCGGAGCTTCGATCAGCTGATCCGCCGGGTTGGGATCGTTCACCCGCGGAATTGCGGCGAGGATCGGCAGGCCAAGCAGATCCTCGATTTCTTCCGCGGAGCGCATACCGACCGACATGATTTCCTGGAAGGCGATCACACCACCACCCGCAGCAATGCCCGCGAAAAGCGCCAGCATCAGGAAGAGCGGCTTGTTGGGGAAGCTGGGTTGCGAGGGCGGTTCGGCCCGGTCGACGATCGCCGCCGCCGACATCTGGTTCTGCGCAGCCTGCGTACTGGCCATCGATTGCTCGATCGTGTGTTCGTAAAGTGCACGCTTTGCCTCGGCTTCGCGTTCCAAGCTTTCCGCAATCACGCTGGCGCGGGTATCTTCGGCCCGTTCGGATTCAAGCTGTCCAAGCGAGGATCGCAGGCTGTCGACACGCGCCTGCGCCGCCGCGGCCCGGGATTCCAGCGACCCCACGATGCGACGCGCCTCCTGAAGTATCTGTTCGTCGATCTGCTCCAGCTGTTCGCGAGCCTGAATCGTATCGACGTACCGGTCGCCATAGCGAGCAGTAACCTCGGAGATGTGGCGCACCACTTCCGCACGCTGGGCACGCAGCGTCGCGATCACTCCCGATTGCAGCACGCCGGAAATGGCCCCCCAATCACGGCGCGCCATCTGACGACGCGCCGCCGCCAACTCGGCACGCGCCTGCGCCGCCTCGGATTCGGCCTGCGCCAGGCTTCCGGCTAGCGGCGCGACCTGCTGATCGGTAACGGTGCCGGCGCTGAACCCTTCGGTATTGCCCTGCAAAAGCCCATGTTCGGCACGGAAACGCGCCACTTCGGCATCCGCCGCGCGCACTTCGGCGCTGAGCTCGGCGATGCGCTGGCGAAACCATTGCGCCTGGCGCGCGGCGACCGCGGTACGGTCTCCCACTTCGCCCTGGATATAGTTGCTGGCGAAGGCATTCGCGATCCGCGCCGCCTTTACGGGATCGACCGATTCGAATCCTACGCCGAGAATGTAGGTCTGCCCTTCGCGATAGACACCCAGCTTGCCGAGCACGGCATTCGCGACGGCGATCTCCCGTTCCTCCGCAGTCATCTGCGGCCCATCCTCCTTGGGCGGCGAATAAAAGTCAGGATCGTCGACGAGCCCGAGCTCGCGCACGACCGAACGGCCGAGATTGAGCGAATAGAAGGAAGAGACCTCGGTCTGAATTGCCTCATCGCTCAGCGTCGCCCGTTCCGACTTCTCACTCGCTGCCAGCGGATCGCGGGAAGGATCGATTCGAACGCGAGCCTGGCTGTAATAGCGAGGCGTGAGCGAATAGACGTAAATTGCGCCTGCGACGAACACCGCTGCGGCAATCAGCGCCATGACCCACCAGCGACGGCGAATGGTATCGCGCACGCGCAGGAAAAGGTCTGCAAACGAACTTTCAGAGGACTCCGCGAGCTTAACTTCCATTTCACTTCCCGTTTTCGAACACGCCGCGAGCAGCCGGATTCAGATCAAAGCTTGAATGTAAATCCGACCGTAGCAGTGAGATCATCAAAGTTGCTCGCAGAGTCGTTGCCGCCCTGTTGCACATTCGACCGTCGTTGACGATAGCTAACCGTCGCATTCAACTCGAAATTTGGAGAAATCAGATATTTCCCCGAAACGGCACCGCCGTAAATATCGGCTGCGTTGTCGCTGTTGACATACGCTTGCCAGATATAGTCGGCCCATGCCGTAAGGATTACGTTTTCACGCAACTCATGGTCAATCGACGCACCGACCAGCGTCGACCAATAGGCGTCGGCCCCACCGAAAGGGGCATCCTGCAGGCTGCGATCCACCGAGATGGCAGTCGTCGTCCGCCGGCTCGGAAAGAAGTTGACGCGCGCCGCAGCCGAAACGCCGGTCTCATTGCTGACCTGCGGCAAGGTATAATCGCGAATCGAATAACCGACCCCTACCGTGCCGTTCAGCAGCCCGGGGATCTGAAAACTGGCGCCACCCAGAATACGATAGCCCTTGGAATCGATCGAACCTGCCGAGCGCACCAGATCGACGTCGAAATCAATGTCCTGATAGGCGACTTGCGTGAACAGCGCGACGCTGGGCGAAAGCGCATAGTCGAACTGCCCGGTCACGCGATATACGCGTCGGTCTCGAAAAGACTGGTCGCGGATGCGGCCGTCGGTCAATTCCAGCGGCGAAAAGCGATAGTCCTGATAGTCGCCGGTCACCATGCCACGCACGCGACCGGAACTGTACACACCACGCAGCAGGATCGAATCGTTGCGGTAGTTGGAAATGACGATGTTTTCCGCAGTCACCGAACCGAAAAACCTGTCTTCGGCTCGCAATGCCGAATTCACGGTGCCGTTGATATAGGCCGACGAACCGATATCGTAGCGTCCGTCGAGCCCGACTTCCCAGCTGTTGGCGGAAGGGCGCGCGGAATTCGTATATTGCTCGGTGCGGACATCCGCAGCCAGCCGCAGGCTGTGCCGGGACCAGTTCGAGTTGGCCGAAATCCGGGCATTGGCGGTAGCCAGGGCAGTCGGACGGGGATCCTGTTTGGTACCGACACCGATCTGAGCCCACGGGAAAACAATGAACGATCGCACACGAACGCCGCGCGCATCATATTCCGGCCGCGCCCGCTGAGCGACCGAGACCTCCTCGTCGATGTCGAAACCTTCCGGCTCGACCGGATTGAGCAGCAACGAGCCGCCCACCTGCGCTGAGGCAGGCGCGGACACTGCAAAGATGGAAATTAGCAGGAGTGATCCAAGCCCCGCGCGCGCAGCTGGCGCCGCCGACGCGGTCACCGGGCGCCTCCGGCAAAACCCGTCCAGGAACATGCGAGATGGCGTGAGCCCCATAGTTCAATCTCGATCCCTGTCATGATTGAATGAAGCTCCATTTGCAGGTGCGGGCTACTGGTGACCTTCGCTTCCATCGGAAATTCAATCGGCGCGACTTCCTAGAAGAAAGTCTCCCCGACACGGATCGTGTCCCCCGGATAAACGCGAAGCCCCGGCGTCAGCTCGTAGGCGACTTCGTCGCTTTCGTTCTCGCCACGAATATAGATGACTTTCTTGTTCGCACGCGGCGTGAAACCACCTGCCGTGGCGACTGCGCTGCTGGCGGTCAAGCCGACCACATAGGGGAACTGCCCCGGCTGCCCGACTTCGCCGAGAACGAAGAACGGGCGGTAGGCCATGACCTCCACACTCACATGCGGATCGCGCACATAACCATCCGCCAGACGTGTCGTGACCACGCTCGCAATCTGCTCGACCGTCTTGCCGACCGCATCCACTTCGCCGATCAACGGCAACGAGACGACGCCGCGCGCACCGACCAGGAATTCACCCGAAAGGCGCTCTTCGTTGAACACGATCACGCGCAACCGATCACCCGCCCCAAGCAGATACTCGCCGACAGGGCCGGACTGGTGCTGGTACCGCTCGCCACTTGAAACGACGGTGCGATCTCCGCCCGCGCAGCCGGAAAGGGCAAGCAAGGCGCCCAAAATCAATGCGTATGCAGCGCGCAACAGCTCCCCCTATATGCATTGCGCAAAAGCGCATGTCCCGAACGACTGACCGTGTGCCATAGCCGTTGGGGCATAGCAAGCTGTCAAAAGGCTAAGTCGGTTCGCGGCGGCTCATTTCGAATCTGCAACTATCCGCGCGGGTTACGGATCATGCTGAAGCTGGAATGGCAGCCGATTCCACAGCTTGCAGGCGACACTTGGTAGGATTAGAGTCATACCATGAAAGTATCGCCCCCGCCTGCCGTGGCGGAACGTTTACTCTTGGTCTGCAGCCTGATCGGCAGTTTTTTTCTTGCCCAGCATATGGCGACGTCGCTGAGATATTCGGTGCCGGTTGCGCCTGATCATGAACTTTCGATCTGGGACAAGGGGATTCCCGGTTTCGCATCCGACGGAAGCGGCTGTGTGCGTTCCGGTGCCGATATCTATTCCTTCGACAGCCAACGACAATATCGGGCTCTCGATTTCGACCGGGCGGCTCGCGTGGCGATCAATCGTGATGTGATGAAAGGCCGCTGGGACGGTTTCTGGGACCAGGGAATGATGGTTGATACCAGTGTGGTTTTCGACCGTTCCGGCACCGCCTATACGCTCGTCGTTCCACGCGATTCCAATATGGAACGCGCTGCACTGCTCTGGTCTTCGGACCATTGCCGTTCCTGGCAGGCGGCGGCGCTCACGGGCCGAGCCGCCATGATGGAAAAGCCCGGTCCGTTTTCGCCGCGCGAAGGACCGCCCACCATCGTCAGCTTCGAAAACTACGGCGCGCATACCGGACCGCGGCTTTGGCTCGATCTGTTCGAACGATCGGATGACGGCATTGCGCGCAGCACCTCCGGGGCCCTGCTGGCCGCCGATGACAATGCCCTGGGAAGCAATCATTCCGGCGGCGGGAATGCCACGTTCACCAGCGGCGGAAAGATCGCGCTGGTCTACGCCAGCAACGACACCTCCGCGGAAGGCACACTCGGCATGGCCCGGCAATTTGATCTTGCGACGATGGAATGGAGCGGCCCGGCACAAGCCATCGCGCGCAGCAGCTCGAAACAACCCGCCGACCCCCATGCGACGCCTTCCATCGCCCCCACGCCTTCGGGCACCTTCATCGTCGCGATCGGCGGGCACCAGTCGCCCATCCTGCTGTTCCGCAGCCGAAGGCCCCACGACGTCACTACAGGATGGATTTCGGAAGGAGCGGTCGGAGCTCCCGACAGCGGGCCGCAGTTTCACGAATATACATATCCAAGTCTGGATATCGCCCGCGACGGCACCATTAACATTATCGCCCGCGCGGAAGCCGGCGGCCGCTTCAAGCTGGTGCAGTTTCGTCGTCGGCCGGGAGGCGACTGGCGACGCTGGGACCGGAAAGGCAGCCCGCATCGCGTGCTGGTGATGCCGGATCGCGGCGGATATGGCGCGTGGCGGCACCGCACAAGCATGGGCCCCGATGGCGAACTGTTCCTGAACTTTTCCTATTATGCCAACAATCTGACAGAGTCGGAGGCGCGTCAGTTGGGGATATTCGACGGCCAACGAACCTCATGTCGCGAAGGGCGCTGCTGGTATATCGATGCGCCGACGCAACCCTCGCGCACCCTGCACTCCGATGATGACGGGTTGCACTGGAAATAACCGACGCGCCCCCGGCTAGCGCAGGGCGAAGGCATAGCCCAACAGCTTGTGGCGCCTGCACTGCAGCGCAAGGAAGCAGCTCATCAACGCCTCCGCAAGCAATCCGCCAAAGGCAGCACCGATCGTCCCCTGGAAATAGATCAGCGCGAGCAGTGTCGGGACACTGAATGCCACCGCCACCAGCTGCGTCCGCGCATAGGCTCTCTTGTGCCCGTTGGCGAGCAGCGTGTTGACCCCCAGAGAGGAGTTGATCGCTGTAAAGATCGGAATGAAGACGATAATCCGCAGCATCGACACCGCACTGGCAAATTCAGCCCCGCCCAATATGTCCACGATCAACGGAGCCAAGGCGGCACAAGCCAGCGATGCGACGGAAACGCACGCGATCAAGCCGATATTCGTGATCCCGCGTACATGTTGCGGAACCCCCTCACCATCTCTCGCGCTGAGCCTGCTCGACAGCAGAAAGAGCGACTGCGTGACCGGCGCGACGACGCTCAGCAACGCGAAACGCACACGGTCTGCCAGACCATAGAGGGCGATCGCGGCTGGCGCGAAGAAAGCCGAGAGAATGATCACGGGCATATCGCGCAGCGAGGAAACGCCGAGAATGGCCAGATATTGATCAAAATCGCTCCGAAACAATGCGATTGCGTCACCGAACGAACCGCGCGCCTGGCCGGACCGCAGCGAAAAAACGTAAATCAGACTGCCCACGGCAGTGATCGCCTGGGTTGCCGCCGTAAGGAGGAGCAAAAGCGATATATCTTCCGGCCCGGTCACCAGAACTATCACAAGAAACAGCCATGTCGCCTTGCTAACGATACTAAATATCAGAAACAGCCCGATCTTATCCAGGCTATACATCATCCATCGCGGCGTATAGGCAGTCATCATAGCGGTAATGATGGCCGCAAAAATATAATCCACGCTGCCACCCGTGGTCTCACGCAATGCGATAGCGCAGACGACGGTTGCCGGCGCAAGAATTAATGTCTTCAGGATAATGCTGTTTATCGCAAGCCGCGAAAGCGCCTGCTTTCTGACAGCCTCGGCCGCATGTAACGGACCATTCACGTTGAACGTGAAATCGGAAAATAGCAGAAGGTAATTTCCGAAGGCCAACGCGACGGTGTAAAGACCAAAACCTTCCACCCCCAGCGCTCGCGAAATAAACGGCAGAGCCACCAGCGGGAAAAGGAAATTCGTCCCTTGAGTGAGGACAATCGCGACAGCGCTTCGTCCGATAACCTTGAACACGCGGCCGTGTCTCCGATCGCTAGAGCACTATTTTACCAGCGCGGTCTTCAAACGGCGCAATGTGCGATAGATGTGGGGATTGTGAGTGAATTGAAATGCCGCGTCGGTCCAGAGCAGCCCCTTTGGCCGTACCGAGTTGCGAAGTAGTGACATCATCCACTCGTGATCGGGTTTTTCGCTCAGCAGGCCGCCCTCGGCAGGATCAAGTGCCGCACGGTAGACCGCCACCGCCTCCTTGGCGATACGGTCCAGCGAAAAACGCGCGATCACGCTCTCACGCCCCTGCTTCGCCAGCCTGTCGGCAAGATCAGGATCCGCGACCAGCATCTCCAGCGCTTCGACCAGGCCTGCGCGCGAATTGGCAACAAGGCCGCCGACACCATGCTGGACCACTTCAAGCTGACCATTGTCGCGGAGCGGCGTGCTCAATGTAACCACCGGCACTTCACAAAGCATCGCTTCACACAGGACCAGGCCAAAACTCTCTCCGACCTCGGAAAGATGGAGAAAGGCGTCCAGGCTGTTGTAATATTCATTCAACAGCTCATCGCTCAGGATCGGCTCGCGAAAAAGAATCGCCTCCCTGACCGCTTTCGGCAATTTGGCGGCACGCTCGGCGTAGCCCGTCGGCGCTCCGACCAGCAGCATCTGCGCATTGGGATGCCTCGTCCTGAAATCGGCAAACACATCGAAAATGGCCGGATTCCATTTGGCAGGGATGGGCTGGCCGATGCGCCCCACCAGAAACGCGTCCTCGCGAACCCCGAGCGCTTCACGCGCCGCGGCCCGCTCAGCATCAGACAAGGGCCGAAATCGGTCTGTCTCCACGCAATTGGGAAGGATGGTGGCAGGTGACGCCTTGCGTCCTCCCCATTTGCGCCATTTCAGCAGTGACCATTTTGCCAGGTGCAAATGAACATCGATCAAACTGGTCGGAATCGTATGGTCGAACCGCCCGAAGACGTTGGTTTCGACGATCTTCGTTCCGCTGTCCTTGAAAGCCCGCATCAAAGCGGCTTCGGTCGGATCGGGATAGCCAGAGCGGTGGATATGCACGATGTCCGGCTTCCAGGCGATCGCCTTTTCCAGAGCATCCTTTTCCTCGTCCAGCGGTCCGAAAACCGGGATGCCCGCCGCGTCGAGAAAGGTCTTCCTCGGCCCCAGGCCGGCATAGGCCAGAAACGCGACGTCATTGCCTAGCTGCGCAACCCCGATGGAAAGCGCCTGCGCGACGCGTTGGGTACCGCCGATCTGGAGATTTTTGGCAATCGTAAGGACGCGCATCGCCCCTCCCCCCAAAGGTACAGTGTCGCAATCGTCTTGCTGCTCGCCAACCAGCCCCCGGCGCAAGCGAAATCGGCATGATGGATGGGGCGCGCCCTCCGATACGCCTTACCGGGCCCCCACCCGGCGGTTAGAGGAACGACGCCCAAGAAGCAACATTGTCCGCAGCCGCAGGCCCAGCGCGATGCCGGCGACGATGACGAAGGAAATTACCGCGAAACTGGAGTCAAACCGCCAGATCGCGATGCCGACGAAAGCTCCCATCGCCTGAACCCCGCGCGCCGATCCGGCGACGGCCCGAAACATGAAATGCAGGATCAGAATATATACGCACATCGCGATCGGCCATCCCCAGCCGAAATTTGCGAAACACTCCCCGTACATCGTCGAATTGAGGGCCAGTTCGGGCCGGTTGGCGATTGCTTCTCCCAGCTGGACGCCGAACCCCTCGGGTTTTGCCGGCCAGATCGAGCGCGGCACTAGAATCGTCAGCCCCCGGATGAACATGTCCCCCGCGAGAAACTCATTGGGAGGCCGCCCGAAATTCTCAACAATCCAGTTGAGAACCGTAATGTTCGACGATTCGAAAACGCCGTTGAGACCGTTGGTCAGGCTTGCCGCATCGGAATGCGACTGCGCGGTCTCGGCCGCGTTCTGCAATGACCTCAGATTATAGCCGCCCAGTGTCGCCAGCCCGCGAAACATCGGCCAGATGACACTGACAAGCGACAGCAGCGGCAGCGTAATAGACAGAAGGGCCAGTCGGGAAATATTCGACCTGAGAATCAAAACTACCGAAATAAGATAGTAAACCGCCGTGATGCGATTGAATGTCAGGAACAGGTCCAGCGCACTGAAAATAAACCCCAGCGCAAAAACTTGCGTCTTGCTTAGCCTGCCGGAAGCATAGCTATATACCAGCACGCCGAAGACAACGGTTCGCAGCGTATTCGACGCATGCTTGATATACACGAATCCGGTATTTTCGCTCAGCGCGGTTTCAAGATTGCCCTGCCAGTGTCCGCCCGAGGCCAGCCCCGACATCAAGAAACTGACCACAGCGAAAAAGAAAAATAGGAGAATGACGGTTTGCCGGAAATAGGGCTGGGTCGTATCCGGCCGAGACGTATCGGTACGGCGCACCACGAAGCGCATCGAAGGGAAAAGAAAGCCCCCGATCAAAAGAAGCAGCGTCGTTTCCGTATCTTGATAGGGCAGATAGGTGAGGCCGATGTCAGCGGCTTCCAGCTCTCCCATGCCCAAAATAAACGCCAAGGGAATCATGATGAAATACATCTGACCGATAATAACACCATCGATCAGATCAATATTTCTTATGTTAATTGTGGATATAACATACAGGTTCGCTGAAAATGCAGCGATATAGAAGAACCAGAAAAGTACTGCCACGATGTCCTCTGCACATTCTCAGCGCCATTCCCAAGTGGCACGTCAATCACCGTGCCGCGTTGAAAATCGTCTCGCGCATTTTTATCATCCTTGCCGGATTTCCAGAATAAACAACAGCCTCTTCTAGATTTTTCATCGCGACCGCGCGAGCGCCCAGGACCGCGTGATCGCCGACGGTCACGCCAGGTCCGACAAACGCTTCGGCGGCGATCCAGGCTCCCTTGCCAATGGTAATAGGCCGCACGATGAGCTGAAAATGCTCATCCTCATAGTCATGCGTACCGGCGCAGAGGGAGGCGTCCTGGGAGACGATCGCATAAGGTCCGATGTGAATGGCCGCCTGATTGTAGCACCGAACGCGCGGACCCAGCGTCGAAAATTCCGACATGCTCAGATTCGGCGGATACCAGATCTTCGCGCTGCTATAGACGTTGGCGGTCCTGGCGACATTGGCTCCGAACAGATTGAGCAATATACGGCGCCACCCACGCGCTTGCGGCGGCGTCCAGCGCGCGAACGCCAGCCAGCAAACCGAAAAGAGAATCCGACGGAGCCGAACCCCTAGGCTGAAACTAGCCCCACCGGTGCGCGAGCCGCTTTCGCGCGCATCCAGAAGCCGGCCGTCCTGCATCGTCGAACCCTTTTCACAACTTGAGGCCCGAGACACTTCTCAGGACCTCCAACTTCTCTTCGCGACTTTCACAATCCGCGATCGCCCTTTCGAATTCATATGCCTTCGCCTCGACCAGAAACCGGTACCAGAATCCCTGGAGAAAATGGTAGATCAGACCGGATTTCCCATCCAGGAATCCGAACTGGAGAAAATAGCGATAGAGGAAATATGACAGCGGTCCCATACCAAGGGGCAACTGGTTGTAAAAACGCTCTTTGAGCAATCGCTTGAAGCTTGCCTGCCAGCCGTTGTTCTTCGCGGAAAGCTGCGGCGGCTTTTCAAACAGGTCATGGCGCCGATTGAGCACCTCGATCGCTTCGCGCGCCGCATACCCATCATGCTTTTTGACGAAAAAGGCGAGATCGCGCTGGGAAGCATCGGCGAACTCGCCTTCCATCTTGATCGTCCGCCCACCATGAATCAGGACATGTTCGTCCATCCAGCGGTCTTCGACCCGACCTTGGCCGTTTCGCCAGAGGCGAACGAGATAGAGCGGGTATCGGCCGCCATGCCGTACCCAGCGATCCATGAAAATGTGCCGGCGGTTGAACGCTATACCGGCAACGTCATCCGGCATCCCCGACAGATCCGAATTGATCCGGGCCGCGAGATCCGGCCCGATATATTCGTCCGCGTCGAGCCTCAAAATCCATGACGCGCTGATGTTGCCCGCCTCGAGGCCGAAATTGAATTGCCGGGAATGGTTGACGAACGCATTCTGAATTACGCGCGCGCCCTTTGCCCTGGCGATCTCCACGGTGCGATCCGTGGAAAACGAATCGACCACAAGGATATCGTCGGAAACCAGCCATGCGCTCTCGATCGAACGCGCGATGTGGATTTCCTCGTTAAATGTCAGAATGACCGTGCAAATCGAGCTCGACTTGCCGGCTTCGACACCCGACCTGCGCGTTGAAATCGCCGTCTCTTCCACCGCCCGCTCCCCCTAGCTACAACGGCCGCCACGGTCGCACCGCCTGTGCAAAATCGCGGGCGCAGCGAAAATCGACACTGCGGCGACGCGGGATGCCACATGTCGCCGGCATGCGATGCTCACCCGCACCGCTCAATGCCCCGGCGTACCGGAAACCAATTCTGGCCCATCCCCGAAAACAGCGTCCAACGCACCCTCGATCAATTCGACCTGCCGCTGTGGATTCCATTTGGTCGCGATGCATTCGCGACATGCGGCCCGCACTTGCTCCCGGTCGGCCCCGTTGTCGAGCCAGTCGGCAATGGTCCGAGCCAGATCCTCTTCGTCGTTCCTGCGGAAAAAAGCGCCCGTTTCTCCCGGCACGATCGCTTCGAATTCCGGCATCTGATTGTCAAACTCGCCATGCGTGATAGCCGGCGTCCCATACATCATGCTGTGCATCGCGGTCAGACCGATCTTCCCGGGTGAAACGGTGACATCGGAGCGATAGATCAGCTGAGCGAGCCTGGTTTCGTCATAGACCGCGCCGTGGAAATGGACGTCGACCTCCAGGGAGCGCGCAAGCGCTTCCAGCGCTTCGCGCTCGGTGCCATCGCCGACGAGAAGGACGTTGATCGGCCGCCCCTGGTCCTTGAGAATCTTGGCAGCCTTGAGAAGCAGATCGAAGCGACAGACTTTGGTCAATCTGGCCGTGCAGATGACGATCGGGCGATCCTGGTGGTCAAAGAGGCGGGCCGGATGCAGTTCGTCGAGCTCCCCCGCTTCGATCAACCCCAGGACCCGCTCCGCCTCGTCGGTGTCGAGGCTGTTGTAGATCGTCACGATGTCCCGGGCGGGAAATCCCGCATCGACGCCCAGCTCCTTGCCCCTTTCGGCATAGACGAGGACCTTGCTGGAAAGCCGGTAATAGATGTTGCGGATCGTGCGCTGCGGGAACTTCTCCCGGCGCAACCAGCCATGCCCCCAGAAAAGGACCTTGGTTCCCTTGATCCGGGCAATGATCGAGCCGACCCACGACATAACGAACTTCGGGTCGCAGTGATAAATTACCGCATCATACCCCGATAGTGCCGGAGCAAGTGCTCTCGGCTGCCACATGAATTTCCAGTAGAAGCGATAGGGAGAGTCCCGGAAATCACGAAACTCCGACGGGTCCGAAACCTTGATCCCTTCGATACCGCGAGTGTCGGCGAAAAAAGTATAACTGTACTTTTCGCTTCTATCGAGCGCCCTTCCTACTGCTGTACGATAGTGCGGCCAATTATGATAGACGATAGCCACTCGCTTTTTCATAACACCCCTTCTAACGTCCCCTCTGGAAGACCGGAAAGCCGTCCCCTACGGCAATTCGGGACTTTCAGTCGGCGCCAACGATCCCCATCGCCTGGTGCAATTCGTTCGTTCGGGCCACGGTAAATTCAGTCGACGAGGACAGCCGAGGTTCGCTTCGCGGGGAATCGCTTGCAGCCGTTTGTCTAGCTGGAAACCGGTCCGACATGAAGCCGTTTTTGCAGTGCGGCATGGCCCGGAAACCCAGCCATGCCGCATGCTTGGCGCTCAATCCAGCATGTCCTCCAGTGCGGACAGAGCGGCGCGCGCATAGCGTTCACCGACATAGCCGGCGCCATATTCGTTGAGGTGTGTCCAGTCCGCGGTGAAGAGGTAGCGGCTATTGCCTTCCGTCTGACGCACCATCGCCGTGGCGTCGGCAGTCACCGGCCCGCTCCAGCTGACAGCCGCGCTGCCGTTGGTGAAATTACCCAACCGCGTCGAACCGTCGGAGAAGAGGATGGTGTACGAAGTCGTACTGGTGTCCTGGCTCCAGTTGCTCTCCAGCGTCGCGTTCGTCGCATCGCTCAGCGGCGCGGTGAAGTTGAGCGCCGAACCGCGGCCCGTGGACCATTCCCCCTGTGCATCCGTGGTGACAGGGACAAACCGGCACAACGGATCGCTGAATTCCGCGACTGCGGCCTTCACGGCTTCTTCCGTCGAGGAGATTGATGGCGTGCCGCTCACCGGCCCCTTGGGAATGGGCATCGCGCCGAACACAACGATCGGCACCTCGGGATACCGGCGACGCGCTTCTTTAAGACCGGCCAATGCATTTGCCGTCACGGTCGGCGCGTCACTGGACCGGTCGTTCACCGAGGCCATGAGGAAAATGACTTCGGGTTCGAAATAGCTGAGGCCGAGATCGCCTGAAGCAATGCGCTGGTCGAAGCGATACAGCGCCGGATTGGAGTGATTCCACCCGGTGCCGCCCGAACCGCTGGCCTGGATCGCGATGCCGAGACGGTCCCCCATCTGAACGGCGACGCTGTCGGCCTGCAATGTCAGCCCGGCACCCCAGACATAGCTGTCGCCCAGAAACACGCCGTGCACGATACTGGACATTTCGACCGGCCACATGCGCGCACCTTCTTCCACATATGCGCCGGCGAGGCCGGACAGGTGACTCGCTTCTATCGCGACGCGGCGCACCCTTCGCGTCCCGAAGTCGAGCGTCACATATTGGTTTTCGGTCCCAGAGGTTACGCTCAACCGGGTGCCGGTAAGCGAAATGTAGCGGCCGTCGACCAGAAACCGATAGGCCTTGTTCGACGGCAACAAACGCACGGCAAGGTATCGGCTGTCGGCCATAGCCTCCCAGCGACCATAGGAATTGACTTCCGATGCATAGGTGCGGCCGACATCGACCCACCCCGAGCGAATGGCCGAACCGCTGGCATTGTCGCCATAGACGCCTCCGGTGACATGCCAGATGCCGAGGCTGCTCTTGTTGCACAGAAACGGCGTTTGGCCGTGCGGGTTTGCGGTCCCATTGTCGGTAACCACCACGGGATCCGCGTACAGGCTTGAATCACGGGGATTCACGATCGCTGCACGCGCGGCGGCCGAACGCAGCCGCGCAAGCCGGGCATGACGGGAAACGCGCACCGGACTGGCGGCGGGAGCAATTGTCGCAAGCATGATCGCCTCTCCTCAGTCCAGGGCCCAGAAATTGGCCGGAACCGTAGTCCCGCTGCTCGGAATCTCGACTGCGGCGAAGGGCAGAATGGTCAGCCCCGGCGAGACCGGCAGCACGATCGTGCTTTCGTCCGCAAAACGAAGCGTCAGCTCGCCGGTGGCGTCGGCAACGATGGCAACCCCACGTCCCGCGGCGAAGGGCGAATCCACGCTGATCGCCCGTGCGCCGCGGAACGAGGGTTCGCTTACCGGCAGCGGCGTATCGACTGCGACGCCGACAGCATCGGAATCTTCAGAAAAGGCAATCGCGCTCTGCGGAACATACCCGGCGGGAGCGAGTATCGGATAGGACATATGCACCTCCAATCGCCCGGACCGGGATGGCCCGAGTCGCGACATGCAATACGCATCCGACATCGTGTAGGACAGAACAAAAAAAGAACATTAGGCGATGGGCCGCTAGGCGTCAATCCCGCGCAGCTGTTCTTCGAACCGTTCCAGAATCTTGCCGCGGCTCCACCGTTCCTCGGCGCGCGCGCGCGCGACTTGGCCGAACCTGTCGCGCAGTTCATCGTCATCGATCAGTTGCTCGATGGCGCCGGCAAATGCTTCCGCATTGCCCGGTTCGGTGAGAATGCCGCAGCCTTCGACTTCCGTCGCCAACCCGGTCCCCGGCAAAGCCGTTGCTGCCACGGGGCGGCCCGATGCGAGCATATTGGTAAGCTTTGAGGGAAGCACCAGATCCGCCGCGCCGGCGATCTGGGGCAACAGATGGACGCTGGCCATGCCAAGCAGCTCCGACAATCGCTCGCGCGGCTGAAGATCGCGAAACTCAATATTGTCGAGGTCCGCTGAGCTATCGAGCAGTTGCGCACGATTCGGTCCGTTGCCGCACACCACAAAGGTCAGGTCCTTGCGGTGCCGTAGCATGCGCGCCGCTTCGACCACGATCTCGATACCCTGCTTGTTGGCGATATTCCCCGAATAAAGCGCCACATGGGGGCGTGTGATCCCCCATTCCTCGCGATAGGGCGATGGCCGTTTCAACGGCTCTATCTCATCGATATTGGCCCAGTTGCGAAATTCGATGATCCGCGCCTCCGGGACCCCGAGTTCGCGGAGCTTCGCGCACATCTGGGGCGATATGGTGCTGACCCGGTCGGCCTGCATCGACCAGGATTCGAAGGCGCGCGCCACGCTTGCAAGCGCGCCCTCTCCCTTCAACAATCCGGTTGCGAAAGCGGCTTCCACTTCGAAATCCTGGATGTGCAGCCAAAGTTTCGCCTTGAACAAGCGCGCAACGGTTCGCGCGGCCACCGTTGCGATCAGCGACGGAGCGATGGTGATCACCAGATTGGGCCGGTTCCTGCGCGCTTCCGACAACAGCGCGATTTGCGCGCGCAAGCCGAAGCTGAGATGATGCGCCAGACGTCTTTTCCCGTCAGGCACCTTGGGAACGTAGATCGGCAGTCGGACCACCCTCACGCCGTCCTCGACAGAGTGCTTCACACCGCCGCCGACAAAGGCCGGATCGGTTTCCCACTTCGGGTAATAAGGCTTTGCACAGACCACGGTGACGCGATGGCCCGCTGCCGCCAGCGCCTGCGCCATTCCGGCGGTATACGGACCGATACCGACAGGCTCGGGCGCGTAGTTAAGCCCCAATATGAGAATCGTCGCCACTGGCTAAGCCGGATCCAGATGATTCTCTTGGAAAAATTCGTAGACTGCCTCGACGCCGTCGCGAAGCCCGATGCGCGGCCGCCACCCCATCGCGGCCAGCTTCTCCCCCGACATCAACTTGCGCGGCGTGCCGTCCGGCTTGGAAAGGTCCTTGCGGATATCTCCCTCGAAACCAACAACTTCGCAGACCAGCTTTACCAGGTCGATGATAGCGATATCCTCGCCCGAGCCGGCATTGACGTGCTGATCGCCCGAATATTCCTTCATCAGGAAGACACAGGCGTCGGCAAGGTCGTCAACGTGCAGGAATTCCCGACGCGGCGTTCCCGTACCCCATATTTCGATGCTTTCGGCGCCCGAAACCTTCGCTTCATGCGCCTTGCGAATCAGCGCCGGCAAGACATGGCTGCTGGCAAGGTCGAAATTGTCGCCCGGCCCGTACAGATTGGTCGGCATCGCGGAAATGAAATCGCGACCATGCTGGCGGCGATAGGCCTGACACAGTTTGATGCCGGCGATCTTCGCGATCGCATACCATTCATTGGTCGGTTCGAGCGGACCGGTCAGCAGCGCATCCTCGACGATCGGCTGATCGGCGAATTTCGGATAGATGCAGCTCGATCCGAGGAACAGCAGCTTCTCCACGTCATTGGCATGCGCCGCCTCGATGACGTTCGCCTCGATCATCAGATTGTCGTAGAGAAAATCCGCCGGATAGCTATCATTCGCAAGGATTCCACCCACCTTGGCCGCGGCGACGAACACTGCATCCGGCTTTTCGCGGGCAAACCATTCGCGCGTTCCTGCCTGATCGATCAGGTTCACGACATTCCGGCCGGCAGTCAGCACCTCGCAGCTTTCCTGCGCGAGGCGCCGACAGATAGCGGAGCCAACCATACCGCGATGACCGGCGACGAAAACCCGTTTGCCAGTCAGATCATAGGAACCGCCCAGCGCCACAGGTCAGGCGTCCTTCGCAATCGGAGCGTTCTTCATCACATCCAGGTCGGCGTGAACCATCTCGGTGACCAGGTCCCGAATGGAAGTTTCGTGCGACCAGCCGAGTTTTTCCTTTGCCTTTGCCGGGTCACCGATCAGCAATTCGACTTCGGTCGGCCGGAAATAGCGCGGATCAACCTCAACCAGGCACTTGCCGCTCTTGGCGCAATACCCCTTCTCGTCGACGCCTTCGCCCTTCCATTCGATGGTGATGCCCACATCGGCAAACGCCCATTCCACAAAGGTACGAACCGTCGTCGTCTCGCCGGTGGCGAGAACGTAATCGTCGGGCTCGTCCTGCTGCAGCATCATCCACATGCCGCGCACATATTCGCGGGCATGGCCCCAGTCGCGCTTGGCGTCGAGATTGCCCAGCCACAGCTTTTCCTGACGATTCAGCTTGATCGCCGCCACCGCCCGGGTGATCTTGCGCGTCACGAAGGTTTCGCCGCGCAACGGGCTTTCATGGTTGAACAGGATCCCGTTCGATGCGTGCATGCCATATGCCTCGCGATAGTTCACGACGATCCAGTAGCCATAGAGCTTCGCCACGCCATAGGGCGAGCGGGGATAGAAAGGCGTGGTTTCGCGCTGCGGGACTTCCTGCACGAGCCCGTAGAGCTCGGATGTCGAAGCCTGATAGAAACGCGTGTGCTTCTCCATGCCCAGAATACGAATGGATTCGAGCAGGCGAAGCGTGCCGATCGCGTCGGCATTGGCCGTGTATTCAGGCGTTTCGAAACTAACCTGGACATGGCTCTGCGCAGCGAGATTGTAGATCTCTGTGGGCTGCACCTGTTGCACCAGGCGGATCAGATTGGTTGAGTCGGTCAGGTCGCCATAGTGCAGGTGAAACCGGGCACCATCGATATGGGGATCCTGATAGATATCTTCGATGCGACCGGTATTGAATGACGATGAACGGCGCTTGACCCCGTGCACGACATACCCCTTGTCCAGCAGCAGTTCGGCGAGATACGCACCGTCCTGTCCGGTTACCCCGGTAATCAATGCAACCTTGCTATTCGTCATCAATCGGCCTCCCAGCGCACCCATATACATTCACAAAACTAGACCGCTATGGCAACAAAATTTCAAGCTAATGTTGCACTGCAAAAATTGCCTGAAACCCTTAGGGAAGCTTGACGGTTCGCGAGGCTGCAACGTAGAGCCTCGTGGTTATGCTCGCGCCCGCGAAGATGTATGGTGCATTGAGATTTTGCGAAGGCCGGCGCGATCCGATCTTGTGGAAATCCGCGCGGGGAACGTTCGGCGACATTGTCCCGCAAGCGCGCCCATGACCGGAAGGAGGGCGCGGAACCGTTCTTGCCGATGGCCAAGGGCCGATTCCTCCCGTCTCGACAAAAAGATTTCCGGCGCCGTCCGCGACGGCTAGTAAGCGCGCCATGCGGAAAGCACTTGTCACCGGAGCTGCGGGATTCATCGGCTATCATGTATGTCGGCGCTTGCTGGCCGACGGCTATGAAGTCATCGGTCTCGATGCGCTGACCGACTATTATGATCCCGAACTGAAAAGGCAGCGGCTGGCGCTACTGCAAGCCGATTCGAACTTCTCTTTCGTTAAGGACCGGATCGAACGCAGCGGCGTGCTGATGGATATCCTGTCACGGCACCGGCCGGAGGTAATCATCCACCTCGCCGCCCAGGCGGGCGTGCGATACTCGATCGAGGATCCGAGGTCTTACCTGGAAAGCAACCTGGCCGGCACGTTCGAGCTGTTGGAGGCAATTCGCCACCATCCACCCGAACACGCGCTGCTGGCATCGACCAGTTCGGCCTATGGAGCGAATACCAACCTCCCCTATTCGGAAACCGACAAGGCGGATTTCCAGCTCTCCTTCTACGCCGCCACCAAAAAGGCGACGGAAAACATGGCGCATTCCTATGCCAGCCTGTTCAACGTGCCCGTCACCATGTTTCGCTTCTTCACCGTCTACGGGCCCTGGGGGCGACCCGACATGGCCTTGTTCAAATTCACCAAGGCGATACTCGAGGGCGACCCGATCGACGTCTATAATCACGGCGAGATGCGCCGCGACTTCACCTATATCGACGATCTGGTGGAGGGCATCCGCTTGCTGATCGACGCCGTTCCGCCTCGCCCCGGCACGACCGCCGCCGATGCAAATGACAGCCTGTCGCCCGCCGCGCCGTTTCGCGTGGTGAATATCGGCAATTCGCGTTCGATCCCGCTCGAGGCATTCATCGAATCGATCGAGCGCGCGACGGGCCTCAGCGCCACGCGAAACCTGCTGCCGATGCAGGCCGGCGACGTTCCCGCGACATGGGCCGACACCAGCCTGCTGCGCACGCTGACCGGCTATGATGCCCATACCGATCTCGACACCGGGGTTCGCCGATTCGTCGAATGGTACCGGTCGCACTACCATATGGGCTAGCCCACGCGCCGCGCCGGCACCGGGTACCGCTCAGAAGCAGGCCTGGGCCAGCGCGTTGCGGACCGGCGCGATGCGGATTCCGGCATCGCGGCAGGAAAGCACCGCCCGCTCCAGCATTTCGCCGGTACAGCCGAATCGCGACGGCGTATCGGACACATCGTGCATCAGGAAGATGATCCAGGCGTTGCGCGCGACGCATTGCGCGATCACGGCATCCAGATCGAGCCGCGGGGCGAAATCCATATCGATCCGCACGACCTTCAGCTGCGCCAGATCGAGCAGGCCGCTGTTGAGCCCGAACCCCGTGCCGCGACAACTGGCAAAGCGCCGCGAGAACAGGCGCTTGGTGCGCAGCGAGGTCGCGCCATAGGGATAGGCGAACGCGCTGGGCTGAACATCGCCAAGCGCCTCGCGAACGAAGGCGCGATTGCGACCGATGCCATCGATCAGTTGCGCATTCGACAATTCCGGCACCGGACGATGCAGAAAGCCGTGGTCGCCGATTTCATGCCCGTGCGCGTGCAGCAATTTCAGGTCGTCGACATCGAAATATTCGATGCCGTCTTCATCGCGCGTGCCGCATAGCGCCGCCGAAAGATAGAAAGTGCCGCGCGCATCGTGCCGTTCGAGCACCGGCGCACCGGCACGCACCGCGGATTGTGCGACGTCATCGAAGGTGAAGCTGGCGATCGGCGCGTTGAGCCGGGAGCGAATCCCCTTGACCGGGACACGCGGGGAAACATGCCAGTTTACGAAGTTTCTTGCGCGCTCAAGGATCCTGCTCGCCGCCACCGTTCCTCCAGATGCGATTCCAGCTTAACGCTGACCAGTTCGGCTTCGCCAATAGGGGTGCTGCTCGAAACTGCAAAGCATTGACCTTCGACGGAATCGGCAGCGCCGTCGATCCGCGCGAAGCCGAGATCGTCCAGCATACGCGTGACCGCCCCGTTCCGCTCGGTCGGGCGGTGCAGCACCGTCAGCCTGTCCCGACCGCCTCCCCGGACAATCGCCTTCAGCCGGTCGAAAAAGGCATGCTCGACATATTTGCGTTGCACGCGGCAGCTCATGAAGAAATCATGCAGGCAGGCATTTTCCGGGTCGAACGCGGCGAATCCGATGATTCCATAGTCGCCGAAGCGGTCCGAGCAGTGCAGCACCATGCCGCACATGCCCTTTTTACCTTCCGCAAGCGCCGCGACATCGTCGCGCGAATAGCGGGTCCCCCGGAAATTGAGCTGATTGGTCCGCTGCGACAACTCGTAAACGCGCTCGGCATTGTCGGGACCGAGCGCCTCGATCGTCAGCACGATCCCGCAGGAACGGAGAAAATCGTGATACTGCCCGCCAGAGCGCTGCAATACCGCACCGCGCTCGGCCTCGGCCTGGTACAATGCTCTTCGCCTGGCGCTTTCCGCAGTAGCCGGGACGGCGCACATCGGATGATCGAGAAGGTCCAGCGCCTCGATTTCGGTCAGCGTCGTGAGTGCCGGATGCGCCTGCGCCACTTCGCCGCGCTCGAACGGCTGGTCATCGACGAAGATGAAACTGTCCACACCCAGATCCAGCCCCGCGGCGATCGCAGCGACGGCATCGCTTTTCGGATTCCAGCTGATCTGCGGATACAGGAAATAGTCGCGCAGGCCAAAATGCTCCAGCGCGGCGAGCGCCGGCTCGGGGTCGTTCTTGCTTGCGATCGAATGGAGAATGCCACGCTTGTCGAGGGCAACGATCACGTCTCGGATTCCGGGCCGAAGCCGCAGGCCTTCGACACCATCCTCCGCCAGTGTCCCTTCCCACAGGCTGTTGTCGAGATCCCAGACAATGACCTTGGCATATCCGGCAGGCGCCTGCTGGGGCGCGGCCAAGTCTCCAGGAGATCCAAGTCCGTCGACAAAGTCGATCGTGCCGAAGACGATGTCCCGCCCCTCGGCTTCGCCCACCGGCTCGATCTGTACGAGATAGGGTTCGGCAAGATCGACGGTTCGCGCGATATCGCGGACATCGACTGCGATATGCGAATATTCGGGCCCGACCTCGAAGGCATGCTGGTACATTCCGCCGCCGTCGCGCTCGAGAAAAGTGATCGTCATCGGCACCCGTTCGGGCTTCAAGGACCAGGCTTCGACCACGAAATGCCGCGCGACATGGCCGCCGGGGCGGGCGAGCATCATGGCCTTGAGCTTGTTCCAGCGGCGCATCCAGTGGCGCAGCGACCGGAACGGGATCGGCAATCGACGCAGCAGTCCGCCAACCACCCGGTCGCCGCGTTCGAAACGGTCGCCGGCTCTCGGTGAAAACACCGCCGCCGGACCGGTACCCTCCAGCTTGCCCCACTTACGGAAACGGATGCGGCGGAACGCGCTTCCGCCCGGCGTCTTTCCCTCCTCGATCCCCTGTTCGAACCGGCGGCATACGAGATCGGCGCGGGGCGTATAGAATGCGCAGGTCGTCTGGCAGACCGGAAAGGAGCATTCGGAGCAATGTTCGCCCCAGATGATATGGCTGCGCGCCGAAACGGATGCGGAAAACGCGTCCAGCTTCGCGGCGAATTCGGCGGGGATGGAGTCGACGCTCGCGGGTCGGAACGGCTCCCAGTGCGTCTCTTTCATCTTTGTGCGTTCAAGCTCTGGCCGGGGTAACCATAAATGTCCGGGCTCGACGGACCAATGTCAACGCCGCCGGAACGGACGAGACCGGAATGCCACGGCATCCCGGTCTCGTTCATTTCCACAATTCGAAATTTCGATCGCCGACGACGATGCCGGATCACTCGCCTTCGACTTCGGGCGGTGGCATGGCGCCGCCCGGCATGCCACCCTGAAGCATCTGCTGCAGCTGCGCGGCAGGAATGACTTCATCGATCGCGACGTCGAAGATCAGGATCTCGCCAGTCAGTTCGTTCGGCGGGCGTCCTGGACCGGCAGCGTAGCCCAGTTCGGGCGGCAGCCAGAAACGATAGGTCGCGCCCTTGCGCATCAGCTTCACCCCTTCGGTGAAGCCCTCGATCATGTCCTGGCCGACCATGAAGCGCATCGGCGCCGAAGGCTGGAATTCGGTTCCGTCGCGCAGCTCGCCCTGAACGGTGAGCGAAACGCCGTCATTTTCCGAAATCTGCGGGCCGGTGCCGGGCTCCAGTATCTTGTACTGAAGGCCCGATTCGGTCGTGATCACACCCGGCTGCTGCGCGTGCATCGCCAGAAAGGCCTCATCGTCGAGATTTGCCAGCACCGCGGCCCGCGTGCCCTGCCATGCGAGCAGGAACGCAGCGAGCACCGCGGCGACCAGCCCCAGCCAAAGCCACAGGATATAGCCCTTCTTGACGGGCTGCAGCGGCACGGCCGTAACGGACGACATGATCGGATTCCCCCTCGCGCGGGCCGGAAGGGCCCGATGGCTTGCTTGTATGCGCTGCTTCCTATGCGGAAGCGACCCCGGCGTGCAATGGCTTAGCGCACGCCGTAACGCGGAAGCTTACCGTGCGCCGTCGCGTTCGGCCCGCTTGCGCTCGAGCTTGCGGGCGCGGCGAACCGCAGCGGCACGCTCGCGTGCACGCTTTTCGCTGGGCTTTTCGTAGTGACGGCGGAGCTTCATCTCGCGGTAGACGCCCTCACGCTGCAGCTTTTTCTTGAGCGCGCGCAGCGCTTGGTCGACATTATTGTCGCGAACGATGATTTGCATAAGGCCGTCAGACTCCGATCTTCGAAAAATAGAAAATGGTTCGCGGGAACGCATGCTCCCGGCGTTGGCGGCGCCCCTAGCAGCCGATCGGCACTTTTTCAAGTGCAATCGCCGCGGAAACCGGCGCCCTCTTCCCCCTATATAGGGTGGCGTGCGGCTTTTCCCAACCCCGCGATCAGCAGGGTCAAAGAATGATGTCTCCCCCTCGCGTCGCCAATACGCGTCCGATGGTGTCGAACAACGCATCCATCGCCACCGGCTTGAACAGCACATCATCCGCGCCGGCGGCAATGCAGCGTTCGCGCAGATCGACGGCAGTGTCGGCGGTGACGACGATCAACGGCAATTGCGCCTTTTCGTCCTCACGCGCGCGGATGCGACGCATCGCCTCCATCCCGTCCATGCCGGGCATGCGCAAATCGACAAGGACCACGTCGAACTCGCCGCCCTCGATGGCGTTCAGCCCGGATATCGCATCCGGGGCCTCCACCATTTCGGCGCCTGCGACGTCGAGCATGTCCTTCACGACCCGACGGTTCATCGGATCGTCCTCGATAAACAATATTCTCACGTGCTGCGCCCCGAAAGCGCGACCGTGTTGCTTGCGACCTTTTTCATATCACGTCCGGTATCGCCTCATGCCGCGTGCGATACAAGTTTACTGTCACCATCCGTTTCGGATTCGCATCGAACCTCCGGCACCAGTGCCTCGATCAACGCCGCGCCGCGTACCGGCTTGGCAATCACCTGCCGCGCGCCAGCCGCCTTCAGCGATGCCTGTATTTCGGCGTCGCAGGCTGCCCAGAGCAGTGTCGCCGGCACGCCGCCGGAAGTCAGGGAGCGCAACGCTTCCAGGAAATTATCGCCCTCTGTCTTCAGCGTCGCTTCGTCGATCAGCATTTGCCCCACCTCCCCGGAATCGATCAGTTCCCGGGCTTCGTCGAGCGTCGCGGCAAAGCGCACGCAGCAAACATGCGGTTCCAGCACCGTGCGCAACGTGCTGCGCGCAATCGGATTGCGGTCGAGTATCAGCAATCCGCGTTCCGCGAGCCCTGGCGACTCGCTTTCGGGAGCCTGCGCGGCAATATAAGGCAGTTCCACGGTGAAGACCGACCCTTCGCCTTCGACACTGCTCACCGTGACGTCGCCGCCGAGCGCACGGGCCAGATTGCGGCAGATCGAAAGCCCGAGGCCGGTTCCGCCGAACCGACGCGTCGTCCCGGCGTCCACCTGTTTGAACGATTCGAAAATTTCCTCGCATTTCTCGCTCGGGATGCCGATGCCGGTGTCGCTGATGCGGATGCGGACAACCGCAGCGTCCTCGCCGCCGCCATCCGGCACGACCTTTTCCGCGCACAGCCCCACCGCACCCGATTCCGTGAATTTGAGTGCGTTCGACAATAGGTTGAAGACGATCTGACGCAGCCGGCCAGCATCGCTGACGATCCATTCCGGCGCCGCGTCGAGGTCGAGATCGAAGCCGACGCCCTTTGCGGCCGCCTGCTCCTGCCACATGCGTGAAACGTCGCGCAGCGTCGCCTTCAGGTCGGTCGGCGCGGCCTCAACGGTCAGATTTCCGGTTTCCATCTTCGCCAGGTCGAGAATGTCGTCGACCAGCGCGCGCATGGTCACGCCGGCCCCATGCACCACTCCGATGCGATCGCGCGTGGCATCGTCGAGCCGCCGGTCGGACAGCATCACTTGTGTCATTCCCAGAATACCGTTGAGCGGCGTGCGAATCTCGTGGCTGGTGGTGGCGAGGAATTCGGTCTTGGCCGCCAGCGCCTTTTCGAGCGCGACATTGGTCTGTTCCAGATCGGCGTTGGCCGCGCGCACTTCGTTGCGGCTGCGCCGGATCGTGAACAGGCCGACGCTGAGCAGCACGATGACGATCAACGTCGCGCCGGCCAGGCCGTAGAACACGATCCGCTGCCAGCGTGCGCGCGACTGTTCATATTCGACCCGGCGGCGCAACTCATCCGCCTTCAGATTGGCAATCCGAAGTTCCTGATTGGCATAATCGAACCGGGCCGCCATCAGCGCTGCATTGGTCGTCGTCGCCGCCTTCGCGGCTTCGGTGGTCAACCGCTGCAGCGCTTCGAGATGCTCAAGCGCGCGCGCCGGTTCGCCGGTCTTCGAAAAGATCATATAGGCGTAGAGATGCCCCTCGCGGAACGCCAGCGAGGTCCCCTCAAGATCGACGCCTTCGAATGCCCGCAGGATCAGCGAACGCGCCTTTGCGTAATCGCCACGATAATAAGCGACGCGGGCTTCGGTCGCGAGCAGCTGCTGGCGGAAACCTTCCACATGCGTGCCCCGGATCAGCGAGAGCGCCCGCGCCAACGTGCGGTCCGCCGCGTCGAGACGCCGGGCCTCGGCCTGGTTGCGAGCGAGATTGCCCAGCACGCGGGCCTCGAGCAGCGGCTCCTTCATGATCCGGGCGGCCTCGATCGCCTTGCGATATTCCACCTCGGCTTCGTCATGCCGCTCCATCGTAAGCAGGACATTGCCGCGCCGATTGTGCAGGGAAAGCGAAAGCGCGGCGTCACCGTCATACGTCTCCGCCGCCTGCCGGTAATATCGCTCGGCCCGGTTGTCGTCATTGGCCGCGACGTAAAGAGCGCCGATGCTCTGCAACGCGATCGCCTGGCTGCGGCGTTCGCCCAATTGCTGGTAAATGCGATAGGCCGACTGATAATCGGACAAGGCCTGCGCGGCCTCATCGCTCTGGAGATGCAGGGTTCCGCGCGAATGCAGCAAATCACCCCGCAACTTGAGCGGCCCGTCGACCGACTCCACCAGGGCAAGCCCCTCGGCGATGAGCGGTCGAGCCGCATCCGCATCATTGGTGCGCCAGCTCGCTTCACCGGCAAACCATTTCACCTTGGCCAACGCCAGTGCCCGCAGGCGCGGATCGGTTATCGCGCCTGCCAGCCGCTCCGCCTCTGCAAGATCCGCCTGAACCTGCGACGGCGCAGCCATCATGTTGCCGAGTATGCGATCGAATATCTGCTTCAGTGGCTCCGGGAACCTGTCCTCGGGATTGGCAATGGGCTTTTGCCGCGGAGCATTGCCTTCCGCCGCAACCGGCTGTGCCGGTGCCGTCAGCGGAAGCATCAGTGCGGCGGAGCCGAGCATGAGCGCCGTGCGGACAAGCAAAAAGACACGCATCATCCGCATCAAATGGCACCCCCGGATTAATACCGCCCTAAATCGGGCGGTCAGGCGCGTTTCCAGAACGTATCGGGGCGCAGGAAGCTCGACGGGGTGCTTGCTGCGTTGCCGAGGTGAGCATCCTCGTCGAGAAACCGGTGAAAAGCGTCGATCCCGAGCGGCCGGCTGATCAGATAGCCCTGCACCATGTCGCATCCCATCACGCTCAGCAGGGCGAGCGCCGAGGGCGTCTCGACGCCTTCGGCGGTCACTTCCATTTCCAGTGCGTGCGCGAGGTCGATCGTCGAACGCACGATCAGCGGATCGCGATTGCTCGAGGCAAGATGCGTAACGAACATCTTATCGATCTTCAGTTCGCTTGCCGGAAGCTGTTTCAGATAGGCCAGCGAGGACAGGCCGGCTCCGTAATCATCGATGGCCAGCGTGACGCCGATATCGGCGAAGGATTTGAGGTGGCGAATCGCCGTTTCCGGGTCGCGGATCACGGATGTCTCCGTGATCTCGAACCCGATCTTGGCATTGGTCTCGCGGATCACTTCGCTCGCCCGGGCCACAAAGTCGGTATCGCCCAGCAGCAGACCGGAAATGTTGATGAAAACCGGAAAGTCATGCCCGGCTTTCGCCAGTCGGCTCTGATCGGCGATCACCCGGCGCAGTGCCCACAGCGTCATGGCACCGATTTCACCGGCTTCCTCGGCCACGGAAATGAAATCGCCGGGCAGGATCAGTCCGCGCTCGGGATGCTGCCAGCGAATCAATGCCTCGGCGCTGGCGATTTCCTGCCGCCGCACGTGCGCTTTCGGCTGATACTGCAGAAACATCTCGTCCTCGGCGATGGCGCGAGGCAGTTCGCGCATCAGCGTCAGACGGTCGAATGCAAGGTCCGACTGCATCAGATCACGCAGCACCACCCGCTCCTCCTCGCCGGCCTGTTCGAGCGCGGCCTCGGCCGCCTCGACAAGGCGAACCCCATCACATTCCAGCGCCGGCGCAGCGGCCACACCGAATGCGAGATCGACTGCGAGTTCCTCGCCGTCGAGATCGATGGGACCGGCAAACATGCCCCGGATCGCTTCGATTTCCGCGGCTGCGATTTCCACTGCTTCACGTTCAAATGCGATTTCCGCCACCGCGCGGCCCACTGTCGATATTCGCAGGTCGGGATAGGCGGCACCGATACGTTTGGTGATATCGCGCATCAGCAGGTCCGCGCGCGGCCGGCCGAGATGCCGGCGCAACGCCGCGAAGTTCCGCACTTCGCACAGGCACAGCAGCGTCCATCCGCGAGCGGCCAGCATATGGCGTCCGGTCCCGGCGTTCCGCTGCCTGGGGGCGCGTATCACCATCGGCGCCTCGGCAAGGCGCGGCGCCTCGTCATCGCCACAGGGCAGCCAGGACGGTGGAAGCCCGCCGGCGGCGCCCGGCGGCAATTGCGGGCCATAGGTCTCGATCCCTGAAGACATACGCTGCCGGTTGTGCGCCCGATCCCTGAAGGAACCGTTAAGCCTTTCCCCCGCCAAAGCCCGCGGGATCATTTGCAACCGATTTCTCCATTGATTTTTCGTTAATTTTTGTTTAACCATAAAGATGCGCGCAATGCGCACACTGGGAGAAAAAGTATGTTCGCGTTCAATCTTCTTTTCCGCGACGGTGCTGGCGGCGACGACATCATGCCGATCTGAACCGATCGTTTGCGGATCGGGCCGGCGCTGTGCTGCATCGCAGCATCGTCGGTCCGGTTCTCGCATTCGCTGTGGATTGTGGGGCGCAAGGCGGCATCGGAGGGTTTCCGGTGCTTTTTTTGTGTCTTTAAGGCAGCTTCGACAACGATTTTCGCAACGCCCTCACCACGCACTTGCCCGTGATAACAAGGCCGGTTACTGCCCTGCAGCATATGCACGTAGGGCTGGAGGTGTGCAGTGCGCATTGCAATGATCGGTACGGGATATGTGGGGCTCGTATCCGGCGCCTGTTTTTCTGATTTCGGGCATGAAGTGATTTGCGTCGACAAGGACGCCCGCAAGATCGACCTGCTCGAGCAGAATGTCATGCCGATCTATGAACCCGGGCTTGCGGAGCTGGTTGCGGGGAATGTGAAGGCCGGACGGCTTTCCTTCACCACCAACCTGGCCGAGGCCGTCAAGGACGCGGATGCGATCTTCATCGCCGTCGGCACACCCTCGCGCCGCGGCGACGGCCACGCCGACCTTTCCTATGTCTTCGCCGCCGCACGCGAAATCGCCGAAAACCTGACACGGAATTCGGTCATCGTGACGAAATCGACGGTCCCGGTGGGCACAGGCGACGAAGTCTCGCGGATCATTTCCGAAATCGCGCCGGACAAGGGCGCGATGGTGGTCTCGAACCCCGAATTCCTGCGCGAGGGCGCGGCGATCGAGGATTTCAAGCGGCCGGACCGCGTCGTGGTCGGTTCCGAGGACGAAACCGCCACCGAAGTCATGCGCCAGATCTATCGGCCGCTTTCGCTCAACCAGAACGCGCCGGTGCTGTTCGTCGGGCGGCGTACGTCGGAACTGATCAAATATGCCGCCAACGCGTTCCTGGCCGTGAAAATCACCTTCATCAACGAAATCGCGGACCTTTGTGAAAAGGTCGGCGCCGATGTGCAGCAGGTGGCACGCGGCATCGGTATGGACAATCGCATCGGACCGAAGTTTCTTCATGCCGGTCCGGGCTATGGCGGCTCCTGTTTTCCCAAGGACACGCTGGCACTGCTCAAGACCGCCGACGATAATGACACGCCGCTGCGCATCGTCGAATCCACGGTGCAGGTGAACGACAGCCGCAAGCGCGCGATGGGACGCAAGGTGATCAGGGCGATGGGCGGCGACATTCGTGGAAAGTCAGTCGCGATTCTCGGCCTGACGTTCAAGCCCAACACCGATGACATGCGCGACGCACCGAGCATCGCCATTATCCAGGCGCTGCAGGACGCCGGTGCGAGCATTCGCGCCTATGACCCCGAAGGCGTCGAACAGGCCAGGCCGCTTCTCAAGGACGTCACCTTCAGCGAAAGCCCCTATGCCGCAGCGGAAAAGGCCGATGCGCTTGTGATCGTCACGGAATGGGACGAGTTCCGCGCACTCGACCTTGATCGAATGTCCGAGATTCTCGCCACCCCGCTACTCGTAGACCTGCGCAATATCTATCCGCCGGCCGAGGCGGAGCGCGCGGGTTTGCGGCTTGTTGGAATCGGCAAGGCTGCCTGACACCGCTGCGCGCGCAGAGCCAGGCCTGCCATGTCCGATCGCGCCAAAGGGCATGAAAGGCTGGCTTTTCACGGTAAAGCGGTCCAAACGCTGGATTAATGACAGTGGCAGCTGATCGAGGTACTTTAAACGGTCGCAGTGTTGCTGTAATTTCTTCGGTGTAGGAAGAGCTCGTCTAGTCGCTCCAACATTGCACGCCCATTTTTCGGGGAACGGGGGGAACGTGAACCTGAGCTATGGTCGAATAGAGGCCGTCACGCCGCTGCCAAGGCGAACCAGCCGGAGCAAGCTTCGGTATCGCATGTTCGCCCTGCTCATGGTGCTGGACGCATTGAGCATCATCGGCGGGTTCTTCGCGACGAGCCTTGTGCATCGGCCCGAGACGACCGAAACTCAGTGGCTCGCGATCGCGGCGGCAATTTTGTGCGTGTTCTTTGTCATCGCGATCAATGGACATGCCTATGCCGCCGACGTCATCCGGCGCCCCGGACGGGGCACGCTGCGCGGCCTGCAAGCGCTGTCGGTAGCCGCCGGAGCCGTGATCCTGGCCGCATTCTTCCTCAAGAGCAGCGACGCCATTTCGCGCCTGACCTACGGCATGGGTTTCGTGACCAGCTTCGTCCTGATGGCTGCATCGCGCGACCTGTTCCTGCGCAAGGCCGGCGGGCTGTTCGGGTACAATCCCTACAGCGTCGCGCTGATCTGCGACGGTGAACAGTCGATATCGCGCGAGGGCTTTTCGCTGGTTCTCGCCGATCCAGACATCAATCCCGACAATCACTGCCCGATGATGTTCGATCGCCTGGCGCAGGCGCTCAAGGATGTCGACCGTGTTGTCGTCGCCTGCCGACCCGAACGCCGCCTGAGCTGGGTGACGGCACTGAAGGGCGCCAATATCCGCAGCGAAATCATGATCCCCGAACTGCACCTGCTCGCGCCGCTCAGCGTCGGGCATTGCAACGGGCATACGACGCTGGTGATCGCCGACGGGCCGCTCAGCATGTTCGACCGTTTCGTCAAGCGCACGCTGGACGTCATCGCATCGGCCTGCGCGCTTTTGCTGATCGCCCCGCTGCTCGTCGGCGTCGCGATTGCGATCAAGATGGAGACCCCCGGCCCGATCTTCTTCATCCAGACCCGCATCGGGCGCGGCAATCGCATGTTCAAGATGCTGAAGTTTCGCAGCATGCGCGCGGAACGCAGCGATCAGGCAGGCAATGCTTCCACTGCACGCGACGATGATCGCATCACGCGCGTCGGCCGGCTGATCCGCAGCACCAGCATCGACGAGCTGCCGCAGCTGATCAACGTGCTGCTGGGCGACATGAGCATCGTCGGCCCGCGCCCGCACGCCATCGGATCGCGCGCGGCGAACAAGCTGTTCTGGGAAATCGACGAACGCTACTGGCATCGCCATGCCACCAAGCCGGGGCTGACGGGACTGGCGCAGGTACGCGGCTTCCGCGGCGCCACCGACCATGAATCGGATCTGACCAACCGCCTTCAGGCCGATCTGGAATATCTGAACCACTGGTCGATCTGGAAGGATATCCAGATCATCCTGATGACGTTCAAGGTGCTGGTCCACAAAAACGCCTATTGAGGACCGGTTCGGACGCAGGTTTCAAGCGCCGCACGTCGCCGGAAAACGCGCGAACCCGCGCACGTCCGTACGGATGCGAGGCTACGTGCCTGCATCCCGCACGAATACACTATCCAGGCCATATTTACTCGAACCAGCCAGTTTGGCGGGGGCAAGGATAACTAGCATTGCCGCCATTCCACACGCTGGAATACATCCTCGCGCATGACAGAAGCGGCCAAACCCCAGTCCCTGACGCATCTCGCCCGGCTCGAAGCCGAAAGCATTCACATCATGCGCGAGGTCGTATCAGAGGTGGAAAAACCAGTGATGCTCTATTCGGTGGGCAAGGATTCCGCCGTGATGCTGCATCTCGCCAAAAAGGCATTCTACCCTTCCCCGCCGCCTTTCCCGCTGATGCATGTCGACACGACCTGGAAGTTCCAGGCGATGTACGAACTGCGCGATCGCGCGGCGGAAGAAGCGGGAATGGACCTGATCGTTCATCACAATCCCGAGGCGAAGGAAAAGGGAATCAATCCCTTCGACCACGGCGCGCTCCACACCGACATGTGGAAGACCGAGGGGCTCAAGCAGGCGCTCGACAAATTCGGGTTCGACGCGGCGTTCGGCGGCGCCCGGCGCGACGAGGAGAAGAGCCGCGCCAAGGAACGCATCTTCTCCTTCCGCTCGGCAAGCCATCGCTGGGATCCCAAGAACCAGCGCCCGGAACTGTGGAACCTCTACAACGCGAAGAAGCACAAGGGTGAGAGCGTCCGCGTCTTCCCGCTCTCCAACTGGACCGAGCTCGACATCTGGCAATACATCATGGCCGAACAGATCGAGATCGTACCGCTCTATTTCGCCGCGCCGCGCCCAACGGTGGAGCGCGACGGGCTGATCCTGATGGTCGATGACGATCGCTTTCCCTTGAAGCCCGGCGAAACCCCGGTCGAACGGTCGATCCGCTTCCGCACGCTCGGCTGCTATCCGCTGACCGGCGCCGTCGAAAGCACGGCATCGACGCTGCCCGAAGTCGTGCAGGAAATGCTCCTCACCACCACCAGCGAACGCCAGGGCCGCGCCATCGACAAGGACGAAGGCGGCGCCGGAATGGAAAAGAAAAAACAGGAGGGCTATTTCTGATGGCCACTCAGGAAAGCAGCTACAAGGTCGATGCCCTGATTTCGAAGGACATCGAAGCCTATCTCGACCAGCATCAGAACAAGAGCCTGCTGCGGTTCATCACCTGCGGGTCGGTCGATGACGGCAAATCGACGCTGATCGGGCGGCTTCTGTATGACTCGAAGATGATCTTCGAGGATCAGCTCGCCGCGCTCGAGGCCGACAGCAAGCGTGTCGGCACACAGGGGCAGGAAATCGATTTCGCCTTGCTCGTCGACGGCCTCGCCGCCGAGCGCGAACAGGGCATCACGATCGACGTCGCCTATCGCTTCTTCGCCACCGAAAAGCGCAAGTTCATCGTCGCCGACACGCCCGGCCACGAGCAATATACGCGCAACATGGTGACCGGCGCCTCGACCGCCGATCTCGCCGTGATCCTGATCGACGCGCGCAAGGGCGTGCTGACGCAGACGCGGCGGCACAGCTATCTCGCGCACCTGATCGGCATCCGCAACGTGGTGCTCGCGGTGAACAAGATGGACCTGGTCGATTACAGCCAGGAAGTGTTCGACAAGATCGTCGCCGACTATACCGAATTCGCGAACGAGATCGGGATCAAGAACTTCGTGCCGATGCCGATTTCGGGGTTCAAGGGCGACAATATCGCCGGACCTTCGGAAAACACGCCCTGGTATGACGGCCCGTCGCTGATCGGCCATCTCGAAACGGTCGATGTCGATCTCGATGCCGCGCTGGCAGAGCCGTTCGCGATGCCGGTGCAGTGGGTCAATCGCCCCAATCTCGATTTCCGCGGCTTTTCCGGGTTGATCGCTTCCGGCACGGTCAAGCCGGGGGATGCGATCCGCATCCTGCCTTCGGGCCGCACCAGCACCGTTTCGCGTATCGTCACCATGACCGGCGACCTCGATCAGGCCGGGGCGGGCCAGTCGGTTACGCTCACGCTTGCCGACGAAGTCGATTGCTCGCGCGGCGACGTGATCGCCACTGCGGACCATCCTCCGCAGGTTGCCGACCAGTTTCAGGCGACGATCGTGTGGATGGACGACGAGGCGCTGTTGCCCGGTCGTGCATACTGGATGAAGCTGGGCAGCCGCACCGTCAGCGCCACCATTCAGCACCCGAAATATGCGATCGACGTCAATACGATGGCGGAACTCAGCGCAAAGACGCTGAGCCTCAACGATATCGGCGTCGCCGAAGTCTACACCGATCGCGGCATCGCGTTCGAACCCTATGGCGACAATCACGCGCTCGGCGGGTTCATCCTGATCGACAAGGCGACCAACCATACGGTCGGCGCGGGGATGATCGACTATGCGCTGCGGCGCAGCCAGAACGTCCACTGGCAGGCCGTCGACATCAGCCGCGAGGCGCATGCCGCGCAGAAGAATCAGCGCCCGCGCCTCTTGTGGTTCACCGGCCTGTCGGGATCGGGCAAATCGACCATCGCCAATCTGGTCGAAAAGAAGCTCCACGCGATGGGCAAGCACAGCTTCCTGCTAGACGGCGACAATGTCCGCCACGGGCTCAACAAGGATCTGGGCTTCACCGAAGCGGACCGTATCGAGAATATCCGCCGCGTCGGCGAAGTCGCCAAGCTGATGACCGATGCCGGACTGATCGTGCTGACCGCATTCATCTCGCCCTTCCGCGCCGAGCGGGAAATGGTGCGGTCGATGCTGCCCGACGGCGAATTTTTCGAAATCTTCGTCGACACGCCGCTGGCAGTGGCTGAAGAACGCGATGTAAAGGGCCTCTACAAGAAGGCGCGGGCCGGTCAGATCGCCAATTTCACTGGCATCGACAGCCCATATGAGCCGCCGGAAAGCCCCGAAATCCGTATCGACACGACTTCGGAAACGCCCGAAGCCGCCGCCGAACGGATCGTCGCCACGATCCTGGGCCAGGAATAAGCGCATGGACGACGCCGAACTCGCCGCCCATCTGGCGCATGTGGCCGGACGCATCCTGATCGAGATTCGCGAAGCGAATGTCTTTTCGGGCAAGGCCCTTGGCAAAGCGGGCGACGAGACCGCCAACCAGTTTCTGTGCCACGCGATCCGCGAACAGCGACCCGGGGACGGACTGTTGTCGGAAGAGTGCAAGGATACGCAGGAGCGGCTTGCCAAGGAGCGTGTCTGGATCATCGACCCGGTCGATGGGACGCGCGAATATGGCGAAGCACGTGCCGACTGGGCGGTTCATGTCGGCCTTGCGATCGACGGCGTCGCGCGCGTCGGCGCGGTCGCACTGCCCGGCGCGAACGTCGTATTGCGTTCCGATCGCCCCGCCCCGCTACCGCCGGCGCCTGAAAAGCTGCGCATGGTGGTAAGCCGGACGCGGCCCGCCAAGGAAGCCGTGGCGGTGGCCGAAGCGATCGGTGCCGAACTGATCCCGATGGGATCGGCCGGCGCGAAGGCAATGGCGATTGTTCGCGGCGAAGCCGATATCTACCTGCATTCGGGCGGGCAATATGAATGGGACAGCGCGGCTCCGGTGGCTGTGGCAAGCGCGACGGGGCTGCACTGTTCGCGGATCGACGGATCGCCGCTCCGTTACAATCAACGCGATGTCTATCTGCCCGACCTGTTGATTTGCAGGCAGGAACATGCACAGCAGGTGTTTGCGGCAATGGCCGCATCCGGCTTCCCGCAGGCATAGGCGGAATCCGGTAGGGTAAGTAGCTGAGGACTGGCTGTTGGACTGGCTGAACGGGCTTGCCGGCCTGCTCGTGGGAATCATCGTCGGCATGACGGGTGTCGGCGGCGGCAGCCTCATGTCGCCGCTGCTGATCCTGTTGTTCGGCGTTGCGCCGGCCACGGCGATCGGCACCGATCTGTGGTTCGCCGCGATTACCAAGGCAGTGGGCGGCACCGTCCACCATCGCCAGCAGAATGTCGATTTCGGCATTGTCGGCCTGCTCGCGATCGGATCGATCCCGGCCGCGATTCTCACCGGTTTCGTGATCTGGTGGCGCGGCGCGCAAACGCATGGCGGTGCGTCGCTCGCTACAGCGCTCGGCATCGTCCTGGTGGTCACGGCGGCGTTCACTTTCTTTCGTGCGCCACTGGCAAGGCGGGCAATGGCCCTGTCGATCCGTTCGCACCGCGCCTTTCCCGCACTCAAGAGCCTTGCAACGATCTTGTGCGGCGTCATCCTCGGAACGCTGGTAACGCTGACATCGGTCGGTGCGGGCGCGCTCGGCGCCACATTCCTGCTGGTGCTCTATCCGCGCCGGCTTTCGCTTTCGAAGCTGGTTGGAACGGACATCGCGCATGCCGTGCCGCTGGCACTTATCGGCGGGTTGATCCACCTGATGATCGGCACCGTGGATTTCGGCCTGCTGGCCATGCTGCTGATCGGATCGATCCCGGGGATCATCCTCGGGTCGCGCCTCAGCCTGATCGTCCCGGAGGCAGTCGTCCGCCCGTTGCTGGCGCTGATTCTGGCTTTCGCGGGAATCAAGCTGCTCGTCTGAGGAAAAGCTGCGCGGAAGGCGTGCTTTGCTCGTCTAATCCCTTTCGTCCGCGAGGAGATTCGGGTTAGAGCGAAACTTCACGGGTCGGGACCTGCCGAAGGGGAGTTGCGGACAGAATGACCAGAATCCGTTCGGTAATCCTTTCCGGCGGCTCGGGGACCCGGCTCTGGCCGATGTCACGCCCCGAAAAACCCAAACAGCTCCTGGCGCTGACCGGCCCGCATACGATGCTGCAGATGACCGCCGGTCGTGCGCTCGGTGAAAGCTTCGCGCCGCCGATCGTGGTCGCAAATGCCGCGCATGCCGAACAGGTCGAAGCGCAGCTCATTGCAGCACAGACCGCAGCCGATGCCATTCTGCTGGAACCGGTCGGCCGCAACACCGCACCCGCGATCGCGCTCGCCGCGCTTGCCGCGGAGCCGAGCGAGGCACTGCTGGTGATGCCCTCGGATCATGTGATCCTCGACGTGCCGGCCTTTCATGCAGCCATCAGCGCCGCGATGCCGCTCGTCGAGCGGGGATGCCTCGTCACCTTCGGTATTCGCCCCGAAGCCCCCGAAACCGGCTATGGCTATATTCAGATCGGCGAGGAGATGAGCGCGGGAGTGCATCGCGTCGCGCGCTTTGTCGAAAAACCCGACCAGGCGACGGCGGAATCGATGTTGGCCGAGGGCGGCTATGCCTGGAACGGCGGCATCTTCCTGTTCCGCGCCGACGCCTATCTGACAGCGCTCGCCGAATTCGCGCCCGAAATGCTGGCGGCCTGCCGCGCCGCGATGGACGGTGCGCGGCGCGAAGGCGTACGCATCTATCCCGAGGCCGAATGCTTTGCCGCCTGCCCGGCAGATTCGATAGACTATGCGGTGATGGAGAAAGCGGACAATGTCGCCGTCGTGCCCGTCGCGATGGGGTGGAGCGATGTCGGCAGCTGGGATGCCCTGAACGCAATCAGCGAATGCGACGCGAGCGGCAATGTCTGCCGCGGCGAGATCGTCGCGATCGATGTGAGGGACTGCCAGATACGCGCCGATGCCGGTAAGCGCATCGCGGCGCTCGGCATTTCGGACCTGACCATCGTCGCAAGCGGAGACGATATCCTGATCGTCCCACGCGGCCGCAGTCAGGAAGTGAAAAAGCTTCTGGAAGCGATGAAACGCTAGAGCCAATCGAGAAAGCCAGCCCATGACCGCCACCTTGCTCGCCACGCACCGCGTCGAAAAGCCCTGGGGGCGCATGCATTTGTGGCAGGGCTTTGCCGATCCCGCCGCCGATGGCGAACCGATCGGCGAAATCTGGTTTCAGACGCCCGGCAATGCCGCCCCGGACCTGCTGATCAAATATCTGTTCACCAGCGAGAAGCTGTCGGTCCAGGTCCATCCGAATGACGCGCAGGCGCGGACGCGCGGACTGCCGCGCGGCAAGGACGAATGCTGGATCATCCTGGACGCCGAGGCCGATTCCACGATTGCGCTGGGCATGAAGGAACCGACCGACCGGGAAACACTTCGCTCCGCGGCGCTCGATGGTTCGATCGAACATCTGCTCGACTGGAAACCGGTCAAGGCAGGCGACTTCTTCTATTCCGCATCGGGCACCATCCATGCCATCGGCGCGGGAATCACGTTGATCGAAGTGCAGCAGAACAGCGAAACCACCTATCGGCTCTACGATTACGGCCGCCCGCGCGAGCTGCATCTCGATGAAGGCGTCGCGGTATCCGATCCGGTGCCCTTCGTGCCGCACCCCATGCCGGGGCGCGTGGCCGACGATCGCACCATCCTGGTGGAAGGCCCCAAATTCGTGCTCGAACGCTGGTCCGGCGGACATCGCAAACTGGCACTTCCCGCCGGAACGACCGGCTGGCTTATCCCGGTGGCTGGCGACGGCGTGGTCGACGGTGTGGCCTTCCGCGCGGGCGAATGCCTGACGCTGGAAGGCGATTGCGAGATCGACGCGGCGGCGGGCTGCGACCTGCTCTTCGCCTATCCGGGCGAAACGCGGCTCTAGCCGGAACGAGTCAGCGCCACAGCTCCGGGTGGCGCAGCATCAGCGCCTGAGCCAGCACCAGCGTCTTGGCATCGGCCAGCGCGCCGCTCTCGACCTGCCCGCGCAGCGCATCAAGCGTGATTTCGTGCACATCGATATTCTCGTTCTCGCCGGGTGCCCCGCCACCGGGACCGATGCGTTGCGCGGGCGAGTAGGTCGCCAGATAAAGCTGCACCCGCTCGGTCGAGACCGGCGCGATCGGCCAGATATTGGCCACCGGCTCCAGTTCGCCCAGTTCCAGCCCGGCCTCCTCGCGCGCCTCCTCGCGGATGCGCTCGGCTGGCTGCGCGGTATCAAGATTGCCGGCGACCGCTTCGAGCAGCGGCGGCTCGCCTGCCGCCAGAACCGCCGCGCGCGGTTGCGAGATCAGGATGGCCGTGCGCCGCACCGGATCATAGGGCAGCACCGCCACCGCCGAACCATTGTCGAGCAAGTGTCGCTCGACCACCGCGCCGTCGCGCATCGTCACTTCGAGCCGATAGAATTTGTACCAGCCGTCATAGACCAGCCGACGATGCGTGATGCGCGCGTCCATAACCGAGGGATAGAAGGAATACTGACGCCGCGAAAGCTAAACAGCGCCCGGCGCGACAGTGCTTTTCGCCGGTGCGACGCCGGTTTCCTGCACTCCGCTCGCTTTCCCTTGACTCGCTATCGACTCGTGGATTCAGCGCGAGTCGCCGATAGACGGAATCATCTAAACATGGTAAATGACCGGTTTCGAGGGGGGAATTTACCATCGGAATCTGGTTCGTCCTGGCTATCGGATTCAGCTTTGCCGGCTACGCGATCTATCTCGCGGGTCTGCGCCGCGAGATCGTGCGTCCGAACCGGGCCTCGTGGCTGATCTGGAGCGTCGGAACGGCGATGGAGGCGGTAACCTATGCCGCGCTCAACCCCGGCCTGCTCCAGGGATGGATCTTCGCGGTATCGGCGCTGGCATGCATCGCTGTGGTCCTGGGTATCTGGCGCCAGTCGGAATGGGCTGCGCCCACAACCACCGAACTGGTCTGTATCGCGGCATCGCTTTCGGCTCTCGCCGTCTGGCTGGTCTTTCGCAATGCCCTCTGGGCCCATCTTCTGGTCGTCGCCGCAGTGCCGATCAGCTTCTGGCCGACCTGGGCGAGCGCCTGGCAGGATGCCTCGCGCGAACGTTCGCCGGCTTGGGGGCTGTGGACGTTCGGCGACCTGGCGACGCTGCTGGTAGCCGTGCGCGGGCCGAACCCGGGCGTCGACGAGCTCCTCTACATCGTCGTCGAACTGCTCTGCCATGCCGGCGTCTGGTTCATGATCGGCCTCGCGACGATCAATCCGATGCGCAGCTTCGGCCTGCGCCGCGGTCCGTTCCTGGTGCTTGACCGGCATCGCCCCGGGCGCAACATGTTCCGGGTCGATGAAAACCATCTGGGCAAGGCTGTGTTCGCCGCCCGCGCCTTTGCCGAAGGCGAGCGGCTGATGGAATTTACCGGGCGGCTGCTGCCCGCCGATCAGGTGCCGCGCTTCGCGCATGGCAGCACCGACCGGTATGTCCAGGTGACGCGCGACCACTATATGGGCCCTTCCGGCGGGCTGGACGACTTCGTCAATCACAGCTGCGATCCCAATACCGGGCTGCGGTTCGTCGAGGATCGCGTTTTCCTGATCGCGATCCGTCCGATCGCGGCGGGCGAGGAAATCGCCTGGGACTATTCGACGACGCTGTTCGAATCCAACTGGCACATGATCTGCGGTTGCCGCAGCACGCAATGCCGCCGGGTGATCGGCAATTTCGGATCGCTGCCGCCCGACCGGCAGGAATATTACCGGTCGCACAATCTGGTCGCGCCCTATCTGCGTCGCCGCGACGCGATCGCGCCGGAACGGCGACGGGCAGGCTGATCAGGCAGCGAGTTCGGCGTCGTCCTTGCGCATGCCGGTGGCGGCCTTGAGTGTCAGCACGGCGCGCGCGCCCCTGCCCTTGCCTTCGCTGATCAGGTCGAGCTTGCCTTCCATCGCGACCATCGAATTGGCGCACCAGTGCAGCCCCAGCCCGCCCGACTTGTGCTTGCGAGTCGAAAAGCCGCGCTGGAACAGCGTCGGCGCGTCTTCAGGATCGAAACCGTCGCCATCGTCGCGGATCACGACGCGCACCTGTTCGTCCTGTTCGGTCACCGACACGGCGATGCTCCCGCTGTCGCGCCCCGTCGCCGAAATCGCTTCGACTGCATTACCGAGCAGATTGCCCACGACCTGGCTCAGGATCACCCGATTGCCCATCACCCAATGCGGCATCGACGGAAAGCTGAACGCAATCGAACATTCGCTCGAATAGCGCGCGATCGTCGCGTTCTGGGCCACGATGTCGGAGATATCGCAGGTTTCGAGCTGCGGTCGCTCATGCGCCGCCTCCTGCTGCTTGCCGATGATTTCAAGTACGTTGTGCAATGCCTCGCGGCCCAGCTTCAGCTGCCGCTCGCGCTCCGCGCGCTCCCCCGCAACCGATTCCTGCGCCGCGGCAAGGAAGGCGACCAGCTTCTGGCGGCGCGCGGCTGGAATGTCCTCGCGCGCGAGCTCGGACAAGGCGCGCTCGACCATCGCCGGATCAGCAGCGCCGGCACCGCCCATACCCTGGCTCATGATCGTGCTGATTGGATTGAGCGCATTGCGCACATTGTGCATCACCGCGACGGCGCTTTCGGAACGACCGAGCTTGAACGACTGCACTTCGAGCTGTTCGCGCAGGTCCTTGAGCTGGCGCAGCATCGAATTGAAGCTGGTAACGAGACTGCCGATCTCGTCGTGGCGCGGATTCTCCTGAAGCAACCCGAGTGTACCCGATTGGCGGACGACGCCCATATGCCGCTCGACACGCTTCAGCGGCCGCAGCACCAGCCGCCCGATTACCTTGCGCAACACGATCAGGACGACCAGCATCAGCAATGTCGTGCCGATCGCGGCCAGCAGCAGCACGCGCTGGCCAAGCAACGTCATGTCGCGCGGCACGGCATAGCCGGCGCTCGCCACGGTTTCGCCTCCCGGCCCGTGAATCGGAACCGCGATGTCGAGCCTGCCGTCGCGCGGCGTGATGGCGACAGCGGCAAGATCGCTGTCGAGCCGAACCCGCGCTTCGACCTGCAGCAAGGTGCTCAATTGCTCCGAACTGATCGTGCGTGCCATCAGAACGAAACCGCGCGGCGCGCCGGTGCCGTCGCTGCGGCGTACGCGCGCCACGCCGACGGCGGCGATGCTGTCGCCGAAGCGCAGATAGAAGCTTCCCGAACCTTCGCCATCGACGACTTGCGCAAGATCAACCTGCCCGATCCGGTCGAGCAATGCGACCTTCATCGCCGGCGTGTCATTGCCGCTCGCCAGATCGAGCCAGCGCGCGATGACGACGGACCCATCGTTGCGGACATAGGCCATGCCGTTGACGCTCAGATTCTGCATCGCCAGGGTCGAGAAGGACTCTTCCTCGAATGCGCGCGTCGGATTCGCCATATAGGCGTAGCTGGCGTTCCAGTCGCCATAGTCACGCACCGCCGTCTCGACCTTGCTGGCGAATTCGTCCAGCGCGGCGCGGGTGCGTTCGACATGCGCGGTGACAGCGTTGTCTTCGAGCCGGTTGAAGCTGGGCGTGATGATCGCGGCGAGCAGCAATGTGATCGCAATCGACCCCACCAGCCCCACGCCGGTCAGGATCAGCACGAGCTTTCCGCCCAGCGAGGCGGAAGCCAGACCGCGCAGTCGGCGCAAAACGGCGCCTTGCTTACCAGGCATCAGCCGGTTGTCCCGTTACCCGCTTCGAGCGTGACGACATTGTCGCCGGGCGGCGTGCCGAGCCAGCGGCGTTCGGCCAGTTCGCACGCGATGTCGGCATCGACCGGACGCGAGAAGAAATAGCCCTGCAAATGGCTGCAACCGGCAACCAGCAGCGTATCGAGTTGCTCCTGTGTCTCGACGCCCTCCGCGACGACTTCGAGGCCGAGCGCCCGACCGAGATGAATGATCGAATGGACGATCGCGGCACTGGCGCGCTCGCGGCCCATGCCGTCGATAAAGCTGCGATCGATCTTGAGGCAATCGAGCGCGAACCGACGGATATTGTAGAGCGAGGAATAGCCCGTGCCGAAATCGTCTAGCGCGATGCGGAATCCCATCTGCCGCAGGCGATACAGCGTTTCGGCGGCACGCTCGGCATCGTCGAAGATCGCCGTTTCGGTGATTTCGATCTGGATGCGATCGGGTGCGATGCCGTGATGCTGCACACGCTCGATGATATGGCCGACGAAATTCTGGCGGCGGAACTGGCGCGGGCTGAAATTGACCGACACATATTGCCCCGGCCATTGCTGCAGCGTCTTCGCCGCCTCGTCGATCGCCCAGTCGCCAAGTTCGTGGATCAGATTGGATTCCTCGGCGATCGGAATGAACATCGCTGGAGAAATCGGCCCGAATTCCTCGGTGTTCCAGCGCATCAGCGCCTCGAATCCGATGATTTCCAGTCCATCGCGGCTGATGATCGGCTGATAGACCATCTTCAGCTCGCCCTTGGCGATGGCTTCGCTCAGGCCACCTTCGATCTGGCGGCGGAAGCGAATCGATTCGTCCATGCTTTCGTCGAACACGCGGACCACGCCGCGGCCGGCGCGCTTGGATTCGTTGAGCGCGAGGTCGGCACGGCGCATCAGATCCACCGGGTCCTTGTCGTTTTCCGGGTCCGCCACGACCATACCGATCGAGGCACTGCCCTGCACCGAATGGCCGAACACCTTGAAACTGGTGGAAATCGCCTTGATCACCCGCTCGCAGCACATCACCGCCTCGTCTTCGCTGGTGACGTGCGAGAGCAGTGCGAATTCGTCGCCCCCCAGCCGCGCGACCACCGCGCCCTGAGGCACGGTTTCCTGCAGCAGCGCATAGACCATGCGGATCAGCTCATCGCCCGCGAGATGACCGAACGTGTCATTGACCAGTTTGAACCGGTCGAGGTCGAGCATTGCCATTGCAAAGCGCTGCCGCTCGCGAACATGCTCGGTGAGCGCGCGCATGAAAGCGAGCCGGTTCGGCGCTTCGGTCAGCGAATCGTGATTGGCCATATGCACCGCCTTCGATTCATTGGCGGCGAGTTCGAGCTTCTGCTCCTCAAGCTGGTCGATCTTCTCGGCCAGCGCAGCGCGCGCCTCGCGCAGCTCGATATCGACGCGCCAGCGTGCAGAAAGCGCCGTGGCGGTCTGCATCACTTCCTCAGCCTGAAACGGCTTGGCGATATAGAAGATCTTGTCGGCCGGTCCGGCGGCGCGGCTGATGTCGAGCGGCGAGAAATCGGAATAGCCGGTGACGATAACCAGATTGATGTCGGGATCGATCGCGCGGATGCGACGCGCGGTTTCCTTGCCGTCGATTCCCGGCGGCATGCGCACGTCGATGAAGGCGACGGCATAGCGTTCGCCGGATTCAATGCTGGCCGCAACCGCATCAACGGCGGGCAAGCCCTGCGAGAAATGATCACAGTCGAACTGTTCCTGTACGGGAGCGGGCGGGGCGGAAAGCTCTTCGGCCTGCTCTTCGTCGCCGAACAGCTCGGCTGCCATTGCGGAAAGCGCCGCGCCGCCCGCGGCGGCTTCGCTGCGCTGTCCGAACACTTGGCGATAGCTTTCGTGCATCGCCTGTTCGTCATCCACGATCAAGATACGCACGGTCGGACTTCCCCCCAAGAAACATCGTTGCCACGGAGTAATCCGACAGCGTTAACCACAGGTAAAATTCCCGGGTAACGGCAAGGAATCCCGGTTTCCTGCGGCCCGTCCACCGGCATGGTTGCGGCGGTTCACCGTGACTGCCCGGCCCGTCAACCGTAACCGTTGGCTTCGCCGCGCAAATTCAGTACGGAAACAATGATGGCCGAACCCATTGAGAATGCGGATTCAACTGCTCCGTCCGACATCCCGAACGGCGGGGACGAGTTTCGCATGATCGCGGAGTCGGCGCCGGTCGCGGTCTGGGTGACCGGGCTCGACGGGAAGCGCAGTTTCGTTAACCGCGTCTATGCGGAATTTCTCGGCGTCGATCAGGAATCGGCGCGCGATTTCAACTGGCGATCGATCCTCCATCCCGATGACAGCGCGCGCATCATCGCCGAAGCGCAAGCCGGAAAGGCGGCGCTGAAACCCTTCACGCTGGAAGGCCGCTATCGCCGCGCCGACGGGGAATGGCGCTGGCTCAAATCGACGTTGCAGCCGCGCCGGGACGGAGACGGCAATCCTGCCGGCTTTTTCGGCGTTGCCCATGACGTGACCGAGACAAAGCTAGCCGAGCTGGCACTGCGCGAACGTGAGGCCCAGCTGCTCGTCTTCGTCAATCAGGGCACCGCGGGTTTCAGCCAGGTCGATATCAGCGGCAGGTTCACGATGGTGAACGACCGTTTCTGCGAGATTTCAGGCTGGCCCCGCGAGGAACTGCTCGGCCGCTCGATGCAATCGATTACGCATCCCAACGATCTGGGCCGCAACATCCCGCTGTTCGAGCGGATGATGCGCGATGGTACGCCCTATTCTCATGAGAAACGCTATGTCCGGCCTGACGGAACCTTGGTCTGGGTCAACAACAGCGTCGCACTGATCCGTGACGATGAAGGGAAGCCGCTGGGATCGTCGTGCGTCACCCTCGACGTCACACGCCGACGCGAGGACGAGGCCGCGCTGCGCAAGAGCGAGGAAAGCATCCGCCTCGCCGTCGAAAGCGCCGGCATGGCGACCTGGGAGCTCGATCTCGATACGATGGAAGGAGTCTGGTCGCTCAATCGCTTCGATCTGCTCGGTCTGCCGCGTCGCGCGGATGGGCGCGGAAGTATCAACGACTGGCTGGCCCTGATCCACCCCGATGATGTCGAACAGGTGCGCGAAACCGCATATGCCTGTTTCGATCGCGGTACGCCGTTCATGATCGAATATCGCATTCTGCGCGCCGACACGGGCGAGGAACGCTGGCTGCAAAGTCATGGCGATCGCATCATGGCGGGGGATGAAAACGACTTGCGCTTCGTCGCCGTCTCTTTCGACATCACGGAGCGCAAGCGCAACGAAGAGGAACTGCGCACCAGCGAAACCCGGTTCCGCACGATTTTCGAGGAAGCGAACGACTATATCATTACGGCCGATCTCGACACGCGAATCACGTCGGTCAATCCATCGGTGGTGGCGGCGCTGGGCTATCCCGAGGATGCCCTGGTCGGCCGCTCCATCAGCGAATTCCTGGCTCCCGGTCAGATGGAAGTCGTCGAACGGCTGCGCGACCACAAGCTGGAACACGGCGGCACCACGCGCTTTTCGGTGCGCATGCGCACGCACGCCGCGGGCGGCGACCTGATCTGGGAGATCAACTCGCGGCTCACGCTCGATGCACTGGGCCGGCCGACCGGCATTCACGCCATCGCCCGAGACGTGACCGAATCGAAACGGTTCGAAATGCATCAGCGACTGCTGATCGATGAACTCAATCATCGCGTGAAGAACACGCTCGCCATCGTTCAGGGCATTGCTCAACAGACATTCCGCAACCCCGGCATCGCGATGGAAGCGCGCAAGGCGTTCGAGGGGCGCATCGCGGCCTTGTCCGAAGCGCATAACCTGCTCACTCGCGAGCTATGGGCGCCGGTGCCGATCCATCAGGTGATGGCCGACGCCATCGCGCCACATTGCGGCGGCGACCGCTGCCACATCGAAGGATGCGACCTGACACTGGAGCCCAAGACCGCGATTTCGCTGGCGCTTGCGATACATGAACTCGCGACCAACGCCGTCAAGCACGGCGCGCTTTCCAACGAGGCCGGACGCATTTCGATCACATGGCAAAAAACCGAGGACGAGAAGGGAAAGCGGCTCAAACTGGCATGGGTTGAATCGGATGGCCCGCCGGTTTCTGTCCCGAAACGGCGCGGTTTCGGCACGCGAATGATCGAACGCGGGCTGGCGGCGGAACTTGGCGGCTCCGTCTGCATTGAGTTCGCTGCTGGGGGGCTGCGCTGCGAAGTCGACGCGCCGCTCCCGGAAACCGCGGAATGAGAGAGCTGGTGGGGCGTAAGATTTTCATCGTCGAGGACGAACCGGTGGTCGCGATGTGCCTCGAGGATATTCTGCTCGATTTCGGTTGTTCGATCATCGGGCCGGTCGGACGACTTTCCGAAGGGCTGGTTATCGCCGAAGCGGTCGAGGCGGATGCCGCGATCCTCGATGTCAATCTGGGTGGCGAGCGCAGCGATGCCATTGCAAGCGTGCTGCGCGCGCGCGGCATCCCCTATATCCTCGCCACCGGCTATGGCGCGACAGCCAATACGGGCGAGCACATCGTGCCGCTGGTCAGCAAGCCTTATTGCGAGGAACAGCTGCGTTCGGCGCTGGAAAGCGTGATCGCGCTCTGAGCTATTCGACCGTCACCGATTTGGCGAGATTGCGCGGCTGATCGACGTCGGTGCCCTTGGCCACCGCGACATGATAGGCGAGCAGCTGCACCGGCACCGCATAGACGATCGGCGAGATCAGCGGATGCACCTTGGGCATTTCGATCGTCGCCACAGCGTCCTCGCCCGCCAGTTTCAACCCCTCGGCATCCGAAATCAGCACCACCCGCGCGCCGCGCGCCTGCGCCTCCTGCATGTTCGACACCGTCTTGTCGAACAGCGGCCCGGAAGGCGCGAGCACGATCAGCGGCACATTGTCGTCGATCAGCGCGATCGGGCCGTGCTTCATTTCGCCCGAGGCATAGCCTTCGGCATGGATGTAGGAGATTTCCTTTAGCTTGAGCGCACCTTCGAGCGCCAGCGGGTAATCGGGACCGCGCCCCAGATAGAGCACGTCGCGCGCCTGCGCGATGGTATGCGCCATCGCCTCGATCTCGGCATCATGCGCCAGCGCGGCGTTGATGCTGGCTGGCGCTTCGACAAGGTGCCGGACGATTTCGGTTTCCTCGTCGCCGCCCAGCTTGCCCTTCGCGCGCGCAAGATTGACCGCCAGCGCCGCCATGACGGCGAGCTGACAGGTGAACGCCTTGGTCGAGGCGACGCCGATTTCCGGCCCGGCATGCGTCGAAAGCAACAAATCGACTTCGCGCGCCATCGAACTGGTCGGCACATTGATGATCCCCGCCGTGGTGACGCCATGTTCCTTCATGTGGCGCAGCGCCGCCAGCGTGTCCGCCGTCTCGCCCGACTGGCTGACGACGACGCCCAGCGTGTTGGGCAGCAGCACCGGATCGCGATAGCGGAATTCCGAGGCGACATCGACTTCCACCGGCACCCGCGCGAATTGCTCGATCCAGTATTTGCCGATCATCCCGACATAGCTGGCGGTGCCGCATGCGACGATCGCGACGCGCTCGACACCGGCCAGATCGAAATCCATGTCGGGCAGCGCGACCATTTCCTCGACCGGGCGAAGATAGGATTGCAGCGTCTGCGCGACGACGACCGGCTGCTCGTAAATCTCCTTCTGCATGAAGTGGCGGTGATTGCCCTTGTCGATCATCGCGGGCGACACGCCCGAAGGCACCACCTCACGCGTAACCGGCCGGTTCTCGCGATCGAACACCTGGATGCTCTGCCGCGTCAGCACTGCCCAGTCACCTTCATCGAGATAGGCGATTTTCTGCGTCAGCCCGGCAAGCGCATGCGCGTCCGATCCCAGATAATTCTCGCCATCGCCATAGCCGACGGTCAGCGGCGCGCCGAGCCGCGCGGCGATCAGCAGATCGGGCTCGCTGGCGAACAGGAAGGCGATGGCGAAGGCACCGTGCAGCCGCGGCAGCACCGAAGCCACCGCATCCTGCGGCGACTTGCCGCGCTGCAATTCGCGATCGACCAGATGCGCGACGACTTCGGTATCGGTCTGGCTGTTGAATACGCGGCCATCGGCGATCAGCTCGTCGCGCAGCGGCTTGAAATTCTCGATGATGCCGTTGTGGACGATGGTGACGTCGCCAACGATGTGCGGATGCGCATTATCCTCGGTCGGCGCGCCATGCGTCGCCCAGCGGGTATGCGCGATGCCGATCGTGCCGGGCAGCGGCTCTTCGGCGAGGCGCTTGCCGAGATTGACGAGCTTGCCCTCGGCGCGGCGGCGATCGAGCACGCCGTCGTGCAGCGTGGCGATGCCCGCCGAGTCATAACCGCGATATTCGAGCCGCTTCAGCCCCTCGAACAGCCGGTCGGCGACTTCAGACGTACCCAGGATTCCGACGATACCGCACATGCGCGTTGCCCTTAATGCGGGAAATTGGTGTCCACGAAGACATGGGTGAATTCGACCGGATCGGGATCGCGGCCCTGGCTTTCGCGGAACTGCGGCTTGCCCTTTTCCCACACTTCCCTGATCGCGCCTTCCATCCCCTTGGGGAATTGCATCTGCGACACGACCATTTCGCGCCAGCCGCCTTCCAGCTTCAGCTGGTGGCGAAGCTGCGGTTCCATCGCGGTCAGCGCCGCCTCGGAGGTGGTGTCGAGATGCCCGATGCAATCGAGCACATAGGAATCGAGCAATTTGAGGAACGGCTTGCCCTGATAACGGTCGGTCATTTCTTTCCTTTTCGTTCGGCCATTTTGGCGCGGAAGCGCTTCGCCCAGCCGGGCAGCGCCTTCTGCTCGCCGCGCGCCAGCGCCAGCGCATCGGCCTCGACATCGCGCGTCACGACCGATCCGGCCGCGACCAACGCACCGTCGCCGATCGTCACCGGCGCGACCAGCGCGCTGTTCGATCCGATGAACGCGCCTTCCCCGATCACCGTTTGGTATTTGAGGAAGCCGTCATAATTGCAGGTGATCGTCCCCGCCCCGATATTCGCGCCCGCGCCCACGCTGGCATCGCCCAGATAGGTAAGATGGCTCGCCTTCGCACCCTTGCCGAGCACGGCTTTCTTCATTTCGACAAAATTGCCGATCCTGGCGTCTTCCTCCAGCACCGCGCCCGGCCGCAGCCGCGCATAGGGGCCGACCGAGGCACCGCTTGCCACCGTAGCGCCTTCGAGATGGCTGAAGGCGTGGATGACGACCTTGTCGGCGATGGTGACGCCGGGGCCGAAAACGACATTGGGCTCCACCGTCACGTCACGGCCGAGCTGCGTATCATAGGAAAACCACACCGTTTCCGGCGCGATCAGCGTGACGCCGTCGGCCATCGCGGTGTCGCGGCGCTTGTCCTGCCAGTCGCGTTCGAGCCGGGCGAGTTCGGCGCGGCTGTTCACGCCCGCCACTTCATGCGCGTCGGTTTCGATCACCGCGCTCGGGCGACCATCGGCGGCGGCGAGCATGACGATGTCGGGCAGATAATATTCGCCCGCGGCGTTATCGTTGGTGACCCGGCCGAGCAGCGCGAACAGATCGTTCGCGCGCGCCGCCATCAGCCCCGAATTGCACAGCGTTTCGGCGCGTTCGGCGACGGTCGCGTCCTTATATTCGACCATCTTCTCGATCCATCCGTCGCGGTCGGCGATGATCCGGCCATAGGCGCCCGGATCGGTCGGGCGGAAACCGAGCACGACGGCGGCAGGCGCGTCGTCGGCATGGAGCCGGTCAAGCATCCGTGTCATCGTCTCGGGCGAAACCAGCGGCACGTCGCCATAGAGGATCAGCACATCGCCATTGAAGCCCGCCAGCGCGTCCTCCGCCATCCGCACGGCATGGCCGGTGCCGAGCTGTTCGGCCTGATGCGCGATTTCGACGCCGTGCGGCGCGACGGCGGCCTCGACCTGCTCGCGCCCCGCGCCGACCACGGTGATGGTCCGCTGCGGCGACAATTCGCCGACGCTCGCGACGAGATGCAGCAGCATCGGCCGCCCGGCGATTGGGTGCAGCACCTTGTGCAGGTCGGATTTCATCCGCGTCCCCTTGCCGGCGGCAAGGATGATCGCGGCGATCTTGTCGGTCATGATCCCTCCACGCTGGCCCCGCGATGCCACGTCAGGGTTGCCATTTCCATACCGGGCGGGGCAGCAGGGCGCGGATGGACAAGATTCCTTTCGAAATCGTCGGATTCGACCTCGACGGCACGTTGCTCGACACCAGCCCCGATCTGGTCGCGGCGGTCAATCACGCACTGGCGGCGGCAGGGCGCGATCCGCTGTCGTTCGAGCAGGTCAAACCCAATATCGGCGGCGGCGCGAAGAACATGCTGCGCAAGACGCTGGAAGATACCGGCGGCTGCGACGAAGCGGCGTTCGATCGCTATTACAAGCTGCTGCTGCGCCATTACGAAGCCAATATCGCGGTGGGCACCCGCCCCTATTCCGGCTTGCTCGACGCGCTCGACCAGCTCGATGCAATGGGAATCCGGGTCGCGGTGGTGACCAACAAATTCGAGAATTTGGCGGTACGCCTCCTCGGCAAGCTCGACCTAGCGGGGCGCTTCGAAACGATCATCGGCGGAGACACGATGGGCAAGGGCAACGCCAAGCCCTCGGCCGCGCCGATCAACGAGATGGTTGCCCGCTGCGGCGGCGGCCGCGCGGCGTTCGTAGGGGATTCAATCTACGACACCGGCGCCGCGCGCAATGCCGGGGTGCCGAGCATTGCCGTCAGCTTCGGCTTTCACTCGGGACCGATCGTGGATCTGGGGGCCGATGCCGTGATCGACCATTATGACGAACTGATCCCGACGCTGGCGCGCCTGGGCGATCGCTAGCGCGGGACGGTTTCCACCGTATAGCCCGCCAGCATCGGCCGGCCATCGACGATCTCGAAGGTGAAGCGCTCGCGCACATCGCCATCCTCATGATGCGAGAGATAGTGGAGCGACACGATACGGCGATCGCTCGATACCTACGATACGGCGATCGCTCGATACCTGCTGCGCGGCGCTCAGTTCCTCCGCGGCTATCATCGGCCCGACTTCGTCATGCACCGAAAAGAGCACCGCGCGCATCTCGGCCTCGCTCGCCGAGCGGATCAGGGAAGGCGCGCGGTCGGCCAGGATCGCGTCATAGTCGCGAGCCTCGAGCCGCTGGTGAAATGTCGACACCGCCCCGCGCGCCTGAGAAACCGCCTCGTCGCCACCACCGCACGCGGCAAGCGTGAACAGCATCAGCAAGGCAAGAGCGATTCTCATATTCTCATTGTAGAGCGCGCATCGGGTGCCGGGGTCAGACCGGGCGATATCCCTTGCGGAATTTGGTCCATAAATGCCGCGCCAGCATCGCCGGCGGCATGCGGAGCAAGTGGCCGCGCATGTAGAAGCCGAGCTCGGTAAGCTTACGCGAACGGCGGCCCCACGCGTCGCGCGAGAGCAGGCGGCGGATATAGGGGCGGTCCAGCGCCGTCAGTGCGCGCCACGCATCGGGCACATCGGTGCCAAAAAGATGGTGCGTCAGCCGCCCGGCCCGCGCCATCGCCGTGCCCAGCCCGTGATGCGCGGCACGCTCGGCCAGCCCCTCGCTGCCATATTCCCCCATCAGGCAGTGAATATCCCACAAATTGCGCAGGCCTCCCGCCAGATCGCCGTCGGCGAACAGATGCGCGGCAGCGTGACAGAGCATATCGTTGGGGCTCAGCACCCGCATCCCGTTTTCCAGTGCAACGCTGTCGGCCAGCATCGCCGCGGCATCCGGCGTGATCCTGGCCGTGAGCGGTAGCACCGTGTGATGCACGTCGATCATCCGGTCGCGTTCGCGGTGGATCAGCGGCGGCAGTTCATGCATCCACTGGCGATAATAGGCATCGTCATAGGGATCCGGCTTCACCCATTCCCAGCCCGCCCCAAGGATCGCGGCTTCGGCCTCGTCCATCCGGTCGCGGGGCACGAGAATGTCGAGATCGCCGATATGCCGCCCCTGCCCCGCCGCCAGCCCCGCCGCGACGAACGCCGTGCCCTTGAGCAGCACCAGCGGCACGCCCGTCGGCGCCAGCGCGCGCTGCGCCATTTCGGCTTCCCACAGCGCGGCGGTGCGCCCCTGCTCGGCCGAAGCGCGCGCATCGGCGAGGATGCGGGCGGCGGCGGGCGGCACGTCGAGCCCTTCGACCTGCCATGCCAGCGTGCCGATCAACTGCTCCGCCCGGGCGACGGCGATCAGCGAATTCCAGCCCGCGGCATCGAGTGCCGTCGCGCGCTCCGGTTGCCGCAGCGCGGTGACGAGGCGCATCGCAGGGCTCACAGCGCGCGCCACAGCCGGTCGACCTGCGCGAGAGCGGTATCGGCATCGGGATAATCGAGCGCGCGAGCAGGCACGGTTCGCACCAACCGGGTGAGCGCATCGAACCCGCGCTCGGCGAGCTTGGTATAGTTGGTCGAAGCTTGCGTCAGCCGCACGAACGCCTCGCTCGGCAGCACCGGCCGTTCGGCCGCTTCATGGCCGAAGCTCGGAAAAAGGATCAGCGCCGCCTCGGCGGGCTTCACCATCGCCTCCACCGCGCGACTGTCGGGCACCAGATGCCGGATCGTGCCCTTGGGCGTGCCTTTCATCCGCGGGCCGAACCCGGCGGCGGGCAGCGCCTTCTCGACCACCTCGATCGCTTCGTTCTTGAGGCTCACTAGCCGGGGAAAACCGTGGACCAGCCCCGTCTCGGGATCGATCAGCGCGAATTCGTCACCCATCAACCGCCAGCCGCGCGCCATCAGCAACGCCGCGAGCGTCGATTTGCCCGCCCCGGAAATGCCCGTCATCAGCACCGCATGCCCGTCGCGCTCGGCGGCTGCGGCGTGGAGCAGCAGATAGCGCCGCTGGCCGAGCGCCATCTGCAGGTTCATCCCCATTTCGGCGGCGAGCAGCCCCTGCGCGAGCGGCAGCGGCGCGGCATCGGGAATGACGAAATCGCCGCCGATATGCACCGAAGGGCGCAGCACCCGCCGCCACGGCCGCGCGGCGAACAGATGGACGTTGAAATCGGCGATCCCGTCGTCGGGCTTCGGATATTCGGCATAGAGCCGTTCGACTTCGGCGATCGGCGCGCGCCAGTCGCTGCCGATCCGAAAGCCGATCGGGCCGATGCGAAGCGTAGTGACGTGCCTCATCGCCGCTCCACCAGCCCGGAGGCGACCATTTCGTCGAGCCGCAGCGCGAGCGTTGCCGGATCGGCATCGCCCAGATCGAACCGCTCGGAAAGCCGCGCGAGCAGGTCGACGCTTGTCATGGCTTCGTTGCCCAGCGTTTCGAGGATTTCCGGCACCGGCGAGTCTACGACATGCGTCATCCCCGATGCGCGGTGATAGAGGACGGTCAGCGTGTCGAGCGGCACGATGCGGAGTGTTTCGGATGCGGCGGCGAGATAAAAAGGGCTCTCGTTCACCTCGACCTCCGTTTGCCCTGAGCCTGTCGAAGGACTGTTCTTCTTCATGCGTCTCGACAAGGAAAATACGGGGCTTCGACAAGCTCAGACCCAGCAGGCATGGTGGTCTTCAGGCCGATCCTACCCCCGCGGCATCTGCAGCGAGGCGAAGCAGGTAAAGCCGCTCGTCCCCTGCTGCAGCCGACGGATGTAATTGGTGTAGGCGCGGTTGGTCTCGTAATCGGTGCCCGGCAGCATCCCGCCGTTGAGCGCGCGCTTCACGTCCTCGCCCTTGAACGCCATGCCCGGCGGCGGATAGGCACCCGGCGTACCCGCGGGCACCAGAGATCCGTCGGCGGCGATATACATGCCCGCGCGGCCCGGATCGGGCACCGGAATCTCGCAATTGAGCACCGAGGCGCTGGTTTGCGCCAGCGCCGGACGAATCGAAACGATCGCCGTCGCACCTGCCGCGCCGAGCATCAGCGCGCGCCGCCCCGCATTCGCAGGCGCGGTCGGCTTGCCGCCTGGTTCTGATTGGTCGTCGGCCATGACGCCTTTTCATGCGCCAGCGCCTCTTTCGCAATCGTAAATGCGCGACCCCATCGCGCGCCTTCCCCGAAGCGGAAAGCCATCCTAGTAGAGCGCGCATGGAAGATTCGGCCGGAAAACGCGTGCTGGCGGCGCTGGGGCTCGCCGCGATGGCGGCATTTGCCAGCATGCTCGTCAACGGAGATATCGAAGCCAGCCTGGTCGTGCTCGTCTGCGCGGTGGCGGCAGTGCTCGTCGGCGCTGGCATGGGCGATGCGATGCCCGAGCTGCCGCCCGCGCCACCGCCCGCGCCACCGCAGCAGAATCCGCCGCTTCCCGAAGTGATCGAAGCAATAATCGAGCCGGTGCTGGTGATCAGCGAACAGCGCGTAACCGCCGCCAATCGCGCCGCCTGCGCCTTGCTGGGCGAACACATATTGCAACAGGATGTGCGGCTCGCGATCCGCCACCCGGCTGCGAGCGAACGCCTGCTCAGCCCGGGCAAGGAAATTCCCGGCGCACCGATCCACCTGGTCGGTCTCGGCACCCGCGACCAGCGCTGGGAGATGCGCATCCGCACGCTTTCGAGCGGCGAACGCATCGTCCATCTGGTCGATCGCACCGGCAGTTATGCGGCCGATCGGATGCGAGTCGATTTCGTCGCCAACGCCAGCCACGAACTGCGCACGCCGCTCGCCTCGCTGCTCGGCTATGTCGAAACGCTCGGCGAGGAAGCCGGCGAGGACCGCAAGACGCGCAAGCGCTTCCTCGACGTGATGCACAACGAAGCCAAGCGGATGCAGCGGCTGGTCGACGACCTGATTTCGCTCTCGCGCATCGAGGCGGAGAAATATCGCGAGCCGGACCAGTCGGTCGATCTCGGCGTGCTGATCGAACAGGTGCGCAACGAACTGACCTCGATGAAGCCCGAACGCGGTGCCGACCTGAAACTCGATTTGCGGCCCGCGCCCCCGGTGCGCGGCGACCATGCGCAGCTGTCGCAGCTGCTCCACAACATCGTCAGCAACGCAATGAAATACGGACGCCCGGGAACCCCGGTCGAAATCTCGCTCGAATCGCAGCGCGGCGGCATGGTGCGCCTGCGCGTCTGCGATCATGGCGAAGGCATCGACCCCGATCATCTGCCGCGCCTGACCGAACGTTTCTATCGCATCGATTCGAGCCGCAGCCGTGCAATGGGCGGCACAGGCCTGGGCCTCGCCATCGTCAAGCATATCGTCGAACGCCATCGCGGTCGGCTGGACATCGCCAGCCAGCTCGGCGAAGGGACGCAAGTGACGATCCTGCTCCCCGAGCATCGTTTGTCATAATACGGTAACCGCTATCCCCGATGCGCGGCCCGGCAGTATTATTCGTGCGGCAAAGCGTTTCGCGCGACCACCGGAACTGGAGGAAAAAGCGATGCTGGGCAGGCTGGCACTCACCATGACCTTGGCGGCAACGCTGGCGGCGTGTGGCGATTCGAATGGCGGCATGCGCACGCAGATCACTGCGGTCGGCTCTTCGACGGTCTATCCCTTCACCACGCGCGTGGCCGAAGCGTTCCGCAATCAGGACTCCAATCGCGACGCGCCGGTGATCGAATCGACCGGCACCGGCGGCGGTATGGCGCGGTTCTGCGACGGTGTGGGCGTCGACTATCCCGATCTCGTCAACGCATCGCGTCGGATGAAGCTTTCCGAATATATGAAGTGCCAGAACAACAACGTCGTGCCGGTGATGGAAATCCAGATCGGCATGGACGGGGTGGCGCTGGCCGAATCGCAGGAAGGCCCGAGCTTCGAACTGACGAAGAAGGACATCTATCTCGCGCTCGCCGCCCACCCGATGGGGAAGGACGAAAACAGCGCGCGAACGTGGCACGACGTGAACCCCGACCTGCCGGAAATCCCGATTCAGGTGTACGGCCCGCCCTCGACCAGCGGGACGCGCGACGCCTTTGCCGAGCTGATCATGGAGCCGGGCTGCGTCGAGGCCTTTCCCGAAATCGAGGAACAGACCGGCGATCAGAAGAAGCTGGTCTGCATCCAGATCCGTACCGACGGGCCCTATATCGACGCAGGCGAGAACGACAATCTGATCGTTCAGAAACTGGCGGCCAATCCCAATGCGATCGGCATTTTCGGCTACAGCTATCTTGAGGAAAATCAGGACCGGCTGCGCGGTATCCCGATCGAGGGTGTCGCTCCCACCTATGAAACCATCGCCGGCGGCAGCTACCCGGGCGCACGGCCGCTGTTCATCTATGTGAAGAGCAAGCATCTCAACGCGGTACCGGGTCTCAAGGAATTCCTGCGCCTCTATTCGACGATGTGGGGCCCGGACGGTGATCTGGTAAAGCGCGGGCTGATCGCGGCGCCGCAAAGCGTGCGCGATCAGGCTTCCAACGTTATCGAGCAACAGATTCCGCTTGATCCGAATACCCTGGAATAGGCCAAAGCAGCTTCATCCCGGTCCAGAAGGCGAGACGATTCGGCAGTGACATTTTCAACTTTGGTCTTTCTGATCGTGGGCCTTGGCCTGATTGGCTGGCTCACCGCCCGGGCGCGCGCGACTCGTTTCGATCGCGGCGGCCGACGCCGGCTGCATTCGCTGCCGGCCCAGCATGGCTGGTATGTGGCGCTGTGGACCGTGATTCCGCCGATCCTGTTCCTGCTCGCCTGGTCGATGATCGAGCCCGGACTGGTTTCACAGGCGGTGATGGCGCATCCCGCCGCGGCGCAGCTTCCCGATTTCGATTTCGAGCGGCAGGCGATCCTGGCCGAGGCGCGACGGCTCGCCGCAAATCCCGGAATGGGCGCGTTCAATCCGCTTGCAGAACAGCTCGCCCCGGCAATGGCCGAAGCTCAGTCGCATTATGCCTGGATGGGCACGCTGGTCGCGCTGTTGCTGGCATTCGCAGGCGGCGCCTTCGGGTTCACGCGAATCCGGGCGGGCTTCGAAGCACGCACGCGCGTGGAGCGGATTATCATGGTGATGCTGATGCTGGCATCGCTGATCGCGATCCTGACGACGCTCGGCATCTTCCTGTCGCTGGTTCGCGAATCGCTGCGCTTCTTCTCGATGGTGCCGGTCACCGACTTCCTGTTCGGCACCCATTGGGCGCCGCAGGTAATCGATTCGACCGATCCGGGGGCATCGCTGGGCGCGGTACCGCTCTTCTGGGGCACCTTCTTCATCGGCGCGGTGATCGCGATGCTCGTCGCCATCCCCTTCGGCCTGATGAGCGCGATCTACCTCACCCAATATGCCGCGCCGCGCGTGCGTCGCTGGATGAAGCCGATCCTCGAGATCCTCGCGGGCGTACCGACCGTGGTGTACGGCTATTTCGCGGCGCTCACCGTGGCGCCGGCGGTGCGCGACCTCGCCGTCATGCTGGGCATGGAATTCGCCTCTTCCGAAAGCGCGCTGGCGGCCGGCGTGGTGATGGGCGTGATGATCATCCCGTTCGTTTCCTCGATGGCCGACGATTCGATCGCGGCGGTACCGACCGCGATGCGCGACGGCAGCCTTGCGCTCGGTGCGACCACCAGCGAGACGATCGGGCGGGTGCTGGTTCCCGCCGCGTTGCCGGGCGTCGTCGCGGGCGTGCTGCTCGCGGTCAGCCGCGCGATCGGCGAAACGATGATCGTGGTGATGGCCGCCTCGGGCGCAGCGAACATCACGCTCAACCCCTTCGACAGCACCACCACCGTCACCAAGCAGATCGTCGACCTGCTGACCGGGGACGCGGCCTTCGACAGTCCCAAGACGCTCGCCGCCTTTGCGCTCGGCCTCACTCTGTTCCTGGTGACGCTTGCACTCAACATCGTCGCACTGCGCGTCGTGAAGAAATACCGGGAAGCATATGAGTGATCCGCTGATGCCCGAACTGCCGAGCGCCGGCGGCGACGCGGCGCCCGCGCGCAAGCCGACCGACTGGACGACCGATGCGATGCGTCGCCGCATCCGCAAGCGTTACGCCAAGGAACGCCGGTTCAAGCTGCTCGGGCTGGCTGCCGTGGTGATGTCGGCCGCCTTCCTCGCCTTTCTGCTGGTAACGATGGTGTCGCAGGGTTTCGGCGGTTTCTTCCGCACCGAAATCGCCCTGCCCATCAATTTCCCGCAGACCGGCATGGAAGTCGACAAGGAGTCGCTGAGCAAACCCGGCGCCGATCTGGCGCTTTCGGGCGCGGGCCTCGAAAACACCGTGAGTACAGCTGCGGTGATCGCCTTCGGACCGGGCGGCGAGGAATTCATCTCCGAAAATGCGTGGCTTTCGGTCCGGGAGGCGATCAAGGACGATCCGTCGCTGCTCGATCGGCAGGCTGTGATCAGCGTTCCCGCTTCGGCCGAGATCGATCGCGCAGTAAGCGAGGAAGGCTCGCCAGAAGCCGAGGCCGCGGTAGCGCAGCTTCAGGCGGAGGGTGCGATCGGCGAAGGCTTCAACTGGCAGTTCCTGAGCGCTTCGGACTCGACCGACCCGACCCAGGTGGGCATCTGGGGCGCGCTCAAGGGCTCGCTGTTCACGATGTTCGTGACGTTCATCATCGCCTTTCCGATCGGCGTGCTATCGGCGATCTATCTCGAGGAATATGCTCCGAAGAACCGCTGGACCGACCTGGTCGAGGTGTCGATCAACAATCTCGCCGCGGTCCCTTCGATCATCTTCGGCCTGCTCGGCCTTGCCGTGTTCCTCGGCAGCTGGACACTGTTCGGGCAGAAATTCGGCCCGCTGCTGCCGCGCTCTGCAGCGCTGGTCGGCGGTCTGACCCTCGCGCTGATGATCATGCCCGTCATCGTCATCGCCAGCCGCAATGCGATCAAGGCGGTTCCGCCTTCGATCCGCGACGCCGCGCTCGGCATCGGCGCCAGCAAGGTGCAGGTTGTGTTTCACCACGTCCTGCCGCTGGCATTGCCAGGCATCCTGACCGGAACGATCATCGGCATGGCGCGCGCGCTGGGCGAAACCGCGCCGCTGCTGCTTGTCGGCATGCGCGCCTTCATCGCCACGCCGCCCGACACGCTGACCGACAAGGCCACGGTGCTGCCGGTCCAGATTTTCCTCTGGTCCGATGAAGTCAGCCGCGGTTTCGTCGAAAAGACTTCTGCGGCTATTATCGTGCTGCTGCTGTTCCTCCTCGCGATGAACGCCCTCGCCATCTACCTACGCAACAAATTCGAGACTCGCTGGTGAATGATCTGACCGACACTGACCTCGCCCAGACGGCCCGCGAGAATGCGGACGCGGTCGATACGACCGCGCCGATCAAGATGACCGCGCGCGACGTTCACGTCTATTACGGCGCGACGCACGCCATCAAAGGCGTGTCGATCGACATCGACATGGACCATGTAACGGCATTCATCGGTCCGTCGGGCTGCGGCAAATCGACGTTCCTGCGGACGATGAACCGGATGAACGACACGATCGCGGCTGCGCGCGTCGAGGGGCAGATCACGCTGGACGGCGAAGATATCTACGCCCCGTCGATGGACGTGGTGCAGTTGCGCGCGCGCGTCGGCATGGTGTTTCAGAAGCCCAATCCTTTTCCCAAGTCGATCTACGAGAATGTCGCATACGGCCCGCGCATCCACGGGCTGGCGGCTTCCAAGGCCGACATGGACCAGATCGTCGAACGCTCGCTGAAGCGCGCCGGCCTGTGGGAGGAAGTCAAGGATCGCCTGACCGACAGCGGGACCGCCATGTCGGGCGGCCAGCAGCAGCGGCTGTGCATCGCGCGTGCCATTGCCGTCGATCCCGAAGTCATTCTGATGGACGAGCCCTGCTCGGCACTCGACCCCATCGCGACCGCCAAGATCGAGGAACTGATCCACGAATTGCGGGGCAATTACGCAATCGTGATCGTCACGCACAATATGCAACAGGCAGCACGCGTTTCGCAGCGCACGGCGTTTTTCCACCTCGGAAACCTTGTGGAATATGGTGTGACGTCCGACATTTTCACCAATCCGCGCGAAGAGCGGACGAAGGATTACATCACCGGCCGCTACGGCTGAGCCGCGCGAAACCGGAGAAGGAGATGGCCAGCTTGAACGAACATACCGTCAAGGCATTCGACGAGGAACTTACGCAGCTGCGCGGCCTGGTCGCGCAGATGGGTGGCCTTGCCGAACAGGCCGTCACCGGCGCGATCGACGCGCTGAAAAAGCATGACCTCCAGCTGGCGCGCGACATCATTGCGGGCGACCAGCGGATCGACGATATCGAAAGCGAAATCGAACGGCTGGCGATCCGGCTGATCGCGCTGCGTGCCCCGATGGCGGACGATCTGCGCGAAATCGTCGCGGCGCTGAAAATCGCCAGCGTGCTCGAACGCGCGGGCGACTATGCCAAGAATATTGCGAAGCGTGTCGCGATCATCGAGGATCACGGCACGATCGAACCGCTGTCGGTGCTGCCGGCAATGGCGGCGATCACCAGCGACATGCTACGTGACGTGCTCGATGCCTTTGCCGCGCGCGATGCCGAAACCGCGATCGCGGTCTGCAAGCGCGACAAGACAGTCGACGATTTCTACAATTCGATTTTCCGCGCGCTGGTGACGTTCATGATGGAAAATCCGAAGAGCATCACGCAGGTGGCGCACCTGCTGTTCGTTGCCAAGAATCTCGAACGGATCGGCGACCATGCCACCAATGTCGCCGAAATGGTCTATTACGCCGCGACCGGGGAACATATGGACGAGCGCGAACGCGGCGACAGTCCGCTGTCCAACTGAATCGACAGGAAATTAGATGGCTCGCGTGAAGATGCTGCTGGTCGAGGACGACGCCGCGCTGGCGGAACTTCTCACCTATCATTTCAAGCGTGAGGATTTCGACGTCCGGCAGACGCCGGACGGCGAGGAAGCCCTGCTGCTCGCCAAGGAATCGGCGCCGGACATCGTGCTGCTCGACTGGATGGTGGAAAGCCTGTCCGGCATCGAAGTGTGCCGTCGGCTTCGCCGTTCGGCGGACACGGCGAACGTGCCCATCATCATGCTCACCGCGCGCGGCGAGGAAGAGGATCGCGTTCGCGGCCTCGAAACCGGCGCTGACGATTACGTCACCAAGCCCTTCTCCCCACGCGAACTGGTGGCGCGCGTAAACGCAGTGCTGCGTCGCGTGCGCCCCGCCCTTGCCGGCGAGCAGCTGACCTATGGCGACATCGAAATGGACACGGTGGGGCACAAGGTGCGCCGCGGCGGGGAAGTGATCCCGCTTGGCCCGACCGAGTTTCGCCTGCTCAAGCATTTCCTCGAACATCCCGGCTGGGTCTTTTCGCGCGAACGGCTTCTCGACGCGGTATGGGGGCATGATGCCGATATCGAATCGCGCACCGTCGATGTGCACATTCGGCGGCTGCGCAAGGCGATCAACATCAACGGTCGCCCCGACATCATCCGCACGGTGCGCTCGGCGGGCTATTCGCTCGATTCGGGGGTTTGATGGCGCCGGGGGGGCGCTCGCCGCCCCCGCCCTGCCGTAGCGTCGCTGCCGCGACAATTCCCAAGTCCCGAAATCCACGATAGGAGCGCCCCCATATCCATCGGGAGCGCAGACAGATGACCATCCGTTTCGACGACAAAATCGCCATCGTTACCGGCGCCGGCGGCGGCCTGGGCCGCGCCTATGCGCTGGAACTCGCGCGACGCGGCGCGAAAGTGGTGGTCAACGATCTGGGCGGTTCGCGCGACGGCACCGGTCACTCGGATGCCGCGCTCAAGGTCGTCGAGGAAATCAAGGCTGCCGGCGGAACCGCCATGTCGAACGGGGGCAGCGTCACCGAATATGACCAGATGGTCGAGATGGTCGCGAAGGCGAAAGAAGCCTGGGGCGGTGTCCATGTCCTGATCAACAATGCCGGCGTGCTGCGCGACAAGAGCTTCGCGAACATGGCGCCCGAGGATTTCGAATTCGTCGTCGACGTCCATCTCAACGGATCGGCCAACTGCACCAAGGCGGTGTGGGAGACGATGCGCGAACAGGCCTATGGCCGCATCCTGATGACCGCGTCCTCGACCGGTCTCTACGGCAATTTCGGCCAGGCCAATTACGGCGCGGCGAAGCTCGGCCTTGCCGGGCTTACCAAAACGCTCCAGCTCGAAGCCGCCAAGTATAATATCAAGGTCAACACGCTTGCTCCGACTGCGGGCACGCGCATGACCGAAGACATCTTCCCCGAGGAAGCATTCAAGCTGTTCACTCCCGAAAGCGTCGCACCGGCCGCACTGTTCCTGGTGTCGGAACACGCCCCGACCAACGCGATTCTCGGCGCGGGCGCAGGCGTGTTCCAGGCCGCCTATGTGACGCTGACGCAGGGCGTGGCGCTCACGGGCGAGGAGCTCAGCCCCGAAGGCGTCGCCGCGCATTGGGCCGAAATCACCGACCGCAAGGGCGAGATGACGCCGCAGTCGGGATCGGAACAGGCGATGTCGATCATGAAGAAGTTGGCAGGGTAGGGAGCGGCTCGCTACCCAACTAACTGCGATCACGCGAAACTGGGTGTATTGCCGTATCAATACACTAATGCTACTCTTCTCGAATTGCAGGGAGGATAGCCATGTACAGCGAAAGCGATCTCGCGGCGGCCGTGGAGGCGGGAGTGCTCTCCCCCGATGCCGCCAATGCATTCCGAAACCATGTTGCCGAGGCGCGCGAGGCGCCGGCGGTCGACGAAGAACATTTCAAGCTGCTGACCGGCTTCAACGACATTTTCGTCGCGATCGCGGCGGCGCTGGTGCTCGCCGCAGTCGCCTGGCTCGGCGCCGATCTGGCGAAGATGCTGCTCAACGAACAGCATGAATCGCCGCGCCTGATCGGAGGGCTGATGATGGGCGGCTCGCTGTCGGTGGCGGCCGCAAGCTGGCTGCTAGCCGAATATTTCACCCGGCGGCGGCGCATGGCGCTGCCCAGCATATTGCTGCTGCTGGCGTTCGTCGGCGGCGCGTTTGGCAGCTTTGCCGGCATGTTCGTGATCAACGCGCCCTGGATCGAAGCGACCTTCGGCCTGCGTGGGGAAATGGCACATCGCCAGGCGGGCGGCGTTATCCTCGCGCTGATCGGCGTCGCGACGGCAATCGCCACCTACGTCCACTGGCGTCGGTTCATGGTGCCGATCACCGTCGCGGCGGGTGCGATGGCGCTGGTCGGCATCGCCATCGGCATCATCGTCGCGGTGGTTCCGGGGGCGGAAAACTGGCTCTACTGGATGGCGCTGGTCGCCGGGCTGATCGTCTTCGCCTTCGCGATGCGCTGGGACATGAGCGATCTCGAGCGCCGCACGCGCCGGTCGGACGTCGCCTTCTGGCTGCATCTGCTCGCCGCGCCGCTGATCGCGCATCCGGTCTTCCATCTGATTGGCGTCTTCGACGGCGATATTCCGATCGCGATGGCTGCAGTCGTGATCATTCTGTACGTCGGGTTCGCCAGTGTGGCGCTGGCGGTGGATCGCCGCGCGCTGCTCGTCTCCTCGCTCGTCTATGTGCTCTATGCGCTTTACGCGATCTTCGCGCAGACCGGCGCAGTCGAGCTGAGCGCGGCGCTGACGGCGCTGGTGATCGGATCGGCTCTGCTCACCCTGTCGGCCTTCTGGCAACCGATGCGGCGCGGCGTGGTGGGGCTGCTCGGCGGGCTCGAAACCCGCCTGCCCCCGGTTCAGCAGCCCGCGCTGGCATGACGGCATCGTCCCAGACCAGTCCCGGCGGCCTGCGCTTCCCGGCGCGGGCCGCCGGCCTGTTCTACCTGCTGACGATCGTCGCGGGCGTATATGGACAGATGTTCGCGCGCGCATCGGACGATGCTCTGCTGCTCCGCACCGCCATCCTGGCCGATATGGTGATGCTCAGCGCCTATATCGTCGTGACGGCGCTCCTCTACATGATCCTGCGCGAAGCCCGGCCGCATTTGTCCGCCGTCGCCGCCGGTTTCAGCCTGATCGGCATCGCCGTCCTCGCGGCAGGCGAGATCCCGCTGCTGCTTCCGACCGATCTGATCGCCAGCATCGCTCCAGCTGATTTCGCGGCACTGGCGCTGCGCTTTCACGGCGCGCGATTCTGGGTGAGCCTGATCTTCTTCGGCGTCTATTGCATGCTGATCGGCTGGCTCTACTGGCGCTCACGGCGCGTACCGTTGCCTGTCGGCGCATTGATGATGCTTGGCGGCGCGGTGCATCTGGTCAATCACGGCGGTGGCATCGTCTTTCCCGAGTTTTCGGATGCGATCCCGCGTCCCGTCGCCTTTCTGCCGTTGCTCGGCGAGCTGGTGTTCGGGCTCTGGCTGACGGTCTTCGCAGTGCGCCTGCCCGAAGCCGACGACCCAGCCTAATCGCCGACCAGCTTCATCAACCGCCGTTCGACAGGGGCGAGCACCGGGCCGAGTTCGTAGCCGCGTTTGACGATCACGCCACTCTCGTTGACCAGCGCCCACATGCCCTGCCGATTGCGCAGCGCCGGATGCTTCTCGATACGGAATTCGGGGCGCTCGGCAGTACGGCGGAAGGCGGAGAAGATCGCCGCGTCCTTGCCGCAATAAATCGCATAGTCGCGCCAGTGTCCGGCGGCGACCATGCGACCATAGAGATCGAGAATCCGCGCAAGCTCGATACGATCGAAACCGACCTGACCGGGACTGGAAATCGGAAGTGAGGTAACGCTCCCCATCAGGCCCGGTCGCGATGTCCTTCTTCGCTCTGGCCTTCGCGCTCCGCCATCAATGCGTCGAGCCGCTTGCGCAGCGTCTCGACCTCGCAACGCATGATCTCCAGTTTCTGCGTCGCGGGATCGAACATCTCGCTGCACGGCGTGCCGTAGGGGACGAATTCCTTTTGCCAGGTCTCCGCCTCGACCAATGTCGGGCGCGCGGGGATGCCGACGACGACTGCGCCTTCGGCAACGTCCTTCGTCACCACTGCATTGGCGCCGACGCGGGAGCGCGGGCCGAGCGTGATGGGGCCGAGTACCTGCGCACCGGAACCGATGATCGCGCCGTCCTGAACGGTCGGGTGACGCTTGCCCGCCACGCCGTTGTCGGGGCTCGTCCCGCCAAGCGTGACGTTCTGATAGATGGTGACGTCATCGCCGATCTCGGCGGTCTCGCCGATCACCGTGAAGCCGTGATCGATGAAGAAATGCCGCCCGATCTTCGCACCGGGATGGATGTCTATCGCAGTCAGCCAGCGCGACCAGTGATTGACCGCGCGCGCCGCAAAATACCAGCCGCGCCGGTAGAATCGATGCGCCACGCGATGATAGAAGAGTGCCCAGACGCCGGGATAGAGCAGGATTTCCATGCGCGACCGCGGCGCGGGATCGCGCGCCTTGATCGAATCCAGATATGCTTTCAGCCGCAAAAACATGGGCAAGCCCCTTCAAGGTCCGCAGCACCATTTAAGCATTCCTCCCGGAGAATGCCAGAAGCGGCACCACGCCACCGTGGAACATGCGAAATCGCTCTTGAGCAAATTCCACGTTCATGCATACCCTAGTATTCCTATAGGATATTAGGTGATTATATGTTCGAATCGCTCGATCTGGCGGCGTTGCTCCCCTTCATCGGCATCGGTGTTGCCGCCCAGCTCGTCGACGGCGCGCTCGGAATGGCCTTCGGCGTGATTTCCAGCACCTTGCTGGTCAGCGTCATGGGCGTGCCGCCCGCCACTGCTTCGGCGGGCGTCCATCTGGTCGAATGTTTCACCACCGGCATTTCCGGCATCAGCCATGCCCTCCATCGCAATGTGAACTGGCGGCTGTTCCTGCGTCTCGCCATGCCCGGGGTGATCGGCGGGATATTGGGCGCCTATGTGCTGACTTCGCTCGATGCGGCCGTCACCCGCCCGTTCGTGATGGGGTATCTGGCGCTGATCGGCGTCTATCTGCTGATCCGCGCGATCCGTTTTCCGCCCAAGCACCGCCAGCCGAAGATAGTCGAGCCGCTCGGCCTCGCGGGCGGATTTCTCGATGCCGCGGGCGGTGGCGGATGGGGCCCCGTGGTGACGTCCAATCTACTGGTTCAGGGCGCGCCGCCACGCGAGACGATCGGCACGGTCAACACGTCGGAATTCGTCCTGACGATGTCGATCTCCGCCGCCTTCCTGATCCAGATCGGCACCGAGGGATTTTCCGCCGGTTTCCTGAATCCGGTGCTCGGCCTGTTGATCGGCGGCATTATCGCCGCCCCGTTCGGCGCGTTCTTCGCCCGCCGCGTTCCGGCGCGCGCCCTGCTGATCATTGTTGGCGCCGTGCTGACGCTCACCAGCGCGTTCAGCCTGTGGAAAGCGCTGACATGACCCTTACGCCCCCGACACAAAAGCTTGACTCCCCTGTACGGATGCTGAGTCTCGCCGGAGAAAACTGGGGGACAGGACATGAAGCCGATCGCTTTCATCGTCGCGGCAACCGTCGCGCTGGCCGGGCTCGCACCGACCGACGCCGAGGCACAGGAAACGCTCAAGATCGAATTCGTCTCGGACTTTTCGAACTATCCCGGCAGTGCCCATACGAAGTCCGCCTGTCTGGACGCCAATCATCAGAACTTCGTGAATAGCGGCGGCATCGAAGTGAACCGGACCGATAACGGCCGCTGGTACAGCGTCGATGACGACTACGGCAAAGGCAAGTTCCTGATGTACTGCTCCAACCAGCCCGGCGTCATCGGTCTGGGCGTGCGGTTCAGCGGCAATCCAACGCGCTATCCCAACATCAATTTCGACACCCGCGGCCATTCGGGACAGTCGGATTGCATGCGCCGCGCGCGATCGGTCGCGAGCGGTTCGATCTACTCGCTGATGGAAGCGCATGACAACGCCATCACCCTGATCAACCGCAGCTCCAATATCGCCGTCACCATTGTCTGCACTGGCTTTGGCGAAGTGATGTTCGCCGGATGGGGGCGCGGCCGGCTGATCGATGAGCGTGAAACGGTGGAACAGCTCTGGCGCATGCAATAGCGCTCGAAGTGGCGAAGGAACGCCATCGTATAGGCGAACCTCGAAGAGCGGTTTGATCCATCTCCAAACCACTGGTTTCGCCTCGGCATAGGAATCCCCGAAGGCAGATACCGTTGGGGAAGGATAATGAAGACACTAGCCGGTTCGATTGCCGCCGCCGCGCTTGCCACCTTCGCGCCGGTTTCGGCGCACGCACAAAGCGGGCTCGAGGTCGAGTTTGTGCGCAGCTATGATCGCTATCCGCAGGGTGCCTCCAGCGTAAGCGCATGCCTCGACACCACACACCGGCAATATGTCGACGGCGGCGCGGTCGAAACGGCGCGCACGACCAATGCACGCTGGTATTCGACCGCCACGACGCAGGGCAAAGGCAAATTCCTGATGTATTGCGCCAACGCGCCCGGCGTCGTCGGCCTGGGCGTGCGCATCCGCGGCAATCCTCCGCAGGCGCCGAGCATCAACTACGACACGCACGCCCATTACGGTCAGGCGGATTGCATGCGCCGCGCGCGCGGCGTCGCAAATGCCAGCCGCGCTTACAGCGTGATACATTCGACCGGCGATTCGGTGACACTCTACAACGGCAGCAGCAACCTGGCGGTGACGGTGGTGTGTACGGGTTTCGGCGAGGTGATGTTCGCCGGCTGGGGCCTGGGCGGCGTGATCAACGAGCGCCAGACGGTCGACCGCCTCTGGCGCCAACAATAGCCACGCCGGAAGCTTTGCTATAAAATCGCCAACATCGATCATCTATCGTTGTTTCAGCGATAAATTCGATCACATCGACCAAAGCTTCCAATTTCACTCCGCTTCGGGCGCCCCATATACGGGACGCCGCAACACGGAATTTTTGGAGAATCGATAAATGGCGAAGATCGGAGACAAGCTGAAACCCTTCACGACGCAGGCCTACAAGGAAGGCAAGTTCGTGGAAGTCAGCGACACCGACGTGACCGGTAAGTGGGCCGTGTTCTTCTTCTACCCGGCGGACTTCACCTTCGTCTGCCCGACCGAGCTCGAAGACCTCGCCGACATCTATCCCAAGCTTCAGGAAATGGGCGTCGAAGTCTATTCGGTATCGACCGATACGCATTTCTGCCACAAGGCATGGCACGACACGTCGGAAGCGATCGGCAAGATCAACTATTACATGCTGGGCGACCAGAACCACACCATTTCGAACAATTTCGACAACCTGCGTGAAGGCGTCGGCCTGGCCGATCGCGGCACGTTCGTCGTCGATCCCGAAGGTGTGATCCAGCTCGTCGAAGTGACGCCCGAAGGCGTCGGCCGCAACGCCGCCGAGCTTCTGCGCAAGATCAAGGCGCTTCAGTACTGGGTCAGCCATCCGGGTGAAGTCTGCCCGGCGAAGTGGGAAGAAGGCGAGAAGACGCTCGCGCCTTCGCTCGACCTCGTCGGCAAGATCTAAACCAACGCCCTTTGGGTCTTGATGCGGCCCGGGGCGGCACCCGTCGCCCCGGGCCGTATTGTATCTGAATTACAAGGATTTCCTCATGCTTGACGCCAATATGACGCAGCAGCTTAAGGGCTATCTGGCCAACATCAAGCAGCCGATCGAGCTCGTCGCCAGCCTGGGCGACGACGCCAAGTCGCGCGAGCTTGGGGAGCTGCTTGATGAAATCGCCGCGCTGTCCGATCTGATCGACGTCGTCCGCGCCGACGACGACAAGCGCAGGCCCAGCTTCATGATCCGCCGCAAGGGCACCGATATCGGCGTGCGCTTCGCGGGCATTCCGATGGGTCACGAATTCACGTCGCTCGTTCTCGCGCTGCTGCAGGTCGGTGGGCATCCCTCCAAGACCGCGCAGGACCTGATCGAGCAGATCAAGGACATCGAGGGCGATTACGAATTCGAGACCTATTTCTCGCTCTCGTGCCAGAACTGCCCGGACGTGGTGCAGGCGCTTAATCTGATGAGCGTGCTCAATCCGAACATCAAGCACACCGCGATCGACGGCGCGCTGTTCAAGGACGAAGTCGACGGTCGCAAGGTGATGGCGGTGCCGACCGTCTTCCTCAACGGCGAGCAGTTCGCCAGCGGGCGCATGGACCTCGAACAGATCGTCGCCAAGATCGATACCGGCGCCGAAGCCAAGGCGGCCGAGAAAATCGCCAAGAAGGACCCCTTCGACGTGCTGATCGTCGGTGGCGGCCCCGCCGGTGCGGCCTCGGCCGTCTACACCGCGCGCAAGGGGCTCCGCGTCGGCGTCGCTGCCGAGCGGTTCGGCGGTCAGGTGCTCGACACGATGGGAATCGAGAACTTCATCTCGGTTCCGTACACCGAAGGACCCAAGCTCGCTGCACAGCTCGAGGAGCACGTCAAGGAAAACGACGTCGACATCATGAACCTGCAAAAGGCGGAAAAGCTGATCCCGGCGGCGGAGGAAGGCGGCCTGCACGAAGTGAAGCTCGCCAACGGTGCTTCGCTCAAGGCGCGCACGATCATCCTTTCGACCGGCGCGCGCTGGCGCCAGATGGGCGTGCCCGGCGAGGACGAATATCGCAACAAGGGCGTGGCCTATTGCCCGCACTGCGACGGTCCGTTGTTCAAGGGCAAGCGTGTCGCGGTGATCGGCGGCGGCAATTCGGGCGTCGAGGCGGCGATCGATCTGGCCGGCATCGTCGCGCACGTCACGCTAATCGAATTCGACAGCGACCTGCGCGCCGACGCGGTGCTCCAGCGCAAGCTCGCCAGCCTGCCCAACGTCAAGATCATCACCTCGGCGCTGACCACGAAGGTGCGCGGCGACGGCGACAAGGTGACGGGCCTGACCTACAAGGACCGCAACCACGACACCGAGCATGACGTCGATCTGGAAGGCATCTTCGTCCAGATCGGCCTCGTCCCGAATACCGAATGGCTCAAGGAAAGCGTCGCGCTTTCTCCGCGCGGCGAAATCGAAATCGATGCGCGCGGCGAAACCAGCCAGCCGGGCATCTTCGCGGCAGGCGATTGCACCATCGTGCCGTACAAGCAGATCGTGATCGCGATGGGCGCGGGATCGACCGCCGGACTTTCGGCGTTCGACTATCTGATCCGCCTTCCTACGGCAGAGGTCAGCGAAGCGGCCTGAGCTCCCATTGGCCGCATTTGCCGAACTGGCCCGGAGCAGCGCCTCCCCCTCGCTGCTCCGGGTCTTTTCGTCTGATCGCTTGAGCGATCTGGCATAAAGTGACGCCGCCACTTATATCAGACCCATCAATCGATGGGGACGATTAGTGGCAACCACCTATCTGCCGACGCTCAAGCAGCTCCAATATCTGGTGGCGCTGCGCGACGCGGGCCATTTCGGCCGCGCCGCCGAGGCCTGTTTCGTCACGCAATCGACGCTGTCGGCCGGTATCCGTGAGCTGGAAACGCTGATCGGTGTCACGCTGGTCGAGCGCACCCGCCGCGTCGTCCGCTTCACGCCTCTGGGCGAGAAGATCGTCGACAAGGCGCGCCGCGTGCTGCGCGAAGCCGATGAACTGGGCGACATCGCCCGCTCCGCCGGACGGCCGCTGTCGGGCGAGATGCGGATGAGCGTCATCCCCACCATCGCGCCCTTCCTGCTGCCGCGCATCCTGCCGCGGCTGCGCAAGGACTATCCCGATCTAAAGCTGTTTCTGCGCGAAGAAACCAGCGCGCATGCCTGCGAAAGCCTGCATCATGGCCGCAGCGACTGCGTGCTGCTCGCGCTTCCCTATGCCTGCGGCGATGTCGAAACCGAGATCCTGTTCGACGACCGGCTGTTCGTCGCCTTTCCCGAGGGCGAGCTCGAACCGCCGATGCCCGATGCCGTCGAACCCGAGGCGATCGACGAAGGCCGGCTGCTGCTGCTCGAAGACGGGCATTGCCTAAAGGACCATGCACTCGCCGCATGCAACCGCCCCGAACTGCGCGCGGAATCGACGATGCTTGGCACGTCGCTCTACACGATGGTGCAGATGGTGGAGAACGGCCTCGGCGTGACGATGCTTCCAGAAATGGCGGTCACGGCGGGGATCCTCGATAATACCCATGTCACCGCGCGCCCGCTCCACGCCGAAAACGCCGCGCGCCAGATCGCGCTGGTCTGGCGCAAGGCATCCCCGCGCGAACGCGATTTCAGGCTGCTGGCCGAAGTGCTGGGCGCCAAGCCCTGAGGCCCTATTCGATTTCGTAGTGGATCGGCTTGAAGCTGCCGCCGTTCGAAGCATAGGCAGAGCAGGCTGTCAGACCGATCACCAGATCGCATTCGGCGCGTAGGCGAATATAATCCCCCGGCGCGCTGGTCGGCGGCAGCACTTCGATCTTTCCCGTCGCTCCATCGACCGGCACGTTCATGAAGACGTTGAACGCCACCGGGATCGCATCGGCTTCGACGCCATAGGGCGCGAGCGCTTCGGCGAGATTGCCGAAACAGCCGCGATGCACCGGATGCTCGGGATAGAAATGGCGAAAGGTCGCTTCGCTGCACGGCGTCAGCAGGAAATCATGCCGCCCGACACTGTCCTCGACAATTTCGAGCAGCCTGTTCGATCGGTTCGACCAGAGCGTATTGCCGGTGGTCAGCGAGATCGTCTCTTCATAATCGAACGTGCGCCCGTTCGAGATGACTTCGCGAACGTCGTCGGCCGCGAAGGCGAGCAAATCACTGACCTGCGTTCCCTGCGGATCGATTACCTTGAGCGTCTGCCCGGCCTTGAGCGAAAAGGCGGCGCCGCTGCGGGGCGGTATCTCCACCAGGCTCATTTGCGGGGATCCTGAAACGGGCATTTCCAGCCATTGGTGACGAGGCGCCCGCTATATTGCCGTGCCTCGCTCGCCTCACCGTGCCGTGCGAGCATCGGATTGATGTCGCCGGCAAGCTTGATGTCGCGCGCCAGTATGCGCTCGCGCATCCGCTCATATTTGCCTTCCTCGCGCAGCCGCTCGAACTGATCGTGGAGATTGAACACGAGTGTCGGATGCGGAAAGCGCCGCGCGGGGCGCGAGGCATTGGGATGGAGCCCGACCACGAAAAACGCCTCGCCGCCGAAACTCAGCGAGAAATGCGGGTCTTCGGGATCGGGACTGACATCGGAGTCATATTCCTGCCCCAGCCAGGCATCCTTGTCGGCGAAGGACTGGATGCGATGCCACATCGCCTTTTCGAAATCGGCTTCGTCCAGATCGAGTGGAGTCTCGAACACCACCGCCAGGCTGCGGAATCCCTCCGGCGCCTTGCGATAGGCATGCGCCCATTCGAGCAGCGCGCCGTGAATTTCCAGGTCGTTCCAAGCACTGAGCATGTCGCGTGCGCTGACAACGCGCAGATTGCCGCGTGCCAGCGCCGCCTTGGCGCCGACACAGGGGAAGTCATGGGCTTCGATGATCGTGCGCAGCTCTTGCTCGAGCGTATCGCAGCTGGGTTCGGCAAGTCTCTCCATGCCGCAATAACTCGCCAGTGGCATTTGGGATGCCAACGAAATAAAATTATTGCGTCAGAGAGGTTTAGTCCTCGCCATCCCATTTTCCCGCTGCATCGGCGTCGCTGCCGCGCGCTTCGACCCAGCGGCTTTCGCCGCCCAGCTTCTCGCGCTTCCAGAACGGCGCGTCGGTCTTGAGCCGGTCAATCAGATAGGCGCAGGCCTCCAGCGCCTCCTTGCGGTGGCTGGCGGCGGTGCCGACGAAGACGATGCGATCGCCCGGCACCATCGCGCCGATGCGGTGGACGATGGTCACGCCCTTCAGCTCCCAGCGTTCGAACGCGGCTTCGGCAAGGTTGACCAGCGCCGCCTCGGTCATGCCGGGATAATGTTCGAGCATCAGTTCGGTAACGCCATCATCGCCGCGCACGACACCGGTGAAAGTCGCGACGCCCCCTGCCCCGCGCTCTTCCAGCGCGGCGACTTCGATGCCGAGTTCGATCGGCGCGGGCTGAACCGAAACGCGGATCATCCGCCCGTCACCGGCGGGAAGATCGCGACTTCCTTCGCATTGCCCAGCGCGGCGTCGAGCGGCACGAAATTCTGATCGATTGCCGCGCGCAGTCTGGCGACATCCTTCAGGCCCGCGTCATGCCCCGCGCTGCGCCCGCGCAACCATTCGACAAGATCGGCGACGGTACGCACTGCCTCGGGCGGATCGACGGTCTCCTCGCCGGTGCCGACCGCTTCGCGCACCCAGGCAAAATAGAGGACGCAGATCGCCATCAGCTATCCATATGCCGCAGGCCGACGCGGAGATAGTCCCAGCCAGTGATCAGCGTCAGCGCCGCCGCCAGCCACAGGGTAACAAGGCCCAGTGCGGCAATCCACGCCAAGCCCGGCAGTACGGGAACGAGAATCAGTGCGCCCAGGGCGACGAGCTGAAACGTCGTCTTCCACTTGGCGAGTTTCGACACCGGCAGCGCCACCGAATGCGGCAGCCCGCCGAGAAATTCCCGCAGCCCCGACACGATGATCTCGCGCAGCAGGATCAGGATCGCCGCGATCACGTGCACCTCGGCGATCACACCCTGTGCGACCAGCATCAGCAGCACCGCCGTCACCATCGCCTTGTCGGCGATCGGATCGAGGAACGTCCCGAGTTTTGAAACGATCTGCTGCTTGCGCGCAAGATGGCCGTCGAACCAGTCGGTCACGGCCATCAGCACATAGAGGACGAAGGCGGCCAGATATCCCGACTGCCATTGCGGCCACCACAGCAGCGCGATGAGCAGCGGAAGCGCGACGATCCGCGAGAGCGTGAGCAGGTTCGGCAAGTTCAGCATCGCGCCGTTCCTAGCACTACGCCTCGGCGAACGGGAGGGGGCCGGGTGATATAAGCGATTGATACGGCGCGCGCGCCTCGGCTATGGCGCTGCCACCAACGCGGACCAGCAGGGGTCGTTTTTCGCATGATTCACGCCGTCGGGCTCCTCAAGGAACGGCGTTTCCTGCCCCTTTTCCTCACCCAGTCGCTCGGTGCCTTCAACGACAATCTGTTCAAGAACGCACTGGTCTTCTTCGCGACCTATTATATCTACGATTCCATGGACGCCGAAACGCGCTTCAGCGCGATCGCGACGGGCATCTTCATCCTGCCCTATTTCCTCTTCTCCGCGCTCGCCGGCCAGCTTGCCGATAGCTATGACAAGGCGCGGATCATGCGGATCATCAAGGCGGCGGAAGTCGCCATCATGTCCGTCGGTGCCTTCGGCATCTTCACCGCGCATATCGAACTGATGCTGCTCGCCCTGTTCGGCATGGGCGTGCATTCGGCCTTTTTCGGACCGATCAAATATTCGGTGCTGCCCCAGCATCTGCGCGACGACGAAGTGCTCGGCGGCACCGGGATGATCGAGGCTGGCACCTATATCGCCATCCTCGGCGGTACGATCGCCGGCGGGTTGCTCAGCGCCTATGTCGCGGCAGTCGCAGTGATCCTGATCGCGCTGCTCGGCTGGCTCGCCTCGCTGCGCATTCCGTCCGCGCCGCCGCTCACCAAGCTGAAGCTCGATTTCAACGTCTTCCGCTCTTCCTATCACCTGATCTCGGCGACACTGCACATCCGCCGCGTCGCGCTGGCCATTCTGGCGATGAGTGTCTTCTGGTCGGTCGCGGCAATCCTCGGCGTGCTCTTTCCGCCGCTGGTGAAGAATGTCTTTCATGCGCAAAAGGACGTGGCGAGCGTTTTCCTCGCCATCTTCTCGGTCGGCATCGCGATCGGATCGGTGATCATCAACCGTCTGCTCAAGGGCGAGGTCTCGGCCAAATACGGCCCGGCGTCGGTACTGGTGATGGCGGCCTTCGTCGTCGATTTCTTCTTCGCCGCCAATGGCTGGGAGCAACGCCCCGATACCGGACTGCACAACACCGCCGAATTCCTGGCGCTGCCGGGAACCTGGCGCATCCTGTTCGATCTCGCCATGATCGCCACCACGGGCGGCATGTTCGTCGTGCCGCTCTATGCCTTCCTCACCACCACGGTCGACAAGTCGCAGACGTCACGCACGGTCGCGGCGAACAATATCCTCAGCTCGGGCGCGATGGTGATCGGATCGGTCGGCATCTGGGCCGCGGTCGAGGCGGGAATGCCGGTGCTCGGCGGGCTTTGGGTGGTGTTCGCGCTGTGCCTGGCCTCGGCATGGACCGGCTGGCTGCTGCACAAGGCCGGCGCGGTTCCGCATCACTGAACCGGCCGGTTCAGGCGATGAACGTGTAGAAACAGACGAAGAATGCCGAGAAGCTGAGCAGAAACAGCTTCAGGTCGCTGTCCTCCCGGACGCGGCGCCGGGCGAGAGCTTCGGAACGCATGGTGCTGCGGAAGGGATGGCCCCCCCGGCCATCGGCGATGCGAAACTGGTTGCTCATGGCGACACGTTAACGCGGCGTTTACGATCCGCGCCACGCCGCTTTATGGTTAAGCAACGTTTAATTTCGGGACGCCGGAGCGCAGTCGCGCGCACCAGATGCAGGAAAGCAAGCTAAGCCCGGGGCGGCAGTGGTTAACCGCCGGCAGGAAGGCAACGGATCGGAACGGCTATCTGAAAAGCGGGTAGCCGGCAGCCCGTACAGCGGGCGCGGAATCCCTGAAGAACCTGGAGGCACGCCGGGGATCGGAAACGAACCGGGGCAAAGGCAATTCCCGAAGGGAATTGGTGGACTTAGATACACCCACCACAAATCAGCTTTTCAACATTCTAGCGGATTGGAGCGAGGTGCTAAAGGACCTGCCGGACGGCGTTCTGGAAGCCCCTCAAACCGATTTCGCTGCGCCAGAGCCGTGAGCGGCTTAAACTAACCCCCCAACCCTATTCAACACCAAGCGCATTGTTCGCGCGTCCCCATGGGCGCGTGACCAGTGCGCTTTTTCATTTTCCCCTAAGAGAGCATGACCGACCGCCAGCCCCGACCATCCCCGTTCTGTTTGCGGCTGACGCCCGAAGAGCGTGCGCGGCTTGAGCTGGACGCGGCGGGCATGACGCTGGCGGCCTACATCAAATGGCGGGTGTTCGACCCCGATTCCCCGCCGCCGAAGACGCGCGGCAAAACGCCTGTGCGCGATCATCAAACATTGTCGCGGCTTATGGGGTTGCTCGGCCAGTCGCGCCTCTCCACCAACATCAACCAACTCGCCAAGGCCGCGAACTCCGGTTCGCTGGCTGCTGATGATCTAACCCGTTCCGCCCTTGAACGAGCCGCCCGCGATATCGCGGCGATGCGCACGATGCTGATGCAGGCACTGGGTATTCGGGGCGAGCCGTGATTCTCAAAGCCTCGACCAGAGGCTCCCCGAACGCGCTTGCCCGTCATCTCCTCAACGAGCAAGACAACGAGCATATCGAACAGCATGAAGTGCGCGGCTTCATGAGCGAGGATGTCGCGGGCGCGTTAGCCGAAGTCCATGCGATGAGCGCGGGCATCAAATCTCGCAAGCCGCTGTTCAGCGTCTCGCTGTCGCCGCCAGAAAATGCGCAGGTCGATACAGCCGTGTTCGAGCGCACCGTGGAGGAGATCGAGCAGCAGAACGGGCTGACCGGACAGCCACGCATCACGCTGTTTCACGAAAAGGAAGGCAGACGGCACATGCACGCGGTCTGGTCGCGCATCGATCATGAGCGCCAAGCCGTCATCGCGTTGCCCTTCTACAAGAACAAGCTGCACGAGATCTCCAAGGGGCTGTTTCTCGAACAGGGTTGGAACCTGCCCGCCGGATATATTGACCGCACCGAGCGCGACCCGCGCAACTTCGATCTTGCTCTGTATCATCAAGCCAAGCGCGAGGGCCGCGACCCCAAGACACTCAAAATGCTGGCACAGGAAGCATGGGCGGTGTCCGACAACCGCGAGACGATGCAGCAGGCATTGGAGGCACGAGGCCTCTATCTCGCACGCGGCGATCGTCGCGGCTATGTCGCGCTGACATGGCAGGGCGAGGCCATGGCGCTCTCCCGCTTGCTGGGACGCAAGACCAAGGAGGTCCGCGAACGGCTGGGGGCCGCCGAGGACTTGCGCGATATCGAACAGACTCGCGACCATATCGCCCGCAGCGTGGGACCCACACTCCATCGGCTGATGGGCGAGGTCGAGCGTGCCAAGGTGACGGAAATGGCCCCGCTCAGTCGCGAACGGCAGGCTATGCGCGATGCGCATGCATCGGAACGTCAGCGCATGGCGGAGGGGCAAGCCGCGCGGCAGCAGACCGAAACGCAGGAACGCGCCGCACGGCTGCGTAATGGTCTGTCCGGTTTCTGGGACCGCTTGTCGGGCCGCTATGCCAAGACCCACGAGCAGAATGAACGCGAAGCCTATGCCGGGTTCATGCGCGACCGCGACCAGCGGCAGGCGATGACCGAGGCGCAGCTCGCCGAACGGCAGGCACTACAGCAACGGATTGTCGCGGTTCGGCAGGGCCACGATACGCGCCTGTCGGAGATCCACCGCGATCTTGCGGAACAGCGCGGCGCGGTACGTTCGCCATCAGCACGGCTCGACTGGTTGCAAGCGAACCAGCAACGCACTCAGGCCGAGGCCACGCTTTCCAGAAATACGGAGCAAGGGCGGTCCGGCAGCGAAGACCGCCTACATTGGCTACAGGACCGCTATAGCCGCAGCGCCGATGCCGAACGGGACGCGGGCCGAGATAGCGGCCCAGAGCTTGGACCCGACATGGGATGAGAGCAGTAGCGGCGGCTCCATTGGGAGTAGCTTAGAAATATGTGGGAATCAGAAATTTGCTAACAGCCCAAATCAAGGTCACCTAAACCTTGATTATGAAGCTCTTCAGCATCGCCTATTCGGATAACTTTGAGGCGAGGATCAATTTTTTCTAAATCCTCCACACCATCAACCACATCGGTATTAACCGCACCAAGAAATGTTGCGTAAATTGTATCCTCCCGCTGAATCATTTCAGCAGTTGGATAATCTAGATTGGTCGTCTTAGCACTTTTTTCCATGTTATCTTTTTCGCCACGGATTTCATAATTGGTTGCCATATTCACCCCCCGTAGCTAAACACCATTTAATATTACATTAATATTTCGCAATACTCAACTCTTTATGCCGAGCTCGGCATGAATAAAATTTGAATGGTTGTCCGAGCCACTCAACGCGCCGTACGATGTAACGATCCCGTCATCATACGGCAAGACGCGCGCGCGGAACTCGGCCAGCCCACCTTGCTCGCTTGTAATGTCCCAAGGCTCGTCGCCATTGAGGCGAATTAAGTGATGCTCATCCATCACCCATACCCTACGAAGGTGTCGGTGATGGCCATCGACCACCTTGAAGCCCGCTCGGCCATGAAGCATTCGAAAATTGTCTATTATCAGGACATCTCCCGGTGTAAGCATAAGCGGCCTGCCGCAATCGGGGTGCATAATGCACTGCTCACGAAACTGCCGGAGCGCATCTGCAACTCGTAATCGCTGACCATCGTAAGCTGTACTTACAATAAATTCCTCTCGATATCTTATAGAGAGATTTCCGTTCGCGAGCACCTTGAAAACCGGAGCTTCAATAGGAAACAGCCTCTTGTCGGCACTGCGCACAAAATGGAAGATGCCTTCACAAAGAAGCTGGTATATCGAAGGCGCTAGCGCCTTAACTTTTCTATACACCTCTTGACCATCAATCAGGGTCGATTCGCCGCCCTCACGTGCTTGCTGGACGCACTGCAAAATGAGATAGGATGGTGGCGAAATATGGCGCTTATATCCCCTCTCATCGCTGTAAATAGCGTTGAGAAACGCCCCGTCAGTGTGCGGGCCAAATCTCGCCGTGCCTAGCCCTTTGAATTTTTCTGATATCTGCGTTTGAAGTCGATCATCCGAGGTGACATCGACTACGCCGTTGCGTCGACTGCGCTCGTGACGCTGGATTCGACCGAAGTGCTTAGCAACCTCTAGGAGGGCATTCTCACCAGTTGAAGAAGGCTTGACTAGGCAATATCCAAAATCCGAAAGCTGGCGCGATATTATTGATCGCGGAAACGGCTTCTTAAGATCGACCTTGATACGAATGTCATCTGGATTGACCAATTGCTCCCCCTTGCAATCGCTTATCTTTTTATTGTCACGGCTAACATTGTTTTAAAAGGGTAAAATTCGGCAAACTCGGGAATCTTCGTACTCCTGGCGAAGGGCGTGAATCAAAGCATAGTAGCAGCCGAAATTTATGCCCTTTAAAAGTATGGAGCCGGGTCAGTCATATTCGACATCCCCCATGACCGCCTCAGCGAATTGGCGCTCAACTATAACTCAAACTGCGTCGCAACCGGAATCGCCTGAAGTTTCCGCTGCAATATGAAAGGGCGGCTCCAACCGGAACTGCCCTTTGCGCTCGATACCGAGGCGATCAGCGCCCAAGCAGCAGCATGAAAAACCGCCACAGGACCACCAGCGCGTATTGCAGCGCGATCATTGCCAGCAACGCGCCGAAGTAGGTCAGGAAGGCGCTCAGCACGAACCAAACATACCAGCCGATCGAGGCCAGCCAGTAGCCGTAGTGGTCGCTCATATAGCCCGTGGCCCACTCGACCGTTTCGCCGTGGAAAATCGGGGTCAACAGGAAGGCCAGCACCAGTGCCATGACGATCGCGAAGCCGCCAATCGCCTTGTCGCCGGAACCCATTTTCTGCTGTTTGCCAAAACCCGACATATCATTCTCCCATCCGTTCACGCGGCGCGTCACCGCTAACCGCGAACAGGATAGGAGCCGCATCTTCGCGGCTTGGGGGGATTGCCGCTATTCGTCGCTGGCCTCGCTAATCCAGTCCTCGCGGCCATGCCGGATACGGACGATCAGAATGGCATCGTCCTCGACGCTGTAGATGATGAGATGCGGCTTATGGGGATGCATCCGAACGGGCGGAGTGAGTTCATTGCGCAGCCGCGCTGCGCGTGGGTTTTCGGCGAGAAACTCGAAGGTCGAGATCAGACTGTCGCGATACGCGAGTGCTTGCGCAGGTCCAAAGGTTTCGACCGTATATTCCGCAATCCGCGCCAGATCGTCGGCTGCCGCTTTTGACAGTCTGTAGCCGCTCATTCCCCTGCGTGGCGCTTGATCGCGTCCTCGAATATCGCTTCGACCGTGCGTTCGCTCACACCGCTGGCGAAGCCCTCGTCGATCAGCTTCTGCATCGCCGCAATCTTGCTGTTACGCTCCTGGTCTTTGCGGATGAGATCGCGCACATAATCGCTCGCGCTGGAATAGCGTCCGGCCTGCATCTGGCCGTCCACCCAGTCTTTCATCGCCTCGGGAAGCGACACGTTCATAGTTGCCATGGGCAAATCCTCCAGCTTCCAGCATCGCATGAAATGGCGTTATTTGTCAATATTTGCTATAGTCGTTACGATTCGTTAACCATATCTTTAGCTCTTTGGCCGATAATGAAGGGGTGAAACCACGGCCAGTGAGGGAGAATGGCCTTAAGCCAGAGCGACATCGAGGAATTGAAGGCGGCGGTACCGCCGCATATGCGCCCCGCAGCGGGCGCGGGCGCATTGCTGCCAGCTTCTTTCGGTCTGGCTTCAGCCCACGATTATGACAATGGCCCGCCTGAACAGCAAAATACGGTCCCGGCCTTCGTCGGACCGCTGAGCGGCCCCGATACGCAGAAGCTGATCGTTGAAACCGTCCGGCAGTTCGATGCGGGCCAGATCGACACCACCAGCCTCATAATCCCGGCGAATCTCGGCAAGCTGCGCGCGACCGCCGAAAAGCGCAAACGCGACCAGCGTAGCGCTGATTTGCTCTTGCTCGACCTTCTGGACCGCAGGCTTGCGGAGCTGGATGCCGAGCTTGCCGCGATCGACGGGCGATTGTCCGAAATCACCCGCCGCCGCAACGAGATCGGCGAGAGCATGGAAGCGCTGGACGAACTGGCGCGGTTGCAGGCGCGTGGCGAAGTTGATCCAAATAACCGGGTCCACGCCGCGCTGCTGCGCAAAGCCGGAATATCGCCGGATGAAGCGCAGGGCGATGGCTTGAGCGCTGCAATCGTCCGCCGCCGCCATCAGTTAGGCGGCGAAGACGATGCCCTGGCCGCCGAATGGAACGAAAAAATGAAGCGTCGCGGCGAGGTCATGCGAGAACGGCAGGATGTGATCACGGCCCGCGCCGAGATCGAAAACGCCGATACCGACGAAGCGCGGATAGCCGCAGAGACGCGGGCGACCACGTTGATCGGCGCGCAGCAGCTTGGCGAAGCCGCCTATCAATCCGACAATGAGAGCGCCCGCGAGATCGCAGCCGATGCTGTTGCAGCGACCGAAGAAGAAGCCCGGCGCGTTGAAAGTCAGCAGCTCAACCGCGATACTGCTACCCGCGCAGACGAATTCTATAAGGGCGGCAACGATCTGGATTGGATTCGGGGCCCATCACTCTGATTGCCTATCGCTCGTAATATTCTCGGTGAATGTCGCGAATGAGCGTCACCAGTTCCGCTTGGGTGATCTCGAACGGGTCGATCGGATTGGTCACATGATGACCCTTCGCATAGATTTCCAATGACGGTGCCGCGTCCATCGGCCCTACGAGGATTGCACGAACAGGATAGCCGTTTCGCTCCGATTGAATTACCGCCTGTCTGATCGTCGGCCAGACCTCCGGATTTCCACCAAGTAGCACGAGATTAGGGCGCTCCTGCGTCCCTTGCGCGGCGGCAAACCGTACCGAGTTTGCTCCGGCACCGCGCACGTCCTTGACGACAAATTGCAGCGCTTCCGAATCTTGCGCTGCCGCCCCGTTCGGAACGGCCAGCATCATAGCTGCCAGCGCGGCGAGGTGCAGAGGCGTTCGCATGGCGATCACCCCCCGAATACGGAGATCAGGAACAGGAAGGCGGAAATGAGGATGACCCCGCCCGCCGCCTTGGCATCGCTGTAGGCAATGCCGAAGCCGACCACGCCCGCTACAAGTCCCGTGACGAGCGGATTGCTGAAAAAGCCGAACTCCGCATCGGCCACAGCGCAACCGATGGCCGCCGCCACGGCGGCCACTCCGGCGATTTCCTTGTTCACTTCGATTGAATGCTTCGCCATGCCTGCCCCTTCCGAAAACCTGTTCGGAAGATGCCAGCGCGCAACATTATCCACAAAAATGTTGCATACAAACCTAGGAGATTCATTGACTTAGCAATGCCATCTCCATTCTGATGGTTTCGCGACCTGTCACGTACAGCGCACAAAACAAGGAAAAAGACAACGGTTCATCGCAACAGACTTGTGGAGTCTGTTGCAGGAAGGAGGCGCGCGGCCATGAACAGGAGAATTGCCAGTGACTGGCAGGTTTTCGACCCCAAGGGGCGGCGTAAATATCTGAGCGCCGACGAGCGCGAGCGGTTCTTGCGCGCCGCCGACCATGAGGCCGACGATATCCGCGCCTTGTGCTATCTTCTGACCTATACCGGATGCCGGATATCCGAGGCGCTGGCGTTGCAGCGGCATCATTTCGAACCCACCCTCGGGCGGGTGATGTTCCGGACGCTCAAGCGGCGCAAGACGCTGTTTCGCTCGGTCCCCGTTCCGCATGATGTCGGGCTGATGCTCCCTCACGCGGGGCATTCAGATGCGTGTCTCTGGCCGCTGCATCGCGTCACCGCATGGCGGCACATCAAGGCCGTGATGGACCGTGCGGGCGTAGACGGGCCGATGGCGACCTGTAAGGGCTTGCGTCACGGTTTCGGAATTCATGCCGCCGCGTGCGGCGTGCCGCAGAACCTTATCCAGCGCTGGCTGGGCCACAGCGCCAGCACGACCACCGCGATCTATGTCGATGCCGTCGGCCAAGAAGAACGCGCCTTCGCGCACATGATGTGGCGCGGCGTGGTCGCGGTTCATTGATGAAAGGAGCCCGCCATACCGCACACTGATACAGACGATGCCGTTCTCGACCTCCTGATCGACCTCATGGCCGAGCTGGAAAACGCCGAAACCTCGCTGCGCGCGACGAGAGAAACCATCGCCGCGCTGTCCACCAAATTGGCGAGCCGTTAGCCCTTACGCTTGCCGCGCTTGGTCCCGAGGCCGATCTTCTTCGCCAGCGTCCGCCGCTGCTCGGCATAGTTCGGCGCGACCATCGGGTAATCCGCCGCGAGATTCCACTTGGCGCGGTATTGCTCGGGGGTCATCTGATAGTGGGTCATCAGGTGCCGTTTGAGCATCTTGAGCTTCTTCCCGTCCTCAAGGCACACGATGTAATCGGGCTTCACCGAGGCGCGAATAGAAACGGCGGGTTCCTGCTTCACTTCCGGTTCCGAAGGTTGTTCGCTCAAGCCAGCCAACGCGCCGTGGACATTCTGGATAAGCAGCGGAAGGTCGGACACCGCAACGCTATTGTTCGATACATGCGCAGCCACAACGTCCGCCGTCAGCGATACCAGCGTTTCGTGAAGCTCGTTCTGATCTTCCATGTCGACCCCTTTGGCGCTCTTTACCCGCATCATATGGAGATGCGCCGATTGCTATTCATCCATTTTGGGTGAAACGCAATGTCCGCGCTCCTACTGGTGCCATGCGCTGAGATTGCAATCGTCCAGAAGCCCGGATTGTATCTCTTCATTCAATTTGTCGGTGCAAAAGCGCTAGCGGTTATTTCGTTGATAGCGAGTGGCAATTCTCCACCTTCCGAGGCCGCGACATCCTCGGGCTTTTCTAGCTATGGGATCGTGAACCGGTCCCGCACCCGAAGGGCAACCTGGCTCGCTTCCGCGCTATCGCTTGTGCAGGCTCCGCCCCTGATCGGCGCGTGTTCCACGCGAGGTGTGCCCCGACTGCTCAAGGCCCCGCTCTCATTCCTCCCCATGAAAAGCCGCATTGGCGCGGCCCCAACAAAGGAGGAAATCATGACTACACAAACCGAAAACAACCGCCCCACGCACCGCATTTACGCCGTGAATGGAAATGGCGATGACGCGATCTGGACGCCCGTTGCTGCCGCATGGGCGAACCGCGACGGTAAGGGCTTCACCCTCAAATTCGAAGCTATTCCGGTGACGGGTCGCATCGTCATGCGGGAAATCTCGTCAAAGGAAGCCGAAAATCAGGGAGCGCTCGCATGAGCGCCCCTGCCACTCCCTCAAGCGTGGTGTCGGAAGCCGCACCGCGCAACCGGATCATCCATGGCGATTGCGTGGATGTGATGGCCGGGCTTCCGCCCAACTCGGTGGACTTCATTCTTACAGACCCGCCCTATGGGGTCGGCTACAGATCACGAGACGGACGGACGATCTTGAACGACGATCGCCTTGACTGGACGCGGCCAGCCTATGCCCAGATGCATCGGTTGTTAAAGCCGGGTAGCTTTTGCGTCAGCTTCTACGGCTGGAATGCGATTGCCGACTTCTCGGCCGCATGGCGTGAGGCGGGCTTTCGCGTCGTCGGGCATATCGTGTTCCGCAAGCGATTTGCGTCTTCAACACGCTATCTGCGCCATTATCATGAAAACGCCTTCTTACTCGCCAAGGGCCGCCCGGCAAGACCCGTATGGCCCATTCCCGACGTGATCGATTTCGAATATTCCGGCAACCGCCTGCACCCGACCGAAAAGCCCGTCAGTGCGCTTACGCCGTTTGACGTGCTCCCCTGAGTGTTACCATTCAGAGGTAGAGTCCGGCTCCTTCATGATGGTTGATTGAGGGGATGGCAACGTGTCTGGGGGCATGCCCCCAGACACGTTGGCCGGCGATCTCGGCGGGGGTCTTGCCGCCCAGTTTCGAGTGTGGCCTGACGTGATTGTAGTCATGCCGCCAGGCGTCGAGCACGAACCGGGCGTGGGCCAGCGAGGTGAACAGCGTCTCATTGAGGCATTCGTCGCGCAGGCGCCCGTTGAAGCTCTCGACGAAGCCGTTCTGCATCGGCTTGCCAGGCGCGATGTAGTGCCATTCGACCCGCCGCTCCTGCGACCAGCGCAGGATGGCCGACGAGGTCAGTTCCGTCCCGTTGTCGCTGACCACCGTATGCGGCTTGCCGCGCAGTCCGATCAGTCGGGTCAGCTCGCGTGCTACGCGCACGCCTGACAGCGACGTGTCGGCGACCAACGCCAGACACTCGCGCGTGTAGTCGTCGACCACACACAGGATGCGGAAGCGCCGGCTGCAGGCGAAGCTGTCCGAGACGAAGTCGAGGCTCCATCGCTGGTTCGGCCCATCCGGCAGCAGTATCGGCGCCCTGGTGCCCAGGGCACGCTTGCGGCCGCCACGGCGACGGACGCGAAGGTTTTCCTCGCGATATATCCGCAGCAGCTTCTTGTGGTTAGGTTTCATGCCTTCCCGCGCCAGCAGATAGCCCAGGCGGCGATAGCCGAACCGACGACGCTCCGCCGCCAGTTCGCGCAACCGCTGCCGCAGCGGGCCGTCGTCCGGCCGCAACGATCGATACCGGATCACCCGTCGGCTCACGCCAACCAGCTTGCACGCCCGACGCTCGCTCAGCCCGTAATGCTCACGGGCATGGGCGACGGCTTCCCGCCTGGCGCCGGGCGTCACCATTTTTTTGACGCCAGATCCTTCAGCACCACGTTGTCGAGCATCGCCTCGGCCAACAGCTTCTTGAGCCTGGCGTTCTCGTCCTCGAGCGCCCGCAGACGGCGCGCCTCGGAAACCTCCAGCCCGCCGAACTTCGACTTCCATTTATAGAACGTGGCTGAACTGATCCCATGGCGGCGGCACACGTCCGCCGTCGCCATCCCCGCCTCCTGCTCCTTCAAGATCGCGATGATCTGCTCTTCGCTGAACCTGCTGCGCTTCATTCCGTCCGACTCCTTCGTGTCGGACTCTACTCAAAATCGGTCACATTTCAGGGGAGCACGTCACGTTGATCACCAGCCTGTGCCCCGAGGGCGGGCTCGTCCTCGACCCGTTCTGCGGCTCCGGTTCATCGCTCGTGGCGACTGATCGCGGCGCACGCGATTGGATCGGTATCGAGCTTGACCCCGCCCACCACCAGACCGCCAGCGATCGCTTGGCCAGAGAAATCAGGGAAGCCGCATAGGCTTCCCCCCACAAACAGAAAACGGGGCCGGATTTCTCCGACCCCGCTCACACCTATTTTCTCCGCTCCAGCACCTTATGAGCTTTGAGAAGCGAAGCGAGTACCAAGACTCGTTGCCGGGCCTCCTTTCGCAAACGGGGCGTTACGTTTTCAGGAACGTGCGTGCAGAAATCCCTGAACCAGTAATCGATACAGGGGGTTTCAAACACATCCATATTCAAGAAAACCTCTTCCCCATCCTTTTCGAAAATCGCCGGAATATCCCGGTAAAATTCAGTGATAAATGCGTGCCAGCTACGAAAGCCGACATCCAGACTCGCTGCATAATTACGTACATCCCGCAAATTATCCGAGTCGTTTATGTCTTCGTCGGTGACGACGGGAATGATGGCTTCTACATAGAATCCATACCTCAGATACTCATCCATTCTCTTTCTCCAAATTGTTGGAGAGAGAGCCGCGCGACTTGCTCCCACGGCGATTGAGCCGTGAGAACGTCCTAGAGCGGTGCGAAAGATGCGCATCCTCGCGCAAACCTCGTGCAGACATGCGAGTTTCTCTGCGAGATACTGGTGACAGTCCGCTCACAAGGCGTACAAGGCCATTGAACGCATGGGATAGACGAAAATTGCGCAGTTCCGCCCCACTTGAGACGCTCCGATATCGGATGCGTCAATGGCTGAAAAACGAGCAGGTGACCGTCAAGGAGTTGGTCATAGCAATGCTCGATGCTCCTCACGTAAAACTATCTTGGAAGAACGTTGACCTCGATCGAACAAGTGACAAATGGGATTCTGGTCAGACCATTACCGAGGAAAGTATCAGACGGTTTGTATCAGGCGAGAGCATTCCTCAGCGCGCACGACTAGACGCTATCTCCGACTTCCTTCTCGCTGAGGGATATTTGACTGAGTACGACCTCGGTGGCGGTACATCCGCATATGGGCAGATGGATCGCATCAGCCACAACCTTCTCCCCCAGATCGGCGCTTTCCTGAATGGGCTCAACCATGCCCAGTTCGTTCGTTTTCGAGATCGCAATAGTGGCGCGTGCCTGCGCTATCTCAAGCTACCAGATCGGGCAGCTACGAGCCCATTTGCTGAACTGCACGAAATCTCCTTCTCCCGTGGGAAGGATGAGGATCGCGAAGCATTCAGGAACCGCGTGACCGCAGGAAGGGCGTCTACTGCTCGATCATGGATAGGCCTGGTAGTTCCCGAGGGCGGCGACCTTGCCAGCATCGCGTTCGCTCCCGTCTCTCAGGATCAGAAAGGCCAGTTACCTGCGGCGCTGAAAAGAATAACTCGCACCGGCAAAGCGCTGCCGCTTTCATTAAAGCTTACCGGTTTTAACCAGAGCAATAATATACTTAGTAATAAAATAACAAAAGACTTGATAACTATTATAGAAAATAGTAATATTCTATTGAATGTTATGCGGGCATCTTCATCCTATGGTCAGCATAACGATGACATAGATATTGAGGAGATTGAAAGTGTACTTTCAAAATATGGCATGGAATCTGGAGTTGCAAAACAAATAGAATTAGATAGGGAATTGATCGCAGCGGCACTTGAATGGCATGAGGTTCGAATGCTCAAAGCCCTTTCCGAGGGCGCTAACCCAAATGCTGTAGATCCGAACACCGGAAAATCCGTCGCACATATTTGCGCAATTTCCGAGTATTATCACGGTCTCGCGCTTTTGTATCCAGCGGCTAAGCCGGTGGGATTTGGCATAAGCGACGAAGTTGTCATGCGAATGTGCGGCGCAGATCAGATTGGTGATCCGGCAGAAATTCAACGAAAGTGGCGGTCTGCAATCGCAGGTTTCAATCCGTTCGTGAAGGACCGTGATGGTAGGGTGCCATCGGCCTATCTGCCGCGCCCCTCAAAGGAGGCGCTTGATGACCAGTCCCTGAATCAGGCATGGGACCTGAATAGTAAATTCGAAACGCATACCCGTATCCTAATGGCGGAGCTTTTCGTTGCGGCCCAACGTGGCATCTCACAGGACGAATTTATGGCCGATTATGTCAGCAGCACCCTCGTTCCTGCGGCGGGCGGCGAGCCATATGAGTTCGGGAAAAGCTGACTACATGAACACGCTGAACGCATCTCGGTGTAATGGCATGGATGACAATAATTCGAAATTAGAAGCCTTGCCACTCTCCTTAGCCTCATCGCTCAAATTCTCGATTGGTACAGTTGGAAACGCGCTGCCGACTCCCGCCGTCGCAATATGGCGGCCGGAAGCGCCCTCGGCTTTTCTGAAGCTTTCTACAAAGGCGATCGGGTCGAAATCGTCGAAGCTGGGCAGAGCAAAAAGGCGCTCCAGAAGCGCGATAGCCGTTGCCGTGTAGATCGGCCAATGCGTCGCAATTACGCTGGCGGCTCCTGCGTCTAGAAAAGCCTCTGCTAGGCCTCTTCCTTCATAGGCGAAGTCGCCCGGGTCGGAAAGGCCACTTTCACAGCATGTGAGAATGACATGAACATCTCTCACAGCGACTGTGCTACGAATATCTGCTGCAGACCAGAGAGTGCCGTTCCCCAGAATGAGTCCCGATTGATCAATACCCTCGCGATTCCATTTAGCGTGACAGTAGAAAATAGCTACCGAATAGCCTTCTATCCTTGATAGCATTGTCGCAGACGTTACTGGTCCGCGTAACACGTCAATCCCATCTCTCCCGTCAACAAGCGCACCCCAATCAGGCTCAAGCAAATCACCGGTGGGGTTAGCCACCACCAGAACGCTATTCGCACATGTCGCCTTCTCACGAGACATGGGCAAGCGAGCCATGCTAGAGAAGCACGTCGGCCACGAAGCGCCATACTCTGTAAGATGTCCAAGATGCACCGGAACGAGGGTCATAAATCCTGGTGCCAGAACACGAACTCTCTTGCCCTCGACAATCTCGCACTTTTCTAAGTGTGTGGCTACATGTGAGAGAAAATGTTCATTGATAGCCCGCTCCGTAGCGTCAATGGTCGAATTGAAACGCGCGGCTGGCTCTGCAGAGGGATGCCCTTTCGAGTCGTTGATGGTGCTGACGAAGTTGGTGTAGCATTTTGTCCACCCGTCGGTCTCCTCACCAAGGAGATGCGCCCATTCTTGAAATGAAAGACCTTTCACGCAAACAGAGGAAAACTTGTGCCCAGTATCTGCGGGCCGGACAACAATCGTAAATGCACCGAATTCACAAATCCCAAATACAACAGCGGCCGCAACATCTCGCATAATCTGGGAGGCTATCTGCTGGGGTTCATACCCCTGGTAATTCATTGAAACACCACTCGTACGCAGATGTCGAACTAGCGCGTCATAAGCATCAACTAGGCGCTTCCAAGCCACCTCACTCTTGCCGGCGCGTAGTGAGCTCAGGTGATCGGCAGTGCCGAAGCGCGCTTCACGCTCTAGATAGTCGTGCAGTTCCTCCGCCTTGCGGTAGCGATCTAATAGGCGCTTAGCCTCGTCCCTTGAGACAGCTTCCAAACGGCCCAGCCAATCGTTTTCAGAGCCTCGTCTTATCGACCTGCCACCGGAAACTGCGGTGAAAGCCGCTTCGGCATCACTACGCATAAGGCAAGCAAAGGCAGTTAGATCGGCGAGACGGCCTACGCTGGAGGCAAACGCTCGTTCCGTAACGACACCTCTGTTCAGAAAATACGATTCTCTCGCAGCTGACAAATAGCGAAGTCCTGTATCTCCTGCTTTAGCCCAATCCCTTAACGCGCATGACATACGCACTATGTCATGGGCGTCAGATACAACCGCTCCCCATTCCCCGGCATTCTGCCGGTGATGAAGCACGTACTCCATATCCTGAATTGCTTGATCCACAAGTGAACGGCGATTGTCCGAACCCTTACTGCGAGCGAGCGCGAAAAGGACCTTCGCACGATCTCGAATTAGAACCCTCCTACGGGCACCACCCTGTTCGGTCATACTTTCAATGTGACGGTTGTATATTTCTAGCGCCTCGCGAAGAATATTGGCTCTTTCCTCCCCCGTGAGGAGGTTGCTTTGTTCCAACCTTTCGTCAAGACGCAGCAAGGCATCTCCCATTAGAAGGACGGTCCTTTCTCGCTGCTCAATAAAAAGAGGTCGGTTCTTTGCAAAGCCGGGAAAGACGTTGAACGTATTGAGTGCTTTCTGGGCGACGATAACGGCTTGGCGATAAACTGACGCTTCCATCTGCGTCGGGACTCGCTCACCAAGAGCGGCCAATGTCAGCAATTGGACAAAATATATCGGAAATAGGTTAAGTGGATCACTATCGCCAGATATTCCTTTGACCACTTTATCTATTTCTACTATAGTCGAAGCTAGATCCTCTAGTTCATCGCCATCATATTTCGATGAGAGCGTGGATAATTTCGACATCGCATACATTCCAACAAAGTTCGCCCTATCCTGCTCGTCACCTCGTTTGAGAATATTAACCTTCTCCTGATTTAGAATTCCAATCGCAGCAATCGCTTCGCGACGCCCTTCGGGATAGCTTAGGCGGCTCGCGCGCAACGTATGCATATGCGCTTTGATTTGGGCCAATTTAGAGCCGAATTTCGGATCGACTTCACGAAAGTGCTGAAACGCCGATTGGACTTCCAAAAGATACAGGTCCGTCACTGAAAGAAGAAGGTCATCCGGCATCGAATCAGCGTTACTTATCACCGAAATCCACTTAAATGAACGAAGGCGATGATATAGGGTCTTCGAAAATAGCTTTATGAACTTGCCAAACAAGTGAATAAGAGTGAATCGCCATCCCGATAATACCATTGACCTTCCTTCACGTGTTCATGAAGCTGTGCAAGAGACGCAATATGGGATCGGGAGAATAATTGTAAGTGCGCTCGTTGTGGTTAGAGGCCTTTGTGCAGATCACTCAAGCTGAATGCGAGATGTGCCTGTTAGGCTGACTGCGAGATGTGCCTGTTAGGCTGACTGCGAGATGTGCCTGTTAGGCTGACTGCGAGATGTGCCTGTTAGGCTGACTGCGAGATGTGCCTGTTAGGCTGACTGCGAGATGTGCCTGTTAGGCTGACTGCAAGATGTGCATGGTAATACCATGCATCTTGGCAAGGAGCACCCGCTGGCGCGTTCCCCGTTGCATCCCCTCCGGCCGTTGGCGCTCCGCTGCACCCATGATCTTCGGCTGAACCCTCATCAGATCAGGGGCAACTCCGCGCCATTCAATCCTATCGCCGATTGATCGCTTGTCAGAAAGAGCGTTCCTGCTCCTCCCGACACCCGCCATGACCAAAGGAGATTTCGCTCTCCCTTGGAACCCATCGCGCAGGGCTTGGAGATTCGCCGCTCCACCTGCACCGAACCATGCATAGGCCAAGGTACCCGTAAGCGATGCGATCGGGACAATCTTTCATGTCTTACTATTTCGCCGCGGCTATATGATCGTCGGCTTTCAAAAAATCCCGCCTTGTTCCTTGAACTGCGCTGCTCGATCGGTCACAGTCGCGAGAGTTTGATTCGTCGGCAAATGGGGAATTTGCGATGTTCAAAGTCAAGCTCGCGATATTTGGCGCTTTCTCTCTTGTCGGCGGTCTGGGCATTTCGCTTGCGAACAGTAGCGAAACCTTCGGCAATGACACATCCAACTTCACATATGACGCGCGTGGTCGGCTGATCGAGGTCGAGCATAGCGGCTCGGTCAACAACAATATGGTTGCCAATTACAGCTATGACGACGCGAACAATCGCGTGAACGTCACCGTTACGGGCGCGACCTCCCCTCCATGACCCTGTTCCGTTCGGCTTGCTGAGCCGATGTTCTGATCTGGTTTGGGGGGGCAACCATGCATTCATTTTCCGTTTTCGGCCGCGCTGCCGCGCGACATTCGATCCGCTTGTGCCTGATTGCATCCGTTGCGCTGCCGGCAATCGCCAAAGCGCAGGAATATGAGCCGCCGCCCTTGCCCCCGATCCGTCAGACCATCGATGCGAACGGCGTTGATCTGACCCGCGGCGTGTTGATCGCGCCGTCGCATTCCGTCTCGATCGGGCCTGCGGACGACCCGGCGCTGGTCTTCAGCCGAAGCGTGACGTCCGACCGACAATTTCGGGATTCCACCAGTGGTGTCATCTATTCGCCGGGAGGTCCGGTTACCGTCAGTATCGGCGGAGCAACCGAAACGTTCAGCCTGGATGCGGTAAGCGGCGAATATCTCTCCGATCAGCATACCGGCTCGACCTTGGAAAATGGTGTCTACACCAGAGCTGACGGAACAGTTGCGACCTTCGCGCAAGTCGCGACGCGTACCATGTATATTACCAACGGAAGTTCCATCCAGACGCTCACCCGGCCAAATGGCGAGAAGCTGACCTACCATTATCAGGTCGCGTCCACTTGCCTCAAAGGGTGGCCCGGCGACTGCCAGACCTATGTCACCATAGGTCGCTTGATCTCCGTGGAATCGAATCGCGGCTATCAGATGCGGATGACGTTCAACGAAGTCATCCCTCCCGATTCCCTGGAGGATTCGAATGCCTGGTTCGACGTCTCGAAGGTGACGCTGGTCAATACGACCGTCGATGGCTGCGATCCCGATTCACTCTATTGCACTTATTCGCAGAGCTGGCCGTCGCTCTCGATGTCCGGCGTTGAATCGTTCACCGACAGCCTGGGCAACGAAACGACCTACAGCTTCACTTCGGGGCGGCTGACCGGCATCAAACGTCCCGGCGCCAGCACCGATAATGTTACCATCAGCTATGACGGCAATGGCATGGTGGATTCGGTGGTACGCAACGGCGTTACGACGACCTACGATTATGCCGATGACACCGGCACCAATGAGAGGACGACCACCGTCAACGCTTCCGGCGACGAGAAGCGGATCGTCACGACCGACCTCGATTATATGCAGATCATTTCCGACGAGGACGCGCTCGGCAATGAGACCGGCTACAGCTATGACGCAACGACGCGCCTTCTGGAAACGGTAACCGCGCCGGAAGGCAACTCGGTCAGCTATGACTATGACAGTCGCGGCAATGTGACCGAAATAACCGTATCGCCCAAATCGGGTTCGACCCTTTCGGATATCGTCTTTCAGAGCAGCTACCCGGCGAGCAGCACGACCTATACCGATCAATGCGCGACGGCGAGCGCAGTGGTCTGCAACAAGCCGGTCTCCACCACCGATCCGCTCGGCAATGTCACCGACTACACCTATAACAGCAGTCACGGCGGCGTACTGACGGTTACGCGACCGGCAGCAGCATCGGGCGGAACGCGGCCCCAGACCCGCTACACCTATGGCAGCCATTATGCATGGTATCGCAATGCCTCAGGAACGCTGGTGCAGGCGCCAACGCCCGTGGTGCGGCTCGAGCGGGTGTCGGCCTGTGCTTCGGGATCGAGCTGTACGGGAAGCGCGGATGAAAGCGTGACCGAGTTCACCTATCAATCGGGTTCGGCCTCGACCGCGAGCAATATCCTGCTGACCGAGATGGAAAGTCGCGCGGGCGATGCCAGTGTCTCCTCGACGGTCAAGCCGTCCTATGACGCGGTCGGCAATATCGCCAGCGTCGATGGTCCGCTGTCGGGCACCGCCGATACGACCAGCTATCGCTATGATCTGGGCCGCCAGCTGCTGGGCGTCATCGCGCCCGATCCCGACGGCGCGGGGCCGCTGGTTCGGCAGGCGCTGCGGATGCACTATAATGATGACGGCCAGCGTACGGAAACCGAGCTCGGCACCGTTACGGGGACGAGCGACACCGATTGGAGCAACTTCGTCTCGCTCCAGCAAGCCACGTCAACCTATGACGCCGCGACCGCGCGCAAGACCCAGGATGCGGTGAGCGCCGATGGCACGACCTATCAGCTCGTCCAATATGGCTATGACAGCCGTGGACGGCTCGAATGTACCGCGTTGCGCATGAACGCCGCCGCCTGGGGATCGCAGACCGATGCGTGCGAAGCGAATACGGGTGGCAGCTTCGGGCCCGATCGTATCACCAGGACCGAATATGACGATAATGGCCGCGCGCTCGAAACGATCTCGGGCTATGACACCGGCGTTGCCGCGGTCGTTCAGGCGCTCACCTATACCGACAATGGACAAATCGAATCGCTTACCGATGGCGAGGGCAACAAGACCAGCTATAGCTATGATGGCGTCGACCGGCTCTCGCGTGTCTATTTCCCCGACACGACCCAGGGGGCGGGCACCAGTTCGAGCAGTGATCACATTCGTTATGACTATGACGCCAACGGCAATATCGTGCAGCTGCGTACGCGCGCGGCTCAGAACATCTATTTCTATTATGATGACCTGAACCGCCTTTACCGGAAGAATATTCCCGGGCCGGACGATTATTACGGTTACGATCTGCTCGGGCGGCTGTTGTACGCGCGCCACGGCTCCACCACCGGCACGGGCATCAGCCATGACTGGGATGCGCTCGGGCGCGTGACCGCGACGAGCAATGACATGAGCGGCACGGCGCGCACCTTGAGCTATCAATATGATGCGGCGGGCAACCGCACGCAGCTGACCTATCCCGACAGTGCCTTCGTCGCCTATGAATATGACGTGTTGAGCCGGGTCACGCGCATCAAGCGCGGCGGCAATGTGCTTTCGGACATCAGCTATGACGATCTCGGCCGCCGGACACTGGAGGAGCGGCGTGGCGACGCGGATCTGGTCTATGGCTATGACGATGTCTCGCGCCTTGCGAGCCTGGAGTTCGATCTGTCGGGCACGGCCTCGGACCTGACGACGACCTTCGCCTACAATCCGGCGAACCAGGTGATGTCACAGGATCGCAGCAACGACGCCTATGCGTTCACCGGCTACGACAACGGCAGCCAGGGCTATGTGGCCAACGGCCTCAATCAATATTCGAGTGTCGCCGGGACTGCGTTCAGCTATGACGGGAACGGCAATCTCACGAGCGACGGCGGCACGACCTATGGCTATGACGTGCAGAACCGGCTGACGAGCGCCTCGGGCAGCCACAGCGCGAGCCTGTCCTATGATCCGCTTGGGCGGCTGTGGGAAAGCGCCGACCCCTCGGTATCGGGCAGCGCGACCGAATATCTCTACGATGGCGACCGGCTGATCATGGAATATGACGGCTCGGGCGCGATCCTGCGGCGCTATGTGTTCGATCCGGGCCGGGTGGACGCGCCGATCGCCTGGTATGAAGGCTCGGGGGTCTCGCTATCCTATATGCGCAACCTGATGCCCGATCGGCTGGGGTCGATCACGGCGGTGACCGACAGCGACGGCACGCTGCTCTCTGCCAACAGCTATGACGCCTGGGGTAATCCCGGGGCGGGGAATATCGGGCGGTTCCAATATACCGGCCAGGCGTGGCTCGAAGACCTCGATATCTACTATTACAAGGCCCGGATGTACGCGCCCGAGCTGGGCAGGTTCCTGCAGACCGATCCCATCGGTTATGCCGATGGTCCTAATATCTACGGCTATGTTGGCAATGATCCGGTTAATCGAATTGACCCCACCGGCCTTGCATGCGTAATAAGGGAATCCACCCTCAGGGAGTACTACTTGCTCCCGGATGGTAGTACAGTCTCTAAAGTAATTAATGTTTGGATCGAGCCCCTTTTCGATTGCGTAGCAGAGATAGTTGTACGCACAACCCCTTGGCCTGGACACAATCCATTGGCTGGCGGTGGTGGTTCGCGTTCTGTGCCAAGGCCGCGGCCGCAAAATGATCCTGTTCCGTGCGATAGCGACCTCACTTCGTACTTAGGTTCCGCTACAGCTGTCTTAGATGGCTTCGCGCTTGGAGCGGACGTTGTGGCGGTTGGTGCCGCAGGTGTCGCCGTCGCGACTGCGCCGACGGTCGTAGGTGGGATATCTGCCGCTGGTGTTGCAGCGGGCGCCAGAGTAGCATCGGCAGGAGCCAGTGTTATCAGTGCAGGTATCAAGCTCTATCAGGGAGATACTCAAGGGGCCATCGCTTCGGGGATTGGTGCTTTAGTAGGAGGCGGAGCAAGCGTGGGCTCACGGATAGCCGTCCGGATTGGTGCTGGAACGAGCAGAGGAGCTTCTGACGTTATCGGCGAGGGAGTCGGGCTTGTTGCTTCAAATGGCGCCGAGGCTGCGGCTTGTAGGGTTCGGTAATGGACAGCCTTGCAGCCCTCATTGGCGTGACAGCGCTAGTTTTTATCGCGCTGAAGTTCACTTTCTGGGCGAACGCCCTCATCCTTCTCTCGTTAATGCAGAGGCGCATAAGAAAAAAGTTTTGGAGGTTTTCTCTAATAGAAGTAGCAATAGGATTGATATCATCGATGTCATTTTCCTATGGCATCATTATGAATGACAATCGCCTTTTGGTCGCGATAATCTTTACGGTCTCAACTTTGGGCTACCTTGCGTATTCGATCAGACGCGTATGGCGACTTTCGGAGAAGCGTGAGAATCCATGACCCACCCTTGCCGCAAAAGGAGGAGGACTCGGTTGGTGCCTGTCTGTTGGGTGCGGTAAAGGACAACGGCGTGAGCTTTGCCCTGAACGCCGGGAGTGCCGCGGTATCGGCTACGCCGCTCGGCACAGCTGGAAAAGCGCTAGTTGGTCTGGCAACTAGTTCTGGCGGCTTGGTAAACAGCGCAATTCAAACTGACGCCGTTGGCGCGGGCTCATCGACGCTTGCATATGGCCTTTCTGCTGCGAGCCCAGAAGCAGCCCGTGTCGGGGCACAACCTGGAACATCGCTTGGGAGACGTTTTGCGCGCGCGGTGCCGGGCGTAGGAATGTTTCTGGCAATCGGTGGTGCAATCAACGATGTGAGAAAGGGCTACGAGCAATACCGCGATTGCCGCAGCAACGCACAATGAACACCATCAACAGGTGGATGGAGAAGCGTTTGACGGCAGTAGTTTGGGTAATGGCGGCAGCGCTTCCATTAGCCATCCTCGTCGGCGTTCTGCGCGACTTCCACTGGGGCTATCTGACATACTGCGTACAAGGCGTTTTAATCTTCTTATGGCATACTTTGCATGATGGTGAGCCGAGGCGGAGATTGCACTTTGGACTTGTGATTATCGCTATAGTCCACTTGGTCATGATCTTGGCAGTTGGAGAGCGGTTAAGGGAATACTCTAGCTTTGCAATTACCGTGATTTTTTTGATCGATTATGCCGCTTGCACGTGGGCTATCGGAAGCTTTCTTACTTTCGATGAGGACGGAGAATCGCTTGGCGATACTCGGAGCTCTTCTAGGTAAGAGCAATCCGTCCATGACCAAACATTCGTTATTGCGAATGATATGAATGTCCCTCCTTGAACGCCCCGGCATCTTCACCGGATCGGCATCGTGCATTGTGGAATCTGGCGAGCACACCGGACGCAGCGCCTGCCGCATGGAGAATGGTGCAAGATCAGCGGGTTGATTGCCATTTTGCGGGAGTGCATCGACCGATTTGCGGGCAAATCGCGATTTGGATGTGCCAATCGTGTGCAAGTCGTCGGGTTGCAAAGTGCTGTAACAGCGGGTGAAATCTCCCAACTGCCCCCGCCTTGCGCCTGTGCCTGACGATTTGCGCTGGCTGGCGATCGATGCGGCGGGAGGGAGGCTGCTTTTGCGCCCGGTTCCGCCTGAGGTTGCGGCCCGCTCCATGCGATCGAGGGGCTGGAAACCGGCATTGGACGGACCGGCGCAATCACCGGTCAGGCCGTTCATCGCCTGGTGCGCGGAGCGCGGACTGACCCGCCCGCAGGAGATCACCAAGCCGATCCTGGAGCGCTATCAGCGCCACCTGTTCCTCTATCGCAAGCCCAATGGCGAGCCCTTATCGACCCGCAGCCAGCATGTGCGCACCACTCCGATCAAGGCGCTGTTCAAGTGGCTCGCGCGCGGCAATCACATCCTCTACAATCCGGCGAGCGAGCTGGACCTGCCGCGCATGGAAAAGCGCCTGCCGCGCCATGTGCTCTCCGCCCGCGAGGCCGAGCTGGTCCTCGCGCAGCCTGACACCGGCACGCCGATCGGCCTGCGCGACCGGGCGATCCTGGAGACGTTCTACTCGACCGGCATCCGCCGCATGGAGCTGGTGAACCTGGGCCTGACCGATATCGACTCCGACCGGGGCACGCTGCTGGTGCGCCAAGGCAAGGGTCGCAAGGACCGGATGATCCCGATCGGCGCGCGGGCGCTCCAGTGGATCGACAAATACCGTGAGGACGTGCGGCCCGACTTCGCGTTCGGGGACGATGACGGCACGCTGTTCCTGACCACGGCGGGCGAGGCGTTCGCGGCCAACCGCATGACTCAGCTCGTGCGCAATTACGTCGCCGCCGCCGATATCGGCAAGACCGGCTCGTGCCACCTCTTGCGCCACACCATGGCGACGCTGATGCTCGAAGGCGGGGCCGAGATCCGGTTCATCCAGGCCATGCTCGGCCATGCCGAACTCTCCACCACCCAGATCTATACCCAGGTCAGCATCCGCATGCTCAAACAGATCCACACCGCCACCCATCCGGGGCGGCCGATCGGTAAGCGCGGACGCGCCGGCAGCTCGGCCGACGATGCCGGCGATGCTCGCGCCGCGCTGCTCGCCCGACTCGACGAAGAGGCGGCTGAGGAAGACTGACCTCCCAAAGCTGGCGCATCGAGCGCCTGCGCGCTATCCCTGCTCCCATGACCACCGGGCACGCCCTTGCGATCAAGCCGCGCCGCATCCTGGCGACGGCTCCCGCGCGCCGGAAAACCGCCTCTGGGGGTCTGAGGCCCGTCCCCCATCGCCGTCTCAGCCGCTGGCGCCTGCAAGACGCTGGTGCGTCGGGGAAAACGCAGCGAGCTACGATCCTTGGCGTCGGGTTCCTCACTTGCCGCAAAAGGAAAGGCCGTGTCCTGCAAGTGGCGTTGTAACTGTTGGCGGGGCATTGGATTACGTCACTCCGATCGGAGGAGGTAGTCTTGGCGGAGGATTTGCCGTCGATAATTGGCTGGATACGGAGCTTTACGGAAATGCTGCCGGTGGTGCCGGAGTCAACATTGGGGCAGGTATTGAAGTTGGATACTACCCCGGGGGTCAGCAGTCTCTGATTGGGCCATTCACAGAGTTCGAAGCAAACTTTATCGTTGTTGATATCGGAGTGGTAGTTAATGGCGAAGGATTTCAGGGGGTGAACGTGACATTCGGGCCTCAAGCGCCGGGCGGTAGCGTAACTGTCGGTTCAGGAGGTGTCACAAATCTCGACCCTCAGTGTGTGAGGCGACAATGACAATTGGAAAAGGTCTCTATAGCGTTTCAATATACGCGGCAACTCTATTTTTTATGACGATTATTTTTCCGATGGGGAAAACTGACATATTGTCGATCTCTTGGATTATCCTTTGCATTGCCGCTCTTATTTTTGCCGCTAGTCGCGCTCTTAAGCGCCGCAAATGCGGGCATGGCCCAATCTCGCAAGATGCAAATGGCTTTTACTGGCCGTTCGTGATTGACCCCTGTCCCCATTGTGGTGAGTATACATTCGACGAATGAGCTACGCGAAAATCGCCGCAAAATGTTTGCCCAGCCGTTCCCGCCAGTCGGCCTGTTGGAAGCGTCGGCGAACACGGTGCAGCCGTACGTGATCCTCTAGGCGTGTACCCAGCGCTTGTAGCGCGCGATCAAGCTCGCGCCGCTTCGGCAGCAGCTTATCCAGATGTTGGCACGGATGGCACTGTCAGGGATGCTTTTCGTCATTTTTACTGGATCTCCGCAATGACAAGATTGCTTGGGCCTGATCGGGCATTAGCATTTGGGAATGCTCACGAAGCCAATTATCCGCTAACGAGTCAGCGTGATGTTCGATCTAGGCAAATGGATACGTATAACAACGCTGTCGCAGCTGCGATGACAACAGACCCGCGTTGGAGAGGAGTTCCTACCGCAGATCTGGCATCGATCGCGATCAAGAACGGCTGCTTGGACATTATCGAATGAAGAGCATCACCCTGATCGTCTTGGTCGCTTTTGCGATGCTCATTGGTGCATGCAGGGACTATTACAGTACTTTTGAGGTAATAAACGGCGGGCGTGAGCCGATCACCGATGTTGTAATAAGTGATAGAAAAACGTCTTGGGAGATGGGAGCCGCGGGTCCTGGTGAGATATTGAGTTTTTCAGAGCACTTGCACGGCGAAGGAAGCTTCTTTGTCTCTTGGACCATTGATGGCAAGAGATATAGAGCTAGAGGCTGCTACTACACCGGAGGGTATCCCGCGCGCGGTAAAGTGATTATAGAAGGTAAAGATATAAAATACGGCTGCATGTGAGGCAACTGCTTAGTTGCCGCAAAGTGGGCAGGGATGTAATCAAGCCGCGCGGAGCTTCTTCAATGGTCTTCGTGATTTTGGGAGAGGCCTGGACGACGCCGGGGACCAGACGCTCTTGTTGGCAGGTGGTGTTGCAGCAGCAGGTGCTGTCACTACAAGTACGGGTGTAGGCGCACCTGTGGGATTGCCTGCCGAAGGTCTAGCTGGAGGCTTGGCTCTTACAGCGCTCCTTGCCAAAGGGCTTGGAGGCGGTTTTGAGTTGATAGGTGAAGTTGGAGCCTCGATCGAAACCGGTGTAGGTCGCCGCGAAGCAGGAACTCTAATTGCACGCGGCGTTATCGGGGTGGTGCCATTCGCTGATGACGTTGTTGGTGCGTTGGCTGGTGAAGCTGCTGAAGCGATGCTGCCTCAGACGAACATCCCGAGAGTTTGCGAATAACCCGCTATGGAATTTGCTGTTACCCTTCTTGGTGTTGGCTCAATTTTGATTGCCGTGATTCAGAGCCTCAGACTTGTATTGAAATCTGATTCTTATCGGCGGCGATCGCTGAATCTGACTCTAGGAGTCACAGCCTTCTTTTTGCCCATAGCCATCTCGTTGATATTGTTGTCTGCGGGTGTTGATGAAGGTGGTGTCAACTTCTTGGTCGCGTTTTCAGGAATCGGCGGCCTCGTCACACTCTATTTTTTTGGGAAGGCTGCACTTCATACCTAGCGGTGGACAGGGGAACGCAGACACCATCTTATACCCGTCGTTGACCGGTCCGGCTGGACTTGATCTGCTGCCCGTCTCCTGACCCTCCGATCATAACTGGAATTTTCCAGCTCAAACAGGTCCAGAATTCGGGCAGCGGGCCAGTCCTCTTGGGCTTACCCAGATTCTTTGTCTAACAGCAGAGTCTATGCGATTGCTCAGACTAATAGGCAGCGTGCAAATAAACTGATTACACTTGAATTTTGCGGGCATCCGGGCGTGCTCTACGGCTTCGCCGCTGAGCCGCGTCTCAGCCCATGCGGGTGACGATCACTGATGCGGGCTTAGGGCTTCGCCCTCAGCGCACTTCACCAAAAATAGACGGTCTCCCGAGGCTCGCCGCAAGCGGCTGCGCCCGCCGCCGATTTCTGCCTCCGTTTGCACACCCATCCTCGCCGGAAGGCAGGGGTTCATGAGCAACCCCATTCCCAAGAGGATTTGAAAATGGAGAAAGAACACGAGATCAGAATCTATGTGGCGTGCCTCGCCGCCTACAATAACGGCATTTTACACGGACGCTGGATTGATGCCGAGCAGGACGCATGGGCGATCTATGACGAGGTGGCCGCGATGCTGCGGGCTTCACCGATCGCCGATGCCGAAGAATGGGCCATCCATGATTACGAGGGCTTTGAAGGCTATCAGCTCTCCGAATATGAAGGCTTGGAAGACGTGTCCGCGATTGCCGCGTTCATCAGCCAGCACGGCAAGCTGGCAGGTGAACTGCTTTCCTATTTCGGCGATCTGGACGAAGCCCGCAGCGCGATCGAGGACCGATACGCGGGTGAGTATGAATCCGTTTCCGATTTTGCGCGGGGACTGACCGAGGAAACGCAGGACATCCCCGACAGCCTCAGCTTCTATATCGACTACGATCGTATGGGCCGCGATCTCGAAATCTCCGACGTGCTGGCGCTCGAAACGGGCTTCGGTCACGTCCATGTGTTCTGGAGCCACTGATATGGCAAAGGAAACGCACCGCTTCACATGGCAGGGTATCGAGATCGAAGTGACCTATACGCCCCTCAAATGGGACATGATCGACCACCTCGAAATCCGCAGCATCAACCCCGAACGCGCACCGCTGCCGATCACCATGACGGGCTATTGCTCCCACTATGAGCAACCGGGGATCATCGAGACATTCGGCGCGGATGTTGTCGAACAGGTGATCGCGTGGCTCGACGCGGAAGCCGCAAAGCCGGAATGGAAAGCGCATCTGGAGCGCAGCCGCCAATATAGCCTGTTCTGAGCCTATCCCCCCAGCCGCACGCCTCCGGCCCTCTATCCAGCGGAATCAGAAATCGGGCCACCCGCCCGACCCGCTGGAAAGGAGCGTCATGACCATCATTCCCATGGGAGAAGGCGCGGCTTCCGCAATGTGCACCGCGCCCCGCCGGAACGGCCCCGACTGGCCCGTCATCGTTTGGTTGGCGTTCGTTGCGGGCACGCTGTTCGGGATTCTTTTCTTCTAACCCCCCAAGCCACCGCGCCCGCCGCGATATTCGAACAACGTCGCAATGAGGCGGCATAAAGAAAGGAAGCCAACTATGGCGAAACAGCAAATCTGGGAGCCGAAGCGTGCCAACGTCGAATACGGCCCGAGGCAAGAAGGCAATGGCCTCGCGATCGTCGGCGTTATCGTCGTCGCTCTCATCCTACTCGGTCAGTGTGCAGGATAAGCGACGACCACCAACACGCTTTCAGGGCGGGGAGCAATCCCCGCCCTTTTTCTTTGCCGTGAAAGGACCACGCCATGAGTGATTTTGGAGACGAGCGCTTCGGCAGCGCCAGATGGGCGGAGGACGAGGAAATCGCCCGCGCCGGATTGTTCGGCAAAACGGGCTTCCCAATCGGATATAGCGGCAACCGCCTGATGCGGCTCGATTCCGACTCGCCTGGTCTGATCGTTGCGGGCGCAGGGGCCGGAAAATCCCGCGATGTCCTCATGGAAGCGATTATCCGCTGCGTAGGACAGCGGCTCTGGGTTCTCGACCCGCGCGGCGAGCTTGCCGCCGTCACCATCCACAACTTCGCGGCGCACGGGGCCTACGCTTATTGCTGGAATCCGGTGAAGCTCCACGCCCATATTCTCCCCAGCCACCGCCTCAACCCGCTCGACATATTGAACGAAGCCGACCCGCGTTTTCACGCCGATTGCGGCTTCATCGCCGCCGCTCTCATTCCGCTTTCCGGCAGCAGCAACGGCCACTATTTCGAGCTGCGCGCGCGCCAATGGCTCGAACTGCTGATCAAATCGCTCGTCGAACAGCACGGCAAGGCCAGCTTCCCGATGCTCCGCGACGTGCTGAACGCGATCGAGGGCGATGCGCTGTTCTGGGATGCGCAGCTCCGCGCGATGGAAGATTCGAAGCACCACGACATTCGCGCCGGAGCCGCCGAGATTTGGCACAAACAAAAGGACGTGCCGAAGGAGTTCGGCGCAATCCTCGGCACCATCAAAGGCCAGCTCGGTTTCCTCAACGACCCCACATTGATGGACTCGCTGGACGAGCCGGACTTCTCGCTCGCCGATCTGGTCAACCCGCATCAGGTGGCGAGCCTGTTCGTCAACGTGCCGATGGAATATGTCTCGATCTGGTCGTCGCTGTTGCGCGTGCTGTTCACGGTCAGCCGCCTTTACAAGGGCCGCGCGCCCGATGCGCCGCGCCTGACCATGATCGTCGACGAGGCCGGACAAATGGGCCGCTTTGAATCCCTGCTCTCGGCGTTCACCTTCGGACGCGGTGAAGGCGTGCGCACCTTCGCGGTGTTTCAGGACGTAGGCCAGATCATCCGCAACTTCGGTGCCGCGACCTTGCAGAGCTTTATCGGCTCGGCGCAGCTCCGCATGTTTTTCGGTGTGCGCGACTATCAGACCGCGCAGCTCGTCTCGAACATGCTCGGCAACCAGAGTTTGCGCTATGACGACCCGCTAAAACAGGAAGGCGCACGCCGCCAGCAGCAACAGGCGCTGAGCCGCTTCCTGTTCGAGGGCGATGCAAGCGCGGCGTTCGACTACGCCCATTATCGCAAGGCATCGAAGCATGAGAGCATGATGCAGCGGGCGCTCATGACACCCGACGAGATATTGGCGATGCCCGAAGACCGGATGATCGAATTTATCTCCGGCCTCGACCTGCCGCCCATTTATGCGACCAAGAGGCCGCATTTCGAGCAGCGCGATCTCAACGGCAAATGGCTACCGAACCCATTCCATCCGCCCGCCGATCGCGTGAAGCTGCCGGGGCTGATCGGCAGCAAATGGGTGCGCGTAATGGCCAAGGACGTGCCCGCGCATCTTGCGCACTTCCCGCAGCACCAGAGCGGACGCTTGCACCATGTGGACGGGTATGCGTAGACGCGAGCGCCTACCAGCCCTTCTGGAGGTTCAGTGCAGCCAATTTTCTGTGCACCTCACGCATCACCTGCATTGCAGGGCTATTATGTATTTCCCGCATAGCCCGCATGGCCTTCATTTCAGGGCTATTATAGACTTTGCGGAGAGCTCGCATTTCTGGGCTTTCCTGAAATGCGAGTGCGGCCCTGACTGCGGGGGAATTGTACAGCGCCTCCACATCACCCAAAACATCGGTCATGCTGACCGGGCTGCTACTCCTGTGCTCGACTACGCTCGCAGCGCGGCGGTCTTTGGCTTCTGCAAGCAGCGCTGCCTTCCGTTGGCGCCATTTCGATTGCCAGCGGCGGATCGTTGACTCGTTTGCGTTCCGGTTGAACCGCCGCATCGCTGTGGTCGGCTTCAAATTTGGTTCAGTGAGCATGAGGTCGGCAATCGCAGCCAGTGCCTCGCTATCATCCTTCTCGCTTCCCTTGGGCCGCCCTCGGCGCTTGATATCGTCAGTCATTTCAGCCTCCTTCAATGCAGTCAGCATGTCATGGGAGCGCGACGTTTCAAGCGAGAAGAAAGAGCAGATCAAAAAAATAAGCGAGAAAAATTCTCATCGTGCTGCCAAGGAGCGAGATTAATTGTCAGCCACCATCGTCGATAAATGCGGCACGATGAATCACTGTTTTTCGGAATATATTCCTAGACTTTTTGTTCTAAATATGTTCCATTGCTTCTAAACGCGCTACCAGTGCATCCAGATCGATAGAGCCTCGCCGGAAACGGCGGGGCTTTTGCGTATCTAAGCCCCCAGCGGGGACGCAGCGGGCGCGTATTCCAACAACAACGACAAACCCGAGGGGACGCAGGCCGAACCACAGCCTTGCCGTCTCGCAACCGACAGAGCCATGAACATGCAACACGATCTTTCAGCCTATCTGCATCACCTTGACGGCATGGACGCGAGCGTTGAGCAGAAGCTGGACCTGATCGCCGTTCTCTATCGCATCGCCGAGGCGGCGATCGATATCGCGCTTGGTACCGACCCGACCCAGGCCTGCCTTGTGGATAAGTCGAATAAACGATTCCGGTAGCTATCTGGCTGGGATAAAATTGTAACCACAAATCACATGGAACACATATGACATTGAAGTTTGAGGAATATCGAGAATTCTACGACAATCTCGACATGAGCGAAGAAGATTCTCGCACTCACTTTGATACGTTCGTGACCATTATGTCCCATATAGCTCGCCAAGCCTTCGAAGGCAGCTTGAATGAGGACTTTCCGCTCACCGGATTGGAGGATGAACCAAATATAAGGACTAGCCCATGACAGAAACAACAGAACAGAATGCCGTCATTTATGCGAGAGTCTCCTCGACCAAGCAGAAGACGCAGGGTCATGGGCTGGACAGCCAAGAGAGCCGCTGCCGCGACTATGCCGCGTACAAGGGCATGCGCGTCGTTGGCGTCTACAAGGACGATATCAGCGGCGCGGCCTCGAAGCGTCCAGCCATGGAACGGATGCTCACCTATTTACGCGAGCATCGCGCCGAACCGCATGCCGTAATCATCGACGATATCAGCAGACTCGCCCGCGATATGACGGCGCATCTTCAACTCCGCGCAGAAATCGCGGAAGCGGGCGGCATCCTCGCCTCCCCCTCTATCGAGTTCGGCGCGGACAGCGACAGCCAGCTCGTCGAACACCTTCTCGCCAGCGTCTCCCAGCACCACCGCCAGAAGAATGCCGAACAGGTAAAGAACCGCATGCGTGCCCGCACGCTGGCAGGCTATTGGTGTTTTCAGGCCCCGGTCGGCTATCGCTACGAAAAGGTGGCGGGCCACGGCAAGATGCTGGTGCCCGACGAACCGTTCGCCACCATGATTACCGAGGCTTTTGAAGGCTACGCAGCAGGGCGGTTCCAGACCCAGACAGAAGTCTATCGCTTCCTTACAGGCCAGCCCGAATGGGCGAATGGGCCCTCGCATCGGCTGACCCATCGCCACATCCGCAAACTGCTCCAGCGCTCGATCTATGCCGGATATATCGAGGTCGCCGAGTGGGACATTGCGCTTCTCGAAGGCAAGCACCAGCCGCTTATCAGCTTTGCGACATGGAAGCGGGCGCAGGAGCGGATGAAGGAAACCGCCAAGGCTCCTGCCAAGAAGAACATCAACCGTGATTTCCCGCTGCGGAACTTCGTGGTGTGCGGGTCCTGCGGCGAGCCGCTTTACGGCTGCTGGTCGAAGGGACGCACCAAGCATTACCCCTATTACCTTTGCGTGCAGAAGGGATGCGCCGACTATGGCAAGTCCATTCGCCGCGCCGATCTCGAAGGAGAATTCGTCGCACTGTTGCGCGCCTTGCGGCCATCGCATGCGCTGTTCGCCATCATGCGCGATTTGCTCCGCGACCTATGGGACAAACGGAACGCGGTTCAACGCGCTCAGGCCGACGCCGCTGAAAACGAAATCCGCAAAATCGAAAAGACGGTCGACCAGTTTTTCGACCGTATCGCTCAGGCCGATGATGCGCGGCTGATCGACGCATATGAAAAGCGCATTCGTGAGCTTGAGGAGCGCAAACTGCTTCTACGCGAAAATCCGCGCACAAGCCGTCCTGCGCAAATCCAGTATCTCGCGAGTTTTAGAACCGCGATGGAATTCCTCGCAAACCCCTATAAACTCTGGGAAACCGGGAGGCTGGAATACCGCCGGATGGTACTCAAGCTCGCCTTTACCGAACGACTGGCATACCTGCGCGGCGAAGGCTTTAGAACCGCCGCAACCTCGCTTCCTTTCACGCTTTTACACGGATTGGAAGGAGGCGGGGGGAAAATGGTGGAGCCGAGGGGAGTCGAACCCCTGACCTCTGCAGTGCGATTGCAGCGCTCTCCCAACTGAGCTACGGCCCCGTCCATGATCCGGCCGAAGCCGGAAGGCGCTCCCCTTAGCTGCGTCGCGAGCGCGATGCAACTGCTGCGCACGCGGCAAACGCAACTTGTTTCGTTTCCGCAGCGATAGATCGCACTAAGTAGCGGTAAATAGATCGGAAATTTCGGAACAATCCTCCAGCCCATCCTTTGATTCGGTACATCGAGCGCGCGGCCGCAGCGCCGGCGCGCACATCATAACGACGAAGGAGGACATCATGGACGACCGCTATTATCCGCAAGGACGAGAGCCCGGCTATGGCCCGCGTCGTTCGGCTGACGATTTCACGCGCGATTATGGATCGGGGCGTGCCTACACGCATTCGAGCGCGCGCGATTATGAAGCGGCGGGATATGATGACCGCTTGCCCCGCCGCGTTGCCCGCGACCCGGACGCATATGAGCATCGCCGCCCCGATGACGGCCGTTTCTACGGCATGGGCAGCGAATATGGGCATCACGGCGATGACTATGATCGCCGCCCCCGGCCCCGGATTTCGCGAGCGGGAAGGCCGCGGTATCGCGGCGAACGCTATGGCGAACGCGGCCTGAGCCGCCCCGACGACTATGACTATGAGGATCGCGGCTTCATGGCGCGCGCCGGTGACGAATTGCGTCGCTGGTTCGGCGACGAAGAAGCCGAACGCCGCCGCCATATGGACGAGCGCGCCGACGAACGCTGGGCCGATCCGTATAACGAAGACGGGCATTACCGCCGCTGGCGCCGTGAACGCATGGCCGAACTGGATCGCGATTATGAAGAATATAGGCGCGAGAATGCCGATCGCTTCCATCGCGAATTCAGTGCCTTTCGCGACGATCGCAAGGGCCAGCGCGACAGCCTCGACCGCGTCGAGGAGCATATGGAAGTGACCGGCTCCGACGGCAGCCATGTCGGCAAGGTCGACAAGGTTCGCGGCGATCGCATCCTGCTTACCAAAAGTGACAAGGATGCCGGCGGGCATCACCATTCGATCCCGTCCCGCTGGATCGATACGGTCGATGCGAAAAACGCCAAGGTGCAACTGCGCAAGACCGCCGAGGAAGCGCAGGACCACTGGCGCGACGAGGAACGGAACATGGCGATGTTCCGCGACAGCGACGAAGCCGAAAGCGCCAAGGCGCTCAATCGCAGCTTTTCGAGCACCTACTGATCGTAAACGCCCGCACAAACGGAAAGGGGCCCGGATATCCTCCGGGCCCCTTTTTCATGCGCATTTCCCTTGTCAGTCGAGAAACGCCGTCAACGTTTCCGCAAAGATCTCGGGCTGATCGAGCATGATGAAATGCCCACTGTCACCGACCGGCACGAAATCGACCTGCGGCGCATCGGCATAGGCGCCTTGGTAGACGGCATCGGCGCGTTCCTGCGGCAGCATGGCCGAAAAGGGATAGAGCAGCGTGATCGGCGTCGTGATCCCCGCCATCGCCGGGCGCATGTCAGTGGTCATGTCATCATACATCGCCTGCGCCGAAACCCGTGCATCGGCCGCCTTCACCCATTCGGCCACCCGGGCCCGCGATTCGGGTTTGAGCGCGTTGCTGGCCGCAATCTGCTGCGCCATCGCGTCGGGATAGGGCTTGCCGTGCAGGCTCGCCATCTGATCGCGCATCGCGGCGGCTTGCGGCTCGACCATTTCCACTGTGGCATCGGGCGCGAACAGCGTGCCGATAAAGGGCAGCGCGTCGACCACCATCAGCTTGCCGACATCTCCGGGATGCGCCTTGGCGAGCATCAGCCCGGCGAGCCCGCCCATCGAATGGCCGACCACCGCCGCGCCGCTGATTCCTCGATCCGCCATGAAGCCGTGCAGATCGGAAACCAGCCCATCGAGCACGCCGGGCTCCAGATTGCCGCGTGGATCGCCGCCGGCAAATCCGTTGACCTGGACCAGATAGACGCTGTGGGTCTTCGCCAGTTCAGGCGCCACGCTGTCCCACACCGCGCGCGGCGAGGACAGTCCGGGGATCAGGAACACCGCCGGCCCCTGCCCCATCTTCACGATCGAGATATGATCCATCTGGGTTTCGGCATAATCAAGCGAGGCTGCGATCGGCGCCGAAACGACCGGAGCGATAACCGGCTCGGCGCGCAGCGCCTTGGCGCCAAGCAGTGTGAGGACCGCCAGCGAAATACTGATGGTGAGTTTGGTACGGTTGGTCTGGCATGTGCGGAACATCATGCATTCTCCTTGGACGGATTGGTGAAAATCGCTTCGATCGGAAGATCGAAAACATCGGAAATCCTGAAGGCGAGCGGCAGCGAGGGATCGTATCGTCCGGTCTCGATCGCATTCACGCTCTGGCGCGATACTTCGAGCAGTTCGGCGAGATGCTGCTGGCTCCACTTGCGCTCGGCACGGAGCACGCGGAGGCGGTTGTTCATGCGTTACCGCCCGCGCGGCTGTCGCGCCAGGTCAGCCAGCACTGAGCGAATCCCCAGGACATGCACCAGATCGGAAAGGCCCAGAACACGTCGACATTCCCGATCACCTTTCCATACTGCAGAAATCCGAGCACGGTAGCGATGGAGAGGACGACGCCGGTGCCGAACATCATCGCCGAAACGATACGCTGACGAACGAACTCGTCGGTTTCCTCGATCAGGTAGAAGCCCATCACCACGAGGCAGGCGATTACCGGCAGCGCCGGCAGCACCGACAGGATGACCAGCGGAAGGCCGGTGGGTTCATATTGATTGATCGCAGTCACCGACGCGAACAGCACCGCGACATAGGCGACCATCGTCAGGAAGAAGCGCCGCTGATAGCGCTTGGCTGCCCGAGTACGCATTGGAAAGCTCCCTTGTTCAAATGACAAGTGAGCTTTACGCCGATTCGCATCGACGTGTCAACTTAGCTTTCCACTTTGCTACGTCAGCTTGTCAAATCGTCGAGCATCCTTGCCGCGAGCTGGCTCAGCGTATCGTCGCGCGCGCCCATGATGACGATGCGATCGCCAGGCTGCGCCTGCGCGACGATGTGCGCGGCGGCGGCTTCGCGTTCGGGGATGTGCACGGCGTTGGCGCCGGTCGCAGCGATATCCGCGATGATGTCGGCGCTGGTCACTTCGCGCGCGACGGTTCCGCCGTGATAGACCGGGTCGGGCAGGACGAGCAGATCGTCCTTGGCGAGCTTGCTCGCGAACATCGCGACCAGTTCGCGGCGCATCACCTTGAGCGGCCCGAAGCCGTGCGGCTGAAACATCACCAGCAATCTGCCGGGAAAGGCGTGCAGCGTGTCGAGCGTCGCGGCGATCTTGTCCGGGTTGTGCCCGAAATCGTCGATCACGGCGACGCCGTTCGCCTCGCCGACGAAATCGAAGCGGCGGCGCAGGCCGGTAAAGCCTTCGATCGCCTTCGCCGCTTCGGCCGGATCGACGCCCGCCGCCATCGCCGCGCCGATCGCGGCAAGCGCATTGGCGACATTGTGCCGCCCGGGCACTGCAAGCTTCACCGCCAGCCGCTCGCCGCGCACGACCAGATCGAAACCGATGCCGAACGCCTCGGGCACCAGATTTTCGGCAGTGATATCCGCGGGCGCTTCCACTGCGAAGGAAATCGCCTTGCCCACCGGCAGCGTCGCCGCCAGCGCGGCGCTTTCGGCGTCGCCGATATTGACGACAGCGCGCGCCGCCTTGTTGGCGAAATCGCCGAACAAAGTGCGCAATTCCTCGAGCGTCTTGTGGTCGAGGCTGACATTGTTGAGCACTGCGATGCGGGGCCAGTAGAGCGCGATCGAGCCGTCGCTTTCGTCGACTTCGCTGATGAACGCATCGCCCTGCCCCACCAGCGCGCTGGCGAAGGGTTTGTCGGGCGAGACGAAATTCTTCATCACCGCGCCGTTCATCACCGTCGGATCGCGGCCGAGCGCGGAGAATATCCAGCCGATCATGCCGGTAACGGTCGATTTGCCGCTGGTCCCGGCGACGCCGATCGGCATCGGCGCGGCGTTGAACAGCTCGCTGAGCAGTTCCGCCCGGCTCTTGCGCGCGGCACCGACCCGGTTCGCCGAAACCATGTCGGGCACCGTATCCTCCACCGCCGCCGAAGCGACGACGATCTGATCGGCCGACGTGATCCCGCTGCCGTCCTGCGCATGGAGCGCCACGCCGCGATCGCGCAGGAACCCGAATTTGGCGGGCAGCGCGCCCTTGTCCAGGCTGCGGTCCGATCCGGCGACGCTCGCGCCCTGCCCGGCAAGGATCATCGCCAGCGGCATCATGCCCGAACCACCGATGCCGACGAAGAAATAGGGTTTGCTGTGCTCCATGCCATCGGGCTATCCGGGCTGGCGGCGGGGGGCAAGCGGTGGTTGCGCGTCCCTTCTGCCAATCACAATCGAATTGCTCTCCGGCAAGTGTTCTCGACACGCTCGAACTGAGCGGGATATCCCTATCCGTCCCGTTTGCTTCGAGCAGCTTCGAGCCTGTCGAGAAGCGTCCGTCGAGAAGGCCCGATGCAAGGGCTTGCCAACCAGCCCCGGGTTCTCGACAAGCTCGAACCCAACGGAAGGGGAAATTGATGCGCATTGCCGTCGTCGCACCGGGACGTCCGATCAGCGAGACCGTCGCGACGCGCGTCTCGGCATTCGTGGCGCTGACCTATCCCGAGCACGACATCGTCTTTCACCCGCAATGCTACCTATCCGAAGGCCATTTCGCCGGATCGGACGACGCGCGCGCCGCCGCATTTGTGGAAGTCGCCAATGATCCGGCGTTCGACGCAGTGTGGTTCGCACGCGGCGGATACGGATCGAACCGCATCCTGACGCGAGTCATGCCGCTTCTCGGTCCCGCCGCCAGGGACAAGGCGTATCTCGGCTTTTCGGACATGGGTTTCCTGCTCGGCGCGCTCTATGCCGCCGGGGTCGGCCGCCCGATCCACGCCGCGATGCCGGTGACACTGGGCAACAACGACGCTGGGGAGAGCCTCGGCTGGGCGCTGGCATGGCTGATCGACGGCGATCGCCGGGCGCTCGAACCCAGCCTCAACGGTGAGGGCAAGGGGCGCCCCGCCGCCGCATTCAATCTCGCCATCCTCAATGCACTGATCGGCACGCCGTACCTCCCCGACCTAACCGATCACGTCCTGATGATCGAGGAAGTTTCCGAGCCGCTCTACCGCATCGACCGGATGCTGTTCACTGTGGCGCATGCGACGCAGCTCAAGGGCGTTGCCGGCATCCGCCTAGGCCACATGACCCATATCCAGGAAAACGACCCGCCCTTCGCCGAAAACCCCGAAGAGATCGTGCGCCGCTGGTGCGACGAAATGGACGTACCGTTCCTCGGCCGCGCGGAGATCGGCCATATCGTGATGAACCACGTCGTCCCGTTCGGGGTGACCTAGGCGCGTTACACTTCGTTACGCGAATGCAGCACTAGGCTAACCTGCGCTTCCTGTGCCGGCGCGTTTTGCCGGTCTGCAATGGGAACGCAATCCGTGAAGCGATTAGCATTGACGGCCGCGGTTGCAGTGGCGGCCTCGCCATTCCCGCAGCCAACGCCCAGCGCACCGTCACCGGCACCGGCACCGGCCCCAATGGCGGCACCACCAGCCGCAGCGTCACCGTCGATCGCTGGCCGCCACCGCCGGCCTAGGGATTCGAAAACGGGATGCGACCTTCAGTTCGTGGCAGATATGTTGAATTTATCCAACGCTAACAACAATACGGAGATATGACACTCGATCGCGGTTACATACTACCTAGGCGTTGTCGTGTTTGGAAATCCCCCGTGGTATTATGAGCAAAGTTTCAAGGAATGAACATGCCTAGACGAGCGATAGTATTTTTCTCTTTGGCAATCTGGCTGATTGGAATGATTTTTCTGCTAACTAGCATTGACCGATTTGGATATCGCTTCATTAATCCGGTGTATATATTTATCTATCCTAAATTTGATTTCGGCTTATTCGCGATATCCGCATCAATACTCTTTGTTTGGATTTTCATTGCGTACCCTTTGCTATTACTGCTCTTCTTGTGTTGCAAGAGCGATGGATGATAGTCAATTAACCGCAAAGCAACCGATCTAGCAGAGCAATATGTAGGAGCTATCGTATCTACTTCTACATGAAACTAAAATTACTTTTCCTTTATCACTGAGTTATATTATGGAGGTTTACTTCCTGGAGATTTGCCTCCGGGAGTCGGTGATGAAATTATGGTTCTAACAATGCCAGAAAAGATGTGGGCCACCATTATAGGTCCTACGTACAAATTTCTGACGGCCGCTGTAATCTTTCGGATTACGAACGCAGGTACCTAATATAACGGGCCGCGCGCGGGATATTATTACGTGCCCGGCTATGGCTATTACGCCCTGCCGCGCGCCTATGTCCGCCGTCGCTGGATCGTAGGCGGCACTGTGCCACCCGGGCTGCGCCACTATGTCGTCGTGACGCCCGGCGTCTATGGCCTGCCCCCGGCGCCTCCGGGGCTGCAATGGGTCTATGTCGGCAATCGCGTCGCGCTGATCCGCACGAACAACGGACTGATCGTCCAGCTCGGTCCCGTCTTCTGGCAGGGTTGACCCGGACCCGCCAGACGTGGCTTCCGGCCACCTCCGGTTCTCGGCCGGAAGCCGCGCTCTCCTTATTCCCACGACAGCGGCTTCGCCACTTCCTCGAGCGGCTTGCGTTCGCTCGACAGGCCGATGAACGCGGCCAGCAGCGCCGCCGCCGCCATCAGTCCCGCGCCGAGCAAGTATCCGAGCAGCACCTGATCGCGCGATCCGCTCTCGATCAATATCCCGAACAGCCAGGGCGCGGCGACACCGCCCAGCCCCGTTCCCGCCGCATAGAAGATCGCGATCGCCAGCGCGCGCACTTCGAGCGGAAAGCTCTCCGCCACCGTCAGATAAGCCGCCGAAGCCGCCGCAGAGGCGAAGAAGAACGTCACGCTCCAGCAGATCGTCTGCGTCGTCGCGTCGAGCATCTCGGCGCGGAAGGCGAGCCCGGTGAGCGTCAGCAGCACTGCCGAGGCGCCATAGGTGAAGACGATCATCTGCCGCCGCCCGATCGTGTCGAACTGCCGCCCGAGCAGCAGCGGCCCGAGCACGTTCCCGGCGGCGAAGGGCAGAATATACCAGCCGACGTCCGCAGTGGGCACGCCGTAGAAATCGGTCAGCATCATCGCATAGGTGAAGAAGATCGCATTGTAGAAGAATGCCTGCGCGATCATCAGCGACAGGCCATAGACGGTGCGCTTGGGATAGGTGCGAAGCAGCGCCGTGAACACTTCGCCCAAAGGCGTCGCACGGCGCGGCTGCACCCGCGCTTCCATCGGCGGAACCGGCGGCAGGTCATGCCCCGCCGCCACGACGCGTGCCTCGATTTCGTCCACCACCGCTTCGGCTTCCTCCTGCCGCCCGTGGATCGCCAGCCAGCGCGGGCTTTCGGGGATGAAGCGGCGCAGGAACAGGATTACCGCGCCGATGATCGCGCCGCCGAAAAAGGCGAGCCGCCAGCCATGATCGGGCGCGAACAGGTTCGGATCGAGCAACAGGATCGAAACGCCGCTGGCCATCGCCGCGCCGACCCAGAAGCTGCCGTTGATCACCAGATCGGTCCAGCCGCGCCGCCGCGCGGGGATGAGCTCCTGAATCGCCGAATTGATCGCGCTGTACTCGCCGCCGATCCCCGCGCCGGTGAGGAAGCGCATCAGCGCGAAGCTCGGCAGGTCCCAGGTGAAGGCCGTCCCCGCCGTCGCGAGCAGATAGAGGCCGAGCGTGATCGAGAAGAGCCGCTTGCGTCCCCAGCGATCGGTGAGCCAGCCGAAGAACAGCGCACCGAGAACGGCCCCGGCAAGATACATCGAATTGGCGAACCCGACATCGGCCGCGCTGAATGCCAGCACCGGGCTGTCACGCAACGCGCCGGCCACCGATCCGGCGACGGTGACTTCGAGCCCGTCGAGGATCCAGGTGATGCCGAGCGCGCCGACGACCAGCCAGTGAAAGCGACTCCACGGCAGCCGGTCGAGCCGGGCGGGAAGGTTCGATTGCGGGCTGGCGGCGGGATCGGCGATCGGTTCCTCCTTCGGCTTGTGGGAGACGCTAAGGGGTTGGGGGATTCGGGGCAAATCGTACCGGCACCCTCGCCCTCACCTCCACGCTTGCCTATATCGCCCCCGCGCGGGCATAAGCCGCGCTCTTTCATTCCAGCCATAGAGAAGGCCCAATCCCGTGTCCGAGATGTTCCGCATAACGCTGCCCGACGGTTCCGTCCGCGAGGTAGCCCCGGGGACTACCCCGGCGGACATTGCCGCCGCGATCGGACCGGGACTCGCCAAGGCCGCTATGGCGGCGAAAGTCGATGGCGAAGTGCGCGACATCATGCGCCCGCTGGAAGGCGACGCGCAGCTCGCGCTGATCACTGCCAGGGACGAAGCCGAGGCGCTCGAACTCGTCCGCCACGATTATGCCCATGTCCTCGCCGAAGCGGTGCAGGCGCTGTGGCCGGGCACGCAGATCACCTTCGGTCCGGCGACCGATGACGGATTCTATTATGACGTGAAGGCGCCCGAGAGCCGCGCGCCCTTCTCGATGGACGACCTGCCCGCCATCGAGGAGAAGATGCGCGAGATCATCAAGGCCGACAAACCGCTGATCCGCCAGGTGTGGAGCCGCGAGGACCTGATCGCCAAATGGGAAAAGGACGGCGAGACGTTCAAGGCCGAATGGGCGAAGGAACTGCCCGAGGGCGAGGACCTGACCGTTTACTGGTCGGGTGAGGACTGGCTCGACATGTGCCGCGGCCCGCACCTGGCTTCGACCGGCAAGCTCGATCCGCAGGCGTTCAAGCTGATGCGCGTCGCCGGTGCCTATTGGCGCGGCGACCAGAACAACGCGCAGCTGACGCGCATCTACGGCACCGGCTGGCTCAACAAGAAACAGCTCAATGAACATCTGACGCGGCTCGAGGAAGCCGCCAAGCGCGACCATCGCAAGCTCGCGGTCGAGATGGACCTGTTCCACTTGCAGGCCGAAGCGCATGGCAGCGTATTCTGGCACCCCAAGGGCTATGTCATCTGGCGCGAGCTGGAGGATTATATGCGCCGCGCGGTCGACGGCGCGGGCTATCGCGAAGTGAAGACACCACAGGTGATGGACGCGCGCCAATGGGAGCAGAGCGGCCATTGGGGCAAATATCGCGAGAATATGTTCGTCATTCCCGACGAAGTGCCGAACGTGGAGGACGAGGGTCCGCTGGTTTCGGACGCCGCCGAGTGGATGGCATTGAAGCCGATGAACTGCCCGGCGCACGTCCTGATCTTCCGCCAGGGGATCAAGAGCTATCGCGACCTGCCGCTGCGCATCTATGAAAATGGCTGCTGCCACCGCAATGAGCCGCACGGCGCGCTGCACGGGCTAATGCGCGTGCGCCAGTTCACGCAGGACGACGCACATATCTTCTGCACCGAGGATCAGATCGTCGACGAGGTGCAGGCATTCTGCAAGCTCGCCGATCGCATCTATAACGACTTCGGCTTCCGCTATGCGATCAAGCTGGCGCTGCGCCCCGAAAAGCGTTTCGGTTCGGACGCCGACTGGGACAAGGCCGAGGCCGAGCTGCGCCGCGCCGTCGAAGTCGCTGGGCTGGCGACCGAGGAATATGGCTGGGAGGAGTTGCCCGGCGAAGGCGCCTTCTATGCGCCCAAGCTCGAATGGCATCTGACCGACGCGATCGGGCGGACGTGGCAGGTCGGCACGATCCAGTCGGACCGCGTGCTGCCCGAGCGGCTCGACGCCAGCTATGTCGGCGAAGATGGCGAGCGCCACCGTCCAGTGATGCTCCACCGCGCGATCTTCGGCAGCTATGAGCGGTTCATCGGCATATTGATCGAGCATTTCGCCGGCAAGCTGCCGTGCTGGCTCGCGCCGGTGCAGGCGGTGGTCGCGACGATCGTGTCGGACGCCGACGACTATGCCAATCAGGTCGCCGAACAGCTCAAGACTGCCGGCATCCGTGTCGAAACTGATCTGCGCAACGAAAAGATCAACTACAAGGTGCGCGAACATTCGCTGGCGAAGGTTCCGCACCTGCTGGTGATCGGCAAGCGCGAGGCGGACGAAGGCACCGTAGCCGTCCGCACGCTGGGGTCGCAGGGTCAGAAGATGCTGAGCCTTGACGAAGCGGTCGCGATGCTGCGCGAGGAGGCGACGCCGCCTGATCTGCGCGACTAATCGGTTTCCATGCTTGCAAGCAGGCTACTGGATGCCGATATCGAGACGTGAAGTGCGGCAAACGCGCCGCACCGCGCGTCTTTTTCGACACAATGTGGCGCTGACGGCTACCGATCGGCGCCGTAATGCGTTATTCTGACGATCCCGTATTATTGTTTTGAACGACTACAGGAGAGCTTCCTATACGACCCCCGATGCGGCGCCCGATGGCGCCCCCGGCCATGAACGGCCCCCGCCACAACGAATTCATCCAGGTGCCCAAGGTACGCGTGATCGACCATGAGGGTGAAAACCTCGGCGTCATGTACACGCGCGAGGCGATCGAGCAGGCCGCCGAATACGGCCTCGATCTGGTTGAAGTATCGCCCAACGCCGATCCGCCCGTCTGCAAGTTCCTCGACGTGGGGAAATACAAGTACGAGGCGCAGAAAAAGGCGAACCAGGCGCGCAAGACTCAGAAGACGCAGGAGATCAAGGAGATCAAGATGCGTCCGAACATCGACGATCATGATTATGAGACGAAGATGAAGAATGTGCGCAAGTTCATCGGCGACGGCGACAAGGTGAAGCTTACGCTGCGCTTCCGCGGTCGTGAGCTTTCGCACGGCCAGCTCGGCATGGCGCTGCTCCAGCGCGTCGCCGAGGACGTGCAGGAAGAAGCCAAGGTCGAAAGCTATCCGCGCATGGAAGGCCGCCAGATGCTGATGGTGCTGGCGCCGAAGTCATAGGGCGTTGAGGCTTACCCGCTGACATGTCGAAAGGGCGCGAAACCGGCACTGCGGGTTTCGCGCCCTTTCTGATTCCGGCGGCGGCGATGCTGGCGGCGTGTACGCCAGATCCCATCGAAATCGCGCTTGCCCGCGAAGACGGCGCGGTGATCGCCGCGCTTTCGCAAAACCGGGCGTTGATCGGCCGCGATATGGATGCGCCCTGCGTCGCGTCAACGAAATCACGCTTCGTGCAGCGGAAGACAGCTCCGCAAGGCCGCTATGGCGAGTCCAGGCCCGTAACGGGTGCCGCAAGCTTGCGCGATTCGTTCTGGGGCAAGTGCCCGAGGGTTTCGAACAGACGAGCCCGCTTTCCGAAGGATTGCACGGCAGCTTCACGCTGGAAGTGGAGGGGCTGGGCTGCGGCACGGTGGCGCTGCGCCTGCCCTGAAGTATCCGGCCCTTATTCCGATACCGCGGCGGCGCGCGCGTCCTGCCGTCGGAACCAGCCGCGCAATATCGCTTCGGTCGCGATCGGGCGATCGGTGATCATGCCGTGCGCCGCGCCGGGCACGACCGCCAGTTCCGAACCCGGTGTCTGCGCGGCGAAATCCTGCACGGTGTCGATCCGCGCCTCGTCATACTGGCCGACCATGAACATCGTCCGCGATCCGTCGATCTTCGCGAGCAGCGGCATCGCGTCATAATCCTTGAGCGATCCCGTCGAACGGAATTCGCTCGGCCCCCACATCGCGTTGTAGATCGTCGGATTGAATCCCTGCCCGCCGATATTGCGGGCATAGGCAAGCAGTTCGGGGCTTGCCGGCTCGCGGCGATTGAAATGATCGTAAAAGATGTTGGTGGCGGCATCGCAATCGGCTTCGGGCGGCGGCGTCTTTCCCTCGCAGGCGGCGATGGTTTCCTGCACCGCTTCGGGCAGTTTCTTCAGCAGCATATTGGCGTCGGCGATCCAACGCGGGGTCGAGATATAGGTGCCGGCAAGCACCGTGGAGGCGACGTGCTCGGGATAGCGGGCCGCATATTCGAGCGCGATCGCCGAGCCCCAGCTATGCCCAACGACATGCCAGCGCTCGATACCCAGCGCCCGACGGATCGATTCGAGTTCGGAAACGAAGCGCTCCACCCGCCAGTTCGCAGGATCATCGGGCCGATCCGACCGCCCACTGTCGAGCTGGTCGTAAAGGATGACCGGCCGCTCGTCGGCCAGCCCCAGCAGCTGCGCAAAGCCGATATGCGTTCCACCCGGCCCGCCGTGGATGAAGATGGCGGGCGTGGCACCCTTGCCGATCGTGCCGTTGAGCCGGACATAGACGCGCCCACCCTCGACCGGCACCATCATTTCCCGATCGGGCGCGCCATAAGCGGCGACCGCGGCGGAATGGTCCTGCGCCGATACGGACGGCGCGGCTCCGAACCCACATGCGAGCGCAAGCGTCAGGAACAGGTACGACAGGATTTTCACGAAAAGTCACTCCAACTGAAGATCGGGACAAGCGGCGGCATTCACGCCTCCGCCGGCGGTTCCCACAATTCGATCGGATTGCCCTCGGGATCGTGTATCCGCGCGAAACGGCCCGTTTCGGGCGTATCCCATTCGTCGCGGGTCTCGATCGCGATGCCCGATGCGTTGAGCTGTTCGAGCAACCCCTCGAGATCGTCCACCCGGAAATTGAGCATGAATGCCTTTTCCGCGGCGAAATAATCACTGTCCGCGCGGAACGGCTCAAAAACTACTGGCCCCGACTGGATATTCCAGAACCACTCGTTCGTTTCGCCATCTCCCCCGGTGCATCCCGCACCGACGTTGAGATGTTCCCGATACCAGTTTCGCAACGATTCCGGGTCTTTCGCCCGAAAAAAGAACCCGCCAAAGCCAAGGACGCCCATATCGTGAATCTCCCTTCATTCACGGCGCCCCACCATAGCCCGGTTTTTCCGGCGTACCCAGCCCCGGAAGAAGACGTGTACAAGGCCATCCGATGATCGATTCGCTACTCGTCAAACTCGCGCTGATCGGCGTGATCGGAATCGGCGCGCAATGGGTGGCCTGGCGTACCGGTCGGCCCGCCATCGCGCTGATGCTGATCGCCGGCCTGCTGGTCGGGCCGATATCGGGCATGGTCTTCGAACTGCTGCCCGCGCAATATGGCGATCTCGGCCCGTTGCTCGACCCCGATCGCGACCTCGGGCCGTTGCAGGAGCCGATCATCAAGCTCGCCGTCGCAGTGATCCTGTTCGAAGGCGGGCTGAGCCTTAATTTCCGCGACTTGCGCCATGCCGGCAATCCGGTGCTGCGGCTGGTGGCGTTCGGTGTACCGATCGGATGGCTGCTCGGCACGCTCGCGGCCCATTATGGCGGCGGCCTGCCCTGGGGTGTCGCGTCGCTGTTCGGCGGCATCCTGGTCGTCACCGGCCCGACCGTCATCGGGCCGATGCTGCGCACGCTGCGCGTACCGGCGCGCGTGGCCGACACGCTGAAATGGGAAGGGATCGTCAACGATCCGATCGGCGCGCTGCTGGCGGTCGCGATTTTCGGTTATGTTGCATTCGACGGCCCCGACACGACCGTCACCAGCGTCATGCGCGACGTCGTCGCGGCGACCGTCGTCGCGGCGTTGCTGGGCGTCGCTCTGGGCTTTGCCATCACCTGGCTCTTCCCGCGCGGCTATGTCCCCGAATTCCTCAAGGCACCGGTGCTGCTCGTCACGGTGATCGGCGGCTTCGTGCTCGCCGATATCGTCAAGCACGAGACCGGGCTGGTCACCGTGACGGTGATGGGCGTGGTCATGGCCAACCGGCCCGTCCATTCCAGCCGATGGCTCAGGCGGTTCAAGGAAGACCTGTCGGTCCTGCTGATATCCGGCGTGTTCATCATCCTGTCGGCGACGCTCGACTGGGAAACGCTGTCGGCATTCCGGCTGCGCTTCGTGCTGTTCCTGCTGCTCCTTCTGTTCCTCGTCCGCCCGGCGACGGTGCTGCTCAGTCTGATGGCCTCGGCAATGCCCTGGCGAGAGCGATTGTTCGTCGCCTGGATCGCGCCGCGCGGTATCGTCGCGGTCGCGGTGACGGGCCTCTTCGCCTATCGTCTGACCGACTATGGCGTCGAAGGCGCGGAGGCGCTGGTGCCGTTGAGCTTCGCCGTCGTGATCGCCACGATCTTCGCCCACGGCTTTTCGGCCAAATGGGTGGCGCAGAAGCTGGGGCTCGATCTCGGCAAGGGCGAAGGCGTCCTGCTGATCGGCGCGAACGACTGGACGACGGCATTCGGCTCCTATCTCAAGCGGATCGGATACAAGGTGACGATCGCGGACAGTTCCACCTTCGCGCTGCGCGCCGCGCGCCGACGCGAGCTGGACGTGTGGCGCGGCGACATTCTCGAGGAAGTGAACGAGGACCGGCTCGATCTGTCCGAATATCAGCAATTGCTGGCCGCGACCGACAATGACGCGTTCAACGCGCTGGTCTGCGCCGACCTGGGCCCCGAAATGGGTTTCGAGAAGCTGACCCAGACGGCGCCGCAGGACAAGCGCGGGGCCGTCCAGCCGCGCGCGCGGGTGCTGCTCGAAAGCCGTCGCAGCGTCGAGGAATTGCAGCGGCTCGTCGCCGAAGGATGGCAGTTCGGCCGCACGCGCATCACCGAAAAGTTCAGCTTCGACGATTATCGCGCGCGGCTTGCCAAGGGCGCCGAAACCGTTGCCGTCCGCCGTGAGGACAACAGCCTCGAATTCTTCTCCCCCCAGCACAAGCCCTGGGTCGAGGAAGGCGATGAAGTGATCAGCTTCGTCCCGCCCGAGCAGCAGGCCGCGCAGCAGGCGGTTCGTGCGTCGCGCAAGGCAGAGGAAGCGGCAGTGAAGGACGGATCGGCCAAGGCTGCCGCAGCGAAGAACAGCGGCAACGGACCGGGCGGGTCGGGCGGCGGCAACGTGGAAAATGGCGGCGAATAGGCGCACCCACCGGCCCCGCCCGCGCTATACCGCGCTTGCGTCTTCCTGATCGCCCGTCGCCGCTTCAAGCAGTCGCCGCTCGAGTGTGCGCAATCGCGTGGTCGAAACGATCTTGTCGCCGATCAGATCGGTGACATAAAATGTGTCGACCGCGCGCTCGCCATAAGTGGCGACATGCGCCGAATGGATCGTCACCTTGGCCTGGAACAGCGCCTTGGCGAGCCGATAGAGCAGCGCCGCGCGATCGCGTGCGTTGACTTCGATCACCGTGAACCGGTTCGACGCCTTGTTGTCGATCAGCACATTGGATTCGATCGTGAACGCATCGGCGCGCGGATGGAGCAGCGGCTTGGTGTGCAGCCGCTCGGTCAGCTTGGCGCGATTGGCCAGCGCATCGGCAATGCCGGTCTTCAGCCGCTCGATATGGTTGGGGTCGTCATAAGGCTGGCCGAACGCGTCCTGGACCAGGAAATTGTCGAGCGCCATGCCGTCGCGCGTCGTATGGATACGCGCATCGATGATGTTGCCGCCCGCCAGATGGATGGCACCAGCGATGCGATAGAACAGCCCCGGATGGTCGGCGGCATAGACCGTCACCAGCGTTGCCGCGCGATCGGGATAGACTTGCGCCTCTACCGAAAGGCCGGTCTGACCCGCGCTTTCGATCTGCCGCGCATTGCGTTCGAGGACATCCTCGGTCTCGGCGATCCAGTAGCTTTCGGGAAGCCGGTCGACCAGCGCCCGCATGCGATCGGCGTCCCAGCCGAGCAATTCCGCCAGCGCCGCCTGTTTCGCCGCGATACGTTCGCTGCGCCCCTTCTGCTTGTGCCCGAGCCGCAGCACTTCCTCGGCCGATTCATAAAGCGTGGTGAGAAGCTGGCGCTTCCAGCCGTTCCACACGCCCGGCCCCACCGCGCGGATATCGACCACGGTCAGGATCAGCAGCATCATCAGCCGCTGCGGCGATTGCACCGTCTCGGCGAAGTCCAGGATCGTCTTGAAATCCGAAAGGTCACGTTTGAACGCCGTCGCCGACATCAGCAGATGGTGCCGCACCAGCCAGGCGACGGTTTCGGTTTCCGCCGCCGTCATCCCCAGCCGCGGACACAGCCTCTCGGCGACTTCGGCGCCCAGCACCGAATGATCGCCGCCACGCCCCTTGGCGATATCGTGGAGCAGCACCGCGACATAGAGCGCACGGCGCGCGACGACATTGTCGAAGATTTCCGTCGCGACCGGGTGGTCCTCGGCCAGCTCCTGCTTCTCGATCCGGCTGAGCAGATCGATCGCGCGGATGGTGTGCTCGTCCACCGTGAAATGATGGTACATGTCGAACTGCATCTGCGCGACCACTCGGCCGAAATCGGGAACGAACCGGCCGAACACGCCCGCCTCGTTCATCCAGCGCAGCACCATCGCCGGATCGCGCGGCGAGGTGAGCACGTCGAGGAACAGCTTGTTCGCCGCCGGATCGTCGCGGCATTCATCGACCAGCTTGGCGTCGCGATTGGCGGCGCGCATCGCCAGCGGATGGATTTCCAGCCCGTGCAGGTCGGCAAGCTGGAATATCTGGATCAGGCGCGAAGGATCTTCCTGAAAGAAGGTGTCGGAAGGCAATGCCAACCGTCCGCGATCGAGCACGAATCCCTTGAGTTTCTTGGGGCTGCGCCGGATCGCCGGCAATCCCACGCGGCGCCCGCGCGCGGCGAATTTCTCGTCGAGATGCGCCAGGAACAGGCCGGTCAGGTCACCGACCTTCTTCGCCTGCAGGAAATAGAAGTGCATGAACCGCTCGACCTTCGATTTCCCCGGCCGATCGGCATAGTTCATCCGCTCGGCAATCTCGCGCTGCAGGTCGAACGTCAGCCGGTCCTCGGCGCGCCCCGCGATCACGTGCAGGTGACAGCGCACCGCCATCAGGAAATTCTCGGCACGGCGAAACTGGCGGTATTCGAGCGACGTCAGCAGCCCCGCCTCGACCAGTTCGGCCGGTTCGCGCACGTCATAGGCATATTTGCCGATCCAGAAGAGCGTGTGCAGATCGCGCAGACCGCCCTTGCCTTCCTTCACATTGGGTTCGACGACATAGCGGCTGTCGCCCATCTTCTTGTGCCGCGCGTCGCGCTCTGCGAGCTTCTCGGCGATAAAGGTGCGCGCGGTGCCATCCTGCACCTCCAGCTTGAAGCGGCGCGCGGCCTCGTCATAGACATCGGTGTCGCCCCACACATAGCGCGCTTCGAGCAGCGCGGTGCGGATAGTGATGTCGCTCTTCGCCTGGCGGACCATATCGTCGAGCGATCGCGTCGAATGCCCCACTTTCAGCTGCATGTCCCACAGCGAATAGAGCATCGATTCGACGACCTGCTCGTTCCAGGGCGCTACTTTCCAGGGCGTCAGGAAACCGATGTCGATATCCGAATGCGGCGCCATTTCGCCGCGGCCATAGCCGCCGACCGCGATCAGCGTCATGCGCTCCGAAGCGGTGCGGTTGTTGCGCGGATAGAGCCGCTCGACCGTGAAATCCCACAGCAGCCGCAATATCTGATCGATCAGGAACGCACCTGCCGATCCCATCACGATGCCGCGCGAGGGGTGGTCGATCAGCCGCCGCTCGATTTCCGTGCGTCCCGCCGCCAGCGCATCCTTGAGCACGGCGGTCGCCGCCTGGCGCATCGCGCTGGTTTCGCCCTGCTCGATCCGCGAAAGCGTCTCGGCGATGGCGCGCCGATCAATGATGGTGCGGCGATTGGGGACCGAATCGAAACGGGAAGACATGGCTCAGCAGATAGGCGCGTGCGGGGCAATGTGCCACCACCCGCCCCATCGCGGCCACGCTGCCTCGGTCGATGTCAGTCCGGCTTCTTGGCAACGCCCACCAGCGCCGGGCGCAGCAGACGATCCTTGATCATGTAACCGGTCTGGATTTCCTGCACGACCGTGCCTGCCTCGGCGTCGGGCGAGGGCACTTCCATCATCGCCTGGTGGCGATTGGGGTCAAGCGGCTGGCCCATCGCCTCGACCTTCGAGATGCCGTGGCGGCCGAACACGGTTTCGAGCTCGCGCCCGGTCGCTTCAAGGCCCGCGACAAGGCCCTTCATCTTGTCGTCCTCGCGCAGTTCCTGCGGAATCGCCGAAAGCGCGCGCGTCAGATTGTCGGCGACCGACAGGATGTCGCGCGCGAATTGCGTCACTGCGTAATTCTTCGCGTCCTCGGCTTCCTTCTGCGTGCGGCGCACCAGATTCTGGGCGTCGGCGCGGGCATAGAGGACAGCCGACTTGGCTTCGGCCAGTTCGGCCTCCAGCTTCGCCAGCTTGTCATGCTCGGCGACTTCGGGCGCGCCCTCGGCGGTTTCGTCGCGCAGCGCTTCCTCGCCTTCCTTGACTTCCGAACCAGCGGACTTTTCTTCGCTCATTGTTTTCCTGTTCTCGTGCTTCAGCCCAGTATCCGGGCGAGTGTCGATGCCGTGAAGTCCACCATGGGGACGACACGGGCGTAGTTCAACCGAGTGGGGCCGATCACACCGACCACGCCGACCACCCGGCCATCCATCGCTCGCACCGGCTGGGCAATAACCGAAGAGCCGGAAAGCGCGAACAATTTATTCTCCGATCCGATGAAGATACGCGCCGCCTGTGCCTCGCGCGCGCTGTCGAGCAGGCGGGCAATCTCCTCCTTGCCTTCAAGCTCGTCGAGCAACTGGCGCACGCGCTCGAGGTCGGCCGCGGCGCCGTCTTCCAGCAGCCGCGCCTGGCCGCGTACGATCAGCACGGGGCGATTGCCGCCGTCCTCGCTCCACACCGCCAGCCCGCGTTCGATCAGGTCGCGCGCGGCGCTGTCCAGCTCGGCGCGTTCGTCGCGGATTTCGCGCCCGATCCGTGACAATGCCTCGGCCAGCGTCAGTCCGCCGAAGGTGGCGGAGACATAGTTGGTCGCCTGTTCCAGCGCGCCGGGCGCCACCCCGTCGGGCAAGTCGACGACGCGGTTTTCGACCGACCCGTCGTCGCCGACCAGTACGGCCAGCGCGCGGCTGCCGCCCAACGGCACGAAATTGAACTGACGCAGCACCGGCTCGCGCTTGGGAACGAGCACCATGCCGGCACAGGCCGACAATCCCGACAGGGCAGCGGTGGTGTTGGCGAGCGCCTCCTCGACCGGCCCGGCCTCGCTGGCGCGCGCCTCGATCGCGGCGCGTTCCTCGGCCGAAGGTTCGTTCGCCTGCATCATCCCGTCGACGAACAGGCGCAGGCCGCTTTGCGTCGGCAGCCGCCCCGCGCTGGTATGCGGCGCGGCGAGCAGGCCCAACTCCTCCAGATCCTGCATGACGTTGCGGATCGAGGCAGGCGACAGATTCAGCGCGGAGATCCGCGAAATCGTGCGCGAACCCACCGGCGCGCCCGAATCGAGATAGCTTTCCACCACGATGCGGAACACGTCGCGCGCGCGATCGGTCAGTTCGGGGATGGTCTGCGTCGTCATGCGCATGAATTTAGGAACGGTTCGCGCCGGTGAAAACTCCGGCATGTCCGATTCCGGTCAGGGTTGCGCTCCGACCAGCTTTTGGATCGGAAGCAATTCGGCGGCTTCGCCCAGATCCTGCGCCATTTGCGCATTTTCTTCCATGTCGCAGCCATAATAAAAATAAAGGCTCTGGCTGTCGCCGATCGGGCGCGTCCAGCTGATGTCGACGCTCGGCAGATCGGTGGCGACATTTTCGCACTCGGACGTGCCCGGCGCGATGCGGCGCATGCCGCTTTCGGGGCGATAGGGCGCGAGCTTCGCCTTGAATGCTTCATATTCCGCGCTGGTGAGCGTGAAATCACGCTCCCCGGAGACCTGCGTGAACCGCTCGCCGACAAAGGTGCCGGTTCCGTCGGGACGCACGGTCACCTGATAGACCGGGCAGCGGCCGAAACAGCCGCTGGTCTGATAGCGGATCGATTCGCTCTCGGTCGGGATCGGGCCGGAAGGCGGCGCTTCGTTGCCGCCCGTCGTCGCGCAACCCGCCAGCATCAGCGCCATGCCGCTCGCCGCAATCCACCGCATATCTTCCTCCCTTTTGCCGGATCGACGCGCGGGGTAGCGCGTTCGTTCCCCGGCCGCTACGTCGCGCACCAAAGCTTACAGGAGTTTGAACAATGCGCCCATCCGGCCGCGCCCCCGACGAAATGCGCGCGATCACCATCGAGCCGAACTATACCCGCCACGCCGAAGGATCGGTGCTGATCGGTTTCGGCGATACCAAGGTGCTGGTCACCGCGTCTGTCGAGGAACGCATCCCGCCGTGGCTGCGCGGCAAGGGCGAAGGCTGGGTGACCGCCGAATATGGCATGCTGCCCCGCGCCACCCACACCCGCGGCAGCCGCGAGGCTGCCAAGGGCAAGCAATCGGGCCGTACCCAGGAAATCCAGCGGCTGATCGGCCGGTCGCTGCGCGCCGTCACCGATCTCAAGAAGCTCGGCGAGCGCCAGATCACGCTCGATTGCGACGTGATCCAGGCCGATGGCGGCACCCGCACCGCCTCCATCTCGGGCGCCTGGGTGGCGCTGCGCATGGCAGTCGACAAGCTGATGGCATCGGGCGCGATCACCGAGGATCCGATCGAACAGCAGGTCGCCGCGATCAGCTGCGGCATTTTCCAGGGCAATCCCGTCCTCGACCTCGATTATGACGAGGATTCGAACGCCGATGCGGATGCCAATTTCGTCCTGCTGTCGAACGGCAACATCGCCGAGGCGCAGGCGACCGCCGAAGGCGCCACCTATGACGAGGAAGGGCTGCTCCGCCTGCTCCGCCTCGCCCGGATCGGCTGCAACGACATCTTCGCCGCGCAGCGCAAGGCCACCGGCAAGTGAGCGGCGAGGGCGACACGCCGCAGGCGATCCGCAAGCTCCAGCCCGGCAAGCTGGTGATCGCCAGCCATAACAAGGGCAAGGTTCGCGAGATCGCGGAGCTGCTCGGTCCCTATGGCGTGACGCCCGTTTCGGCAGGCGAACTCGACCTGCCCGAGCCGGAAGAGACCGGTACCACCTTCGTCGCCAATGCCGAACTGAAGGCGATGCAGGCGGCCGACCTTTCCGGCCTTCCCGCCCTCGCCGACGACAGCGGGCTGTGCGTCGAAGCGCTGGGCAATGATCCCGGCATCTTCTCGGCGCGCTGGGCGGGGCCGGAAAAGGACTTCCGCGTCGCGATGGAGCGCGTCGAGCGTGAGCTCGCCGGCAAGGGCCCCGAAGCGAGCCGCGACGCGCATTTCATCTGTGCGCTCGCCCTCGCCTGGCCCGACGGCCATGTCGAATGGTTCGAGGGCCGTGTCGACGGTACGCTTGTCTGGCCGCCGCGCGGCGACAAGGGTTTCGGCTACGACCCGGTATTCCTGCCCAATGGCGAAGATATTACCTTCGGCGAAATGGCCCCGGAGCGGAAACACGGCATGAGCCACCGCGCCGACGCCTTCCGGCAGATGGTGGCGGCGATATTCTGACGGAACGGAGCTGAAGACAATGCGGATTGCAGGCGGGCGAGTTGCAGCTGGTTTCATGATATTGGCATCGTCGCTGGCACTCGCCGCGTGTAGCGATCAAAGCTTCAACGCGACCGAATCGGTCAACATCACGCCGCCCGAACCGCCGGCTGCCTCTCCCGCCCCGCTCGACGAATTTGGTGCGCTGACCCCCAACCCCGCGCCCGGCGGCCGCATGGTCGATTGCAGCATCACCAATGATTATGGCGCGCGTTTCGCCGACAAGTGCCTGTTCCAGGCGGATGAGGACGGTAGTTTCGCCCTGTCGCTGCCCGACGAATCGCCGCTGGTCGACGAGGTGGTGATGATCGGCGTCGCCATTACCGAACCCGGTGTCGCCGAAGTGCGCGGCCTTACCACCGCCGGCATCAATTCGCGCTGGGGCACAGCGCAACGGTTGCGTGAGGACCCGGCATGCTGGGCCGGTGATGATTTCGAGATTTGCGCCCGCTGACCCCCCGGAGTGGGCGGGGGCATTGTCCATCTGAATTCTGAGCGATGGTGGACAGGGCTGGATTCGAACCAGCGTACGCTTACGCGGGCAGATTTACAGTCTGCTGCCTTTAACCACTCGGCCACCTGTCCTTGGGGCCGCTTTTCAGCGAGCGCGAGCCAATGCCGAACCAGCCCCGCGCTGTCAACGCCTTCCCTGCCACTTGCGTGGAACGAAGTGCCGGAATAGCGTCCCGCATCCATTCACCAGCCCATTCGGAGGCCCATGCGCGCGATATCCCTTGCCGTCGCCACGGCGTTGTTGCTTACCCCCGCCCTTCCCGCCACCGCGCAGGAAGTCGACCGGACCCAGATCGCCCGAATCGTCGATGAAGGCACGCGCGATTCGGAAGTGATGCGCATCGCCCAGTATCTGACCGACGTCATCGGCCCGCGCCTCACCAATTCGCCCGGCATGCGCCAGGCCGAGGACTGGACCGCCGCCAAGTTCCGCGAATGGGGGCTGAGCAACGTCCACAAGGAAGGTTTCGAATTCGGCCGCGGCTGGTCCGCGCAGAGCTGGAACGCGCGCATGGTAAGCCCGCGCATCGACCAGCTGACGGTAATGCCGATCACCTGGACTCCGGGTACCAACGGCACGGTACGTGGCCCGGTGGTTCGGGTGTCGCTGAGCAGCGCATCGGATTTCGAACGCTGGAAGGGCAAGCTCGCCGGCAAGATCGTGCTGCTCGACGAAGCCGAACCGGCAGAAGCGCCGACCAGCGTGCCGTTCCGCCGCTGGACCGATGAGGATTTCGCCAAGTACAGCGAATACAGCCTGCCGACCTACAGCAATGGCGGTGGCAGCGGCGCATGGATGACGCTTGGCCAGCAGCGTGATGCGTTCCTCAAGGAGGAAGGCGTGCTTGCCACCGTTTCGATGTCGGGCCGGGACGGCGATATCGTGCATGGCAGCGGCTACAGCTTCTTGCTGGAAAACGCGCCGCAGGTGCCGGGCTTCGAAATGTCGGCAGAGGATTATCGCCGGCTCGCGCGCCTTCTCGAGATTGGCGCCACCCCTGAGATCGAGCTGGAAAGCAGCGTCACTTTCGACGACAGCAACACCACCGCCTATAATGTCATCGCTGACATCCCGGGCACGGACCGCAATGCCGGATATGTGATGGCCGGGGCCCATCTGGACAGCTGGGCCGCTGGCGACGGCGCTGCCGACAATGCCGCCGGATCGGCGATGGTGATGGAGGCCGCCCGCATCATCAAGTCGCTGAACATCCGCACGCGCCGTACAATTCGTTTCGCGCTGTGGAACGGCGAGGAACAGGGTCTGCTCGGCTCGATGGCCTATGTCGAAAAGCATATCGCCAGCCGGCCGGTCGATCCCGATGCCAGCGGCATCGCCCGCTACATGGGCTGGAATCGCGCCTGGCCGATTACGCCGGGACCGGACCACGGCAAGCTTGCGGCCTATTTCAATATCGACAACGGATCGGGCAAGATCCGCGGCATCTATGCCCAGGGTAATCCCGCGGTGATGCCGATCTTCGAAGAATGGCTGAAGCCCTTTGCCTCGCTCGGCGCCACTCAGGTCGCGATGCGCAGCACCGGCGGTACCGATCACGTCTTCTTCGATGCGGTAGGCATCCCGGCGTTCCAGTTCATTCAGGATCCGCTGGATTATGGCAGCCGCCTGCACCACACCAATCTCGATACCTTCGACCATCTTCAGGCTGATGACATGCGTCAGGGGGCGATCATCCTTGCCGCGTTCCTGATCCAGGCCGCCAATGCCGACGAACCGTTGCCGCGCATGCCCATACCGGCCAAGCCGCTCGACAGCAGCGGCTATTATCCCTGGGCCGGACAGACTGAAGGCAACTGATGGCAAGACGAGGCCAAAGGCCCAGCCAGGCGTCGGCATCGCGTCCCCGTTTCTACGGGCGGCACGCGGTGCTGGCGGCGCTGGCAAACCCGAACCGCACGGTGCGCAAGATCTGGGGCACGCGCGACGCGCTGTCGGCGCTCGATCTGCCCCCGGTCCTGCCCATCGTCTATGCCGATGTCGCCGACCTGGGGCGCATGGTGCCGGGCGATGCGCCGCATCAGGGGCTGGTCGCCGAAGTCGAACCGCTCGAGGATGTCTGGCTCGGCGACCTTTTCGAACAGGGCGCAGGCGATCGCCGGCCGCTGGTGGTGCTCGATCAGGTCACCGATCCGCACAATGTCGGCGCGATCCTGCGTTCGGCGGCGGCGTTTGACGCGCTGGGCATCGTGACGCAGGACAGGCACGCCCCGCCCGAATCGGGAGCGCTGGCGCGCGCCGCGTCGGGCACACTCGAATCGGTGCCCTGGGCACGCGTCGTCAATCTCGCCCGCGCGCTCGATGAGATTGCCGAGGCGGGTTACTGGCGCGTCGGGCTGACCGGCCATGTCGAAACCACGCTGGCCGATGCGATCGGCGCGACCAAGGTCGCGCTCGTAATGGGCGCCGAAGGCGAAGGGATGCGTCCCAATACCGAGGCGCATTGCGACGAGCTGGCAAAGCTGCCGATCAGCCCGAAAGTGGAGAGTCTCAACGTATCGAATGCGACTGCGATCGCGCTGTACGCAATCGCAACGCGCCCCGCCCCGGATCAATAACCCGGGACGTCAGTCCTCTTCGGCGATCGTCACTTTCATCCCGTCGAACGCATCGCCGAAGGGAAGCTGGCAGGACAGCCGCGAGCGATCGTCGCGATCGGCGGAACTGTCGAGCAGGTCATTCTCGTCCTCGCTCAGCGGCGGAAGTTTGGCCGCAAATTCCGGGTCGACATGGACGTGGCACGTCGCGCAGGAGCAACAGCCACCGCACAGCGCCAGCAATTCGTCAAAGCCGTGTTCGCGGATTACTTCCATCACCGAAAGACCCGACTCGCCGACGACTTCCCTTTCTTCCCCATCGCGTGTCACGACGATAAGCCTGGCCATGTTCCTCTCCCTTCTCGTCTTTCGACATGCAGTGATACACTATTCGTTTCAAGGATTTGCCGCATGGGATTGAGTGCCGAACAATTGCGCGCCTCGCTCGATTCGCTTGGCGCGGTCGAGCCCGCCTTCGCCGCGGGACTGGCGCGCGCCGGCTATCCCGAGCCGCGGATTCGCGATCGCGGCTATGCGACTCTGCTGCGCACCATCATCGGGCAGCAAGTGAGCGTACAGGCCGCCCAGTCGATCTGGAACAAGGTGGCGGCCGCGCTGGGGGAGATCGAAGACCCGGCGGCGGTCGTGGCGGCAAGCGACGAGACACTGCGCGGCGCCGGGCTGTCGCGACAGAAGATCGGCTATGCCCGCAGTCTGGCCGACGAGGTGACGAGCGGGCGCCTCGACCTCGCGGCACTGCCGCAGGACGATGAGGAAGCGATCGCGCAGCTGGTCCGCATCAAGGGGATCGGGCGCTGGTCCGCAGAAATCTATCTGCTCTTCGCCGAAGGGCGACCCGATATCTGGCCGGCAGGCGACCTTGCCGTGCAGATCGAGATCGGACGGTTGCTCGGCCATGCCGAACGTCCCAGCGAAAAGACGATTCGCGCGCTCGCCGAACCCTGGCGCCCGCATCGCGGTGCCGCTGCCATTTTCGCCTGGCATCACTACAAGACGGATATGGAAGTCATCTGATCGCCATTCCAGGAGTCCCCCATGTCCGACAATATCCTGATCTTCTACGGCTCCTATCGCCGTGACCGGATGGGCATCCGCCTTGCCGACTATCTTGTCCGCAACTTCGCCGATCGCGGCGCGGCGCCCGAATTGATCGACGCAAAAGCAGTCGGGCTGCCGATGCTCGACCGGATGTACAAGGAATATGCCGACGGCGAAGCGCCCGAGGCGATGGCGGCACTGGCCCGCAAGATCCGTGCGGCGGACGGCTTCGTCTTCGTCACCGGCGAATATAACTGGGGCATGCAGCCGGGGCTGAAGAACCTGACTGATCATTTCCTCGAGGAGTGGTTCTGGCGCCCCGCCGCCATCGCCAGCTATTCGGCAGGGCGGCTTGCCGGAGCGCGCGCCAATTCGGCCTGGCATGCTACGCTCAGCGAAATGGGCATGGTGGTGACTTCGAGCACGCTCACCGTCGGCCAGATCGGCAAGGCGCTCGATGCCGATGCGCAACCGACCGGCGATGGCGGGGCGGCGCTCGAAAGCAGCTTCGGCCGCTTCGCCGACGACCTGCAATGGTGGATCGAGGCCGCACGCGAACAACGCGCGCGCAAGGCGCCGCCTTATTGAAGCGCACGCAATTCATCTTCCGCACAGCATCGCCCGGCGATAAAATCGCGCGCCGGGCCATCGGGGCACCGGCCCTGAACGAAATGCATCGCCATGCGTCCGATCGCTCTTTCCGCGCTTGCCCTTCTCGCCGCCGGTTGCGCTACCTCCCATCCGGGATGGAGCGGAACCAATGCGACGCCCTTCGACACCGCACAGCAGGAATGCGCCCGCGCGACGGCGACCATCGCCGACACGGCGACGCGCGATGCCGAATTCCAGCGCTGCATGGCCGACAAGGACTGGACGCGAACGCGCTGAACTCAGCCGTCCAGCGCCTCCAGTCCGACGGCGATCGCGCCTAGCGGCCCGGCCATCGCACCGAGCCCAGGCGGCACCAGCCTGCAATCGAGCCCCGCCGCCCAGTGCGATAGCGAGCCATAGCCGGCAAGGCTTTCGGCAAGCCGCTTGCGCAACATCGGGAAAAGAAACGGCCGGTCGGCCACCACTCCGCCGCCGATCGCTATCTGTTGCGGGACCAGCGTGACGGCGAGATTGTGCAGCAACCCGCCCAGATCGTGGACGAACAGGCTCCAGCATGGGTCGTCATCGGCCAGCTCGGCGGGCGCGCGACCGAAACGTTCGGCCAGCGCCGGACCCGATATCAGCCCCTCGACGCAATCACGGTGAAAACGGCACTGCCCGGCAAATTCATCGCCGGGAACACGCGGCACGCGCATATGGCCGGCTTCGCCATGCGCGAACCCGATCAGCGGTCGTCCGCCCGCCACCATCCCCACTCCGACACCGGTACCGATGGTGATGTAGACATGATCGCTCAGTCCCCGCGCCGCGCCCCAGCGCGCCTCGGCAAGCGCGGCGCCGTTCACATCGGTCTGAAATCCGGTCGGCTTTCTGAAACGTCGCGTCATGCGCCCCAACAAATCGACACCGCTCCACCCATGTTTGGGCGTCGCGGTGATGCAGCCGTGATCGGCCCGCGCCGGATCGAGCTCCAGCGGTCCGAAGGAGGCGATCCCGATCGCATCGAATTCCCAGCCCGCAAGCAGCGCCTCCAGCGCGCCGAGCGTCGCTTCGGGCGTGGTCGTGGGCACCGATTGCCGCGCTGCCACCGCGGTCGGCCCGGATGCGAGGATCGCGACACATTTCGTGCCGCCCAGTTCTAGCCCGGCGATCCGCGGCGCTGGGGTGTCGGCTGCCATCCGGCGATCGTTAGCGCCGATCCGACGAAGCGCAAGCCATACCGGTTGCAATTACGAACCGAGACCACATCTCTGGGGCGCGCCGCCGACCCTCCCCCCTCCTTCGGCGGCGCACCCCATCCGACAGGGAGAACCCCATGCGCTACAACAAGCTCGGCAATACCGGCCTTATCGTGTCCGAACTCTGCCTCGGCACCATGACCTTCGGCGGCGGCGAAGGCATGTGGCGGCAGATCGGCCAGCTGCAGCAGGACGACGCCGATACGTTGATGAAGACCGCGATCGACGGCGGGATCAATTTCGTCGACACCGCCAATGTCTATGCCGAGGGGCTTTCGGAAAAGATCCTCGGCCAGTCGATCCGCAATCTCGGCATCAAGCGCGAGGAGCTGGTCGTCGCGACCAAGGTACTCGGCCCGATGCACGCCGGCCCCAACGGCGCGGGCGCCTCGCGCGGGCATATCCTGACGCAGGTGGAAAAGAGCCTCGAGCGGCTGCAGCTCGATTATATCGACCTTTATCAGATCCACGGATTCGACCCGACGACGCCGATCGAGGAAACGCTCGCCGCGCTCGACACGCTCGTGCAGCACGGCAAGGTCCGCTATATCGGCCTGTCCAACTGGGCGGCGTGGCAGATCGCCAAGGCCGCGACGATCGCCCGCCATCGCGACTATGCGCCGATTGCCTCGCTCCAGGCCTATTACACGATCGCAGGGCGCGACCTGGAGCGCGAGATTGCGCCGATGCTGCAATCCGAGGGGATCGGGCTGATGGTATGGAGCCCGCTCGCGGGCGGCTTCCTGTCGGGCAAATATACCCGTCAGAGCGAAGGCGAAGGGCGGCGCGCGGACGGCTTCGATTTCCCGCCGGTCGACAAGGAACGGGCATACGACATCGTCGAGATCTTCCAGGAACTGGCGCAGGCCAAGGGCAAGAGCGTCGCGCAACTCGCATTGGCCTGGCTGCTCTATCAGCCGGTGGTTTCGAGCGTGATTGTCGGCGCCAAGCGCAAGGATCAGCTCGCCGACAATCTCGGCGCGGTCGATGTCGAATTCACTGCCGCCGAACTCGAACGGCTCGACGAAGCGAGCAAGCTGACGCCCGAATATCCGCACTGGATGCTCGAACGGCAGGGCACATACCGCGCATCGCCCGATTCGCGGCGCGTGGTCAAATAGCGACTCAGGGCGCGCACCGGCTCTACGGTCAGTGCGTGCCCGCCTCGCGCCGTTCGCGGCGCCAGCGGGCGAAGGTGCGTTCGGAAATGCCGATTTCGCGGCATGCCTCGACCACGCCCTTGCCCGTGGCGATGCGCCGCGCGATTTCCTGGCACCGGGCTTCCTTGTCGGGGATCACGCTCATCCGGCAAAGCTCCGCCAGAGCATATAGAAGGCGACGACGAAGATCAGGATCGCGAACACCTGTTTCAGGCTCCCGCCCGAGGAGAGGCGCCGCGCGAGCATTGTCCCCGCCAGCCCGCCGACTACGCCGCCGCCGATGAAGATTCCCGCGAGCGGCCAGTCGACATAGCCCGACAGCGCATAGTTGAATGCCGTCGTCAGCCCGAACGCCGTCACAGCGACAAGCGAGGTACCGACCGCGTTAATCATCGGCATCCCGGTCGACGCGATCAGCCCCGGCACGATCAGAAAACCGCCGCCAATCCCGAAAAAGCCCGAAAAGGCGCCGGTCGCCGCGCCGAAACCGAGCACGCGCGGCGCGTTGCTCCGCTCGCACTGGACGTCAGGGCTTCCTTCGTCCTTGCGCGTGCGCAGCATCAGTCCGGCGACGACCAGCATCAGCAACGCGAAGAGGAACAGCAATCGCTCGCCATCCACGGCCTTGCCCAGTGTCGACCCGGCGAGCGCGCCGAAGACCCCGGCAAAGGCATACATCGCCCCGCAGCGCCATTTGACGTTATGCGCGCGGGCATGGCTGGCGAGCCCAGTCGCCGCATTGACCGCGACCGCAAGCGCGCTGGTGCCGATCGCGACATGCGCGCCGGGAACGCCGACCAGATAGGCAAGCAGCGGCACCGCGAGAATCGAACCGCCGCCGCCGACCAATCCGAGCGCAAACCCGACAAGCAAACCGGAAACGGCACCGAGGCCATATTGCAGGGGAGTGAGATCGAGCATTGCCAACAATAACACGCTTTACTGTAATATGTAATCGTGTAATCTGATTGTGCCGATTGGTCAATTCGTGCAAATCCCTAGCGGCCTATTGACCCAGGAATCTGATTTTGAACCAGGATATCGCCTCGACACCCATCGGCGCCACGCCCCGCCTCGGTATGCCGCTGCCCAATTTCACTGCGCGCACCACGCATGGGGTGAAATCACTTTCCGATTTTCAGGGATCGTGGCTGGTGCTGTTTTCGCATCCGTCGGATTTCACTCCGGTCTGCACGAGCGAATTCATGGCGATCGCGCGCGCGGCGGAGCGGTTCGCGGCGCTCGATTGCGCGCTGATGGCGCTCTCGATCGACAGCCTTTACTCGCATTTCGCCTGGATCCGGCTGATCCACGAACGCTTCGACGTGAAGGTCGATTTCCCGATTATCGAGGACCCGACACTCGAAATCGCCCGCGCCTACGGAATGGTGCCGCCCGACGCGCGCGACGCTTCGACGGTGCGCTACACCTATTTCATCGATCCGCGCGGGCTGCTGCGCGCCTCAACCTGCTATCCCACCGAAATCGGCCGGTCGGTCGAGGAAATGCTGCGCATGGTGGCCGCGCTGCAACGCGCCGACGCCACCGGACACCTCGCGCCCGCCGGATGGGAGCCGGGCAAGGAATTGCTGCGCGCGCCGACTCAGGACATCGGCAATGTCTTCGCCGCGCAAAGCCCGGTCGACTGGTTCTACGCCCCGGTCGAGGACAAGACGTCATGACCACCACGCCCGACACCGAAACCACCGCCGATCTGCTGCGCGCGCTGGGCCATGCCACGCGTCTCGAGCTGGTCCGCGCACTGCGCGAGGGCGAACGCAGCGTCGGCGATATCGAAGCCGCCACCGGCGTCAGCCAGCCCGGCCTCTCGCAACAGCTCGCGGTGCTGCGCAAGGCCGATCTGGTGACGACGCGGCGCGAGGCGAAACAGGTTTTCTATCGCCTCAACACCGAACGCTTCGCGGCGCTGGCGAAGCTGTGCGGCGAACTCGCGGCGCCCGGCGGCGAACCGCCGTCGCCCCCCGGTGATTTGCCCGGCGGATCGAGCGCGGCGGTCTTCGCGCGCGTGGGCTGACGGATAAACACCCAACTCAACCCTCTCGAACCGCGATCGCTTCGACCTCCACGCTGCGAGCCGCCAGCGCGAGCGGTGCAGGCCGGTGCGAGACCAGGATCAGTCCGGTTCCGGTAGCATCGAGCCACTGACCAAGCCGGTGCACCAGCTCGGCCTCCGTCGCCGCGTCGAGCCCTTCGGTGGGCTCGTCGAGAAGCAGCCACGGGCGCCCCGCCAGCAGCGCACGCGCCAGCGACAGCCGCTTGCGTTCGCCCCCCGACAAGGTGCCGCCCGCTTCGGACAGCGGCGTATCGAACCCTTCCGTCATCGCCGCGATGCGCATGTCGAGACAAGTGACACGCAATGCCTCGGCCATTTCCCCGGCAGTCACACCCGGCCGGGCGAGGCGCAGATTGTCGGCGATGCTGCCAGCAATCAGCACGGCGTCCTGCGGCGCCAGCGCGAATTGCGCGCGCAGCATGTCGGGCGGGCAGGCACCGGCCTCGACTCCGTCGACACGCAGCGCATGATGCGGCGGCCGCAGCCCGGCCAACGCTTCGAGAATACGCGTCTTTCCCGATCCCGAACGCCCGGCAATCGCGACGCGATCCCCCGGAGCCACTTCGGTGTCTCCGAGCGCGATCGGCACGGCGCCGACGGGGACATGCGCCTGCTTTTGCGGCGTCCCTTCGAGCGCGCTCAGCACCGACAGGCGCGCGATTCCCTGTTCGACGCTCGCCTGGCGGATCGCGGTGCGTGCGAACGCTGCCATCGATTCGACCGAAGCGGTGGCAGCGAGCAGCCCGAGCGCGACATCGGCGGCGGGGCTGGTGGCGAGCGCCAGCACGATCGCGGCGGCGAGACAGCCATAGGCGACTAGCAGCCCGGCAATGAGTCCCTCGCCGCGGAACAGCGCCGCTCGCGCACGGTCCATCGGCTCAGCAAGCGCCAGCAATTGCGCGGTCACGCGCTCGCCCAGGCCATAGGCAATGATATCGGGGCGGGCGGCGGCATAGTCGATATAGGCGGTACGCAACTCGCCGAGCGCATCAGCCGCCTGCGCCGCAGGTTCACGCGTCAGCCGCCGCGCGGCCCTGCCGAGCAGCGAGGGCAGTACGGCGAGCATCGCCGCCAGCGCGAGCGCAGCCGGCCAGCCGGCCCAGAAGGTGAGCCCGACCGCGAAGATCGCCGCGATCAGGCTTGCCGGACGGGTGGGTCGACGGACGACGAGATCCTCGAGGGCCTCGATATCGCCGATCAACCGCGCGCTGGCATCACCGCCCGAAAGGTCGGGCGCGGTGCGGCTGTCCTGCGCCGCGAGCTTGCCGAACAGGCTGCCGCGCAGCGCCGCCATCGCACCGAGCGCGCCGCGATGCGACAGCAGCCGCTCGCCATAGCGCGCGACGGTGCGGATGATCGCCAGCGCACGGATCGCGGCGCTGGGAATGAGATAGTTGAACGCCATCGCCGCGACCGGCCCCGCCGCGCCCGCGATGGCGGCGGCGGTAAGGAACCAGCCCGACAGGGCAAGCAGCAGGATCGAGGAAATCCCCGCCAGCAGCGCGCAGAGAAAGGCGAGGCGCAACAGCGTCTTGCTCGCACCCTGAAGCAATTGCGTATCGTCCCGTCGCTTCACAGCGCCACCTCGCCCTGGGCAGCGGCGATCAGCCGCGCGTCATGCGTCGCGACGATCACGGCGTGGTTTGCCGCCAATATCGTCAGCAGCGTAACGACGTCCCGCGCCGCGGCATCGTCGAGGTCGGCGGTGGGTTCATCACAGAGCAGCAGCGGGCGACCCGACAATATCGCGCGCGCCAGCCCGAGCCGTCTTCGCTCGCCCCCGGAAAGTCCCGATCCGCGATGGTCGAGCGGCAGATCGATCCCGCGCGATTCGGTCAACTGATCGAGCCCCACCGCGCCTACCGCCTCGGCAATGGCGGCATCGGGCGCATCGGGAGCGGCGAGCGCCAGATTGTCGCGCAGCGTGCCGGGCAGGATCAGCGGATGCTGCGCGGCCCATGCGATGTCGCCAGGCGCGACTGGTGTCACCTGCCCCGAAGCGGGCTGCACTTGCCCGGCGATCGCGGCGAGCACGCTGGTCTTGCCGCTGCCGGTCGGACCCGTGAGCGCGATCAGCCCGGTCGCCCCGATTTCGAAATCGAGCGGGCCGATCGCATGGCCGGGCCATGCGATCGTCAGCGCCTGCGCGCGCAGCCCCGCCCAGGGCGCGGCCGCAGGCTGCGGCGCGGGCTCGGGCAGCGCCGCCAGTTCCGCGTGCGCCGCCTCGCCCATCTGCTTTTCGTGATAGGCGGCGGCCAGCCGCCGCATCGGCAGATAGAATTCCGGCGCCATTGCGAGGGCGAAAAAGGCCTCGCGCAGCGTCAGAGTTTCGGGATCGGGAAAGGGCAGCATGCCGAGCAGGCTGAACCCGCAATAGACCGCGACCAGAGCCACCGCGAGCGCCGAGAAGAATTCGAGCACCGCACTCGACAGGAATGCCGCGCGCAGCACCGCAACGGTGCGGTCGGCGACTTCGCGCGTCGCGCCCTGCACCTGGCGCGCGATCCGTTCCTCGGCGCCGAAATGGCGGATGATCGGCAGCGTGCGCACGCGATCGACGAACAGCCCCGAAAGATCGCCCAGCGCCGCGAGCTGACGTTCCGAAGCGCGCCGCGCCGCCGTCCCCGCGAAGATCATGCCAAGGATGAAGGGAATCAGCGTCACGAACAGAATCGCCGCCGCTACCAGGCTGGCACAGGCGACAATCGCGATCACCGCAAGCGGCGCGAGCGTCGCGGCGAGCCGAGCCGGCACGAACCGCGCTTCATAGTCCTCGATCGTGCGGACATAGTCGATTGCCAGCACCGCCGACCCGCCGAGCGACGGGGCCGTGGCGAGCGGCATGCCGAGCAGCCGCCGGAACAGCCTGGCGCGAAGGACGCCCCCTCCCCGCTGCGCCTTCGCAATTGCAAAATGCTGAACCGCGTAAACCGACGCCGCACGCATAAGCCCGCCGCCGACGATCGCGGCATAGGCATAATAATGGTCGGAAAGCCCGGCGGCGGAACGACTTACCGCTTCGGCAATGCCCCATGCGAACCACGCGGCCCCGACCAGATCGATCAGCCAGAACCACCCGGCATTGCTATAATTTCTCATAATATGATTTTCACTAATTGACCTTCGTCAAGGTGAGTCCTATGCCGCGCTCGCAGATAGCGCGGGCGGATCGTCCGAGTCACGGCCTAGCCCGACTCAACTATGAGGAACCTGCCATGGATATGGCCGTCGTTGAGCTTTCACGGCTTCAGTTCGCACTGACAGCCATGTACCACTTCCTGTTCGTCCCGCTGACGCTCGGGCTTTCCTTCATCCTGGTGATCATGGAGAGCCTCTATGTGATGACGGGCCGCGAGATCTGGCGCGACATCACGCGCTTCTGGTCCAAGCTGTTCGGCATCAATTTCGTGCTCGGCGTCGCCACCGGGCTGACGATGGAATTCGAGTTCGGGACCAACTGGTCCTATTACTCGCATTATGTCGGCGACATTTTCGGCGCGCCGCTGGCGATCGAGGGGCTGATGGCCTTCTTCCTCGAAGCCACCTTCGTCGGGCTGATGTTCTTCGGCTGGGACCGGATGACCAAGCGCCAGCACCTGTTCACCACCTTCATGGTGGCGCTGGGCTCGAACCTCTCCGCGCTGTGGATCCTCGTGGCCAATGGCTGGATGCAATTCCCCGCGGGCTCGGAATTCAATCCCGACACGATGCGGATGGAAGTCACCAATTTCGTCGACGTGCTGTTCAATCCCGTCGCGCAGGCCAAGTTCGTACACACGGTGAGTGCAGGCTATGTGACCGCATCGGTGTTCGTGCTCGGCGTCTCGGCCTTCTATCTGCTCAAGGGACGCTATCTGGAGCTCGCCAAACGCAGCTTCGCGGTGGCGGCGGCGTTCGGCCTCGCTTCCTCGCTGTCGGTCGTCGTGCTGGGCGATGAAAGCGGCTATGCGCTGACCGACAACCAGAAGATGAAGCTCGCCGCGATCGAAGGCGCCTGGGAGACCGAACCGGCCCCTGCCGGCCTCGCCATCTTCGGCCTGCCGTCGAACAGCGGGCGCGAAACCAGATATGAGATCAAGATCCCCTATGTGCTGGGCCTGATCTCCACCCGCAGCCTCGACGGCGAAGTCAGCGGGATCAAGCCGCTGGTCGAACAGGCCAAGGTACGGATCGTCAACGGCCTTTCCGCCTATGACGCCGTGCAGAAGCTGCGCGCCGATCCCGACGACCTTGCCGCGCGCGAGGCGTTCGAGCGGAGCAAGGCCGATCTGGGCTATGCGCTGCTGCTCAAACGCTATGTCGACGATCCGCGCCGCGCAACGGCCGGAGAAATCGAACAGGCGGCCTGGAATACCGTGCCCAATGTCCCGGCGCTGTTCTGGCTGTTCCGCGGCATGGCGGGGCTCGGCTTCTTCTTCATCGCCTTTTTCGGTCTGGCGCTGGTCTATGCCAATGCGCGCCGATTCGACCGCAAATGGTTCCTGCGACTTGCGGTGATCGTGATCCCGCTGCCGTGGATCGCGGCGGAGTTCGGCTGGCTGGTTGCGGAGATCGGACGGCAGCCCTGGGCGGTCGAAGGCGTGCTGCCGACCTTCCTCGGCGTGTCGAGCCTGACCGTGGCCGATATCTGGGCCACCATCATCGGCTTCACATTGCTCTACGGTGTGCTGGCGGTGATCGAAATCCGGCTGATGCTGGCGACCATCAGGAAAGGGCCCGAGCAATATCTGCCCGCGCCCGATCCCGCGCCGTCCGCTCCCCATCACGCCGTTCCGGCCGAATAAGCTTCGGGACAGAGGAGACATATCATGTCCATCCCCCTCGACTATGAAACGCTCCGCCTGATCTGGTGGGGCCTGCTGGGCGTGCTGCTGATCGGCTTCGCGCTGACCGACGGCTTCGATCTCGGCGTCACCGCGCTGCTGCCCTTCATCGCGCGCGATGATGTCGAGCGCCGCCTGGTGATCAACACCATCAGCGCGACCTGGGAAGGCAACCAAGTCTGGTTCATCCTCGGCGGCGGCGCGATCTTCGCCGCCTGGCCTTTTGTCTATGCAGTCAGCTTCTCGGGCTTTTACCTGGCGATGTTCCTGCTGCTGGCATCGCTGATATTGCGACCGGTCGCGTTCAAATACCGCTCGAAGCACGACGACAAAGGCTGGCGTTCGCGGTGGGACTGGGCGCTGTTCGTCGGAGGCTTCGTACCTGCGTTGGTGTTCGGCGTCGCGGTGGGCAACGTCCTGATCGGCGCGCCCTTCCGACTCGATGCCGATCTGCGCAGCTTCTATGAAGGCACGCTGCTCGGCCTGTTCACGCCCTTCGCGCTGCTCACCGGCCTGTTGTCGGTGGCGATGCTGGTGCTGCACGGTTCGGGCTGGCTCAGCATGAAGGTCGAAAGCGGCCCCGTGCACGATCGTGCGCGTCGCTGGGGCCAGATCGCCGCAGTCGCCGCGATCGCGCTCTTCGCGCTCGGCGGCCTCTATGTCGCGTTCGGCGGGCTCGGCTACCGGATCACCGGCGTCGTCGATCCCAACGGTCCGTCCAATCCGTTCCTTACCAAGACAGTGGCGGCGCCTGGCGCATGGCTCGACAATTACGGCACCTATCCCTGGATGCTGATCGCACCGGTGCTCGGCTTCCTCGGCCCCGTGCTTGCCTTTCTCGGCATTCGCGGAGGCAAGGACCCGCTGGTCTTCACCGGCTCTTCGCTGGCGACGGTGGGGATTATTTCGACGGTCGGCCTGTCAATGTATCCGTTCATCCTGCCGAGCGCGATCGATCCGGCTTCCAGCCTGACCGCGTTCAACGCATCTTCCAGCCACGGAACGCTGTTCACGATGCTGATCGTGACGGTCGTCTTCCTGCCGATCGTGCTGCTCTACACCGCCTGGGCATATAAGGTGATGTTCGGCCGCGTGACCAGCGAGCAGGTCAACAACAACCCCGATTACTACTGAGGAGCCCTGGATATGTGGTATTTCGCATGGGTATTGGGTCTCGGCCTCGCCGTGGGCGTAGCGATCCTCAACGGCATCTGGCTCGAATTCCAGACCGATTACGACGAAGACAAGACGGTTCTCGACTAACCCCGGAATCCGTTTGGGCTGAGCCTGTCGAAGCATGTCCTGAGCGCCTGCCTTGGCAGGCAGTCGAAGGGCCGCGTTCTTCTTTCTGCCAACGTGGCGAGAAGAAGGACCGCACTTCGACAAGCTCAGTGCGAAGGGGGGTGAGTAGTTAGGGTGTATCGGGCGCGAGATCGCCCAGCGCGGCCTTGAGGTCGCCGAGCCACGGCTCATAGTGACGCCACACCGCGACGCCCGAACGATTGAGCGGGCGGCGCACCTGTTCCGAGCTTGCCGTGCGCACCGCGCGTTCGGTGCGGTGAAACTCGAGGCACGCCGGCTCGAAATCGACGCCGACATAATCGAGCATCCGCCGCACCTGCCCTTCCAGATCGGCAAGCACGTCCTCATGCTGCACGCGCAGTACGCGCCCCTCGGGCAGCACCGCGTCCCAATGGTCCATCAGATCGACATAGTCGCGATAATAGCGGCCGATCTCGGTGAGGCCGTAAGTGAACTCCTGCCCCTCGGCGAAGAGCTGCTTGAAACCCGAGAAACAACAATCCATCGGATCGCGTCGCGCGTCGATGATCTTCGCATTCGGCAGGATCAGGTGGATGAGCCCGATATGCCGGAAATTGTTAGGCATCTTATCGATGAAGAACGGCGCGCCCGCGCGGTGGATACGCGTATTCTCGATATAATCGGCACCGAGCGCGGCCAGCTCCTCGGCAGGCAGATCGTGGAGGATGCCCGGATAGCGCTCGGTCCCGCGCTTGCGCCCGCGCAGCCGGTGCGCGAGCGAGAGGATGTTGGGCAGTTCGAGCGTACCGTCGATTGCGCTGTGCGAGGCGAGTATCTGCTCCAATAGCGTCGACCCCGCACGCGGCAGGCCGAGGATGAAGATCGGATCGGGCGCGGCATCGCCCTTTCCCGCCTGTTTCGCGAACAGTTCGGGCGTGCAGACCTGTTTCTGCGCCGCCAGTTCCTCGGTCATCTGGTCGGCGCTGTAGCGCGTCTGAAAGCGCTTCAGGCTGTTGCCTTCCTCGTAAAAGCCGAAGCTTTCCGCATATTCCTTGCGATCCTCATGCGCCTTGCCGAGCGCGAAAGCGAGGTGCACGCGGTCCATCAGCGCGAGATCGTCGCGCGCCATCAGGCCATGCATCTGCGACACTTCGCCGTCAGTGAAATTATAGGTCTTGAGATTGGCCAGCGCATACCAGGCATCGCCCTGTTCGGGCCGCGCGGCAAAGGCGGCGCGATAACTGGCAATGGCATCCTCCTGCCGCCCCATCGTCTTGAGCGCATGCCCGCGCGATGTGAGCGTCGCCGGATCGCGCGGAAGCCTGGCAAGGATCGTGTCGAACAGCGTCAGCGCCCGGTCATACTCACCGGTCTGCATGCTCTCGATCGCGTAATGCGACTGGAACAGCGGGCTTTCCGGGTCGCGCGCGTAGAGATATTCGGCCTGTTCGCGCGCGGCGACGAATTTCTGGCGCTTGCGCAGCACCTGGATGTAGTCGAGCCGCAGCTGGACATTGTCGGGTTCGAATTCGACCGCGCTTTCGAGCAGGAAATCGGCGTCCTCGAGCACGCCGAGGCGGCTGCCGATATCGGCGAGCAGGCGCATCGCTTCGATATGATGCGGACGCGCCTGCAGAAAGGCGCGGCACAGCGCCTCGGCCTTCAGAATGCGCCCTTCGTGGATCATGTTGGTGACTGCAAGCAGTTCGCGCGGCAGCTCAGCCAGTCGCGCCACCTGCGCACGCGCCGCCGCGGCTTCGGCCGCATTGCCGCCGCTGCGCTCGATCATGTCGGCAAGCGCCGACCAGCTCGCGTTGAGCGACGGGTTGTACTGGCAGGCGCGGCGATAGGCCGCGATCGCCGCCTGCGGATCGCCGCGATCGCGGGCAAGATGCCCTGCCTCCTGCCAGCCACGGCCATATTCGGGCGCCACCTTGCGCAGCGCGGCGATATGACGCTGCGCCACGTCGTACCGCGCGGCAAAGCGCGCCGCCACGGCGGCGACGTACAGCGTGTCGAGATCCTCGGGCGTTTCGTTCAGCAGCGCTTCGGCCTGCGCCAGCGCATCTGCGTGGTCGCCTGCCTTCAGCGCGGCCTTTGCTCCGGCGAGCCGGTCTTCCTCAACAGCGGTCATATGCAGCCCATAAGCGAACGGGGGCAGTCAATCGACCGCCCCCGCCCGAATTTTCGCCAGTGGCGCGTTCGTCAGAAATCATATCCGACGCGCATGCCCACCGTCAGCGGGCGATTCATCACGACGCGCGGGCGATCGTAGTAGAAGTCGCCGCTCAGCTGGGCGCGCTCGTCGGTGATGTTCTCACCGTAGATTTCGAAGCGCCAGCCATCATAGGAGGACACGCCGGCCGACAGGCCGAAGGTCGTCCAGCTGTCGAGCTGCAGGCGATTGATGTCGATGATGTCAGTATATTTCGAAGCCGAATGCGCCATCGTCGGCATGACGTGCGCCGTCAGGTCGGGCGACACGTCCCATTCGTACCGAACGCGCAGATTGCCCTGGAATTCCGGCGCATAGGCGAGGCTGTCGCCGACATGCACGTCGCCGGTGGGCGTCAGCACCTCGGTAATCTCGGTATCGAGGAACGAGAAGGCCGCCGAAACCGTCAGACCCGGCATTGTATACGGCGCATAGGTGATTTCACCCTCAACACCCCAGATTTCCGCGTCGGCCGCATTGTCCGAGAAGAACAGGTTCACGATGCCCGGATCGAAGATCGTCGTCTGCAGCTTCGAGATGTCGACATAAAAGGCGCTGCCGTTGAACACGAGCTGATTATCGAAAAGCTGCGTCTTCCAGCCGATTTCATAGTTCGCCACTTCGTCGGTCGCGACGGCGAAGGGGACGGTATAGCCGTTGGGGCCCTGCGCACCGCCCGGACGGTTGAGCAGACCCGGACGGAAACCTTCCGAATAGGTCGCATAGAAGAGCAGCCCTTCGGCCGGCGTCATCGTCAGCGTACCCTTGAAGATGAAGCCATCGGCGTGCGCCGTATCCGGCGCGTTGATCGCGGCGACGATCCGCGGGTCAGTCGCGGGCGTAATATCGGCTTCGGTGTAGGTGGTGTGCGGGCCGCAATTGCCGATGTCGGTATAGCTGCCATCACCATTGTATAGGTCGCTGATGTCGGTGCCGTATCCGTTGGGATCGGAACCATTGGGACCGGACAGATTACAGAAGCTGCTGTTCGCACTGCCTTCCAGATCGACGTCTACGTCATAGTAACGCATGCCGAAGGTGGCGGTGAGGAATTCCGGGACGACATCGAACGATGCCTCGCCGAACAGACCGAACTGCTCGTCGGTGCGCTTCACGTCGTTGCGGAAGATGACGCCCGCCGGGAAGGGACCCGGGTCCGAGGTGTACCCTGTGGTGAACGGATAATTGGGCGCGAAGCCGTACACGCCCGGGGTGAAGGTTTCGACATATTGCGAACCGGGATAGTGGAAATCATTGCGCTCCTTGAGCACCAGGTTCGAATAGAAGCCGCCGGCGGTAACGCGGAAACGCGATTCCTGCGGGGTGTTGAAGCGCAGCTCCTGCGTGAATTTGGTCGTATCCGACTTGGATGTCACGAACAGGTTGGGCGCCTGGCAGGTGCCCGACGGCGCGCCGCCCGGATAGGAAACCGATCCGTCGCAGATATAATAGGGCAGATACTGGCCGACGAAGAGATAGTCGGAATAGTCGACCCGCTGATCGGTCTCGCGATCGGTATAGGCACCGGTGTAGACGATATCGAGCGCGCCGAGGCGGCCTTCGACGGTCCATGCGGTGTTCGAGAAGTCATCCTCGAGCCGGTCCTGCTCGAAACGCTGGATTTCGAGGTCGCCCAGCGTCGGATCCTCGAAGAAGACACCGTCCGAATCGAGGCCCTGCCGCGTGTGCGCGACCTTGATCGACCAGTCGGGCGTCACTTCCCACAGCGCCGTGACGCGGAAGCCCGAATAGGTGGTGTCGTTGATATTGTCCTGAACCAGGCCGGCATTGTTGGCTTCGATGAAGTTGACGCCCGAAAGATCGGCACCTTCCTGAATGCCGCCGCGGCCGCCGGCGGCATAGGGAAGCTTCACCGGCACGCCATTGTAGCGGACCGTGCCCGTATCACGGAAACGCGCGCTTTCCGAAGCGTCGCGCGTTCCCGCGACATTGTCGATATAACCGCCCTGATGGTCGAGATAGACGACACCGCGCACCGCCAGCGTCGGCGTCACCGGCACGTTCAGCACCGCTTCGGCATTGGCGCTCATCTCACCGTCCTTGGTGAAGGCGACGCCGGCCTTGCCGCTGCCCGAGAACTCGCCGAGAATCGGCTCGTTGGTGATCATGCGGATCACGCCGGCCTGCGAGCTGGCGCCGAACAGCGTGCCCTGCGGCCCCGACAGCACTTCGATGCGCGAAAGGTCGGCGGCATAGACGTCGAGATTACGGCCCGGCTGCGAAAGCGGCTGTTCGTCGAGATAGAGCGACACGTTCGGCGCGAGGCCGGCGACGCCCGCCGTCGTCAGGTTCGGCGTGGTCGAGGCGAGGCCGCGGATATAGATGGTGTTCTGCCCGGGGCCGCCGCCGCCCGCCGTGACGTTCGGCAGTTCGGTGAGATAGTCTTGGAAATTGGCGACGCCGAGCTGGTCAAGCTGTTCACCGCCAAGCGCCTGCACCGCGATCGGAACATCCTGCAGGTTCTCATCGCGCTTGGTGGCGGTGACGACGATCGTCTGCACGCCGCCGGTGCGCTGCGAAGCGGTGGTATCCTGCGCGCCGGTCGCATCCTGCGCGGCGGCAGGCGTTGCGAAACAGGCGAGCAGGGCAACCGTGGAGACGGTTGCGTTGAGCTTGTTCATGGTGTTGTTCCCCAGGTTGTTGGTGGCTGCCCCTTCGCCGGACTGCGGCACAGCCCCGGCACAACACGTGCGCCGAATATGCGCAAAGGGCCGCACACGGCGAAATTGCCGTGCGCCAGCCGAAAGATGTTACGTTTCCGTTTCACTTATCCCGGCAAATGTCGCGTTTGCCAACCGCTAACATGCTGCACCGCAGCCAATATCGGCCAAGGCGTTGCAATGATGCAACAGCTGCGTTAGACGCCGATAACCATTGCAATCTGGATAGAAGGATTTGGGAAGTCGAATCAAATAGCCTGAAAAACTCCCAAGTTCTGATTGAATCTTTTGTCGATATTATTCCTTAATTCGACCTTTTATACTTCATAGGGACTTTGCGAACGTGAATTCTGACTCCACCGGGCCAGCAGCCGATCCCGGATTCAATCCGGTCGTTTTCTACGGCGCCGTGGCGCTGATCGGCGCGCTGATCATATTCGCATTCGTCAACGCCTCTGAGGCATCGACCATATTCCAGGCGATACAGGACGGCGCCACCGACAATTTCGGATGGCTGCTGGTCTTCACGGTCAATATCCTCCTGGTTTTATGTGGTATTCTGGCATTCAGCAGGTTCGGCCACATCCGTCTGGGCGGGCAGGAAGCAAAGCCCGAATTTTCCACGGCGACCTGGTTCGCAATGCTGTTTTCCGCCGGCATGGGCATCGGCCTGCTCTTCTATGGCGTCGCCGAACCGGTGACTCATTTCGCCAATCCGCCCTCGACATTCTTTTCGAACCCAGAGGCCCATGCTTCCCGCGGGTTTGCCGCCAACGCCCAGCACGCGATGGGCGTCACCTTCCTTCACTGGGGGCTGCATGCCTGGGGCATTTACGCGATCATCGCGCTCGCGCTTGCCTATGCCTCGTTCAATCGCGGCATGCCGCTCAGCATCGGCGGCTTCCTCCAGGCCGCCTTTCCCAGGATCCCCAATCTGCTGGTCGATCTGATCGACGTGCTGGCGATCACCGCAACGGTGTGCGGCGTTGCCGCCTCGCTTGGTTTCGGCGCGTCGCAAATCAATGCCGGACTGACCATCCTGGCCGGGATTCCCGATAACGCACCGACCAAATTCGTGCTGATCGTGGTGATCACCGCGCTGGCGACGACATCGGTGGCATTCGGCCTGAACAAGGGCATCAAGCGGCTGTCCGAAATCAACATGGTGCTCGCGCTGGTGCTGGCGGTGTTCGTGTTCGTCGTCGGCCCGACGGTGTTCCTGCTCGACGGCTTCATCCAGAATATCGGCTATTACGTCCAGCGTTTCATCTATCTGTCGACCTGGACCGAAACCTACAGCCCGGAAAACTGGCAGGGCGGCTGGACGATTTTCTATTATGCCTGGTGGGTCAGCTGGTCCCCCTTCGTCGGCATCTTCATCGCACGCATTTCCTTTGGCCGCACGGTGCGCGAATTCATCGCCGGCGTACTGCTCGTTCCGTCGCTGGTCACTTTCATCTGGATGACCGTGTTCGGTGACAGCGCACTCTATATCGAGATGTTCGGTGCAGGCGGTCTGGCCGAGGCGGTATCGAAGAGCATGCCCGACGCCCTGTTCGCCTTCCTCGCCCATTACCCGCTGGCGACAATCGCCTCGTGGCTGGCGGTGGTCATCATCGCCACCTTCTTCGTCACTTCGGCGGATTCGGGCGCATTGGTGACGGCGATGATCGCATCGGGCGGCCATCACCACGCCAGCTTCGTTTCGCGCGTTACCTGGGCGATCACGATCGGCCTGCTCGCGGCCGCACTGCTTTGGGCTGGCGGTCTCGGTGCCCTGCAGACCGCCGCGATCGTCACCGGCCTGCCCTTTGCGCTGGTCCTGCTGCTGATGGCTGCCGGGTTGTACCGGATGCTCGACACCGAACATCGCCAGCTGGTGCGCGCTCAGGCGCTCTGACTTTTCTTTCAACGCTTTCCGGGCGGCGTGCATGCAAGCGGGCGCGCTGTCGCGAGTCCGCTTGCATGCACGCCGGATTAGAACATAATGGGAACATTATGTTCGATTCGCCCGCTGTCCAAACCGGCTGGAAACAGGCCCGCGCGCTGCGCGAAAGCGAAGTCCGCGCATTTGGCGTGCCCGATGTCGACCGCTGGCTGCAGGGCGGGTTGCGGCGCGACGGGCTGCACGAATTCTACGGTGCCGGAGGCGAGGACAAGGGCGCGGCGGTCGCGATGGCGCTGCTGCTCGGCGGCGGACAATGCACGCGCGAAACACCGCTGCTGTGGCTGCGCATCGCCGACCGCAGGCAACGCGCGGCGCCCTATGGCCCCGGCCTCGCCGCGATGGGAGTCGATCCCGACGCCATCATCCTGACCCGGCTCCCCGACCTGCCCGCACTGCTGAAGGCCGCGGCGGACAGCGTGCGCCACGGCGCACCCGGCGCGGTACTCCTCGAAATCGACGGCCGCGCGCCGCAATGGGACCTGACGGCCTCGCGGCGGCTGACGCTGGCGGCCGAGCGCACCGACACGATGGTGCTGGTGGTGCGCGGCGATGCGCAGCCGGGGGCAAGCGCGGCGCACAGCCGCTGGCAGGTGGCGAGCGCGGCTTCGAGCCCCCTCCCCGCCAATGCACCGGGCAATCCGGTGTTCGACATGCGCCTGCTGCGCCAGCGCGGCGGGCGCGAGGGGCTGCATGTGCAACTGGAATGGGACCGTGAGCAGGCTGTTTTCCGAGCGCCGCTATCTGGTGGCGCATCTGCCCTTCCTGCCGGCGGAACGGCGGATCGGCGCGTCTCTCGCGCCGCCTGACGCCCCGTTCGCGCTCGTCGAGAAACAGCGCGGCGCGCAACGCATCGTCGCGCTGAGCCCGGCCGCCTGCGCGCTCGGGCTGGCGCCGGGCATGGCGCTGGCCGATGCGCGCGCGCGAGTCCCCGAGCTCGGCGCGCTGCCGCATGATGCGGGGGCCGATGCGCGGCTGCTCACCCGGCTGGTAGAGGCATGCGAGCGGTACACGCCGATGGTCGCGGCGGACGGCGCGGACGCGCTGCTGCTCGACATTACCGGCTGCTGCGATGCGCTGGGCCTGACCGAAAGCGGCATCGCACAGGATCTGGCCACCCGGCTCGCGCGAATGGGGTTGCAAGCAATCACCGCCATCGCCGCCACCCCCGATGCCGCGCTGGCGCTGGCACGCTTCGGCGTCGACACTGTCGAAGCCCTCCCTGTTTCCGCGCTCGATCTCGGCGAGGAAAGCCATGTCGCGCTCCGCCGCGCCGGATTGCGCCATATCGGCGATCTCGCGGGGCGCCCGCGCGCGCCGCTTGCCGCGCGGTTCGGGACACAATTGCCAGTGCGGCTCGCGCGGCTGCTCGGCGAAGAGGATCGCCATATCACCCCGCATCGCGTGCCGCCGCCGGTGCGCGTCGAGGCGCGCTTCGCCGAACCGATGGCGAGCGTCGCGCCGTTGCTCGATGTCGTCGAAGGGCTCGCCGGGCAGGCCGAAGAACAACTCACGCTGCGCGGCGAAGGCGGGCGGGCATTCGACCTCGCGCTGTTCCGCACCGACGGCCATGTCGCGCGGCTCTCGGTCGCGTGCGGCGCGCCGCTGCGCGATCCCAAGGGGGTGGTGCGGTTGTTCGAGGAAAGGCTCGAATCGCTCGCCGATCCGCTCGACCCAGGCTTCGGCTACGACATGGTCGTGCTGGCAGTGGCGCGGACCGAAGCGATGGAGGCGCGGCAAGGAGACCTGGTCGAGCAGGCGCGAGATCCGGCGGACCTTCAGGCCCTGCTCGATCGTCTGGCAGTGCGCTTCGGCGCCAAACGCGTGCGCTGTTTCCGCCCGCGCGACGAGCACCTCCCCGAATATGCCGCCGCGCTAGCCCCGGTCGGCGCGCCGCGCGGCGAGTGGGATGCCCCGGACCCCGGCGGGCCGCCGCTGCGCCCGATCTTTCTTTACGATCCGCCGCAGCGCGTGACGGTGATCGCCGAAGTCCCCGACGGCCCCCCGCGCCACTTCACCTGGCAGGGTCGCCCCTATCGCGTCGTCCGCCACGAAGGGCCGGAACGGATCGCCTATCCCTGGTGGCGCCATCCTGAAGGCGCCGGGCCGACGCGCGATTATTATCGGGTCGAGGACGCGAGCGGTCACCGTTTCTGGCTGTTCCGCCACGGCCTCTATGGCCGCGAAAAGGCGGACCCTGAGTGGTATCTGCACGGGCTGTTCGCATGAGCGCCCCGGAAACCGGCTATGCCGAACTCGCCGCCGCGACCAACTTCTCCTTCCTGCGCGGGGCAAGCACGCCGCGCGAGATGGTCGAGACAGCGCTGGCGCTGGGCCATGCCGGTATCGGCATTGCCGATCGCAATACGGTAGCAGGCGTCGTCCGCGCGCATGTCGCGCTGCGTGACTTGCGCGAGGCGGCGGCGGAGCAGGAGCAGACACTGCCCGATTTCCGGCTGGTGGTCGGCGCGCGCCTCGCCTTTGCCGACGGCACGCCCGATATTCTCGCCTACCCCATGACGCGGCACGGCTGGGGGCGTCTTACCCGCCTGCTCACCACCGGCAATCGCCGCGCGCAAAAGGGTGATTGCATATTGCGCATCGAGGATCTGCTGCATTTCCATCAGGACCTGCTGCTGATCGTGATGCCCCCGGCGACGCGCGAAACTTTGCAAATCCTTAACGCGATATTTGCCAACCGGCTGTGGCTCGGGGCGGTGATGCCGCGCGGGGGCCGCGACGCGCGCGAACTGGCGGCGGCACGCGAGCTGGCGACGGCGAACGGCCTCCCGCTGATTGCGCTCAATGACACTTTCTATGCCACACCCGAAGCGCGCCCGCTGCACGACATCCTCACCGCGACGCGCCTCAAGACCACGGTGCAGGCCGCCGGACGCAGCCTTGCCGCCAATGCCGAGCGCCATCTCAAATCCCCACGCGAAATGGCACGACTGTTCGCCGCTGCACCCGAAGCGCTCGCCGAAATCCCCGGCTTCCTCGCCCGCATCGCCTTCACGCTCGACGATCTGCGCTACGAATATCCGCACGAGCCCGTCCCGCCCGGCTATACCCCGCAGGGCTGGCTCACCGAGCTGGTCCACACCCATGCCGCGCAGCAATGGCCCGAAGGCATGCCGCCCAAACTCGCCGCACTGATCGACGAAGAACTGGGCATTATCGGCGAGGCCAATTACGCCGCCTATTTCCTCACCGTCCACGACATCGTCCGCTTCGCGCAGAGCCAGGGCATCTTGTGTCAGGGGCGCGGGTCGGCGGCCAATTCGGCGGTCTGTTACGTGCTGGGCATCACTGCGGTCGACCCGGCCGAGCACAACCTGCTCTTCTCCCGCTTCATTTCGCCCGAGCGCAAGGAGCCGCCCGATATCGACGTCGATTTCGAGCATGAGCGGCGCGAGGAAGTGATGCAGTATGTGTACAAGCGCTATGGCCGCCATCGCGCCGGGATCGCCGCGACCGTGATTCATTACCGCCCGCGCAGCGCTGTGCGCGAAGTGGGCAAGGCGCTGGGACTGAGCGAGGACGTCACCACGCGCCTCGCGAGCATGGTGTGGGGCAGCTATGCCTCGCAATATGAGCGCGAGCGGGTGGTCGAAGCCGGCCTCGATCCCGACAATCCCGAGATCGCGCGCGTCAATCATTTCGTCGGCGCGATCCTCAACTTCCCGCGTCACTTGTCGCAGCATGTCGGCGGCTTCGTGCTGACACAGGACCGGCTCGATGAAACCGTGCCGATCCACAATGCCGCGATGGAGGACCGCACCTTCATCGAATGGGACAAGGACGATATCGACGCGCTGGGACTGATGAAGGTCGATGTCCTCGCGCTGGGAATGCTGACATGTATTCGGAAAGCGTTCGAGTTGATCGATGGGGTGCGGCGCCCTGCCCAATACGCCCCCACGTCCGTTTGCGCTGAGCCTGTCGAAGGGCAAACGGGCCGAGGGGCTGGTAAATTCCGGGGAGAAGCCCGCCCCCTCACGCTCCAGAACATCCCCGACCACGCCCTCGATGTCTACGAAATGCTCCAGAAGGGCGACAGCATCGGCGTGTTCCAGGTCGAAAGCCGCGCGCAGATGAACATGCTGCCGCGCCTGCGCCCCGAAGAATTTTACGACCTCGTCATCCAGGTCGCGATCGTGCGGCCCGGGCCGATCCAGGGCGATATGGTCCACCCCTATCTGCGGCGGCGGCAGGGGCGCGAGAAAGTCGATTTCCCTTCGCCCAACCCGCCGCACGATCCCAACGAACTGCGCGCGCTGCTCGGCAAGACATTGGGCGTGCCGCTGTTCCAGGAGCAGGCGATGAAACTCGCCATCGCCGCCGCCGAATTCACGCCGTCCGAAGCCAATCAGCTGCGCCGCGCGATGGCTACCTTCCGCAATCTCGGTTCGATCGAAGTGTTTCGCGACAAGATGGTCGAGGGCATGGTCCGGCGCGGATACGAACGCGACTTCGCCGAACGCTGCTTCAAGCAGATCGAGGGATTCGGCAGCTATGGCTTCCCCGAAAGCCACGCCATCGCGTTCGGGCGGCTCGTCTGGGTCTCGGCCTATTTGAAGTGCCGCTATCCGGCGGTGTTCGCCGCCGCACTCCTCAATTCGCAGCCGATGGGATTCTATGCCCCCGCGCAGATCGTCCGCGACGCGCGCGAACATGGCGTCGAAGTGCGCGCCATCGATATCAACCACAGCCACTGGGACAATAGCATCGAGGATGGACCCAAGGGCGACGCGCTGCGGCTCGGCTTTCGCCAGATCACCGGGTTCAAGCAGGACTGGGCCGACGCCATCGCCGCGACGCGCCCGAATGGCAGCATCGAGCAGCTGGCGCGCGCAGCGCACCTGCCGCAACGTGCGCTACGGTTGCTGGCGGACGCCGACGCGCTGCGCTCGATCGGGCTCGACCGGCGCGAAGGGCTGTGGGAGGCGCGCCGCACCCCGCCCGACGAATTGCCGCTCTTCGCCGCCAGCAAGGCACGCGAGCTGGGGCAGGAACCCGAGGCCGCCCTCCCCGCCATGCCGTTATCGGAGCAAGTCGCGGCCGATTACCAGACGACGCGCCTGTCGCTGAAGGCGCATCCGATGTCGTTCCTGCGCCCGGTATTCGAGGCCGAACGCGTGCTGCCCTGCGCGGCACTAGCGCAGGCGAAAGGCGGTATGCGGGCAAAGGTGGCGGGCGTGGTGCTGGTGCGCCAGCGGCCGGGCAAGGGCAACGCAGTCTTCGTCACGCTCGAGGATGAAGGCGGTATCTGCAACGTCGTCATCTGGGCGCGCCTGTTCGAGCGCTATCGCCGCCAGATCATGGCATCGCGGCTGATGCTGGTCGAAGGCGAAGTGCAGAAAAGCCCCGAGGGTGTCATCCATCTGATGGCGCAGCGGGTGCATGACCGTACCGGCGAACTCGCCCGCCTCTCTGAAACACACCAGCCGCAGGTTCAGCTTTCGCGCGCCGATGTGTTCCAGAACCCACAGCATCCACGCAATGTGCGGATACTTCCCCGCTCCCGCGATTTTCATTGATCGCACACAGACGATAGACGGGGACGCATGACGGGCAGCTGGCAATTCGCGATCGATCGCGGCGGCACATTCACCGATGTGGTGGCAGTGACGCCGCAGGGACGGCTGGTGACGCACAAGCTGCTTTCCGAAGACCCCGGCCGCTATGACGATGCAGCCAGCGAAGCGGTGAAGCGGCTGATGGCCGAACATGGCGAAGCGCCGATTTCGGACGTGCGGATCGGGACGACCGTCGCCACCAACGCGCTGCTCGAACGCAAGGGCGAGCGGCTGGCGCTCGCGATCACGCAAGGCTTCGGCGACGCGCTGCGCATCGGCAGCCAGGCGCGGCCGGAGATTTTCGCGCGGCATATCGTGCTGCCCGAACAATTGCCCGAAACCGTGGTCGAGATCGCCGAGCGGATGAGCGTCGACGGCGAGATGCTGGTGCCGCTCGACGAGGAACGCGTGCGCGGGCAACTCAAGATGCTCCGCGACGAGGGCTATGACGCGCTCGCCATCGTCTTTCTTCACGGCTGGCAATATCCCGGGCATGAGCGGCGCGCGGCGGCGATTGCCCGGGAACTGGGCTTTGGACAGGTGAGCGTCAGCCATGATGTCTCGCCGCTGATCAAACTGATCCCGCGCGGCGATACGACGGTGGTCGACGCCTATCTCTCGCCGGTGCTGCGCCGCTATGTGCAGGGGCTCGAAGCGAACCTGCCCGAGCATGGGCGGCTTTCGTTCATGCAGTCGAATGGCGGGCTCGCCGAAGCATCGGCGTTTCGCGGCAAGGATGCGATCCTTTCGGGGCCGGCGGGCGGTGTGGTCGGCATGGTCGCGTCGGGCGAACCGCTCGGCCATGACCGGCTGATCGGGTTCGATATGGGCGGGACCAGCACCGATGTCTGCCATTATGCCGGCGAATATGAGCTGACCGGCGACGAAGTGATTGCAGGCGTGCGCGTCGCGGCGCCTGCCATGCAGATCCACACGGTCGCGGCGGGCGGCGGATCGGTATGCCGCTATGACGGCGCGCGCTTCCGCGTCGGCCCCGAAAGCGCGGGCGCCAATCCGGGGCCCGCCTGTTACGGCAAAAGCGGGCCGCTGACCGTCACCGACTGCAATCTGTTCCTCGGTCGCATCGATCCGGCATTCTTTCCCAAGGTGTTCGGCGCAGACGGCAAGCAGCCGCTCGACCCCGAAGCGACGCGCAAGCGGCTGCAGGAAGTGGCCGACGTACTCGAAACGCCGCGCCCGCTCGAGGAAATCGCCGAGGGCTTCCTCGCCATCGCCGTCGACAATATGGCCAATGCGATCCGCAAGATCAGCGTCGCGCGCGGCCATGACGTGACTCGCTATGCGCTCGCCTGTTTCGGCGGCGCGGGCGGGCAGCATGCCGCGAAGGTCGCCGACGCGCTGGGGATGGACACGGTGCTCGTCCATCCGCTCGCCAGCGTGCTTTCGGCCTATGGCATCGGTCTCGCCCCGGTGAAGGCGATCCGCGAGCGATCGCTGGTGACGTCGCTGGCTGAAGGCTTTGCCGAGACGCTGGGCGAACTCGACACCGAAGCGCGCGAGACGCTGCGCGGTCAGCAAATTCCCGACGACATGATTTGTGTCACACCGCGCGCCCGGCTGCGCTTCGAGGGCAGCGACAGCACGCTGACGCTCGATTGCGATACGCCCGATGCAATGGACGCCGCCTTCCGCGATCTCCACCGCCAGCGCTTCGGCTATACCGACGACACCGCGCCGATCATCGTTGAAGCGCTGAGCGTGGAGGCGACCGGCACGGTCGGCGGCCTGTCCGGCGCGAAGCCCGAACCCGTCGCTGTCGGCGGCGAAGCGAGCGGCGGCTGGCGGACCATCGAACGCGCCGATATGGCGGAGGGGCAAGCCGTGCCCGGCCCCGTGCTGGTCATTGATGTCGGATCGACCACCGTGGTCGAGCAGGGCTGGCAGGCGACGCGCGCCGAGGAAGGCAGCCTGATCCTCACCCGCGCGACGCCCCGCCCCTCGCATCGCGCCGAAGGGACGCAGGTCGATCCCGTCCGGCTCGAGATTTTCAACAATCACTTCATGGCGATCGCCGAGGAAATGGGCCTCGTCCTGCAATCGACCGCGACATCGGTGAACATCAAGGAACGGCTCGATTTCTCCTGCGCGCTGTTCGATGCCGACGGAGCGCTGATCGCGAACGCGCCACATATACCGGTGCATCTGGGAAGTATGGGCGATTCGATCCGCCGGGTGATCGATGCGCGCGGGTTCGGCGAAGACGGGGCGCCCGCCGACGGCCGGGGGATGAAGCGCGGTGATACCTATGTGCTCAACGACCCCTATCGCGGCGGCACCCATCTGCCCGACATCACCGTGATCGTGCCGGTCTTCTATAACAAGGGCGGCGAACACCCTGACGCCTTCGTCGCGGCGCGCGGGCACCATGCCGATATCGGCGGGGTCGCGCCGGGATCGATGCCGCCCGACAGCAGCCGGATCGAAGAGGAAGGCGTGCTGATCGACAACCTCCTCCTCGCCGATGCGGGCCGCTTTTGCGAAGCCGAAGTGCGCGAGGTGCTGGCAAGCGGCGAATGGCCCGCGCGCCAGCCCGACCGCAACCTTTCCGATCTGCGCGCGCAGCTTGCCGCCTGCACACGCGGCAGCGAACTGCTCCGCGCCGCCGCGAAGGAGAGCGGGCCGGAAGTCGTCGCGGCCTATATGGGCCACGTCCTTGCCAATGCCGAGGAATCGGTGCGGCGGCTGATCGGCGGGCTTTCCGACGGCAGCTTCGCCTATCCGATGGATAACGGCGCGGAAATCCGCGTCGCGATCCGGGTGGACCGCGATGCGCGCTCGGCTGTGTTCGATTTCACCGGAACGAGCGACCAGCTCGACAATAATTTCAACGCGCCCAAATCGATCACCCGCGCCGCCGCGCTCTATGTAGTGCGCACGCTGATCGACGATCCGATCCCGATGAATGACGGCTGCCTTCGCCCGGTCGAATTGATCGTGCCCGAGGGATCGATGCTCAACCCCAATCCCCCCGCCGCAGTGGTCGCGGGCAATGTCGAGACGAGCCAGGCGGTCACCGACGCGCTGTTCGCCGCAACCGGACGGCTGGCGCCGAGCCAGGGGACGATGAACAATTTCACTTTCGGCGACGATCACCGCCAATATTACGAGACGATTGCGGGCGGATCGGGCGCCGGGCCGGACCATGACGGGACCAGCGCGGTGCAGACGCACATGACCAACAGCCGGCTGACCGATCCCGAAATCCTCGAAACGCGCTTCCCCGTCCGCGTCGATCGCTTCGCCATCCGCAAGGGTTCGGGCGGCGACGGCGCGCATCGCGGCGGCGAGGGCGTCGAACGCAGCATCACGTTCCTCGAGCCGATGCGCGCGAATATACTCGCCAATCGGCGCAAGGTGCCGCCGCGCGGCATCGCTGGCGGCGGCGACGCGGCGCCGGGCAGGAATTGGGTAGAACGCAAGGACGGCACCATCGAAACGCTCGGCGCGACCGGATCGGTCGAGATGCAGCCCGGCGATAGCTTTGTGATCCTGACGCCGGGCGGCGGCGGATTCGGAACGCTCTAGGCGGTTTTTCGCGTCCGCACGGCCTTGACGATTTCGGACATGATCAGCGTCGCGACGGCGCCGATCCCTGCATGCAGCATCACGTCCCCGTCGGGGATCTGCGTGCCGAGCACCGCCTGGAGCGGGCTCCACGTCATCGCCAGGAACTGCAGCGCCAATGCCCCGGCGATCCCGGCGAACAGCCACGGATTGCGCGTGAAGGGATCGGCCCAGACCGGGTGGCGCAGGCTGCGGATCGAAAGCAGAAAGACATTCTGGAACAGGACGACGCACAGCATCACGCCGTTCTGCGCCTCGGCCAGCGTCGCTCCGCTGGCCAGCGCATTGTCGAGCTGCCAGATCGCCACCGCCGCCATCACCAGTGCGGGCGGCACCATCCGCCACAGCGCATCGGCATCGATCAGCCGCGCAGAACGGGCGCGCGGATGCTGCGCCAGTTCATCGCCGTCGCCCCGGCTGATGCCGAGCGTAACGTGCTGGACGCCTTCGGTGACGATATTGACCCAGAGCAGCTGCACCGCCGTGAGCGGCATCGGCAGGCCCAGTGCCACCGAACCGAGGAACATCAGCAGCTCGGCAATGCCCGTGCCGAGCAGATAGATGGCGATCTTGCGGATATTGGCATAGCTGATCCGCCCTTCCTCCACGCCGCCGACGATCGACGCGAAATTATCGTCGGTCAGCAGCAGGTCGGCCGCCGCGCGTGCGACATCGGTGCCCGAACGCCCCATCGCGACTCCGATCGCCGCCGCCTGCAGCGCCGGGGCATCGTTTACGCCATCGCCCGTCACCGCGACGACATGCCCGGATTCGCTCAGCGTGCGGACGATCTGCAGCTTCTGCTCGGGGTCGGTGCGGGCATAGACATGCGCGTCGCGGATGCGCGCGGCGCACGCCTCGGGATCATCGGCCAGTGCCGCGATTTCGCGGCCGGTGAGTACCTGTTCCGAACTCGCCGCCAAGCCGATCTGTCGCGCGATGGTCAGCGCGGTTGCGGGATGGTCGCCCGTCACCATGCGCACTGCGATCCCGGCTTCGCGGCACTGGCCGATTGCTTCGACCGCTTCGGGCCGCAACGGATCGAACAGCGCGAGACAGCCGATCAGCGTCAGCCCCGCCGGACAATCGAGATGCGTGCAATCAGTCGCGCTGCCCCGTGCCAGCGCGATCACGCGATAGCCGTCCGCCGCCATCGCCTCGGCGGCGGCGATCAATTCGGGATCGGGCGCATCGCACATCGCCGCGATGCGCTCGATGGCGCCCTTGGCATGGATGACGAGACCATCGTCCTCCTCCAGCGCGACGCTGGAAAAGGCATTGACCGGCTCATAGGGGTGCATCGCGGCAACCGCGCCTGACGCGGGCGGCGCAATTCCCAGTTCTGCGGCGAAACGCAGCAAGGCGAGATCCACGCTGTCGCCCACACCGCTGCCGTCCGCCTTGAGCTGTGCTTCGTTGCATGCCGCGGCAGTTCGCGCGAGCAGCTGCAGCGGCGCGTCGTCGGCGCCCTGCGCCCAGTCTCCGCGCCGGGTGGTTGCCCGCCCCGCCGGCAGCGCCGCCTCCACTGTAAGCTGATTGATCGTCAGCGTTCCCGTCTTGTCGGTCGCGATCAGCGTGCACGAGCCCAGCCCCTCGACCGAAGGCAGCGTGCGCACGACGACGTTGCGCCGCGCCATACGCTGCGTCGCCGTGGCGAGCGCGACCGTGACGGCGACGGGCAATCCTTCGGGGATGGCCGATACCGCCAGCGCGACCGCGAGCAGGAACACTTCGTCAACCGATGCCCCGCGCAGTATCAGCGCGATCGCCAGCAAGACGATCAGCACCGATACGGCGACGGCTATCTGCCGCGCGAGCCGCGCCAGATAACGCAGCAGCGGCGGCGGTTCGGGCGGCGTGGCGTGAAGCGAGGCGGCGATCGCGCCCAGCGCGGTTTCCAGACCCGTGGCGACAACAACCCCCGCCGCGCGCCCCTGTGTCACGATCGTGCCGGCGTGAAGCATCGTCGCCCGGTCGGCCACCCCGGCGTCTGCGGCGACCTGCACATCGGCTTCCTTGGTCACCGGCATGGCCTCGCCGGTCAGCAGCGCCTCGTCGACGGTCAGGCCGCTGGTTTCGATCAACCGCAGATCGGCAGGCACTGCCGCGCCCGATTCAATCAGCACAATGTCGCCCGGCACGACATCACTCGCATCGACTTCAAGGACAGCGCCCTCGCGACGCACGCGCGCCTGACGATGCACGAGCGTTTCGAGCGCGCGGGCGCTGGCCCCGGCGCGCCCTTCCTGCAGCGTACCGATCACTGCGTTGAGCAGCAGCACTGCCATGATGAACGCCGCGTCGGTCGCATCGCCGACGAACAGCGATACCAGCGCCGCGGCGAGCAGCAGATAGATAAGCGGACTGCGGAACTGGCTCAGAAAGAGCATCAGGATCGAAGGCGGTCGCGCTTCGGGCAGCCGATTGGGTCCGTAGCGGTCCAGCCGCTCGCGCACCTGCGCCACAGTCAAACCGGCAGCGGTGCTTTCCACCGCCGCCAGCGAGGCTTCCGCGCTCAGTGCATGCCAGGGTCGTGCATCGTCGCCACGCTCGGTCATGCCCCCATGATGCCGTGCCGGGCACCGCCCGTCACTAGGGGGTGCCCCCAATTGCTGCGCTGCAATGGCGGCACCTGAAACAAAGTTGCCGGTGGCCTGCGATCTCTGAGCGGCTAAACCATCGCCGCGCGCATCGATCGCGCCGCCCGACGGCCCACCGCGAGGCTGGCGCCGCTTTTGGGGTCACGCCCGTCACTGAAGATGCGAACGCCGATGTCGAGGATGCAGGCCAGCTGTTAACAAGCGGCTTGACTGCACCAAATAAGGGCGGGGCTACGGCCCCGCCTTTTTCGTAGAACCGCAGTGGGCGGTGTCTTGCTCTCTCGATCCGAAATTTGGCCCGAGCCAATGGCGACTATGCAAGCTCGGGGCTCGCTGATCATAGCCACACGAGGACGGTTGCGGCGAAAGCCGCTCGATCCCCAGGGTGGATAAGGTCATCGACGCCGAGCGCGAATTCGCAGTGCCCTGAGGAACGCGGCTCCGACCGCCGCAGGCGGCAGCATCAAGGCAAGACAAGCGACGAAATCGGGCCAGCCCTGCCCGGTCAGGGCGACGACCAGCCCGAACAGGGTGACCGATGCGATGATCGCAGGCAGCACGAAGATGCTGCGCATCATGGCGCCGGTTCCGGTGAAACGATTGCATCGGCGGCGCGCAGGGCGGCCGGAGCCACAGGACCTCGCTTTCCGCGCCCCAGCCACAGATAGATGCCGGAGACCAGAACCACGATCAGGAACAGGTCTAGCAGCGCCCAGAGAAGCTTGAGCGGCAGCCCGCCATAATCGCCGAAATGCAGCGGGCGGCTGAGCTGCAGCGCCTTCATCGACACCGGCATCGGGCGCACATCGACCAGTTCCCCCGTTTCCGCATCGATCAACGCGGGTGTGAGCAGCTCCTTGGTAAGCGGGGTCTTTCCCTGAAAGAATACGGCATAGTGACGGTCGGTGCTGAAGCTGCCACCCGGAAACCCGATAAATTGCGGGTTGCTGCCGGGCAGCGCCTCGCGCGCTGTGGCCATCGCCCGGTCGAGCGAGCCATAGCGTTCGGGCGGCAGCGCAGGCTCTCCGCGATGCGCGCCGGTCATGTCGGCAAGCGCGGTGTTGCGCCAATGGTCGGCGATGGGCGTGGCGAAGGCGTTCAATATGCCGGTGACCCCGACGACGCTCATCCACGCGAGCGCGACGATGCCGAGCAGATTATGCCAGTCGAGCCATTGCAGCCGCGCACTGCGGCCGAGGCGCAGCGTCCCGAAATCGAGCTTTCGCATGAACGGCGCGTAGAGGACCGTGCCCGAAACCAGCGAGGCGACGAAGAGCAGCCCCATCACGCCGAGGAACAACATGCCGGGAAGGCCAAGGAACATGTCGGTGTGAAGCTGAAGCAGGAAATCTGTAATGCCCTGGCTATCCGGGTCGCCGATCGGTGCGCCGGTCGCCCGGTTGAAGAGCAGCAGGGTCATTTGCGATTCGGGTGAATCGGGTCGCGGTCCGGTGGTCACCGTGAGCATCGGGCCTTCATTGTCGAACGCCATGAACAGCGGCACTTCGCCCGGCCGGTCGGCAAGCGCGCGTTCAAGCATGGTATCGAGCGGCAGCAGTCCCCGCGCGTCGCTCGACGAAGCGGGCCCTGAAAGCGGGACATGGTCGCCGGTCGCCAGATCGATTTCGTCGTGAAAGATCAGCGGCAGCCCGGTGAGGCACAGCATCAGCAGGAAGATCGTGCAGATCAGGCTGGTCCATTTGTGGACCAGAAACCAGATCCGAATCGTATTGCGGGTCACGCCCCCGCTCCGGCTGGTTCGGCGGCGGGCGGCCAGCGATCTGCCCAGGGAAACGCGCCCTCGAGTTCGGCGCCGAGCGCAAGCAGCATCTCGTCGGCCATCGGCGCAGCCGAAAAAAGTGCGCCGACGGGCAGGTTACCCGGCGCAGTTGCCAGCGGCAGCGTGATGCTGGGCGTTCCCGCGATATTCTGAAGCGGGGTGTAGCTCATATAGTCGAACAATGCGTCCCAGAGCTGGTCGAACGGCCGGTCGGGGGCAAGCGTGCCGAGCTTGGGCGGCACCGTCCGGGTCACGGGCGAAAGCACGACGTCATGGTCGCGGTGGAAGCTTTCGAGCTGCTCGCGTACCCGCCCGATCGTGCCGAGCGCGGCGGCCAGCCGGTGGGGCGAGATCGTCGCGCGCCGCTCCCGCAGGCCGATCGTCCAGGGTTCGAGCAGATCGCTGAGCGGCGTATCGGGATGGAGCGCCGAATAACCGTCGCACAGATCGCCGCCGAGATAGGGCCAGAGCACGCCGAGCGCGTCGAAGGCGGCGGCGCGATCATAGGCGAGCGGGGTTTCGACCACCGCATGCCCCAGCGCCTCGCACATCTGCGCGGCGCGGCGGATCACTTCGGCGACCGCCGGTTCGGCTTCGCCGCCGTGCATCGCCTTGAGGTCGAGCGCGATACGCAGGCGACGCTCCGGCGCGGGCAGCATCCGCGCCTCGGCCGGGCGAACGAATCGCGCCGCCCAGGCCGTGTCGCGCATCGACCGCGCGAACAGCCCGTCCGAACAGAGCGTATCGTCGATCCAGTGCTGCGCGCGGGCGCGGACATTGCCGCCGCGGCTCGCCTTGAAGCCGATGATCCCGCAATTGGACGCGGGCATGCGGATCGATCCCGCCGCGTCGCTGGCATGCGCGAAAGGCACCAGCCCCATCGCCACCGCAGCCGCCGCGCCGCTGCTCGATCCGCCCGCCGAGCGGCCGAGGTCCCAGGGATTGCAGGTCGGACCATAGAGCAAGGATTCGCCGGTCGCGAGCAGGCCGAATTCGGGCATCGCCGACATGCCGACCGGCACCAGCCCCGCCGCATCGAACCGCGCGCCGAGCGGCCAGTTGCGCGTTGCGACGGTGTCGCGCTTGGCGCGAGACCCCGAAGCCACCGGAAAGCCCGGATATTCGCACGAAGCCTTGAGCAGATAGGGAACGCGCGCCCGCGGGGCGCCGCCTGGAATCTTGCCAACGGCGGTGCGGGCGTGATCGAACGCGCGGTGGGTGACGGCGTTGACCGGGCCGTCGAGCGCTTCGATCCGCGCGATTGCGGCCTCTACCGGCGCGTCGGGGGCAATCTCACCGCTGCGCACCATCTCGGCCTGCGCACAGCCGTCAGCCCGAGCGATTTCCCATGCCTGCGCCGGCGTCATTTGCGTGTCCTGTTCCGTCATCGCGTCACTCATCGGGTCTTGCGCATCCAGTCGGTCAGCGCCGCATCGGGATGATGGGCGAGGATATCGTCGAACACCGCCGGGCGCTCATCCTGCCCAAGCTTGAAGCGTGCCTGCGGCTCGCCGACGTGCACGCGGAAGGCAATGATATGCCGTACGAGCTGGTCGTAGCGCGCACCAAGGTCGGTTACGGCCCAGGCGCCTTCCCCCAGCCCTTCCATCGCCGCGGTCAGCCGGTCGACCGCCACCCCGGTTTCCTCGGGAACGAAAGTGACCTCTCCGTCGAACTTCACCACCGCATAGTTCCAGGTCGGCCCCCATTGCGGCTGCGACACGAGCCGCGGCGAAACATAGCCGTGCGGCCCCTGGAACAGGCACGTCACGCGCGGATTATGTTCGAGCGCCGCGACCTGCGGATTGCGCCTGGCGAAGTGGCCGAACAGCGAGACCACCCGGCCCTCGGCATCGGTTTCGGCGAGCAGCGGCAACGGTGTCGCGGCAAAGGCGTCGCCATCGGTCGATACCATCCAGGCAAGCGGATAGGCGGCGATCAGATCGACAATGTCGTCATGGTGGCGCGGCCGAAAGGGGGAGCCCTGTGCCGTCATTCGCCGCCCTCCCCGCTCGCCAGCGCGGGCACGTCAGGCATCGGCCGGGTGAACCAGAGCGGCGGCAGCGCACGCTCGCGCGGATAGACTTCGTCGAGCGTCGCTGCATCGTAGATGCGCCCGTTCTTCATCACCTCTTCGAGCGCGCGGACATTGGCGATATCGGCCAGCGGATCGGCATCGAGGATCAGGATATCGGCGAGCTTGCCTGCCTCGATGCTGCCGATATCGCTTGCCCGACCGATAATGCGCGCGCCATCGATCGTCGCGGCCCGGAGCACTTCGCGCGGAGCTCCGCCCCCCGATGCCAGCGCCTCCATTTCCCAATAATAGCCTAGCCCCGGCAGCTCGCCATGCGCGCCGATGCCGACAAGCCCGCCCGCGCGCTGAATTTCCAGCGCGGCTTGCGCAAATCGGGGATAGCCGCGGTCGAAATCGGGGGTCGCGCGATGCCCGCGCGCCTTCGCCTCCAGCACCGGTTCGGGGATGAAGCGGCGCAGCTTGGCATCGCCGAGCATATCGTGCAGCCCCATCTGCTCATGCTCCATTTCGGCGGCGCCATAGAGCACGATCAACGTGGGATTATAGGCCGTGCCGCTGCGCGCGAAGAGCTGGATCACATCGTCATGAATCGGCGCGATCGGCAGCGAATGCTCGTTGCCGGCAAAGCCGTCGATGGCATGCGTCAGATTGAGATAAAGGTCGCTCGCGCCTTCGGTGGTCGGCATCATGCCGAGCTGCGCCGAGGCCGCGATCATGATCTGCCGCTCGCGGCGCCCTCCGACCATATAGGATTTGACGTTGCGGGTGCGGTAATAGTCGCGATTGCGGGTCAGCACGCTGCGGGCATGGGCGGCCGAATCGACATCGGCATTCACGAACACACCCGGCCCGGTCGAAAAGGCGCGCGGGCCGGGCATCATCCCGGCATCGATCATATCCTGATAGGCGAAGATATCGGTGGTGAAGGTCTGCGGGTCGAGCCCGGAGGTCACGCCATAGGCAAGCGTGGCGAGAAAATCCCAGTCGTTGCGCTCGAGGATACCGCGCCGGATATCGAACCAGTGATCATGGACATCCACAAACCCAGGCAGCAGATATTTGCCGCGCACGTCGCGAATGGCCGCTCCGGCGGGGATGGCGATGCTGCCGCGCGGCCCCACCGCCACGATGCGGTTGCCGGTAACCACGACATCGGCGTTTTCGATCACGGCGTCGCCCTGCATCGTGATCGCCGTGCCGCCGCGCAACACCACACTGCCTTCGGGCACGTCGCGCGACACTTCGACCTGTGCGACGAAGGTTTCTGCGACGCCTTCGGCGTGCGCGGCCCCGGCCTGGTCGACCTGATCGAGCGCGACCCGGTGATAGGTGGCACCAAGCGACCAGGTGATCGTCGCGCCGTCATCGGCCCAGGCGAAATCGTCCGCGCCGATATCGGTGAGCAAAGTGTAGCGCGCATCGGGATCGTCGAGATCGACCGGCGTATCGGCATCCTCGGGCACCGGCACGAGATATAGCTGCCAGGCATCGCTCGCGAGCGCCCAGCGCCCGTCGGGGCTGAGCTTGATTTCGGCGACGGGCGGGTGCGCGCCGACATATTGGTTGCCCGATTTGGACACGATCGCGACGCGCGGTTCGGGGGCGCCGCCCCCGAGGGCGACGGACTTGATCCCGTCGGGTGCACGGAAGCGGATATGGCCGCCGTCCGGGCTGAATTGCGGCTGGCGAATGCCCGACTGCGAAAAGACGCGCCGCACGCTGCCGTCGATCGTCGAAATGATCAGCAGGTCGGTCGGCAGCGAAAGCCCGATCTCGGTCTGCGCGTTGCGCCGGTCGGTCTGGCTGGCGCGCATCACCGCGACATGCTGCCCGTCCGGCGCGAATACCGGATCGGTATAATAGGCGCCTGCCCGGGCCAGAGCATCGGGAGCGCCGCCGGCCGCCGGAATGCGCCAGACCTGCCCGCCATCCTTCGCCGTCCAGCTGACGAACAGAATCGACGCGCCATCGGGCGACCAGCTCGGCTGATAGGCAAGCAGCCCGGCGGTATCGATCTTCTCCGGCACGGAGCCGGGCGTCAGCGCCATACGGTACAGGCTGCCGAGCGCCGAAAAGACGAGCGTGCCGCCATCGGGCGACTGGCGCGGTGTCTGAATCACCCGCACGCGCACCGGCCCGGTTTCGACGCGCTGCTCGACGCGCGTCTGCGGCCCGAGCCCGAGTTCGACATCGACCGAGAAAGGAATATCGGCAACCGATCCGTCGACGAGTTCGAGCCGCTTGAGATGCCCGTCGACCGGGACGAGCAGCGCCATATCGTCGGGCGTGAAGCTGAACCGCGGCGTCAGATCGGCATAATAGCCGCCATGCTGACCGTCATGGTCGATCGGAAAGGCAATCCACTTGTCCTCGCCGGTTTGCAGGTTGCGCAGCCGCAGGCCGGTCTCGCCGCCGCGACGGCTGGCATAGACGAGCATGCGACCGTCATGGCTGAGCGCGGGATGCATCGCGCCGCCCGGCGCCGTCACGACCGGTTGTTCTTCACCGCTTTCGAGATCGCGGCGGACGATCTGCCAGTGCGGCAGCGGCTTGTCGCTCCACGTCGTCCCGGCCTTGCTCGCATAATAGACATAGCGGCTGTCGGGCGATGCGACCGCGCCCATCGCATTGTGGCGATCGTCCCAGCCTTCGCCGTTCGGCTGGGCCTTTGTAATCTGTTCGGGCTCGCCCCTGCCCGTGACATTGTAGCGATAAAGTTCGAACGCCAGCACCTTGTGCACCATCCGCGAGGCATAGACATGGCGCCCGTCGGGCGACCAGGCGGGCGAGCTGAACACCGTCGCGCCGCTATCGTGCGAAAGCTGCGTGAGGCCGCTGCCATCGGCATTGGCCACCCAGATATTGTTGCTGCCTGACCGATCGCTGACGAAGGCGAAGCGCGATCCGTCGGGCGAAAATACCGGCTGAAATTCAAAAGCCATCCCGGTCAGGACCGGCCGCGCCGTTCCGCCCGCCGGATCGAGCGCATAGATGTCGCCGAGCAGGTCGAACAGGATCGTGCCGCCATCCGGCGCCATGTCGGGCGCCATCCACGTCGCTTCGTCGGTGGTGAACGCGATCGTCCGCGCGGGTTCCAGCGGCAGCCCCTCGCCCGGCCCCGCGTGCTGCGCCGACGCGGCAGAAACCGGCAACAGCGCCGCGATCAGAAACAGGAACAGCGGTTTCGACACGAGGAGCGGTCTCCCGAAGCGATGGAAGCATTATCGGCTCCGCCCGCCGGGGGCGGAGCCGGGATGTTAGGCGAGCGCGGCGGTCAGAGCGACCAGTCGATCCGCAGGCCGATCGTACGCGGCCGGACGATCGAGCCCGAAGGCGTGATCGAATCCGCGAACGGGGCGTTCAGCACGCCATATTCGTCGAACACATTGTTCGCGAAGGCCATGATCTTGAACTGATCCAGCACCGCGATCGTGGCACGCACATCGAAGATGTTAAAGTCGCCGCGGCCATAGGCCATGTTGAACGCCGTCGGCGCTTCGGAAAGATAGCGATGCGCGAATTCGAGCGTCGGGACATTCTCCCCTTCGCCGATGTTGAAGTGGAGCGTGTTCGAGATCGACCATTCGGACGACCCCGGCAGCCGCGTGCCCGAAGCATAGCCGCCGCCGACCGCAAAGGTATCGGGCAGGAAGTCGGTCAGCTTGGCATCGGTATAGGAGATGCTGGTCGAATAGGAGACATAGCTGATCGGCTGGAAGGTCGCGGCGAGTTCGACACCCGCGACATTGGCGCCGCCGGCATTGGTGACGTACGAATAATAGGTCGGAGCCGGGCCGAACAGCCGCGCCTGGATGCCGCTCCAGTCAAGCGAATAGACCGTCGCATCCACGAAAAGCTTGCGATCGAACAGCGACATTTTCACGCCGAATTCGTAGTTGTCGACCGTGTCGCTGTCATAGGATTGCGGGATCGTCGCGAGCAACCCGGCATTGGGATTGATGCCGCCGATGCGATAGCCCTGCGAATAGGTCACGTATGCCATGAAATCGTCGCTCGGCCGCATCGACAGCGTCACCTTGGGCGTGAAGCCGTCTTCGCTCTGGTCGACCGACGCCCCGACATCGATCGTGCTCCCGCTGTTCGCGCTCGCCTGGTTGATGACGGTGGTTTCGTAGCTGTTGGAATAATAGCGTCCGCCCACCGTCAGGGTCAGTCCGTCCATCAGTTCGACGCCGATTTCGCCGAACACGCCGAAATCCTTGGTCTCCGAATCCGAAATATAGCCGTAGATGCGGTCGCCCGGGGCCAGCACCGATCCGGGAACGCCGCCATAGGCGCCGGGATTGGCGTCGATATAGGCCTCGGCGCCGTTCTGGAAAGTCTGGTCGTAGCTGTATTTGGTCGAATACATGTAGCTGGCGCCGATCAGCCAGCTGATCGGGCCGTCGCCGTTCGAGGCAAGTCGCGCTTCGCCATATTTGATGTTGGCTTCGGCCTCGCCCAGCGAATAGGCGGCGTCCTCGCCCGTCGTCACGCCGGTGACATAGGCATAGGGATAGGAGAATACGGTCCTATTGTCCTTGTCGACGATCGACCCGAATGCGGTCAGCGACGCGAAACCCAGATCCTGTTCGAGCTTGAGCGAATTGAGCCAGAAGCCCGTGCTCTGCGGCTCGAGCCGCGGCGTGTTGCGGACATAGGGATTGGTGACGTCGAGATAGGTCTGATCGTCGAGCTGGGTGTCCTGATAGGAGGACAAATAGGTCAGTTTGGTACCGACCGCCGGCGTAAGCACGATCGACCCGCGCAGACCGCGGGTGCGCAGATCGTTCGATCCTTCCTCACCATATTGGAAATTGTCGAGATAGCCCGCGTCGACCCGCTGGATTGCGACGCCGCGGATCGCCAGCACGTCGGCGATCACCGGCACGTTGACCATCAGCTTGCCGGCATAGTTGACGTCGCCGTCCGAATTCTTGGTCGTGCCGATCAGGCCCGATGCCGCTGCGTCGAATCCGGTCGGATCGGCAGTGGCGACGACATAGTTGACCGCACCGCCCAGCGACGAGGAACCGAACAGCGTTCCCTGCGGGCCGCGCAGCACTTCGACGCGCGCCAGATCGAAGGTGTCGACATCGGGAATGCCGATCGGAAAGCCCGGTTCGGACATCGGGGTTTCGTTGAGATAATAGCCCGTCGTGGTCTGGCCCTGCTCGTGATACGTCGTCGCAGCAACGCCGCGGATCACGACTTCGGAAACGCCGGGCTGATAGTCGTTGAAGACGACGCCGGGCAGGCGGACGATATAGTCCGACAGGCTCTGCGCGTTCATGTCCTGCAGATCCTCGCCGGTCAGCACGCTGACCGCGAGCGGAACGTCGCTGAGCGTTTCGTCGCGCTTGGTGGCGGTGACGACGATTTCGTTGGCCTGCGATGCGCTGGTGCCATCCTGCGCGAGCGCGGCAGTCGACGGGAGGATAAGGGCCGCCGCAAGGGCGCTGCCCTGCATCAGGGCCATGCGAGTGGTGATCATGTGCTTCCCCATTTGCTCTATCGCGCGGTGCCTTTCGAACGCCCGCGCCGTTGCTTGTGATCTAGCCCCTCCCCGGAGCCGCATCGGGCCGTTTTCAGCCTCTGCTTTTCAAATTCCGTGTCAGCCTTCTCCGAAGCGCTGTTTGCCGTTTACGAAGGTGCGCAGCGCCTTTGCCCGGCCGATCGCCTCCGCCGAGGCCTGCGACAAGTCGGTGTCGAAAACCGAAAGATCGGCGAGATAGCCGGGCGCGACTGCGCCCAGCCGGTCCTCGGTGAACCCGGCAATGGCGGGAGTGCGCGTATAGCCGGTCAACGCCTGCGCGCGCGTCAGCTTCTGATCGGGCAGCCATCCGTCGGGATTGGCTCCGTCGATCGTTGCACGGGTGATCGCGGCATGGATGCCGGTCACTGGATCGAACGGCGCTACCGGCCAATCCGACCCGAAACAGACGGTCGCGCCCGAATCGATCAGCGACCGGAAGGCATAGGTGCCGTCGAGCCGCTCCGGCCCGATCCGCTTCACTGCCCAGCGCCCGTCATCGACCGCGTGATAGGGCTGCACCGACGCGATCACGCCCTGCTGCGCAAATCGCGGAATCGATTCCGGGCGGATATGCTGGGCATGTTCGACCCGGAAGCGGCGGTCGCGCGGACCATTGGCGGCGGCGGCATCGCGATAGATGTCGAGCAGCTCGTCATTTGCGCGATCGCCGATCGCATGCGTCGTTATGTGCAGCCCCGCCGCATCAGCAGCGAAGATCCAGCGGCGCAGGTCTTCCAGCGTGTTGGTGCGGATGCCCGATTCTGCCGGTGCATCGGCATAGGGTTGGTAGAAGAGCGCGGTTCGCGACCCGAGGGACCCGTCCACCAATCCTTTCAGCCCGCCCCAGCGGACCCAGTCGTCCCCACGCCCTTCGGCCGCGATCAGCGCCGCGAGTTTTTCCCATTCGGGCAGCGGGACGAAAGAATAGAAGCGCATGTCGGTTTCGCCTTGCGCGCGCAGGCGGCGCAGCGTGTCATGCGTGATCCAGTCGAGCTCGGTCGTATGCGTCTGCGTGACGCCGTGGCGCAGCCCGTGAGCGATACCCGCCCGCGCCGATGCCTCGCGTTCGGCATCGGTCGGCTCGGGAATGACACGCTCGACCAGCGCCTTGGCGTTGTCCTTCAATATCCCGGTGGGTTCACCGTCGGCGTCGCGGATGATCAACCCGCCCTCGGGATCGGGCGTGTCGCGCGTGATCCCGGCTAGCTCCAGCGCCTTCGAATTGGCGAGGATCATGTGGAGGTCGAGCCGCGTGACGGCGACCGGCGTGTCGGGCGTCACCGCGTCGATCCACTGACGGCGCGGCAATTCGCCGCCCCATAGCTGCTCGTCCCAATTGCCGCCCTGTATCCATTTCCCCGGATTGCGCGCTGCCGCCTCGCCCAGTCGCCGGGCGAACTCCTCGGGCGTTGCCGCGTCGCGCAGATTGGGCTGGGTGAGGATCGCGGAACCGATCAGGAAATGGGTGTGGCAATCGACCATGCCCGGCGTCACGAACGCGCCGTCGAGATCGATCACCTGCGTCGCCGGACCGCTCGCCGCCGCGACCGCATCGCTGCCGAGTGCGGCGATCCGGTTGCCGGCTATGCCGATCGCGTCGGTGAAGGGTGCTGCGGCGACGCCGGTCCAGACTCGCGCATTACGCAGCGCGATATCGATCCCCCGCGGCCGCGCAACGGCTGCCCAGGGCGCCAGCATAGTTGCGACACCACCGGCCAGCAGCATGCGGCGATCGACCCTCATCGCCGCGCTCCTTGCAAAATAACAGTGCGGTTCGCTTTGAGCATGGGTGGAGGTTCCCGCACGTCTTGGCTTGTCAAAACATCCAAGAATTGCCCGCTTGACGGGTCCAATGACATTTTTATTGCGAAAAGCCGCTGCCCGGAGGGGCCAGTCAGCGGCCGATGGCTACGCGCATCCGGCGAAGGCTTTCGGCGGCTTCGGCCTCGGTCATGCTGGCAAAACCGATACGTAGTCCGCGCGGCGCATCGGGGTCGACCATGAAGGAGCCCGACGTGGCGAAGCGCAGCCCGTGGTCCTGCGCGTTCGCTTCCAGCCGGTCGAGATCCGCGACATTGCGGAAGCGCAGCCAGAATGCGAGCCCGCCATCGGGGATGGCATAGTCGACGATGTCGCCCATCGTCGTCGCCAGCGCCTGGGCAAAGGCATCGCGCCGCGCGCCGTAGATACGCGTCACCTTGCGCGTGTGGCGGCGGACATCACCCGACAGGATCAGGTCGGCAGCGGCATCCTCGGTCAGCGTATTGCCCATCCCGTCGGTCAGCGACACCTGATAGGCGATCGAATCGATCACTTCGGGCGGCGCGACGACATAGCCGACGCGCAAGGCAGGCAGCAACAGCTTGGACAGCGAACCGATATATATCACCTGTCGCGGCGCATAGCTCGCCATCGGCAGCAGCGGCTGCGCGCCGAACTGAAACTCGTGATCATAGTCGTCCTCGACCACGGCAAAGCCGAATTGCCGCGCCAGTTCGAGCACGCGCAGCCTGCTTTCGGGCGGCAGCGCCACGGTCGTCGGAAACTGATGGTGCGGAGTCAGAAAGATCGCGCGGACCCGGTGCCGGCGGCAGGCGCGCTCGATTTCGCCGACATCGGCGCCCGATCCGTCAAGCCCGACCGTCACGATATCGGCACCACAGGCGCGGAAGGCGGCGACGGCAGGCTCATAGGTGAGCGCTTCGACCAGAACGGTGTCGCCGGGCCGGATCAGGATGCGCGCCGCGAGCGAAATGCCCATCTGGCTGCCGCGCGTCACGCAGATATTCTCTGCCGTGACCATCAGCCCGCGCTGGCTCTTGAGCATCGCAGCGATGCTTTCACGCAGCTGCGGCGAGCCGCGCGGATCGCGATATTGCAGGCGGTTCTCCGCCGAAGCGTTGCGGATGGCGGCGCGATAGGCGCGGATCAGCAGGTCGGGCGGAAACTGCCGCCCGTCGGGCGCGCCTTCGTCGAGCTTGATCCAGTCGCCCGTCGGGATCGCCAAGGGCGGCCCGGGCGGCGGCAGAAAGGGATATTCCGCGGGCGCCAGTTCCTCGCCGACACGCGGCAGACCGTCACCGTCGTCCGCGACCGGCCCGGGAAGCGAGGGCGAGATGGCCGTACCGCGCGTGCCGTGCGAGACGAGCCAGCCCTGCGCGACCAGTTCCTCATAGGCGAGCACCACCGTCTTGCGATTGACGCCTAGCGATTGGGCGGCGTCGCGGGTGCTCGGAAGGTAACTACCCGGCGCCAGCCGCCCGCGTTCGACTTCATGGATGATCGCGCGCGCGATCTGCATGTAGATCGGCATTTCGCGCGACGGGTCGATCCGGTCGGGAGGAATGAAGGAAAACGGTCGCATTGAATTCTTCAGAGTTATCATCCGTGTCGCCAGCGCCGGATTCGGCATGACCGACTATAGGCATCGAGTCTGATGGCTTGCGACCGCAATGTTCTGCCAAGGGCAAACCCCGGAATGCAGCGTGGCGTTCGGGCGTCGTCCAAGCCACCATCGTCAGGAACCAAAGGTACGGAAAAAGGTGATCCGCTCGCCGGCTCGAAAATACCGTCCGCTGTCTCCGCCTGGATGTAGACGATGCGCTGACACTGTCTGAACGAACCGAGATTCGACGCGGGTTGCGGTCCCCTGCTTTCCTTGGGCGCCGGAATTGCCCGACAAACGAGGGACAGGCTTCGGCGGCCCGATTCAAGTGACCAAATGCCGGTTTCTTCGAGGTAATCGAGACGTGTGGCCCCGGAATCCCGGACGCCAGGGTATCGCGATATTCGTACTGCATCCTTGCAAGGTACAACGATCGTTTTACATGAGGCTCCCACACGCAGGAGCCGCATGATGGATTTGACCAGCAAGCTGACAGCCGCGGCGGAACAGCTTTTCGACCGCCACGGCTACACGGCCACCGGCATGGACCGGCTGACCCAGGCTGCCGGCATGTCGAGCCGCACGCTTTACAAGCACGCCGGCAGCAAGGCCCGGCTCATGGCGCGCGTGCTGACGGAAAGAGATGCGCGCTTCATGGCCAGGCTCGACGTCCAGAGCGTCGATGCGCTGTTCGCCGCACTGGAGGACTGGGTGCGGATTGAAGGAAATCGCGGTTGCCTGTTCCTGCGATCCCTCGCGGAGACAGGCGGCGTCACACCCGAGATCGCGGAGGTGGTCTTGGCACACAAGTCGATGTTTCAGCAGCGCGTCTCCGCGGTCGTTGCTGCCGATATCGGACGTGAGGCCCCGCTCTTGGCAGAGCGGGTGCTTGTTCTGTTCGAGGGCGCAACGCATGCGGCGGTCTATCGCGGCGTCAGGGCCGTGTCCGCCGCGCGTACTGCGGCTGCGGTGCTGGTGGAAGGGGCAAGGCGATGAGCCCGGCCCTGCGGATCGGAGCAACAAGCTTTGCGCTGATAGCGGTATGTTACGGCTTCGCCCGCTTCGCCTTCGGCCTTTTCCTACCGCAGATCGACCGCGAACTCGGCCTTGGCGCTTCGCTCAGCGGCTTCATCTCGGGTGGTTCATTCGCTGGATATTGCGTGACAATCATTGCCTCGGCTCTTTTGACAGAGCGGTTTGGCGCGCGCGCCGTTGCAACAGCTGCGTCGCTTGTCGCGGCCATAGGCATGGCGGGCATAGCCCTCGCGCCGACGCCCGTGCTTCTGGCGATTGCGGTGATGGTAGCGGGTTCGAGCACGGGGCTCGCATCTCCTCCCTTGGCCGCGGCGGTTGCTGAAGCGGTGCGCAGGAACCGGCAGGACACGACCAATACCGGAATCAATGCCGGGACAAGCGCGGGCGTAGCCCTCTCAGGTCCGATAGCACTCGCCATTGCCGGAGAGTGGCGGCTGGCTTTTGCTGCCTACGCTGCCGTCGCGCTGGCGCTGGCGGTTGCCGCCATGCTCGCCCTTCCCGGCGTACGCGGAGACAGCAGGGCAGACGGTCTTTTTCCCCTTGCCGGGCCGGTCATGCGCCTGATCTGCGCAACCTTCATGATGGGTGCGGCCAGCACCGCCTTGTGGTCCTTCGGCGGCGAACTTGTCTCGCAAAACCTTGAATGGCGGACGGTTGGAACCGGCCTGTTATGGACCTGCATTGGGGCGGGCGGAATCGCCGGGGGTTGCGCAGGTATGCTGGTTGCACGCTGCGGGCTCGACCGCGTTCATCGGGCTTTCCTTGGCCTGATGGCAGTCGGGATTCTCACGGTCGGGATGGATTCCGGCTCCGCTGCCGTTGCTCTCGTGGGCGGTACAGTCTTTGGCGCAGCCTATATCATGCTGACGGGCGTCTATCTGGTGTGGGGGACTGGGGCCTTGCCGGACCGCCCTGCGACGGGGCTGATGGTCGGTTTCCTTGTTCTCGCGATAGGGCAGAGCGCGGGTGCCCCGCTATTCGGCTTGCTGATGGAAGAGGTCGGCGCGGCCCCGGCTGTGGCGGGCTTTGCCACTATCGCCCTGCTTGCGGGAATCTTCCGGGCCGGTTCCCCGGCGACGCGCCGCTCGCAGTCACAGGATAGCAATGACGCCGGTCTCCCGCGCGCTGCGGGCGGCTAGCCTTTCAAGAAGTTGGTCAGCGCGGGACACCGGCCAGAAGCGCGGAAACCTGCTGGATACAGCCAGGCGCCCACCGAGAGCAGCGATGTAACTCACGTCCAGCGCCGCATAGACATAGTTCACGTCCGCGACTCTAACGACCGGGCAGGAATGTCATCTAGTTGACAGAATTCCTCCGGCACCCCGCCAAACATGGTGGATCATGGGACGATATGGGGGATCGCGAATGACGGGTCAGTTTCGATGTCAGCTTCTGGCAGCGGTCGGCATGGTGGCGCTGGCCGCGCCCGCCCAGGCACAGCAAGCCGCTCCGCCGGAGGCACAGGCCGCGCCGGCACAGGGTGACGAAATCGTCGTGACGGCAACGCGCCGGTCGGAACGGCTGCAGGACGTCCCCTTGAGCATGCAGGCGCTCGGTGGCGACGAACTGGCGCAGATGGGAGCGGTCAACTTCGCCGACTATGCCCGTTCGGTCGCCGGGGTCCAGTTCCAGGATGACGGGCCGGGCCGGGCACAGATCTTCATCCGCGGCGTTTCGAGCGGCGCCGATATCGACACCGGCAAGGAATCGACGGTCGGCGTCTATTTCGACGAAACGCCGGTGAGCGAAGGTTCGTCGCAACCCGAGCTGAAGCTGTACGACATCAGCCGGGTCGAAGTGCTGCGCGGGCCACAGGGCACGCTCTACGGTAGCGGATCGCTGGGCGGCACGGTGCAGATCATCACCAACCAGCCCGAATTCGATCGCATCGCCGGTCATGGCGAGCTTGTTGGTTCGATCACAGAACATGGCGGCGCCAACGGATCAGCGAAAGGCTGGCTGAACCTGCCGCTCGGCAGCGACACGGCGGTGCGCGCCGTCGGATATGGACTGCACAATTCGGGTTTCCTCGACAACGGGCTGACCGGCGAAACCGACATCAACGACGAAACCACCTATGGCGGCCGGCTGACGCTGCGCCATCGCGCGTCGAGCCGCGTGGAATTCGCGCTGACCGGCATGTATCAGCGCAGCGAGAGCGGCGCGTACAACCGCGTGACGGACCATTATCCCGAGCTGGTCAAGGACCAGAGCGAGCCCGAGCCCTATACCGATCGTTTCGGGGTGGTGAATCTGGCCGTGGACGCCGATCTCGGCTTTGCGCACCTGACCTCGTCGACTTCCTATTTCGACCGCAAGCGCGTGTTCGAAAACGACATCGACTATTTCCTCGAGGCGCTCGCGGGCATTCCGCGCGGCCTGTCGCTCTATCGCTATACGGCGCAGTCCTTCACCCAGGAGGTCCGGCTGGCCTCGCAGGCGAGCGGGCCGCTGCAATGGCTGGTCGGCGGTTATTTCGTCAGCCGCGACGAGGATTATTTCCAGACGATCAACATTCGCGGCGCGCCGCCTGCGAGCGCGCCGGAGGCCAATCTCTTCTATGCAACGACCGATGGCGAGGTGCGCCAGATCGCCGGTTTCGGCGAAGCGAGCTACGAACCGCTCGACGGTCTCGAACTGACGGCGGGACTGCGGGTTTCGCATATCGTGCGAAGGGCGGACGCGGTTAAGGGCGGCCTGATCTATGGCGGCGTGCTCGATCGACAGGCCGGGCGGTTCGAGGACACGGCGACGACGCCGAAATTCAACATCTCCTACCGCTTCGACGAGGATGTTCTGGTCTATGCGCAGGCGAGCAAGGGATTCCGCATCGGCGGCACTAATCCTGGCCTGCCGCCCTGCCCGACCTGCATCGTGGACCTCCAGTCCGAATTCGGACCGGACAGCCTATGGAACTACGAACTCGGCCTCAAATCCCAGTTCTTCGATCGCGCATTGACGTTCAATGCGTCGCTGTTCTGGATCGACTGGGACGACATCCAGCTGAGCGTCGGTCGCGAGGACGGGTTCACAGGCTTCACCAATGCCGGCCGCGCGCGCAGCCGCGGGTTCGAACTGGAAGTCGACGGGCGCGTTTCGCCGAACCTGCAGCTGGGCGGGCAAGTCACTTACACCGACGCCGAGTTGCGTTCGCTCAATCCCGGCCTAGAATCCTATGCGTCGGTCGGCGTGCAATTGCCGCAGGTTCCGCAATGGGCGGCATCGTCCTTCGCGCAATGGACGCTGGAGGTCGGCGACGACAGCCGGGTATCGCTGCGCGGCGATGTGCAATATCAGGGCGAACGCCAGAATATTCTCGGCCCCACGGCGGTGTCGCTCGACGATTATGCGATCGTGAACGCCCGGATCGGGTTCGAGCATGGCGGATGGCAGCTATCGGCGTTCGTCACCAACCTGACCGACAGCCGGGCGCAGCTGGCGCGTGACATCCTGACCGGGGTGCGCAACGGCAATCCGATCACGCTCGATCGCTATACCGTCAATACGCCACGAACCTTCGGCATCTCGGTCGCCCATGACTTCTAGGAGGGAGCGATGACGGTCGACCCGTCTGCCATTACCCGGCTTCGCCGCCCGACATCCGCGCGGATCGGCGCTGCGGCGGTCGCGCTGCTGCTTGCCCTCGCCTGGCCGGCAATCGGCCCAACGCGCGCGCAGGATGCCGCCGCGCCCGACATGACGATCGACCGCGCGCACGCGCAGGCGATCGTCGGCAACCTGCGACGGATCACGGGCGATGACGGCATCGAGGAACTCCGGGCCGTCTCCATCGGCGGGGCCGAGCAGTGGATCTCGGTGCGCGGGCGCGATCGGGACAATCCTGTCCTGCTGTTCCTGCACGGCGGCCCGGCCGTGCCGGAAATGCCGGGCAGCTGGTTCTACCAGACGCCGTGGGAGGACTATTTCACCGTGGTGCAGTGGGACCAGCGCGGTTCGGGAAAGACGCTGGCCGCGTCGGACTCCGCCGCGCCCGCCAGCGAGATGCGCATCGACCGGTTCGTTTCCGACGCGGAGAAGCTGGTCGCCTATCTCCGCGAAACCTACGGCAAGCGGAAGATCTTCGTCCTCGGGCATAGCTGGGGCTCGGTCATCGGGCTCAAGCTGGCGCTGCGCCGTCCCGAATGGCTCCATGCCTATATCGGCATGGGCCAGGCGATCGATTTCGTGGAGAATGAGCGGATCGGAACCGCCTTCGCGCTGCGCGAGGCGGAGGCGCGGGGCAATGCCGAGGCACTGCGCGAGCTTCGCGCGATCCTCCCCTATCCCGAACCGGGGACACCGCTCGCGATCGAAAAGATCCTGCTCCAGCGCAAATGGCTGACCTATTTCGGCGGCCTGACCTGGGGCCGGCACGACCTTTCCTTTCAGGAGGACGCCGCGCTGCTCTCGCCCGACTATAGCGAAGCCGATATTGCGGCGCGGTCGAATGTCGGCGCCACGCAACTGGCGATCCTGCCCGAACTCGCGCAGCTTTCCTTCACCGACGCGACCCAGGTCGATTGCCCAGTGTTCCTCCTTGCCGGAGAGCATGACTATGCCACGTCGAGTGAGCTGGCCGCGCAGTGGCTCGACCGGTTGCACGCCCCGGAGAAACATCTGATCCGATTTCCCGGCGTGGCGCACGAGATTCAGTTCGAAGCGCCAGGCCGGCTGTTCTTCCATCTAGTCAACGACATCCGGCCGATCGCGGTCCGCGCGGGCGACGGCGCCCCGGCCGAATAGCTGCGGAAGCCGGCGCCGGGCAGATTCTTCGGTCCAATTGTCGCCTTCCCGACTGAGCGCCGGGCCAGATGCGGCGCATTGCGAACCGGCACGGGGCCATCCCGCGCCGCGATCAACTGCCTTTGAAAGTTGCATATCATGGATGTCTGGGATTCTCCCGTTTTCGACGAGCACGAACAGGTCTGCCTGTTTTCCGATGCGCCTACCGGCCTGAAATGCATCGTCGCGATCCATTCGACCAGGCTCGGCCCGGCGTGCGGCGGAACGCGTTTCCGGCCCTATCAATCGGATCGCGAGGCGCTCGACGATGCGCTGCGGCTTTCGCGCGCCATGTCGTACAAATCGGCGCTTGCCGGCCTGCCCGTCGGCGGCGGCAAGAGCGTGATCATCGGCGATCCGCGCGCGATCAAGAATCGCGCCCTGCTCCATGCCTATGGCCGCTGCATCAATCGCATCGGCGCCAGTTTCGCGACCGGCGAGGATGTCGGCATGAGCGTCGCCGATGTCGAAACCGTCGCCGAGGTCAGCCCCTATATCGCGGGCACCTCCGCCAATTCGGGCGATCCCTCGATCCCCACCGCGATCGGCGTGATGCACGGGCTGCGCGCCGTGGTGAAATGGCGGTTCGATCAGGATGGGTTTCACGGCATGCGCGTCGCCGTGCAGGGGTTGGGCGCGGTCGGCCGGGGCGTCGCCGAGCGCCTGCACGCAGAGGGCGCGCAGCTGATCGTCGCCGATATCCGCGAAGACGCAGTCGCCGCCGCGGTCGAACAACTCGGCGCGCGCGCGGTGCCGGTTTCGGATATCCATCGCGCCGACGCCGACGTGTTCGCGCCCTGCGCGCTCGGCGGCGTGATCACCGAGGCATCGGCGCGCGAGATCCGCGCCAGGGCCGTCGCCGGCGCCGCGAACAACCAGCTCGCCGATGCGCTCGCCGGGCAGATCCTCGCCGAGCGCGGAATCCTGTTCGCTCCCGACTATGTCCTCAATGCCGGCGGCATCATCAGCGGGATGCAGGCGCTCAACACCATTCCGGGGCGCGAGGAAGCAAAGGTGCCACCGCTCGAGGAAAGCCTCGCCGCGATCCACGACCGGCTGATGCGGATTTTCGCACGCGCCGATGCGCAAGGCAAAACGCCCGCAGAGGCTGCCGAGCAATTGGCGAGGGATATCATCGGGCGCGGCAGGTGAGCGAAGCCGCGCAAAAGCGAACCGCCCCCGGCTTACCGGATGGGCGGCGCGGTCGTGGTCTTGCGTTCGAACAGCGTGACGGTGGAGTTGATCTCCTGCACCCCAGGCAGCTTCGACAGCCGGTGGAAGAAGAAGCGCTTATAGGCATCCCGTACTTCGGGAAAGCTTCGGATGGTCTCGGCAAATTGGTCGACATTCGTGCGGCGGTGCGCGTTGAACTTCACCTGCGCGAAAATATGCGCGTTCAACCCGATCTTCTTGCGATCGACGAGCGCGACGCGCTCGTCGAGCCTGGCCATCGACAAGCTCGATCCTCCTGAAGCTCGCGAAGGATCCAGCGCTCATAACAGTCGAGTTCAATCGACATGATCTGACCCCCTTTTCGCTCGTATCGGGATAAACTTCCCTCAACCCCGCCCGGTCTCGCCAACATAGCGCAGAAATTTCGGCCGAATAGCCGGAATATCCTGCCGGATCGCTCATTCGGAGGAAATCATGGCCCAATCCGCAGCCTTCACCGCTTGTCCGCCGGAAAGAATCATCCCGGTCGAGGACCGGGCAGCGGGGCTGCGCGGCGTCATCGTCCTCCATTCCCTGCGCCTCGGCCCCGCCGCCGGGGGATGCCGCTTCTGGCATTATGACGATGACGGAGCATTGCATGCCGACGCGCTGCGCCTCGCCGAGGGGATGGCGTACAAGAACGCGCTGGCCGATCTGCCGCTGGGCGGGGGCAAGTCGGTGCTTGCCGTGCCCGATCGCCCCTATGACCGGGAAAAGCTGTTCGAAGCGTTCGGCCGCGCGGTGCGCGAACTGGAGGGCGACTATATCACCGCCGAAGACGTCGGCACCACCGTGGCGGACATGACCGCGGTACGCCGTGCCACGCGCCACGTCGCGGGGCTGACGCAGGAGCCCGGCCGCCCCGGCGGCGATCCTTCGCCCTGGACCGCGCGCGGTGTGTTTCTTTCGATGCGCGTCGCCGCCCGGCGCCGCTTCGGCTGCGATCTCGACGGGCTGACCGTCGCGGTCCAGGGGTTGGGCAATGTCGGATCGCGGCTGTGCGAATTGCTGCACGATGCCGGTGCGAAGCTGATCGTCGCGGAGCCGCGTCCCGGCGTCGCCGCTCATATCGCCTGCCGCTACGGCGCCGAAGTTTCGGCGAGCGACACGATCCTGAGCGCGCGCGCTGACATTTTTGCGCCTTGTGCGCTGGGCGGGGTCCTCGATGCCGACACGGTTCCCCTGTTGCGCGCCGGGCTGGTGTGCGGCGGCGCCAACAATGTGCTGGCAACCGCCGAAGACGGCGACCGGCTCGCCGGTCGCGGCGTGCTGTACGCTCCAGATTACGTCGTCAATGCCGGCGGCATCATCCATGTCGCGGGCGAATATCTCGGTTGGGAAATGGCCGACGTGGCGCGCCGCGTCGAACAGACGGGCGAGCGGCTCGAACGCGTATTCGCCCATGCCGATCGCGAGGGCCTGCCGCCTGCCCGCGCCGCCGATCGTCTGGCGCGCGAACGGATCGCCCGCGCGCCCCTGCCCGCCGAACGCCGCTCGGCATGAGCAACGCCGTTACATTGCGCGTCGAGGCGGAGGGCAGCGCGGGGCTGCTGTGCCGGCTGATTGGCCTGCTGGCACAGCGCGATCTCGACATTCCCGCGCTGGAGGTTCGCTCCTGGCGCGAAGGGGTTTCGGAGATCACGATCATGATCGAGGGTGCCGACGCCGATGCGATCGATATCATCGCCGCGCGCATGCAACGGTTCATCGGCGTTCTCACGGTGCGCAAGGAAGGCCTCTGACCCGCCGTCCGGGCGCGCGGCGTTCCGCTACCGGGTCTGAAGTTCGAACAGGCCGCTGGCGATCCTGAATACGTCGTTGCTGGTCGTGTTGGTGAACAGCACGATCAGCAGGTCGTCCCGCCGGCTGTAGATGAAATAGCTGCGAAAGCCGACGACATAGCCTTCGTGCATGACCAGATCGCCGCTGCGCATCAGGCCGAGGCCGTAATAGGCCTCGCCGCGAAACCCCTGTTGCGGCCAGTGATAATGTTCGTTCGGCGCCGATTGCCGCGACATCTGCACGATCGAACCGCGCGACAATCGCGGATGCGCCATGTCGCGATAGACCACGATCCAGCGCGCGAAATCGTCAAGTGTCGTGATCAAGCCGCCATCGGGCGCGGTGACGGGAAGCGAGACGATGTCGTCATGAACCTGACGGCCCGACGCCGCGTCCCACCGCATCCCCTCGGCATCGCGCGGCGAGGCGACATATTCCGCGTCATGGACGGCCGAATCGCGCATCCCCATCGGGTCGAGCAATTCGGTCTCGATATAGTCGGCATAGCCGCGGCCGGATTGTTGCTCGATGATTTGGCCGAGCAACGTGTAGCCGATATTGGAATAGCGGAAGCGCGATCCGGGTTCGAACTGCAGCGGCGCCTGCATCGCTTCGCGGATCATGCCGTCGACCGTGGCGCCGAACGCACGGCCATCGGTCACGTCGTAATAGTCGCGCGTCTCGGCATAATCGGGAATGCCGCTCGAATGCGACAGCAGGTGTTTCACCGTGACCGCCGACCAGCGCGCCGATCGATAGCGTGGCGGGAGAAACTCGTTGATCGTTTCGTCGAGCCGCAGCTTCCCCTGTTCGGCCAGCCGCATGATGGCCGCAGCGGTGAACTGCTTGGTCATCGATGCGATGTGGAATCGGCCGTCGACGCGATTGGGGCGACCGGGCGCCGCCTCGCCATAAGCGCGCTTGTGCACCACCACGCCATGCCGCCGGATCAGGACGACGCCCGACAGATGCTCTTCGGCGACCATCCTCTGCAGGAATTGCTCGGCTTCGGGGTCGACGGCTTCGGGGTCGACGACTTCGCCGGTGGCGGGTGCCACGGCGGCGGGGATCGTCGTTGCGGGCGGTGCCTGGAGCGGCACCTCGGCCGCGCAGCTGGCACAAAATGCCGCCAGCCCCGATATCAATGCCAGTGATTTCGCCATGCGCCGTCCCCCTTTTTCGAGGGGGAAAGGTCGCAAGGTTCCGCGCCCGGCACTGTCAATCCGGCGACACTCTCAATCCGGCAGCGTCATCCGCGCCTTGAGCCCCTCCAGGTCGAGGATGAGCAGCCCGCCATATTCGACGCGCAACAGCGCTTCGGCCTGAAAGGCCTGCAGCACCTTGTTCACCGACTGGCGCGACGCGCCGGCCATCGCGGCGAGTTCGGTCTGCGACAGCGGGATCGTCAGGCGCAGGCCGTCGGAATGCTGCGCGCCGAAGGAAAGCGCCGCGCTGACGATCCGGCCCGCGACGCGGACCGACAGCGGGTTCATGTTCGCGTCTTCGTAAAAGGCACAGACCAGCCGCAGCTGGCGCGTCACCGACCTGAGCAGCGCGTCGTCGAAGCTGCGATGCGCCGCGCGCAGACGATTGAAATCCGCCCGGCCGACCACCTCGACCTCCAGATCGGTCAGCGCCTCGACCGTCTGCGGGCGGACGTCATCATCGACCAGGCTGCTGTCGCCGAAACAATCGCCCGGCTGGAAAAGCGCGAAGACGAGCTCCCGCCCGTCGGGACGGTTCACCGTGAAGTTCACCGAGCCGCTGAGCAGCCGGTACATCTCCGCGCCGGTGTCCCCCTGCATGTAGATGATCTGGCCCGACCGGTATTTGCGCACCCGCGCAGCGGCCTTGAACGCGGCGCGCGTTTCCGCGTCCATCCATTGCAGCAGGTCGAATGTCGAAAATGCTTCGGTCATGGCTTGCCCGGCAGCGGCTTCACTGCAATTCCGGCAGAATGCAGGCGCACTGCCGTCAGCACAACCTTAGGCAGGCGGGAACCTGACATTCAGTGTTTTGAGGCAACCGAACACAAGTCAGGCGAGGTGCTACCGTATTCACCGCCATGTCGCTTTGTTCCCGAGTCATCTGCCTACTCTCGATCGCGGTCATGGACTGGCCGGACTCACATCTGGTCCAGAAACCCTCAAAAAAGCCAGCATCTCGGTCCATTTGGCGGCATTTGCTCCTTAATTGCCCTTTGTTCATCCTAATGGTTGCCGCTGTTGACAGCACCAGAAGTCTACCGATGATCAAGCGGATTGGGCATTGCGCGACGAGCGGGCAAGTTCGCGTGCGAGATCAACGAAAACCTTGAATGCCGCAGGCGGATTGCGGCGGCTGGGATAATAGAGGCACAGGGGCGAGAGCGGAGGGGTCCACTCTTTAAGGAGGCGGATGAGCCGACCCGCCTCGATATCTTCGCGTACATCGGATTCCATGAAATAGCCGACGCCCACTGCTTCAAGCACGGCTATGCGTGCGAGACTGGCATTATCCAGTGTGACCGGGCCGTCGACATCGACTTGCACCAGTTGACCTTCCGATTCGAATTGCCAGCGATACAGGGCTCCGTTGGGCAGCCGCGTGCGAACGCAAGGGTGCAAAAGCAGGTCGGACGGTATGCGGGGCCGTTCGCGGTTGTCGAGATAGGATGGCGAGGCGACCACGGTATTCCGCCTTGCCGGACCCAATGGGATCGCGATCATGTCGGTGGGAACGAGGTTCGCGCTCCGTACTCCGAAATCGAACCCGTCCGCCACAATGTCCACGAGCTTCCCTTCGGTTACGACATCGATGTGAACTTCGGGGAAACGTCGCAGAAATTCGATGATCAACGGCGAGAGTATTTCACGTCCCGCCGTCGCGAATGTATTGATCCTCAACGTGCCGGACGGTGTTTCCTGCTGTGAGCGCACCGTGTCGAGCGCCTGATGGATGTCCTTCAGGGCAGGCGCAACCTGCTCGATAAAGCTGCGCCCTGCCTCGGTCAGCGAAACACTGCGCGTCGTGCGATTGAACAGACGAACGCCTAACTGCCCTTCCAGCTTGGCGATCGCGTTGCTGAGCGCGCTCGTCGATATTCCGAGTTCGAGCGCGGCGGCACGAAAGGAGCCTCTGCGGCTTATGGCAAGGACAGCATCGAAATCACCTAGGCTGTAGCTCATCATTATCCTGAAATTCGAAATTTCTTATCCATGATTATCCTGATTATCTGGACAGAGTCAAAACGCTAGATTGCTCCTCGTAATCCAGGAGGAGAAACAGCATGACTATCGAGCTTCCAGGCGTGATCGCGGAGTATTTCGCAGCCGACAAGAAAGGCAATGCGGAGGCGATTTCAAAATGCTTCACGCAAGATGCTGTCGTCGTCGATGAGGGCAATACCTACACCGGGCGCGATGCGATCCGGCAGTGGATGGCGAATGCATCCACGCAATATAACTACACCGTCGAGCCCTTTGCGCTCGTAAAAGAAGACGGGCGGACCGTCGTCACCAGCCATCTCGTCGGCAACTTCCCCGGCAGTCCGGTGGATCTGCGCTACTTCTTCGTCCTCGAGGGCGACAAGATCGCCGAACTGGAGATCGTACCGTGACCCCTTTCCTGACGCTCCAGGGAAAGCGCGCGCTCATCACCTCGGGCACGCGCGGAGCCGGAGCGGCAACTCTCACCCTGTTCGAGGCGCTCGGCGCTCGCGTGCTGACGACGGCCCGGACCAAGCCGGCGGAGATGGCGGAGGCACGGTTCATCGCTGCCGACCTTACACATCCCGAGGGCTGCGCAGCGGTGGCTGCCGCGGTGCACGAGCGGCTCGGCGGGGTGGATGTCATCGTTCACATGCTCGGTGGATCGTCGGCCCCTGCAGGCGGTTATACGGTTCTCGACGACGAGCAGTGGCGACGAGAGCTCGATCTCAATCTGATGCCCGCAGTTCGCCTCGATCGCGAGCTCGTGCCCGACATGGAGGCGCGCGGTTCAGGCGTAGTGATCCACGTGACATCGATTCAGCGAGAACTCCCATTGCCGGAAGCGACCATCGCCTACGCTGCGGCAAAAGCAGCCCTTTCCACTTACAGCAAGGGTCTTTCCAAGCAGGTCTCGCCCAAGGGTGTGCGCGTCCTGCGGGTATCCCCGGGCTGGATTGAGACCGAGTCGTCCATCGAATTGGCCAAACGACTGGCGGTCGAACATCACGTCGACGTCGAGCAGGGCAAACAGATAATCATGGACTCGCTCGGCGGCATACCAATCGGCAGGCCATCGAAGCCTGATGAGATAGCCAGCCTGATCGCCTTCCTCGCCTCCGATCGTGCGGGCTCGATTACCGGCACCGAATATGTAATCGATGGCGGCACCATACCGACGGCTTAGGGGCGATCGGCAACTTTCCGAATGCTTTCGCCATGTCTCGGAGATGCGCATCGTCGCGGCGTCTGGCCACCAGCGTTGCAGTAGAAAGCCCTAGTCGGGTGACGACCTGTTCGCAGGCAGTTATATCGTTCGCTTCGAACTGGCACTCCACCGGCCATTCCGCATGTTGGTGGATCAGCGCATAGGCCAGTCCCATCGACGTCTCGTCGCCGAACACGGAAAGCGGACCGGCCACGCCACTTACGTTCAGAGAAGCGCGCGGGCCGAACAGATCGCATTCATCGCCGGGCGCGAGCGACAGCAGCCAGTCGCTGCCCGGCCCGTCGCCATGCGCGTAACCGAGAATGCGGGTCCGCCCGGCTTCGACGTTCCATTCGATCGGCGTGTAGGTCCTTGCGACAAAGGCCGATCCCATTGCGATCTGGGCCTTCTGCCCCGCGGTCCACGCGACGCGTCTGAGCGCCGCCCCCTCCAGCGTGACAAGCCGGAAGCCGCCGCCCGGGTCTTCGCATGCGGTGACGATCGCACGCTTCATCATCAGGCCGATAAGCGCCTTGCCCAAGCGGCCCGCTCCCTGCGCACGCGGGCGTCTACCTTGGTGGGCGGTGCCGGGCTCGGTCTTTCCCAGGGCCGGCGTTAACTCCTCGCTGATAGCTCGGGCCGATACACTTCAGCCCGACCGCAGATCCGGCCCGGCTGAATTGCGCGGATCAGGTCAACGTCCATTTCCCGCGGTCGGTCCAATATCTGACGGGAAATTAGTCGCGCAAGCGCGGGTGCGGTCTGAACACCGAAGCCGCCTAGCGCGCCCAGCCAGTGCAGCCCGGGCACGTCCGGGTCCGGCCCCGCCAGCGGACATTCGTCGGGCACGAAACTGCGCAGCCCCGCCCAGCCGCGATGGACATGGCTGACGCTGTTGCCGGTGAGCCTTTCATAGCGATCGATGGCGATGGCGAGGTCGAGATCCTCGGGCCAGCAATCATGCGGTTCGACCGGCGTGGCATCGGCGGGCGAGAGCATCAGCCGCCCGGCGTCGGGCTTGAAATAGACCGTCTCGTCGACATCGACGACCATCGGCTTGCCGGCGATGTCGACGTCACCCGGCGGGTCGATCAGCACCGCGCTGCGCCGCATCGGCGTGACGCCGAGCGGATGTGCGCCGAACAGCGACGCGACGCGATCGATCCAGGCACCGGCGGCGTTGACCACCACCGGCGCGGACAGAAGATGCGCCCCCGCTTCGACATGCCAGCGTCCGCCACGATAGTCGGCCGACCGCACCGGTGCCTCGGCGATCAGCGCGCCGCCATGTGCGCGCAGGACGCGAAGATAGCCGGTCTGCATCGCATGGACGTCGATGTCGCACGCCCCCGGCTCCCACCAGCCATAGTCGATCCGGCCGGCATCTAGGCACGGCATCAGTCGCGCCGCCTCTTGCGCGGTCAGATATTCGCGGAACGGCGCCTCACCCGAATTGGGCGACCCCTTGGGCGTGACCACCATCACCCCGCGCGGCGGCGCGAAGGCGGAGAATAGCCCCTCGGCCTGCGCCTGCGCGAACAGATCACCGGCGCGGGCGGTGATCGCCTGCACAACCTCGTTGCCGTAGCTGCGCACGAAGATCGCGGCGGAACGGCCGCTCGAATGAAAACAGGGATGCGCTTCCTGCTCGATCAGCGCGACCTTGCCATGTGGCGCCAGCTCCGCCGCGGCGGCGAGCCCGGCAATCCCCGCGCCGATGATCAGAAAGTCGCATTCATCCACGTCCCAGCCTCCCTTGCGCGTCTTCGGACCACTATGTACATAAACCTGATGTCAGTGTCATCTTTCTTCCGAATCGTTGCCGTTGCGACCGCTGCGGCATTGGCTTCGGGCTGCGCCACCGGCCCGGTCTATGACATCGCGATCACCGGCGGCACGCTCTATGACGGCAGCGGCGCGCCGCCGCGCGCGGCGAGCGTGGCGGTGCGGGACGGGCGCATCGCCCGCGTCGCCGCACCCGACACCCGGCTGCGTGCGCGGCGGCATATCGACGCCACCGGCCTGGCGGTCGCCCCCGGATTCATCGATCCGCACAGCCATGTCCCCGAATCGGTCCCCGAAATGCCCGGGCCGATGCGCGACGTGCAGGATCTCTCACAGGGCGTTACTACCATCATGGCGAGCCCCGACGGCGAACTTTCGGTGCGGCAGATGGGCATGTTGCGCGACGAACTGGCGCGGCGCGGATCGGGCCCCAATTACGGCTGCTATGTCGGGCATAACGGCATTCGCCGCGAAGTGATGCCCGGCGAGCACCGCACCGCGACGCCGGAAGAACTCGCCGCGATGGAAGCGCAGGTGCGCGCGGGAATGGAAATGGGCTGCGTCGGCCTGTCGACCGGGCTGATGTACGATCCGGGCATGTATGCCGACGAGGCCGAAGTACAGGCGCTGGCGCGGCAAGTCCTCCCTTTTCACGGCAGCTATGATTCGCATGTCCGCGATCCCGGCGCGCATCTGCTCGAATCGGATCGCGAAGTCGTGCGGCTGGGCCGTGCGACCGGCGTGCCGGTAAAGATCGCGCATCTGAAGGCCGTCGGCCTCGCCAATCGCGGCCGGATCGGCGACGTGATCGCGATGGTCGAGGCGGCGCAGGCCGAAGGGGTGTCGGTGGTCGCCGATCAATATCCCTATGACGGCGCCACCCTGCGCTATGCCCGCGAGTTGCTGCTCGGGCCGGACGGCAAGGTGCCCGGCGCCGACGCGCTGGCGGCGATGCTTGCCGATCCCGACCGGCGCGCGGCGCTGCGCGACGCGACCGAACAGGGTGTCGATGGCGGCTTTGCGTGGATCAAGGCGGTCGGCGGGTACGGATCGATGCGCATCGTCGATGCGCCCGACGCGCCCGATCTGATCGACCGCAACCTGCAATTGCTCGCCGAGGATTGGGGCGTGCCGCCGTTCGAGGCGCTCGTCCGGCTGGTGACCCGGCATCGCGACGTGCGGCTGACGCTCGGCAGCATCGACGAAGCCGATATCCGCGAACTGATCGTCCGTCCCTGGGTGATGATCGCCAGCGACGGCTTCTATGTCGACGACACCGTCCGCGCGCTGGGCAAGGCGCATCCGCGCTCCTGGGGCAGCTTCACGCGCGTGCTCGGCCATTATAGCCGCGATCTGCACCTCTTCCCACTCGAAGAGGCGATCCGCAAGATGACGTCGCTCCCCGCCGATCATCTCGGCTTTGCCGATCGCGGCCGGATCGCCGAGGGCAAGGCGGCCGATATCGTCCTCTTCGATCCCGCGACAGTCGCTGCGCGCGCCGACTATCTCCACCCCTCGCGCCCCTCTGCGGGGATCGACACGGTGCTGGTGAACGGCGTCGTCGTCTATGAAGACGGCGCGGCGACCGGCGCGACGCCGGGCAGGTTCGTGCGGCGGCAGCAGCCCGAGTGAGGTTGCCGCTGTCCCTGGCCCTCGCGGCGCTGCTCACCGCGTGCGCTCCGGGCGCACAGGCGCAATCGCTTCCCGTCGAGACCGTCGCCGAAGCAGCGCGCAACTGGGTCGCCGAGGGCAAGGCGCCGGGCATCGCGATCGGCGTGATGCAGGGGCATGAGATCGTCCTCGCGCGCGGCTATGGCCTGGCCGATATCGAGCATGACGTGGCGGTGACGCCCGAGACGGTGTTCCGCATCGGATCGGTGACCAAGCAATTCACTGCCGCCGCGGCGCTGCGGCTGGCCGAGGCGGGGCCGCTGACGCCCGACATGCTGCCCGGCCCGGCGAGTCTCTATCAACTGCTTGGCCATACCGGCGGCGTCACGTCGTTCACCAATGGCGATGTCGCGCCAGGCGAAGGCTGGTCGCGGCGGCGCGGCGAGGCCGAAATGCTGGCGATGATCGCGGGCTTTGCGCCCCGCTTCGCACCCGGGGCGGGCTGGGATTACAGCAACAGCGGCTATTATCTGGTCGGCGCGGCGATCGAGCGCGCGAGCGGGATGCCGCTCGGCGCTTATTTGAACGAGGCCTTCTTCGTCCCGCTCGGCCTCGACCGCACCGCGCTCGACGACGAGCGCGACATCGTGCCCGGCCGCGCCATCGGCTATGCCGCCGATCCAGAGGCGCCGGGCGGGTTCGTCCATGCCGCGTGGGTGTCGATGAGTGTTCCGGGCGGCGCGGGCGCGATGCGATCGACGGTGCCCGACCTGCTCCGCTGGCAGGACGCGCTGCTCCATGACGATGTGCTGCCGCCGCAGATGCGCGCGCGGATGCTGACGCCGACACGACTCTCCGACGGCAGCCTCGCGCGGCGCGGGCCGGAGGGGTGCCGCGTCGCGCAATATGGTCTCGGCGTCTATCTCGACGCGGCGAACGGTGTCGCGCATGTCAGCCATTATGGCGTGATCGCGGGCTATCGCGCCTATCTCGCCAGCTTTCCCGAGCGCGGGCTGGCGGTAGCGATCCTCACCAATGGCGAGAGCGACCTCACGCCTCTGGTCGCGCAGGTCGAGGCGCTGCTGATCGGCGCCAACCCGATACCCCTCTGCCCCGCTGAAGACGTCGCGCGGATGTCGCGCCCCGAAGGAGCCGCCCCATGAGTTCGAACCCGCTGCGCCGGCTGGGCGCGATTGCGGCCTTGCTCGCGCTCACGCTCGCACAGGTCGCTCCGGCGGCGGCACAGAGCCGCGTCGACATGGCCGCGTTCGACCGGCAGGTGCGCGCCGAAATGACGCGCTGGCACCAGCCGGGGCTCGCGATCGCGGTGGTGCGCAAGGGCGAGCCGACATGGCTGCGCGGCTATGGCGTGCGCGACGTGCGCGGCAACGACCCGGTCGATCCCGACACGCTGTTCGCGCTCAGTTCGTGCAGCAAGCCTTTCGCGGCTGCCGCGATCGCGCTGCTCGTCCAGCGCGGGATGATCGGCTGGGACGATCCGGTGACCGACAGCCTGCCCTGGTTCCGCGCGCGCGATCCCTGGGTGACGCGCGCGCTCACCATCCGCGACATATTGTCCAACCGTGCGGGGCTGCGCAGCCAGGCGATCCGCGCGGTCGCGCCAAGCCGCCGGGCGTTCCTCGAAGGCGTGGCGACCTCGGCGCCGATCCACGCGTTCCGCGCCAACTATGCCTATGCCTCGGACATGTTCGCACTGTCGGGCGAAGTCGTCGCGGCGCGAACGGGGACGGACTGGCGCGATTTCGCAAGGGAGAATTTCTGGGCGCCGCTCGGCATGACACGCACGGGCGCCGATTATCGCACCGCGCGCGCCGATCCCGATGCGGCCACGCCACATGACCTGGTCGACGGCAGGATGGTGCCGATCGCGTGGAACTATCCCGATCAGGTCGGCCTGCCCGCGGTCGGGATCAACAGCAGCGTGCGCGACCTTTCGAAATGGCTTGCCTTTCAGCTTGGCGCGGCGGAGGGGCCGGAACTGACGCAGGCGGGGCTCGCCGAAACGCGCGAGGCGCAGATTCCCTTGCGCGGGCCCTTTTACGATTCGCCCTTTCACGACGTGCCGGGGGTGAGCGACGAGGCCTATGCGCTCGGCTGGTTCGTGATGCGCTATCACGGGACAGAGGTACTCTATCATCACGGCAGCCAGGGCGGGTTTCGCTGTTTCACTGCGATCGTCCCGCAATATGGGCTGGGCTTCGCCGCGCTGGAGAACAGTCCCAATGCCGCGCTCCCGCGTGCGTTGTTCCTCGACCTGATGGATCGGATCGAGGGGCGCGAGCCGGGCGAATGGGGCCGCGACTTCCTCGCCCGGCAGGACGCGATCATCGCGCGCATCGAAGCGCGCGAGGCGGCCTTGCGCGCGGCGGTGCTGGCCAACCCGCGCCCGCGCCTGCCGCTCGACGCTTATGCCGGGCGCTATGACGATGGCGGGCCGATCGGCGCCGCCGAAGTCGCGCCCCAGGGCGATAAGCTCGTGCTGCGCATTGGTACCGGCGGCTTCGCGCTGCGCCACTGGAACGGCGACCGGTTCGAAATGCTGCCGATGGACGATCCGCAGGCAGGGCGGCTCGGTTTCGTGACCTTCCGCACCGGCCCCGACGGCGGCGTGGCGCAAATGGCGATCGACGATCTCACACTGGAGCGACAATAATGATTTCGATGAAGCGGCTCGGGCGAGTCGCCCTCCTCACCGGCGCTGGCCTTGCCGGCATCGCGGCGGCGGCGACCGGGGGCGGCTATCTGTGGCTGCGCAGCTCGCTGCCCGATTATTCGGCGGACCGCAGCGTCGCCGGGCCGCGCGCGGGGATCGAGATCATCCGCGACGCCCATGCCGTGCCGCACATCTTCGCCAAGTCGCGCGAGGACGCCTATTTCGCGCTCGGCTATGTCCATGCACAGGACCGGCTGTGGCAGCTCGAAATGACTCGGCTCGCCGGACAGGGGCGTATCACCGAAGCGGTGGGCGAATCGGGGCTGCCGACCGACAAGCTGGTCGCCGCGCTCGATCTCGATCGCGTCGCCGCAGCGACGCATGCGCGCAACAGCCCGGAAACGCGCACGGCGATCCATGCCTATGTGCTCGGCATCAATGCCGGGATCGACACGCGCAAGGGCGCGCTGCCGCCCGAATTCGTGCTGCTGGGCGTGGAGCCCGGCCATTGGACCGATGCCGATGTCAATCGGCTGGGCGGGCTCGTTGCGCTCGGCATGGGCGACTGGCGCGAGGAAATGCTGCGCGCGCGGCTGGCGACCAAGCTCGATTGCGAGCGGTTGCACGACCTTTATGCCCGGCCCGACGAACGGCCGATCACCTATCCCGGGCTGCCCGAGCGGTCGCGTGCGACGACGGATAGCTGCAGCGCCATCCGATGGCAGGGGAAGGCGGCGGCGAATGTCTCCTCGCTCCCCTTCGGCCGATCGCATCCCGCGTCGAACAGCTGGACCGTGTCGGGCAGCCACACGGTGAGCGGCAAGCCGATGCTCGCCAATGATCCGCACGGCCCGCTCGGCGCGCCGGCGGACTATTATCCCGTACGGATGAGTTGGCCGGGGTTCGAGATCGTCGGCGCATCGCGCCCGGGATCGCCTGCCGTCGCATCGGGGCGCAACGGCTTCATCGCCTGGGGCATCACCGACATGATGGCGGACCAGTCCGACATCTTCGTCGAGCGCATCGATCCTGCCGATCCGGGCCGCTATCTGACGCCCGAAGGATCGGCGCCGTTCCGCACGCGCACCGTTTCGATCCCCGTAAAGGGCGGCGAGGCGCAGGCGGTGACGCTGCGCTATACCCGGCACGGCATCGTCCTTTCCGATATCGACGCGGACGCCGCGCAATTGCTGAAGGAGCAGATTGGCCCCGGCTATGTGCTCGCGGTGTCGGGGCTCGACAACACGGACGGGAACCCGCTGGTGCAGGCGTTTCTGGGCATGGCCGAAGCGCGCGACTGGCAGGGGTTCGAGGCCGCCGCGCGCGGTTTCGGACTGCAGCACAACCTCGCCTTCGCCGCGCGCGACGGGACGATCGGCATGATCTCGGCCGGCCGGCTACCGCTGCGCAGAGGCGACGGCTTTCTGCCCGTCCCCGGCTGGGAGAGACGGTTCGACTGGACCGGCTATCTGCCCGCCGAGCAATTGCCCGCGCAAAGCGATCCCGAATCGGGTTTTCTCGCCAACGGCAACAACCGGCTGGTCCCGGGCAGCGGCGGGGCGCTCGACAGCACGGCGTTCGTACCCGGCTGGCGCGCGGGGCGGATCGAGGCGGTGCTCGCACCCGCGCAGGGCATCGGCATGGACCGGATGACGACGCTGCAGCTCGATACGGTCTCGCTGGAGGTCGCGGCGCTCAAGCCGGTACTGCGCGATGCGCGGCCGCAGACCGAACAGGGCCGGCAGGCGCAGACGATGCTGTTTGCCTGGGACGGGGAAATGGCGGCCGATCGGCCCGAGCCTCTGATCTGGGCGGCGTGGCAGCGCGCGGCGGGACTGGCGCTGTTGCGACCGAAGCTAGGCGGACTTGCCGACGCCTGGCTCAAGGAAAACCGCCCCCGCCTCGACCGGCTGCTGCAACCCGGCAGCGGCTGGTGCGCCGACTGCCCGGCGCTTGCGGCGAAGGCGCTTGATGACGCAGTGGGCGATCTTGCCGAAAGCCAGGGAAGCGACATGACGCGCTGGCGCTGGGGCGACGTGCACCGCGCCTCCTTCCGCCACGACATCCTCTCCCATGTCCCGCTGATCGGCGGGCTGGTGACAATCCGCGTGCCTGCGGGCGGCGGTGCGAACACCGTCAATGCCGGGCAGACCGATCTGTGGGGCGAGGACCCCTGGGCGGATATCTATGGCCCGCGCTATCGGCAGGTGATCGACCTCGCTGCGCCGGAAAAAAGCCTGTACATGATCGCGCCGGGCGTTTCGGGCAATCCGCTGTCGCACTGGTTCGGCAGCTTCGCGAAACCGTGGAGCCGGGGCGAATATGTGACACTGACCGGCGACCCGGAAACGCTGCGCAAGAGCGCGGTGGGTGACATGACGCTGACGCCGGCGCGATAGCCCCGGGCCTGTCCAAACACGCCCCCCTCGAAGGCGAAGGTCCGGCGGCCTTCGGCCGACGAGAAGAAGCCGGATTCCCGCTTTCGCGGGAATGACGCGGGTTAGTCCTGCGGAACCAGCCGATTGTGCCGCGCGAGGATTTCGACGAGCTGGTCCCTCGGCAGCGCATAGACCTTCACGCCGTTGGCGCCGGTCATCGTTTCCGAAGCGACAAGCTGGTTGACCAGCGCTTCCTCGGTCGCCTGCACCACCGCCGCGAACAGCGCATTCATCGTGTCGCTGTCGGTATCGGCGATCATCCCGTCGATATGGATTTCACCGCCGGGGGTGGAGACATTGGTGGTGGAAAAGGCCAGCACCATCTCGCCCGAAAGATTGCCCGCAGTGCTGCCATTGCGCCCGACGCCCATCGCCGCGCGGCGCGCCACCCGCCGGAGCTGATGCGGCATCAGCGGGGCATCGGTGGCGATGACGATCAGCAGCGAATTCTTGTCCTGCGGCTCGCCCGCATTGGGGCCGATCGCGGCAACGCCGTTTATCTCGGGCCAGTTCTGCTCGATCTCGCGGCCCACCGGAATGCCGGCGATGCGCAGATCGTCGCGATTGCCGTGATTGGCCTGGAGCAGCACGCCGACCGTATAACGTTTGCCGCCCACTTCGACGATGCGCGAAGCCGTACCGACCCCGCCCTTGAAGGTATAGGCGATCATCCCCGTACCGCCGCCGACATTGCCTTCAGCGACCGGGCCGCTCGCCGCACTGTCGAGCGCGGCGAACACATCCTCGCGCGAGAGCGGATGGCCGAACACGTCATTGAGGCGGCTGTCGAGCGTCTCGCCGACCACCGGCAGCACTCGCGTGACCAGCAGCGGCGCGGGGACATGTTCGACCGACCAGTCCATCAGGCTCTGGATCACCAGCCCGACATTGCCCGATCCGGTGAGCGCGACCGGCCCGAAGAACAGCCCGATCTCGTCGACCAGATGCATGCCGGTCCATTCGCCGGTGCCGTTGATCACCGCGCGGCCGGCAGCGACGCCGTCGACGCTATCCTTGCCGAGCGGGTGGATAATGGTGACGCCGGTGCGCGCGGGCCCCCGGCCGATGTCGAGCGGCCCCTCGCCCTTGATCACCGTCGTCTGGCCGACTTCGACGCCGGGAACGTCGGTGATCGCGTTAAATTCGCCCGGCGTCCCGTCGAACGGCACGCCAAGATCGCGCGCGCGCTCCTGCGCCGCGGCGGGGGCCGCCGCGAGAAACAGGGCGGCGAGGCCCAAAGTGAATGCGGCGCGCAGATCGGTCTTCACAATATGTCCCTTCATTGGTTCGGCCAGCCCCGGCGATCAGAAGCGCAGCCGCGCTTCGAGCCCGACGGTGCGCGGCCGGCTGGCGACGATGCGCGGCCGCCCGGGCAATTCGATCGCCAGCGACGGCAGATCGGAAAGATTCGCCGCCTCGTCGAACAGATTGTCGGCGAACAGGCTGATATCGACATCGGCAAGATGCGCCGTCGCGCGCAGATTGACCATATCATAGGCCGGGCGGACGCGGCGCGTGGCAGGCACGTTCGACCGGCTGTAGCTCATGTCGACATGCGAATAATCGGCGTGGAGCGTGAGCGGAAAGCCGACATGCACAGCGGCGTCGACGCCGCCGTTATAGGTCCATTCGGGCACCTGCTGGATGCGCGCGCCGTTGGGGAAGGCCGGATTGCCGCCGCCGTCGGTGATATGCGCATCGGTATAGCCCGCGCCGAAATTGAAGCTCAGCCAGTCGGTCGCGGCGAAGCTGCCTTCGATCTCGCCGCCCTGGCTGCGCGCCTCGCCACCATTGACGAGCACGCCGAAGCCGCAGGCGAGCGACATGCCCTGCTGCACGTCGGACCAGTCGATCCGGTAGAGCGATCCGTTGAGCGTCAGGCGGCGGCCGAACCAGCGCGTCTTGGCGCCGATTTCGTAGCTCCACAGCGAGTCCGAATCATAGGAACGCACCTCGTCCGGCGTCAGCCCGACCGCCGCGAGCGAAGCCAAGCAGAGCGTGTCCGAAAAAGCGTTGACGCCGCCCAGCCGGTATCCCTTCGCCGCGCTGACATAGACCATCGCGTCGGGTGCGAGATCGACCTGCACTGCGAAACGCGGATCGACGCCGTTTTCCTTCTGCCGCCCGGTGAAGCTGGCGGGCGTGACGGCGACGCCGCCCTGGCTGCCCTTGAACGTGACCCGCGCATCGAACACGCGCGCGCCGGCGATCAGGCGTACGCCCTCGACCGGCGTGACGGTGACTTCACCGAACGCGGCATATTCCTCGGTCTTCGTCAGGAAGTCCTGATCATAGACGTTCGACACCACGCCCGGCAGCGGCGACGGCGGGAAGACGAGGCGATTGCTCGTATCCTGATAGAAAAGCCCGGCGGTGAGGTTCACCGGGCCGTCGAAATCGGAGGTGAAGCGCAGCTCCTGCGCGGTGCTGTCATAATCGCTCGACGCCTTCATCACCGCAGGGATGGCGGGCGTGCCGAACAGCAGCATCGCGACTTCGGAATAATCCTCGCTCGCCTCGACGCGGCGATCGAAGAAGGTCGTCGCCGAGGTGATCGTGCCGAACCCCGCGTCATATGCGAACGTCAGCGTGCCGAGATCCCAGTCGTCGCTGCCGGGCTCGGCGATGTTGAACAACCGCTCCTGGACATAGTTGCCGGCATTGACGTCGGCGAGCGAGCGGCCTTCGGTGGTGCCGCGCTGGAACATGTAGCGCGGCGTGAAGGTGAGCGCGCCCATCTTCGCCGTCAGGGCGATCGTGCCGCCGAAACGCTCCGAACTGTCGACATCGCGGATCGTGCCGAAATCGACCGGCGCGGCGGCCGAGGCGATGCGGTCATAGACGCCCGATTCGGCTTCCCAATAGCCCGAGACACGCAGCGCGAGCTGATCGCGCACCAGCGGCACGTTGATCGCGCCGTCGATCGAACCGTTCTCGCCGCCATGCGCCGTCGTCGAAACACGACCGAGCAGCGAACCGGAGAATTCGTTCGCATCGGGCTTGCGGGTGATGAGTCGTACGGTGCCGCCCATCGAACGCGCGCCGTAGAGCGTGCCCTGCGGCCCGCGCAGCACTTCGATTCGGTCGAGATCGAGCACGCGCGGATCGATGCTGCCGGGCAGCGGCGAATCGTCAAGATAGAAGCCGGTGGTATTCTGGCCGAACACGCCGCGCAGCGTCACCGTCTGCGCGGTGCCGCCCAGGCTCTGCGTATAGCCATAGGCGATGTTGGGGATCTGCGCGGCATAGTCGCGGAAGTCAGTGATCCCCTGCGCCTCGAGCGTCTCGCCCGACAGCGCGGTGATGCTTAGCGGCACATCCTGCACCGACTGGGGGCGATATTGCGCGGTGACGACGATCTCGTCCGCCGCAGTCGCCTCCTGCTGTGTGGCGTCGTCGGACGCCGCCGACTGCGCCAGCGCCTGCACCGGCATTGCCAGTACCGCCAGCAGCGAAGCCGATGTGAGCCAGCGCGCAATTCCCGTCTTCATGCCGTCACCCCCAAAAAATAAATGTGACGTCACTGTCATTTTTTTGGGCGACTCTGTCAACCGGGCAGCGTGCGGCCGCTAAACCTTCGTAATCAGACGATTTCACCCGTTGCCGTCGCCGAGCATGCGCGTGAGCGCCTGTGCCGAATCGCCGATTCGCGCGCCTTCGGGGATCGGGCCGTAGAGCGCCTGATACCAGAGCACGGCGAGGAAATCGGCGAGGTCCTCGTTCGTCGGCACCGCGCGATCCTTGAGCGCGAGCAGCGCCGGGTCGGGATGGATCAAGAGCTTGCGCGCCAGTTCGTCCATCATCGCGCCGAGCGCATAGGCGGAGAGCAGCGCGACATCGTACGGCATCGCCGTCTGCGGATGATCGCGCAGCAGCGACTGGGCGATCCGTTCATACCATTGCTTGTTGGCGCCGTGGGCGAGGTCGCGGAAATCCTCCACTTCGTCCCCCAGTTGCAGGATGCAGCGCATCAGCCCGGCATTGGCCTGCATCACTTCGAGCCATTTGAGGTGCGAGGCGCGAATCGCCTCGAACGGCCCCTTCCCTTCGGGCCGCACCGCCATCATTTCCATCGCCGCTTCGAGATATTCGGCCAGGACGACGTGTGTCACCTGCTCCTTGTTGTCGAAATAGAGATAGAAGGTCGCCGCCGCGACGCCCGCCGCCTCGCAGATGTCCGACACGCGCATCGCGTGATAGCCGACATCATCGAGCACCTTGATCGCGCCGAATTTGAGCATGTCGCGCGTGCGCTCGCCCTTGGTCCGCTTGGGCGCGGCGTCGATCACATGCGCGAGATAGTCCGCATATCGCGCGAAGGAATTGACGTCCCGCAGCGGAATTTCCTGCGTTTTCTGCTTTCGTGCACTGTTCGCTGCTCGCGCCATCGGCTCTACCTTGCGTCCTAAAACTGATACTGATATCAGGTTTCTATTCTTCAGGGGACAGTATGGACGTTCAGGACAAAAGAGCAATCGTAGCGGCAGAACCGGGCACGATGCTGGGCGAATCGCAATGGCTCACCGTGACCCAGGCGATGATCGATCATTTCGGAATCGCGACTCTCGACGATGATCCGATGCATGCCGATCCAGAATGGGCGGCGAACAAGGGGCCGTTCGGCAAGACCGTCGCCTATGGCTTCATGACGATGTCGCTGCTCACCCACATGCTCCACGAAACCCTGGGCGAAGGCCCGGCGCGCGAGCCCGAGCGGACCGGCTATTTCCTCAATTACGGGTTCGACAAGATGCGGCTGGTGGCGCCGGTGCCGGTTGGCTCGCGCATCCGCGGCAAGTTCCGCCTCGACGATCGCACGCTCGACCAATCGGGCCGCGCACGGCTCTCGATCGGCGTCGAGATCGAGATCGAGGGTGAGGAACGCCCCGCGCTCGCCGGCACCTGGCTGGCAATCTGGGTCCCGCCCAGCGGCGACGCTCAGTCGTGACCGAGCGCGCCGCGCTCGCCGGGCCGCGCCTCGGCTTCTGGGCGCTCGGCGGCTTCGGGACAGGGGTGATCAACACCGTCCCGGCCGCCCTGCTCCTCTATTTCTGCACCGAGATACTCGGCATATCGCCGGGCCTCGCAGCGCTGGCGGTGCTGCTGCCCAAGCTTTCGGCGATCCTCTGGGATCCGATCGTCGGCGGCTGGTCGGACAATACGCGCAGCCGGATGGGGCGGCGGCGGCCGTTCATTCTCGCCGGGACGATCGGTGTCCCGCTCTTCTTCATCCTGCTCTTTTCCTGGCCCTATCCGCAGGGCGATGCGGCATTTCTGCCGGTGATGCTGTTCTATTTGCTGATGACCAGTGCCTATTCGCTGTTCGCCGTCCCCTTCGTCGCGGTGCCCGCCGAAGCCAGCCCCGATCCGGTGGTGCGCGAGCGGATTACCGGATGGCGGATCGGATTTGCGATGATCGGCGTGTTCTTCGGCGCGGCGGCGGGACCGTTCATCGCCGAAACGGTCGGCGGCGGGCGCGGCGGCTATATGGTGATGTCGATCACGATCGCGGCGATGTGTCTGTTCGCGCTCACCAGCACTTTCTTCGCCACGCCCTCGCATTTCATCGCGCCGGTGGCGGGCGAGGCCTCCCCTGCCCGCGCCCGCTTCCGCCCGAGCGCGCTCATTCGGGGCGCTGGACGCTTCTGGACGCTTACCGCCGTCTATATCCTGCAGCTGATCGGGATCGGCGCGGTCACCGCGCTCACGCCCTACTGGATGGTGCAGCTCGCCGGGCTGCCCGCAGGCGAGACCGGCACCGCGCTCGGCGCGATGTTCCTCGCGACGATCGTCACCGTCCCGCTGTGGATGCGCGGCATTGCGCGCTGGGGGGCGAGCGCCGCGCTGATCGCGTCCGCAGCGATGTTCGGGGGCGCCGCGCTGCTGCTCGCCATGCCCGATCGCGTGCCGATGCTACCGGTCTATGTCGCGCTCGGCGTACCTTTCGCGGGGATCCAGGTCGCAGCCTTCGCACTGGTCGCACACGCCATCCACGCCATTCCCGATGATCGCGAAGGGCTGTTCACCGGGATATGGACCGCAGGCGAAAAGAGCGGCCTCGCGCTTGGCGCGGCGCTTTCGGGGCTGGGCTTGCAGATCGGCGGCTTCGTGTCGGCCGCGCCGGTGCAGAGCGCCGAAGCCGTCGAAACGCTGCGTTGGCTGATCGCCGCCGGGCCGCTTGCCTGTATGCTGCTCAGCCTCGCCCTGCTTGCCCTTGGGAACCGCAAATGACCGACTTGCCTGACACGCTGCTGATCGACGCTGTCCGCCGCTGGGCGCGCGAGACGCCCGATGCCGAGGCACTGGTTCATGGCGAACGCCGCATTTCCTATGCGCAGCTCGAAACCGAGATCGACGCGCTGGCATGCGCGATGCTCGCATGCGGCGTCGGGCCGGGCGATCGCGTTGCCTGCCTTGCGCCGCCCGAGCCGGTCTTCGTGACCAGCCTGATCGCCGCCAACGCGATCGGTGCGATCTGGATCGGGCTCAACCCGCGCTACAAGCTCGAGGAACTGCGCTTCGTGCTCGGCGACAGCACGCCGCGGCTGATGATCGCGCGCGGCAAAATCGACGGGCGCGATTATGGCGAGGAGCTGGCGACGCTCGCTGCCGAGCGTCGCGACATGAGCGTCGTCATCGACCACGACTTGCCCACATTCCTCGGCGAAGGCGCGGCACTGGGCGCGGACGATATCGCCGCGCGCCGCCCCGACGGGCGCGCGGCCAGCATGATCGTCTATACTTCGGGATCGACCGGCCGCCCCAAGGGCGCGCTGCTCTCGCAGGCAGCGATCCATGCCTTTGCGCAGGCGCAAAACGCACTCTGGCCGGTCGCGCCGCTGCGCGTGCTGAACTATTTCCCGATCAATCATATCGGCAGCGTCGTCGACATCAGCCTGCCCGCGCTGATCGCGGGCGGCACGGTGGTGCTGATGGAGAAATTCGACCCCGCCGAGTCGCTCGAGCTGATGCAGCGCGAGCGCATCACGCTCTGGGCGAGCGTGCCAAGCGTGTTCCAGATGCAACTCGACCTGCCCGATTTCGATCGGTTCGATCTGTCGGCGGTGCAACTGATCGTCTGGGAAGGCGCGCCGATGGCCGAGCCGCTGATCCGGCGGCTGCACGCCATCCACCCGCGCCTCGCCACCAATTACGGAATGACCGAAGCAACCAGCGCGATCCTGGCGATGCCGCCGTGCGACGATCCGGCGCTGCTCGCACGCTCGGTCGGCTATCCCTTCGCCTATGCCGAGGTGCGGCTGGTCGATCCGGCGGGCAATGTCGGCGAGGAAGGCGAGATCCAGTTGCGGTCGCCGCTGGTGACGCTCGGTTACTGGAATCGGCCCGATGCGACCGCCGAGGCGATCGACGCCGATGGCTGGCTGCACACCGGCGATATTGGCCGCCGCCTGCCCGACGGCAGCTATGCGATCGCCGGGCGGATCAAGGAAATGTACAAGTCGGGCGGCTACAACGTCTATCCACTCGAAGTCGAAGCGGTGATCGAGGCGCACCCGGGCGTGCACGGCTGCGCGGTCGTCGGCATTCCCGATCCGCTATGGGACGAAGTCGGCATCGCCTTCGTCATCGCCGATGCAGACGTGAGCGAAGCCGATATCCTGACCCATTGCCGCGAGCGGCTGGCCAATTACAAGCTGCCCAAGCGCTTCGAACTGCGCCGCGAATTGCCGCTGTTGCCAATCGGCAAGGTCGACAAGGTCGCGTTGCGCCGCGAAGCGCGCGAGCACGCGCCCGGCTGAACCGGCGCGCGCGAATCGTTCGCGTAACCGGCCCCCACACCGGGCACGAACCCCTGTCCCGCATCCGCGCACCCCCGCGCGAAAACGGCGGAAAATCGTCTCTCGCATTCGCCTGAAACGCTACAAATCTGATTCGACATTTGTAAAACTGATGTCATAATCACTTTTGGGAATCAGGGAGGGTCGTCGTGACGAATCAGTTTCGCAAGATCGTGAAGTGGAGTCTTTGTACCGGCGTCGCGCTCGCCGGCATCACGCAGGCACAGGCGCAGCAGGCATCGCGGGACAGCGCGGCGGCGCAGGACGATACCGTCCCCGAGATCGTCGTCACCGCCGAACGCCGCGAAACGCGGCTGCTCGATACGCCGATCGCGCTGTCGGCATTCACCGCGAGCGATCTGGAAGACGCCAATGTCTCGCGCATCGAGGATCTGGCGGGGCAGATCCCCGGGGTATTCATCGCCGACCGCAGCCTGCGCACGCAATCGATCGCGATCCGCGGGCTTTCGGCCGATCTCAACAATCCCGGGCTCGATCAGAGCGTCGGCATCTATGTCGACGGCGTCTATATGGGCCGCGCGACGCCGGGCAATGCCAGCCTGTTCGATCTAGAACGCATCGAAGTGCTGCGCGGGCCGCAGGGCGCGCTCTACGGCAAGAACACCATTGCCGGCGCGATCAACTATATCACCCGCCTGCCGGGCGACACGCTCGAAGGGCGATTCGAGGCAGGCTACGGCAACTACGATGCGTGGCAGTTCCGCGCCTCGGCGAGCGGCCCGCTGAGCGACGGCGTGTCGATCGGCCTCGCCGGCGCCATCGATCAGCGCAGCGGCTTCATCCACAACAGCGCCACCGGCACCGATCAGGACGATCTCGACGCGCTCGCGCTGCGCGGCACGCTGCGCATTCAGCCGAGCGCCGACATCGACATCATCCTGCGCGGCGATATCGGCCGCGACCGAACCAATGCGGGCAGTTCGGAAGTGCTGAACAACGGCGCCTTTGCCGGCACCCCGCTCGCCGATGTCGATCCCAACGACCGCAATATCGCGCAAAATCGCGACCCGGTGCAGGACCGTGATACCTGGGGCGTGTCGGCGCAAATCGACTGGGCGCTCGGCAACGGAACGCTGACGTCGCTTACTGCGTGGCGCGGCTTCACCTGGCACAATTTCGCCGACAATGATTACACCGTGCTCGATATGCTCGCATCGGGCATCGACGAGGATCAGGAACAGGTCTCGCAGGAACTCCGCTACGCGGGTGAGGCCGGTGCGCTGACTTATGTCGCCGGGCTCTATTATTTCCACCAGCAGCTCGACACTAATTCGATCTCGACGGTCGGCGTCGATCTCGGCATCTATCCCGACGCGGTCGACGCGATCGTGAAGGGTGATGTCACGAGCGACAGCTATGCCGCCTTCCTGCACGGCGACTATGCCTTTTCGGACCGGCTGAGCCTCACCGCCGGGCTGCGCTACACCTATGAGAAGAAGAAGCTGGTCCATGCCCAGCAGGGCGATCCCTGGCAGGTGCTGCTGCCCAACATCGCGCAGCGGACGCTCGAACGGTCGGAGGATGATTTCTCCCCCTCGGCGAGCCTCAATTACAAGCCGGGCGAGGACGTGCTGCTCTACGCCAGCTATTCGCGCGGGTTCAAATCGGGCGGGTTCAATGTGTTCGGCGTCTCACCGACCGATGACGCGCGCTATGCGCCCGAACATGTCGACAGCTATGAAATAGGCGCGAAGGCGGAAATCCTAGGCGGGCGCGGTCGCATCGCGGTCGACGTCTTCCGCATGGATTATTCCAACCTGCAGGTGAACCAGTTGATCAATGTCGGCGGCGTCCCACGCTTCATGACGTCGAACGCGGCGTCGGCGCGTACGCGCGGGCTCGAGGCAGAACTGGTGTTGCGCCCGGTGCGCGGGCTCGATCTGACCGCGACCTACACCTATCTCGACGCCGACTTCATCGACTATCGCAACGCCACCAGCGGCGGCGCCGACTATACCGGCAACAGGCTGCCCCGCGCGCCTGAACATAGCGGCAGCGTGGCCGCGCAATATGTGGCACCGCTCGCCGGTTCGCTCGAACTGTTCCTGCGCGGCGAAGCGATTGCGCACAGCCGCGTCTATTTCGGCGCCGACAATGTCTACAGCCAGGGCGGCCTCGCGCTGTTCAACGCGCGCGTCGGCATCCATGACACGGATATGGGCTGGGGCGTCTATCTCTGGGGCCGCAATATCGGCAATCGCGACTATGCGGTGCAGCGCTCGAGCGGCGCGATCGTGCCGGGGCAGGCGATCCAGACGCTCGCCGCGCCGCGCACCTATGGCGTGGAAGCAACCTTCGACTTCTGAGCACAGGCCGGGTTCGTCGATCAGGAAATAGCCGCGCGAACCCGGCATCAATTCCTTCCCTGGAAGGGCAGGAATTGAGGATTGGCTACCAGTGCCAAGCAAAAAAGGGGCGGCGCGGGAAATCCCCGCGCCGCCCCGATTTTTTCGCCCCGGTCGGCGCGGCGGCTATTGCGCCGCCTTCACCATCGGGAAGTCACCGTCATAATAGCGCATGGAGAGCGCCACCGTCCCGTCTGGTTGCCGGGAGAAAGCGAAGCGCTGTTCGGTGTCGATGCTCGAGGCATAGCGCCCGGCACCGAGCGCGATCAGCGCGATCGGCGGAGCACCGCTGTCGACGCCGCCGAAGCTGAGATACAGCCCGCCCTCCTTCGCGGCGAAGCCCAGCCGGTCGAAGCCGAGGCGATGAGTGGTGATGTCATAATTGCCCGCGATCCACGCCGCCTCCGCCGGATCGAAGGCGACGCCCGACAGATCGGGTTCGGGCAGGCCGAGGAAAATGCGGGCTATGCGATGTTCAAGCGTCAGCGCGGGGAAATTGCGCCCCTGGCTGTTGGTCAGCACCACCACGGTCAGATGATCGTCGGGATAATAGGCGAAATGGCTGGAAAAGCCGTAGATCGAGCCGGGGTGCGAGAGCTTGCGCCGGCCGTCGAGATCGCCTTCGATCAGACAGCCCTGAAGATAGGCATTGGCGCCGCCGTCGCTGAGCGCATCGCCCGACAGCGCCAGCGCGCGCACGGCTTCGGGCGTGGCATTGCCGAACAGACCGTCGGAAAAGCGCACCAGATCCTGCGCGGTCGAAACGATCGCCCCGGCCGAAAAGGGCGCCAGCCAGTCATAGGCGGGCGCCGGCGCAAATTCGCCGCCGCGCGCCAGATAGCCGCTTGCATGATCGGGGTCGGCGCCGAAATCCGCCTGCGCCATGCCGAACGGCGCGAAAACGTGATCGGCGACATAGCGGTCATAGCTTTGCCCCGTCACCGCTTCGATCACCAGCCCGAGCAGGAATGTGTCGGAATTCGAATAGTTGAACTTCGCACCGGGCGCGAACATGAGCGGCTTGTCGGCGAAATAGCCGAGCATCTTCTCACGCGTCAGATCGACCGGGTTGCTGTACGGAAATTCGCGGTTCTCGAGATAATTGGGAATGCCCGACGTATGTTCGGCAAGCTGGCGGATGGTGACGTCGCGGCTCGGTGCGGGAAGATCGGGCAGATAGGTACCGACCGGCGCATCGAGCGCGACCTTGCCCTGCCCGACGAGCTGGAGCGTCGACAGGCAGGTCACTGGCTTGGTAATCGAACCGATCGGAAAGCGCGTCTGCGGCGTCACCGGCGCGCCGCTCTCGCGATCGGCGAGCCCCATGCCGCGCGCATAAATAATCTGCCCGTCGCGCGCGACCGCAACCGAGACGCCGGGAAACGGCCCGTCCGCCATCGCCTGCCGGATTGCGGCATCGGCGCGAAGCGCGAGCGATTCGACCGTGCCCGACGCGGCTGCTTCAGGCGCGGCCGCGACCGGCGCCGCCGGTACGGCGGTCTGGGCGCAGGCCGATGCGCTGCAGGCCAGCATCGCCAGAAATGCCGCATAACGTCGTGTTCCGATGATCATTGCAGTGCTTCCCATTTCCCGACGCGCCATCGCGCGAAACCAAAACTGACATCAGCGTCATAAAATGCTTGCGGGCAAAGTGCAATGTGGGTCAGAATAATGGCATGACGACGCACACGCCCCAATCGCAATCGCTCGACGCAGCGCTCGCCGCCGAGCTCGATACGCTGCGCGAAACCGGCCTGTTCAAGGACGAGCATCCGCTGGTTTCGCCGCAATCGGGTCATGTCACCGTGACGGAGCCGGGCGGCAATCGCGACCTGCTCAACCTGTGCGCCAACAATTATCTCGGCCTCGCCGACGACTCGCGGCTGGTCGCGGCGGCGAAGCACGCGCTCGATACTCACGGCCTCGGCATGGCATCGGTGCGTTTCATCTGCGGCACGCACGAGCTGCACCGGCGCCTCGAAGCACGGCTGGCGGCGCTGACGGGGCAGAAGGACGCGATCCTCTTCCCCTCCTGTTTCGATGCCAATGCCGGGATTTTCGAAGCGCTGCTCGGCCCCGAGGACGCAGTGTTCAGCGATGCGCTCAACCACGCCAGCATCATCGACGGCATTCGCCTGTGCAAGGCGCAGCGCCATCGCTACCCCAATGGCGACATCGCCGCGCTCGATGCCGCGCTGACCCAGGCCAAGGACGCGCGGCGCAAGCTGGTCGTCACCGACGGCGTCTTCTCGATGGACGGCGTGATCGCCGATCTGCCGGCGATCCGCGCGGTATGCGATCGCCACGGCGCGTTATTGATGGTCGATGATTCGCATGCCACCGGTGTGCTCGGCCCCGACGGCAGCGGCACCGCCGCGCATCATGACGGCGTGCCGGTCGACATGGTGTCGGGCACGCTCGGCAAGGCGCTGGGCGGCGCGGCTGGCGGCTATATCGCCGGTTCGGCGTCCCTGGTCGCCTGGCTGCGGCAAAAGGCCCGCCCCTATCTCTTCTCGAACGCGCTGCCGCCCGCGCTGGCGGCATCGGCACTGCGCGCGCTCGATATCGTGGCCGAAGAACCCGAACGGCGCGCGCGGCTCACCAATCATGCCGCGCGGTTCCGCGAGGCGCTTACCGAGGCGGGCTTCACGCTGGCCGGCGCCGGACATCCGATCATTCCGGTGATGATCGGTGACGCGCGGACCGCCACGCAATTCGCAGCGAAGCTCCATGACGACGGCATCTACGCCGTCGCCTTTTCCGCGCCGGTGGTCCCGCCAGGTCTGGCGCGCATCCGCACCCAGATGTCGAGCGCGCTGAGCGATGCCGATATCGACCGCGCCATCACCGCCTTCGTTCGCGCGGGCCGCGAGCTGGGCGTGATCCCGGCATGATGCTGCAGGGCAGAACCGCAATCGTTACCGGCGGCGGCAGCGGCATCGGCCGCGCCGCGGCGCACCGCTTCGCACAGCATGGCGCGCGGCTGTGCATCGCCGACGCCAATGCCGAAGCCGCGACCGCCACCGCGCAGGCGCTGTGCGAGGCGGGCCATGACGCCTTCGCGCTCACCACCGACGTCACCGATCCGCAAGCAGTCAACTCCGCCGTCGGGGTCACGGTCTCGCGCTTCGGCCGGCTCGATATCCTGCTGCACAGCGCGGGCATCGGCATCGAACAGGCGTTTCTCGACACCGAGCTGGCGCAATGGCGCCGCGTGCTCGACATCGATCTCACCGGCACTTTCCTGATGTGCCAGAGCGCGGCGCGGGCAATGCGCGATCAGGGCTATGGCCGGATCGTCACCATTTCCTCGACCGCCGGGATATTGGGCGGCACCGGCCGCGCCGCCTACGGCGCGGCCAAGGCGGGCGTGATCGGGCTGACGCGCGTGATGGCGGTCGAACTCGCGCCATACGGCATCACCGCCAATTGCCTCGCCCCCGGCGCGATCGAGACCGAGCTGGTCGCGCGCATGCATTCGGACGAGACGCGCACCGTCTATCGCGCGGGCATTCCGATGGACCGCTACGGCACGCCCGGGGAAGTCGCCGAAGCGGCACTGTTCCTCGCGAGCGAAGCCTCGTCCTACGTCACCGGCCATGTGCTCGGCGTCGATGGCGGGTTCCTTGCCGCCGGCGTGATGCATCGCCGCCATTCCGAACGACAGGAACCACAAGGCTGAACCGCCGGGGAGAGGACCAATGGATCAGAACGCAATCGAAGCCGCACGCGCCGCCTATCGCTGCGACGGCGCCGCCGTCGTGCGCGGCGTGCTCGATACCGCATGGATCGCGCGGATGCGCGACGCGGTCGAGCGCGCCATCGCCGCGCCCTCGGGCGCATCGGTGGAATATACCCCGCAGGACAAAGAGGGCCGCTATGTCGGCGACTTCTTCGTGTGGATGCGCGACCCGGATTTCGCCGCGCTGATGCTCGAATCGCCGCTGCCCGCGCTTGCCCGTGTGATCATGGAATCGCGGGAAAGCCGCCTCTTTTACGACCAGCTGCTGGTCAAGGAACCGGGCACGCAGGAACACACGCCCTGGCACCAGGACCTGCCCTATTGGCCAGTGCGCGGCGAACAGATCCTGTCGATCTGGGTCGGGCTCGATCCGGTGACGGTCGAAAGCGGCGCGGTGCAATATGCGCGCGGATCGCATCTCGAGGGCAAGCTCTATGCCCCGCGCGCTTTTTCAACGACATCCGGCTTTGGCGAACTCTACGCCAAGAGGGGGTTCGATCCGGCGCCGGACGAAGCGGCGCTGCGCAAGCGGTATGATATCCTCTCGTTCGAGACCGAGCCGGGCGACGTGATCGTCCATCACCCGCTGACCTTCCATTTCTCGGCGGGCAATTTGTCGCGCGACACGCGGCGCCGGGCGATCGCGATCCGCTATCTGGGCGACGATGCCCGCTGGGACGCGCGACAGGGCACCTTCATGGACAAAGAAAGTGTTCGGACGATTCTGCGCGAACCGGTCACGCTGCGCGACGGCGACCCGCTTTGTGAGCCCAATTTTCCGCGCTGCTAGTCAAACACGCGCTGCCGCTGGGCCTGCGAATATAGGCTGCCTTTTGTCTCAAACGTCCTGCCCCGCCGCACCTGCGGATATCCGGCGGATACACAGACGACTCGGCAATCCGCAGCGCTGTCGCATCGAAACCCAAAGAAACCGCGCGTTTCCGCGGCCTGTGATGGTCAGTGACGGGCTCGAACCGCCGACTCTCTGGATGGAGACGAGAGGGTCTCCCGTGAATATCAGCCCCGCTCAGTAGCGCGCGAAATCTCCACAGTCGTAAGCATGGGGTGGGCCACGCCTCCTGCGATGTTCGTGGTCCACTTTGGGTGGGCCACGATGGAACATAATGAGAATTCGCGGGACCAGCAGGAGACATTTTACCGCAGAATTCCGCGGCTTTCTGCAATGTTCTCATTATGTCGTGGTGCTTACAAGACTCACATTTGCTTCTGAAAGCCGCAGAAAAGCTGGCCTTCTGAACGGCCATCATTTCGTGGCCCACTCGTGGTCCACCCCTAATTGTGTTCCCGAGTCAGGACCCGAACCGGTAGCAGGGAAGAAATATCGGGCGGCGATTCGCTGTCCCGGGAGGCAAATTTAGCCCCCTTCGAAGGCACCAGTTGCGGCGGGCGGACCGGCTATCTCTGGTGAAATGTAAATCGAATGCCTTCCGACGTCTCTAGCATTTGTCCTGCCTCGGAAATGGTGTGATCCGCGCAAGAAAGCGGCCAGCGGCGACCCTCATCTCCCTGACGGTGCTAGCTGGACCCCAGACAACCCGACGACGGTCGGCAGCAAAGCACAACATCTCAGCCGTTCCCGTTCCGCCCCGGGATGCCCAAAGCCGACCTTGAACAATCCTTGCTGTCACCATCGCAGGAGGCGCGGCGCGGCGCGGCGGCTGCAGTTGTGCAATTCCGGCGGTGCTAGCTGGGCCAAGTTGGGACATAAGAGGGCGTCTCCGCGCCCATCGTCGAACAGTTCGGTCCGCCTCGTGCGGCGAAACCATTCGATGGGCGCGAACAGCGTGAAGTACTCCGCGGACGCTATGCGGGCAAGGCGATCAGGCCGTACCGTTTTCCGCCGCCATAGCGCCTGCTCGCCGAATTTCGATACCGGTCCGGCGGGGCCATCATCAAATGCTCTGTGTCGACGAACCGCATGGCCGCTCCGGTGCCGGGGGCCGGTCACGGCGGAGTTCTTCCCGCCGAAGGCGATGGATCCTGTGTCTGGCTAGGGCGCTTGCTGCGCCGCGGGAGCGCGGTCGCCAGCCTCCACTGGCGGTATCTGCGCCGGGCGATCGGGCGTCATGCGCCAGACGGTGTTGGACAGATCGTCGCAGATGATGAGCGCACCGGCCGGGTCGACAGTGACGCCGACGGGTCGCCCGCGCGTCTTCCCATCCTCGCCGTGGAACCCCGTAACCACATTGACCGGAGCACCGGCGGGCTGGCCGTTGCGGAACGGCACGAACACTACCTTATATCCGATCGGCTCGCTGCGGTTCCAGCTTCCGTGCTCGCCGACGAAAGCGCCTTCGGCGAAGCGCGGACCCATCACCGGACCGGAAAAGGCAAGCCCCAGCGCCGCGACATGCGAGCCCAGCGCATAATCGGGCCGGGTCGCCGAGGCCACTTTTTCTGGATCCTGCGGGCGCACGCGCGGATCGACGTTCTGCCCCCAATAGCTGTAGGGCCAGCCGTAAAATGCGCCGTCGCGAACCGAAGTGAGATAGTCGGGCACGAGATTGGCGCCGAGTTCGTCACGTTCGTTGGCGACGGTCCACAACTGGTCGCTGCCGGGGCGGAACGCCATCGCCGTGGGATTGCGGATGCCGGTGGCGAAGGCGCGGTGCATTCCGGTTTCGGCATCGATCTCCCACACCATTGCCCGGTCGACCTCCACATCGAGGCCGCGTTCGCCGACATTGCTGTTCGATCCGATGCCGACATAGAGATACCGGCCGTCGGGGCTGATCGCCAGCGACTTGGTCCAGTGGTGGTTGATCCGCTCGGGAAGCCGCGTGACGCGGACCGGCGGCGCATCGGCCCTGGTCTGCCCGTCGCGATAGGTGAAGCGGACCAGTTCGCCCTGATTGGCGACATAGATCTGGCCGTCCGCATAGGCGAGCCCATAGGGCGCATCGAGATTTTCGGCGAAGACGCTGCGGCCCTCGTACACGCCGTCGCCGTCGGCGTCGCGCAGCAGCGTCAGCCGGTCCCCGCTTTCGACCGGGCTGGTGCCCTTGCTCTTGATATAAGAGGCGATGACGTCCTTGGGCGTGAGTTTCGGTGCATGCCCGCCCTTGCCCTCGGCGACGAGGATGTCGCCGTTGGGCAGAACCAGCGTCTGGCGCGGTATCTTCAGATCCGTCGCGATCGCGCGGATGGTATAGCCCTCAGGCACCTGCGGCGCGTGATCGCCCCATTCTGCGGGCTTCGCGATCTTCATATTGGGCAGGAGTCCGCGCTGCTGTTCGGGCAGCTGGGGCGCCTGTCCATATTCGGGAGGCTCGGGGTCGCCCGAACATCCGGCCAGCGAAAGCGAGACGGCGGAGGCGGCGAGGATCAGCCCGCGATACATCATCCGGTTCATGCGCGGTCTCCTTCGCTGGATACGGCGGGGCGCAGCGCGGCAAAGCCGATCCAAGTCGCCGCGAACGCGATCACCGCGACGACAACCGACAGGATCAGCGCGGCAGGCATCGCTGCCCAGGCATCCTTGGCATGGACCAACGCATTGACGAGCCCGAGCAGAAAGGTCGCGACGAGCAGCAGCAGGTACAGCAGGCCGCGCCCGGCGCTACGGATCACGTCCCAGATCGCGAACAGCATGGCGACCCCGCTGAAGACCAGCGCGCCCGCGATCAGCCAGGCAGCGAAATTGGTCCATTGAATCTGATAGGTGGCGGCATAGGCCCAGTCGCTGAGCAGCGCGCCGAGGAACAGCGACAGGCTACCCGCGAGGAGCGCGGCATGCACCGGATGGGGCGGCTGTGTCCGCGCGAACGAAAAGCGGTTTGCTGGCATGTGACATCCCGAAACGAGGGTTCCGCCGCAGCAAGACGTGCGACGCTTTCTCCACGAAAGCACGTGCCTTGCATATGGTTCCACGTCGTCGGACCGATCCCGGCCAACCGGAAGCCCTGCTTTATCCGCTCGGGCGTCGCGGGCCGCCAAGGCCCGGCCGATGCCGGCGCGGCTTTGTCGCCCGCCGCGCGTCCGGACGGACCCAATCGCCGCGCGCCGGGTTGGAAACATGATGCTTGCGCAGGTGTTGACCGTCGCCCTGATGGCGCTGCTGCCCGCAGCGGGTACGCTGTCGGGCATCTTGCTCGCCGAATGGAAGCCGCCTTCGCGCGCGATGCGGGGCGCGATGCTGCATGCCGCCGCCGGGTTCGCGATGGCGCTGGTCGCGATCGACCTGATCCCCCGCGCGCAGGAACGGACCGGCGAATGGATCATCGCGGCGGCGGTGATGATCGGCAGCGGCCTGTCGCTGCTGCTGGCGCGCATGACCGGCAAGCTCGAGCGATGGATGGATGCGCGCACCGGGGCGGGCGGCGCATGGGGCGCCTATAGCGTCGTGCTGATCGATCTTTGCACCGACGGTCTGTTCACCGGCAGCGGCAGTACGATTTCGGCGGGACTGGGCTTCCTGCTCGCGCTGTCGCAACTGCTGGCCAACATGCCGGGCGGCTTTGCCGTCGCCAGTTCGCTGCGCGCTGGAGGCCTCGAGAAACGCCCGCGCCGGATCGCGCTGCTGGCGCTTCCGGCAGCCGCGCCGCTGATGGCTGTACTCGGCTTCGTGGCGCTGCGCGAAGCGCCCGATCCCGTGATCGGCTTCATTCTGGCCCTTCTGGCGGGACTGTTGCTGGTCGCCACCATCGAGGAACTGGTGCCCGAGGCGGACGCGCCCGAAGCGCCCCGCCGGCTCTCCAGCCCTGCCTTTGCGTTGGGGTTTGTGCTGCTCCTGCTAGGCTCAGCTTATCTCGGTGCGTGATCGCCCAGCGTTGGGCAACTAGCCGAGGCCCGACGCGTTGGTAGCGAACCGGCCGTATGAGGGCCGGAACGGGGAGCATGATGACCGAGCGAATCTGGACGCCCTATTGCGGCATCGGCCCCACGCCCGAGGGCTGGCTGCGCTGGAATTTCGATCCGGTGCTGCTCGTCGCGCTGCTGCTCGCCGCGCTTGCCTGGCGGCACTGGTCGCGCGGCGGCGATTCGCGCGCGGCCTGGGGTGCGCTGGGCGTCACGCTGTTCCTGTTCGTCAGTCCGTTCTGCGCGATGGGGTCGGCACTGTTCACCGTGCGCATCGTCCATGATCTGATCCTCGCCGCGCTGCTCGCCCCGCTGGTCACTGCCGCGCTTGCCTTGCAGCGACGCGCCCTCCCCGGATCGCTGACGATCTGGACCGCCGTGCATGCGCTCACTTTCTGGCTGTGGCATGCGCCGCCGCTCTATGCCGCTGCCCTGTCTTCCGACATGGTCTTCTGGGCGATGCAGATCAGCATCACCGGCACCGCCGCATTGTGGTGGGCGAAAGTTGTCCGCGCGCCCGCTGCTGCCTCGGTCGTGGCGCTGCTGGCGACGACGGTGGCAATGGGCGTGCTCGGCGCGCTGATCGTCTTCGCCGGCAGCGCGCTCTACGCGCCGCACTGGCTGACGACTCAGGCCTGGGGCCTGGCGCCGCTGGAGGATCAGCAGATTGCGGGCATCATCATGTGGGCGCCGGCGTCGGCAGTCTATCTGCTCGCGGCTATGGTAGTGCTCTACGGCGCACTGCGCCCGCGCGCGCTCGCCTGATGCTCGGAGCGATCCGCGACTGGGCCGAAAGCTATACGCGTACCGGCAAATACAGCCCCGTCGGGGTGTGGTTCCACTGGATCATGGCGGGGCTGGCGCTCTATCAGCTCTACAGCGGTTGGCGGATGAGCCGCCTGCCGGTGGGCGGCGACAAGCTCGCCGCCTATGCGCAGCACAGCGAAATCGGCTTTCTGATTCTGGCGATGGCGATCCTGCGCGGGCTTTGGCGGCTGCTCGTGATGGATCCGACCAATGACGCGCAGTCGCCTGCGTGGCAACGCTCGGCAGCGGAATGGACACAGCTTGCCTTTTACGGCCTGTTCGCGCTGCTGCCCCTCAGCGGCTGGTGCATGTGGTCGGCGATCCAACCCGCCGAACCGCTCAGCCTGGCGGGCATCATCCCCCTGCCCGCCATGCCCTTTTACGACCTGTCACCGGCATGGCAGCGCGAAGTGCTCGATCTGGCGCGGCGGCTGCATCTTGCCGGCGTGGTGGGCCTTGCGTTGCTCATTCCGCTGCATGTGGGCGCAGCGCTCAATCATCACTTCTTCGCACGCGACGACGTGGTCAGGGGCATATTGCCGGAGATTCCAGATTACGAGACGCCGGAGCCGGAGCAAGTGCAGCAAGATCCCGCACCTCGCGCGCGCTGAGCTCCAGCGCGACATCGTGCATCACATGACCGGGATCGCCATAACGTTCGCCCGACCGCCACTTGCGCAACTGTTCGGCAATATAGGGCGCGGGCTGTCCCGCCAGCGGCGGATTGCCGGGGCCGCGCCCGGCGCCGTCCTCGCCGTGACAGGCCGCGCAGGCGACCAAGCCGCGGCTCGCATCGCCTTCGAAATAGAGCAACCTCGCCGAGGTGGGCCCGCAGCTTGCCCTCGCGGCGACGGCCTCGCCGCCCTCGGACGGCCAAGGCAGCGCGGCATAGTATCGCGCCGCCCGTAAGCGGTCCTCACCGCTCAGCCTTTTGGCAATCGCGTACATTTGCGGGTCGTGCCGCTGGCCGGTGGCGAACAGCTCGAGTTGACGCGCCAGATATCCGGAGTCGAGCCCGGCGAGCCGTGGCACGAGATTGCCGTCGCCTTCTCCCTCGCGTCCGTGACAGGTGAAACAGGCGCCGCCCGCGCCGGCATCGCCCCCCGACAGCGCGATCATTTCGCCGCTTCGCGAAAAGGGACTTTCCACCGGTTCGGGACTGCATCCGGCGAGCAGCGCCACCAGAGCTGCGATACCGATCGGCTTGGGGATGTCGGGTGCGCGCGCTTTCATTGCCTCACGGGAACATTGCGCGCGCGCACTGGTTCCCATCGGGATGGGCGCGCGAACGGGAGGCGGGATTTGCATCACCGATGCCTGGTCGGACCGGCAATGACTGTGCTCGCCGCGCTCGCTGCGTGCAAACCACCCCCGCAAAGCCGGCATATCGGCGACCAATCCACCATGGCGCGAGGCAAGCAAGTGATCGCACAGGCCGGATGCGGCGCATGCCACGAAATTCCGGGCGTTGCATGGCCGCGCGGGAAGCTGGGGCCATCTCTTATGAATTACGACGATATCGGTTTCATCGCCGGGTCGCGCCCCGCCAGCATCGCCACACTCGCCACCTTCGTGCGCGATCCGCGCTCGGTTCGCCCCGATTCGACAATGCCTGCCATGCCGATCAGCGAAGCCGATGCGCGCGCGGTCGCCACTTATCTCTACGGGCAGGACGATGATTGACGCCGTGTGGGGATGGCCGCCGCCGGTACTCGATCCGGCAGGCCCCTATGCCGACAGCGTGACGCTGCTCGCCTGGGTGTTGTTCGGGCTCGGCGTGTTCGTCAGCGGCGTCGTGGTCGTCGCACTGTGGATCGCAGTCAAGGGCTCGCCCGGGCTGCGCGCGAAGCTGGGTGGCGAGCACGCCGTCTGGATCGGCGGCATTGCCTTTCCGGCGGTGGTGCTGGTCGCGCTGCTCGTCTGGGGATTGCTGCTCACCGCCAGTCTGACCAGGCCGATCAGCGGCGAGGAAATGCGCGTTCGCGTCACCGGCGAGATGTGGTGGTTTCGCGTCGCCTATCTCGATCCCGCCGGCAACACCGAGATGCTCGACGCGAACGAGATCCACATCCCCGTCGGCCATCCGGTGGTGCTCGAACTCGAATCGGCCGATGTCATCCACAATTTCTGGGTGCCCAATCTGTCGGGCAAAATGGACATGATCCCCGGTCGCACCAATTTGCTGCGCATCCAGGCCGATCGGCCGGGTCAGTTCGGCGGCGTCTGCGCCGAATATTGCGGCGGACCGCATGCGCTGATGGGCTTCGTGGTCATCGCCCACGAGCCCGAGGCGTGGAACCAATGGGTAGCCGCCCGCCGCGCGCGGCTGCAGGCCGCCTCCTCACCCCCGGCCGGAGCGGCGGCGCGCGGGCGCGCGCTGTTCATGGATGAAGGCTGCGCCGGCTGCCACCGCGTCGCCGGAACGCAGGCCAACGGACTGGCGGGCCCCGACCTCACCCATGTCGGCAGCCGCGCGACGCTGGGCGCGGGCATATTGCCCAACCATCGCGGCACGATGATGGGCTGGATCGGCGACAGCCAATCGATCAAACCGGGTAATCGCATGCCGCGTTACGACATGCTCTCCGCCGAGGAGATCGAAGCGATCGCGATCTGGCTGGAAACACAGCGGTGAGCGAAACCGGCTTCGATCCCGAACTGTACGCACGGTTTCCGACGAAGGAGCCGCGACCCGACGGCGAAATCGACGAGCTCAACCGCATCTGGGATGCACCGCGTGGCTTTTCGCTGATTACGGCGGTCAACAACAATTATGTCGGCTTCTGGTATGTCGCGACGGCGTTCCTGTTCTTCCTGCTCGCCGGCGTGCTCGCGCTCGGCATGCGCGTCCAGCTCGCCGCGCCGATGCAGGAATTCCTCGGCATGGAAACGTACAACCAGTTCTTCACCATGCACGGCACGGTGATGATGTTCCTGTTCGCCGTGCCTGCGGTGGAGGCGCTGGGCGTCATGCTCCTTCCGCAGATGCTGGCGGCGCGCGACCTCCCTTTCCCGCGACTTTCGGCCTACGCCTTCTGGGCCTATTTCGTCGGCGGCCTGTGCTTTTTCGCCTCGCTGTTCGTCGGGCTGGCCCCCAGCGGCGGCTGGTTCATGTATCCGCCGCTCACTTCGACCACCTATTCGCCGGGCATCAACGCCGATTTCTGGCTGCTTGGCATCGGCTTCATCGAAATCTCGGCGATCGCCGGGGCGGTGGAGATCATCGTCGGCGTGCTGCGCACGCGCGCTCCCGGGATGACGCTCGACAAGATGCCGATGTTCGCCTGGGCCATGCTGGTCTTCGCGGTGATGATCGTCGTCGCCTTTCCCGCCGTGATCCTGTGTACGCTGCTGCTCGAGATCGAGCGCGCGTTCAACTGGCCGTTCTTCGATGCGCTGCGCGGCGGCGATCCGCTGCTCTGGCAGCATCTCTTCTGGTTCTTCGGACACCCGGAGGTCTACATCATCTTCATCCCCGCCGCCGGGCTGATGTCGATGATGGTCGCCGCCGTCGCGCAGACGCCGCTGATCGGTTATCGGCTCAATGTGCTGGCGCTCGTGGCGACCGGCTTCATCAGCTTCGGCGTCTGGGCGCATCACATGTTCGCGACCGGCATTCCGCGCGTGTCGGCGGGCTATTTCTCGGCAGCGAGCATGGCGGTGAGCCTGCCAGCGGGCATTCAGGTCTTCTGCTGGATCGCGACGCTAGCCAGCGGGAAAATCCGGTGGAACGCGCCTGCATTGTTCGTCGTCGGATCGGTCGTGATCTTCACCATGGGCGGCATCACCGGCGTGATGCTCGGCATGGTGCCGTTCGACTGGCAGGCGCATGACACCTATTTCGTCGTCGCCCACCTTCATTACGTGCTGATGGGCGGGATGGTGTTCCCGATGTTCGCCGCCTTTTACTACTGGACGCCGATGACGAGCAGCCGCCCGCTGTCGGACCGGCTGGGCAAATGGGTGTTCGGGCTGATGTTCGCCGGGCTACACATCACCTTCCTGCCGATGCACCTTACCGGGCTGATGGGCATGCCGCGCCGCGTATTCACCTATCTGCCCGGGCGCGGGCTCGATCTGCTCAACCTCACTTCAACGATCGGATCGTTCGTGCTGGCGGCGGGAATCCTGCTATTCCTGATCGATTGCCTGCGCAATTTCCGCTTCATCGCCCGCGGCGAAGATGCCGGTAACGTCTATCACGGCGGCACGCTCGAGTGGCTGCCGACGGGCATGTATTCGACGCGATCGATCCCGCTGGTGCGCTCGCGCGAGCCGCTATGGGACGATCCCGACATCTGCGAACATGTCGAAGAGGGCCGCTATTTCCTGCCCAATGCACCGACCGGCACGCGCGAGACGCTGATCACCTCGCCAATCAAGGCCGAGCCGCAATATCTCCAGCTCATGCCCGGCCCGTCGCCCTGGCCGCTGGCGGCAGCGGTGTTCACTGCGGGCTTTTTCCTCGCGCTGACGGTGCAGGCCTATGGCTTCGCGGCGGTTTCCGGGGTGCTGGCACTCGGCGCGGTGCTGCGCTGGCTGTGGGAAACCGATCCGCCGCATGCCCGCAAAGAGGTCGATGTCGGCGCGGGCATCGTGCTGCCGATCGCGATCACCGGCCGGCACAGCCATAGCTGGTGGGCGCTCAACGTGCTGATGGTAGTGTTCGGGATGATCGGCTTCATGGCGATCTTCGCCTATCTCTACCTTTATGGCGTCCACACCGATTTCTGGACCGTCGCGCCGCCGCCTCTGCTTCAGACGGCCGGGATCGCGGCGCTCTGCGCGCTGGCGGTGCTGCTCGGCTGGGCGGGGCGCAGGGCACTGGCGGCAAAGGCTGGGCGCAAGCCGGGCAATTTCCCCTGGGTGGTGCAGGCTTTCGGCGCTGCCGCGCTGGTGCTGGCGCTCTGGTGGGACATCACCGGCTGGCAGGGCGCCGGGCTGGTCGCCACCGCCACCAGTCAGGGAGCCAGCATCTTCATGCTCATGGCGCTGCAAGGACAGGTCGTCGTGGTCGCGGTGATCATGGTCACTTATCTCGCCTTTCGCGAGGCGCGCGGGCTGCTCACCACGCCGACCAACGTGACGATGGACATCGTCGGCCGGTTCATCGGCTTTGCAGGGATCCAGGGCCTCGTCTTCGCGCTGGTGCCGAGGCTGTTTCCCGGTGGCTGAGGCGGAGCGCGAGGATATCAGCCGCCGCGCCAACTGGCGCGCGCTGGCCTTTGCCTTCCTCGTCTGGGCGGCGCATTTCATCGTCGTCTACGCCGTCGCGCTGGTGGCTCCAGACCACCCGGTCGACGGCTGGATCGCGAGTTTCGCCTGCCTCGCAGCGCTGGGCACGCTCTTCCTTTTCCATCGCCGCATCGGACCACAGGAAAGCACTCTCGCGCGAAGCGCGCGCGCCATCGCCGGCTTCGCCATCGTCCTGCAGACACTCCCGCCGCTGCTGCTCTAGCGCGGAACAACGGCGCTCCGCCTGCCGTTCTCTCGCAGTGAATACGGATCCCCATAGCGTTGGCGATGTCCTCGACGAACTCGAACGGCTCACCGAAGATGCTGACACGGTATCGATCGGCGATTTCCTCGCCGGCCTCGGCCGGCGCGGCTATGGGCCGGTCCTGCTCGTTCCCGCGCTTCTCGAAATTACGCCGGTCGGCGGCATACCGGGCGTGCCGACCTTTCTGGCGGCGATCATCATCACCTTCGCGGTACAGATACTGATCGGGCATGATCATCTCTGGCTGCCCGGCTTTATCGAGCGGCGGCGCCTCTCTTCGGGCAAGCTTTGCGAAGCCACGGCGAAGCTGCGCGGAACCGCCCGGTTCCTAGATCGCTGGTTCCACGGCCGCTTGCCGGCGCTGACGCGTCCGCCGATCCCGCGGATTGCGGCGGCGATCGTGATCCTGCTTGCCTGCACGGTCCCCCCGCTCGAACTGTTGCCCTTTGCCAGCACTGCGCCGATGGCGGCGATTGCGGCGTTCGGTCTCGCATTGCTCGTGCGCGACGGATTTCTGATGGCGATCGCAGGAATTCTCGCCATGGTGGCGCTGGGCGTCGGCTTCGGGCTGGTGGGCTCGGAAGTCGCCTGAAGCCGAAGGCAGTCAGGAACCGATGCGATTGCCCGGCGATTGGAGAGCGATGAAGCGCAACATCGCCATTCTGTCCGCATTGCTCGCCACCGCCGGTTGCGAGCAATTGCCGAGCGGCTCGAACCGGACGGTCGAATACCGCCTGACCGAAGCGGGCACGGTCGACCATGCGCTTTGCCTGCTCGGTTTCACGGCGATTCCGCTACGCGAAGTCTCGACCGGGCACCATCTGGTGGAGGCGGCCATCAACGGCAACGCCGCCGGTTTCGTGGTCGATACCGGTGCCAATGTCAGCGTCATCGACGATGCGCATGCGGAGCGGTTCGGACTCGTGAAATCATCCGGTGTCCTTTCCAGCTTGGGCGCGCGATCAATCGCCGGCGCAGGCAATGCCCGGCAGGCGATGGTCGACAGTTTCGTCATCGCCCCGGTCACGATCCGGCAGGACAATATCGTCAGCGCCGACCTGGGCCCGATGCTCTCCGCACTCGGGCAGGCGACCAACAGCGACGTGGCAGGCATTATAGGGCAAGATGTCCTGACCGAGCATCGCGCGGTCATCGATGTCAGCCGATCGATGCTCTATTTGATCGAAGAAGATAGCGACCCGGCGCCGGTTCCGGCAGGGCAATGCAGCCCCGAAGCTGAGGCTTAACCCGCAGACCGCCATACCGGTCTACCCGTTGTCCCGGCCCTAACGCGACGCCTTGCCCCTGGAGCACCGGCCTCTGTGCCCCAAGTGCGCTTGGCACTGTGCCCGGGCCAGCGGTTTTCCAGACCAAAGGTCAACGTCCGGCTATACCGTTCAGAAACAAGTCGACCGAGAAACGAAGGCGTTCTTCGATATCGTCCTGAGACAGGGGCTGTCCCGACACCATCGTGCGCACCGCGCCCCCGGCGGTCATGCTGAGAAATGTCGTCGCCGCAAGTCGCGGATTTTCGACCTTGATCTCGCCGCGCCCCGCATGGTCGCGCAAAAGGGCGATGAGGAACGCGATCGTGGGGCCGACCCCTTCCTCGAAAGCCTGCCGAAACAGATCGGGAAATTGCGCAGCCTGAGCGGTCAGAATCCGCTGAAGCCCGATCGCGTTGCGGTTCGCCATGTTGGAAATGCGCAGCCGCCCGACCCGCATCAGCGTCTCGCGAAGATCATCGCTGCGCAATCTCTCCAGCGCCTCGCGGTCGACGGTATAGTCGGCAATGGCGCGCGATACGACCGCCCGGAAAAGCGCCTCCTTGTCGTCATAATAGCTGTAGATCGTGCGTTTCGACATGCCGAGCGCGGCGGCGACGTCGTCCATCGTGGCGCCTTCATACCCTTTTTCGAGAAACAGATCGAAGCTTGTGGAAAGCAGTTCGGCATGGCGCTGGCGCGCCTGCTCGCGGGTCGGTCGCCCGCGCCGCGACGGCTTTTCCTGCGCATCGGATATTGCCGGCTTGCTTTTCTGGGCGCCGTTTTTCATAATGGTACTATAAATTACCTTTAATGATCGAACCAGGAAGAGAGTATGCCCTCCATCGGTCCCCAGACACGTCGCCTAACCGGGCTGGTCGATGACCACAATCGGTACGACATTCCGCACGCTGAGCTTCGCCAGGCCCAGACCGAGGCGATGCAGGAGCGTTTCGAGCAGCGCCGCGACGCCATCCCGCTGGTGAAACGCCGCGCCGAGGATGAGGGCGTCGATGCGATTTCCCGCCTCGAAGATGCCGTTCCGCTGCTGCTGCCGCACACCGCCTATAAGAGCTATCCTGAAAGCTTCCTGCTGGACGAACGCTGGGACCGGCTTGGCAAGTGGCTGAACACCGTCTCCACGCATCCCGTGCCGCAACTCGACACCGATGCGATTGCCGACATCGACGACTGGGTCGCGCAGCTTGCCGAGCGGGGCGTCTATGTATCCTGCTCCAGCGGGACCACGGGCAAGTCGGCCATGCTGGTCGCCTCCGAAGCCGATATGGACTGGATCCGGCGGGAGGCGCCGCAGGCCTATAGCTGGGGCTCGGGCGTTCCGTTGAATCGCGATCGCCGGATATTCGGGACAGGTCCCGCCGCCAGCGTCGCGCGCAACAATGTCACCGGCGAGGCCTATCGCGCGACGCTTCAGGACCCGGCCAGCGAGCCGTTCGTCTATCCCATTCCGCCGATCACGGTCGGCAGCCTGACCCGCATGGTGGTGCTGCGCAAGAAGATCGCCGAAGGCACCGCGCGGCCCAACGAGCTGGCCGAATATGAAGCAACGTCGGCAGCACGCAAGAAAGCCGTCGAGGACGCGGTGGGTATTGCCGCGCGCGAACTCGTCGAAGCGCGCAAGCAGCGGCTGCACGTTACCGGCATGTGGGCTTCGCTCTACGAGGTTGCGCGCGCCGTGCGCGACATGGGCTTTGCCGCCGACGACTTTCACCCGGAAAATTCGATCTATGTCGGCGGCGGGCTGAAAGGCGCGACGCTGCCCGACGACTATCGCGAATATGTCTACGGCACGTTCAACATCCGGCCCGAACGCAATTATCAGAATTATTCGATGCAGGAGCTGCATTCGGGCATGCCGCGCTGCCAGAAGGGCGGCCGCTATCACATCCCGCCCTGGGTGGTGCCGCTGATCCTCGACAAGGAAGGCAATGAACTGCTTCCGATTCAGGACGGCGAATATGAAGGGCGTGCGGCCTTTTTCGACCTGTCGATCGACGGGCGCTGGGGCGGCGTCATCTCGGGCGACCGCATCGCCATCGACTTTTCGCCCTGCGCCTGCGGCGCGCGCGGCCCGTCGATCCGCGACGACATCGTGCGCTATTCCGATCTTCAGGAAGGCGACGACAAGATTGGCTGCGCGGGTACCGTCGACGCTTATGTACGGGGAATGTCATGAACGTGATGAGCGACAACAGTCAGACCGCGGACGAAGCGGTCATCAGCGCGCCCTTTTTCCTGCGCGGAGACCTTGTCGAAGGCACAGCCGCGAACCACCGCTCGCGCGACCTGGGCGTGGAATTCGCGACGCCCGATCTCGACCTCGACAAGGCGATCCTGCCGCGCCACGAGTTGCCGCCGCTGCTCAACATGCCGCTCGATGAAATCATCGACTTCCTCGTCGAAACCGGCCGGCGCATGGCGGACCCCGCCAATCCCTATATGAGCGAAGTGGTCGAGCGGATGTGCAACACGCATATCCTGCCGCGCCAGGTTCTGGAGATGCAGGTCGCGACCGCCGCCGCCTATCTCAACCGGGACCTGCTCAAGACCACGGTCGAGCGCAACTTCCACGATCCGCGCGTGCTCGATGAATGGGTGCCGCAGGAGGATTTCACCGGCCGCAAGAGCTATGTGCGCGCCTTCGCCCCGCGCCTTGTCCATGTCCTGCCCGGAAACTCGCCGGGCGTGGCGGTAAAGTCGATTGCCCAGGGCGCGCTCGTCAAGGCGTTCAACCTGTTCAAGATGTCGTCGAGCGATCCGTTCACCACCGTGGCGATCCTGCGCACGATGGCCGACATCGACGCCGGGCACCCGATCGTCCAATCCATGTCCGCCGCCTATTGGCGCGGTGGCGACGAAATGGTCGAACCCATTATATTCCGGCCGCAATATTTCGACCGGATCGTCGCCTGGGGCGGCGGCGATGCCATCGACAATGTCATCAAATATCTGGGGCCGGGCCTGCAGCTCGTCTCCTTCGACCCCAAGACCTCGATCTCGATGGTCGGGCGCGAAGCCTTCGCGTCCGACGAAGCGATGCGGCAAGCCGCCGAACTCGCCGCCGACGACGTGATGATCCTGAACCAGGAAGCCTGCGTCGCCAGCCGTTTCCAGTTCGTCGAAGGCAGCGAGGAGCAGGTCGACCGCTTCGGCAAGGCGCTTCACCAAGCCATCGTCAAGCGCGCGGCCGCGTCGGGTGACAAGCGTGCCCTCGACCCCGATATGCGCGAACAGATCGAAACGCTGTCTTTCCTCGACGATGAATTCCGCGTCTGGGGCAAGCTCGATGGGTCGGGCGTCGTCGTGCGGTCCGAAGAACCGGTCGATTTCCATCCGATCAACAAGACCGCCAATGTCGTCCGCGTGGACTCGCTCGACGATGCGATGCGGTTCGTCAATGTCGCCACGCAGACGGTCGGCTTCTACCCCTTCGACCGCATGGACGACTATCGCGACCGGCTGGCCAGCGGCGGCGCGCAGCGCATCGTGCGGCTGGGCGAAGGCGGACCGAGCACGATCGGCAATCCGCATGACGCGATGTATCCGCTCCAGCGCTTCGTTCAATGGATGGCGCATGAGGACGGCACGCGCGCCGGCGCGGATAGCGCGCAGGGCGATATGAGCGGAACGCTGGAATAAGGGTCACGATTAAGGCCTCCCGCCGCAAGGCGGGCGCCTCACTGGCGGACATGCCGCCGAAGAAAATAAGTATACTCATGAGTTTCTTTTGCCATGAGTGCGCAAAGCCGGAAAAACCGGCGCGCCGACAAATGAGTGAGAGGAGGCTGTGAACATGGCACAGCAAACCGTGGTCATTACCGGTGCCAGTTCGGGCATCGGACTGGAAGCCGCCAAGATGTTCGCCGCGCGCGGCTGGCACGTCATCGCCGCCGGACGCACGCCTGAGCGCTGCGAGGCGGCCCGCTCCGCCATTGCTGCTGCTGCGGCGGAGGGGGGAGACGTCGACTTCCTGACGGCCGACATCTCCGAATTGGCCGAGGCCCGCCGGCTGGGCGAGGAGATTGCCCGGCTGGCGCCCGAAATTCATGTTCTCATCAACAATGCGGGGGGCGTTCGGGACGCTTATTACGAAACATCCGAGGGCGTGGAAGCAACCTTTGCCGCCAATCATCTCGGCCCGTTCGAACTGACGCGGACGCTGCTTCCCACGCTCGAACGCACTGCCGCCGGGGCACCAGCCGGATCGGTGCGCATTATCGCCGTCAGCTCGCTTGCCCACCACAGATGTCCCGGAATGAACTGGGACGACTTCAACCTCGGCGACGACTTCGATGCGAATGCCGCTTATTGCCAGGCGAAGCTGGCCAACATCCTGTTCACGCGCGAACTCGCGCGGCGTGTCGCCGACGACGGCATCGTCGCGCAAAGCATGCATCCAGGACGCGTTGACAGCAATTTCGCCAGCCATGGCGATCAGACCCTGCGCAGCCACATGACGGCAGCGGATTGCGATCCGCCGCAAAAGCCCGCCGAGACGCTGGTCTGGATGGCGACCGCACCCGAAGCCGGTTTTCCAACGGCCCGCTTCTTCTTCGACAAGGCCGAGGCGGAAGCCGCCCCTCAGGGCAGCGACGACGAGGCGGCCCGCCGCCTGTGGGCCGCCAGCGAAGCCGCCGTGGAACAGGTCATGGCGCACAATGCGTAGCCCCGCACCTCACCAGGGGAAGGGGCAGCAGCATGTATCTTCGTGAATTCGGGACGCATTGGGAAAGGTTTCTGTCCGCCGCCATCGGCGTCGGCCTGGGATCGGCGCTCAGCTATTATACGCTGAGCCTGTTCGGTCCGCCGCTGCTCGAGGAATTCGGCTGGTCGAAAGCCGAATTCGCGCTGGTCGGCTCGCTGCCCCTCCTGACCGGCATCCTCGTGCCCGTCGCGGGGCGCCTGACCGACCGTTTCGGTACCCGCCTCGCCGCCAGCGTGGGCTTCGCCGGCATGACCCTGGGCTATTTTGCCTATATGTTCATGAGCGGAAATCTCACCGAATTTTTCGCAATATATATCGTCCAGCACATATTCGGCATTCTCACCACGTCGCTGGTCTTCGCCCGGGTGGTGGTCGAAAAATTCGATCGCGCGCGGGGCATCGCGCTATCGCTGCTGATGACGCCGCCGCCCTTGTTCGGCGCGATCGCCGCGCCCTTGCTCGGCGGGCTGATCGACGACCATGGCTGGCGCGCCGCGTACGGGGCGCTGGGGCTCGTCACCGGCGCCGGCGGTCTGACCGCAATATTGCTGATGGGCCGGCATCGGCGCCGCGAAGGCCCGCCTCCGCCCCCTTCCAGACTGAGCTGGGCGCAGTTCGGGCAGTTTTTAAAGCATCCGACGCTCATCCTCATCCTGATCGGCATGTTGCTCGTCAATCTGCCGCAGGCCTTTGCCACTTCGCAGTTGAAACTGGTGCTCATGGACGGCGGCGTGACGAACCAGACCGCGACGTGGATGATGTCGGTCTATGCCGTCGGCGTCATCGTCGGGCGCTTCGCCAGCGGTCTCGCACTCGACAGGATGCCTGCGCACATCGTCGCGCTGGCGGCGCTCGGCCTGCCTGCCATCGGCTATTTCCTGCTCGTCGGGGAGGTCACTTCGCTTCCGGTCCTTGTCGGTGCCATGTCCATCGTCGGATTTGCGCAAGGCGCCGAGGCCGATATCGGCGCCTTCCTGATCAGCCGAAAATTCCATCTGGAGAATTTCAGCCTGCTTCTCAGCCTGCTGACGACGATGGTGCTGACCGGATCGGCCGTGGGGGCCCTGTTGATGAGCTGGATCGTCGGTTCGACCGGCAACTATGATGCTTTCCTGTATGTCGCCAGCGTCTCCACATTGGTGGGCGCGACCTTCTTCGTACTCATCGGACGGACATCCGCCCGGACGGAAGACGCGCGGCAAAGCTGATGTAGTCACGGATATCGTTTACCAACTTCAGGTCCCCTAGACCCAGCGTCGCATCAAGTCGATAACGGTCGGCACTATCGGACTCGAGCAGGGGCTAGCGTGGACTTTGGCTCGGCAGGCTGGCCGGGCGCGCCGCTCTCACCGCTATTCATCGTGAAATACGGCGACGAGACATGGCCGATGCCAGGCTCGGTTGAGCAGCGAGACGCGGTCCCTGCCCAGCCAGTAAAAGGCCGACTTGCTTACCGATCGATAAGTTCAACCACCCCTTGCGCATATCCCAGGCCCATTCTTATCGATCGGAAAGATTTGACTTGCACGGACATCGATACGGAAAAACTTATTGGGCTCAGTTATGCGCGCAATCATCCGGTCCCCCCAGACGCTCGGCAGCGCACTGCGCCGGGCAAGACGCGCCGCCGGGCTTACGCAGAAGGAATTGGGCGCGCGAACCAATCTTCGACAGGCGACGATTTCGAACCTCGAGAAAGGCGAAGGCGCAAATCTCAAAACGCTGTTCGCCATACTCACCTTCCTCAAGCTCGAATTCGAACTGCGGGAGCGCAGCCAATCCGCCCCGGCACTGGACGACATCTTCTGATGGCCCACAGGTCTTCGACACTGCGCGTTGTCCTGAACGGCCGCCAGGCCGGGCTTCGCTCCAGGGCCGCCAACGGGGCGGTCGGGTTTCGCTACGCTCCGGACTGGCTCGCAGGGGAACATACACAGCCGGCTTCGCTCTCACTCCCACTCAACACCACACCTATTCCGGCGCCGCCGTTACCGCAGTCTTCGACAATCTGCCTTCCGACAATGACGATATCCGCCGCCGCATCGCCGCGCGCTTCGGAACGAAGGGCACCGACTTCTGCAGCCTGCTCGCCGCGATAGGCCGCGATTGCGTCGGCGCCTTACAGCTTCTTCCCGAAGACGAAGCACCGCACCTGCCGGCGCGATCGAAGCCGAGCCCCTGAACGACGCGGATATCGCCGCGATGCTGCGTAACCTCGGCAGGGCGCCGCTGGGGCTCGAACCGGACGACGCCTTCCGCATCTCGATCGCCGGGGCCCAGGAAAAGACCGCTTTGCTGTGGTGGCAGGATCGCTGGCACAAACCACTGGGCACGACCGCCACGACGCATATCTTCAAGCCCCGGATCGGCGAACTGCCGAACGGCATCGACCTCTCCAACAGCGCCGAGAACGAGAATCTCTGCCTTACCTTCCTCGCTGCTTTGGGACTTCCGGTGCCGCCAAGCGAAATCGCCCGTTTCGAGGAGCAGCCGGTGCTGATCGTCGAACGCTTTGATCGGCTCTGGGCACGCGATGGGCGCCTGCTTCGCCGTCCGCAGCAAGACGTCTGCCAGGCATTGTCGGTCCCGCCGACGCGAAAATATGAGGATCATGGCGCCACGGGTGTTGCCGATATCAGGCGGCTGTTCGCCGGGAGTGACCGGCCCGACATCGATAGGCGGATGCTGATGAAGACGATCATCGCCTTCTGGCTAATCGGCGCCAGCGACGGTCACGCCAAGAATTTCAGCATCTTCCTGTTGCCAGGAGGCCGCTTCACGGCCACGCCGCTATATGATGTGCTTTCAGCCGAGCCGAGCTTCGCGGCGCACCAGATCAACCAACGCCAGCTGCGGCTCGTCATGGCGATCGGCGACCACCGCCGGTACCGTCCCGACGAAATCGCGCCGCACCACTTTCTCCAGTTGGCCATTCGCGCGGGCTATGACCAGGAAGCCACGCGCACGATCTTGCACGAGCTCAGCACTATCGCCGAGCGAGCGTTCGTAGCCGCAGCGGCCGCGATGCCCGACAGCGTGCCGGCAGCCTTGATCGATCCGATCGGCGTCGCCATCCGGCAGCGGATCGAACGTATCGATCTGATGTGAGTAAGCGCCCAATGGGCCGGCCTGCTTCGTATCGACGAAACCGCGCATCCTGCGGACCGCAACAGGGTCTCGCCGTCCGCGCAGCCTGATGGACCAGGAGCGAATAGCACACCTCTACAGACCCGTTACGGGAACAACTTGGCGTTACGTGACTTGGTTCTAGCAAGCGTACTGGAGGACAAATCTTGACCGAGGAGCAGCGCGATCAAGAGCAGGACGGCGGTATGTACCGCCGCTTCATGGCGATGATCGCTACGTCGACCTTCGTCATGTTCGTACTGATGTACTTCAATACCTATAGCAGCGATCACATATTATTTAGTGAGACGCGCTTTTGGATGGCGTTCGTGATGGGTGCGGCGATGATGGTCGTCATGCTGCTCTTCATGTGGTCGATGTATCGCAACCGCACCAAAAACTATATCATCCTCGCGGTCGCTGTCACGGTATTCGGGATCGCACTCTGGCTGGTACGTAGCCAGACCACCATCGACGACAGCGAATATATGAAGGCGATGATCCCGCACCATTCGATCGCGATCATGACGAGCGAACGGGCGCATATCCGCGATCCGCGCGTCCGTGAGCTCGCCAAGGACATCATCGTCGCCCAGCGGCGCGAAATCGCCGAGATGAGATATCTGATCGAGGATATCGAGCGGAACGGCGTGCGCACAAGCGAGCGCATGCCGCGCGAGGAGGAACTGAAAGCGCCGAGGGAGGCAGCACGATGATCCGCCTGACGCTGCTCGTCGTCGCCGCGCTGCCGCTGATCGCGCTTGGCGGCTGTAACCGCAACACCGCCCCGGGCAACGACCGCGAGGCGCAAGTCGACGCGGCGCCGAGCCCGGCGCCCCGGACGCCTGCCGCTCAGGCGCTTTCAGGAGTTGCCGTCGCGGCCGTACAGCCCGAAACGATGACCGACGCGGACATTGCCAGCCTGGGCGGGCCGGAGGGCATGTGCAGCATTCGACTGACGCGCGTGGGACTGCCCTCCTTCGTGCATACCGGTCTCGATCGAACGGGCGCGATCAAGCTCAACGGCAAGCTCATCCCAATGCGTGCGCAGCGGGAGGGGATGTTTGCCGATGACGGGCTGCGCGTAGCCATCCTGCCGCTGGACGACAAATTCGATTCGAACGGTCTCCGCGAGGCCGAAATGATCGTCATGCTCCCCGGCGCCGAGGATGAAATCGGCTTTCGCGGCTATGAGGATTGCTCGCGCCGTATCGACAGACCAGTCAAAGGAGAGGCACGATCCTTCGTATCTTCTCCCTGGCCCAGCGCCGCGCTCGGCACTACGGCTCTGATTCCGCTACTCGCCGTTGCGGCGCTACTTGAGATCAAAACCGGGGGGCGACCATGTCGCGGCCGACGATCCTCTCGACACGTCCGTCGGTTGGGCGCTCGACACTAGGATGCGTAACTGGGTGAAGGCACGCGCAAGCAGTTTCGAGGCGGCGCAATTCACGCCCTCAATGGTGTTTCCAACGTGAAGCGGCGACTGTCGGGATGACGCGGCGTGAGCCGATAGGGCGGCGGCGACACCAAGTGCGCCCGGCATGCGTCGCCATATGGATGCCGTCGGCGAGCAGAACCATCGAGCCGGTCCAGAGACCGGCGGCGCTTCGACGACCAGCAGCGGTAAGCGCGACGACCCAGCGGATGCGACGAGCACGCGTCTCGTGCGATGCCGCGAGGAAGTCGTGATCGTGCGCGGAGCCATGGGGAAACCGCGATACATGACTCCGGTGTGACCGCGCCGCACTGGGTTCAACAGCAACGATCGCGCCCTGCCCCTGCCTATCGACCTACCAGCGCTCTGCCATGATGCAGCTTGGGCACTGCAGCGACACTCCGCCGCCGGTCGTCGCTATTGCTCGGCCCTAGCCGAATAGCGCGTGGGACTGCGCATCCAGGCATCGATGGCGGACTGACGCCATCCGATGCAGCGATCGCTGATCTGGATGCTTTTCGGGAAGCTGCCGTCATGCATCTTGCGATACATGGTCGAGCGACTGAGGCCGGTGCGCTCAAGCACTGCTTCGAGACGAAGGATGCGGTCGGGGGTATCAGACATCGGATGGTCCTTTCGGGCTCAGGATTTGGGGCGGGAACGCGCGAAGGCGCGGTCGCTGTCGAGAAAGCTCTGGAGCATGTAGGGGATGAGGTCGGCGACGCTCGCCGTCTCACCATAGGTCTCGCGATAGGCATCGGCATAGGCGGTCAGCGACTGGTGCAGGTCGGGAAGGACCATGATCGCAATCTTGATCGGGGTGCGGTCGGGGATGCGCGCGAGGCGAAGCTCGGGCATCGGAAACTCCTTTCAATGCCAGGAACGAAGGATGAGGTCGCGGTGGACGGCGAGGCGCACACGCGTGCCGGGCCTGATCGTGATCGTCGGCTGGACGCCGAGATTGCGCTCGGTGATCCGGTCGCTGGCACGCGCCACATTGTCCTGCGTGGATGGTCGAATCGCCTCGAGCAGATCGCTGCCGCCCGACAGCGCGAGTTCCGGCGTCACGCCTAGCAGGGTGGACAGCGCAATGCCCTTGATCAGCGACCAACTGTGGAAATCGACCTTGCCGGCGAGCCCCGCATAGCCCGAGGGGTCAGTGGCCGGGACATCGTCGATGCGAAGCGAGCTGCCATCGGAAAAGACGATCCGCTGCCACACAACGAGCGCGCGCGACTGGCCATAGGCGACGACGCTGTCATAAGTGCCGATCAGTCGCGCGCCCTGGGGGATCAGCAGCAGACGCCCCGTCGACGAATCGAAGACGTTCTCACTGACTTGCGCGGTCACCAGCCCCGGCACGTCCGAGCGTATGCCGGTGATCAGGCTGGCGGCGATGACGCTGCCCGCCGAGAGCACATAGGGCGAAGCCGGCGCTTCGATGCGGTGCGGATTGACCGGAGCACCGGAATCGTTGCCCGAAGCGGACGCCAGCCCGGCCTGTCGCCAGCGATCCTGTAGTCGAAGCGGAGCCGTTCGAGCGCTAGCCCTTCCGCCACCGGTGCCCGCGCTTCGGCTTCGGCTGCTGCGCGGTGAAGCGCGATCAGCGCGTCCTGCGGATAGGTCCGGGCGAGGCTCGCCATCGCCTCCCCCTCCCCGCTCGACATCGCCAGATGATAGACACGCCGGTCGGTGGTGATGATGAGGTTGGTGGCGAGGTCGCTCGCGAACGGCTTGACCAGCACATGGGTGCGGCGATCTTGGCGGCCAGTTCGGCCTCGATGCGTCGCTGCCGCTTCTCCTCAACCGGGTCAATGCCGTCAATTATCTCGGCGCGGGCCAGGTCACGCTTCTTGCGCGCATCGCGCAACGACACTTCGGGAAACGAACCCAGCGACAATTTCCGCTCGGTGCCAAATATCTTGTAGCGAAAGCGCCACAAGAGGGCCCCCGTGCACCAACAGGAAGAGCCCGTCGGCATCTGGAACCTTATATGCACGCGCCTGCGGTTTGAGCGCGCGAATCTCCACAGTCGTAAGCATGGGGTGGGCCGCGCCTCCTGCGATGTTCGTGGTCCACCGATTCGTGGTCCACTTTGGGTGGGCCACGATGGAACATAATGAGAATTCGTGGGACCAGCAGGAGACGTTTTACCGCAGAATTTCGCGGTTTTCTACAATGTTCTCATTATGTCGTGGTGCCGCTTACAGGACTCGAACCTGTGACCCCCGCATTACGAATGCGATGCTCTACCAGCTGAGCTAAAGCGGCCCGGGGCAACCGGCGGATTTGCCGGTCGAGGCCGCGGCGCTTACCAGCAGTCTTCGCGGCTGACAAGCGGTTCGACTGCGTATCGCCAGCTTTACGCGTCGTTTACCACACAGCGTGCACAAGGGGCTTACCGGATTTCGGGTTTTCAGCCCCAGTGGAGCATGCGCATGGATATGGCCCCCCGCGGACTAAGCGATCGTAACGAGCGCCGGCGCGAGGATGAGGACGACGCCGCGATGACCGAGCGGCCGCTCGACATCGGCACCGACGAACGTCGGATGCACGTGCGCGCCTATAATCATTGGGTTTCGCTGCTTCAGGGCCGCGCCTATCCTTCGATCGAGGATCTCGATCCGGGCAATATCGCCGATTTCGGCCCGCACAGCGTGCTGCTCGATTTCACCGGCGGGATCGAGGATCCGGCGATTCGCTATCTCGGCGCGGCGCTGCGCGAGGAATGCGGCGTCGACGGATCGATCACGCACATCGCCCAGGTGCCCAGCCGTTCGCTGCTTTCGCGCCTGACCGATCACTATCTCCAGATCATCGCAAATCGCGCGCCGATCGGATTCGAAGCCGAATTCATCGGCCAGCGCGGGCACAACACGCTCTATCGCGGCATCCTGATGCCCTTTTCCTCGGACGAGGACACGATCGATTTCATCTATGGCGTGATCAACTGGAAGGAACTGGTCGACGCCGAGACGCAGGCCCGGCTGGCCGCAGAGGTCGAGGAATCGCGCCGCGCCGTGCCGCGCCCCTCGCCGACCGCACCGGTCTGGGCCGACGGACCCAGCGCCGGAATTTCGCAGGAAGCGGCCGAACCCAAGGCTCCCGCGCTGCTCCCCTCGGGCCTGTCCGACCGGCTGATGCTCGCGCGCGAATCGGCCGCCGCCGCGCGCGCCTCGGACACGCGCAGCCGCGCCGCGCTCTATCGCGCGCTCGCCCGCGCCTATGATTTCGCCCGCGCGACCGAGGCCGACGAAGACGGCTATGTCGCGATTCTCGACTCGGCGGGACTGAAGCGTCAGGAGCGCGCCCCGATGACCCCGGCGGTGAAGCTCGTCTTCGGCGCCGATTACGACAAGACGCGCGTTACCGAATTCGCCGCCGTGCTGGCCCATGCGCGGCGCAACGACGTGCCCGAAGGCGAACTCGACGGATTTCTCGATTCGGCCGAGGGCGGCATCAAGGGCATCGTCAAGGCCGAGCGCGCGCTGCGCCGCCCGGCGAAAAAGCCCGATATCTTCGCGCGCGCCGCGGAAGAACTGCGCGAACGGCCGCCGCTCGCCCATGTCCCGATCCGCGCGGTCGACGATTGCGACTTCGTGGTGCTGGTCGCGCGGCCGGGCGAGGACGGGCTCGACATCGTCGCGACGGTGCCCGGCGACCGCGCGCTGATCGAACGCGCGGTGAAGAAGGCCGCCGCCTAAATCCCTCGCCGCGTCGCGGCAAAGCCCTTCGCAGCTGCGGCAAGCCTTGAGGTCGTGCGCGCACGGGAGCATAGCCCCGCGCATGACGAAAAACACCTTGAAAACGCTGGCGGCAGAGCTCGAATCGCATCTCACCGACGGCGCGTTGCCCGGCGAGCTGGAAGGCTTTGACGAAGAGGCCCGCGCCGAGGCCGCACAATTTCTGGCCAAGGCTGCGGTCCACCGCCGCACCGGCGATTCGCGCATCGAGATGGCGACCTATCTCGCCGATGGCCGGCGGCGGATGCGGCTTGCCGTCGCCAATGACGACATGCCCTTCCTGGTCGATTCGATCGCCAGCGCCATTGCCGCGCACGACATCGTCATTCACCGGATCATCCACCCGATCATTCCGGTGACGCGCGACAAGGACGGGACGATCGTCAAGGTCGGCGAAGGCCATCCCGAATCGATGATCTACATCGAAATGGAGCGCGGCGAGGCCCGGCTGCGCCGCGCGCTGGCGGCCGATATCGAACGCACGCTCGATCAGGTGCGCGATGCGGTCAGCGACTGGCCCGAACTGATGCGCGCGATGGCGGCCGATATCGAACGCATCGAATCGGAGGAAGGCGCCGCGCTGGTGCGCTGGTTCCACGATGGCAAGATGACGCTGCTCGGCCACGAACGCTGGGCACGCGACGGCAGCGCCAGCGACCAGCTGGGGCTGTGCCGCTATACGCTCGACGTTCCGATCCTCGCGGAAAGCTCGCGCGCTGCTGCGCTGCAATGGTTCGAGGAAGGCGGAGAGGCACCGCTGCTGCTCAAATCCAATGCGGTGTCGCCGGTGCATCGCCGCGTTCCGCTTGATCTGGTGGTCGTGCCGCTGCGCGACGACGATCGGATCACCGGCCTTTCGATCCATGCCGGGCTGTGGACCAGCGCGGCGATGCATACCCAGCCGCGCGACGTGCCGGTGCTGCGCACCCGGCTGGGGATGCTGGAGCGCAAATTCGGCTTCGATCCCGCCGGCCATACCGGCAAGGCGATGCAGCATGCGCTGCAGTCGCTGCCGCATGATCTGATCACGGCCTTCCCGGCCGAAGCGCTGGAAACGCTGGCGATGACGGCGATGTCGGTGGCCGATCGCCCGCGCTCTAAGCTGGTGCTGATCCGCAGCGCGCTGGGGCGGCACCTCTTCGCCTTCGTCTGGCTGCCGCGCGACGAGGTCTCGACCGGCCACCGCACCGCGATCGGCGGCATGCTGACCAAGGCGGCGCATGCCAGGCTGATCAACTGGTCAATCGCGCTCGAAGACGGCGTCGTCGCGCTCATTCGCTATACACTCGACTTGCGTGACGGCGGCGTGATGCCCGACGCGCAGGCGCTCGACAACGAACTCGAACACATGATGCGCGGCTGGGTGCCGGCGGTGGAGGCCGCGCTCTCCGATCGCGTGGGCCAGCGCGCGACGCGGCTGGCGCTGCGCTATGCCGGCGCCTTCCCCTCCGCCTATCGCGACGAGAATGACGCCGAAGAGGCGGCGCTGGACATATTGCGGCTTTGCGCGCTCTCGGGGACCGACGCGCGGTCGGTGCGCATCTGCCCGGTGCCCGGCCGCCGCGACATGATCCGCGTAAAACTCTATCGGCTGGGAGGCGCGCTCGCGCTGTCGGACGCCGTGCCGGTGTTCGAAAATTTCGGCTTTCACGTCGTCGAGGAAGTACCCACACGCCTGACCGACGGCACCGAGGCCTATGTCCATGATTTCGAAGTCTCGGTCGTCGGCGGTATCCCGGATGCGATCCGCGACGACCCCAAGGTGGTCGAGGACGCGATCGCCGCGGTGCTCGAAGGCCGGGCGGAGAATGACTCGTTCAATCGCCTGATCGTCGAAGCGGGCGTTTCGCCCGCCTCGGTCGTTCTGTTCCGCGCCTGGTTCCGCTATCTGCGCCAGACGGGCCTGAGCTACGGCCTGTCCACCGTCGTCGACGCGCTGCGCCGCGCGCCCAAGGTCGCCGCCGCGCTGATCGAGCGGTTCGCGATCGCGCATGATCCCTCGCGCCAGCCGGCCGACGAGGAAGCCATCGCCAGGGCCGATCGCGCGATCGCATCAGGGCTCGACGAAGTTTCCGCGATCGACGACGACCGCATCCTGCGCACGTTCAGCGGTGTCATCGGTGCGACGCTGCGCACCAATGCCTATGCGGCCGCGAGCGAGGAAGCGCTCGCCTTCAAGCTCGACAGCGCGCAGGTCCCCGGCCTGCCCAAGCCGCTGCCGTGGCGCGAGATCTTCGTCTATTCGCCGCGCGTCGAGGGCGTCCATCTGCGCGCTGGCCCGGTCGCGCGCGGCGGGCTGCGCTGGTCCGACCGGCGCGACGATTTCCGCACCGAAATCCTCGGCCTGATGAAGGCGCAGCGCGTCAAGAACGCCGTCATCGTGCCGACCGGCGCCAAGGGCGGCTTCTATCCCAAGCAGCTTCCCGATCCGCGTCAGGATCGCGACGCCTGGTTCGAGGAAGGCAAGGAAAGCTACCGCATCTTCATCCGTGCGCTGCTTTCGGTCACCGACAATATCGTCAAGGGCGAGGTCGTTCATCCCGACGACGTCACCATCCTGGACGACGACGATCCCTATTTCGTCGTTGCGGCGGACAAGGGCACCGCGACCTTCTCCGACGTCGCCAATGCCATCGCGATCGATCGCGGCTTCTGGCTGGGCGACGCCTTCGCGAGCGGCGGCAGCCACGGCTATGACCACAAGGCGATGGCGATCACCGCGCGCGGCGCCTGGGTCTCGGTGCAGCGCCATTTCCTCGAAATGGGAATCGATGTGCAAAGCGAACCGGTGCGCGTCGCCGGCTGCGGCGACATGTCCGGCGACGTGTTCGGCAACGGCATGCTGCTGTCGAAAGCGATCAAGCTGGTCGCTGCCTTCGATCACCGTCACATCTTCCTCGATCCCGACCCCGATCCGGCGAAAAGCTGGGACGAGCGCAAGCGGATGTTCGATCTGCCGCGATCGAGCTGGGACGATTATGACCGCTCGCTGATCTCGAAGGGCGGCGGCGTCTTCGCACGCACCGAGAAATCGATTCCGCTCACGCCGGAAATCCGGGAATTGCTCGGCATCGACGCGAAGGAGCTCGATCCTTCCGCGCTCATTTCCGCGATCCTGCGCGCGCCGGTCGACCTGCTCTGGTTCGGCGGCATCGGAACGTACATCAAGTCCAGCGACGAGAATAATGTCGAGGTCGGCGATCCCGCCAATGATCGGCTGCGCGTCGACGCGAACATGGTGCGCGCCAAGGCGGTCGGCGAAGGCGCCAATCTGGGCGTCACCCAGGCGGGCCGCATCGAATTCGCCGCGGCCGGCGGGCGGATCAACACTGACTTTATCGACAATTCGGCGGGCGTCGATTGCTCGGACAACGAGGTCAACATCAAGATCGCGCTCAACCGCGAGATGAACGAAGGCGACCTGAAGTTCGAGGAGCGCAACAAGCTGCTCGCGCAAATGACCGACGATGTCGCGGCGCTGGTGCTCGAGGACAATCGCCTGCAGACGCTGGCATTGTCGTTCATGGAAAATGACGGCGCCCGCGCGCTGCGCTCCTATGTCCGTGTGATCGAGATACTGGAGGCCTCCGGCCGGCTCGACCGCGCGGTCGAGGGGCTGGCGGCGAATGACGACCTGCTGCGTCGCGCGCAGGAAGGTCGCGGCCTTACCCGTCCCGAACTCGCCGTGTTGCTCGCCACTGCCAAGCTGGCGCTGCAGGACGCGGTCGAGGCATGCGAGCTCGGCAAGCAGGAACTGCTCGAACCCGATCTCTACGGTTCCTTCCCCACCGCGATGCGCGAACGTTTCCCCAAGGCGATCGCCGAGCACCGGCTGCGCGGCGAAATCGTCGCGACCAAGCTGGCCAATCGCATCATCAACCGGCTGGGCGTACTCCACCCGTTCGAACTCGCCGAAGAGGAAGGCGCGGCGATGGGCGACATCGCATCGATGTTCATCGTTGCCGAGCGCCTGTTCGGCCTTCAGGAAATCTGGGAAGCAATCGAAACCGGCGAAATGTCGGAGGAAGCGCGCATCGCGCTGTTCGACGAAGTCGCAGTGGGCGCGCGCAGCCAGATTGCCGACCTGCTGCGCACCGTCCGCCCGGGCGAAGCCGCTTCCGATGTGATCGAGCGGCTCGAAAAGGGCATCGCCAATCTCGACCGCCAGGCCAAGGACCTGCTGCTGGAAGAAGTCCGCACGCAGAGCGGGCGGATTTCGGAGAAGCTCGAATCCGCCGGCGCGCCCGCCGAACTCGCCGCGCGCGTCGTGCGGCTGTTCGAACTGGACGGCGCGGTCGGCCTCGCCGATCTCGGCGAGCGGCAGGGCATCGACGAAACCGTGCTGACGCGGGCCTTTACGCATCTGGGGCAGGTGCTCGGGCTCGACTGGGCGCAGGCCAATGCCGCGCGCGTCTATACCGGCGATCCGTGGGAGCGGCTGCTGATCGCCAGCCTGGCACGCGATTTCCAGCAATTGCGACTGGATTTCCTCGCCCGCCGCGAAGGCAAGGATCCCGAAGCGGCAGTCGATGCGTGGCTGGAGGATCAGGCTGATCGCGTCGACCAGTTCGTAAAGCTGGTCGAACGTGCCAAGCTGGCCGCTTCACCCAGCGCGGCGATGCTCGCGCAAATCGCAGGACAGGCTCGGGTGTTGCTGGCGCGCTGATCGAACCGCAAACTACCGGTTTGTGCTGAGCTTGTCTAAGCCTGTCCTGAGCGACTGCCGCAGGCAGGCAGTCGAAGGGCACTGTTCTTTCTTCTTCCAACCGCGGAAAAGAAGAACGGTGCTTCGACAGGCTCAGCACCAACGGAGTGTGAGGCAAGCGAGTGGCCCACCGAGGTGGAGGCAAGATTCCCAATCTTTGGCCTCTCCAAGCCCCACCATCCACACCCGTTCGCCCTGAGCTTGTCGAAGGGCGCCCTTGCGATCGTGAGCACGCCCTTCGACAGGCTCAGGGCGAACGGACTGGGGGCAACGGGTCGATGGGGAACACCCCTTCGCGACATGGTAAGCATATCACGCTACACTGGCGCGCATGCTGCGCATCCTCACGCTCTCCACGCTCTTCCCCGATGCCTCGCGCCCCAATTTCGGGGTGTTCGTCGAACAGCAGACGCGCGGCATCGCGCGGCGCGATGATCTCGACGTCCGCGTCGTGGCGCCGGTGGGGCTCCCGCCCTGGCCGCTGACGCTGCACCCCCATTATCGCGCCCGCGCACATCTGCCCCGGCACGAACAATGGCGCGGGCTCGACGTGATCCGGCCGCGCTTTCTGAATCTGCCGGGCACCGGCGGTCGATTTCACCCGCGCATGATCGCGGCCGCGCTTGCTTCGAAGCTGGAAAGGTTGCGCGCGGAATTTCCGTTCGATCTCATCGCCGCCGAATTCTTTTATCCCGACGGCCCGGCGGCGATGCGGCTGGCGGAGCGGTTCGACGTGCCCTTTTCGATCAAGGCGCGCGGTTCGGACGTGCATTACTGGGCGAATAATCCAAAGACGCAGGACATGTGCCTCGCCGCCGGTCGAGCCGCCGGGGGGCTGCTCACCGTATCCGACGCGATGAAACGCGATCTGGTGACGCTCGGCCTCGACGAGGCCAGGATCGAGCGCAGTCTGACCGGAGTCGACCAGGCGCGCTTCCATCCGCGCGATCGCGCCGCGGCAAAGGCGAAGTTCGGCGTGTCCGGTCCGTTCGTGGTCGCACTGGGATCGCTGACGCCGAACAAGGATCACAGCATGGTGATCGATGCCGTCGCGAAGCTGCCCGACGTCACCTTGTGGATCGTGGGGCAAGGCTTTGAACAGCCGATGCTGGAAGCGAAGATCGCCGAGCACGGCATCGGCGATCGCGTGCGGCTGACCGGCCCGGTGCCGCATGCCGACATGCCCGAACTGCTCGCCGCGGCCGATGCGATGGCGCTCGCCTCGCGATCGGAAGGGCTGGCCAATGCCTGGGTCGAATCGCTCGCCAGCGGCACGCCGATCGTCATTCCCGATGTCGGCGGCGCGCGCGAAGTGATGCGCGAAGGCGCCGGCTTCATCGTCGAGCGCAATGCCGACGCCTTTGCCGTGGGCATCGCGGCCGTGCTCGCCGAGCCGCCCGAAACCGAAAGCGTCGTCGCCGCGGCCCGCCCCTTCACCTGGCCCGCCAATGCCGAGCATCTTTCGGATTTCTACCACCGGCTGGTGGCGGCGCATCGCGGCCAGCGTGTCTCACACTTGTAACACAGCGCGAAAATGCCGATGTTCGCTCCGAAGGAGCTGATTCATGGCCAAGAAGAAGAAGTCGAAGAAGGACAAGGGCCCCAAGCCGATCCTGCCCAAGGAAATCGCCGGGATCAAAGTGCCCAAGAAGCTGCGCAAGGAAAGCGGCAAGATCGCCGAGATCGCGCGCCATCCGGTGGTTGCGGAAATGATGGCGGTCGGGATTGCCGCAGTCGTGGCGGGCCTGCGCGAACGCAAGGCCGAGGCGCCCCGGGCGCCGGAAACCCCTGAAGCGCCCGAGGCTCCCGAAGCGAAGCGGTCGCCCAAGGCGCCGGCGGCTCCCAAAACCCCGCGCGCACCGAGGAAGCCGGCAAGCGGCAGTTGAGAGCGGTCAGCCCCGAGCGGGCCGCTTTCGCGCCAAGCTGCCGCAACCCGAACCGGAAGAAAGAAGAAGTCGCATTCCCGCTTCCGCGCGAATGACGAGTTGCTCGAGTACCGGACGCGATCACGCCTCCAGCGGATACAACGCCCCGGCAATCCACCGCTGCTCGCCGCGCAACATGCCCCAGGCACGCGCGGCGGCACGGCTGTCCATCACTTCGACACCGATCCCGCGTACCGCCAGTGCCTGGGTGAACGCCGCCGGAGGCCGCACCAGCGCGCTTCCGGTCCCCAGCAGCAGAAACTCCGGTTGCGGATCGATCGCGAGCAGCGTCGCCAGATCGCCCTCGCCCAGCGCCGCGATCGGCGGCGGCGACCAGCTGTCGGCACGGACCGGCGAAATCACCAGCGCGGGATAGACGCCGTCATCGACCACGAAACCGCCGGCGGAAAAGCCGGATATCACCGGCCCTTCCGCACCCATGCGGTCCATCCGCATCAGGGAAGCTCTTTGGCTTTCACGCGCTCGGCACCCGCCGGTCCGGCTTCGGGCGGGACGAAGCTGTGCGGCCCCACCTTGGCATAGATCAGGATCGGATTGGCGATGTAGATCGACGAATAGGTGCCGATGACAATGCCCAGCAGCATCGCGACCGAGAAGCCGAAGATCACTTCGGGGCCGACCAGCACCAGAGTCGCCAGCGCGATGATCAGCGTCAACGACGTCACGATCGTCCGCGCCAGCGTCTCGTTGGTCGAAAGGTTGAGCAGCGGCACGATTTCCATCTTGCGGTATTTGCGCAGATTCTCGCGGACGCGGTCATAGACGACGATCGTGTCGTTCAGCGAATAGCCGATGATCGTCAGGATGGCCGCGACGATGTTCAGGTTGAACTCAAGTTGCGTGATCGCGAAGAAACCGAACGTCAGCGCGACGTCGTGCCCCAGCGAGAAGAGCGCGCCGATGCCGAACTGCCATTCGAAGCGGATCCAGATATAGACCGCGATCGCCAGCATCGCGAGCGCGAGCGCCAGCGCGCCCTTCTGGAACAGCTCCTCGGATACCTTGCCCGACACCGTGTCGACCGATCCAATGGTGGCGCCGGGCCAGGTGGTGGTGATGAACGCGCGGAGCTGGTCGCCCTGTTCGTCGGTCGCCTCGGCGCCGCCTTCGGGCAGCGGCATGCGGATCGCCACGTCACGCGCGTCGCCGAACTGCTGGATGGCGCTTTCGCCCAGCCCCAGCCCGTCGATCCGTTCGCGGACCTGGTTGATCGGCACCGGCTGGGCAAAGGTGACGCGCACCATCTGCCCGCCGGCGAAATCGACGCCGAAGTTGAGGCCGCGAATGGCGACCAGCGCAATCGAGGCGACGATCAGCAGGATCGAGACAGCCATGAACACCGTGCGCAGGCGCAGGAAATCGATGTTCGTATTCTCGGGTACGAGTTTCAGCGGACGCATATCAGAGCACCAGTTCCTTGGGCCGCTTCTTCAGCCAGTTCGACACCATCAGGCGCGTGAAGGTGACCGCAGTGAACACCGACGTCACGATACCGATGGTCAGCACGACGGCGAAGCCGCGGATCGGGCCCGAGCCGAAGATGAACATGATTGCCGCCGCGATCACATTGGTGATGTTCGCGTCGAAAATCGCGCGGGTCGCTTCCTTGTAGCCGAATTCGACCGATTGCAGCACCCCGCGCCCGCGTCGCTGCTCCTCGCGGATGCGTTCGTTGATCAGCACGTTGGCGTCGACCGCCGCGCCGATCGTCAGCACGAAGCCGGCGATGCCCGGCAGCGTCAGCGTGGCGTTGAACAGCCCCATGATGCCGATGATCATCAGGATGTTCACGATCAGCGCGACCGTGGAGTAGACGCCGAAGCGGAAATAGGTGATCAGCATGAAGGCCATGACGAGCACCGTCGCCAGCACCGATGCCAGTGCGCCCTTGTTGATCGAATCCTGGCCGAGTTCCGGGCTGACCGTCGACTGGTCCATCACCTTGAGACGGATCGGCAGCTTGCCCGAGCGCAGCGCGATGGCGAGCTGATTGGCGCTCTCCACCGTGAAGCCGCCCGAAATGCGCGCCTGACCGCCGATAATCGGTTCGTCGATGCGCGGCGCGGAAATCACGACATCGTCGACGATGATCGCAAAGGGCTCGCCGGTATGTTCGGTGGTGACGCGCGCGAAGCGGCGCGTGCCCGCGCCGTTGAGCGTAAGCTGCACCACCGGCGCGCCGGTCTGCTGGTCATAGCCCTGGCTCGCCTTGGTCAGCATGTCTCCGGTGATCATCGCGTTTCGCTTGACCACGATCGGCGTGCCGTCTTCCATCTCGAGCACTTCGCTGCCGACCGGCGCGATGCCCTGCATCGTCTGCGCGACATCGGCGGTCGTATCGACCAGCTTGAATTCGAGCAGCGCGGTCCTGCCGAGCAAATCCTTGAGCTCGGTCGGATCGCCGAGACCGGGCACCTGAACCACGATACGTTCCGAACCCTGGCGGATGATCGTCGGCTCGCGGGTGCCGAGTTCGTCGATACGGCGGCGGACGACTTCGGTTGCGTCGCCCATCGCCTGATCGACGGCGCTGGCGATGCCCGAATCGGTCTGGGTCAGCACGACCCGCGACGTGTCGACGACATCGAAATCCCAGTCGCGCTGGCCATTATCGTTGCTGAGCAGCGGCAACAGTCGCTCGCGAACCGCATCGACCCGGCTCGCGTCGCGCACCATGAAGCTCACGTTTCCGTCGCGGATCGAAATATCGCCGATCTCGATCCGCGGATCGCCGCGCAACTCCTGGCGCACGGTTTCGCGCATCGTATCGAGCCGGTCGGCGCGGAACTGCGCCACATCGCCTTCGAGCAGCAGATAGCTGCCCCCCGCAAGGTCGAGGCCAAGGTTGACGGTCGGCTTGGGCACCCAGCCGGGCAAGGCGTTACGAGCCGTTCCAGGCAGCAGGCTGGGGACCGCCATCAGCACACAGACGACGATCGCCACCCATGTGAGCCACACCTTCCAGCGCGGAAAATCGAGCATCAGTCGTTCGCAGGCTTGCCGCCGAGCGGCTGGACATCGGTAAGCGTGGACTTGACCACCTTCACCTTCATGCCCTGCGCCACTTCGACTTCGACATATTCCTCGTCGACCTTGGTCGCCTTGCCGACCAGGCCGCCCGCGGTGATCACCGTGTCACCCTTCTTGACCGCCGCGATCGCGTTCTGAAGCGTCTTCATCCGCTTCTGCTGCGGACGGATCATCAGGAAATAGAAAGCGACGAAGATGAGCACCATGGGCAGGATGCCGCCCAAGAAGCCCGGCCCAGCGGCGGCCTGCTGCCCCGCCTGTTGCGCATATGCTGGTGAAATGAACATGGGTTCCCGATTGCCTGGGTTCGAAGGAGCGAGATGCCCCGTTTCAAGCGGCGCGCGCTATCACGGGTAGCGCGCGGGCGCAACTGCCGGAGCGTTGCGCGCACGCGGCGGGCCGTGCGCATCCCGGGCGCCGGCGACGCGGGCACCGGCGCTCTACAAGTCGCTCATTTGCCAACTACCCCCGCAGCCCGGGCGCGGCCCAGTACGACATTCCCGTGCTACGGGACAAATTCCTCCGACAAGAACAAGCGCAAAGACTTGCATCCGCGCCCCCGCGCGCCTAGATGCCTGCGCCTCGGTCGGGGCGTAGCGCAGCCTGGTAGCGCATCACACTGGGGGTGTGGGGGTCGCTGGTTCGAATCCAGTCGCCCCGACCAATTCAAGATCGGCACATTGCCGCGTTGCAGACGCGACATTGTCGACCGCTGACCTCCATCGACATGCTCTCGGCCAGGCGCGCGCGATCGCGGCGGGCCGCTCCGATGGATTTCTATCGTCAGCAGGCACCGATCAGGGAAAATCAGTTCGCAGGAACGTCGGGATCGCCGTCGGCCAGGCAATTCACCGTCGGGTCCATCGTGTTCATCTCGGCCCCCTGCGGCGGCGTGCGGCCGGGCAGCAGCCGGGTATAGGCGTCGAGCGCCCCGGCGATCGTATCGCCCATGTCGAGCGCGCTCATCGCGCGGCTGGTGGCGTAATAGGTCAGCAGCCGCCGTGCCGCCTCGCGGTCGCCGCTTTCGATCATTTTCCGCGCGCTACGCTCCACCCAATCGAGGTCGCCGCGCGTCTCCGCCTCGAACGCAGTCAGCATCGAGGTGACCACCGGCAGCAGCCGGTCGGGCGCCGAGCAGGCATAATACATCACCCGCTTGAAGGTGCGCCCGGCGAAGCGTGTCGCCTCCTGCATCTGGAAATCGGGATTGAGGAAGGTCGATGCCGCGTCCTTGGTGAGATAGCGATGCGCGGCATATTCCATCGGCACCTGGGTAACGCCCAGCCACCAGACATTGAACGGCGCGGCGACCGATCCCGTCGGCGCGACCCACATGCGGACCAGATCGGGATCGGTGCGGTCGCGGTGCAGGCTGACCACCTGGCCATAGCCCGAATCATCGTCGACCACGCGCGGATCGCGCACCCGCGCCATCAGATCGGCTTCGGTCAGCGGCGCCATCGCGCGCGTCGCGCGTTCCATGTCGCCCGGCGACATCAGTTTGATCCCCGGTTCGCGATAGTCGCGAATGTCCTGATCGCCATAGACATGCTGAACGTTGAACGGCTTGCCCGCGGCCGGATCATACCAGCCCTGTTCGATGGCGAAGGAAATGAAATTGTCCGACGCCATGTAATCGGAATTGTCGGCGATGTCGGTGGGAATCTCTCCGATGCCGCCGGGATAGAGGACACGGACATCGTCCGGCCCCAGCCGTTCGGCGACCCACAGCCCCTTGCCGCCGGCCAGCTCCCACACCACCCAGCCTTCGTCGGGATCGGCGATCAGATGGGTGTTGCCGCCATAGGTGGCAAAGCCGTGCCGCGCGATCAGATCGCCGATGATCTCAACGCCTTCGCGCGCGGTGCGGGCGCGCTCCATCACGATACGGGCAAGGTCGGAATATTGCAGGCCGCGCTGCGGCCTGGGCGTCATCGCGACCAGCTCGCTGCGGCTCGGCGCCCAGACGTCGCGAACCGCGACCTGATGTTCGTTCACCCCGCCATTGGTGAGCGGCGCGGGAAAGCCCTCGAAATCCGAATAGGCCATCTGCATGTAGCGGAACGTGTGCGCCACCTGGGGGATTTCGAACAATTCGCCGGGGATCACGGCATCGCCGGTAACGCCCACCCGCATCATCGTGCCGGGCGGATAGTCGCGCGCGGGCACGATCTCCAGCCAGTGGCTCGACACTTCCTCGCCGGTGCCGCCCATCATCACGCTGCCGTCCTCGGTCAGGTTCTTCCCGACATAATATGCGTAACTCGCCTGTGCCGAGGTGGCGAGCAGCAGCGACCCGAGGGTGAGGAGGGTGATGAAGGCGTGGCAGATGGTCCGGCAGGCGGAAGCGGCAGAGGACAGGGTTTTCACTCCGTTGGTTGTGTCAGGCCGGCACTATCCGGCGCGTGGGGCGGCGGGTCAAACGTGACTCGCCGCCCTCCCCCGCCGGTTCAGAACGGGCTTCCGCCGAATTTGTAGGAGACCTGCATGTAATAGCGGCGGCCGACGGCATCGAACCACGAGCTGTTGTAATAGGGATAGCTCGCATGGCTCGGATCCTCGACCGGCCCGCGATCGAACAGATTGTTGACCGTGCCCGAAATCCGCAGGCGATCGGACAGCTCATATTGCGCCGAGAGGTTGAACCACAGGCTGGCCGGGATCTTGCCGTCCCAGTTCCAGTTGGTCATTTCGCCGGTCCGCAGGCCGGTGAGCGTCGCGGTGAAGCGCGGCAGGTTCAGCGTGACATAGGCCTTGCCCTTGTCGCGCGGGATTTCATAGCCGTTGAGCGGCAGGAACTGATCCAGCGTCGGATCGCCCGGATACTGCGTCACCGTGTGGTTGAGCACATAGGTGTAGCTGGCGCCGAGCGAGATTTCGAACCCGCCGAACGGAATGCGCCCGTTGACGGCGACATCGATCCCGTCGGTCGTCTCCTCCGAAACGTTGATCGGCACGACATTGATCAGCCGCAGCTCGCCGGTCGATGCGCCGCTCTGATAGCGCTGGACGCGCGCCAGCGCATCGGTGCAGGTCGGCGAGCCGGTGTCGACGGCGTTGCCGTTGATATCGGTGCCCAGCCGGCAATTGGCTTCGTCGATCAACAACTGGTTGGTGCTCAGATTGCGCACCTGGTTTTCCATGCGGATGTGGAAATAATCGACCGACACGTCGAAATTCCGGCTCGGCGCCCACATCGCGCCCGCAGTGATCGAGCGCGCGGTTTCGGGCAGCAGGTCGCGATTGCCGCTGCGTTCGCTGATAAAGCCTTCGTAGCGCGTGTTGACGCAATCGGCGAGCGTCGGGTTCGCCTGTTCCTGGCGGCAATTGTAATAGTCGGCACCGCCACCGTTCACCGTGCCCGGACCGCGATAGACATAGTGCAGGTCCGGCGCACGGAACCCGGTACCGATCGCGCCGCGGATCAGCACGGTCTCCAGCGGGCGGAACTCGGCGCCGATATTGTAGGTGAACTCGCCGAAATTGTTGCCCGCATAATTATAGTGATCGTAGCGCCCCGCCCCGGTGAGCGAGAGCATGTCGAACACCGGCACGCGCAGCTCGCCGCCGATGCCCCAATGATCGCGCGTGCCCGCACCGTCCGAATCGCGGATGCCGACATAATATTGGGTCAGCGCCTTGGGATCGGGGTTCACGTCATATCCGGCGTTGCCGAATTCCGCGACGGCGGCAAAGCCGACCGGACCGGCGGGCAGCTCGATCAGGCTGGAATTGCTGATCGTCGCCTGGACATTATTCACCCAGGTCTTGGGGTGATAGACCGTAAACTCCTGGATCGAAGCATATTCCGCCGGCGTCAGCGGCGTGAACAGCCGCGTCGGATCGGCGTCGAACCGCTGATAGCCGGTGGTGTTGCCCGGATCGTTTACCGGCTGGCCGAGGAAGAAGTCATTGGCCTTGTCGATGACGATTTCGGGCCAAGCCATGCGCGAGCTGTATTCGGCGTGGTTGTAATAGGCCTCGTAATCCCATTGCGAGCTGCCGCCGAAGCTGCCGCGCACGCCCGCGGTGATGTTGTAGGTGTCCGATCGGTTGGTGATCGACGCATTGTCGAACCCGCCCGTCTCTTCGGGCGTGAAGGTGCGATACCAGCCGTCGAGCTGATCGAGCCAGTAGGTATCGATCGCGGGAAGATATTGCGGGTTGTAGAACAGCCCCTCTTCATTCCCGTCGGGCGCGACATAATACCAGCTCTTGAATCCGTTGAAGAGCTTGAGGTCCGAATATCCGTACTGCCCGTCGACGAACAGCTCCATGTCGTCGCTGATTTCCCAGGTCGCGGCGCCGTAGAGGTTGATCTGCTCGCGATCGGACAGGATCTGGCCATAGGCGATCGCTTCGTTGCTGCCGCAGAAATAGCCGTCGGTCGCGGCATAGCCGTTGGCGACGTCGAACCCGTATCCCGCGCGCGGCGCGTAATAGGTCGTGCCTTCATTGGTGAAGCCGAGCGCGTCGCAGGTCGACTGGCCCGGATCGATGTAATAGCCGCCCGAATCGTACCGCATGAAATTGCGATATGCGAGCGGCGTGCTGGTCGTCGGATTGTCGGCGGTCGAATCCTGGATCGAGCGTTCGAAGCCCCAGAGCGGCTCCTGCTTGCGATATTCGGCGCCCACCAGCACCGTCAGATCGCCCGCGCGGAACCCCGTGCTGCCCGAAATGCGATAGGATTCGCCGCCGCCGTCTTCGGTGAGACCGAACTGCGCGTCGATCCGTGTGCCGTCCGGCTCCTGCTTGAGCTGGAAATTGACGACGCCCGAAATCGCGTCCGATCCGTAAATCGCCGATGCCGCGCCGCTCAGCACTTCGACGCGCTCGATCAGGCCGATCGGGATGTTGGAAATATCGGCGACGTTGCTGTTGCCGCCATAGGGCATCGGGAAATCGGCGATACGGCGACCGTTGACCAGCACCAGCGTGTGGTTCGGCCCCAGCCCGCGCAGGTCGACCTGCTTGGCGCCCGGCGTGAAAGTGTTGGCGCCGTAGCTCTGCGTGCTCTGCGTCTCGCCGTTGTTCTGCGTCACCGACGCCATCAGCTCGGGGATGTCCTGATAGCCCTGCCGCAGGATGTCGTCGGCATCGATGACAAGGACGGGCGCGGGCCCCTCCAGCTCCGTCCGCGGAATGCGCGAGCCGAGGACGACGATCGGATCGCCGAGCATTTCGTCGTCCTGACCGACCGTCGATTGCGTCGGCAGGCCGCTGTCCTGCGCCAGCGCCGCCGTCGGTGCGATGGCGAGAAGGCTGGCGCCCGTCAGCGCGGCGGTGAGAATCTTTCGGCGCATCTATTTTCCCCCTTGGTGCGCAAGCGCGAATACCCGAGTTTCCGCCCCGCATCGCGAGTGCGGCAGTGCCTGTCGGCGCCCCTCTCCCAGCGCCCTTACAGGTCGCGACCGACGGTGCGGATCGTGCAAACTACGGATATTGCGTTGTTTTCCCGCGCGGCTTGCCCCGACACACGTCGTTCGAAAAACTATACGCAGGGATAGGCAGGGAAACGGTCAAAGACAGAAGCAGAACCGACAAATTTCCGCGCTATACGGAAACATTCGACAGATTCTGTTTCTGTGATGCTGTTCGGGCAGCCGCGAATCGCGAAATCCGGCGTCCGCTCAATCGGGAATGGGCAGCGCTCCGCCCGACTTGACCGCACTCAGCACCACACAGGTCTTGAACGTCTTGATCGGATGCCGGTCGTAGAAGAATTCGCGCGTGAACTGGTCATATTCGTCCATGTCGCGCGCGACGATGAACAGCACGAAATCGGCGTCGCCGGTGATGTAATAGGCCTGGGTGATCTGTGGCGTGTTGCGGATGTCCTGATTGAACCGATCGATGACGCCGCGATCCTCACGGTCGAGCGTGACCATCACCAGCGCCATGATGTCGAACCCCAGCGCGCGCGGCGAAACCACGGCCGAATCGCGTTCGATCACGCCGTCGCTGCGCAGCTTCTTGCGGCGTTTGAGCGCCGCCGTCGGGGAAAGGCCGCATGCTTCGCCGAGTTGCTCAGCAGTCAGCAACGCATTTTCCTGAATCGCCTGGAGGAGCCTCCGGTCAGTCTTGTCGATTTTCCGCAATCCGTCCTCCGTTGCGCAGTATGCGACTGTTTTTGTCGCATGTAATGAAATTATCGCCGATCCCGTCGCTTGTATCTGCTTAGCCTTGATGCGTCGAATCGCGTCGCACTTCGCGCCGTGCCGCAGGGGGCGGTAGGCTGCGGCGACCAGTTCGACCCGGGAGATATGTAGATGCGTGTTCAAACCCTTGTCGCCGCCGCGCTGGCGCTGCTGCTCGCCGCCCTGCCCGGCCTTGCGCAGGCACGGGACGGCGACGGCTATCGCTATTACAGCGCCGGGGATGTGAACGCCGAGCGCGGGGGAACGCCATCGCTGGGGTTGATGCTGATCGGCGGCGCCGACTGGAGCCCGCAGGCCTGGCGCTGGTTTGCCGAAAAGAGCGGCAACGGCCATCTCGTCATCCTGCGCGCATCGCAGGACGGCAGCGACGGCGAATGGCTGATGGACGAGATCGGCGGCTTCGCTTCGGTCGAAACGCTCGTCTTTTCCAGCCGCGAAGCCGCCTATGATCCGCGCATCGCAGAGATACTCGATCGCGCCGACGGCATCTTCATCGCGGGCGGCGACCAGTCCAACTATGTCCGCTTCTGGAAGGACACGCCGGTTGCCGAGGCGCTCAACGCGCATGTCCGCAAGGGCCGCCCGATCGGCGGCACCAGCGCCGGCCTCGCGATCCTCGGCGGCACCGGCTACGGCGCGATGGCACCCGAAGCAGTCGCTTCCACCGAAGCGCTCGCCGATCCCCGGGGCGACAAGGTGACTCTGGTCGACAAATTCCTCGACGTCCCCTTCCTCGCCAACGTCATCACCGACACGCATTTCAGCGAGCGCGACCGGCTCGGCCGCCTCGTCGCCTTCGTCGCGCAGGCGCGCGCAGCGGGCAAGGAAGATACGATCGGCCTGGGCATCGACGAAGACACGGCGCTCTGCATCGAAGCCGATGGCACTGCCCGGCTGTTCACCACCAGCGACGGCCATGCCTGGCTCGTCCGCCCGCAAGGCGCCCCGCGCTTCGCGGATGACGGCACGCTTGGCTGGGACCGCGTCACGCTGACCGGCATTGGCCCGGACAGCCGCGTCGATTTCAATGATATCACCGTCACCGACCCTGCCTTCGCCGCCGATGCGCGTGTTGCCGACGGTGTACTGAGCGGCGTGCCGACCCCGAACCGGCCGCGCTGGGCGATCGCGATCCACGGCGGCTCCGGGGTGATCGAGCGCGGCAGCCTGCCCCCCGAAATGGACCAGGCCTATCGCGAAAGCCTTGAGAAGGCGCTGGCAGTCGGTTCCGAAGTGCTCGCAAATGGCGGATCGAGCGTCGACGCCGTCGAAGCGACGCTGCGCGTGCTCGAGGACGATCCGCTGTTCAACGCCGGCCGCGGCGCGGTGTTCGATGCCGAGGGCCGCAACCAGCTCGATGCGTCGATCATGGACGGCAACACGATGCAGGCCGGCGCGGTCGCGGCGGTCAGCACCACGCGCCACCCGATCACGCTCGCCCGCGCGGTGATGGACAAGTCACGCCACGTGATGCTTTCGGGCGAAGGCGCCGATCAGTTCGCCCGCGAACAGGGGATCGAGCAAGTCGATCCGGGCTATTTCCGCACCGAGCATCGCTGGCAGCAGCATCTCGAATGGAAACGCGATCATCAGTCCGCGCTCGCCAGCGATCCCACGCATCGCTTCGGCACGGTCGGCGCAGTCGCGATCGACCAGAACGGCCACCTCGCCGCGGCGACGTCGACCGGCGGGCTGACCGGCAAGCGCTGGGGTCGCATCGGCGACTCTCCGATCATCGGCGCGGGCACCTATGCCGCCGATGGCCGCTGCGCGGTATCGGGCACCGGCACGGGCGAATATTTCATCCGCGAAAATGCCGGGCGCCAGGTGTGCGACCGCGTCGCCTGGAACAGTGAGAGCATCGGCGAGGCGGCCCGCAACACGATCGGCGCGATCGGCGCGCTGGGCGGTGACGGCGGGCTGATCACGATGGACGGCAACGGCCGCATCGCCTTCGCCATGAATACCGAGGGCATGTATCGCGGCGCCGCCACCAGCGAACACGCCCCCCGGGTCGCCATCTATGCCGACGAAGTGATCGACGGCACCGAGTGAGCCGGCGCCGCGCCGGCTATCCGTAAAGACCTTCCCACAGAGGAACATCGAATGAGCATTGCCGACCAGAAGCCCTCGACCATCGCGGTATGGGCGGGGGAAGAGAAGCCGCTCGCCTTCGGCGCGGCGCAGGTGCCGATCGTCCAGAGCGCGCCCTTCGCCTATGACGATATGGACACATGGGCCGAAGTCGCGCTGGGCAATGCCGAAGGGCATATCTACAGCCGCAACACCAACCCCACCGTCGGCGTGTTCGAGGAAAAGTGCCGCATCCTGGAGGGCGGCGAAAAGGCGATTGCCTTCGCCAGCGGCATGGCGGCGATTTCGAACACGTTGCTCGCGCATCTTTCGCCGGGCGACCGCGTGGTTTCGATCCGCGACAGCTATGGCGGCACCAGCCGCATCTTCCTCGACCTGCTGCCGCGCATGGGCATCGACGTCGAGCTGGTAGAGACCAGCGACGGCGACGCGATCGAGGCGGAGATCGCGCGCGGTTGCAAGCTCGTCTATCTCGAAACGCCGACCAATCCGACGCTCAAGATCATCGACCTGCGCCGCGCCATCGCCACCGCGCAGGATCAGGGCGCAATCACCGTGGTCGACAACACCTTCGCCACGCCGATCAACCAGCGCCCGCTGACGATGGGCGCCGACATGGTGCTCCATTCGGCGACCAAATATCTCGGCGGCCATGACGATGCGATGGGCGGCGTGCTGATCGGCAGGGAGCCGCTGGTGCGCACCGTGTACGAACATCGCGAGATTTGCGGCGCGGTGCTTTCAGCCTTTTCCGCCTATCTGCTGCTGCGCGGCATGAAGACGCTCGACCTGCGCGTGCGCAAGCAGAACCAGACCGCGATGGCGGTCGCGCGCTTCCTGGCGGCGCATCCCAAGGTCGAAAGCGTCTTCTATCCGGGGCTCGAAACCCACGATAAGCATGACGTCGCCAAGCGGCAGATGAGCGGCTTCGGCGGGATGCTCAGCTTCTCGATCGACGGCGATTTCGACATGCTCAAGCGCTTCGTCGGGCATCTCCACTATGTCCACCGCGCCGCGAGCCTCGGCTCGGTCAACACGCTGATCGGCCCGCCCTCGGTGACCAGCCATGTCGAATGCTCCGCCGAACAGCGTGCGCAGCTCGGCATTTCCGAAACGCTGCTGCGCTATTCGTGCGGCGTGGAGGATGCCGACGATCTGATCACCCAGCTCGACGAGGCGCTCGCGGTGCTGTGAGGTGTGGCGACCGGCATCACCATGCCGGTCGCCCGCCACAGACGGCCCCAAATTTCGCTGTCCTACACGCCCCGATCCGTGCCACCACGGCCGGGCTCTTTGATTGTAGAATATCCTTCTCGCTCGCGCGCCCGCGCGCGTGCAAGCGTGCGTACGCGCGTTACGTCGCGACCCGATGCGAACTTGGCACGCATTTCCGCGGATTTTGTCGCAGCGTCCATTCGGGCCCGGGACAGGCGCTTCGGCTCCGGTCAGTCGCGAGTCACGGTGCAGCGATAGCCGAACGGATGGCTGCGCTTCGCGTCATCGCTTGCGAAACGCACGTAGGCGGTGTTCTCGTCCCAATCGAGCTCGCCGTCGGCATCGAGCGTCGTGATGCGCAGCGCTTCGCCATCCACGCCGAGACGATCCTGCCCCAGAAAGATGGCGCGCACCGTCCCCGGCTCTCTCAGAAAGACCCCACCCGATATATCCGCTTCGCGCCCGGAAAAGGTCGCCTTGCCCTCCAACGACCATGGCAGCGTGGCATCCGCATCATCGCGCTGGGTCAGGCGCGCGGACAGGTCGACGCGCGAAACTTCGATCGAGGAATAGGCGCTGCGTGCGGGCGGCGCGGCATCGGCGAGGTCGAAACGGCATGCAAGCTCGGCGGTGCGATACTCCGTCCCGGGCAGGAAATATCGTGTGCCGGCATAGGTCAGCGCCCCGATCGCGAGCGCGCTTGCGATCTGCCACACGCGCCCTCTGTCCGCCATCAATGCCTCCGCTTTCGCCATTGCCGCGTCCGAAGCCGCAACATGACCGCATCGCGGGCCGCCGTCCATACGCCTCGCGCAATCGAGTCAGGCGGGTTCCTGCACCGGCGCCAGATCGCGCGCCTTGGCCTTTGCACGCCAGGCATGGAGCAGCGGCTCGGTATAGCCGTTGGGCTGCTGCGTCCCTTCGAACACCAGCGCGCGCGCCGCCTGAAAGGCGAGGCTGGCATCGGGATCGGGTGCCATCGGGCGATAGGCCGGGTCGGCCGCATTCTGCCGGTCGACGACTTCGGCCATGCGCAGCAATGCGGCATCGACGGCTTCGGCCGAACACACGCCATGCGCCAGCCAGTTGGCCATATGCTGCGAGGAAATACGCAAGGTCGCGCGGTCCTCCATCAGCCCGACATCATGGATATCGGGCACTTTCGAACAGCCGACGCCCTGATCGACCCAGCGCGACACATAGCCGAGAATGCCCTGCGCATTATTGTCGAGCTCGTCGCGGATTTCCTGATCGGACCAGTTGACGCCCTCGGCGAAGGGCACGGTCAGCAGCTTGCCGAGCGGCGCGACAGCCTCGGCGGCGCGATCGGTCTGGCGGGCGAAGACGTCGACCTGGTGATAGTGGATCGCGTGGAGCGTCGCGGCGGTGGGCGACGGCACCCAGGCGGTGTTGGCGCCCGACTTCGGGTGGCCGATCTTCGCCTCCAGCATGTCCGCCATGCGATCGGGCGCGGGCCACATGCCCTTGCCGATCTGCGCCTTGCTCGAAAGCCCGCAGGCGAGCCCGATCTGGACGTTGCGATCCTCGTACGCGGTCAGCCAGTCGCTGGTCTTCATCGCGCCCTTGCGGATCATCGGCCCGCCCGCCATCGCGGTGTGCATCTCGTCGCCGGTCCGGTCGAGAAAGCCGGTGTTGATGAACATGATGCGGTGCTTCACCGCTGCTATGCACGCGGCGAGATTGGCCGACGTCCGCCGTTCCTCGTCCATCACACCGATCTTGATCGTGTGCCGGTCGAGCCCCAGCAAGTCCTCGACCGCGTCGAACAGGTCGTTGCTGAACGCGGCTTCGGCCGGCCCATGCATCTTGGGTTTGACGATATAGATCGATCCTTCGCGGCTATTGGCGAAACGGCCGGTGCGCTTCAGATCGTGCATCGCGATCAGGCTGGTGAACACCGCGTCGAGCAGCCCCTCATGCGCCTCGTCGCCCTCGGCCGTCAGAATCGCGGGCGTCGTCATCAGATGGCCGACATTGCGCACGAACAACAGGCTGCGGCCGGGCAGCGTCACCGTGCCGCCATCGGCGCCCGCATATTCGCGATCGCCGTTGAGCCGCCGCGTGAGCATCTTCCCGCCCTTCTCGAACGTCTCTTCGAGGTCGCCTTTCATCAGGCCCAGCCAGTTGCGATAGGCGGCCGTCTTGTCCGCCGCATCGACCGCCGCGACCGAATCCTCGAGGTCGCAGATCGTGGTGAGCGCCGATTCGAGGATGACGTCGGCGATCTTCGCCGGATCGGTCCTGCCCACCGGGTGCTCGGGATCGAAAACGACTTCGATGTGCAGGCCGTTGTGGCGGAACAGCGCGCCCTTCTCGCTCTTGCCGACATATTGCGCCGGATCGGCGAGCGGAATGCCGCTGTCGCTCGGATCGGTGAGGTCGGCCCATTTCATGCCGGTGAGCGGCACCGCTTCGTCGAGAAATGCCTTGGCACGCGCGATCACCTGCGCGCCGCGCTCGGGATCATATCCGCCCGGCTTGGCCTCGCCCGGAATCGCATCGGTGCCGTAGAGCGCGTCATAGAGGCTGCCCCAGCGCGCATTGGCGGCATTGAGCAGGAAGCGTGCATTGAGGATCGGCACGACGAGCTGCGGCCCGGCGATGGTCGCGACTTCGGGGTCGATATTCGCGGGATCGACCGTAAAGGGCGCGGGCTCCTCGACCAGATAGCCGATCTCCCGCAGATGCGCCTCATGCGCGGCGGCATCGAAGGGCTTGCCCGCCCGCGCGCGATACCAGTCGTCGATCTGGCCCTGCATCGAATCGCGGATCGCCAGCAGCTCGCGATTGCGCGGCGTGAAGTCGGCAAGGAGTTTCGCCAGCCCGCTCCACAGCGCGTCCGCCGATACGCCGGTGCCCGGCAGCACTTCGTCCTCGATGAACGCGGCAAGGCCGGCGTCGATGGTCAGGTCTGCGCGGGTAAGCGTGGTCATGGGAATTCCTTGGGAGGGGTCTTGGCATGCGATTTCAGAATGATCGTCATGCTGAACTGGTTTCAGCGTCCAACCAGCAACAAGCGCCGGTGCCCGTTGGAGAGTGGCCCCTGAAACGCGAACAGGGAGACGCGTGCTAGATGAAATGCGCTCTCGGCACGCTCCAACCGCCGTTTGCCCTGAGCCTGTCGAAGGGCTGTTCTGCTTTTCCAACGTGGCGAAAAGGCAGAACGGCGCTTCGACAAGCTCAGCGCCAACCGGGGGGTGCGGGAAACCGAAAGCAGGTCAGCCGACGCCGCTCTCGCAACGGCGCCGGCTAGCTCTTGGTCAGCCCTCGATCCGGCCCAGCCGGTGATAGAGCGCGGCGTACTTCACCGATTCCGGCTTGTCCTGCACTTCCTTGAGGTAATGCAGGACCGCAGTGCGGATGAGGCTGAAATCCTCGGTCGAAAAAGCGGCGCGCGGGCGCATTTGAGTCATCTGGTTCATCGGTCGATCCTCTTCGTCGGTCATGGGTGGTATCCTCTCCCCCCGATTTCGGTTCAGGCGGCGGCGAACTGGTTCATCGTATTGTGTTCGCCACCCGCCTTGAGCGCGGCTTCCTTCGCAAAATATTCCTTGTGATCATCGCCGATGTCGGAGCCGGCCATATTCTGGTGCTTCACGCAGGCAATGCCCTCGCGGATTTCCTTGCGCTGGACGTTGCGGACATAGCCGAGCATGCCTTCGGCACCGAAATATTCCTTCGCCAGATTGTCGGTCGACAGCGCGGCGGTGTGATAGGTCGGCAGCGTGATCAGGTGATGGAAAATCCCCGCCTGCGCCGCGGCGTCGCGCTGGAAGCTCTGGATGCGCTTGTCCGCTTCGACCGCCAACTCCGAGCCGTCATAATCGACGCTCATCAGCCGGTCGCGGTCATAGGCTGAAACATCCTTGCCTTCCTCGGTCCAGGCATCGAACACCTGCTGGCGGAAATTGAGCGTCCAGTTGAACGAGGGCGAGTTGTTGTAGACCAGCTTTGCGTCGGGCACGGCGTCGCGGATACGGTTCACCATCCCGGCGATCTGCTGGACATGCGGCTTCTCGGTCTCGATCCACAGCAGGTCGGCGCCGTTCTGAAGCGACGTGATGCAATCGAGCACCACCCGATCCTCGCCAGAGCCCTTGCGGAACTGGAACAGGTTCGAGGGCAGCCGCTTGGGCTTCATCAGCTTGCCGTCGCGGGCGATTACGACATCGCTCGACTTGAGATCGGTGAGGCTGACTTCCTCGCAATCGAGGAAGGCGTTATACTGGTCGCCCAGATCGCCCGGCTCGCTGCTGAACGCGATCTGCTTGGTCAGCCCCGCGCCGAGCGAGTCAGTGCGGGCGACGATGACTCCGTCCTCGATGCCCAGTTCCATGAAGGCATAGCGGCAGGCGCGGATCTTCGCGAGAAAGTCCTCGTGCGGCACCGTCACCTTGCCGTCCTGATGGCCGCACTGCTTCTCGTCGGACACCTGGTTCTCGATCTGCAGCGCGCAGGCGCCGGCCTCGATCATCTTCTTGGCGAGCAGATAGGTCGCCTCAGCATTGCCGAAACCGGCATCGATATCGGCGATGATCGGCACGACATGCGTCTCGTAATTGTCGATCGCCGATTCGAGCCGCTTGACCTCCATCTCGTCGCCATTGCTGCGCGCGGTGTCGAGGCTGCGGAACAGCATCCCCAGCTCGCGCGCATCGGCCTGACGCAGGAAGGTGTAGAGCTCCTCGATCAGTGCAGGGACGCTGGTCTTTTCGTGCATCGACTGGTCGGGCAGCGGCCCGAATTCGCTGCGCAGCGCGGCGACCATCCAGCCGGAGAGATAGAGGTAGCGGCCCTTGGTCGATCCGAAATGCTTCTTGATCGAAATCATCTTCTGCTGGCCGATAAAGCCATGCCAGCAGCCGAGCGACTGGGTGTAGTTGGCCGGATCGGCGTCATAGGCCGCCATGTCCTGCCGCATGATCTTCGCGGTGTAGCGGGCAATGTCGAGCCCGGTCTGAAACCGGTTCTGCAGCCGCATCCGCGCGACCGCCTCGGCTTCGATGCCGCCCCAGTTGGCGTGGGTGCCGATCGTCTTGTCGGCTTCGGCGGTGATCGTGCGGTAGCTCATGACTGGCCTCATGTTGAAACGCGTGAAGGGTGAGACGCCGAGCTAGGCCGATGGTTGCGCCGCCGGGAGGGGTTTCGCGGTCATCTTGTCAAACTTTACAGAATTTGCTTGTAAAGTTGTGCAGCACTCACAAGGGCTTGAGAAATGGCCAATAGCAAGTCGATCTATATGGGCCCGCGGCTCAAGCGGTTCCGCCGCGAGCTGGGGCTGACGCAGGGGCAGATGGCGACCGATCTGGAGATCTCGCCCAGCTATGTCGCGCTGCTCGAACGCAATCAGCGGCCCTTCACCGCCGACATGCTGTTGCGGCTGGCGAGGACCTACAAGGTCGATATCGGCACCTTCGCCGACGATGGCGGCGCCGAAACCGCATCGCGGCTGCAGGGGCTGCTGAAGGACCCGATCTTCGCCGATATCGATTTACCGCCGCTCGAAGTCAGCGATTGCGCGACCAGCTTTCCCGGCATTTCCGAGGCGCTGCTGCGGCTCTACACGACCTATCGCGAGGAGCAGCTCGCCTTTGCCGACCGCCAGGCCGAAGGCAGCGGCGAAAGCGACGCGCCCGATCCGGTGGGTGAGGCACGCCGTTTCCTCACCGCGCGACGCAATTGCTTTCCCGCGCTCGACGACGCAGCCGGGCGGCTCGCCGAGCTTGCCCCCGGCTATGACGGCGCCGTGGCCTATCTCAAGGAAAAGCACCGGCTGCGCGTGCGCCGCTTCGGCCCCGATCTGATGATGGGCCTCGTCCGCCGCTATGATCGCCATCGCGAGGAAATCTGGCTCTCCGACACGCTCGACCGGTCGAGCGCGACGTTTCAGCTCGGGCTCCAGCTCGTCTATCTCGAACTGCGCGACGCGATCGAGGCGCTGATCGCCGAAGCGAGTTTCGATACCGACAATGGCCGCCGCCTGCTGCGCAAGGCGCTCGCCCGCTATGCCGCCGGCGCATGGATGATGCCCTATGCCGATTTCGCCCGCGAGGCCGAAACGCGCGGCTATGACATCGAAGCGCTCGCCCGCCATTTCGGCGCGAGCTACGAACAGACCGCGCATCGCCTGACCACGCTCCACCGGCCGGGGCAGGAGCGCGTGCCCTTCTTCTTCATCAAGGTCGATCCGGCGGGCAATGTGCTCAAGCGCCTGGATGGCGCGGGCTTTCCCTTCGCGCGGCACGGCGGCGGCTGTCCGCTCTGGTCGCTTCACCGCGTCTTCGCCAGCCCGCGCCGGATCGTCACCCAATGGGTGGAACTGCCCGACGGCCAGCGCTTCTTCTCGATCGCGCGCACCGTCGATGCCGGCGGCGGCAGTTTCGGCGCGCCGAAGGTCGAACGCGCCGTGGCGCTCGCCTGCGCACAGGAACATGCCGACAAGCTGGTCTATACCCGCGCCGATCCGTCGCTCTCGCCCGATCGCGCCACGCCGATCGGCGTCGGCTGCCGCCTGTGCCAGCGCGCCCATTGCCTCGCCCGCGCCGCGCCGCCGATCGGCCGCGAGATCAACCGCGACGATTATCTCGACGCCAACGAACCCTTCGCGGTGTCGGTGGAATGATAGCGCCGGACGCATATCCCCGTTCGGGCTGCGTTTGTCGAAGCCCTGCTCTTTCTTTTCCACCGTTGTGTCGGAAGAAGAACGGCGCCCTTCGACTGCCTGCCTGCGGCAGTCGCTCAGGACAGGCTTCGACAAGCTCAGCGCAAACGGGGCAGCTGTCCTACAATCGCTTGCGGATCTTCAAGTACAGCCACGGATCGAACTGCGTCTCGCGCCGCTCGCGATAGAGCAGGGGCGCGTTATTGCGCGGCCCCGAATAAATGTCGCGGACATAGGTTTCGGTCACATCGGTCACGTTCCCGCCCTCCAGCCGGATCGTCCAGTCGGACGTCGGCTTCCACTGGACATAGACCGTAACCAGCGGCGGCAGCCGATAGTCGCGAAACTCGCGCACCCGATAGGTGGTCGACTTGTCGACATCGCATCCGTGCTGAACGCCCCACGACCAGCGCCCGTCATCGATATCGTGGTTCAGATTGACCGCGCAACCGAACGCGCTGGTGCCCGAAATCCGGCGGCTCTCCCCCGTCAGCGGGTCGGTCGCTCGCGTCCAGTACCACGCGGCGCGCAGATAGAGCTGGACGCCCTTCAGCCCCAGCCTGTCGAACGGAAGCGTCGCGCTGGTTTCGAGGAAATCGCCCGACCCCGATCCGATATTGCCGACCGCGTCATAGCCGTCGGTCAAGGGGATGAAATCGACGATATCCTCATATTCGTAGTGCTGATACAGTGCGGAAACCACGCCCTTGCCCCAGAAACGATATTCATAGCTCGCTTCGTAAACCGTCGTTTGCTGCGGCTTCAGATCGGCGTTTCCACCCGCCACGGTCCCCAGTTCGATTTCGCTCGACGCGACGAAATCATCGAAATCGAGCTGCCCGAGGACATGTTCGTAACGCAGCCGGACCTGGTGGCCTTCGCCGGGCACCCAGGTGAGTTGCAGCCGCGGCTTGGGGTAGAAGAAGCTCTTGCTCTGGTCGGTGTCACCGTTCTGGGCGATCCGCGAGACCTCGGCGCGCACGCCGGCTTCGAGCGTCAGCGAATCGCCTGCCTTCCATGTCGCCTGTACGAAGCCTTCGCCGCGCAATTCGCTGACATAGACCGATTCGTTCGGCAATGCGACGCGCGCGCCGTTGCTCAGATAGCCGGTGGTGCTGTCGAGGAAGTTGTACGCGATTTCGCCGCCGCCCTCGAACGCCCATTCCTCCTCGGGCTTGTAGCGCAGGATCGCGCGGCCGACGCTTTCGCCCGAGGTCGAGCGCAGCGAAAAATCAGCGACGCGCCCGCCCGAGGCCGATTGCTGATCATAGAGATAGCGTCCCAGCCGCTGCAGCCCGGTCAGTTCGATTTCGAAATCGCCGCCGATAGGCCTGGACCAGGTCGCACCCAGTTCGCCGCTCCAGTCGCGGTCGCTCGCTTCGTTATGCTCGTTCGCGCCGCTGCCCGCGACGACAGTGAAATCCTGCCGGATGTCGCTGGTGTCGAGGCCGACCAGCGCGTTGAGCCGCAGCTTGCCGCCGCCCCCGGTCGGCCGCACGATCGTTCCGCGCAGATTGATGCCGTAAATGCGGTCGCGCGTATCGAGATCGGCGCTCTGGATGAGGTTGCCCGCCACGTCGGTCCGTACGCGCGATCCGTGCGAAGTCGTTCCCGTCCGGTCGCGCGTCCCGTAGATCGAGAACTGCGTCTGCCGTTCGCCTTCGCTGCGCGTATAGGTGAGCCGCGCCTGCGGCCCGACGCCACCGTCGGGATAGATGTAGCTGTTGAGATCGGTGACCCATTGGCTGGTCGCCGCGCGCTTTCTCACGACATTGGCGACCACCGCATAGCCGTGCATGTCGATCCCCGGCGCACCGCCGCGCACCAGTTCGATCCGCTCGACATTGGACGCCGGCATACGGGCCAGTATCTCGTCGATACGATCGCTTTTCGACGCAGGCACGTCACCGTCGATCAGCACATTGCCTGCCGCACCCGCCAGACCGCGAGTCGACGAACTGCCGACGTCGAGCGAAAAGCCGGGAATACGATCGATCATGTCATAGGCGGTGGCGGGGCTGTAGCCGGCGAAAAAGGCCTGGTCATAGACGAGGACGCCATGATCCTCGGCGGACGGCTCTTCCTGTACCAGTGCATTGTCGACCGGCGCCGGCAGGGAATCCTGCCCATATGCCGGAGCTGCCCCCACGACCAGCACGGCCGATGCGAGCCACGCAATACGCCGATACTCCCCCAACGCGCGCCTTCCCTTCCCCCTTTGGAGTTGCCCTGCCGCGCCCCTGATCAAGGGCGGCCGGCACTCCCGCAACTTGCGCGACCCGATGCGACTTTGCGCCGATCTTTTCCGGTTAGCCCAATACATTACAGCATCGACAAGGCGCGGCCAGACCCGCCCGTATTTTTTTGCTCCGGTGCGGCGCAAATAGCGCACCGCCCATTGAACGGGAAAATATCTCTGTCCTACAAATAACCATATGGGTTATTTCCGAGTCGTTCGAGGCGACCGGAGGTCAAGATGACGGTGAAAGCGATGATCGATGCGCTGATCGCGCGCGAAGGCGGGTTTGTGGACCACCCGGCGGATCGGGGCGGCCCGACCAATTGGGGGATCACCGAGGCGGTGGCGCGCGCCGAAGGCTATGACGGCTCCATGCGCACCATGCCGAAAAGCAGCGCGGCCGCGATCTATCGCCGGCTTTATTGGGAAGCGCCGGGGTTCGACCGGATTGCCGAACGCGCGCCCGCGCTTGCGGAGGAACTGTTCGACACCGGCGTCAACATGGGGCCCCAGATCGCGACGGGATTTCTCCAGCGCGCCCTCAACGCGCTCAATCGCAACGCAGCTGATTTCGCCGATCTGGTACGCGACGGCAGCATCGGACCGAAAACGCTCGCGGCGCTCGACCGCTTTCTCGAAACGCGCGGCCCGGCGAGTGAGGCGGTGCTGCGCAAGGCCGTCGATGCGCTGCAGGGCGAACGCTATCTCGCGCTCGCGGAACGCCGCCCCGCCAATGAAGCCTTCGTCTATGGCTGGCTCGCCAATCGGCTGGACTGAAACCGTCGCTCGCACGCGCACGCGCACGCGTACGCGTACGCGTGCGCGTGCGCGTGCGCATGTTGCGTTGCGACTCTGTGCGAACTTACCGCGGCAATCCGCCGCAATAGAGGAGACACCAGATGGGTTTACTCGATGGCCTGCTCGGCCCGATCACCGGCCTGATCGACAAGATCATTCCCGATCCCGAGGCGCGCGACCGCGCGAAGCTTGAACTACTCCGGCTCGAAGGAAGCCAGGAACTCGAAACCGTGCGCACGCGCCTGTCGGCGATCGTCGCCGAGGCCCAGTCGGCCGACCCCTGGACCAGCCGGGCGCGGCCCAGCTTCCTCTATGTGATGTACGTGCTGCTGCTCTGGGCGATTCCGATGGGGCTGATCGCTGCCGTCAGGCCCGAAACGGCGCAAAGCATCGCCCAGGGCATGAACGCCTATCTGTCGGGCATTCCCGAGCCGCTCTACGCCCTCTTCGGCACCGGCTATCTCGGCTATACCGCCGCGCGCCAGTGGGGGAAGATCAAGGGCGTCGAAAAGTAGCGATCACAGAAAAGGCAGCAGCAACAGCGCCCAGGCGGCGATACCGATGGGAAGCGCGAAGAGGATGCCGCGCAATGCGGTTCCTTCGCGCTTTTCCGTCTCACCACCGAAATCGGCGAGCTGCGCCATATCGCAATCCATCGCCATCGCGCCCTGATCCTTGATCGCAAGCCATTCGTAGGACATCGCTTCTCTCCACGCGCTTCGCTCGATCCCTTCCATTTTTATAGGACAAAAGCGTCCCGGGAACCGCGAAGCATCTTTGAAATACCACCTCCTGAAGGCCCCGCCACTTGGGATCATTACGGGGTCCGACTTAAAATTCCCGTAACTTTGTTTCGCTGACGCATCATTTCCCCGGCTCGCCGGCCGGGTTTGCGCGCGGCGCATTGCCATCCCATATGCGCGGGCATGAGTGACAAGTCAGCGGTGTGGCACGGCACCACCATTTTATCCGTGCGCAAATCGGGCAAGGTCGTGATCGCCGGCGATGGCCAGGTGACGCAGGGCCAGACGGTGATGAAACCCAATGCCCGCAAGGTACGCCCGCTGGGCGACGGCAAGGTGATTGCGGGCTTCGCCGGCGCCACCGCCGATGCCTTCACGCTGTTCGAGCGTCTCGAGGCCAAGCTGGAGCGGCACCATCACCAATTGCTGCGCGCCGCGGTCGAGCTCGCCAAGGAGTGGCGGACCGACAAATATCTGCGCAATCTGGAAGCGATGCTGATCGTCGCCGACAAGGACATCACGCTGATCATCACCGGCAATGGCGACGTGCTCGAACCCGAAGCGGGCATCGCCGCGATCGGATCGGGCGGAAATTACGCGCTGTCGGCGGCCCGTGCACTGGTCGAGTATGAACCCGATGCGGAGAAGCTGGCGCGCAAGGCGATGCAGATCGCCGCCGACATCTGTGTCTATACGAACGAGAATCTGACTGTGGAAATCCTCGACAGCGATAGCTGAAGCGCGACGCGGGAGGCTGCATGGCGATCGAACTGAACCACAGCATCGTCTGGGCATCGGACCCGGCGGCATCCGCCCGATTCCTGGCCGAAATCCTGGGCCGGCCCGAGCCGGTCCGATTCGGCCATTTCCATGTCGTGGCGCTCGACAACGCCGTCCAGCTCGATTTCGCCCGGACGCAGGAAACGATCCAGCAACAGCATTACGCCTTTCTGATTGAAGAGGCCGATTTCGATGCCGTGTTCGCGCGCATCCGGGAAAGGCAGCTCCCCTATTGGGCGGATCCAGGCCAACAGCGCCGGGGCGAGATCAATCATAATGACGGGGGTCGCGGCGTCTATTTTCCCGACCCCGACAATCACCTGCTGGAAGTCATCACCCGCCCCTATGGCGGATGGGCATGACGCCTCCCTCCTTCGCGCTGCGGAGGCGCGGTACTTCCCTTCCCGCCAGCTTCGCATAGGATCGCACGATGCGCCCTGCCCCCTTCCCGCAACTCGATCGCAGAGCCGTCGCCGCCGGTCTGGCCGCGCTCGCGCTGCCGGGCTGCGCCACTACACGGCCCGAAAGCGCGGCTTCGACGGCGGCGCGCGGGCTGTGCCTGCCCCCGGTAAAGGCCTCGCCGGATCGGATGATTCGCGCTGTCGCGGGCCTGCGCCCCTATCGCAAATCGGGCTTCGTCGTCCGCCGCGACACGCTCGGCGACACCGCGCTCGTCCATAATTACGGGCATGGCGGCGCGGGGATCACACTGAGCTGGGGCACGTCGCGGCTGGCGGTCGATCTCGGCCTGCCCGGCCACACCGGGCCGGTCGCGGTGATCGGTTGCGGCGTGATGGGGCTCTCGACCGCGCGGCTGGTGCAGGATGCGGGCTTTGCCGTCACCATCTACACCGACGACTTGCCGCCCGCCACGACGTCGAACATCGCCGGCGGGCAATGGCATCCCTATGGCCATTTCGACCGCGATTCGGTGACGCCGCAATGGCGCGCGCAATTCCTCGCCGCCGCCGATTACAGCTGGCGCCGCTTTCAGCTGATGATCGGCGACGCGTACGGAATACGCTGGCTTCCCACTTATAATCTCGGCGGCACCGAGCGGCAGCTGCTGCCCACCTTCCCGCCCGAAAATCACGAGCTGACGCGCGCGCAGCATCCCTTTCCGATCGATCGCGCCGCGCGTTTCACGACGATGTACGTCGAAACCGGCCGCTATCTGCGCCAGTTGATCCGCGATTTCCGCATCGCCGGCGGCGCCATCGCGCGCCGCAAATTCACCGCGCCCGGGCAACTCGCAGAACTGCCGGAAAGCCTGGTGTTCAATTGCACCGGCCTCGGCTCGCACAACCTGTTCGGCGATACCGGCATGACACCTGCGCGCGGCCAGCTCGCCATCCTGCTGCCCCAGCCCGAGATCGAATACGCCTATACCGGCCGGTTCGGATACATGTTCCCGCGCCCCGACGGCATCCTGCTCGGCGGCACCTTCGAGACAGGCCAATGGGACGCGACGCCGCAGGACGCGGACATCGCCCGCATCATCGACGGGCACCGCCGCCTCCACGCCGATCTGCGCTGCCCGGCTTGATCGGCGCGCGCGCATCCCAATATCGGCGTGCATGATTCACCCGGGCGGCGGTTTCCCGCCCCTTTCCCAGCAGAGCGAATGAACGACACCCTCACTCCCAAAGCCATTGTTTCCGCGCTCGACGCGCACATCATCGGGCAAAAGGACGCCAAGCGCGCCGTCGCCGTCGCGCTGCGCAATCGCTGGCGCCGCCAGAAGCTGGCGCCCGACCTGCGCGACGAGGTGACGCCCAAGAACATCCTGATGATCGGCCCCACCGGCTGCGGCAAGACCGAGATCAGCCGCCGCCTCGCCAAGCTGGCCGATGCGCCGTTCGTGAAGGTCGAGGCGACCAAGTTCACCGAAGTCGGCTATGTCGGGCGCGACGTCGAACAGATCGCCCGCGATCTGGTCGAAGAGGCGATCCGCCTCGAAAAGGACCGCCGCCGTTCCGCCGTGCGCGAAGCCGCCGAGGGCGCGGCTATGGACCGGCTGCTCGACGCGCTGACCGGCAAGGACAGCTCGACGGCGACCCGGGAAGCGTTCAAGCAGCGCTTCGACGAGGGCATTCTCGACGACAAGGAAATCGAGATCGAGCTCGAACAGGCCCAGCAAATGCCGTTCGAAATCCCCGGCGGCGGCGCGCAGATGATCAATCTGGGCGAGATGATGGGCAAGGCGTTCGGCGGCCCGCCGATGAAGCGCCGCAAGCTCACCGTCCGTTCGGCCTGGGACAAGCTGGTCGACGAGGAAGCCGAAAAGCGGCTCGACCAGGACGAAGTCAGCCGCGTCGCGATTGCCGACGCCGAAGCCAACGGCATCGTCTTCCTCGACGAAATCGACAAGATCGCGCTGAGCGAGGGCCGCAGCGGCGGCTCGGTGAGCCGCGAGGGCGTGCAGCGCGACCTGCTGCCGCTGATCGAAGGGACCACGGTCGCGACCAAATACGGGCCGATGAAGACCGACCATATCCTGTTCATCGCGTCGGGCGCCTTCCACGTCGCCAAGCCGAGCGACCTGCTCCCCGAACTTCAGGGCCGCCTGCCGATCCGCGTCGAGCTTTCGGCGCTGACCGAGGCCGATTTCGTCTCGATCCTCACCGACACCAAGGCCGCGCTGCCGCAACAGTACAAGGCGCTGATCGGCACCGAAGGGGTGACGGTAGACTTCACCGAGGACGGCATCCGCGCGGTCGCGAAAATCGCCGCCGAAGTGAATGCCGAAGTCGAGAATATCGGCGCGCGCCGCCTGCAGACGGTGATGGAAAAGCTGCTCGAGGAAATCAGCTTCGAGGCGGAAAACCGCACTGGCGAAACGCTGACGGTCGATGCGGCCTATGTCGAGGACCAGCTTTCCAGCATCGCGCGCAACACCGATCTCAGCCGGTACGTGCTGTAAGCGACAAGCAGAAACCCCGTTGCTGCGAACAGAACAGGCAAATATTCGCCGCAACGGTACCGATGCTGTTCAAGACATCTTCCCCAATACCCATTTACCCGGTATTTGCCTCCCGCCCGATCCAGGGCATCTTTTGGGGGTACATCAATGAAGAAGTATCTTGCGGCGCCGGTGCTGGCGCTGCTTGCAGTCGCCTGTCCGGCATTCGCACAGTCGGAAGGCGGCCGGACGGCCGAAAAGCAGTTCAACGGCCCGTGGGTTGCCGCGTTCGCCGGTATCGACGTGTTCACGCTTCAGGAAAACAACGATTCGGGCACCGAGCGCGACTTTCTGTACGGCGGTTCGATCGGCTATGACTATGCCACCGACAGCGGGCTGGTGATCGGCGTCGAAGCGGAATACAGCAAGTCGCAGGTTTCGGTTTCTGTACCCGATCTGCTGTTCCTCGGCGACGAATTCCGGTTTGAATCGGACGGCGACATCTATGCCGGGGCGCGCGTCGGCATCACCAGCGGCCCGACCCTGCTTTACGTCAAGGGCGGCTATGTCAGTTCGTCGACGACCTTCACCTATGATGATCCCGCCGCGCCGTTCGTGCTCGAGGAGGACCAGACCAAGTCCGGCTTCCGCGTCGGACTGGGGGCCGAATACGGCAAGAAGACGCTCTTCGGCCGTGTCGAGATGCGCTATCAGGATCTCGGCGAGTTCGAAGTGTTCGGCACCGGCATCGGCTATGCCCGCACCAACACGCAGATCGTTCTGGGCCTCGGCGCCCGCTTCTGATCTGGCATTCCGCTCCGGGGGCGCTTGCCGGCGCCTCCGGGGCGGGTTCGGCCCGATCAGGCCGCCGTGTCAGGGACGGCGATACTCGGTGAACGCACCCAGCGTGCAGCTTCCGGTGAGCATGCCACCCGAGCGCGAGACGGTCCGCACCGTGTCCTTCTCGCAATAACTGCTGCCATTGAGGGTTTCGAAAACGATCAGATCGTCGCGCGAGGCACCGGGACAGCCGGTGATATCGGCGACATAGACGCGGTCGCGCCCCTGTTCGAACAACAGCTTGCCGCCCACGCCCTCGACTCGGGAAATGCGTACCTTGTCGATGCAGCGGCGCGTTTCGCCCGGCTGCATGCCTTCAAGCGCGGCGGCCAGTTTCTGCGCCTGGCGTTCGGAATAGCTGGTCGAGCCGCCTTCGCCCGCAACGGGCGCACAGGCGGCGGCGAACAGCAACGAAGCGGAAACGGCAATCGCACGATACATGGCGAAACTCCCTGAATGGCTACTCGCGAGTCGAACGACTCTAGCCGGCGAAGTTATCCTTCGCTTCGCGAAGTTGCGCCAGTGTTTCCGCATCTGCGGCGCGCATGAAGGGATTGGTCTCCAGCTCCAGCGCGATGCTGGTCGGCACCGTCGGCTCGCCCGTCGCGCGCGCGGCATCGACCGCGACCACGCGATCGGCGATGGCGGCATTGTCGGGCTCAGCGACACGCGCGAACCGGCCGTTTGCCTGGGTATATTCGTGCGCGCAATATACCGTGGTTTCCGGCGGAAGCGCAGAGAGCCGCCGCATATTGGCGAACATCTGCGCCGCGGTTCCTTCGAACAGCCTGCCACACCCCATCGCGAACAGCGTGTCACCGATGAAGAGCATTTTCTGATCGGGGAAATGATAGGCGATGTGGCCGGCGGTATGCGCGGGCACTTCCAGCACCGTCGCCGTCGCGGTGCCGAGGCGCACCGTATCGCCTTCGGCGACCAGCCGGTCGGCGGTCGGAATCCTTTCCGCCTCGGCCGCCGGGGCGATCACGCTCGCACCGGTCGCCACCTTGATCGCCGCGTTGCCGCCGGTGTGATCGGGGTGCCAGTGCGTGTTCCAGATCGCCGAGATCCGCCAGCCCCGCGCTGCGGCGGCCTCGAGCACCGGGTCGGCCACGGCGGGATCGACCACCATCGTCTCGCGGCTTTCCGGTTCGTGGACCAGCCAGACGTAGTTATCGTTGAGGACGGGGATGCAAACGACTTCCATGACTTCCTCCCTCTGGCTGCTGCCCGGTCTAGGGGGAATTGCCCCGCGATGCCAACGCACCGGGGCGGGATCGCGACTTTTTTGATCCAGCGGTCCCCAAAACACGTCAAATCACCGCGCCGGGAGACACGGTTAACCGATCGGAAAGCAGTGCTGCGTAGGCGGGCGTTGTGCGTCGGATTTCGTCTTTCCTCGCTGCGCTGCTGATCGCGCTTTTCCTGACCGGCATTTCCGCCGCCCGGGCGGAGCATCCGATCGGGCGCGACGGGTGCGGCGTGGCCACCGACAAGAGCGCCGGCCTGACCGATGCGCTGCGCGAACGGGCCGCCCATTCCTGCGCCGCGCCGGGCAGCCAGCCAGGTGCGCGACAATGGACGGTGATCGATTTCGAAACGCCGGTCGGATTCGATGCGCCGGTCTCGCTGCGGACCAAGTTCACGGATTTTTCCGCCGTCGCGGTGCATGTCCAATATGCCGACGGCCATTGGTCTTCGCGACAGTGGGACAGCGGCATCGCCCAACGCAACTGGATCGCCGGCGGCCGCATGACGCTGCCGCTGGAAGCCGGGCCCGAAGGCGCGCCGGTGCGGCGGATCGTCATGTCGGTCGACGACGCCAATTCGTCCGACATGCTGGCCAATCTGACGATCGTTCCCACGGCGCAGGTGGCGGCGCACGATTATGACGTGGCGTTGCTCTTCGCGCTGCTGTGCGGGCTGGTGGCGGTACCGATCCTGTACGACCTCGCCTTCCTGCTGGTGCTGCGCGAGCGGTTCCTCTTCTGGCACCTGGCAATGGCGTCGTGCTCGCTTTTCTACATCTTCATCTCTTCGGGGCTCGTCGTCGTGATCTTTCCGGGGATTCCGACGTCGCTGCGCTGGTCACTGCATCTGTGGAGCTTCATTCTCGCCATTGCATCGGCAATGCAGTTCGCGGCGCATTATCTGACGGAGGGCGGACTGGGTCGGCCGATGCGCGTGCTGATAAAGGGAGCGGCATTGCTTGCCCTCACTACCGGACTGCTGCTCGGCATTCTCGATCTCGGGGCCGTCGCCAACTACGACCTTCTCCACGATACCAGCCTGGGGCTGGTATTGCTCACCTGCATCGTCGCGCTGGCGCACGGGCTGATGCGGGGCAGCCGTCCCGCGCGCTTCCTGGCGGCGGCATGGAGCCTGACGCTCATCTTCTTCGCCGATCGCTGGCTGCGCGCCTTCGGCTTCTATTCAGCGCCGGACTGGATGAGCTACGCCGTCTATGTCGGGCTGGCGTTCGAAACGGTCGTCACCGCGCTCGGCGTCGCCGACCGGTTCCTGTCGATCCGTCGCGACCGCGATCACGCGCTGGCACTGGCCCGCACGATGGAGCATCTCGCCGATACCGACCCGCTGACCGGCATCGGCAATCGCCGTGCCGTCGAACGCCGGTTCCGCAACGCCCCGCGCCCGACGGCGCTGGCGCTGATCGACCTCGACCATTTCAAGCACGTCAATGATCGCCACGGCCATGACATCGGCGATCTTGTGCTCAAATCGGTCGCGCGTGCATTGAGCACCATTCCCCGGCATCTCGCCGGGCGCATGGGCGGCGAGGAATTCGCGCTGCTCCTGTACGGCCCCGATCCGCTGGCCGATGCCGAACGGCTGCGTCAGGCGATCACCGCCCATGTCGCGCGCGACGTGCCCGGGCTGGACAGCCCGGTGACCGCGAGCATGGGGCTGGCGCGCCTCGAAGGCGGCGAAGTTTTCGAAGCCGCCTGCAAGGCCGCCGACACGCTGCTCTACGACGCCAAGAAAAGCGGTCGGAACCGGCTCTACAGCGGCCATTTCGACTATGCGATGCGGCAAAAGGCAGCAGCGGAAAAGCGATCCTCCGCCGCGGCCTGACCGCAGGGCTTACCAGCTCCCGATATTGGGCATCGACATCCAGGGCTCGGCCGGGTCGAGTGTACCGTCCTGCAGCAATTCGATCGAAATGCCGTCGGGCGTGCGCACGAACGCCATATGCCCGTCGCGCGGTGGGCGATTGATTGTTACGCCGCCGTCCATCAGCCGTTGGCAGGTTTCGTAGATGTCGTCGACGCGATAGGCGATATGGCCGAAATTGCGGCCGCCCGAATATTCTTCCGGGTCCCAGTTATGGGTCAGTTCTACTTCCGCATCATCGCCCGGGGCGGCAAGATAGATCAGCGTGAACCGCCCCTGCTCACTGTCGAACCGCCGCGTCTCCTCAAGCCCCAGCAGGTTGAAGAAGGCGATGGTGGCATCGGGATCGGTGACCCGGATCATCGTGTGGAGATACTGCATGGCTATTCGTCCTGGCTTTCGGGGGGTGTGTCGAATTGCTGCAGCGCCTGTCGCGCGGCGGCGGCGCGGGCAGTGCCGGGGGCCAGCGTGATGACTTGCTCCCAGGCCAGCCGCGCGCCGTGCGCGTCACCGCTGAGCGCGGCGATGTTGCCGCGTTCGAGCTGGACGGCAGGGTCGTTCGGCGCCAGTTCCGCCGCGCGCGCGATATCGCGATGCGCGCGCGGCAAGTCGCCCGTGCGCCGCGCCAGCGTCGCCGAAAGCAGCCAGGCGAAGGGATCGTCCGCCGCAAGCCGTACCGCCTGATCGAGGTCCTCGCGCGCGCCGGCGTCGCTCCCGGAAGCGACGCGCGCCCGCGCCCGATCGAGATAGGTCTGCCCCAGCGTGGGTCCCTTCAGCGCGTCGATTGCGATCGCCCGGTCGAGCGCTGCGGTCGCCCGGGCGACATTCCCTTCGGCAAGCCAGGCGTTTCCGGCGAGCGCCCACAGATTCGCCGCGCGCGCGGGATTTTCCTCGCCTGCCGCATCCGCAGCCGCGCTGAACGCCGAAGCCGCGTCGCGCCAGCGCTGCTGGTTGGCGAGCGCGAGGCCAAGGCATTCGCGCGCGGCAAAGCCGCCGCCGTCGACCACCCATTGCGTCGCAAGCGTTTCGCCGCGACGCGGCGTCTGCACCGCCGCGCGCATGCATTCCTCGCCGCGATCGGCTGTCGGCAGCGGCGGCGGACCGGCTACCTGCGCCGCCAGGATCAGGGCGAACATGCCGTCACCACATCGCTTACCGCCCGCTTAAGCAACGCGATGTCCTGTTCGCGCGACAGCCGATGATCGCCGTCCTTGATCAGCAGGGTTTGCACGTCGCCTCCGCTCAACAGTTCGGCAAGGCGCAGGCTGCGTTCCCACGGCACGTCGGGGTCACGCTGGCCGTGGAGCAGCCGCACCGGGCCGGAAAAGGCAATCGGCCCGGTCATCACGCGATTGGCCTCGCCCGATTCCCAGAAGCCGCGCGTGGTGACGGTCGGCTGATCGCTGTACTCGCTATGCTCCTCGATCCGGCCGTCGCGGAGCAGCACCAGCTTCTTTTCCTCGGAAAAGCCCCAATCGGTGAAATCGGGCGCAGCGGCGACGCCGACCATGCCGACGACCTTCTCCGGCCGGGCCAGCGCGACGAGCAGCATCACCCAGCCACCCATCGACGATCCCACCAGCACTACCGGCCCGGGAACCAGCGCGTCGATCAGCGACAGCGCGTCGTCGCGCCAGCTATCGAGCGTCTGGTCCTCGAAATCGCCCCGGCTCTCGCCGCAGCCCGAATAATCGAACCGCAGATATCCGCGCCCCTGCGCCTTCGCCCATGCCTCCAGCGCGAGCGCCTTGCTGCCGCTCATGTCGGACGCATAGCCCGGCAGGAAGACGATGGTCGGCCCGGTTCCTTCGGTCAGATGATAGGCGAGCTTGCGCTGCGCCGTTGCTATATCGGTCATGCCGCGCCTTCTAGCGGCAGCCGATGGCAGGAGAAAGGCGGCGCGCTAAATCACAGCGCCGCCGCGCCGAAGGTATCGCACATCGCCGGATCGCCTGTTTCCAGCCCGCGCTTCAGCCAGCGCATCCGCTGTTCCGACGTGCCGTGCGTGAAGCTGTCGGGCATCACCCGGCCCTGCGACTGGCGCTGCAGCGTATCGTCGCCGATCGCATTGGCGGCGGTCATGCCTTCCTCGATATCGCCCGCTTCCAGCCGGTCGCGATTGCGCGCCGCCCAGACGCCGGCGAAGCAATCCGCCTGAAGTTCGAGCCGCACCGACAGCGCATTTGCCTCGCTCTCGCTGCCCTGGGCCTGGCGCCGCGAAATCTCCGCCGACGTGCCGAGCAGGTCCTGGACGTGATGGCCGACTTCGTGGGCGATGACATAGGCCTGCGCGAAATCGCCGCGCGCGCCGAAACGCTGGACCATTTCGTCGAAGAAGGCGGTGTCGAGATAGACGCCGTCATCGGCGGGGCAATAAAAGGGGCCGACCGCCGAGCTGGCATAGCCGCATTGCGACTGCGCGCCGCCGCTGAAGAAATTGATCGTCGCAGGCTTATAGCTGCGCCCCGCCTGGCGGAACAGCACTTCCCACGTGTCCTCGGTACTGGTCATCACGCGACAAGCGAACAGCCGTTCCTCGCTGTTGCACGCTTCCGAGCCGCGAAACCCGCCGCTGCCGACCTGCGATGATCCGCCACCGCCGGTCATGCTCACCCCGCCGCTGAAATAGGCATAGGCGCCGATCGCGAGCAGCAGCAGGACCATGCCCCCGCACCCGAGCCGCCGCCCCAGGAAGAAAGGCAGAAGGCCGAGCAGCCCCATGCCTCCTCCGCCGCCGCCCCCGCGTCCCAGATCGCGGGCATGTTCGGTCGGATCGAGATCGTCGAGGCGCATCGGCGGCATCCTGTGTCGTTGAGCTTCGGCAACAATGCGCGAGCGGACGGCATGTTGCACGGAGAGATTTTCGGCACGCAGTTTCGTCGCCGCGAAGGGACGAGCGCAATCCGCCATGCGTCTTTTTCACGCGCTACAGCCCGCCGCCCGTTGATGCAGCGCACAACAAGCGCCATCTAGCGCGCATGGCCGATGCCGAGCCCCATCAACGGCGCCACAGCCGCACCGCCGCGATGCCGTTGCCCGATTGCGTGGCGCTAGTGTTGCAGGGTGGCGGCGCACTCGGCGGATTTCAGGGCGGCGTGATCGAAGCGCTCGACGATGCCGGGATCGCGATCGACTGGGTTGCGGGAATTTCCATCGGGGCGGTCAATGCCGCGATCATTGCGGGCAATCCGCCCGAACGGCGCATCGAGCGGCTGCGGCAATTCTGGGACGGCGTCACCGGCGCGCTGCCCGATTTCCAGATTCCGCTCGACGATCGGTTGCGCGAATGGGTGCACGAATGGTCTGCCGCCGCGGTGCTGGCAGGCGGCGTGCCCGGATTCTTTCACCCGCGCCCGCTGCCGCCGATCATGGCGCTGCCCGGTACGATGCAGGCGCTCAGCTTCTACGACAGCGCGCCGTTGCGCGATACGCTCGACGCGCTGATCGACTGGGATCTGCTCAACGACGGGCCGATGCGGCTTTCGGTCGGCGCGGTGAATATCGAAAGCGGCAATTTCCGCTATTTCGACACTGCCGAGGAACGGCTCGACGCGCGGCATATCATGGCCTCGGGCGCATTGCCGCCGGGCCTTCCTCCGGTCGAGATCGACGGCTGCTGGTATTGGGACGGCGGGCTGGTTTCGAACACGCCGCTCAGCCATGTGCTCGACCATCAGGATCGCGAGATGCTGGTGTTCCAGGTCGACCTCTTCCCGGCGCAAGGCGGCCGCCCGCACACGATCACCGACGTGCTGGCGCGCGAGAAGGAAATCCGCTTTTCCAGCCGCACCCGCCAGATCACCGACGAGCGGCTGCAGCTGCGCGAACGGCGCGAGGCCGTGCGCAACCTCCTCGCCAAGCTGCCACCCGAACTGGCTGACGATCCTGACGCGAAACTGCTGGAGGAACTGGCGCACGAGGCGCCGCTCAGCATCGTCCACCTCATCTATCGCGCCAATGCCTGGGAAGGCGGCAGCCGCGACTTCGAATTTTCCGCGCGCACGCTGCGCGAACACTGGCATGCCGGCACCGCCGCGGTGGCCGAGACGATGGCCAATGCGCAGCTGATCGCCAACAACATCCTCGACGGCAAATCCGCCGCCTTCGATCTCACCCGCAAATAACAGGCACAGCACGGAGCATCGTCATGTTTCTCAAAGGCAAGTCGGCCATCATCACCGGATCGACCTCGGGCATAGGTCTGGCTTACGCGCAGGCACTCGCAGCCGAGGGCGCCTCTGTGATGATCAACGGGTTCGGCGATGCCGAAGAAATCGAAAAGGAGCGCGCGGCGCTGGCCGAAAACAGCGGTGCAAGCGCGCTCTACGATGCCGCCGACATGACCAGACCCGATGAAATCTATGCGATGATCGATCGCTGTCACAACGAACTGGGCGGCCCCGACATCGTCATCGCCAATGCCGGGATCCAGCATGTCGACGCGATCGAGGATTTCCCGATCGAAAAGTGGAACGCGATCATCGCGATCAACCTTTCCTCGGCCTGGCATCTGATGCGCGGCGCGGTGCCGCATATGAAGGCGAAGAAATGGGGCCGGATCATCTCGACCGCCTCGGCGCATTCGCTTACCGCCAGCCCGGGGAAATCGGCCTATGTCACTGCCAAGCACGGCATTGCCGGCATGACCAAGACCGTCGCGCTGGAAACCGCGACCGACGGGATCACCGTCAACTGCATTTCGCCCGGCTATGTCTGGACGCCGCTCGTCGAAAAGCAGATTCCCGACACGATGAAGCTGCGGGGCATGACGCGCGAGCAGGTGATGAACGACGTGCTGCTCGCCGGCCAGCCGACCAAGCAGTTCGTCAAGCCCGAGGAAGTCGCGGCGCTGGCCATCTATCTTTGCCGCGACGAAGCCTCGGGTATCACCGGCACCAACCTGTCGATCGACGGCGGCTGGACCGCCCAGTAGCATGCGGCCCGTCGCATAATCCCCGGCCGGGGCTGGACCGCGAGCGCTTCCCGCGCGACAAGAGGGTACGGCCGGCTGGGGAGATTGGCTTCGATGATCGGGAAATCCGCACTGGCGGCCGCCGCAGCGCTCACACTCGCTTCGTGCGGGATTTATCGCAGCATGTATGCACCGCCTGGAGAGATGGGGTCGAACTGGCGCGGCGTCGCGACGCCCGCCGATCGCGACCGGCTGCGTCGCTGGCACGATGCCTGGGATGCGGCGCTGCCCGCCGCGCGCGCCGCCGATCCTGATGCGATCGCGCAGGGCGGCGCGCTGTTCGCGCCCGATCGCGCGCTGGCAGGCGCCATGCCGCCGCCCGGCACCTATCGCTGCCGCACCTACAAATTGGGCGCCGCCGGGCCCGCCGCGCATGATTTCATCCGCTTCCCGTGGAGCGAATGCCGCGTCTTTTTCGAGGATGAAGTGCTCGGCCTGCACAAGCTGGGCGGCACGCAGCGCCCCGTGGGGCTGCTCTTTCGCGATCGCGACGCGCGCGCGATCTTCCTCGGCACACTCGTGCTCGGCGACGAAGCAGCGCCGCTGCGCTACGGCACCGATACGACGCGCGACATGATCGGCTATGTCGAACGTGTCGACGATGCGCGCTGGCGGCTGGTCCTGCCCTGGCCGCGCTTCGAATCGAAGCTGGAAGTGATCGAGCTGGTGCCCGCGAGCGAATAGCGGCGCCGCGCCCTTGCGCGATCGGCCGCATCCCGCGAAGCTGCACCCGCAGCAATCGGGGGGACATCATGCGCAGAACCATCCTTTTCGCCGTCGCGCTCGTTTTGGCGCCCGCCGGGGCGTCGGCCCAGTCCGCCGATCCCGCGCCGCAGGACATGCCGGGCCTGATGGAACTCTATCGCCATCTCCACGCCAATCCCGAACTGAGCCTGCACGAAACCGAAACCGCCGCGCTGCTGGCGGGCAAGGCACGCGAGGCGGGCTATGCCGTTACTGAAGGCGTCGGCGGAACCGGCGTCGTCGCGGTGCTGGAGAACGGACCGGGCCCGGTGCTGCTGATCCGAGCCGATATGGACGGCCTGCCGGTTACCGAGGAGACCGGCCTCCCCTTCGCCTCCACCGTCCGCGCGACGACCGACGAGGGGCTCGAGGCCGGCGTGATGCACGCCTGCGGCCACGATACGCACATGACCGCATGGGTCGGCACGATGCGGCGGCTGGCGGCGCTCAAGGACCAATGGTCGGGAACATTGGTGATGATCCTGCAGCCCGCCGAGGAACGCGGCATGGGCGCGCGGATGATGCTCGCCGACGGACTGTTCGAGCGTTTCCCGAAACCCACTTACGCCATCGCCTTTCACGACAGCGCCGGATTGCCCGCGGGCATGATCGGCGTCACGCCCGGCTATGCGCTCGCCAATGTCGATTCGGTCGATATCGTCGTCCGCGGCACCGGCGGCCACGGCGCATACCCGCACACCGCCAGGGATCCAATCGTCGTCGCCGCCCGCATCGTGACATCGCTGCAGACGCTGGTCAGCCGCGAAGTCGATCCGCAGCAGCCCGCCGTGGTGACAGTCGGCAGCTTCCATGCGGGCTCAAAGCACAACATCATCCCCGACACCGCGACGCTGCAGCTCACCGTGCGCAGCTATACCGACGAAGTACGAAAGCAACTTCTCGACGGCATCGCCCGGATCGCGCGCGGCGAAGCGATCGCGGCTGGCATCGCCGAGGACCGGCTGCCCGAAGTGACGGTGAAGGACGAATATACTCCGTCGACCTACAACACGCCCGAGTTCGCCACGCGCCTGAAGGGGCTGTTCGCCGATCATTTCGGAGAGGCGCGCGTGACATCGCCGACGCCGGTGATGGGCGGCGAGGATTTCGGCCGCTATTACCGCGCCGATCCGACAATGGAGAGCCTGATCTTCTGGGTCGGCGGCGTACCGCAGGAGCAATGGGACGCGGCGCAGCGTGGCGAGGCCGAGCTGCCCTCGCTCCACAGCCCCAAATGGGCGCCCGATGCGCAAGCGGTGATCGGCACAGCCAGCGAAGCGCTGACGCTGGCAGCACTGGATGTTCTGGGGAAGGATTGAGGCGCTAGCAGGAAGTCTGAAGGAAAACCGCCTTCACCCTCCCGGCGCTACGCGCCTCCTTCCCTCTCCCATCGGGAGAGGGAAAAGACGCCGAAGGCGGCGAAGGGTGAGGGCGGGCCCACCTCAATCCACCCAGGCATCCTCCCGCTTCTCCGGCCGAACGTAAATCGACGACAGCGCCGGGATCGCGGCGCGCAGCTCCGCCTCCAGCCGTTCGATGATCGCTTCGCCGTCGCCAAGCGAAACGCCATCCTCGAAATCGGCGCTGATCGCGACGAAGATCGCATCGGGCGAGGTATGGATAGTGCGGACGTGATTGACGTGCATCACCGCCGGTTCGTGCGCCACCATGTCGCGGATGCGCTGCACCAGCACCGGATCGGCCGGCTCGCCGATCAGCAGCCCCTTGGCCTCGCGCGCGAGCAGGGTAGCGACTGTCGCGAGGATCAGCCCGATCAGCATCGATGCCGCGCCGTCGATTTCGGGAATATCAAACGTCACACTTGCCCAGACACCGACCGCCGCGACGATCAGCCCGGCGAGCGCCGCCGAATCCTCGAACAGCACGACGAAAGTCGAAGGGTCCTTGGAATCGCGCAGTCCCCGCCACCAGCCCGCCTCGCCCTTCGCCTCGCGAAATTCGCGCAGCGCGATGAACCAGCTCGTCCCTTCGAGCGCGAAGGCGACGGCGAGCACGATATAGCTGATCGTAGGATCCTCGATCGGATGCGGATCGACGAAATGAACATAGCCTTCGTAGAGCGACACCCCCGCGCCCGCGCCGAAGATCAGGATCGCGACGACGAAGCTCCAGAAATAGAGCTCGCGGCCGTAGCCGAAGGGGTGGATCTTGTCGGCCGGCTTCTCGGCGCGATGTTCGCCGTAGAGCAGCAGCCCCTGATTGCCGGTATCGACCAGCGAATGCACGCCCTCGGTCAGCATCGAGGACGAACCGGAAATCGCCGCCGCCACGAATTTGGCGACGGCGATGCCGAGATTCGCGACGAGCGCCGCATAGATGACGATGTGCTTGCGCCAGCCTGCGGGCTTCTGACCGCCCTCGGCCGCGCTCTGTTTCTGTACGCCCAGTTGCCGCACTCCCCCTTATGCGCCGCTCCCGGTTCGGGAGCGGCGGTGACGGCTCACTTCTTGGCCTTTTCCGCTTCCGGGTCATAGCCCGAGGATTTGGGCGGCTGCGTGCTGTGCACCGGCTGGGTCGTCGCGGGCGGGTCGGATGCGTCCATCGATTCGTCCAGCCCGCGATCGAGCCGCGCCTGGCGGCTTTCGGGATTGCGGTCGAGCCGTTCGGAAATGCTCTCGTCGGTGCCTGCGTCGTCCTTGGACGCCCCCTTGGGATCGGATGCGGTGTCCTTCTCCGGGTCGGGCGGTGCGACCGACATGTCTTCGGTCACGGCTTCTGCGGTCGGGTTGCGATCGGTCATCGGTTATCTCCTGCTTTCAGCAGAAAAACGAGCGAGCCCGCTTGTGCGTTCCCGGCCGGATTTCGGCCACAAAACTGTCCCTCCCCCGGAGGGGGAGGGGGACCGCCGCAGGCGGTGGAGGGGTATTGGCCGCTGACGCTGCGCCTGAGGCGAGCTACCCCTCCACCACCAGCTTCGCTGGCGGTCCCCCTCCCCTTCCAGGGGAGGAACGCGAAGGTGTCGTCCAATAGGACCAACGCACAGGTGCTGAAACTTCGTCGCCACACCAACAAACGAAAAGGCCCGGCGAGTTTCCCCGCCGGGCCTGTTTTCGCATTCCGTGATCCGGGGATCAGCTCCGCTGGCTGCCGAACAGGCGCAGCAGGAACAGGAACATGTTGATGAAGTCGAGATAGAGCGTCAGCGCACCCATGATCTCCACTTTGCTCTGCAGTTCGCCATTGTGCGAGACCTGGAAGTACATGCTCTTGATCTTCTGCGTGTCATAGGCAGTCAGGCCGGCGAAGATCAGCACGCCCAGCGCGCTGATGATCATGCTGCCTTCCTGCGACTGGAAGATGAAGGCATTGAGCAGCATCGCCACGATCAGCCCGAACAGCCCCATGATCAGGAACGTCCCGATCGGGCCGAGGTCGCGCTTGGTGGTGTAGCCATAGAGGCTGAGACCCGCAAAGCCCGCCGCCGTCGCGAAGAATACCGACGCGATCGACGCCGAGGTATAAACGAGGAAGATCGACGAGAGCGAGGCCCCCATCAGCACCGCAAAGCCCCAGAACAGCGCCTGAAGCGTGCCCTTGGACATCTTGTTCATGCCGAAGCTCATCGCGAACACGATCGCCAGCGGCGACAGCATCACGATCCAGCCCAGGCCGCTCGCGCCGCCCGTCTGCGTGTTGTACAGCATCGAAATCGCGCCGCTCGACGCGAAGAACATCGCGACGATGCCCGTGAGCAGCACGCCCGACATCATGAAATTATAGACCGTGAGCATGTAGGACCGCAGCCCCGCATCGACCGCTCCGGCCTCGGTCGCGGTCCCCGCGGCATAGGGGGCGCCCGTCGACCGGGGATCAGACCAATTCGCCATCTAGAACTCCTTTGCCCGGCGTGGCTGCCGGATGGTGCAAATATCAGGCTTCCCGCCCCGAATTTCAAGCGAAACCGGTTCCTTCATCGGGCCGAAGCCTTTAAGGGCGGGTTCATCATGCATCGGTTATTCGTCGGGTTTCGTCCGCCGCCCGCGATTCGGGAGGCGCTGCTGGCCGCGCATGGCGGCATTCCCGGCGCGCGCTGGCAGCGCGACGACCAGCTCCACATCACGCTGCGCTTCATCGGCGACGTTGACATGCATCGCGCCAACGATGCCGCGATCGCCCTCGCGGCGATCCGCGGACCGGCATTCGAAGTCGCGATCGACGGCGTCGGCTGTTTCGAAAGCAAGGGGCGCCCCAACGCCGTCTGGGCCGGCATCCGCCCGCGCGAGGCGATCACGCAATTGCACCAGAAAGCCGATCAGGCGCTGGTGCGCACCGGCCTCTCCCCCGAGCACCGCGCTTATTTCCCGCATATCACCCTGGCGCGCATGAGCCGCACCGCCGGTTCCCCCGACCGCTGGCTCGCCGACCATGCAGGGCTGGCAACGCCACGCTTCCTGCTGACCGAATTCCTGCTGTTCGAAAGCCGCCTCGGCGGCGAAGGCGCGACCTATGAGGCGGTGGAGCGCTATCCGCTGGAGGGGCGGGGGTAGGCAGCCGAAGAGGCGGGACAGGAATCCGGCCGTTTCCGCGTGCGCTAGCGATCCTCGGCCAGCTTCGCCGCCAGAGCATACGCCGCTGCGCGCACATCCTCCCACACCGTGTCGAAATCGGCCTCGCCGCCATAATAAGGATCGCGCACGCCCTGGCCCGCACGACCGGGGACATGATCCATCAGCAGGCCGATCGCCGCGCTGGTGTCGTTCGGCGCGATCGCGATCAGGTCGCGCAGATTTTCGGGGTCGAGCGCTAGGATATGGTCGAACTGGCGGAAATCGGCGGGCGACACGCGCCGCGCGCGATAGTGCGAAATGTCGAGCCCGTGCCGCGCGGCCACTTGCTGCGCCCGCGGATCGGGGGCGTGGCCGACATGCCATTCGCCGGTCCCGGCCGAATCCACTTCAACCTCGAGCCCGGCCCGTTCGGCAGCTTCGCGAAATGCCGCTTCGGCGAGCGGCGAGCGACAGATATTGCCCAGGCACACGAACAGCAGCGACGTCGGCATCAGGCACCTCCCTCCGGGAAAGACACCCGATAGCCGTAAGCGTCGCCGCTGCAATTGCGCCGGATCAAAGCCCCGGCGCGGGGCTCATTCCGCTTCGAATACGCCGCAGGCAAAGCGCGCACCCGCATCCCCGGCCGGATCGGTCGACAGATCGTCCTCGCCCGCATGGACGACAAAGGCCGCACCGTCGTCCTCCATCAGCGATTCGAACGTCCCGCCCGGCAGCATGAAGGTCAGCGATCCGCTGCCATCGGCGCCGACGACCAGATTGGGCATGTCGCCGGCATGCGCGCCCTGCGGATTTTCGAGGCCGTGCTGCGTGCCTTCGGGATTCCAGTGGCCGCCCGCGCTCTTGAAATCGGGGGCTTCACAAGTGCCGGTCATATGGACATGCGCGCCATGCTTGCCGGCCGGAACGCCGCTCACCTGCACCGTCGCCTGCAGCCCGTCGCCCATCTGCTGGATCACCGCCGTGCCGACTTCGGTGTCGTCGGCGGTCTTCAACACCGCTTCGGCGCGCTCACCGCCCGGCACCATCGCATTGCCCATCATCATATTGCCCGTTTCGGGTTCGGGCATGACGTCATTGGCCAGGATATCGGTGGAATTGTCGACATAGGTGGTCGTCTCGCTCGAGCAGCCGGCCGAGGTCGCAAGTGCCACCATCGAACCGATCACCAGGCTGTAACGCAGTACGGACATGCCCCATTTCTCCTTTGACTGAACCCTGCAGGAATGATCGGACCACGCCAAGGGTTCCACGCAGTCGCGCGTGCGTCAATCACATGTCGTCCGGGCGGTCGCGCAGCAATTCGATCCGCCGCAGCACTTCGGCCTTGGCCTCGATCTGGCTGGCATAGGCGACCGTGCCGTCCCAGCTGACTTCCCAATAGCCCGATCCGTCGCAGCGATCCTGCACGCCCTGCCGCTCCGCCACCGAAGCCAGAAACGCCTGCCCCACCGGCGAGCGCGCTTCCACCGGCGTCCCGTCCGCCATGCGCAGTCGCCCGAATTCGCCGATCGAAAGCTCGGGCAGCCGCACCGCATCGGCCGGTTCGCCTTCCGCGCCGCCCGCACCGGAGCCCGCCCCGGCCCCCGCCACCCCGCGCGTCAACAGCAAGCGCAGCAGCGAATCCGAATAGCGCCGCCGCGTCGCGACGACTTTCCCGCCGTGCACGATGGGCTCTTCCCAGCCCGCCACCGCACGATCATAGGCCGCCTGCTCGATCGTCGGCGCCGCCTTGGCGAGCGCGCGGTCCCAGGCGCGCGCGAACGCCGCCGAACGCTTGCGGATGCGATAGGCGGAGACATTGGAAATCCGCACCCGCTTGCACGCGTCGCGCACGCAGCCGGTTTCGGAAAGCGCACGCAGAAACGCCTTTTGCCGCGCCTCGGTCCAGCCGTCGCGGCGGACGCGATAGCGCGGGATCATCCCCGCCCCGTCGCGCACCTCGCCGATCCGCGCGCGTACCCGCTCAGCGGTCAGCCGCGCGACGACCGCGTCCCAGCGCGCCGCGAAGTCCGGCGCGGTCTTGCGATATTGATAGGCATTGGTCGGCCATTTGCCGATCGCCGCACAGGCGCCCTTCACCGTCCCCAGCTCCGCCAGCGCCGCCAGAAACGCCGCCTCCGTCTCCGCCGACCAGCCCCGCTCCGCCGTCATCCGACTCGCTCCTTTATTCAGGGAGCGAATGGCGTATCGGATGAAATCCTACATTGGAAGAACATTATGGGAACATCTGTCGATAGCGGCGGTTGTTGGACCGTCTCCAGACCGTCAGCTTCGGCGCGACATATCCGAAAAGCTGCCGTTCGCCTAACTACCCGCTTGGTTGAAGCGTGCGAACAACGCTCCCATGCGGTCTGGGGTTACGCTCTTGACCTGTGTGCCTTGTCGCTCAGGCCACCTATCACCCCAGTGAGAGGGGCCGTCCTGACCCAGAATCTCAAAGACGAAAATCGTCTTATCGTAGTACTGAACGCACTTGAGATGGGAGTTAACGTAGGACTTCAAGGGTTCCGAGAGGCCGGAGCGACCGACACGATCGGTAATCTCTTGAAACATTTGATCAAGACTTTTTCCAGCGTGCTGTGCTTCGTGATCCACTCCCGTCACGTGGAACCCGCCGTAAGATAGTGGCTGGCTACCGAAGACTTCCTGAACCCTTGCCGCAGTTGAGGCATTCTCCGCAACGCCGACGAGCACGTAGCCCTTATGCCCCTTGCCAATGTTGGCGATTGCTGCGCAGGTTTCCATGATCTTGTCGAACGATCCCTCGTCGAAGGACGGGGGCTCGATAAGAGTATAGAAGCCCTGCTTGAAATCGTAGGCTGCTTGCTCGGTCAATGAGTTGGTAAGCAGGTTCTGGAACTTGGTAACCCAATGAACCCTCGCAGGATCTGGGTTTTTATCCTCTTCGAAAAATGCCTGGATCCAGCCGACTACGGAGTCAATAGTCCTACTCCGGTTCTCCGCACCCCATCTTCCGCCGTCTTGAATATCGATATTCTTCCCACAATCTGTCAACCGCGAGATCAAGCCCGCGCTGTCCGACACGACCTTGCTCTTCTTGACGATCAGGTCATGGAAGGCGAGAAAAACGGCTTGGAAGTATCGAGGAACTGGGTTGCCGCCATTCCCGTTCGGAAAGATGAGTCCAGAAAAGGTTGTCCTAGCTTGCCCGAAGAGCAGAGATAGACTGTCTTGGACGCGCTGATAGTCAAGGTCGACAAGTTCTGGACTTCTCTTCCTAACTGCCTGATCGACTGCGTCGAATCGTGCCTTGCTGGCTGGCGTCATCGGGAAAGTCGCGCCATAGTAGTCGTCAAATAGCTCTGTGCGCGAAGCTATAGGTTCGTCGGAGACCATGTAGGCGACGAGATCCGCGACCATTTCCTCATCGCGACTTTGGCGGAGCTGGTCCTTCGTCAAGATGCCGTGGGCGACCCAAAAGACGCTATCGGCGCTTATACCGTACTCCAATTCCCTATTGGTGATGCTGATCTTGCGCATTTCACCCAACAACAGCAGGTCGGAGTTGGAAGTATCGCCACGCACACGCGCGGAGATTTGCCTTACGCACTCGGCGAATGCATCCGTCGCGCCTGCCGCCCGGAGCTCCTGTCGAGAAAGCTGACGGCCGCCAGAGTTGATGCGACGAAAGACTTCCTCGACCGACTCACCGCGCGCCGCCTCGTAGATTGAAATTGGAACTGGGTAGGATGCGATTGCGAGGCATCGATCTCGGTCAAGCATCGGCGTTTTCTGCTCGATCACTTCCCGATCAAGCAGGTCCTTCGTCGTGGCAAACGTGTTCAGATCGAAGTAACCGCCATCAACTGGGAACTCGTTCCCAATGAACGACGTAATGGCGTTCATGCGTTGCATCCCATCGATGATCTCGAGAGTTCCGTCCGGTCGTCCTACAGGTTCAGCGAGCAAGATTATGGGGACAGGAAACCCCTTTATGATGGAGTCGATGAAGTTCTGCTTTTCCTCGATAGTCCAGATCAGCTTGCGCTGATACCGCCGGTTAACAACGTATTTGTCTTCACGGAAATTGATAAAAACCCGCTCGACCTGCTCGCCGCGAACCGTGAGTTCCTGTTGTACTGCCGCCAATTTTCAAGTTGCCTTAAATCGTCTGTTTCCATTCGCCGTTATAGGACCATTACGCGAAAATCCAAACTTGGCCAGAGGGGCTTACGACAACTTTCAGGTTAAACGAATGTGGCTGCGTGTCAGAGAGGCACGAGCCTATGCGACGTGCAGTACGGGAAAAACTTGAGAATCCAGATTTACGCGAAGTGCCGCACGATCAGTTGCACTCTGAGAACGGAATGAACGACCGATTTCAGGCCGTGAAATTTGCCCTGCCTACGTCCGATATTAGGGCGCGAAGCCGCCATTCCCCCTCCCCCACTTCCCCAACCCCCACCCCCTTGCTACAGCGCGCGCGACTCTCGTGCTCACATGCCCGGGCTGCGCATCGCGGAACCATCCGCGCCTCCGCCGCGCTTGGGTCAAAAACAAGGGAAAGGCCCTCACATGACTGCAATCGGCCAGGACAGCCTCGATACCCGCGACACGCTCAGCGTCGGCGGCAAGAGCTACAGCTATTATTCGCTGCCCAAGGCGGCGGCGAAGCTGGGCGATGTCAGCCGCCTGCCCTTCAGCATGAAGGTGCTGCTCGAAAACATGCTCCGCTTCGAGGACGGGACGTCGGTCACGCCCGATGACGCGCAGGCGATCGTCGACTGGCAGCAAAACCCGCACGCGCCCGAGCGCGAGATCCAGTATCGCCCCGCGCGCGTGCTGCTTCAGGATTTCACCGGCGTTCCCTGCGTCGTCGATCTCGCCGCGATGCGCGATGCAATCACCACGCTCGGCGGCGACGCGGAGAAGATCAATCCGCAGGTGCCCGTCCATCTCGTCATCGATCACTCGGTGATGGTCGACGAATTCGGCACGCCCAAGGCGTTCGAGCAGAATGTCGAGCTCGAATATCAGCGCAACGGCGAACGCTATGAATTCCTCAAATGGGGGTCGAAGGCGCTGGCGAATTTCCACGCCGTGCCGCCGGGCACCGGCATCTGCCACCAGGTCAATCTCGAATATATCGGCCGCGGCGTGTGGTCGAGCGAAGCGCCGGACGGCACGCCGGTCGCCTATCCCGACACGCTGGTCGGCACCGACAGCCACACGACGATGATCAACGGCCTGGGCGTGCTCGGCTGGGGCGTCGGCGGGATCGAGGCCGAGGCCGCGATGCTTGGCCAGCCGGTGTCGATGCTGATCCCCGAAGTCGTCGGGTTCAAGCTCACCGGCGCGCTGCCCGAAGGCATCACCGCGACCGATCTGGTGCTGACGGTGACTCAGATGCTGCGCGCGCGCGGCGTGGTCGGCCGGTTCGTCGAATTTTACGGCCCGGGCCTGGCCAGCATGACGCTCGCCGATCGCGCGACGATCGCCAACATGGCGCCCGAATATGGCGCGACCTGCGGCTTCTTCCCGATCGACGACAAGACGCTCGAATATATGCGCCTCACCGGCCGCCCGGACGAGGACGTCGCGCTGGTCGAAGCCTATTGCAAGGCGCAGGGCATGTGGCACGACGAAAGCGCGCCCGAGCCGATCTTCACCGACACGCTCGAACTCGACATGAGCACGGTCAAGGCGAGCCTCGCCGGGCCGAAGCGCCCGCAGGATCGCGTCAGCCTCGACGCCGTCGACGAAGTGTTCAACGGCGACCTTCAGAAGGTGTACAAGAAGGAACGCCCGGTCCGTACGCCTGTCGAAGGCCGCGATCATGACATCGGCGACGGCGACGTGGTGATCGCCGCGATCACCAGCTGCACCAACACCTCCAATCCCTCGGTGCTGATCGCCGCGGGTCTGGTGGCGAAAAAGGCGCGCGAAAAGGGGCTGACCCGCAAGCCGTGGGTGAAGACCTCGCTCGCGCCGGGAAGCCAGGTCGTGACCGACTATCTCGCCAAGGCGGGGCTGCAGGACGATCTCGACGCGCTCGGCTTCAATCTGGTCGGCTATGGCTGCACCACCTGCATCGGCAATTCGGGTCCGCTCGCCGAGCCGATTTCGAAGGCGATCAACGGCAACGATATCGTCGCCGCCTCGGTGCTGTCGGGCAACCGCAACTTCGAAGGTCGCGTGTCGCCGGACGTGCGCGCCAACTTCCTCGCCTCGCCGCCGCTCGTCGTCGCCTTCGCGATCAAGGGCACCGTCACCGAGGACATCACCGAAACGCCGGTGGGTCAGGACAAGGACGGCAAGGACGTGTTCCTCGCCGACATCTGGCCGAGCAACGAGGAAGTGCAGGGCCTGATCATGTCGTCGGTCAAGGAAGACATGTTCAAGGAGCGCTACGGCAACGTCTATGCCGGCGACGAACATTGGCAGAAGATCAAGGTCGAGGGTTCGGACACCTTCCAGTGGAACCCCAGCTCGACCTATGTCGCCAACCCGCCTTACTTCGAAGGCATGGAAATGACGCCCGCACCGGTCGGCGACATCATCGACGCCAAGCCGCTGGCGATCCTGGGCGATTCGGTAACCACCGACCACATTTCGCCGGCCGGTTCGATCAAGGCCGACAGCCCCGCCGGCACCTATCTGCAGGAGCATCAGGTCGCCAAGGCGGACTTCAACAGCTACGGCTCGCGCCGCGGCAACCATGAAGTGATGATGCGCGGCACCTTTGCCAACATCCGCATCCGCAATGAAATGGCGCCGGGCACCGAAGGCGGCGTGACCAAATATAATGGCGAAGTCATGCCGATCTACGACGCGGCGATGAAGCACAAGGCCGACGGCACGCCGCTGGTCGTCGTCGCGGGCAAGGAATATGGCACCGGCTCGTCGCGCGACTGGGCGGCGAAGGGCACGATCCTGCTCGGCGTCCGCGCGGTGATCACCGAAAGCTTCGAGCGTATCCACCGCTCGAACCTGGTCGGCATGGGCGTGCTGCCGCTCCAGTTCGCCGAAGGCGTGAACCGCGAGACGCTGAAGCTCGACGGCAGCGAGACCTTCACGATCAAGGGCATCGCCGACATCCGCCCGCGTCAGGACGTGGAAGTCGAACTCACCCGCGCCGACGGGTCGAAGGAGACGTTCATGACCAAGTGCCGCATCGATACCGTCAACGAGCTCGAATATTATCTCAACGGCGGCATCCTGCAGTATGTGCTGCGCAAGCTGGCGGCGTAAGTCAGCACGGTGGCCCACTGGCTGCTCACCTACACCCTCGCGCCGTACTATATGAACCGGCGCGAGGAGGTACGCGTCCCGCATCTTGCCAAGGCGCAGGCCGCGGCCGATGCGGGCGATCTGATCCTCGCCGGAGCGCTGGTCGACCCGCTCGACACGGCGCTCCTGCTGTTTCAGGGCGACGGGCCCGAAGCGGCCGAGGAATTTGCCCGCACCGATCCTTATGTCACCGAAGGGCTGGTGACGCACTGGACCGTCCGGCAATGGTATACGGTCGCGGGCAAGGACGCGGCGATGCCGATGCCGCCGGTCGACGGCTGAGCCTTTTCCGCTACAGCCGCGCCATCGTCAGCCAGGCCGGATCGCCCAGCCACGCCCGGCCGAACGCCGCTTCGGTTGCTTCGGCCTCCAGCCGGTTGCCGAGCGCCTGCTCGGTCTTTCCCAGCCCCCACAGCACCCAGCCATTGGCCGGATAGGCGGATAGGGCGGTGAGGAACGCCGTCTTCGCTTCGCCATAGCGCCCGGCCTGATACAGCGCGGCGCCAAGCGCCTGTCGCACCGGATAGGACCAGATCGGCGGCTCGAGATAGGGCAGCCCGTCCTCGATCTCGGCAGCAGCGGTGAACTGCGCGATGGCACCGTCCCAATCGCCCGCCGCCATCGCCCAGCGCCCCTGCGCCACCGTTTCGGCGAGCCGCAGCACATCCCCGGCCGGGAAATATTGCGCTTCGAGCGCGGCGATATTGGGCGCATCTCCAGCCGCGCGCAGCGCGGCGAGCGACGCGGCAAAGCCTTCGCCATCCTGCCGCTCGGCATAGGCAACCGCACGGGCATAGTGCCGCAATCCACCCACCATCGGCATCCGCGCATCGGGCGCGGGCAGCGCCAGGATCGTGTCGGCATCGGAAAATTGCGCATGCGCCAGATAGGGCGCGGCATGGATCATCTGCATCCAGCCGATCTCGATCGCCGGATCGGGTTTGAGAATGTCCATCAGCCGCGCGCTTTCGCGCAGCGCGGTGTCGAGATCGCCCGCCATCTGCGCCGACGTGACGAGGAAATGGACGTTGTGCGGATAATAGCCGTAGCGATAGAGCCCGTCGTCGCCGACCTGATCGAGAAACGCCTCGTCCGCGCGCACGGCATCGACATTCACCCGGATCGAATCCGCGAACCGCCCGAGCCGGAAATAGATATGCGCGGGCATATGGACGAGATGCCCCGCCCCGGGTGCGATGCCGCTCGCCAGCCGGTCGGCGGCGGGCTCGGCGAGCTTGGCGTCGCGGCTCGCTTCCATCAGGTGGATCAGCAAATGGCTCGCCTGCGGATGATCGGGCGTGCGCGCGACGACGGTTTCGAGCAATTGCTTCGCGGGCAGCATCGCCGGAAACAACGTGCGCCCGTCCGCTTCCCAGTAGTTCCAGGGACTCGTCCCCATCACCGCCTCGGCGGCGAGAACGGCGATATCCTCCTGCTCGGGCCAGCGCGCCGCCACCGCAAGCATCGCTTCGGCATAGGCGGCGTCGAGCGCGCCGCGATCGGCGTCGGGCGCCTGCGAATAGCGTTTGGCAAGCGCCGCGATCAGCGCCTGTTCCTGTACCGTGGCACCGGGCGCCAGTTCCTCGGCGCGCGCCAGCGCGGCGAACATCGCGTCGCGCGTCGCCGGGTCCATCGGCGCATTGATATTGGGGCCATAGGCCAGTGCCTCGCCCCAGAAACACATCGCGCAATCGGAATCGCGCGCCTGCGCTTCCTGAAAGGAGCGGATCGCGGCGACATGGTTGAACCCGTAAACGAGCATCATCCCCTGCGCGAAATAGCGCTGCGCGACCGGATCGCCGCTGCTGATCGTCAGCGCGACCGGCGGCAGCCCCGAAAGCAGCGGCATCGGCCCGGTCTCGCCGCCATGCACCGCGCCATATTCGGCGGCGAGCCGCAACCGCTCGGCCAGCCCGTCGCCCCGCGCACCGCAAACCGAAGCCGCGCGCCGCGTCGGATCGAGCATTTCGAGAACGGACTGCGGCGTTGTCACCGAACCGGGCACCGAAGCGCCACAACCAAGCGCTGCGCAACTGGCAGCGACGAATACTGGACTGATCAGACGCATGCCATGACCTCCCGATGTTCCGATACTGCGTAGCGCAAAATCTGACGGAAGAGGAGAGGAAGCTTGAAGTCGCGCTGCGCTCTTTGCTACCGCAACAGCCCTCTGATCCGTGCGAATTCAGGCTCAAATTCCGGGGGGGGGGGCAGGCAATGAGCAACCGAATGCGCGATTTTATCGAGGTTTGCGGAAGACATCCATTTGCCACCGGCCTTTTTGCCTTGATTGGCATCTTCGGATTGTTGTTTTCTTTTTTCGACTTCGCTGTTTCTCAAAGTCAAAATGCTGAAAACACAGCACAAACGGAGCAGCTTGCTTCCTCTGTCGGGCGTGTGCAGGACAGCGTCGACGATATCGGCCGCGACGCCGAAGATCGCTCGGGATTTGTGCCGATCCTCGCTCGACCGGCGCCGATCGTGGACGACAATCTATCTTTTCCGGCGCGGTACCAAGGGCGCAAGATTTCCTGGATCCGCGACCATGTGCCCGAGGCATTCCCGAATGTCTGGATGGAACTGATCAGCATCGAATCGAGCGCTGACCGCGTCTATGTGCAAACAGCCCCCTATCTGATCATCGATGTCGTGGACGTTCGACCGATATCGGACGACCTGGCCGGATATTATGGCGGAGAGCGCGGAGCGGCCGCCGAAATTCGCTACTTTGTCGGCAGCGTCACTGCGCAAAAGGGTTGGCACTACGCTCCGCTGGTCGATTCGATGAATGGCGAGTATCGCGACGACATCGACTTTTTCAGCCTCGCCCCGCACGAGCCGGAAGAGTTTATTCTGGGCGTGGATTTCGCTGCCGGCTATCTGTTCAGCTACCGCATCGGTGTTCACTATAAATTCGAAGGCGAGCATGGCGTTCACTGGGTGACCGATATCCGCCGATCCGGGCTGCCTACCCGGCCCATGCCGCTGACCCAATATGCCGACAACGACTATACGCCGGGAACCCATCCCGATCTCGAGTTCCAGAACAGCGCGAATATCGCGCAGCGCAGCGAGAGGAACGAAGCGCAGGCCCGCCGCGGCATCCTGTTCAATCCGCGACAGATCGAAGGGCGGGCGGAACCCGACACCCTGTAGCCCGCGCCGCCCGTCGCCCTCACCCGAGCGCGCGCCCGGCCACGGCGTCGAGCTTCGCCAGCACGTGCGGATCGCGGGCATGCGGGGCAGTGATCAGGGCGGTGTCGAGGCACGTGTCGATCGGGCTCGCCGGGCGTTCCTCGGGCAGCGCGCGGAGCAGGTTGAGCACCATCGCGCGCGCCTTTTCGGCGTTGCCCATCAGCTGCTTGATCACTTGCTCTACCGTCACGTCCTCATGGCCTTCGCGCCAGCAGTCATAATCGGTGACCATGCCGACCATCGCATAGGGCAGCTCGGCTTCGCGGCACAGCTTGGCTTCGGGCATCGCGGTCATGCCGATGATGTCGCACCCCCAGCTGCGATAGAGATGGCTTTCGGCGCGCGTCGAGAATTGCGGCCCTTCCATCACCAGACAGGTGCCGCCGACATCGACCTGCACGCCAGTTTCCTTCGCCGCGTCGGCGACGAGGCCGGACAGGCGCGGGCAGACGGGATCGGCCATCGAGACATGCGCCACCATGCCGCTTCCGAAAAAGCTCGACGGACGGCCCCGGGTGCGATCGATGAACTGATCGGTGATGGTGAAACTGCCCGGCGGGCGCCCTTCGGCGAGCGACCCGACCGAAGAGATCGACAATACGTCAGTGACGCCGAGCCTTTTCAGCACATCGATATTGGCGCGCGCATTGAGCTGGTCGGGCGAAATGCGATGACCGCGGCCGTGGCGCGGCAGGAAGACGACGCGGACATGGCCGACGCGTCCGACGAAGCAATCGTCCGATGCTTTGCCCCAGGGGCTCTGCGTTTCGACCCAGTCGGCGTCCTCGATGCCCTCGACATCGTAAAGCCCTGATCCGCCGATGATTCCGATCGTCCAGCCGCTCATGGTCGCTCCCATATTCTGCTTGTTCCCGGCCCCGCCGGGCGCGTACATGGAAGGCTGATGCCCCAGTGACCCGGGCACTGTCGAGATTTCTTTATTCAGGAGAGACCATGTTCCGCGCCTTGTCGCTTTTTGCCGCGTCGGCCCTTCTCGCGCTGCCGGCTTCGGCCCAGCAGAGCAACACTGCCATCACCGGCACCTGGCTGGTGGAAGACGGCACCGCCGAAATCACCATTGCCCCCTGCGGCAATCAGGTTTGCGGAAAGATTTCGCGCGTCATCCGCCGTGCGCCGGATTCGAACGGGCGCGATCAGCACAATCCCGATCCCGAGCTGCGCAACCGGCCGATACTCGGCCTGCCGATCCTTACCGAAATGACGCGCGACGACGATCTGTGGCGCGGCCGCATCTATGATCCGCGCGGCGGCGACACCTATCGCTCGGTGGTCGAACGCAAGGGCGCCAATCGCCTGTCGGTAAAGGGGTGCATCGCCTTCATCTGCAAGAACCAGACCTGGACTCGCGTACAGTAAGCGCCGCCGGGGCATCCCCCGCAGCGCAAATCCGTTGAAAATGGCGCCGGTCGCGATCCTTCGCGGCCGGCGCTTTTGCATGATGTCGCCCGATACGGCCCGGAAACCATGTTGCAGTTGCGAAGCCCATCCCCGACAAGGGCGAAGGAACGAACAGAAAGCTCCAGCCTTTCTTTCGCCAGCAATATGCCGCAGGGAGGGACTGTGCAGAGCGGAACGAGCGAACAACTTCCGGCCCCGCCGGACGATCTGTTATCCGGCGCGAGCCTGTTTCTCGATTTTGACGGGACGCTGGTGGAGATTGCCGACCGGCCCGACGCGGTTCGGGTCGATGCTCGCCTGCACGAACTCATCGCGACGCTGGTATCGGTGCTCGACGGGCGGGTTGCGCTGATCAGCGGCCGCCCCGCCAGCGAAGTGCGCGGTTTCCTGGGTGGCGGCGCGATGCCCGGATTCGCGATCGCGGGCAGCCACGGAATGGAATTCCTGTGGGCCGACGGACGCCGGACGGCCGCCGAACGGCCGGCATCGCTTGCCGAGGTGCACGCCGAAATGACGGCGCTCGCCGCCGAGAATCCCGGCGTGATGGTGGAAGACAAGCCGCTCGGCGCGGCGCTCCATTTCCGCCAGGCGCCCGAGGCGGAAAGCGCGTGCCGCGCGCTCGCCACCAAGCTGGCGGAAGTGCACGGGCTGAAGCTTCAGCCCGGCAAGATGCTGTTCGAAGTACGCACGTCGGGCGGCGACAAGGGGCGCGCGATCGCGACCTTCATGGAACAGGCCAAATTCGCGGGTACCCGGCCGGTCTTCCTCGGCGACGACACGACCGACGAACCCGGCTTTGAAGCGGCGGAAACGCTCGGCGGCGCAGGCGTGCTCGTCGGGCCGCCGCGCGATACATCGGCAAGCTATCGCCTGGGAGGCGTCTCCGCGACGCTCGACTGGCTGGCTGCGGCAACGGAGGCGCTCGCGTGACGAACCTGGATCTCTGGCCCATCGGCAATTGCCAGGTAAGCGCGCTGATCGATCGATCCGGGAATTTCGTTTGGGGGTGCGTGCCGCGCGTCGACGGCGACCCGATGTTCTCCTCGCTGGTGCGCGGCGAAGATCCGAACGGCGAATCCGCCCAGGGCATGTGGGCAGTCGAGCTGGAAGACTGTATCGCAGTCGAGCAGCATTATCTGCGCAACACCCCGATCCTGATCAGCCGTCATACCGATGCGAACGGCAATGCCATCGAAGTGATCGATTTCTGCCCGCGCTTCCAGCGGCTGGGTCGCACCTATCGTCCGGTCGCCTATGCGCGGATCGTCCGCCCGGTCGCGGGCAGCCCGCGGATCCGGGTCCGTCTGCGCCCCACCTGCCATCACGGCAGCACCTGTCAGCAGCGGATCGGCGGATCGAATCATATCCGCTATGCGATGGACGCAATGACGCTGCGCCTCACCACCACCGCACCGGTGGGGATGATCCAGGAGGAACGCAGCTTCCGCGCCGAACGGCCGCTGCATTTCTTCCTCGGCCCCGACGAGAGCTTCGCGGGGGATGTCGCCGCAACGATCGAGGACATGCTCTCCAATACGACTCTGGAGTGGCAGGAATGGGTCCGTGGTCTCGCGATCCCGCTCGAATGGCAGCAAGTGGTGATCCGCTCGGCGATCACGCTCAAGCTGTGCCAGCATGAGGAAACCGGCGCGATCGTCGCCGCGCTGACCACATCGATCCCCGAACATGCGGATTCGCAGCGCAATTGGGATTACCGCTACTGCTGGATCCGCGACGCCTATTACACGGTGCAGGCGCTGAACCGGCTCGGCGCGCTCGACGTGCTGGAAAACTATCTCGTCTATCTGCGCAACATCGTCGATGCGGCGAAGGGCGGGCATATCCAGCCGCTCTACGGCGTTCTGGGCGAAGCGACGCTCGAGGAACGGATCGCGCGCGACCTGCCCGGCTATCGCGGCATGGGGCCGGTACGGATCGGCAATGCCGCCTATGACCAGCGCCAGCATGACGCCTATGGCCAGATCGTGCTTTCCAACGCGCAGGCGTTTTTCGACCATCGCCTGTTTCGCATGGCGGGGATCGAGGATTTCGAGGGGCTGGAGCGGATCGGCGAACGCGCCTGGCAGTTGTACGACCAGCCCGATGCCGGATTGTGGGAATTGCGCACGCGGCAGAGCGTCCACACCTATTCCGCCGCGATGTGCTGGGCGGCATGCGATCGGCTCGCCAATGTCGCGGGCGAACTGGGCCTGCCCGAACGCCAGCATTTCTGGGAAGCGCGCGCCGGTACGATGCGCCAGCGAATCGAACAATCGGCGTGGCGCGAGGAAGAGGATTTCGTCTCCGCCACTTTCTCCGGCAGCGATCTCGACGCCAGCCTGCTGCAATTGCTAGACTTGCGCTTCCTGCCGCCGGACGATCCGCGTTTCCAGGGAACGCTAAGGGCGGTCGAGGCAGGGCTGCGCCGGGGATCGCACATGCTGCGTTATGCCACCGAGGATGATTTCGGCCTGCCGGAAACGGCGTTCAACGTCTGTACCTTCTGGCTGATTGAGGCATTGCACTTCACCGGCCGCAGCGAAGATGCTCGCGAACTTTTCGAGGAAATGCTGTCACGCTGCACCGGCGCCGGGCTACTTTCCGAGGATATTGAACCGGTTACGGGCGAATTGTGGGGGAACTATCCGCAGACCTACTCGCTTGTCGGCATGATCAACTGCGCAGTGCTGTTGAGCAAACCATGGAGCTCCATACGATGAGCCGTTTGATCATCATTTCCAATCGGGTGAGCGCTCCCAAGGGTTCGATGTCGGGCGCTCAGGGCGGCCTCGCCGTCGCGCTTCAGGCGGCGCTCCGCGAATCCGGTGGCATCTGGTTCGGATGGTCCGGCGAATATACCGATCAGTTCACCGGCCAGATCAACTTCCAGCGCAACGAAGGCGTCACTACCGCTACGGTCGACCTGGAAGAGCAGGATATCGAGGAATATTACAACGGCTACGCCAACCGCACGCTGTGGCCGCTCTTCCACTACCGCATCGATCTCGCCGAATATGAGCGCGATTTCGCCGGTGGCTATCAGCGCACCAATGAACGCTTCGCCGATACGGTTCGCCCGCTGATCGAGGAAGAGGACGTCATCTGGATTCAGGATTACCATATGTTCCCGCTCGGCGCCGAACTGCGCAAGCGCGGGTTCAACAACCGGATGGGCTTCTTCCTGCACATCCCTTGGCCGCCGCGCCGCCTGCTGACGACCCTGCCCGAGGCGCACGAACTGGTGGCATCGATGTTCGCCTATGATGTGATCGGATTCCATACGCAGGAATGGCTGGAAAGCTTCTGCGATTTCGCGCGTATCGAGCTCGGCGCCACTCTGGAAGGCGATGGCGTGGTGCGGCTGGGGGATCGCACCGTCCAGCTGCTCAATTGCCCGATCGGCATCGATTCGCAGGATTTCACGAAGATGACCAACTCGGATGTCGCCGCCGCGACATTCGATCAGATGCGCAAGAGCGCGGTCGATCGCGCGATGATCGTCGGCGTCGATCGGCTCGATTATTCCAAGGGGCTCGAAGAGCGGTTCAACGGCTATGAACGCTTTCTCGAAGAGAACCCCGAACAGCGAAAGGAGCAGTTCCTGCTCCAGATCGCGCCGCCCAGCCGCGCCGCGGTCGACAGCTATCAGCGCATCCGCGCCCGGCTGGAGGCCATGTCCGGCCACATCAACGGCGCCTATGCCGATCTTGACTGGGTGCCGATCCGATATGTGAATCAAGGCTATCCGCGCGACGTGCTGGCCGGCGTCTATCGGGCCGCGCGCATCGGGCTGGTCACGCCGCTGCGCGACGGGATGAACCTGGTCGCCAAGGAATTCGTTGCCGCGCAGGACCCGGAGGACCCCGGCGTCCTCATTCTTTCGCGCTTCGCCGGTGCCGCGGCGCAAATGCCCACTGCGCTGCTCGTCAATCCGCTGTCCGCCGAAGAAATTGCCGATGCCATCAG